>JAQBOZ010000037.1 GCA_028287785.1 Chlorobiota bacterium
TTCTAAGTACCGGCGTTTGTGGCGGTCGGGGGGGTTTTTAAACCCGCCCCGACCGCCCCGACGAACGCGACACTGACGCGCCAACATTGTAGTTCTAATACTTCGGAACGCCGGCATCGATCTTATCGGCCCATGCGTTGATGCCCCCCGAGAGATTCTCCAGATTGTTGAAGCCGAGGCTCTGAAGATATTCCACCGCCTGCGTTGAGCGCCCTCCCATCTTGCAGTGAACCACCACCCGCCCTTCACGCGGCACCTCCGCCGCTCGCGTCTGAAGCTGGCTGAGAGGGATCAGCGTTCCGCCGATGTTGGCGATCTGATACTCGTGCGGCTCCCGCACATCGATCAGCGTAAATGGTTCTCCGCTCGCGCGGAGCGCCGCAAGTTGTTCCACCGTAATCTGGTTTACCGCCATTGTGCCGTTGGTTTCGGTTGATTGTGATTTGATCTCCACGCCGTTCCCGGCATGGTCGTGCGCCGGCATGCCGCAGAACGCCTCATAATCGATCAGCTCCGTGATGGTCGGATGCTCGCCGCAGATCGGGCAGTCGGGGTCCTTCCTGAGCTTCAGCTCCCGGAAGCGCATCGTGAGCGCGTCATAGAGGAGCAGCCTTCCGATGAGCGGCTCGCCGATGCCAAGGAGCACCTTGATCGTTTCGGTCGCCTGAAGCGTGCCGATGACGCCCGGCAATATACCCAGGACTCCCCCTTCCGCACAGCTCGGCACCAGCCCCGGTGGCGGTGGCTCGCTGTAGAGGCAGCGGTAGCATGGGCCGTGCTTCGCCCAGAAGACCGAAACCTGTCCCTCGAACCGGAAGATCGACCCGTAGATGTTGGGCACGCCGAGGAGGACGGAGACATCGTTGCTCAGATATCGCGTCGGGAAGTTGTCGGTGCCGTCGACGATGGCATCGTAGCCACGGGCGATATCGAGCGCGTTGGCGCTGGTGAAGGGCTCGGCGCAGGTGATCACCTCCACGTGCGGGTTGATCTCCAGCAGCCGCGCCCTCGCCGATTCGATCTTCGGCTTTCCCAGCCACGATGTGCCGTGGATCACCTGCCGTTGCAGGTTCGATTCATCCACCACATCGTGATCGACAATCCCTATCCTTCCCACCCCCGCGGCCGCCAGATAGAGCCCGAGCGGCGAGCCAAGCCCTCCCGCGCCTATCAGCAGCACGCTGGAATCCTTCAGCTTCCGCTGCCCCTCCATGCCGATTTCCGGGAGGATCAGATGGCGGCTGTATCGCCTGATCTCGTCGTTGTTCAGCGTCCCGCTCATCGCGTTGCTCCCCCGGCGATCGCCGGTATGATGCTGATCGTGTCGGTTGCCCCCACCGTTGTTTCCTCCCCCGCCAGATAGCGGATGTCGTCATCGTTCAGGTAGATGTTGATGAACGAGCGGATCTTTCCCTCGCCATCGAACAGATGCCCCCGCAATGCCGGATGCTCCGTCACCAGCCGCTCCAGCGTCTCCCCCACCGTGTTCCCCTCCACTTCCACGCGCGCCCTGTTGTCCGTGCAGGAACGGAGCGGCGTGGGGATATGAACGTTCGTCGCCATGATGATGCTCCTTCGTTTCGTTGATCCATGGTTGATTCAATCGTTCGATGTATTCGATGTCGCTGATGTCTCCGGCACCCTCCTCACCCGCTCCTCCTCGTACCATGCATCGCGCACGCGCCACGATCTGACCTCCGCGACGCCGTCCGCCGTGACCGAGACGATGGGATAGGAGAAGCCGGGCTGCGCGAATCGCCTGTCGGTTTCCGACGGGCTGGCCGGATGATCCGGGTGCGAGTGATAGAAGCCGAGCAGGATCAGGCCGCGGCTATCCGCCTCCTGCTCGGCGCGAAGATAATCGCCCGGCGCCACGCTGAACCTTCGTCCCCTGTTCTCCGTCGTGCCGTTGTCGATTTCGATGATCGATTCCACGGCCCTCCTCCGGGTTTTCTCCCTGCCGAGCAGGGCGCCGCAACACTCATCGGGATAGGAGCGCCGCGCGTGTGCCATGATTGCCGCGAACGTGGCCTCGGAAAATTCTATCAGCCGGATATCGGATATCATGATGCACTCCAGAAGCGATCGGCCAGATAGCGGTTCCCTCCGTCCGGGAAGATCGTGACCACCGTTCCCTGCTCCAGCTCCGAGGCGATCCGCAGGGCAACCGCGACCCCGGCCGCCGCCGAAACCCCGACGAACAGCCCCTCCTCGCGGGCCAGCCGCCGCGCCATCCGGTACGCCTCCTCCGTGCCGATGCTCTCATGCCGGTCGGCGAGCGATGGATCGTAGATGCCCGGAACGCGCGCGGTGGAAAGATGCTTCAGCCCTTCCAGGCCGTGCAGCGGGGAATCCGGCTGAAACGAGACGCAGGTGATGGCCCCGTTCAGCTCCTTCAGCTTCCTTGCCGTTCCGACGAATGTTCCGGTGGTCCCCAGGCCGGCCACGAAGTGGGTGATGCCCCGCAGCGTCTGCCGCCAGATCTCCGGCCCGGTTCCATCGTAATGCGCCCGCCAGTTAGCGTCGTTGTTGTACTGATCCGGGTAGTAGTAGCGGTCGGGACGGGCCGCCACGATATCGCGCACCACCCGCTGCGCCTCATCGGTCCCCCCTTCCAGCGGATCGGTGAGGATCAGCTCAGCGCCGAGGATCGCCAGCATCCGTTTCCGCTCCGGGCCGGCGTTGGCGGGGATCGCGAGCGTGCAGCGGTAGCCCCGCGCCGCGCAGAGCATCGCGTAGGCGATGCCGGTGTTGCCGCTGGTGGCGTCGATCAACGTCTTCGTCCGGTTCAGCAGCCCGAGTCGCTCCCCCTGGCGGATCATCGCCCGCGCCGCGCGATCCTTCACCGATCCGCCGGGGTTTGTCCACTCCGCCTTGCCGAAGACCCTGACGCCCGGCGGCAGCCCCGATGTGACGCTTCGCAGCTCCACGAGCGGCGTGTTGCCGATCAGGCATTCCAGGCTTCCTCCACCGGTTGCCGGGCGCCTCTCCAGCGGCCCGACGATCTCCCTCCATCTCCGTTCATACTGTAGTTTCATCGCTCCTCCATGTCATCTGTGCAGTTCCTGAAAATGAAAGGGCCCCATTCAGCTACGATTCGCCGAACGGGGCCCTACAGGTTGGACTGCCATGAGCACGGAATGCTCTATCCACCGGGACTGCGTCGACGAACGATCACGACGGGACAACAACATCCCATCGCGGTCATCATGCGACAACAGCGGCTCCTGGATTCCGGTATGGTTGACAGAGAATACATCGTTTTACGATAACGGGCCGCCGGCCCTTCAGCGCTACGCGGCCACCAGATTTTCCTCTTCCACGGGCTTCTCCGGCTCCGCCCCCCTCTGCGCCGGCCGGCGACGATACTGGCGGTCGGCAAGGATATCGAGAAGATCGGTAACCACCGCGTTCGCCGTGGGGAGCGAGCCGGCCCCCCTGCCGGTAAACCGCTGCGTTCCGACGCCATCGCACACCACCTCGATGATGTTCACCTCGTCCTGAACCGAGGCGAGCGAGTCCCCGTCCGGGAGGGCTCTGGGGGCCACCGAGAGCTTCAGCACGCCATCGATCTCCAGCGCTTCGGCCACGAGCTTGATCGTGTATCCGCGCGCGCGCGCCTCCGCCACATGCTCCGCCGTCACCAGATCGATGCCGATGGTCGGGATCAGCTCCGGCACAATATGGCGACCGAATGCATGAAAGGCAAGAATGGAAAGTTTGTGGGCCGCGTCCGCGCCGGAGAGGTCGGCGGTGGGGTCGGCCTCCAGAAAACCGTTGGCCGCGGCCAGCGCCAGCGCCGCATCCTTGCTCGATCCCTCGGCCAGTCGCGAGAGGATGAAGTTCGTGGAGCCGTTGACAACGCCACGGAGCGAGCGGACGCGATCGGTGATCAGGGTTTCGTCGATCACCTTCAGGATCGGCACGGAGCCGCAGACGGATGCGCCGTAGAAGAGGCGGCCGCCATGCAGTTCCTCCAGCCGACGGAGGAGCGGAAGATATTTCGAGATCACCACCTTGTTCGCCGTCACCACCTTCTTGCCGTTGACCAGCGCGCGCGAGATGATCCCGAGCGCCTCCTGCTCCCCGCCGATCACCTCGATGATGATGTCGATCGCCGGATCATCCAGAATCGAATCGCCATCGGTGGTAAGGAGGTGCCGGGGGACGGCCACGTCGCGTTCCTTGTCGGGATGGAGAACGCAGATCCGGGTGATATCGAGCCGCGTCCCGGTCTGCGCGGCGATGCCGCCGCTCTGCGCGTCGAGAATGCGATAGACCCCGCCGCCGACGGTTCCACATCCGAAGAGTCCTATGTTGAGCGTGTTCATATATGTTCACCTGTGCGTATATGCGTGTAGGTATGCGGGAAGGAGCCGGAGGCTGCAGACGATGTCGTCTGAATGGGAGATGCTCCCGTGGGCGCCGCCGGCTCGTGCCCGGCAAGAAACCGCCTCACAAGCCGGTTGAGCTGCTCGTACTCAATCAGAAACGCGTCGTGGCCGCAGAGCGATTGGATCTCCCGGTACTCGCCGTTCGGCAGCAGCCGGGCTATCTCCCGCTGTTCGTCCGGCGGATAGAGAATATCGCTGGAGATGCCGATGCAGAGCGCCGGATGACGGATGGCGCCAAGCACCTCAACGATCGTCCCACGGTCGCGCGCCAGATCGTGGAGATCCATTCCCCTGGTGATGGCGCGGTAGGCCCGATGATCGAACCGCCGTGCCAGCGATTCGCCATGACGCGCCAGGTAGCTCTCCACCGCGAACGTCCCATCGACGCCCGTCAGATCATCACTGTTCCGCTCACGTCCAAAGCGCTGCGCGAACTCGTCGCCGCTCCGATAGGTCATCATCGCCACCTTCCGGGCCAGGCGGAGCCCGGCTTCCAGGTCGCCGGCCCTCTCGCCGAGCGCCAGCGCCTCGCGGGCAATCGCGTTGAACGCGACGCACCACGCGGAGTGCCTGGCCGATGTGGCGATCGGGATGATCAGATCGATATCATCGGGAAAGAGCGCCCCCCATTCCAGGGCCTGCATTCCCCCCATCGAGCCGCCGATAACCGCGTGGAGCCGGTCGATGCCGAGGTGATCGAGCAGGAGCCGCTGGGCGCGGACGATATCGCGCACGGTGACGATCGGGAACGCGTCGCCATACGGGACGCCGGTCGCCGGATCGATGGAGGCTGGCCCGGTCGATCCGTAGCAGCTTCCGAGGATATTCGAGCAGATCACGAAGTAGCGATCGGTATCGATCGCCCGTCCCGGCCCGATCAGCCCATCCCACCATCCCACTCTTCCCGTTTCATCGCGTCCGGCCGCGTGGGCGCTTCCGGTGAGGGCGTGGCAGACGAGGATCGCGTTGGTCCCCTCATCGTCCGGGGTTCCGTAGGTCTCGTAGGCTATTTCCGCCAGGGCGAGCGCGGCGCCGGATTCCAGCGGGAAGGGGGATTCGAATCGCGCCAGGCCGACCCGGCGATGGGATGGATCAGACATGGAGTTCCTCCGTCACGCCGGCCCGCGAGCCGTGCGGAGCAACATCTTCGGTGAAGTCGAGCGCGTGCGCCAGATCGGCGATCAGATCATCGATATCCTCGATCCCCACCGAGAGGCGGATCACCGCATCGGTGATGCCGGCCGCGGCCCGTTGTTCCGGGCGCATCGCGGCGTGGCTCATGGTGGCGGGCTGTTCTATCAGCGACTCGACGCCGCCGAGTGATTCGGCCAGGGCGAAGACCTTCGTGGAGAGGAGAACGTGGCGGATCTCCGTGGCACCGCCGCGGAGCGCGAAGGAGACCATGCCGCCGAAGCCCCGCTGCTGGCGGCTTGCAAGCTCATGTCCCTCGTGCGATTCCAGCCCCGGATAGAAGACCTTCTCCACATTCGGATGGTTCTCAAGGAAGCGGGCCACGGCCAGGGCGTTTGCCTCATGCTGGCGAAGCCGGAGCGGAAGGGTCTTGATGCCGCGCAGGACCAGCCAGGAATCGAACGGCGGGGCGGTGGTTCCGTGGGCATTGGCGGTAAAGGCGATTTCCCGATACAGCTCCTCGGTCCGGGCGATGATGGCGCCGCCGACCACATCGGAGTGGCCGTTGAGGTATTTCGTGGTGGAGTGGACCACGATATCGGCGCCGAGGGCGATCGGCTGCTGGAGGAGCGGGGAGAGGAACGTGTTATCCACCACGAGGAGCACACGGGCGGCGCGGGCGAAGAGGGCCACCTGCTCCAGATCGACGATTCTGAGGAGAGGATTTGACGGGGTTTCCACCCAGATGGCGCGGGTGTGCGGCTTCCTGGCGTCGATCAGGGCGACCGGATCGGTGAGATCCACGAAGGAGACATCGATCTTCCCCTGATCGCGCAGCGTACAGAGAAGCCGCTCGGTGCCGCCGTAGCAATCGTGCGAGCAGATGATATGATCGCCGGCGTTGAAGAGCGCGAGCACCGTGGATATCGCCGCCATGCCGGTGTTGACCGCCACCGCCCCGGCGCCCCCCTCAAGCTCCGCGAAGATATCCTCCAGCGCCTTCCGCGTGGGGTTGCCGCTGCGTGTGTAATCAAATCCCCTGGTTACGCCGATATCCTCGAAGCGGAACGTGGCGGTCTGGTAGATCGGGGGGACGATGCTGTTGTAGCAGGTATCGGTCTGCTGGCCGGCGAGGACGAGGCGGGTGTTGATGCTCATGATGCCCGGGTTCCTGTAAGTATGAGATAAATGTTTGCACAGTTGATCTCATCAAGAACCGGGAGCCGGAAGAGTTTCGAGTGCGCGGCGCGCAAACGAACAATGCCCCCTCAGTGCCGGGGCAACGAGGAGGCATATACATGCTACGAGGGTTGGGTCGTAAGCAGATCCGCCACCTCATCTTCCCTGAAACAGAAAACCCTCCGGAAAGGAGGGCAACACAGGGCGCATCAAGATATGCGCGGTCATGCTTTTGCCCTCATCTTCCCTGGCTTTGCTATCCAGGCAGGATTTAGCACCTGGGCGTTCCGAAGCTGCGCTCCTGAACCGGTTGCTACGACGTCAACGGGCCTGATCCCTCGGTCGTTCTTGATGAGTTATGCCATGAACATACAGCGGTCGCGGAGGCGAATGCAAGAATTTTTTTTCCGGGCGATGATCCGGCGGGTGGTGAGGATCTATATTATGCCTGGGCGTTTTTCGAAGCGAAAAAATCTTCCAGGAATCGAGGTTGTTCCATGCGATGCGTTGAGAGCGCCGCATGGAACAGCCATCATTTCACATTGCTCGATACGGTTGCCGGCCGGCCCTCATCACCCGTTCTTCGGCTCCCATACATCCTCCAGCACGCAGTTCCAGGGGAACTTGAACTCATCGGCCGCATCGTACGGCATTGTCTGGAAGTTGACCACGATTGTCTCAGGCTGTGCCAGAGCCTTCCAGCCGTGCATGACGCCGGGGGGAATCAGGATCAGTGACGGGCGCTGGATGCCGGTAATGAAACTGTTCACCTCACCATAGGTCGGAGAGCTCTCGCGGAGATCGACGCAGACCACCTGGAGTTTTCCGCGGGTCACGGTGAACTGATCGGTATGAATCTCGTGGAGATGCCAGCATTTGACCACCCCGTAGTCGGTGGCGGACTGGTAGGCGTGTTGCGGCACGGCGAAGCCCTCCGCCTCCACCCACGGGAGGCTCCAGAGCTCGATGACATCACCGCGGCCGTCAACGATGGTTTTCAGATCCTTGCGCCTGACCCCGTCGATCGTGGGTCCGTTGAAGGTGGAGCGATGCCGGTAGGGAATTGCCTGCAGATCGGCGACGGTTATCTCTGATGGTTTCTTCATAGGCGGCAAAGATAATGAGAGATAAAGAGTTGGGAAGCGGAAGAGTGCCGCTGGCGTTCGATTCTGCCCCCGCCCGTTTCGAAACGTTCTCCTCGTCGTCCTTGAAATGCGGGTCGCGGAACGCTCTCCACGCCATGAGAATGTCGCCGATCGGCCTGGTAACAATAGCTTGCCGGCAACCTCCAATGGCGACTTATCGCTAACTTTGCCTCATTATCACTCGCGTATATGATAATTGTAACCAAATCGATAGAGGAGGCTTTATGGAAGAAGAAGCAACATCCGTCGCCTATGACACGGCGTTGAGCGAGGAGCAGATTGCGGTGCGGAATCTGGCTCGGGATTTCGCCGAGACGGAGATCCGGCCGGTGGTGATGGAGTTCGATGAGTCGCAGGAGTTTCCGGCGGAGATCTTCAGGAAGATGGCGGAACTCGGATTTCTGGGCATCACGGTGCCGACCGAGTATGATGGCGCGGGGCTCGGCTTTGTGGAGTATGCGCTGATCGTGGAGGAGATCGCCCGCGTCGATCCGTCGATCGCGCTTGGCGTGGCCGCCCATAACGGCCTCTGTACCGGACATATCTTCAAGTTCGGCTCCGAGGAGCTGAAGAGGAAATACATCCCCCGTCTTGCCCGCGGCGAGACGATGGGGGCGTGGGGCCTGACCGAGCCCGGTTCCGGCTCCGACGCCGGCGGCATGCAGACCGTGGGACGCCGTGACGGCGACGGCTGGATACTGAACGGCGCGAAGAACTTCATCACGCATGGGACCGTCGGGGATATCGCGGTGATCATGGCGGTGACGAATCGGGAGGCGGGGGCAAACGGTATCAGCGCATTTGTCGTAGATAAGTCGATGCCCGGCTTCAGCGCATCGAAGAAGGAGAACAAGCTCGGCATGCGCTGCTCCGATACCTCCAGCCTGGTGCTCGAGGATGTGCATATCCCGGCCGAGAACCTGATCGGCGAGGAGGGGGAGGGCTTCAGGCAGGCACTGCAGATTCTGGATGGCGGACGGATCTCGATCGCGGCGCTTTCGGTCGGCCTGGGGCAGGGGGCGCTGGACGCATCGCTCAAGTATGTCAATGAGCGGAAGCAGTTCGGCAGGAAGATTGCAGAGTTTCAGGGTATCCAGTTCAAGCTGGCGATGATGGCGACGGAGGTGGAGGCGGCCCGGTTGATGACCTACAAGGCCGCGTATATGCGGGATCACCGTCAGGATTTCGCTGTCGAGGCATCGAAGGCGAAGTATTTCGCAAGCGAAGTCTGTGTCCGGAGCGCTACCGAGGCGGTGCAGATTCACGGCGGCTACGGCTACATCAAGGAGTATCCGGTGGAGAAGTTCTACCGCGATTCGAAGCTGCTGACGATCGGTGAGGGAACGTCTGAAATTCAGAAGATCGTGATCTCCCGGGCGGTGCTGAAGTAAGTGTTTTCGGGCTTCCTCCGGCGTTGCCGGCATATCCCCGCCCAGGCGGGGGAGGGGTGCCCGGAGTGATAATCGAGCAGGATAAAAAGGCTCGAATTCTTTCGAATTTCGTCGATTTTCTCTCACTTAACAGGTCGAAAAAACGGCACACCTTGTTACATCGCGCATGCAACTTGTACCCCTATATATGTGTTATCTATAGGTATTTTGAGACGCATGAAAAATATAGTGAGGGAGCCAAAGGCTATGGAACTAAGTGTGCAGATAGAGAACCTGTTTCGGCGTGATAGAAGCAAGCTCGTCGGGTTTATCCGCGAGCGTGTCCGCTCGAAGGAAGAGGCGGAAGATATATTGCAGGACGTCTTCGCTAACGTGTTGGCGGCCGCATCCGAAGTAACGGAACCGATCGAGAATCTTGGCGCGTGGGTCTTTACGGCGATCCGGAATCGTATCATCGATTCGTATCGCAAGAAGCGCCCGCAGACCTTTACCGATACGATCTACAGCGATGACGAGGGGGACGTGGCATCGTTCGAGAATTTCCTCAGCGATATCTCGCTCAGCCCGGAGCGGAGCCTTGTCAGCCGTACCATCCGCGAGGCGATCATGGCGGCACTGGATGAGCTTCCGAAGGAGCAGAAGTATGCGTTCGTGAAGAACGAGTTCGAAGGGGTCAGCTTTCGTGAGATGGCGGAGGAGACGGGGGAGAACATCAACACGCTCCTTGCACGGAAGCGCTACGCGGTGCTCTACCTCCGGAAACGGCTGAAGGAGCTCTACGAAAATCTGCAAGATTGACGAATACTGTCCGTCCTAGGCAGGGTGCCGAACGGTACGCCAGCATATGCCTACCTTGCCGAAGTGATGGATTGGAAGAACGAATACAGAAACAACAAGGGGAAACTCTTTGCGATCGGCGCGGGTGCTTTGGTGCTCGCGCTGATCGCGTTTTCAGGGATATGCTGGGGAACGCTGGCGATGTGCGGCTCCTGGGTATCGAATATCCAGTTCAGTTTCTGGGAACTGCTCGGGATATCGAGCGCCGGAACGATCGGCATCCTCTTCCTTCGACCGCTCCGCAGGCGGCGTCCGGCACCACCGGCTGAGGTGATTCCGGTCGCGGTTGACCTGCCGCCGCAGGAGGGGCCATCCTGGCGGGCGATGTACGATCAGCTCTCGCCGGAGGAACGGCTGGCCTTCAGGTCCATGATGGAAAAATTCTGCGCCGATCCCGAATCCCCGGATGCGATCAACGCGGATATCCGGCCGCCTGAACGTGGTGCCGGCGCGTAGCTCCCCGCGATCTCCAATGCTCTATTTCGCCCCCGCGAACTGCCTGCCAAACGCCCCCTCCAGCTCCCTGGCGTTATCCGCGTCGTTTCCCAGATAGAGGATCATCACCCGCTCCGTCTTGTAGAAATGGGGCTGCGCGGGCCACTCCATCCTCTGTCCATCGATCATCATGCCGTCCGGGCTGATCTTCCCGGCCGCGGCTTCCAGGGCCGCCGGTGTGTCGAACTCGTAGATCTCCAGATTCACCCCGCCGTTGATCCTCATCATCGTCCCCTTCGATTCGAAGTACGGTCGCGAAACCGCTCCCGTTACCTCCACCTTGTTCCCGGTCGCCTTCAGAATATTGAGGATGTTGAATGTGGGGCTGGCAGGCTCGATCTGCGCCTCCGGGCTTCCCCCCTTCGGGGCTTCGCGACCGCATGCGGCCAGGAATGGAAGGATGATCGCCAGTGCCGCCGGGTTCGGAAATCTGATCGTCATGATCGTGCTGCTATGCTCAGTGGAGAATTGATGAGATATCGGCCATGCGGCGCCGGGCCGCTATCGTATCCAGATGGTCTTGATGTTTACGAACTCGCGGATGCCGAACTCCGCCAGCTCCCTTCCAACGCCGCTTGCCTTTACGCCGCCGAACGGCAGCCGCGGGTCCGATTTCACCATGCCGTTGATAAAGACCGAACCGGCCTCGATCTCACTGGCAAACCTCCGCTGTTCTTCCGGCTCGTTTGTCCAGACGGAGGAGCCAAGGCCGAATCGCGTGTCGTTGGCGATGCGGATCGCATCGTCGATGCCCGATGCACGTATGACCGCCGCCACCGGGCCGAATGTTTCCTCCGCATAGGCCGCCATCCCCGGACCAATGCCGCTCAGCACCGTCGGCTGGTAGAAAAAGCCCTTCCCTTCCATCGCCTTGCCGCCGGTGATCAGGCGCGCTCCGCCGTCGATCGATTCGGTCACCTGCCGGTGGAGATCATCCACGAATTCCGGTCGGGCAAGCGGCCCGATGGCGACGCTTCTGTCGGCCGGATCGCCGACCTTCAATGCTTCGATTCCCCCGGCAAAGAGCTTCTCGAACTGATCGGCGATATCGTCGTGGACGATAAATCGTTTCGCGGCGATACAGCTCTGTCCGTTGTTGATCGTCCGCGACGTGACGGCGGTTGCGGCGGCGGCGGCGATATCGGCGCTCGGCATCACGATAAATGGGTCGCTTCCCCCCAGCTCCAGCACCACCTTCTTCAGGTTCCGGCCGGCGGCCTCCCCCACCTTGCGACCCGCCTCCTCGCTTCCGGTCAGCGTAACGGCGGCCACGCGGCCATCGGCGATGATCGCCTCGACCTTCTTCGCGCCTATCAGCAGCGTCTGAAAGCATCCTTCCGGAAAGCCCGCGTCGCGGAACACCTCTTCAATCGCCAGGGCCGATCCGGGAACGTTGGACGCATGCTTCAGCAGGCCGACGTTCCCCGCCATCAACGCGGGGGCGGCAAAGCGGAAGCACTGCCAGAAGGGGAAATTCCACGGCATGATCGCCAGCACCGGCCCTACGGGCTGAAACGCGACGTAGCTGCGCGCGGCATCGCTGGCGATTTCCTCATCCGCGAGAAATCGTTCGGCATTGGCGGCATAGAACTCGCAGACCCACGCGCATTTCTCCACCTCCGCCTCGGAAGCGGCTATCGGCTTTCCCATCTCCGCCGTCATCAGCGCGGCATATGTTCCGCTCCGCTCGCGAAGCAGTTTTGCGGCGTTCATCATCCACGCGGCGCGCCGGCTGAATGTCGAGGCGCGGTGCTCGCGGAATTGCCCGGCTGCCGCGGCGATCTTTCCGTCGATCTCCGCGTCGGTCAGCTCGGGATACTCGGCGATCAGCTCGCCCGTGGCCGGATTGATTGCGCGCATGATATATTCTCCAGGTAAGCGCGGCGACCCCGGAGAGCCGCCGCGTTTGGCAACGTCGGTTTTGAACTGCAAATCTACGAGAGGCCGGGGGGATGATCGCTCATCGATCGAAGAAATCTACGGATGAAGGATCTGCCCTGCCTTCCGGCGCGCCTCATCGATCTGATCTCTGACGCGGTTGGCCTGGTCCAGCTTCTCATTTGCCTTCTTCACCGCGTTCTCGGTCTTGTCCAGGGCATCGCCGCTGCTCCGTTGCGCGGTTGTGCGACTCTGAACGCGCACCGGCGCTGCCGAACGCACCACCGTGCGCGAGCCGGCCACCGCTGATCGCGACGTATCCCTTGCCATCACCGCGAACCGCGCATCCCTTGCCACCACGTCGAATACCTTGCCGGCGAAGGAGGAATCCCCCATCGCCATCGCCAGGGCATCATCGAACGTTCCTTTCTCATAGGCGCGTTTCATGATATCCGCCATCATCGTCTTATCGCCGGCGATTTTCTCGATCTGCGCCGTGGTTCCGGCGGTCGAATCGGCAGTGCCAGGGGTCGAGACATCGGTGCGGGCCTGGCAACCGGCGAGCAGGCTCACGCAAATCGCGAGGGCGAGTGTCATCGGGATCTTCATTCCAACCTCCATGTTTCCATTCATGATATCAAATTCGAAGCCATCCATTGCTCCGCTCGGCGCGGACGTGGATACGTAATGGTGGTGGGACACCGTGGAAGGGGGCTCCGTTTACCCGGACGGCCAGGATCGGCGAGATGTCCCCGACGGAACATGAGTAATCCTGAAGCCCCCGATGCGGTTGCCGGCTGTAACCGTGGAGCCCCCATTGGCTGTACGGGAGTGGACCGCGGCATCGAGAAAGGGGGAGAGATGGAGCTGGTGATGATCTGATCGGCATCACGATTCATGCATTTTTGGAAGATTTTTTTCATATCCACCCAGCCCGCACACCCCTCGGGGGATGGCGGCGGGCCATGAGGCGACCCTGCTGGCCGCCGCCGATACCGATGCCGTGTCCGGCGGCTTCGGGGAATCGGGAAATTTCCTATATGGGGTAAGCGGCAGTTTTGGTAGCTTATCGGCTTCGCAGGCACTCCGGGCGCGATTATCGCGGAATCTCCGGGGGGTAGGTGTTTCCACCGCCGGATGCGTTCCATCGAAATTCCGGCCTCGACACGCGGGTGTTTCCATCGAAAGGAAGATTCTCAAACAGATAACAGGCGTTGACCTGTAACAATCCGTCCTATAACCAAGAGGTAGAAATGACAATGTGTCTAATGGCTCCAGAGGGAACCAGTAGCGATCACACTATCGAGCATGTCAAGCATCCCGCTTCGGGACGCTCGTCGCGCAGGGGCTTCCGCGCGGCCATAATGACCTTCATGACCCTGATTCTCACGTTGGCGATCTTCGCCGGGCCTGCCGCGTTCGCGCAGGATACGCCGGCGGAGCATCACGGTGGGGAGGCCAGCCTGGTGCTTCCGGACATGGGAACTGTCAGCTTTCTGGGTGGGATAAGCGGTCAGACGCTCCTTATGCTTGGGCTTATCGTCTGCGTGCTGGGTGTGATTTTCGGCCTGGTGATGTCCCGGCAGCTCAAGAACCTTCCGGTTCACCGATCGATGCTCGAGGTTTCCGAGTTGATCTTCGAGACATGCAAGACCTACCTTTTGCAGCAGGGGAAGTTTATTCTGATCCTGGAGGTGTTCATCGCGATCATCGTGGCGTTCTATTTCGGGTTCCTGCAAGGGTTTACAGGGACGAAAGTGACCGTCATCCTTCTGTTTACGATCATCGGCATTCTGGGTAGTTACGGCGTGGCGTGGTTCGGCATCCGGATCAACACCTACGCAAACTCCCGCGCCGCGTTCGCTTCGCTTCGCGGCAAGCCGTTTCCGGTGTCCGACATCCCGTTGAAGGCGGGAATGAGCATCGGCATGATGCTCATCAGCGTCGAGCTGCTGCTGATGCTGCTGATCCTTCTGTTCATTCCGAGGGATTACGCCGGCTCCTGCTTTATCGGCTTCGCCATCGGCGAGTCGCTCTGCGCCGCGGCGCTCCGTATCGCCGGCGGCATCTTCACGAAGATCGCCGACATCGGATCGGATCTGATGAAGATCGTCTTCAACATCAAGGAGGATGACGCGCGCAATCCGGGCGTTATCGCCGACTGTACGGGTGATAATGCCGGTGATTCGATCGGACCGAGCGCCGACGGCTTCGAGACCTACGGCGTTACCGGCGTGGCGCTGATCACCTTCATCATGCTTGCGGTGAAGGAGCCGAACATCCAGGTTCAGCTTCTCGTCTGGATCTTCGTGATGCGCGTGATGATGATCGTCGCCAGCGGGCTTTCGTATCTGGTCAACGGCATCATCTCCAAGAGCCGGTACGGCACTGTCTCCAAGATGAACTTCGAGGCGCCGCTCACCTTCCTGGTGTGGCTTACCTCGCTCGTCTCGGTGGCGATGACCTATCTCCTCTCCTATCTCCTTATCCCGACGCTGGGAGATGGAACGCTCTGGTGGAAGCTCTCGACGATCATCACCTGCGGCACGCTTGCCGGGGCGATCATCCCGGAGCTTGTGAAGGTGTTCACCTCCACCGAATCGCGGCACGTCCGTGAGGTGGTTATCGCCTCGCGCGAGGGCGGCCCATCGCTCAACGTCCTCTCCGGCCTGGTTGCCGGCAACTTCTCCGCCTACTGGCTGGGCATGGTCTTCGTCTTCCTGATGGGGATCGCCTACTGGGTCAGCGGCTACGGCGTCGGCGATCTGATGCTGGCGCCGTCGGTCTTCGCGTTCGGTCTGGTGGCGTTCGGCTTCCTCGGCATGGGGCCGGTGACGATCGCCGTCGACTCCTACGGTCCTGTGACCGATAACGCGCAGTCCGTGTTCGAGCTGTCGGTGATCGAGTCGATCCCCGGCATCGAGGGAGAGCTGAAGCGGGACTTCAATATCGATGTGGACTTCTCCAGCGCGAAGCATCTTCTCGAAGAGAACGACGGTGCCGGAAACACATTCAAGGCGACGGCGAAGCCGGTGCTGATAGGCACGGCGGTGGTCGGCTCCACCACGATGATCTTCTCGATCATCATGGGGCTCACCAACGGCCTTAAGGACAACATGGACAAGCTCTCGCTGCTCCATCCCGAGTTTCTGCTCGGCCTTATCGCGGGTGGCGCGGTGATCTACTGGTTCTCCGGCGCCACCATTCAGGCGGTGACAACCGGCGCCTATCGCGCCGTGGAGTTCATCAAGAAGAACATCCGTCTGGATGGCGCCGAGAAGGCATCGGTGGCCGACAGCAAGAAGGTGGTGGAGATCTGCACGCAGTACGCGCAGAAGGGGATGTTCAACATCTTTGTGACGGTCTTCTGCTCCACGCTGGCGTTCGCGTTCTTCGAGCCGTACTTCTTTATCGGCTATCTGATCTCGATCGCGCTCTTCGGTCTTTATCAGGCGATCTTCATGGCAAACGCCGGCGGCGCCTGGGACAATGCGAAGAAGGTGGTGGAGGTTGACCTGAAGGAGAAGGGAACCGATCTCCACGCCGCTTCCGTCGTGGGCGATACCGTCGGCGATCCGTTCAAGGATACCTCATCGGTCGCCATGAACCCGATCATCAAGTTCACCACCCTCTTCGGCCTTCTCGCCGTGGAGCTTGCGGTGAGCATGACGGCCAAGCAGGGGGCGGGCACAACGAAGGCGCTCTCCGCGTTCTTCTTCCTTGTCTCTCTGATCTTCGTGTATCGCTCCTTCTACAGCATGCGTATCGAGGTCGATAAGAACTGATCAGAGTTCCGTTCGGCACCTGTCGGTTATTACTGAAACGCCGCGTTCCCTTTATGGGGGCGCGGCGTTTCCATACGTGGATCTTCCGGTTCGGCGGGAGATGATGTCGCGCGGGCAATCATCGCGTTCGCGCGGAGATCAGTCAGCATCAGAAAGGCCCGGCAATGTCGCGCACCCGGAACGGTGAGGGACGAGCATTGCAGAGCCTTTGAAAAGCTCCCGGCGCGGTGCCGGATCACAAAAACATTACATGGGGATGAGAGACAACGGGAAGGGGATGGCCGGTTACGCCTGTGCCTGGCCGTCGGCCTGCCAGAAGGAATGCTGCGGATTGAAGCAGTCGAAGCAGGAAACGTAGAGATCGGCATTGATCCGTCCGATCTTCTCAAGCGTCTCCGCCTTGAACCGGATATTCATCAGGCCAACGAAGGAGCTGAGCGTGTAGTAGAAATAGACCCGGTCCACGCCGGCATCGCGCAGGCTGTCGATATGGGGCTCCACGGCATCGACCAGGCAGTTCAACTGGTGATCGCGGCACTCGGTGATATCATCGTTCGAGGATGTCTCGTAGGACCAGAAGCCTTCCTCATGCAGATCGTTGGTGCCGGCTTTGCGCGGTTCTCCGGCTCTCGAAACCTTCGCCGGCTGAAGGCCGATGATCTCGGTAATCCTGTCGGGATCGAGGTTGGTGCCGGTAAAATTGATTTCGACGGAGAAGTCGTTGGTAATTGAGTCAGGTGTAAGCTGCATACGCGTTCCGCGTTGATTTTATGGGAGAGACGTTGAAAAATATACCTGTACGATAGCCCGCGGGGGGGGAACATTATCGATCATGTGCCCTAAGGACGGGAAAGATTGGAGCGAAATTGGAAGGTGAAGAAAAATGAATGTGGCACAACACCCTTCTTCAATCCGGCCATGCTTCCGCCAATATGCAATCGGCAACGTTTATGATCATACGGTATTCCGCAATTGTCGATCTGAGCCATGAAATTCATCCCGGCATACCGGTCTGGCCCGGCGATCCCGAAGTCCGCATTCGACCTGTTGCCTCGGTTGAGCCCGATGGCTATGCTCTGCATGAGCTGACGATCGGCGAGCATTCGGGGA
Organism: Chlorobiota bacterium; assembly: GCA_028287785.1. Classification (GTDB taxonomy): domain Bacteria; phylum Bacteroidota; class Ignavibacteria; order OLB7; family OLB7; genus JAFDZV01. The sequence goes on from JAQBOZ010000037.1 coordinate 17,346, forward strand.
CTCATTTCGGGGCGCCGTCGCATTTCCATGCGGAGGGGATGCAGGCTGATGCCTTCGGGGGGGATGCGCTGGTGCGCGCCGCGGTGATGATCGATGTTCGTGGCGCGGTTGCCGGGAACCCCGACTACAGGCTGGGAAGGGATGACATCGGGACATGGGAGAGAACGCATGGGACGATACCGCCGGCATGCGTGGTGCTCCTCTGCACCGGCTGGAGCGAGCGTTGGGGGGAGCCGGGTCGTTATTTCAACGCCGGGGCCGGCTCGCCGATCGGGCATTATCCCGGCTTTGCTCCTGATGCCGCGCGCTTCCTGGCGGAGGAACGTGGCGTGGCCGGGCTTGGAATCGATACGCTCGGCATCGACGCGGGGACCGACACCGGCTGCGAGGTCAACGGCTACTGGCTTCGCGACGGACGATTTCATCTGGAGAACCTCACCAACCTTCACCTTCTTCCGTCGGTCGGGGTCACGCTGTTCATCGGCGTGCTGAAGATCGCGGGGGGAACCGGTGGGCCGGCGCGCGTGCTGGCGCTGGCCTGAAACGGGGCGCGGCATGCCGGAGGACCGGCATGCCGCGCAAACGATATCTCTTCAGATCCGGCTTCTGCTTACTGCTGGTCGCCGTCCTTGTTGACCACGAAGACCTTGAGCGAGGCCATGACATTCGCATGAAGCTTGATGGGAACATCGAACATGCCGAGGTGCCTGATGGGCTCATCGAGAATGATGTTGCGGCGATCGACATCGTGACCCTGGCGGGCCAGCTCCTCGGCGATCATCGGCGAGGTGACGGAGCCGAAGAGGCGATCCTCTTCGCCGACACGCATCGGGATGGTGATCGAAACCGACTCCAGCCGCTGCGCCTGCGCGCGCGCGTCGGCGGCAAGGCGGTTCTGCTGGGCATCGTAGCGCTGCTTATCGGTTTCGATGGCGCGCATGGCGCCGGGCGTGGCGCGATAGGCGAGCTGGCGAGGGATCAGATAGTTGCGGGCATAGCCATCCTTGACTTCCACAACCTCTCCGATGTTCCCCAGATTCTCGTAATTCTGGCGTAGGATAACTTTCATGAGATTGATGTATTCGTATCGTTGATCAATGTTTCTTAAGAGCCGGTAACAGAATGGGCCGTTGGCCCGCCCGTCGAAGCCCTTCCAGGATATCTATCGGCGGCTTTCCGGGCTGTCGCGAAACGGGATGGGCGGAGACTGCCCCTCCCTCTCGGCGAAGCCACTACTCCGAACGGTGCATTTCCACTTTCTCTTCGTTGAAGAACGGGTCGAACGAATCGGATGAGCCGTTTGCGCGGGCCGTTCCGTTGGTGAACGGCTCCTCCTCGCAGTCGAAAACCGTGAACTCATCATCCCTCTCCTCGATCACCCCGTTATCATCCCCGACATCGGGGACGCGGCGTTTGTTGAGGAACTGGATACGACGAGCCTTGATCTCCACCGTGGAGCGTGTCGAGCCCTCCTCGGTCTGCCAGGTGCGGCTTTGAAGCTCCCCTTCCACAAGGACGGCGCTTCCCTTCCGCAGTTTGTCCACACAGCTTTCGGCGAGCCTGTTCCAGGCCACCACCCCAACGTAGCAGACATCCTCCTGCCACTGATTATCGCCATCGCGGAATTTGCGGTTCGACGCGATTGAGAAGTTCGCCACGGGCGTGCCGTTGCGAGTCTGCCGGATCACGGGGTCCTTCGTCAGATTTCCCGCGATGAGCACGGAGTTCAACTCAGGCATTTTCAGTTCAGCCATACGTAAGTCTCCCGAGAATGAATGTCGTTCGTTCTTCATCGTTTCGTAGTTGGTACAATCCCCCGTCATCGACGGAGGAAGGATGCCTAGTTCGCCACAGCACGTGCATTGGTATCCGATGGCCCCGGATTGGCGGGGAGCCGGCCGTCGCCATGCGTGCGCGCGTGAGACGTTCCGTTTCCCGTTACCGGCGGACCTGGGTATCGAAGGGGTTCAACCAGCGTTGGTTGCCTAGCGAGATCGGCGCGCCCGCATGACGAGCGCGCCGGGGAAAATACAAATGTTCTTACTTGCTTTCGTCCCCGTTGCCTTCGCTATTTCCGGCCGCTTCAGCCTCCGCCTCGGCGATCATCCGGTTCTTCATCTCCTCCCTGTTCTTCAGATCGGTATCCTCGAGCTGAAGCGTAAGGTGACGGATGATATGCTCCTCCAGCTGGAAGAAGCGCTCCATCTGATGGACAAGCACCCCCGGCCCGTCGATCGTGAACTGGATGTAGTATCCGTTGTTCTTCTTGTTGATCGGATAGGCAAGGCGACGGCGGCCCCAATGATCGGCGTTCTTGATCTCGCCGCCATTCCGGGTGATGAACTCGGTCGTCTTGGTGACGACCTGATTGATCGTGTCCTCTTCGAGCATCCCATTGATGATAATGGTTGTCTCGTAATGTCGTGTGTCGTTCACGGGTTGGATTATCTCCTATGGTTAACGTCTATGAATCGCATATCGCTAGCCCGCCATCAGTGTGGCGGCGGGCAGGAGGTCGTTGATGTCGATCGTCGATTCCGATCGTCCGCCATATGCGCTGGCGGATATCGGCCGACCATAATATCTAACTCCCTGCATGGTCCCGCGCATGTCGTTTCGAATCATGCGCCGGGACTCTCCTCCGATGCATCAGCTTCTGCCGGCACTTGTTTCAGCGTCAGGGCCTTTCGGCCGGGGCGCCTTCGCCGCCGTGTTGATCAGGTTCATCGCGCGCGACGTTTCCTCCTCGATCCAGATCAGAGCCGCCTCGCAGCCGCTGCTCACCATCTCCGCCACCGTCTCCGCTTCGTCGCTTCGAAAAGGAGAAAGGACGTAGTCGGCCATCTCGCCGGGGCCGAAATCGCTCCCGATCCCGCAACGGAGACGGGGGAAATCGGCTGAATCGAGATGATAGATGATCGATTCGGTGCCGTTGTGTCCTCCGGACGAACCTGATGACTTCAACTGCACGCGGCCCACGGGAAACTGGATCTCGTCGACGATCGCCAGCATCTCCGGTGGGGATACCACCAGCCGCTCGGCGATCTGCGCGGCGGCCAGCCCGCTGTTGTTCATGTAGGTCGTTGGCTTCACGATCAGGAAATCGATCCCTTTCCAGCTCCCCTGCGCCTGATAGTACTCCCCTTTTCCCGGCTTGAAGATCAGCCGAAGCCGTTCCGCGAGCGCATCCGCCACCATCCAGCCGATGTTATGCCGGGTGGCCGCGTAGCGGGAGCCGGGGTTGCCGAGAGCGAGGATCACTTTCATCGGGGTTCCGTGATTGAAGCCGGCGTGCCTACTTGTCCTCGGTCTTTCCCTTGCCAATCACCTCGGGCTCGGCCGCGGCGGACGTCGGCTCCTCGCTCACGCGCGACGGCGAGATCGAGACGATGTTGAGGTCGGCCGGGCTGATGATCGTGATGCCCGGGAGGTTGAGATCACTGACATGGATCGAATCGTTGACATCGAGGTTGGTGATATCAACGGTGATATGATCGGGGATATCGGACGGGATGCACTCGATCTCCAGCTTGTGAAGCGCGAAGTCCACGATGCCGCCATGCTGCATGCCGATTGCCTGCCCCTGAAGCGAGACCGGCACTTCGACGCGAATCTTTTCGTTGGCCGTGATGCCCAGGAGGTCGAAATGGGTGGGGCGGTCGGTGATCGGATCGAACACGATATCCTTCAGCACGCAGGTCTTCTCCGTACCATCCTCGAGCTTCATCCTGACCAGATGGGACTCGGTGGTAAAGATCAGCGGACGGAGCGAAAGCTCCGGGACGGAGATCGAGATCGGCTCCTCGCCGTGGAAATAGTAGATGCCAGGGATCGTGCTCTGGCGGCGCATGGCGCGGGCGGCGCTACGGCCAGGCTGCCGGCGCTTTGCTTCGAGAATAATCTCGCTCATGCTTCGGTTCCTTAATGATTAAGTACGTGATTAGTAAGCGACGCTTAGTACGCTATGTAGAAGAACTGGATGTCAGTCGGGAGCGGTTTGAAACCGCTCCTTCTGTGTAAGGCGTAAGGGCGGTTTGAAACCGTCCCCGACCTGAGACAGAGAAACAGAGACAGATGCGTTCTCGAGGAGACGCGATCAATCCGTGTCGAACAACTTTGAAAGAGACTGATTATCGTGAATCCGGAGAATCGCCTCGGCGAAGAGTTTCGCCACGGATTTCACGACGATTTTCGGCGATGGGCGGAGCAGCGGCAGGGTATCGGTAACGATAAGCTGCTCCAGCGCCGACGCCTCCAGCAGCTCGTATGCCTTGCCGCTCAACACCGCGTGGGTGCAGGCCCCGTAGACCCGCGCCGCGCCATGCTGCTTCAGCGCGTTCACGGCGTTGGTGAACGTGCCGCCGGTGTCGATCAGATCATCGACCACCAGAATATTTCTCCCCTTGGCCTCTCCCACGATGTTCATCACCTCCGCCACGTTCGGACGGGGGCGGCGCTTGTCGATGAACATCAGCCCGGCATCCAGCCGCTTCGCGTAGGCGCGCGCCAGCTTCAGCCCGCCGACATCCGGGGAGGCGATCGTCAGGTCCGGCAGCTCCAGCTTTCTGACGTGCCGTGTAAACACCGGCGACGAATAGAGGTGATCGAACGGGATATCGAAAAACCCCTGGATCTGCGGCGCGTGGAGATCCATCGTGATCACCCGGTCAGCCCCCGCCTCGGTGATCAGGTTTGCCACCAGTTTCGCCGTGATCGCCACGCGGGGCTGATCCTTCCGGTCCTGCCGGGCGTAGCCGAAGTAGGGAATCACCGCGGTGATCCGCTTGGCCGATGCCCTGCGGGCCGCGTCGATCAGCATCAGCAGCTCGAAAAGATTATCCCCCGGCGGCTGCGTGGACTGCACGATAAACAGATCCTCGCCACGGACGTTTTCGTCGTACTTGACCCAGATTTCCCCGTCGGAGAAATTCCTGATGAGAACTTTCCCGAGCGATGTTCCGGCAGCCTTCGCCACGCGGGCGGCGAATTCCGGATTCGATCGCCCGGTCACGATCTTGAATTTGGCCATAGTGCTGACGAGTTGCCTTGCTGTAATCGATTCTGACCGGCAGGAGGTTCCGGAATGCGCCTGGCGCGCGGAACCGGATGACGGAATGTATGACGGGAAGCCCGGAGGACTGCCATTCGAAACGGCCTCGATGAGCCGGCCGCCGGCCCGACCCAATCCGCTCAAACACTGAAATGCCGCCCTTCCGTCGCTCGGCACGGATAGCGGCATTCGGCACGCTGAGGCGGTAGGATTCGAACCTACGAATGGCGGCTCCAAAGGCCGCTGCCTTACCACTTGGCGACGCCTCAGTTTCAGGAAGGGGGCGTCCCATTCCCAATACAAAGGAACAACAAATATACGCCGGGGGTCGGGACGTGCAAAAGTGAATAGATGTGTTGCCGGAGCGCGCGGCGACGGCGGAAATGCCGCCGCCGGAAGAGGAATGTCAGTTCCGGGAGAAAAAGCTGGAGATGAAATAGAAGATGCCCGCCGCCACGAAGGAGATCAGGAACGTGGTGGTTACCGGAAGATGGATCGGCGCGGATGCTGTCGCGATGACGATATCGCCGGGAAGATGTCCCAGGGCGAACCGCGCGCCGGAGGTCCCCAGAGCAATCAGCAGAATGCTTCCCCCCCACGCAAGACGGAAGATCGTTCGCCAGTACATATAGGCCTCCATGATCATGTTCTCCATTGGTTCAGGCTGGAATCATACCGGATTGCAATCGAATCGATGCCGGTTCGGAGCATGGGCCATGCTCTTCGGGAAACGAGCCCGCCGAAAAAATGTTAGAGCGCCCGGCAATGTGAGCGGAAGGAACGCCCGCGGGATGAAAACTCATTGATGGCGCGATGGCGCGCGTGTAACCTTCGTAGATTCGGTTCCGTACCGGCGGTGCCTTTGCCGATGGCCTGATGGCCGGCGGGCCGGTGCGGATATACCGCAACCGCGTGCATATTCCGGCTCAATATGATTTCCATAGAACATCTCGATAAACAGTTTGCCAGCGTTCACGCTGTCAACGACATCTCCCTTCAGGCGCAGCGCGGGGAGATCTTCGGCCTGCTTGGCCCGAACGGCGCCGGCAAATCGACCACGATCCGGATGATCAACAACATCATCCGTCCCGATTCGGGGACCATCCTCTACGATGGCTCCCCGTTCAGCGACGCGATCCGCACCCGCATCGGCTATCTGCCGGAGGAGCGGGGGCTTTACCAGAAGGCGCGCATTCTGGAGACGATCGTCTACTTCGCGCGGCTCAGGAATCTGAGCGGTGCCGTGGCGCGCAAACGCGCCGAGATGTGGCTTCTGCGGTTTAATCTGGCCGGGAGCGAGCGCCGGCGGATCGAGGAGCTGTCCAAGGGAAATCAGCAGAAGGTGCAGATCATCATCGCCCTGATCCACGAGCCCGATTATCTGATTCTGGATGAGCCGGCCTCCGGGCTGGACCCGGTGAACCAGGAAACGCTGCGCGATATCGTTGATGAGCAGCGGGCGGCCGGGCGGACCATCCTGTACTCCACCCATCAGATGGAGCTTGCGGAGCGGCTCTGCAACAGGATAGCGCTGATCAACCGCGGAAAGGTGGTCCTCTCCGGGACGGTGGACCAGGTGCGCGACGGGCATGGCGGGAATGTGGTGCGGGTGGAGTTCCAGGGGGATGGCTCCTTCCTCCGAACGCTGCCACAGGTGCTGGATGCCGATATGGATTCCAACTACGCGGAGCTGCGGCTGCGGCCGGATGTCTCGATCAACGATCTCCTGCCTCATATGATCGACCGGATCAGGATCTCGAAAATCGAGAGGGTTCGCCCATCGCTCAAATCGATCTTCATCGACACGGTGGCGAACGTGGAGCGGGAGGAAAAGAGAATGGAAGCGGAGCGGCGGCCGAACAGCGGCCCCTACAACCACGACAGATTCCGGGAGGGGGGACGATGAACAGAGGAAGAATCGGGGCCATAGCCCGCTGGGAATATCTTCAGAAGGTCCGTTCCAAGGGCTTTATCATCTCGCTGCTGCTGACGCCGTTGATCGTGATTCTCTCCACCGTGCTGCCGGCCTACTTCGCGGATCAGCCGCCGGATGCAACCGTTGCAATCGGCGTGATCGACAGGACGGGCCTGTACTTTGCCGAGTTGAAGCAGGGAGTGGAGGCCACCGACAAGCTGCGGGACGGCAACCCGGCGTATCTCCTGGCGAACTATCTGCCGGGGAACCGGCCGTACGATTCAGCCATTGCCCTCGCCGATCGTGATGCGCTGGCGGGAAAGATCGAGGGGGTGATCCTTCTGTGGGACAGCGCCGGAACCCCGAGGGTGGATTACAGGAGCACCAGCCCGAACAACGTCAGGGTGATCAACAACTTCGGCCGTTCGATCCGGAAGCTCATCACCGTGCGGCGCCTGATGGCGGCGGGGATCGACACGGCGCTCTACAGCCGGATCTCCAGGGATATCGATGTGGAGCCGGTGAAGATCAGCAAGTCCGGCAAGGCGGAATCCACCGGGTTTCTCCAGACGTTCTTCACTGCGTATGCGTGCTGCTTTCTGCTGATGTTCCTGGTGCTGACCACCGGGCAGTCGCTGGTGCGAAGCCTGGTGGAGGAGAAGACGAACCGGATCATGGAGCTGCTGATCGGCAACTGCACGCCGCAGGAGTTGATGTGGGGGAAGTTGATAGGGCTGAGCGGGCTGGGGCTGACGCAGATGGTGATCTGGGTGATTCTCGGCCTCGGCTTCGCAACGTCGTTCGTAACGCAGGGGGCCGGGGTGATCGCCTCGCTGAAGGGGGTGTACGCAATCCTCCCGCTGATGCTGACCTATATCTTCCTCGGCTACATCTTCTACGCCGCGCTCTTCATCGGCATCGGGTCGCTGGTGACCAACGAGCAGGAGGCGCAGGTGACGACATCGGTGCTGACGATGGCGCTGGTCCTGCCGATCTTCGTGGCGCTCGGGGTGATTCAGAATCCGGAGATGTCGTACATCAGAATCCTCAGCTACATCCCCCTGTTCACCCCGTCGATGATGATGATCCGGGCAGTGACGCGGATGCCCTCCGCCGGGGAGATCATCGGGACGATCGGCGTGATGCTGCTGGCGACATCGCTGGTGGTATGGGCGGCCGGGAAGATCTTCAGGGTGGCGATTCTCCTCTACGGCAAACGGCCATCGTTCGGGGAAATCATCAAGTGGCTGCGCGCGGAGTAGATGCGTGTTGTGGCGTATCGTATCGTCGGGGCGGGTTTGAAACCCGCCCCGACGACTGACTATCAACTACGCACAATCCATCAGATACCCGCGCACCTCTGCCGCGGTCTTCAGCCGAATCACATCGCGCGCCATCCTTCCGGCCGTGTCGGTATCGATGGCGCGTATCCGCATCTTCAGCGCTCCCAGCGCGATCGGCTGCACCGAGAGGCGACGGATTCCCAGGCCGATCAGCACGCCGGTTGCCAGCGGGTTGGCGGCCAGCTCGCCGCAGATCGTAAGCGGGATGCCTGCGCGGCGGGCGGCCACCGAGCAGGCGCGGATCAGCCGGAGGATGCCCGGATGGAACTCGTCGTAATAGCTGGCCAGCGCGTCGTCCGTCCGGTCGACGGCGAGGGTGTACTGGGCAAGATCGTTGGTGCCGAGGGAGAGAAAATCGCACTCCGCCGCGAACGCGTCGGCCGTCAATGCGGCGGCGGGGGTTTCCAGCATCGCGCCGATCGGCATATGCTCGTCGAACCTGATGTTCTCCGCGCGGAGTTTCCCGCCGACATCGGCTATCACCTCCTTCAGCCGCCTGATCTCCTCCACCGATGAGACCATCGGGAACATCAGCTTCAGGTTCTTCATCGCGGAGGCGCGGAGCACCGCCTCGATCTGCCGGTCCAGCACCTCCCTGCGGGCCAGCAGAAGCCGCGTCCCCCGCATCCCGAGCGGTGAGCTGTTCCTTCCCCAGATCTCCCCCGCCAGCTTCTCGCTTCCGATATCGAAGGCGCGCAACGTCACCGGCAGAGGATAGGCGCGTTCGGCAAGCTGGCGATAGTAGCTGTACTGCTCCTCCATGCTCACATCGCCGCTGCGACCCATCACCAGATACTCCGTCCGCATCAGGCCGATCTCCTCGGCCCCGTTCTCCAGCGCCGCGTCCACCTCATCGATCATATCCAGGTTGGCCGCCAGGGAGATCCGCGTTCCGTCGGTTGTCTCGGCCGGAAGATCGCGGAGCGACCCGAGATTCGAGCGCTGTTCCTCCAGCGCCGCCTTGCGCTCGCGATACTGCTGGACCGTCGCCGGCTCGGGATCGATAATCACGCGCCCGGCGTATCCGTCCACGATCACCATCCCCTGCGGCCGGGACATCCTGGCGATTCCCTTCAGCCCCGCCACCATCGGCACCCCGAAGGCGCGCGCCAGAATCGCCGCGTGGGAGTTGATCCCTCCCGACTCCAGCACAAACGCGCCGGCCTGATTGCGTGCATAGAGAACGGTGTCGCTCGGGCTCAGCGTGGAGAGGATCAGCACTGCGGAATCGTGAAAGCGATGGTCGACCGGGGCCTTCTGGATGCAGGCGATCAGGTGCGCCTGAAGTGACCGTATATCCTCCGCGCGCGAGCGGATGGTTTCATCGCCGGAGGCTGAGAAGATCGCCGCCAGCCGGTTGGTTTCCGTGACGATCGCGGCGCGGGCGGTGGAGCTGCTCTCCCTGATCTGCGCCTCGATCGCGAGGGTAAGGGCGGGATCGCAGAGCATCATCCGAAGCGCCTCGAAGATCTCCGCGCGGTCCCGCACATCGGCGCGGGCCATCATCTCGATCTGTTCCAGCACCTTGTCCGCCTCGGCCAGCGCGGCGGCAAACCGCTCAAGCTCGATCTGAATCTCCTCCGCCTCAAGCCGCGGATCATGCGGGGAAGGGTCCTCATCCTGTGAGAGAATGAACGCGTGGGCGATGGCGATTCCCGCCGATGCGGGTATCCCCTCGAAGACACGTTCGGCGGGCGGGATGCTACTGGAAGGTTCTGTCACGATCGAAGCAAAAAATAATGTGTTGTATCGTCGGCGCCGGGGCGGTTCATGCCTTGCCCCCGCCGAGCGCCGCGGCCAGCGTTCCGTGGATGCCGCCGAATCCGCCGTTCGACATCACGGCGATCACATCGCCGGGTTCGGCATTGTCCCGCAGATGCGCGACGATCGCCGGCACGTCGGCCAGGAAGAGGGCTTCGGTGCCGTGCGATCTGATCTCCTCGATCAGCATCGTCGGATCGAGCCGTTCCGCCTCGGGCAGCTCCTCCAGCCGATCGACCTGCGCCAGCACCACATGGTTCGCCTCCGCGAAGCAGGCCGCCAGCTCGTGCTGGAAGACATTGCGCCGCGTGGTATTGCTGCGGGGCTCGAACACCGCCCAGAGCCGTTCGCCGGGATGCCGCAGGCGGAGCGCGCGGAGGGTTTCGTGGATGGCGGTGGGATGATGGGCAAAATCATCATAGACCTTCACGCCGTTCCATTCCCCCTTCAGCTCCAGCCTTCGCCGGGTGTTCCGGAAGCCCGAGAACGCCGCGTCGATAGCCTCGTAGCCGATGCCGAGCCAGCGGGCGATGACCGCCACGCCAAGCGCATTCCTCACATTGAACTCCCCCAGCAGCGTGGAGGTGATGCGCGCCTCCGGGGAGCCATCGCGCAGCACGTCGAAGCTCGTGGAGCCCGCTCCGTACTCGATGTTCGCGGCGCGCCAGAGGCATCCCTCCCCCAGCCCGAACGTCTCGACCGGCGTGAACGCGCCGCCGGTGACGGCCGCCACGTTCGGGTCGTCGCCATTTGCAACGATCACCCCGTTCCGGGGGACGATGTTCACCAGACGCCGGAAGGCGAGGAGGATGTCGTCGAGCGATGTGAAGATATCGGCATGATCGAACTCGATGTTGTTGACCAGCAGCGCCGTCGGGAGATAATGGACGAACTTGGAGCGTTTGTCGAAGAAGGCGGTATCGTACTCATCCCCTTCCAGCACGATCAGATCGCTCTGTGGCCGGTACTGCCAGCCGGCCTCGAAGTTGCCGGGAACGCCGCCGATCATGAAGTTCGGGGAGCGTCCGGCGCTTTCCAGGGTCCAGGCCATCAGCGACGATGTCGAGGTCTTTCCATGCGTTCCGGTCAGGACGATCGACCGCCGTCCCTGAATGATCTCCCGTTTCAGCAGCTCCGGCAGCGACGTATAGGGGAGCCGCGTATCGAGCGCCGCCTCCACCTCGATGCTCCCGCGGGACATCCTGTTGCCGATCACCACCAGATCGGGGGCGGGGTTCAGGTTGTCCGCGGAAAAGCCCGACATGATCTCCACGCCGGCGCCGGCCAGCAGATCGCTCATCGGCGGATAGATGTTCTCGTCGCTGCCGGTGACGGTATGCCCGGCGGCGCGCATCATCAGGGCCACGTTTCCCATGGCGGTGCCGCAGATGCCGATGAAATGTATATGCATGTGCTCTGGTCGATACAAAGGCGAAAGGAACAACGATGAGCCGCGAAGATACGGAAGGGGAGCGGTCCGGCGGCGCTTGCGTCGGAATCTCCCGAACGTCGCTCGGCCGGCCGGAAGCCCATTCCGTCAGGAATCCTTAGCTTGACGGGATGACCATGACCGGAGATACAGAAACGATCATGACCGTGGATGGGGCCTTTGCCCACTGCGAGAAGATCACCCGCGGCCATTACGAGAACTTTCCCGTCGGCTCGGCGCTGGTGCCGCGCGAGCTTCGGCGGCATTTCTTCAGCATCTACGCCTACAGCCGTTCCGCCGACGACATGGCCGACGAGGGGACGCTGCCGGTGGAGGAGCGGATAGCGATGCTGGATGACTGGGAGCGGAAGCTGGAGGGGGCCTATCGCGGCGAGGCGGACCATCCCATCTTTATCGCCCTGGCGGAGACGGTGCGGGAGCGTTCGATTCCGATCGAGCCGTTGCGCGATCTGCTGAAGGCGTTCAGGATGGACGCGCGCGGCGCCGGTTTCGCCAACACCACGGAGCTTCTCTACTACTGCTATCACTCGGCCAACCCGGTCGGCAGGCTTGTGCTCCACCTGTTCGGGATGCACAACGATGAGCGGCGAACCTACTCCGACAAGATCTGCACCGCCCTTCAGATGGCGAATTTCTGGCAGGATGTCTCCATCGATGTTCCACGGGGACGGATCAACATTCCGCGCGAGAGCATCGAGTATTTCGGGTATTCCCTGGAGGAGCTTCGCGCCGGGGTGTTCAATGAGAGCTTCAGGGAGATGATGGCCTATCACGTGGATCACGCGATGAATCAGTTCCAGCACGGCTATCCGCTGATGCGGAGCATCCCTCTCAAGCGACTCCGAAGCGAGCTGGGGCTTGTCTACCTGGGGGGCGTCAGAATCCTCCACAAGATCAAGGCGCTGGACTACAACGTCCTGAGCACCCGGCCGAAGCTGAAACTCTCCGACAAGCTCTGGATGCTCTCGAAACTGGCGACGCTCTGACAGACGACATGCGGGGATTTCCCCCGCCTACCAGCGATCAAATCCGGACGGTCCGCATGAAGCTTCTCCTCCTCTGCCTTATTCTCGGCGTCCCGGGTTTCCAGGTCGCGCACGCGCAGGTGATGGGGAACGATACCCTGTTCACCCGCTACTTCCAGCGCGATTCCGCCGGCTGGACCGCGGGCGATGCCACCATCTCCATCCCACTTCCCGACGGGCGGACGGTCTGGCTGTTCGGCGATTCCTATCTGACGGCGGTGCGGAGCAGCGACCGCACCCTTGCCTGTCTCTTCGATGTCAGGAACGCGGTGGTGATACAGCAGGGGAGCCGGTTCACCACCATCAACGACACATCGGCGAAAGGGGTGGAGCGGACCTATTTCAAGGATGTTCCGTTCGACAATACGGCCGTCTACTGGCCGGATCACGGGGTGGTTCAGGGGGATACGCTCTTCGTGGTGCTGGACAGGATCATGAACGATGCCAGCCTGAAGTTCCTGGGAAATTATCTGGCGGCGATCCATCTCTCGGAGATGCGGCTGGTCTCGATCGTCCCGCTTCCGGACTTCAACGGCATCGGGTTCGGCAAGGGGCTTGTAACCGATTCGCTCTCGGGGTATTGCTATATCTATGGGAACAAGGTCAACTGGATCGTCTTCGAGCCGTACGTTGCGCGGTTCAGGATAGGCGCCATCCGCGGGGCGTGGGAGTTCTTCGATGGAAAAGGCTGGTCCGCCAGCCCCGTCCCGGCCGCGAAGATATCCTCCTTCCCGGTCTGCGCCTCCTTCAGCACGGTCAGGATCGGGGGGAAGTACAGGATCATCTCCCAGGAGAACGGCTATCTGACCCCCGGCCTCGGCAGGCATATCTACGCGTACAGCTCGGCAACTCCATACGGCCCGTTCACCGGCGAGCGGCTGCTTTATACGATCGAGGATCGCTACAGGGGGGAGTATCTTGTGACCTACAACTCGGAGGCGCACCCGCAGTTCGATGATGATTCCCTGGTGATCTCCTATAACGTGAACGGCAATGACTCCACATGCAGGAACAATGTCTTCACCGAGCGGCTGGACCCGTACTGCTACCGGCCGAAGTTCATCCGGGTGCCATATGCCATGCTGGACTCGGCGCCGGTCTCCGGGGCCGACCTGGAGCCCGACGGACGGTTGGTGACGGTCTCCCCCAACCCGGCAAGGGGGAAGGTGACGGTCGATCTGGGTGGCTTCACCGGCGAGGGAATCGATCTGGCGCTGGTGACGATGGATGGCCGGCAGTTGCTGGCGCGGCGGTTCGACGGGCTTCCGTCACATTTTCAAACCGAACTTGATCTTCAGGGGGTGGCGGGGGACGTCTATCTGCTGGTGATTCGCTCGAAGTCGGGGGTATGGCGGAGGAAGCTGGTGGTGGAGTAAGCCGGCCCGAAGAAGAAGAGCAGGATCGGAGATGCGCGGGATGATCGCCCCGAATCGGCGGAACGGTTCGCCGTCATCGATTTTTCCATGGTGCGGCGGCAAATAACCAATGAGCAAACCCGTCCCTGCAACGCACTCTTCCCTTGTCTAATCAGCCCCTTTTGCTTATATCACACGTCCTGATTCTGATGGTGTACGCTGGTAATGTCTAATCTTATCCTTTCCGATAGCGATGGTAACGGCGCTCTGCTGGTGCAGCCGCCGAAAACCAACTTCTACTACTCGTTTTCGCTTCTTCCGCGTGACGAGCGGGAGGCTATGCATTCGGTCTATGCCTTCTGCCGCTACGCGGACGATATCATCGACGAGGATGAGGCGGAGCCGGCGGAGCCCAGCATCGCCACGCTTCGGAAACGGGAGCGGCTGAACCGGCTTCGCGCGGAGGTGGAACGCTGCTATCGCGGGGAGTCGCGCCATCCGATTCTTCTTCCCCTTTCAACGGTCGTCCGTCGATTCCAGATTCCAAAGCAGTACTTCCTGACGTTGCTGGACGGGATGGAGATGGATCTGGTAAAGGATCGGTACAACACATTCGAGGAGTTGCGGGAGTACTGTTACTGTGTTGCCTCGGTGGTCGGGCTGATCTGCATTGAGATCTTCGGCTATCAGTACGAGGAGACCAAGGAGTACGCTGTAAATCTGGGGATCGCGCTGCAGCTTACAAACATCCTCCGCGATATCAAGGCCGACGCCGCGCGCGGAAGGATCTATCTGCCGCTGGAGGATCTCCGGGCGTTCGGGTATACCGAGGAGGATCTGATCGCCAACCGGTACAACCTGCCGTTTATCGAGCTTATGCGGTTCGAAACCCGTCGCGCGCGGGAGTTCTACGGCAAGGCGCGCGCCGCCCTCCGCCCGGACGAACGCAAGACGATGTTCGCCGCGGAGATCATGGACGCCATCTACTACAGGATGCTGGAGAAGATCGAGCTGAACGAGTTCAACGTCTACTCCCGCAAGAAGATATCCGTAAGCACCCCCCATAAACTCTGGATCGCGATCAAGCTCTGGCTGGTTACCCGCGTGCTGACCAACAGAAAGACCGTTCTGGATTGATGAACGACGTACCCCGAACTCTCTTGAAACCCATGATACATCTGAGATCGCGCTGCCTCGCCCTTCTGGCTTTCGCCATCGTCCCGGTCATCGGCTGCTCCAGTGTCGGCCCCGATGTGATCGATCCCAAGACGACCGAGCGGACGCAGACATCGCTTATTGCAATAGAGAAAGGGGGCGGCGGGGAGATTCTCCGCTACAGCGAACAGTCCGGGATTGTCAGCACCAGCGATTACTCCAATGCCAACGGCGGCGCGGCGCTGAATCGTGTGGATGCCATCTACGAGCAGTTCGACAGCCTCTACCTCCAGCATCGCGCCACCGGCGAGATCTCCGTTCTGAGCCTGAAGAACAGGAAGCAGGGGAGCATTATCACCGGCTTCCCGATCGATTCAGCCGGCGGGTTCGACGGCATGGCGTTCAGCAATCGCTCGCAGGCGTGGGTGATCAACTACGGAACGCCAAGCCTCTATCAGGTCGATATCTGGGCGAACAAGATCGTTGCCTCCACCAATATCCCCCTTCCCGGCAACCCCACCTGCGTGGGGACCGATGGCCGGGTCGTCTTTGTCTGCACCGAGCTTGCGGACGGCACTGGACGGGTTTCATTCCTTGAGAGCAACGGCGGCGGGGTGTTCCCGATAGAGAAGACGCTGGATTTCCCATCGCCGATCGTGTATGCCACGCAGAGCTACGACAGCACCCGGATGTTCTTCCTGAGCAGCGGCGGCCCCACCGACGATGCCAAGCCGACGCTCTATATCGTCACGCGCGACGGTCTGAACCTGGATGGTTCCTTCGCGATCGAGTCCCCCAACATACGTTCCTATATCGGCAAGGAGCCCACATTCGCGGCGACCTCCGCGAGAGGATATATCTATCTGGGGCTTCCCAATGCCATCGTCCAGGTCGATCCCGTGGCGGGGACCTCCTTTGATCTTTATCCGGGGAATTTTCCGGTGATCGGCGTGGACTACGACAGCGATCTTCTCTACGCATACGCTCCCGGATCGCTGTCGATCAAGCGATATACGGATGCCGGCGAGAATCTCTCCGATATCGCCGTGCCGGGAGATGTAAGCTGGATCAAGTTTATCTCCACCGGCAGGATTCCGTAATAGCTTGAATTTGCTCGGGTGAGACACGATCATGCGCCGGCCTGTCCCGGCGCTTCTGGCATCATGCCGATCCGATTTTTCCGACGTGAGGAGCGCGAGATATTGCACTGGCGCGCGAGCGAGAAGATCCTCTCCGCTCCGCTTGAAGCATATCAATCTCTCCCCTGTGGAACATTCAACACCGATGCCGGCGCGGATACGGAATATCTGCTGGCTTCTTCTCCTTCTGGCCGTTTCCGTCGCCGTCTATTCCGCCGGCCTCCGCATCGATTATAACTGCGATGATTTCCAGTTCGTCTTCGATCGTCCATCGGAGAAGGTCTTCACGTTCTTCCTTCACGCCACGCCGTTCAACGGGTTTTATCGTCCTCTCCAGGCGATGGTGCTTGCGCTGACGCAGGCACTGTTCGGGATGGAAACCTGGCCGATTCGCGCCATCAATCTTCTCCTTCACGCGCTCCTCTGCTGGCTGATCTATCTCTTCATGCGGCGCGAGCGGTTCTCCGGCATCCAGGCGGGGATCGCATCGCTCTTCATGGCGGTTTCGCAGGCCAACGCGGCGGCGGTGCTCGGCAACGACACGCAGTCGCAGATCAGCGGCGCCCTCTTCGGATGCCTCAGCCTCTGGCTCCTTCATACCTGTTACCGCGATGGAGGGGGGTGGGGTCGCTACGCCCTGAGCCTGCTGGTGTTCTATCTGGCGCTGATCTCCAAGGAGAGCAGCGCGGCCCTTCCGGCCCTGGTGGCGGTGGTGATCATGTGCGATACCGGCGAGGATCCCCGGACCGCGCGGGGCCTTGCCGGGATAGGCGCGCGGTTGTTTCCATACGGGCTGCTGACCGGGATCTATCTCACCATCCGCGCCACAATCGGCCTCCCCGGGCCCAGGCTTGGTCTGGAGCGGTACGCCTTCCATTTCGGGCTCAACATGCCGGTGAACCTGATGCAGTTCCTTATTGCGTGGGGAACACCGGTGTCCAGCGTGACGGGCTATGTTCTGCTGCTGGAGCGGGCGGTGCTGCCGCTGGTGCTTGTCGGCGCGGCTACGCTGGCGTTTCTCCTCCCCGTCGGCATCGGGCTGTGGGGTTCACCCAGGCGGAAGATGATCGGGCTGATGTTCCTGATGGCGCTTGGCGCGCTGGTGCCGGCGGTGTTTCTGAACCATGTCGGCGAGCTTTATCTCTACAACGCGATGCCCTACCTCTCGGTGCTGGTCGGCATCGGGCTTGGAGGGTTGCTGGAGCGGAGCATGGGGAATCGATGGGCCACGGGGCTGGTGGTGACGGGGCTGGCGATGCTCCTGGCCGGGCATGTGATCGCGGTGCGAAGCAAGTCGCTGCTGATGAAGGAGGATGGCGACCGCGCGACCGTGCTGCTCCGGCAACTCGCGCCGTATGCCGCTGCCGCCCCGCGCGACGGGATCATCTACCTTCTCAATCCCCACGAACATGATACAGCCTATTCCACATTCCTTCTGCCGGGGTTCAGGGTGTTCCTGTTCGGCGAGAATATCGTCCCGCATGTTGCAGGGAGGGGCGATATCGTCGCCTCGGTGATCGATCGATCGGAGGTCGACAGCGTCATCGCGGAGCGCCCCGGCATCATCCTGACCTACGATCCCGGCACGCTCTGGCTCCATGAGTGGCGGCGCGATCGGTGACGAAGTGTCGTCATCGCTCTCACCTCTTCATCGGCAACCTTTTTTCTCCGAAATTCCATCCTTCGAACACTATCTATCACGGTCGAGAGCCGATGGGAACGCCATTTACAATCAGGGAGCGCGTCCGCTGGAGCGATTGCGATCCCGCGCAGATCATCTACTACGGCGCGTATATCCGTTTCTTCGAGATCGCGGAAACCGAGATGTACCGCACGCTGGGGCTTCCGTACGCCACGGCCTTCCAGTCGCTCGGCTGCTTCCCCATTCGCGGCACCTATCACTGCGAATACCGTTTCCCCGCCCGTCTGGACGATCTGATGGAGATCGCCATCTGGGTAAGCTACTGGGGGGAGCGATCGCTTACGATCTCCTTCCGGTTCAACCGGGTCGATGGCGGGGAGCTGCTGGCGGAGGGATACTGCAAACTGGTGACGGTTGGCCTTGCCGACAAGCGTCCCGTGCCGATCCCCGACCGGCTCCGCGAAGGGCTGCGGGCCTACACCGTGATCGACGCCCCGGCATCGGCCGATGTCGGAGAGCGCGGCGCCGTTTGAACGGATCGCCATTTCCTGCTACCTTCGCGGGCATATGAACGGCGATGGTGGTCCCTCCATGTTCTCCTGTCACCGGACGGCAGCCGTCCGGCCTCTTCATCCTTTTTGTAGCACAGTATCCCGATGATTCGGAATCCCCTTGCGGTCTCGCACCGTGGTGGCCGTATCGATGCGTTGCATTACGGCTCGATCGTGGTTACCACTTCCTCCGGCGACATCCTCTACTCGGTCAACGACCCTCACTTCCCCACCTATCTCCGTTCGTCGATCAAGATGATCCAGGCGATTCCCGTGGTGACGAGCGGCGCCGCCGACCGGTTCGGGTTTACCGACGCGGAGCTCTCCATCTGCTGCGCCAGCCATGTGGGTGCTGACTATCATGTGGCGACCGTGAGCGGGATACTTGAGAAGATCGGCCTGGGGGAGCCGTCGCTGGGCTGCGGCGCCCACGAGCCCGATAATCGCGCCGAGCGGAAGCGCCTGATCTGCTCCGACACACCACCATCGCAGCTTCACAACAACTGCTCCGGCAAACATGCCGGCATGCTGGCGGCATGCATCGCGATGGGATGGCCGGTGGAAAGTTATCTGGAGATCGATCATCCCCTCCAAGGGATGATCCTCGACCTGATGTCGGAATATTCGGGCATCGCGCGGGAGAATATCGGCATCGGGATCGATGGCTGCTCGCTGCCGAACTTCTATATGCCGATCTCCGGCGCCGCCAGGCTGATCGCGCGCTTCATGGAGAACTCCGCCGATCCCGCCTCCCCCGACAGCCGGATTCTGAAGGCAGTCGTGGCGCGACCGGAGATGATCAACGAGAATGGAGGTTTCGATACCGAGTTGATCAGGGCGATGAAGGGGCGGGCGATTGCGAAGCGCGGGGCGATGGCGATGTACCTGGTGGGAGTCCGGAGCCAGCAGCACGGGCCGATCGGGATCGCGATCAAGCTGGAGGATGGGAACATGACGCCGATGCCGGTGGTGATGATGCAGGTGCTGGAATCGATCGGCGTCCTTTCGCCGGATGAGATTCAGGAGCTGGATGTCTTCCGCAGCCTCCATCTGAAGAACTGGCGCGGCATCGATGTCGGAGAAGTCGGCGCTGATTTCGAGCTGTCGTCGTCAGTATCAGCACCGTCGTTGGGGGACGTGTAAGGGGATATGTCGGGGGACGTTTGAAACGTCCCCTTACAACGTCCCCCGACATATCGTCTCGTCATATCGTCAGTTGTTGCTTGCCCCCTCCTGAATCCAGACCGCGATGCCATGCACCTGATTGGCGTTGACGACATTCACGAGAGGATAGGAATGCGGCAGCCGGCCGGCGACGATCTGCCAGAGAACGCTGCTGGCGGAGTCGCCCGGACGGACAAGCCCCGGGCTTCTGAAAAGATCTATATAGGAAGTAAGCTGCAGGTCCCCCGCCGCGTCGGCGGAGTTGTGGCAGCCGCCGTACGTGCAGCCCAGGTCGAAGAGCGGAAGCACATGCCTTCCGAAGCTGACGCTGGAGCCTGGGAAGACGACCTGCTGCGGCTGCGTTACGGTATCCTGGCCCGAGCAGGAAACCATGATTCCCGTTGCCAGCATCACTCCGAGCAGCGGCAGATAGAGGCGGGAGACTATCTTCATCATATCGTTAGAGCCCTTAACACTTCATGTCGGCGTTCCGGTTGAGACGCGGGAGTGCGCTCAATAACTTTCGCTCTCGTTCGGGAATGCCCCGTCGCGGATATCCTGAACGTACCGCTTCACCGCCTCGGTGGTCCGCTCGGCGAACGTCTCATAGCGTCGCACGAAGCGCGGGTTGAAGTCCAGCGTCAGCCCCAGCATGTCGGAGTAGACCAGGATCTGCCCGTCGCAGTGGGGGCCGGCGCCGATGCCGATGGTGGGGATCGTAAGCCGTTCGGTGATCTGGCGCGCAAGATCGGCCGGCACCTTCTCCAGCACAATGCCGAACGCCCCCGCCTCCTCCAGCGCCACGGCGTCGGTGATGATCTTCGCGGCCTCCTCCGGGTTGGTTCCCCTGGGCCTGTAGCCGCCGTACTGATGGATCGACTGCGGCTGAAGCCCAAGATGACCCATCACCGGGATTCCGGCGGCGGTCATTCTGCGTACCCCCTCCGCCTGTTCAATGCCCCCCTCCAGCTTCACGGCGCTTGCGTCGGTTTCCTTCATGATCCGGCCGGCGTTCCTGAACGCCTCATCGGCGCGGACCTGGTAGGTCATGAAGGGCATATCGGCCACCACCATCGCCCGCTCCACGCCGCGCGTGACGGCAAGCGTATGATAGATGATCTCGTCCAGCGTCACCGGAAGCGTCGTCGATCTCCCCTGCACCACATTCGCCACCGAATCCCCCACCAGGATCACATCGATCCGCGCGCTGTCGAACAGCCGGGCCATCGTGGCGTCGTATGCGGTCAGCGCTGAAATGCGGATGCCGAGGCGCTTCATCTCCTGAAGGCTCCGCGTGGTAACTCGTTTGATCTCGCTCATGCTCGATGTTCCGGATTGCTCAGTCGGCCCGTTCGGGGACGAAGTGGCGTGAAGAGAAAGGTTCAGTGGGGAGGCCGTCGATCACTGATTCGTGGGTCGATGCGCCGGTCATCCTGGCGCCGAAGGTTTCGGCGAAGCCCCGCACAAGCATCTCCGCGATCTCCCCGAACGGGGGAATCTCCCCGCCGATCATATCGCGAAGCGTCGCGGTTCGTTCCGCCAGCCGCGCTCGCAGAGCATCCCTGCGCGACTGCTCGATGGCCGGGTAGAGAAGGTCGATGATCTCCAGATGGGCATCTCCCAGCAGGAGCGAGCCATGCTGAAGCAGCACGCTCCCGTACCGTCGCTGCGCCGATCCCAGGAGCTTCCGCCCGCGCCATGTCAGCTCATTCAGTGCCGACGCGCTGAAGCAGCTTGCCGACTCCTCCTGCGTGTAATGCTCCCGGAAATCCGGCTGGCTTCTGCTGAACTCCAGATCGCGCGCGCCGGTCATCTCCAGGCCGCGGCTCAGCGCCCCGGTGATTCTGGCGTATGTCTCATGGATTCCCGCGCCGTTGCTCGGCATCGCCACCGCGTAGGTGATCTCCTCGGCATGGAACACCGCACGCCCGCCTGTGGGCCGCCGCACCAGGCCGTAGCCGCGATCGCGAAGCGCCCCCTCGTCGATCCCCTCGTCGCTCTGATTATGGCCGAGCGAGAGGGTGTACGGGCTCCAGGAGTAGAGCCTCAGCCTCGGGATGCCGTCCCCGCCGCACGCCCCCGCCATCGCCTCATCCCGGCGCATGTTCTCCGTGCCGCTCAATCCCGGCTCGATGTTATACATCCACTGTGTGTTCACGTCGTGAAGTTACCGCGATTGATGGAAGAATGGCAAAAGACCGCGCCGGAGGAGCCGGGGCCGGGCATGGGGTGCCGGAGCGTCTGTTTACGATTGCCTGATGATCCGCCTGCCGTCGCCGTCGAAGAAGTGGGCGCGGTCGGATGCGACGCGGAGAAAGATGGTATCGCTGTACCGGAGCGGATGATCGGGATGAATGGAGGCGACCCCGAGCCCCTTTTCGGTCGGGAAGTGGACGAATGTCTGATTGCCGAGCGTTTCGACGATCTGCACCACCGAGGGGAAGCCGAGCGGATCGGATTCGCTGGTGATAAGGAGATGTTCCGGCCGGATGCCGATGGCAGTGGCGCGGTCCATCTCCGCCGGTATCCCCTCCAGGGGAAGCCTGACCCCGCCCGGCCCGTTTTCGACGAAGGCCACGCCGTCGGCGGAGCGCCGGAGCGCGCCGTCCAGGATATTCATTCCCGGCGTTCCGATAAAGCCTGCCACGAACCTGTTGACGGGGGCATTGTAGAGATCGAGCGGCGGGGCTATCTGCTGCACCTCTCCGCCGTTCATCACCACGATTCTATCTGCCATGGTCATCGCCTCCACCTGATCGTGCGTGACGTAGATCGATGTGGCGAACAGCTCGTGATGGAGCTTCTGAAGCTCCGCCCTGGTCTGCGTTCTGAGCTTCGCGTCCAGGTTCGACAGGGGTTCGTCGAACAGGAAGAGCTTGGGGTTGCGGACGATGGCGCGCCCCAGTGCAACGCGCTGGCGCTGGCCGCCGGAGAGGGCCTTCGGCTTTCGGTCCAGCAGCGGCTCAAGCTCCAGAAGCCGGGCCACATCGGTTATCCGTCTGCGAAGCTCTTCTTTCTCCGTCTTCCGCATTTTGAGGGCGAACTCCAGGTTCTCCCGGACGGTCATATGGGGATAGAGCGCATAATTCTGGAAGACCATCGCGATATCCCGATCCTTTGGATGGACATCGTTGACCACCCGATCGCCGATGCTGATCTCCCCCTCGCTGATCGTTTCCAGCCCCGCGATCATCCTGAGCGTTGTCGATTTGCCGCAGCCGGAGGGGCCGACGATGACGAGGAATTCCCCGTCCGGAAGATCGAACGAGACATCGCGAACGGCGACGGTGCCGTCGTCGTAGCGTTTGGTGACGTTATGAAGGGAGACATTTGCCATGCGGGCAATATAGCGAGGAGTTTCGGGGCGGTTCAAATGGTGAGTGGCGCGGAGGCGGCTGAAACATGCCGGAGATGCGCCGGAATCCGGGGCGAGGACGTTGTCCGTCCAATCGCCCCGGATGGGCTGCAATGTGTTCGAGGTCCCCCGCCTGGGCGGGTCAGTTCATGAACAGATACGGCTCCCATTCCCGCTCCACCGTCCCCACCACGTTCTGAATGAACGTCACGTGATTGGGGCGGAACGGTTTTACGCGGAGCTTCATGTTCGCTTCATCCGGCGTCCGGCTCCCCTTGCGGTTGTTGCATCGGACGCATGCGCAGACCAGATTTTCCCATGTATCGCCGCCGCTGCGCGATTTCGGGATGATATGATCCACCGTCAGCGGCGGGGTAGTCTTGCCGCAGTAGACGCAGCGGTGACTATCGCGTCGCAGGATATTCTTTCTCGTCAGCTCGACCTTCTTGTATGGCATGTGGATGTACAGGGACAGCCGGACCACACTTGGATAGGGATAGGCGCTCCGCACGGTGCGGATGGCCCGGTTCGGACGCGACGCAACCATCTCCGCCTTGCCAAGCCAGAGAAGCACGATCGCCTTCTGGACATTGCAGACGCACAGCGGCTCGTAATTCTGATTGAGGATCAGGACCTTGCCGCTGAGCGTCGGGCTACTAGCCCCGGCAGGGGCGTCGTCGGGTATGGGACTGAACGTTGCGAATGGAAGCCTCCTTGCGAGCCGGATACGCCGCTCGCTGCATGCGTGGAACAAAAACTGAAGCTACATCATCGTCGGAGTAATGTCAAGGTCCGTGCCATCTGCCGTCATGGACAGACTGTTGAACAACATCATCCGCGGTGCCGGCCTTCACATTCGGCCACCCTGCATCCGATCGCTGCTGAACAGTCCGGCAGGTCCCGCAATGGGAGTGATCCCGGCGTTCCGATCACTCCGCCGCCACCAGGGCGCCGTGCTTCTCTTCGAGCTTCTGAAAGAGCGTATCGAACGATTTCTCGAACTTCGAAACCCCCTCGGCAATCAGCTTCTTCATCACCGCGTCGATATCGATGCCAACGTCCGCCAGCTTCCTCATCGCCTCCCTTGCCTCGTCCACTCCCTCCTCGATCGTCGCGCGGACCACTGCGTGGTCCATGATCGCGGCCAGCGTTTCCGGCGGCACGGTGTTCACCGTCATGGGGCCGATCAGGTTGTCCACATAGAGCAGATCGGGATAGTTCGGGTTCTTGGATGATGTGCTGGCCCAGAGCGGCCGCTGCGGATGCGCTCCCCGCTCCGCCAGCTTCTCCCAGCGTTCGCCGCTGAAGGTTCGCTTGAATTCCTCGTAGACCAGCTTCGAGTTGGCGAGGCCGGCCTTGCCGCGAAGCGCCAGCGCGTCGGGTGTTCCGATGGCTCCCAGCATCTCATCGATCATGGTATCGATACGGCTGACGAAGACGCTCGCCACGGAGTTGATCCCGTTGATTTCGCCGCCGTTTGCCACGCGATCCTCCAGCCCGTTCAGATATGCCCCGGCAACCGCGCGATACTGTTCGAGCGAGAACATCAGGGTGATATTGACATTGATCCCCTCGGAGATGCACTGGCGCACGGCCGGTATCCCCTCGGGGGTCGCGGGGATCTTGATCATCACATTGGGCCGGCCCACCTCCTTCCAGAGCGAGCGCGCCTCGGCGATCGTCTCCTCCGTTTTGGCGGCGAGCTTCGGGTTCACCTCGATCGAGATAAAGCCGTCGGTTCCATTGGAGTTGTCATACACCGTGCGCATCACATCGCAGGCGTTCCGGATATCGGTGATAAAGATCCGCGTGGCGATCTCCGCGATGGAAGGTCCCGCGCCGATCTCGCGAATCTGTTCATCGTAGGCGTTCCCTCCGGCAATCGCCTTCTCGAAGATCGTCGGGTTGGAGGTCATGCCTCGTAGCCCCTGGTCCACAAGCCGCTTCATTTCTCCGCTGGAGATGAAATCGCGACTGATGAAATCGTACCAGATCGACTGGCCCTGTTCGAGAAGCGCATGGAGTGGGTTCATGACCGCGGTTGGATATGTTGTTGTAAAAAGAATGTTGATCGCGGGGAGGACGGCGTTTGCCGGTGATTGCCTGCGAACGGTCCCTGAGGATGGCTCTCCTCCGGCACCCCCGAGGGAATCATCCATGACGATAACGAAAATATGGAAGGGAATCTTTCCCTCAACGAAATTATCCACATTTAGCATGGCGTGCGTCTGCGGGCGCCGATAAAGCATTTGGTGCGATGGGGGGTATTGTCTTATACTGTATGCTGTATCCGTATCTCGATACCATATCGATATCGAATATCGAATACGGAACATCTGCCATCTGCGTGCTCCCCGCGAGCATTCATATCCCCCGGATCGGCATCGATGCGCGCGCCGCGCCGTGATCACGGTTGGAATATTCGAGCCTGGCGGCACCCGCACTGGAACCTGGCGGAAGGGGCCTCCCCTGCCCCGGTGACAACAGCGCCGGCCCTCCCGCGGCCTCTATACCGGCGATCTCCCCCGAACATCCAGAACATGGGTTACGATCAACCATGCGGCCTCGATCGAGGCTGCCGGGATCGTCGTCGCTCCGCTTCACGATGGTGAAGGTTGACACATCGGTATAGCGTGCGTCGATTTTGGTTGTGACGGCGGGATGGCGGATTCCGCCGTGAGAGCAGCCCTTTTCCGGGACGGCGATGAGGATCGGCTCGCCGACAAAACCTGGGTAAAATGTTCGATTTTCGGCTGGATTCGCGCTGATTTGGACTTTCTTTAAAAAAAAACCGATAGCGCTAACAAAACATCATCTTGGTGTGTTAGAGGCCAGAGAGCAGGACGGGGAAGAGCGTGTTGAAGAAAAAACCTTTGCTTTTCTGATGTATTTTGGCGATTCTCGCGGTCTTGCATTCGCAATCCTCCCAGACTCGAAACGATCGAATTCACGAATGGATCTGTTGAAGATGGATATTCCCGTCTATCGGGACGGGCTTTTGACAGCTCCAGTAGGACTGACCTCAACAAGATTTCTGTATCAATACATTCCATCTAACCTTTAACTCACTTTACAGGAGTGCAGCTAATGCGAAGGGTTCTTGTACTTCTATGCGCCGTTGCGTTCTCCTTGCCTGTCGCGAAATTGTTCGCGCAGGGCGAGGCGGAAAGCAAGGGTGACGACAAGGAAGTGCTTCGTCAGAGTGTTGACAGTCGCGGCTCGTTTCCGGGCGGCCCGCTGGCTAAGGCTCCACTTGCGACGGGGTACTATATTGTCGACAATGATGCTCCAGCGGTAGGTCCCCCCTGGGTCCCGACCTGGCAGTTCATCGATACGACTGGCTCCGAAGCCCAGTTCTGGCATCGCGTCGTTTCCGGTCCCAACCAGCGTAACGCCTCTTTCTGGACTCGTCCGGGAAGCAGCGGTTACGAGTATTTCCGTAACCCTAACCAGGTGTCGACGGGACCGAACAACACGATCATCACCGACTCGACCGACAACGCGTTTGCCGGACCGATCGCAATCGGATTTCCGTTCTACTTCTACGGCCGGAAATACGACAGCTTCTATGTCTCCACCAACGGCCTGGTTGCTCTGACCAACCGTCGTTATCAGTATGATGAGTCGGGCCGCCGTGTCGATTACGAACCGGTGTTCGACGATACCCGTCCGAAGACCGGCAACCCGCTGACCGACCCGACGCCGGACGATTTCGGCTACAGCCAGGTCGCGCTTGGCGGCTCTTCGCGCACCAGCGGCATCCTCAACCCGAACAACGCGAAATTCACGACCGCCAATACCGGCCGGCCGTTGATCGCGGCGCTCTGGGATGATACCGAGCTTTCACAGTTCGATCCGATCGGGTTCCGTCCCGACGATTTCGGCAAGGTGTACTGGCGTCGCGACACGCTTGGCAACAAGCTGTTGATCTACTATGTAAATCAGACGATGATCGGCGTGAAGAACATTCCGCTGCTTCTCCGTCAGAACGGCGTTATCCAGCGTGATATCCGCGCCAACTATCAGGTGGTGCTGGATCGTATCGACAGCACCGTCCAGATCAACTACGTGCAGTTCAGCGGTGTCTACAAGGACGCCCAGTCGCAGGTTATCAACGTTCAGTCGCAGGCGATGTATCGCGCCAACTCGACGATCGGCGTTTGCAGCTACGACGGTGAGTTCACCAACTACCTGACCGACGGCGAGCCTCCGGGCACCGGCGCGGTGTATGTCAACGGCAGCACCGCTACCCCGCACAACTCTCTCGCCATTCGCTTCAAGCAGTGGAAGAACGTCGTGCGCGTCAACAGCGTCTCATTCCAGGTTCCGAGCCGCTTCACGCCGGGACAGTATGTGGATCTGCCGGCGGGCCAGCTCGTGGACAACTACGAGATCCTTCTCGGCAACTCGCTGCTCGGCGTTATCCGCCCGGTAGGTATCGTTCAGAACGTGAGCGACTCGATCGGACCGGTGAACAAGACCCCGCAGCCGATCCGTTTCACCGTGGTCTTCCGCATCCGCGACCTGATCAACGTTACCAATCCTCCGGTCTACCAGCGCACGGCGGTCACCGATTCGCTCTGGTCGATCCGCGACAACACCAACTTCCCGGCAACGGCACGCAAGAATCTTGATACGATCAAATTCGATCCGTATATCACGAACGCGAACGTTCCTCGCCAGGTCGGCCGTTTCCGCGCCGAGGTTATTGCTCTGGATCAGAGCCCGGATGGCGCGAACTTCGCCCAGTCGTGGCCGTTCGATGACACCACGGGTATCCGCATGTTCGGCATCCGCCGTCTCGAGGCTCCGTTTATCGACGCTTTCTCCGAGTACGATTACTCCCCTGAGGACGGTATCATCCCGTCGGTTCAGAAGTGGGTATCGATCGGCGCCCAGGTGGTCGATGGCGATGCTCGCACGTTCAATCCTCCTCCTCCGAGAGGGACGTTTGGCACGCGCAACCTGAACTCGCCCGTGCTTCTGCTCGATCGCAAGGACAACTTCCAGAGCTTCTATCTGAATGATGCTCCCGGAGCGCTTTGCGGTGATACGATTATCTCGTTCCCGATCAACCTGAGCCAGCTTGTCAACCGTCCGGTTCTGCTCCTTTCCTACGAGCGTTCCGGCAAGCAGGGAAGCAACGGCAACTATGATCGTGGCTTTGCCGACAACCAGCGTGTTGGTCCGGAGAACGCGGTGTACACCACGTCGAAGGATCAGCTCTATCAGGCTGCCGACAAGATGTACGTCGAGTTCGCCGAGCCCAGCCCGAACGGAATCGACAACATCGTCAACATCTTCGATATCTCGAGCTGGCGTTATGCGCCGTTCAACGACAGGGGTGCCAGCATCAACTGGGGCACCAGCTCACCGCGCTGGGGTGTCTTCGGCGGCGGCGGTGGTTCGGGTTCCGATACCACCGGCAAGATCATCGTTGACGAGTTCGATGCAGGTAAGGACTTTGAGTTCTATCGCGCCTTCATTCCGATCCCGGCTCGCTGGTCGAAGGTTGCTCCGGGCAACAAGACCTTCCGTTTCCGTATCCGTCTCGAAGTAAAGAGCGATCGTAACCCGGTCGGTTCGCCTTCGGATGATGATGATCAGTTCTACGTGGACAACGTGATGCTCATCGAGCCGGTCAAGCCGGAAGTTGAAGTCACCGCCGTCCGTGTCGACTGGCCGTACACGCAGGCTCCTGCCTCGCAGGCTCGCGCCATCCCGATCTCGGTGAAGGTCGGCAACAACGGCACGACCGCCGCCACCACCTTTGGTGTGGCGATGTACGTGACCCGCGATCCGAACACCCAGCCTCCGGGCCGGTACAACTACTATCGCTACAAGTCGATCATCTCGATCCCTGCCGGAAAGGACTACGTCGAGTCGTTCCCGTCATGGAATGCTCAGGAGTGTGGGTCGGATATTACTCCGGATACCCTCAACCCGATCACGTCAACCAACTACATCATCGGCGCTCGCATCATGCCGCAGGACTTCGATTCCTACAATGCGAACGACGAGAGCTATACGAAGTTCAAGCTGACCCTCGGACCTGCCTTCGCCTATGACGATGGTACGAACGATGTTCAGAGCGAGGCCGGCCTTCAGGGCAAGGGTCTGAACCTGGTGCCGCCGTCCAATCAGGATGGTGCCGGTGCCAATCCGTTCGGTCCGCTCGGTGGTAGCAGCTCGGGTACCTTCGCGATGCAGTTCCGCATCCTGACCCGTGATACCGTCCGTGGCTTCCAGGCATTCTACGCCGGTGCCAACCAGGCACAGGACTTCGTGATGTACTCGATCTACAAGCAGCCGGTTGGCACCAACGCCAACAATCCGCCTGCGGGCGCGCCGGTTTCTTCGACGATCACCATGGCTCGCCGTGGAGAGGGAATTCCTGATCCGTTCCTGGCAGTTGCTGGTCGCAAGTTCAACTTCGATCAGTACGTGACCTATATGCTCGACACCCAGTATGTCGCCGAGCCGGGCCTCTACTTCGCAACCGTTGCCCAGCTGGGTGAAACCGGTCTGGAGCTTGGTGGCGATGCAAGCCGCATGGGCCAGGTGACGACCATCAACAACCCGCCGCTCAACGGTGGACCTACCGGTGGTATCGGCAACTTCAGCATCCCGGCTCATACCGAGATGCGCCAGAATCGCTTCTGGTACGAAGTGACGACCGGATCGAGCGGCTGGAATCCGATGATCACGCTGACGAACAACCCTGGTTATCCGCACCTCAGCTTTGATGGTAAGGTTACCGGCTTCCCGACCTACACCCGTGGTTCGTGGATCCCGATGATCCGTCCGTACTTCGGCATCAAGGCCAGCTCGGAGTGCCTCGTGGAGCCGGTCGAACTGGCCGACTTCAAGCTGACCACCCTGCCGACGGCTCTTCGCCTCGACTGGCAGACGGCTACCGAGGTTAACAACCATGGCTTCTACGTCGAGCGTCGCATGAAGGGAAGCGAGACGACCTGGTCGGATATCGCTTTCAAGGCCGGTGCTGGTACCAGCAACCAGGCTCGTGACTACAGCCATGTGGATCAGAATGTCGCGGTCAACACGACCTATCAGTATCGTCTCCGTCAGGAGGATCGTGATGGATCGGTTACGTACAGCGACATCAAGGAAGGACGCATCAATGGTGGCGTGATCACCGGCGAGGCTAACCAGCTCTCGCAGAACACGCCGAACCCGGTCAGCAGCAGCACCCGTATCGCCTTCTCGGTTCTCGAGAGCGGTAAGGTCAGCCTGCAGATCAACGATGCGTACGGCAACGTTGTCCGCACGTTCGACGTCGAGGCAAAGGCTGGCGAGCAGAATGAAGTCGTCTGGGACGGTCTGGATGCCACCGGCACCCGGGTCGCAAACGGCGCCTACATCTACAAGCTCAATGGCAATGGCTTCTCGCTGTCGCGCAAGATGACGGTTACCCGCTAAGCGATTTCGCATAGCGTCATTCGATGACGGAAGCCCTCCCGAGCGTAAGGTTCGGGAGGGCTTCGTATTTTATCCCACTTCCCCGTTCGGGAAGCCATGAACTGTTACCGCGTAAAAGCATGGCGTGCCTTATCATGCCGTCCTCAATCGCGAGGAGTTCCGCTCGATGACCAGAAAAAAAGTGCTCCTCATAGCCGTGGCAATCATCCTTCTGGGAGGGTTTCAACTCCTCCGCTGGTATGGCAGCCACGAACGCACGGCCGCCATCGGAACGGCGTCCGGGATGCTCGCCCTTCTGAGCGGTGTCGCCGTCGGGCTGTATGGGCTGGGAATAAAGAGTAAAGGATGATGGAACCGATTCGCATTGCCCTGTTCGCCTCCGGGCAGGGTTCGAATTTCATGGCGATCCACGGGCGCCTCTCCTCGATGGACGATCCCCCCGCGCGGATTGTCCTCTGCGTGAGCAATAATCCCGCCCCCGGCGCTTTTGAGTATGCGCGCGATCATGGCATCGAGACGCTCCGCCTTTCGCCGAAGATGTTCGAGACCGAAGAGGAATATGGGCGCGCCGGGCTGGCGATGCTTGCCACGCGCGGGATCGATATGATCGTCCTGGCCGGCTTTATGCGCAAGCTCCCGGAAGCTGTTGTCGACGCCTGTACCGGCAGAATCCTCAATATCCATCCCGCCCTGCTGCCGAAGTTCGGTGGCCGGGGAATGTATGGACATCATGTTCACGAAGCTGTGCTGGCGGCGGGGGAAGGGGAGAGCGGCGTGACGGTCCATCTGGTGGATCGGGAATACGATACCGGCCCGACGATAGCGCAGGCCAGGGTGCCGGTCCTCCCCGACGATACCCCGGAGACGCTTGCCGCGCGGGTGCTGGCGCTGGAACATCGTCTCTATCCCGACGTGGTGATAGAGCAGGCGCGAAAACTTCTGGCCGAACGGATGCTCCCGCCCGGAGGAGCGATTTGCCAATGATGATCAGCATTATCGAGGGGGATATCACGACGCAGAAGGTGGATGCGATCGTCAACGCCGCCAACTCCTCCCTGCTTGGCGGCGGAGGCGTGGATGGAGCCATCCACCGGAAGGCGGGCCCGGAGCTGGTGCATGAATGCCGTCTTCTGGGCGGCTGCCGGACCGGAGAGGCGAAGATCACGGGGGGATATCTTCTTCCCGCGAAGTACGTCATCCATACGGTTGGGCCGGTCTGGAACGGCGGCACGATGAACGAGGATGCGTTGCTGGCCTCATGCTACCGGAATTCATTCGCGATCGCCAGGGAGAAGGGGCTCCGCTCGATCGCCTTCCCCGCGATCAGCACCGGGATCTATCGGTTTCCGGTGGAGCGTGCGGCGAATATCGTCCGCGACGAAACGCTGGCCTTTATGAAAAATCCGGGGAGCGTGAGCGATATCCGCTTTATCTGCTTCGGGCGGGAGACCTGCGATATCTACCGGGATGTCCTTGCGGATCTGACCAGCGATCACGAGGATATCGATCATTAATTCTGAGAACATATGTGCCCGAAAGGGCCTACCTGCACGGGCCGGCGGCCCATCCTATTTATAACGCGACCGGCGATTATGGCAACACTGGAAACCTTCCCCAACCCCAAGCGGGACCGGGATTACACGATAACCCACGTCAACCCGGAGTTCACATCGGTCTGCCCGATGACCGGCCTCCCGGATTTCGGCACGATCACGATCGAGTATATCCCCGATGCGTTGTGCGTGGAGTTGAAATCGCTCAAGTATTATTTCCTCGATTTCCGCAACAAGGGGATCTTCTACGAAGCGCTGACCAATGCGATTCTGGATGATATGGTGGATCTTCTCGATCCCCGCTATATCAAGGTGACGGGCGATTTCTCCACACGCGGCGGCCTCCATTCGATGGTGGAGGTGGAGCACTACGGTCGTCATGGCGAAATCACCGGCGCGCGCGCAACCGCGACGGCAAACCCGCTGGCCGATGAGCTGGAGATACGGGCGCTGGAGGATATCCAGGAGATCGCCGAGATCGTCGGAAACGTCGATGATCCCGCGGTGATCGAGGGGTTGATCGATCGGATAACGAATGAGCCGGATGCCGGGAAGGATGAGCCGGCGAAGGACCAGGGAGAGACCGACGAGACAAATGCCAATGACTGAGCAGACTGACAGGACAACGCGCATCGCCAAGGATTTTCACTGGGAGATGGGGCACCGCCTCCCGTTTCATGGCGGCGGCTGCAGAAATATCCACGGCCATTCCTACCGGATGCGGGTGGTGATCGATGGCCTGCTTGATGATCATGGGATGGTGATCGATTATTTCGATCTGAAGGAGATCGTGGACCCGCTGGTGGAACTGATCGATCATTCATTTCTCTGCGATGATCACGACCGGGAGATGCTGGCCTTCTTTGCCGCCAACCCTCTCAAGCATGTCGTGGTGCCGTTCCTGACCACCGCCGAGAATCTGGCGGCCTGGATGCTCGGCGAAATCGCCGGGCGCCTTACATCCTACAGCCATCTTACGGCGTTGACCGTGCGGATTCACGAAACCGAGCGGACCTATGCCGAGTGCGGCATGACGTTGCAGCGCGGCCGGCATTCATCAGAGCATCAATAGTACCATGACTTCAATCTCTCCTCCCAGCGATCCGAACCGCGCGGTCGTTCTCGTCAGTGGCGGCATGGATAGCTGCGCCGTCGCCGCGATCATGCAATCGCAGGGGTACGAGCTGAACGTTCTTCACACGAACTACGGTCAGCGAACCGAGCGGAAGGAGCTGGAATGCTTCCATGCGCTGGCCGGACACTTCGACGCGACGCGGAAGCTGGTGGTGGATATCCGGCACCTGGCGATGATCGGCGGCTCCAGCCTGACCGACCGGGATATCGAGGTGACGCCGGCGGCGCTTGAATCCAGGGAGGTTCCATCCAGCTATGTCCCGTTCCGCAACGCGAACATTCTCGCCATCGCCGTAAGCTGGGCGGAGACGATCGGCGCCGGGGCGATAGCGATCGGCGCGGTGGAGGAGGATTCCAGCGGATACCCGGATTGCCGGCAGGTGTTCTACGATGCGTTTCAGAGGACGGTGGATCTGGGGACGCGACCGGAAACGGAGATCAGGCTGATGACGCCCGTGATCACCATGTCGAAGGAGGAAATTGTGGCAACCGGCCTGCGTCTGAACGCGCCGTTCGGTCTGACCTGGTCCTGCTACACGCGCGAAGACCTCGCGTGCGGCCAATGCGATAGTTGCGCCCTGCGGCTGCGAGGATTTCAGCGCGCCGGCGCGACCGATCCTCTTCCCTATGCGGGAGGAGCCTGAGCGAGCTTCACGTATCCGTAAAGAAATTCCGTTACGTGGCCCGATCGGCATCGCTCCGTTCGGGCCGCTCCGTTTTCAATCCCACCAGCCCGACACGGCAGACCGACTGATACTCGCACCCGCGGCAGACCTCGTTGACATCGCGCGTGGTAACGTGATAGACGCCGGTCGCGATCCCATCCACATATCCGGCCGCGTTCGCGAACACCTCATCAATGATCAGTTGAAGCTCCTCCACCGTTTCAGGATCGTTTGCGCTGCGACGGAGATCGATCACATCCTTCTTCAGCTCGTTCGGAACGAAGATCGCCGTCGTCTTGGTATCGACATTGCGCGCGTCGAGACGATAGTAGATCCCGCCGACCGGCTTCACGCGATCGAGCGGCATCCCGTAATGGGCGGCCAGCTTGTGGCGGATCACCTCCAGATAGATCATCAACTGAAGACTGCTCCCCTCTCTGATATCCTTCCGCACCGGCGGCGTCCCGGTCTTGTAGTCCGCGACGGCGAAGTAGAGATCATCGCCACGCCGGAACACCTCCACCCTGTCCACCGTTCCCTGAACCAGCAGATCGTTCACCTTCACCTCCTCCCCGGAGGAGAGCCGCCCATCCACCGATCCGGTACGCATCCGTCCACCCCCGAAGCTCACCTCGAAGAACTCCGGCAGCAACTCCGATTTCTCCGTCTCTGTCCGGTCGACATCCGCCGTGATCCATTGCTCAAGCAATCCTTCAAGCACGCTGCTCCCGATCAATCGCTCCTGATCGATCCGCCAGTAGGGATGGTCGAAGACGATGCCGGCGATCTCCTCGGAGGCCAGCTCGCGGGCACGTTCCAACGCCAGATCGCGCGATGCGGGGCTGATCGGCAGCTCTCCCGCCTCGCGCAGTTCGGTGTAGAGACGGAAGAGGACAGTGTGAAGAAGCAATCCACGTTCGAGCGGCGTCAGGGAGACATCGTAGGATGCCGGTGAGTTGATGCTCATCACGCGCTTCGCGAAGAACTTGAAGGGACAGCGCGCATAGAGTTCCAGTTGCGAAGCCGAGTAGCGATTATTCCGTCGTTGCGCCAGGGCTTCCGCCTCATCCGTCGTCAGAGATTCGGTCAGGATGCCGCGATACTCACGGGCAAGCGAGCTGTCATCATCAGCTTTTGCGCGGTCACGATCGCGCTCGACCGTCGAGGTATGGCGCAGATTGCGGAGCATCGTCTCGGCTCCATCGACGCCGGGAACGGGGGAATTGCTCCAGAGGGCGGCGCCGGCTTCCTCGGCAAGCGACTCATAGGTGGCGATCGCCGTAAGAAATTCGGCGTGTCGTGGGGGCGTTTCGCCACGTCTGGCGTTATCGCGCACCACGCGCAGTTCATCCAGCACGATGACGCGGCCGGCCTTCTCCACCGTCGTGATCCGGAGAAAAGCGTCGAGAAAGGAGGAGCGGACCAGCGCGGTTTCGCCTGAGAAACGGGGATAGGTCAGGATCAGCCTGTCGCGAAATCCGGTAACGGCGGTGTAGAACTCCATCCGCTCCCTTCTAAGCTGGCGTTCCTGCGCGCCGGGAAGCGGTCGTCCCAGAAACGTTTCAGGGATGTAGGTGCTCGGGAACTCGCCATCGACCAGCCCGCAGACGATCACCACATCGAACTCCAGCCCGAGCATGCCGGAGATCGGCGTCACCAGCACCCCGAAATCGTGTTTTTCGCGGAGCCTGTACTGAGCGCGGAGCGCGGCGGTGCGGATCTGATCGATATAGAAGTCCAGTGGAAATCGTCCATCATCCCTTCGCCGTTCCCCGGTTGTCGGCTCCTTCTCCCTCTCCGCCCGGTTCATCTCGTTCCGCACCTCGAAGAACTCCACCATCTCATCCAGCAGGCGGAAGAACGCGCCAAGCGCGCGGGTGTCCCGTTCCATCTCATCGTGAATCCGCTGCCAGTCCTGCGGCGTGCGGGAGCGGGCATCCAGATCGTGGCGGAGCTTCATGATATTCTCCGGCGCCCGGAGCTTCGCCACCAGCGTTCTGAAGGCGACGCCGAACTCCGTCGGGGTCATTCTCCTGTCGAATTCATCCAGCGCCCCCTCCAGCGCGCCGATGCTGCTCGCGGCGCGGCGGAGCGTTTCCAGTTCGAGCTGAATCGCGCGCCGGTCATCCTCATCGGTCACCGTGGAGAGCCTTGGCGCCAGATAGGAAATCCGCTGCCCGATTCTTCTCCCCCACGTCGCCCGTCCGCGCCGGATGCGGAGCCGCGCGGCGGCATCGGTCAGCGCGGCGGCATCGACCGCGCCGCCGAAGCTGAGATAGGGGGATGTGATGGCGCGGATCACATCGCGGCGGTCGTAGCCGTTGGCGGGAATGGCAAGCGCGGAGATCAGCGCGGTCATCAGCGCATTGCGATCCAGCAGAAACGGCGCGGTGATATTGGCCGGGATGCCATGTCCCGCCAGATGCTCGTGAAAGAGGCCGGCGTAGGAATCCATGGAGTGGGCGGTGATGCAGATCCGTTCCGGCTGTACCCCCTCATCGATCACCAGCGATTTCACCAGCGCCGCGATCCCCTGCGCCTCCTCCTCCCGGTTGAAGAGGCCATACATCGTGACCCGGTTGTCGAACGCGGAGTTCTCGATCCTGTCGTCGGTGCGGAACAGGTTCTTCCGCATATGATGCCTGAACGGCTGCCGTCGGTGTTCCGGGATATCCGTTTTCAACGGGTCCAGATCGAGCGTGCGATATCCCGAGAGGGTGAGATCGCCATGCACTTTCTCGAAGTTGCCGTAGAGCGGCCCGTTTTCCGCCGCGTAATCGAAATAGATATGGACGCTGAGCCCCGCCACATGGCCGAGCTGCTGGATCATCTCCAGCTCCGGCGGCGTAAACTCGCTGAACCCGGAGATCAGCAGATGCGTGACATCGGGGAACGCGCCGCGAAAGGTGATATCCCGCTGCTGAAAGAGCCCCGTGTTCAGATAGGTCATCTTGCCGGCATGATCCATCCAGTTGCCGCTCAGAAGCCGGAGATATTCGCTGTAGATGTTGTAGAGATCGCGCAGCTTCCCCAGATCGAAGCCGGGGCTCTCCGCATGTCCCTCCGCAAATTCGATATCGATGCCGAAATGCGACGGCATGATCCCATCAGCGCGGACGCCGTTGATCACCCGCGTGATCCGTTCCACCACGCCGAGCGAAGGGGAATGTCCCGCCCGCCCGTAATACTCCAGGCTCACATTGCCGATGGCGGTCTGCATCAGCGCAAGCTGCACTTCCGGGGAGATATCCCGCTGCCGCGGTTGCAGCCTGGAATAGAACTCCGTGGCGAACGAGCCGATGGTATGCACCGGCAGGCGTTCGATAGGCTGTTTCGTAAGCTCGAAATGCCGTCGCGTCAGCTTCCGTTCCACCTCGCGCACATACCGGCCGGTGGGAAGAAGGAAGATATGGCGCGCCAGCGCACCGCTCCGGGCGGCGGTCAGCACTACTTCGTTGAAGTCGAGCGACGTGAACTCCGGCTCGGACGTATTGTAGAGAAGCAACGGCATACGGATCGAGAGCGAAATTTCGGAAAAGAAGATGCCAGCCAGCGCCGCAAGATATGTACGCGGGTGTACACCACCGGCAGGTTCCTCTACTGAAACTCCATCGGCGCGGATCAATAAGAGGATGTTGTCATGGTGGATCATTGTGGCGGAGCGTTCCGTTGGCCGGCCCTTTCCGCTATTGCCGGAACGCGTTGCGGCTCTCCTTCAGCTTTGCGTCGATCGCCCGTTTCTTTTTGGCGATGCGAAGCAGCGTATCGGGATCGCCACGGTGCATGCGTCGGCTGACCGCCTGGCGCGACACGCCATCCTCCGCTGCGATCTCCGAAAGAATTCCCCGATACGGTTTCCGCTGCAGGTCAAGATGATTGGTTTTCATATATTCAGTTGTCAAACTATTGACGAACGGTTGACGTGAGGTTGACAGTTGTATATGAAATGATATACCGCTGTACTCGACCCCGAATATATCATATTAGATGATGGCGATAACTATGCACTCAGGCGAACGAATGCGGAAATTCGGCACCGTCCTCTTCGGTAAAGAGCGGGGAACAATCAAGCTTTTTGCGGATGCGCTGGGGATGGCTCCATCGAATCTCCAGAAATATCTCTCCGGCAAGCCGAAGCCGGGACTGGAGCTTCTGGAGAAAATGCTCGATCTGGGATGCAGCCTGGACTGGCTGGCAACCGGCGAGGGGGAGATGGTTGCGTTCAACGGGCCGGGGCGTGCGCTCCGGATAAGGCTGCGTGAACGTGGGGAGATTCCCGAGGTGCCGGAGAGTAATTATCGCGCAAAGGAGCCGCCGATGCCGATCTTCACCCCGAATACCGATACTTCCGGCTATACCGAGGGGACGATCGACCTGAATGAGACGCTGGCGATGAACCGGCAGAAAACGCTTGCCGTGCGGATCGTGGACGAGGCGATGACCGGTGCGGGAATCGATGTGGGTGATATCGTGGTGGGAGCGCGGGCCGCCAAGCCGAAATCGGGCGATATCGTGATCGCCAAGGTTCGCGGGTCGATCGTGGTGCGGCGGTATGTGAAGGAGAATGGCGTGACGATGCTGATGCCGCAGGGGAGCGGATATAATCCGACGATCATCAAGGAGAACAGCAGAATCGAGATTCTCGCCGTGGTCAGGCACACGATCCATTCGCTCTGACCTCCGGGGCTTTCCAGCGCTACTCGGGGCCGAGCATCATCCTGATCCGTATCCGCTCGGCCTCCGCCCGTTTTCCAAGCATCACCAGCGCATCGCGAAGATGAGCGGCCAGCTCCTCATCTTCCGGAACCGTCTCCATCCCCCGCCGGAGCAGATCCTCCGCGCTCTTCGGATCGTTCTCCAGCAGCAGACCCTTCGCCACCTTTACGATCGTATCCCGCATCTCGCTCTCGAAATCATCGCGAAGCGCCTCGAAGAAATTCTCATACAGCGTTGGAAAGGGAACCTCGCCGTGGCTGATCTCCAGCGCCCGCAGCAGCGCGTTCTGCGCCCGGAGCAGCGAGCCGTGGCGAAGTGCGGCCGTCGAGCCTCGGAGCTGCTGGTGGGCATCCAGAAGGTCCACATCCACCATCTCCACGTTCAACCTCGGGGTTTCTCCATCGGTGAGGATCGCGTCCTGCCCGATCGTCTCCCGCAGCCGGAACACCACGCCGTTCAGCGTGCGCCGCGCCTTGTCGGGATCGTTGTCCACCCCGGCGACGATCGCCGCCAGCTCGCGATGGCTGAGCGGCTGATCCAGCATCCGGTCGGCCACGAGCACGCCGATCAGCGTCCGAAGGCGCGAGCCGCGTATCTGCGTCGGCTCGCCATCGTCCCGGCGAATCGCGATGTTTCCGAGCATGGTGATCGCGATCCTCTCCCGCCCGGCGATGCGGGGAACCGTTCTGGCGGCGACGATTTCATCGATCCTCTCCCTCCATCGTCTCAGCTCATGTTTCGGCAGCTTCCGCCCAAAGCGCTCGATGATAGCGAGCATCGAAGGGGTCAGGCGACGGGCTTCCAGCCATTCGAGCATCGCACCGATTCCCCGTCCCGTCACATCCCGCCGGTCCGCATCGGCCAGGCCGCACCGTTCGATGATCTCCAGCGTTGCCATCCGTTCGATGATATCAACGATTCTGAGGATCGGCGACGCGAGGATCTCCACCGCCGCGGCTGCGGCCATCGTGCCATCCGCCGCATCGCCCGCGAGCGCCGTCAGCATCCGTCTGAAGTGGTCATCCGCCAGATAGGCGTTCGCCATGAGGATATCCCACGATATCCTCTCCCGCACGGCCAGGATCGCCAGGATTTCGGGCCGCAGATGACGAATGTCATCGCCGCCGCGGTCAAGCACGCGGTCAAACGCGACGGTATCTCCCCGCAGCAGCGAGCGTTCCACCAGCGCCATCCAGGCAAAAAGCCTGAGACGCGACCGCATCTCCTCCGGCGCCTCGTTGCACAGTTGCGTCAGCGATTCCTCCACGCTTCCGATATCCGCTCCCAGCATCGCGAGCGCCGATATCCTTCCTATCGATCCGTAATAGTAGTTGTTTGCCAGCTTCTGCTCCTTGAAGAGCGGAAGGGCCTGATCGGCCAGATCGATCAATTCCTCGGCCCGGCCGATTGTGTCGAACAGGATGATTTTGGAGATGAGAAGGCTCATCCGCTTGTTCCGCTCGATGATCGGCTCCAGCTCCTCCAGTGCGGCCAGCCGCCGTTGCAGTTCCTCCTCGGTATCGAAGAGATCGAGGTAGTGAAAGACGATGATATGCTTTGCCAGATGGCGGTAATCATCGGTGACGTTCTCCGATGCGATCAACTCGGTCAGCTCATGCTCGAT
This sequence comes from Chlorobiota bacterium, assembly GCA_028287785.1. Lineage (GTDB taxonomy): Bacteria > Bacteroidota > Ignavibacteria > OLB7 > OLB7 > JAFDZV01. The sequence goes on from JAQBOZ010000037.1 coordinate 57,383, forward strand.
CGCGCTCAGGACCGCCTGATTGCCGGCGAAGAGCATTGCGCGCGCATTTGCCTCCAGATAGGTGAGATATCCGCGCACGTAGCGGAGAGTCGGATGCCGATTCACGAACTCCCGCGATAGCTCCCAGTTATTCAGATAGGTTTCCGGGGTTGCCTCCCGGCTTGGCGATTGAAGATAGGTGTGGGCAATCAGTCGGTATTCGAGCAGATGCTCCGGAACCGGCTCAGAGGTCAGTTCCACCAGCCGCCGGACCAGCCGGCCATACTCCTCCTCTCCCTCCGATCGCCGGAGAAGCGTGAGATGATTTGCGATGAGCATCGCCTCCAGCCGTTCAGCCGTTGGCCGGTCCCAGATCGCGGCGTGCGCGCGGCATAGATGGTCAGCTCCCATCCAGGCCTCCATCGCCAGCTCCCACTCCGGGCTTCTGTCAAGCTCCCTGGCGACCTCCAGCGTTCGGGCGATTGCCCGGAACACCATGTCGGCCTCGGCGCCGGTTTCCCGCTCCAGATCGTGGAGGAGCTGAAAGGGAAGGATGGAGTAGAGAGGAGCGCCCGAGGCGATCACCTCGATCAGCCGCTTTCCATCGACCGGCCGGTTGACGGAAAGATGATCGTGAAGGATGGCGTGGGTGAACGTAAGCGCGGGATAATTGCTCTGCCGCTCGGTGAGTGGGGATGGCTGTGCAATCAGCGGAGCGATGACCCCCTTGAACATCAGCGATGCCACGGCCGGCTCCATCCGATCGAACATCAGCTCGGCCGCCTCGCGCGAGAAGATTTCGCCGAGCCAGGCCAGTCTTGTGGCGACCTTTTTCTCCTGATCGTCGAGATGCGCCGCCATTCCCTCCGATAGAAGCTCCACATTCCGCCGGAGGAATCGTATGAAGGCTTCATCGCCAACCTGGCTTCGCCAGCCGGTGCCGGTCGGTTCCAGGAGGAGCGCGCCGGATTGGATGGCGCCCCGCAGCGCCGATCGGATTGCGAGCGGGTTTCCGCGGGTTGCCCTGCAGAGCGGGAGGAGGAGGAGTGGAGGGATGGGGATCTGAAAGAGATCCATCCAGAGTTCCTCGATATCCTGCTCGGTCAACCCCCGCAGCCTGATTTCCATTGTAAGGTAGCGCTCCGCAATCGGGCGGACTGCCAGTTCCATCGGACGGGCCACGCAGAGGATGGAGATCGGTTCGTCGCTCAGCGCTTCAAGGAGGAGAGCCAGCTCACCGAGCGCCGGCCCGGAAAGCAGATGAACATCCTCGATCACCAGCATGGCGGGCCGGAGCCGTGCCAGCCGCCGCAACGCCGAGATCGAGGAAAAGAGCGTGTTGTCGAGATCGCCGAGATGGAGTTGCCGGTGCAGGATCGGGGCGCGGAGGGCGCGTGTAATCAGGGGGACGATGGAGGATGTCGATTCGGGATAGAGCTTGATATGTGCCACGGCCCCGCCGGATTCCGCGATCCGGGGGATCGACTCCACCACCAGCCGGCTCTTGCCCGCACCAGCCTCACCGATCAGCAGAGCCATCCGTAGTCTGTTTGCGTCCAGCCCGGATCGCCAGAACGAGGCTATCCGCTCTATTTCATCGCTTCGACCAACAAAAGCGAAGAGCCCGTGATTGAGGAAATCGACCAGTCTGGAGTGCATATCCGTTGAATTACGGCGAGAGATACGGTCCACGCCTGAACTACCGCGATAACAGTACGAAAGCGAAAAGCTTCGACAACGGGGATGCAACGAAGTCGGTGGAGCGTGGCGTTATAACCCGACGCCAGATAATCGATGACAATATCCTCAAAAATAATCCCCCGAGGGGAGGAAAAACTACGACCGTGGAGAAAATCCACCCACTATGCGATAAGATTGAATCGCTTTGGTCGCGAAAATGAATCGCTCTCCCGTATCTTGATATGATACGATGGTTACACAGGCTCTCTGGTCCCGGAGTACGGCGACAACGGCGATGATGATCAAATCCCTGACATCGTATGCAATGGCAGGGAATGGTCGCATCGGGCTGAGATTTGCCACCGATGATCATTGGCTGAACATCGAGTTGTTTCGTTGCAAACGGGTGGATCTGTGCCAGAACGCTCAACTCAGGATTATTTCCGGCCGACCTTACCGGAAGTTTCCAGGGGCATTGCGTTCAGCTCACCGGCCGGAACTATTGCGGGATAAAGGCCCTTTCGGGTCTTCAGTGTTCAGCAAAGCTCCAGCCTTATGCTACTATCTCACGGGGGCCATCAGGTTCTCTTGTGAGCACAACGCAGATTGACCTATGTAGGCGCGCCTCTGCGGCGAGCCGACGCAGGACAGCGGCGGCGACTCTGGACCCGAGTCGCCGCCGTGATTTTATCAGAGTCGTTCATATCACCAGCGCATTCATTCTCCATCCTGTTCAGCCTCTCCGGCATGATGCCGAGTTGTGTCCGTTGCTCGGATGCCCGGATTGTTCAACGATGTTCAACAGCCTGCCGGGATCTTCATGACGATGGTGATCGTGCCGATTGCCTCGATGCGGGATCGGCGATCTTCTGAGGTTCATCCTCATCAGCCGTTCCCGGTTGCTACTCTGAACAAAAGCAATCCTGGATGTTCTGAATGATGGTGACGTCAGGGATAGATGAAGGAGCGAGTGGGGATGATCCGGGATGGGGTGATTGCGGTTTTCCGGTGATATGGTTACGTCGGAAAAGGGCAAAAAAAAGGGGGCAGTATGATCCTGGTGGACGCCAGGTTGGACTTCATACTGCCCCAATTTGTCAGTGGGACTCGTTTTTCAAGATATGGAGCAGGGCGGCCCCTTCTCGAAAACTTAAACTCTTGTTGCTTATCGTTGGCGGAGTTGGACCTCGATTGCCTGATAAGTATTCTGGATGTGTACGGAGACTCACGTACAGGATGCGACCTTTCCACCCCGAGCGAGAGCATTTGTCGTGTACACCAACTCCTGTTCAATAGTAATGCTGGACCACGCTACCATCGAACTCCAGACGAGTTATTTTCAAAGACCTACTGACGATTCTGGACCTCTATGCCACAGTTGCACTGGACTGCCACTGTTATCTGGACCTCAAGCCACGTTAGCACTGGACTGCTATCTGGACCTCATTTGTTGCCACATCGCCACATTTTCAAACCCTCCACACGACCGCGTCTACGTTATACTGAGTCTGCAATTATCGGACCCTTTTTCACGTAACCCCGGCACAACCGCTTCAACTTCTTCTTTGGACTGGATACACACCGCGAGGGGCATGTCTGAGATTGGAAATGAATGCTGGACCTGAAGACCTTCAGAGTAGCTGATGTTCACCTGGGCAGATCCCATCAGCTACTCTGTCAAAGGACGTTTCTCATCCGCCTGGGCGGGCGGGCTAAGATTTTCTGGATGCTCTTACTGGATCGTGCCAGCCGAGCTGGTCACCGAAGTCTGCGTCGCGACCACTCCGGTCGAGCTACAGCGGATCGAGAAGTTGTGCGAGAGTGAACTTGGATCGATCACGCTCGACTGCGTTCCCGTGCTGCCGCAGTAATTGTATCCCAACGCGATTCCCTGATCCACCGCCGCCTGGGCGATCAGATTGTAGAGATCAGAACTGCTGATGTTCTGTGCGCTGGGATCGGTGCCAATGAACTTGATTCCGGACTTGCTGAAGCTGTACTGCGACTGTCCGGTCGACGTTGCCCAGATTGTGATTTCACTGATAAAATCCTTGCCCTTGGACTTGGGCGTGGTATTATAAGTGTCTCCTCCGGACGACGATGGGACATCGACATAGACTGTCATTGTCCCCTTGTAGGTAGCGCCTGAGCTACTGGATGTCATCGATTCTGTCTGCGCCCAACCACTGGCGGAAAGGAGCAACACAGCAGCGAAGCAGGATAATAGAACTCTCATTGGACCCTTCAACGTGTTATGCTCGCCGTTCCTCTGGACTGAAACACCGCATTACGCTGTCGAAGTGCTTTCCTGCTGCCGGACCCCGCCTTTCAAGTCCCATTCCCCGCGGGGTCATCTTTAACACTAGCAAACCTAACACTTCGAGCCACCGGTGCTCAAGTACACTTTTGAGGAGTTTTGCGAGCCTGTTCGAAACTGCTGGAGTGTACTGGAATGGACTCAGGCCCAAACATACCGGGGCATGGGGTTGAGGTTCTTCATCCGGAAGGTGGAGTGTGGGGTTGATTTAAAACGATGGGTGGGTCGAGCAGGTGGATGCGGATCGTCGGCGGGGGGTGGAGTGGAAGGAGGCTTATGTATCGGGCTGCTCGGTATTGAGGCGGGAACTGAAGTATTTGCCGAACAGCTCCGCCTGACCGCGCGTGCCGGTCTTCCGATGGATCTGCTTGAAGTGCTTTTTGATGGTATCGACGGCAATGGAGAGCATATCGGCCATTTCCTTGTAGGAATGCCCCATCATCTGGAGGGTAACGATGCGCTGCTCCTGAGGGCTGAGGCCGGCGTCAGCGAACATATCGCCCAGAGCCTCATAGAAAACTCTGTCAATTGGCTTTTCCGATTGATAGCGGGCCACCAGATCGGACAGCGCGAAATTCAGAAAAGGCTCCAATTCAGCCATTGTTTCGAGGGTTTCGGCGCTGATGGGGGAAACCCCTACTTCCCGCCAGAGGATAAGGGTGCCGAGATACGCATGTCCCTTATAGTAATAGTCGAACGCGCAGGGGGGATGGAACAACTTGAATGGGAATCCCTGGCTCCGCATTCCATCGAGAACTCGCTCAAAATGCGGGTTTTCTCGCTGTTCCGGGGTAATGGTTACTGTTCCGTCCGTTGTCCTCGATTGCGAGACGTGCTGCGTGATGATCGTTCCCGCTTGGTATCCTTCGGGGTTTACGAGATTACATTCAACGTTTACATTAATCGAGATGCGGTCCACATCCCCCAGAACTTCCCGTAATGCCTCGCGAAAAGCATTTCCCCAGGTTCTGCCGTCGCTGCTTGTCGGCATCGCATTCAGAAACCGGACGATATGCTTGGGAACCCCCGCCGCCTGTCCCGGCCTTCCTCCTCTGTCGCGCTTCGTTTCTGGATCATCATCGAACATCATCCAGCCGCTTGGCTGCGCTTTCAGCGTTTTTCGCATCAGATAGGAGATTCCGGATGGGCTGTAGTCGATGCCGTGCTGCTGGCTCAGCCATTCCCGTACCTCCTTCAGCTCCCGGAATCCGTCCGATTGCACCTTCTGCCGGAGGGATTGGAGTTTGTTCTCGTCGAGCCGGCGAGGACGCTTCCCTCCCGCCCTGCCGATATCCAACAGCGCCGTAATCCCCTTTTTCTGGTAGATTCCCCACCATCGCTGCAAGCTCCGCTCTGAATGTCCCAGACTTTGACCAACATCGGCGATGGTACGGGCCGGCTTCTCCTTCAGCATGCGGAGCATGGCAACGCGGGGCTCCTGCCGGGTTCCCTCGTATTCCGCCTCCAGCTCCCTGAGCGATCGGAGGCTTTCCATGATATCGCCGCGTGTTCGTGCCATCGAATAATGATAGTCACTTTCGCCGAAATATCAAATGGGAAGGCGAAAGTAAGCGACACGATCAAGTGCTCAGATACGTGATGATCGTGTCGTGAATAGATGAAGTTTTCACTTTTTTGTTGGAGCCAGCCCCCAATCCAGGGGAGCGGCGCATAAAACCGGCCCTCCGGTCGAAGCCATACATGGCGACCCATTGCGGCCCGGATCGAGGGCTATCAGCCTACCGGATTGCCTTGGCGGACCACACTCGGCATTGCATTATTGGACGTGATCGATACGCCGGTGAGCAAACGCTATGCTGTTGAAGTTCCGTTGGTGACACACTGTACAGAGCGTGCATGGAGATCGTATGCAATGATCTTTAAGGGAACGAACGCAGGTGTGATGGTCTGGGAAACAGGTGCTGATAATCTGCCTGATCCGGAAGGGCGGTTAGGTCCTCCGCCCTTCCGATATCAAAGCAATGTAGAGACTCCGAAACGGATCGATTGACCGATCCGTTGAACCATGATGCCATCGAGACTTGTTCCGACAGGAGGTCCAGACCGACTGAACAAGCCAACTCCGAACGGCGCCATGCTCTACCAATAAGCGGTCAGGTCCACCGCTTATTGGTCTATGCTATCAAGACGCTTATGAAAGCCGGGCTTATCCCAACTCTTCTCCGCGCTCTGATCATTCAAACTCCGGAGATCGCGGGCGAAATGCCCGGCCTCCCGGTTACTCGGAAATCACTCTGTATCACGATCGGCTCCCAAGCCTTTTATGTGCCCTGGGGTCACGGCAGGGAATCCGACTGTTAACGAGACAAAAGTAGCGTTTGAGCGAGGCGGGATGTTCCGCCGAAAGGTGGAGTCGGGGGTGGATTTAGAGGGTGGATTAAATGCGAAATCCTTGAAATCGGCCTGAAACGGACTCAACCCCCGGTGACGGGGTCATTACATGCTTTTATGCTGCATGGGGCCGGTCGATTTCTCCTCACCGGCCCCATGCTGTCACAGCAGGTTGATCTCCTTGGCCCGGACCAGCGCCTGGGTGCGGCTCTCCACGCCGAGCTTGCTGTAGAGATTGTTGATATGCGTCTTCACGGTGCTCAACGATATATAGAGCGCATCACCAATCGACGCGTTCGATTTTCCGTTCGCGATCAGCTTCAGCACTTCGATCTCGCGATCGCTCAACGGGCTGAGAAGCTCCATTGCGTTTACCATATGCCGGTTGTTCGCGGCTCCGTTGGCCTGCGGGGATTCCTGCTGCGGGATAAACCGCGCCGCCGCGCCAAGCCGTTCAAGGAGCGAATCGATATAATCGATGGCATCCTCCTCCTGCTCCTCCAGCATCGCGGCGCGGACGTTCTGAAGGAGCCGCGTGCTGATTGCTCCATCCTGGATGAACGTTCGCACATATCCCTCCGGCTCCGCCATCGTCAGCGCCCGTCTGATATGCGCGGTCGCCTGCTCGGTATCCCCCTGCTGGTCGAACGCGATGGCGAGGAGGACCAGCAGACGGATCACCATGTCATTCCACCGCCGCTCCTCGGCTGTTCTGAGGATATCCCCCAGAAGCTCCACGGCGTTATCGCTCCTGTACTGAGCGATATACGTTCTGGCGACCGTCAGATGATCCTCGAAGGATTCCGGCGAAATCGGGAGATGGGAGCCGGATTCCTGAAGCCAGTGCGCGGCCTCCTGGAGATTTCCCTGGGCAACCCAGATGCGCGCGCGGTGAGCCATCAACGATCCCGGCTCCGGTTCCCCGCCGTTTCCGGAGGGAACCGCCCGTTCCGCCTCGTTGATGGCGTCAAGAGCGCCATCCAGATCGCCGCGCGACTGGTGAACGCGGGCCATCAGGAGATATCCGTCCCGCAGAGCCGCCGCATCCCTCCGCTCGGCGGCCAGATCGAGACCCAGCTCCAGACGGCGCATGGTGCCATCAAGATCATTCCACTCGTATTCGAGCTCCCCAAGGCCGATATACGCGGCGGCGAGCGCCCCATCCGATTCGCTGTTCACCTCGCTCTGCTCCAGAAGCCGCAGCGCCTCGCGATAGGTGTGCGCCGAGGTTTTGAGCTGCCCCATCGTGAACTGCAGGCGGGCGATCTGGGGAAGTGCCCTGGGGACGCTGAAGGTCGAATCCGGTACTGGCACGGCCTCTCCGGCCGGCCGACGGGACGATCCCCCGGCGAACGTCCGCGGCTTTTCCTCCCCCGGCGCTCTGTTGTTGAAGCGTACGGCCCGCTCATCGTTACTATCGCCATCCGAAGGGCCGCCGGGCAGATCCACTCCATCCAGGAAGCTCCGCACGGTGGCGAGATGTCCCGCGATATCGGCCAGCCCCGTTTCCGGCTCCCGCTCCACGAATCGGCGGCAGATCTCCAGATACTTTTCGGCGCGTCCGAACTCACCGCCCAGCACCAGCGCCCAGGCGAACGCCATCGCCAGGCGGGGGCGCGCTATCACCTCGGCATCGGGGAAGATCGAGGTCCAGGAAAGAAGAGGTTCGGAGTTTCCGGTGGTCAGCAGGCGCTCGGCAAGTCGCTCGGCAAGATCGATTGCCTGGCGAAGATCGCCGCTTTTCAGAAGATGGTCCACCGCCTCCTTCGGGGCGTCGTGCTCTTCAAACCATCTGCTGGCGCGATAATGCAGCTCCCGCACCTCATCCGGCCAGGTGCGCTGGAGCCGTTCGCAGAGGACTTTGGCAAACATCGGGTGATAGCGGAACCATTGCCGTTCCTCGTCGAGCGGCAGGATAAAGAGGTTATCGGCATAGAGCCGTTCCAGCATCTCCTCGCCATTGGTTTCTCCGGTGACGGCATCGCAGAGGGGAGCGCACATGCGTTCCAGGATCGCCGTTCTGAGGAGGAACTCGCGGATATGCCGGGGCTGGCGATCGGCAACCTCATCGGCCAGATAGTCGGCGCCGTGACCATCGATCGCCGTCAGGAGCTTGCGCGGCCCCCCCTTCCCTTTCGTCTCCGCGATGGCGAGTGCCGCAAGCTGAAGCCCAACGGCCCATCCATCGGCATGGGCCACGGCCGCTGCCAGCTCCTCCGGCCCGGCCTTGGAGTTCTCCACCCCTTCCAGCAGTGTCAGCGATTCATGCGGGGTAAAGCGGATCTCGGCCGAGCGGATCTCGTTCACCTCGCCGTGCGCCCTGAGCCGCGTGAGCCTGAGGGGTGGATCGATCCGCGCCGCCACGAACAGGTGGAACTGCGGCGGCATCCGCTCGATGAAAAAGGTCAGCGTGTCGTGAATGGCCGGATCGGTGATGATGTGATAATCGTCCAGGATCAGGACGATCTCCTGCGGGATGGCCGCCAGATCGTTGATCAGCGCCGTCAACACCAGAGCGATCTCCGGTTGCGCCCCGGAATAGAGCGCATCAAGCGCGCCGGAGCCCAGCTCCCGTTGCAGCCGTTGCAGCGATCCGATGAAATATGCCCAGAAGTTCGTGGTGTTGCTATCCCCCTCATCCAGCGAAACCCAGGCGACATTCTGCCGACTCCGGTTTGCCCATTCCGAGAGGAGAGTCGTCTTTCCGCATCCGGCCGGAGCCGAGATAATCGTCAGTTTGCACTGAAGCCCGTGATTGAGCTGCTCGATGAGCCGTGATCGGGAGACGAGCGTGGAGCGCGTTCGCGCCACGTGAAATTTGGTCGTGAGCAGCGGAATGCGCCGCTCACTGTCATTACGGTTGGTTGCCCAGTCCATCCGTGTGTACACCCAGGTTATGCAGATCCGTCCCGCCGTGCAGAGAAATGCATGTGGAACCGATTGCGTATGATAGAGAAGGTCGTGACTCTAACTACGATTGATATCGAACAGTGTCAGCAAATGATTGATATCGAACAGTATTTAGTCAACGGAAAGGCGCAGGGAGGAGGAAATGACAGACCCGGATTTCCCCACGCAGGTGAAGCTGATCCACCGGTCCAGAGCAGAGCGAGGTCCAGACACCATGCTCATCAACCGAAAGGATGACTTTGAATACACAAGTATAAAACTCCTTCTTCAGGTCTGCAAATAAAACGTGGGTAAGCCGGCATTATCCGATTGAGATCGCCGATTAGATCAAAAAAATCGAACATCGCGATCGATGTTCATCTGAATACTCCCCGCCTGTCCACCCTGATGATTGCAAACGCTTCGGTTCGCGTATATTTGCACCGCGGCCCCCACCGCTCCAGAACCTTATCCCTCAGCAATATTCTTATCGATCCGTCGCGGATACGAGATATGCATTTCACGATGCGTTATTTCGGCGTCCGCATGTCCGGCGGTGTGGAAAAAATCTCGATTCCGGTGCTGTGCGAGAACTGGATCATTGCCGTGGGATCATCTTTTATTTATCCGGAGCACTATTCATGCAGGTTCAGTTCGGCCGATATACCGATGCGTTGAAGACCGACCTTCAGCGGCAGCAGTGGAGCGAGGCGGAGAAGCATTTTGCCGCGGGGGATTATCTCCCCGCCTATCTCGCCTTTTTCGAATACCTCCGCGATGCCGATGCCGATAACGTGGAGTTCGAAGCCGCCGACGGCCGCGTCGATTTCCGGCTCTATCAGGGCTCCAAACGGCTTGTGGGATATGCCGATGCCGACAAGGTGGAGTTCGAGGGCGGGGTTGCCACGATGGAGAAGCCAAGCGTGGCGGTGATGCGGAAGCTGCTGGAGATCAACTATGCGCTCTCGTACAGCCGGTTCGCGTTGAACGGGGATCGCATCTGCATCAGGTTCGATGCCCCGGTGGCCGGCGGCCAGCCGAGAAAACTCTACTACGCACTGCGGGAGGCGGCCATCAATGCCGATTATTACGATGACCCGCTCGTCCACGAGTTCTCGGCGCTGAAGCCGGTGGATGAAAGCAAGGTGCGCCAGCTTGACCCGGCGGAGCTTGCCGCAAAGATGGAGTTCCTCCCCCGCTGGATTGCCGAGACGCTTCAGGAGGCTGCCACGCTCCATCCCGACAAGCAGGCCGGCGCCATTTCCTGGATGTATCTCTGCCTGGTCTACCGGATCGATTATCTGATTGCGCCGCAGGGTGAGCTGATGAACGATCTTCGGAAGCAGATCGAGCTCTACCACGCGCAGGATGGGAAGAGTTTTCCGGAGAAGAATTACCAGATAAAGCTGGCGTTCGAGCGGATCGCGGGAATCGGGGAAGGGATGGCCCGCGATCTCTACGCCGTTACCTCCACGTTCGCCACCACGCAGAATACCGGGGTGGAGGGATTCGGCACCACGCTGGCCGATGTCTTCAACGGCTATAATGTCTGGAAGAACCCGGAGCAGCCGGCCGCCGGGCTTGCCTGCCTGGAGTACGCGGCGGCGCAGGCGTTCCATGGCTGCAATCTTCCAAAACCCGTCGCCGATCTTCTTCACCTGTTCATGCAGATCCTTCATCCCGATTATTTCGCGGCGCTCGGGTTCGCTGAACGTTATCGCACGGAATCGGGGGAGCTGGACCAGGAGGCAATCACGATGCGCGTCGATGCCATTGTGCTGGTGGGGCATGAAGCGCTGCCGGCGCTGACCTTCCGGAGCGGCATGCTCCGATTTGGTTCGATGCTCGATTTCGCGCAGTCGTTCATGACCGAGGCGCAGGCCATGGTCGCCGAACTTGTCAAATAATCAACCTCTACCATACCGGATATCATGAGCACTCAGGAACTGATCAACACATTTCAGCCGGTCATCATCCAGATCGCCACACGCAAGGGAACCGGCTCAGGATTCTATCTGAAGGAATACGATCTGATCGTCACCAACTATCATGTGGTGGAGGGCAACGCCGAGGTGATGATCGGCGGCAGGCTGTTTCCGCAGGCGCTTTCCTCCGTCTGCTTTACCAACAAGACGTGCGATCTCGCCTTTATCCTTCCCCCGAAGGATGTCGAAATGCCGTCCGTTTCGCTCGCCCCGCCCGATTCCCTTCACGACGGCGATCCGGTGGTCGCCATCGGGCATCCGTACGGGCTCAGCTATACCGCAACCTCCGGCATCGTCTCGAAGGCATCCCGGCTGCGCGATGGGCTCCAGTACATCCAGATCGACGCCGCCATCAACCCCGGCAACAGCGGCGGCCCGCTTGTCGATGCCGAGGGTCGGATCGTCGGGATCAACTCGTTTATCATCCAGGGGGGAGATAATCTCGGGTTTGCGCTCCCGGTTCCCTATCTGCTGACCGATCTGAACGAATACCGCGAGTATCACGGCCAGGCCGCCACCCGCTGCGCGTCGTGCGGATCGATTGTGACGGCGGAGACGATCGACGGGAAATACTGTCCCGAATGCGGCGCGGCGGTCGAGCTGTCGCTGATTTCCGAGCAGACGCAGGAGGCGGGAACCATCGCGGCGATTATCGAGCGGATTCTTGAAAAGCTCGGTAAAAACCCGCGGCTCGCGGCTCGCGGCCCCAACACCTGGGAAATTCAGGAGGGGAGCGCGACGATAACGGTGGCCTACAATCAGAATAATTTCGTTGTCGGCGATGCGCTGCTCTGTCGGCTTCCGAAAACCGGCGTGGCGACGATCTATCAATATCTGCTGAGCGAAAATTATAATCCCGAGGGGCTGGTGTTCAGCATCAACAATCAGGATATTGTCCTCTCGGCAATTACCTACGATGAATATTTCAACGAGGAAATCGGATACGATATGATCCGCCGCATCGCGCAGAAAGCTGATTATTACGATACCGTGCTGATGGAGGAATACGGCGCGCTGCCGAGGCTGAGCGAGGTGGGATAAATATTCGGCATCGGCCCGGATGCCGGTATGTCCGCGGAGATCGGGAAACAACGGATTCCGCTGCAAGCGTTGCCCCGCCGGCATTCCGGCGGAGCAACGCTGCGCTGGGGGCATTCCCATAACGCCTATTTCTTGACAACAATCTTCATCGAGTGCGTGTTGCCATTGTTGTCGACCGCATTTACCACGTAAACGCCCGACGCAAGGGTGGAAATCGGTATATCCAGACGGCGGGTGTGATTTCCGGAGATCGAACGAACGATGCTTCCGTCGGTGGCGACGATCATGACCGTTCGAATATCATCCTCCCGCATGCCCGTAACGCTGCAGATATTCGACACGTAATCGGTCCTGATATCGATGGATGTGGCCGAGGCGGGATCGATGGTCCCCTGTCCCGGCTCAGCCAGTTTCGAACCGCCGCTGCTGCCGCCACTACCACCGCCGGGCTGGCAGTTGCATGTGCCCAGATCGCAGCAGTTGCAATCGCGAATCCACTGGAGCGTGGTGGTGCCGAACCGCTTGACGATGAAACACAACTGACAGTTTGTGGTGGACCCGTTCGCGAATATCGGCTTGATGATGATCTTCAGTTGCAGATTGGGGCAATCGGCGCCGGAGGAGAGAAGCCCGCACAATTGCAGGCATTGAACCGATTTCGCGCCCACGGCGATGGGTGCGCTGACCGTAAAGGACTGGGGGCTTGCGTATGTCGAGGTGCCGGGAATGCGCGCGATTGGTGCATGGGGAAGAGTTCCTGAGCAATTGGTCAGGAAATTCAAATCCGGATCGGCTCCGGGGGGAACGGTGGCACAGTGGGCAAGCTGGTCCAATCCCTCGATCGTGACCTTGTAGCCGCTGATCGCGCAGGGATACGGCGGATGCCCGATTCCGTAGGTGTTCCAGATCATGAAGCTGAACCTCAGGCACAAGGGCCCCTCCGGAACCGATGTGCCGGGAGGATCTTCTCCGCCGAAATTATCATCTGCGGCAATGCTGTCCATAAAGACATCGCCGGAGCCGTCGCCAACGGAATATGTGACGTTATCAAGACGACCGAAGATTTTCGGGCATCGGCAGGTTCCCGACTCGGGCGGCGGTTCCTGTGCCGCCGCCGATATCCGGCAGAAACACAATATGAGCAATGCGAGCATGCCGCACCGCACAGCGCTGTTAAATGCGCGTGAAAGAATGTTGTTACGCATGATCGGCCTCCATGATAATGTGTAGAGTGATAGACAGGGAGCAGTATATCCCCAACGCCGGATGACAATACTGGTAGAGTTTCCAAGAGAATGACAATAATTGATTTGAGACACCGGGAACTTCCCTGTCACCATACGTGGCTATCGTTCAGGATGACACGACAGGAGTATCCGGCTGCAACGCCAACAAGTGCGTCAAGTCGATTATTATCAATACAATGAGTCGCCGACCATTAACGAAGGTTTTTCCAGGGCATAGTGCTGAACGCTCTTATTCGAGTGCAAGAGCGTTTGGATCGTGAATATTTCGTGAGCTGTCCGGCGTATATCGATGGCTTCGAATCAAAGGCAGAACGAAGGAATAATTCCACGCTCATTCTCCGGGGGCGATATCCCTGCTCTCTTGATATGATGAAAGGGAATGGTGACCGGAGATCACAAGCCGGCTCCTGCATGATGGCAGTGGCCGGTTCGGCTGCGGCGTTCTCTTTGTCGACAGTGGCAATATACAGGCGGTTCCTGGGGCGCCTACTACCTATTTATTGCCTAGAGGGTGCTGTGGACGTTGGTGGATGATATCATGAAATGACGGGGAGAGACGGCGAAGGCGGCATCCGGCGATGCGGCATGCGCTCGGTGGCGAATGCCGGATTGCCCATGATCTTCCGGGGGATGCCGCTGATTGAACGGCATCATTCAGATTCAGTCGCGAAATCCCGGATGACATACATGCCGGAGTGCAATGCGAGATAAGGCTGGCGATAAAAAATAATTGCATGCAAGCGATGCCGCCGTTATCCGGCAGGGTAATGCCGATGGATAACGGCGGCTCCCATCGATCGATACGGGAATACCGTCTAAATTATTCCTGAACGATTTTGTTCTCGAATTCCGGTGGAGGAAGATGAATCAGGCGGGATGTCTTCAAATCCGGCTGGTCGATGATTTCGCCGGTCGTCTCCAGCCGATAATCTCCCGGTGCCGCCGGTTCTATGGAATCGAGGTCGGGCGCCAGAAAATATTCCTCGCCGGAGGGGATCAGGCGAATTGAAATTCCGCGATCATTTGTGACCTGCTCGATTCTCCCGAACATCTGTTTCCGCTCGATAAATGTCTCATCGTGATCGACCACCGTCAGGTCGATAAAAATCGATTTGCCGACGAGCGCCACCGCGCGGTCGAAATTGAATTGCGGATTCATCGTGCCAGCCTCCCAAATGAATTATCACCATCACGGCTTGATAGACACGCAATAATCCCGCCAGAATTCCCCGCCTGTTAATTCTCCTCGTATTCTCCCCAGATGCTCCGCAGCGTATCGGAAATCTCCCCGATCGTCACATATGCCTCCACCGCCGCGATCAGTTTCGGCATCAGGTTGTCATCGCCCGCGGCGGCAACCCGGATATCCTCCAGCGCAAGGCGCACCTTTTCCGCATCGCGCGTCCGCTTTACCTCCTCCAGCCGGGCCATCTGCTTGACGCGGAGGGTGTCATCCACCTTCAGGACATCGGTAAAGGGGGGTTCCTCCATCTGAAATTTGTTGACCCCCACCACCACATCCTCCCCTTTTTCCACGCGGAGCTGCGCCTTGTAGGCCGCCTCGGCGATCTCATTCTGGATAAAGCCGGCCTCGATCGCCTTTACCGATCCCCCCATCGCGTCGATCCGTTCGATATACTCGCCGGCCAGCCGCTCGATCTCGTCGGTGAGATGTTCCACCAGATAGCTTCCGGCAAGCGGATCGACCGAGTCGGCGATGCCGGTTTCGTAGCCCAGGACCTGCTGCGTGCGGAGCGCAAGCCGGGCCGCGTTCTCCGTGGGAAGGCCCAGCGCCTCATCGAATCCATTGGTATGGAGGCTCTGCGTGCCTCCCAGAACCGCCGCCGCCGCCTGCATCGCAACGCGGACGATATTGCTCTCCACCTGTTGCGCCGTCAGCGTCGATCCCGCCGTCTGCGAGTGGAACCGGAGCATCATGCTGCGTGGGTCCTTTGCGCCGAATCTGTCGCGCATGATTTGCGCCCACATCCGTCTGGCCGCCCGGAGTTTGGCGACCTCCTCGAAGAAATTGTTATGGATGTTGAAGAAGAAGCTGAGGCGCGATGCGAACGTATCGACATCGAGCCCGGCGGCGATCGCGGATTTTGTGTAGGCGATGGCGTTGGAGAGGGTAAACGCCACCTCCTGCACCGCCGTAGATCCCGCCTCGCGGATATGGTAGCCGGAGATCGATATCGTGTTCCAGCTCGGCAGCTCCCGCGCGCACCAGGCGAACATGTCGGTGATCAGCCGCATCGACGGCCCCGGAGGATAGATGTAGGTTCCGCGCGCCGCGTATTCCTTCAGAATATCGTTCTGCACGGTTCCGCTCAGCTTCGCCAGGTCCGCCCCCTGCTTCTTCGCCATCGCCACGTAGAGCGCCAGCAGCGTGGCCGCCGTGGCATTGATCGTCATCGACGTGGAAACCTTCTCCAGCTCGATCCCATCGAAGAGCGTCTCGATATCCGCCAGCGAATCGATCGCCACCCCCACCTTCCCCACTTCCCCCTCGGCAATGGGATGATCGGAATCATAGCCGATCTGCGTCGGGAGATCGAAGGCAACCGAAAGGCCGGTAACTCCCTGCGAAAGGAGGTAGCGGTACCGCGCGTTCGACTCCTCGGCCGTGCCGAATCCGGCGTACATCCGCATGGTCCAGAGTCGCGACCGGTACATCGTGGGGTAGACGCCGCGGGTGAAGGGATACTCCCCCGGTTTCTCCTGCGGGCCGCAGCCCTCGGCCGGCATCAGGTATGGAGGGATTTCGATTTCGGAGTCGGTCTTGAAGGGTTGTTTCCGTTCGTTTGCCATCAGGAAGTCCGGGGTCGATATGAAAAGGTCGCTCTGCCAACGGTTGAACGATGAAATTACGAAGAGAGCGGACGCGGAACCTTGAAACTGATAAAAATATGCCCTGGAACGGGCATCCTTCGGCGGGCCGGCGACCCATTCGGTTGTCTGCGTTCAGGGGGTGGCAATCGGCCGTGATCTGTTTTCGTGGCGGCCCCTGCCGGAATTCCCTCCACTGTCATAGATTTGCCGCTGATTCGGTTTCGCGGGCACCGATCCGCGAGGTCACTCCTCTCCATCTCAAACAGGGCATCGATTCATGGACACACTCTACACGATTCATTCCTACCTTCGCTGGCTGGTGGCTCTCACGCTTGTGCTGGCGCTTATCAGGACCGCGATGATCTGGTTACGGAAGGGGCAGTTCACCGGAGCCGATCGCGGCATTATCTCGGCGACGGTTGGGTTGATGGATCTTCAGCTGCTGCTTGGGGCGATCATCCTGTTCGGCTGGGGGATTCATCTTCCGGCGGAGCGGTTCCGGCTGGAGCATGCGGTGACCATCCTTATCGGCCTGATCATCGCCCATATGACCGCCCGTTATAAGAAGCTGGACGGGCCCGAGCGGGCGCGCAAGACCTTTATCTCGCTGCTGATCGCGGCTATCCTGATCTTCGTCGGCGTCTACCGGCTTCCCGGCAACGGCTGGACGCGCTGGATGAATCGCGGGACGGAGACGGTGGTGATGAGCGCCCCGGCGCGGTAGCAGACCCCTGAACAATACATTCCGCATGGAGCTGAGGAGTTCTCCCCTGTCTTCAAGCCCCGCCGGGGCGCAATCCCTGTTGCGCGGGGCAGCGCCCCGCGCAAGGTTGGTTATCGAACAACAACCAGCGGCCGGGAGTCGTTGAACGCTCCGGCGCGCAGCCCGCAGAAATAGGTGCCCGCGGGGAGTCTGGAGATATCCATCCGCGCGGCGTATGTCCCGGCGCTCTGGATGCCGCGATCGATCTTCAGCACCTCCCTTCCCCCGATATCGTGCAGCGATATCACCACCCGCTCCGTGCGTGTCAGCCTGTACTGAAGCGTCGATTCCATCGATGCCGGGGCGGGCGATATCGACAGCAGCGCCGCGGCTCCCCTGCTCCCCTCCGAAACGCCCACCGCCAGGCTCTTGTATATCGGAATGCGATGCGTGGGATCGCAGAGGTTGACCGGCAGAATGGAACTGAGACGGCTGTCCGGCAGGCTGAACAGCGGCGCGAGGATCGACGCGTAGTAGCACTGAAACTCGATCGACTGGCGCAGGTTGCCGGCGTTGTCCAGGTTCTGAAGATCGGGGAGCCCGCCGAACATCTTTCCGCCATCCACCGGAGTGCCGAACACCATGTGCGGCGCGGCGGCGCCATGATCGGTCCCGGAGCCATTATCGCTCACGCGACGTCCGAATTCCGAGTAGGTCATCCCCACAACCCGTTCGTGGATGCCGAGCGCAACAAGGTCATCCATGAACGACTTTACGGCGTTGCCAAGCCTCGAAAGCAGATCGGCATGCGTCTCAAGCTGATTGGAATGATTATCGAAGCTGCCGAGCGAGACCATGTAGACCTTCGACTTCAACCCGCCGGCGATCAGCCGCGCGACGATCGCGAGCGATTCTCCCAGAGCGTTGCCAGCGGGATATGTGGCGATGTTCTTTGCGCGGTCGGCGGCATCCTTGATGATGGTCGAAAACCCGAGCGACTGGGAATTGATCGTCTCGATATATTCCCACTCTCTTCCGGCGAACGTATCGTTGACATCGTCATCCACCACATTGGGCTTGCCGTTGACCAGATCGTAGAATGATTTCGGATCGGAAAGCGCGATGCCGATCGTCGAGCTTGCCAGGCCGAATATCGATGAGGTGGATGGGCTTATCTGAACCGCCGGCGGATAATCCGGAAGTGTTTTTGGAAAATCGGGAAATTCCTGCTGGAGATAGCGGGCGATCCAGCCTGTGGCGTGCGAGTCGGCGGTGGTGCTTCCCGACGCCGTATTCCAGATTTCAGTTCCGGTGAAATGGGATGACGAATATCCGCTGTAGCCGAGATTATTGACAATGGCAAGCTGCCCATCGTTAAACATATGCTGCAATCCTGAAAGCGACGGGTGAAGACGAAGCAGTGGCTCCGAATTCAGCGTGAGCGCGGATTCTTTTTTTATTCCAATGGTGGGGCGTGCCTTGTAATACGCGTCATCATCGACCGGAATTACCGTGTTCAACCCGTCGTTGCCGCCGGCGAGCTGAATAATTACCAGCACGCGATCGCTCGCATCGTCCATCGCGAGTGCCGGCAGGAAGCTCTGTCCCAGGGCATCGAGACGGAAGCCGTTGAAAATCAGCGGGGCCGCCAGCGTTGCCGGTATGGTGCGAGCGAGAAATGTTCTCCGTTTCATTGCCTGTCCTGTGGTGATGGGGAGGTTACATTAACTGATAATTCGAGGAACGCATCAGGAATTTCAACATTCCGTTCAACCGCGCTTCCTTCAGGCTGTTCTCCAGCGACTGCCATTCGTATGCCGGCTGTCCCTGCAGCAATGCGTCAAGAAGCTGCTGTTTCAGACGCGCGGATGCGGGATA
Organism: Chlorobiota bacterium; assembly: GCA_028287785.1. GTDB lineage: Bacteria > Bacteroidota > Ignavibacteria > OLB7 > OLB7 > JAFDZV01. The sequence goes on from JAQBOZ010000037.1 coordinate 76,286, forward strand.
GGCAAGCAGATGCTCGGTGATATCGGCCACAAGCTGTTCCACGTCGTTATCGAACGATGCGAACTGCTTCGCGAACGGCAGCACCGGCAACTGGGTATGGCCGTAGACCTGCGTTGGGGCGGCATCGATGGCGCCAAGAACCTTCTGATAATAAATGTTTTCGCCATCGATCAGCGCGTCGGTGTAGAACCGGCGCTGCGGGAGCGTCGTGCTGCTGATCCAGGTGCGATAGAACTGCCAGCCCTGCACCCCCGGCGGATCGAAAACCTCCTGTCCCGTCTCGGTCGTGTCCCGTTGCAGCACATGCGTCAGAAATTCCAGCTCCTCCGCCGTGCGCGGCCCGGTGGTCATTGCGCGCGCCGTTCCGACGAAAATATCCACAGGGCTTTTTATCGATGCGCCGATGATATTCCGATCGTAAAAATGTCCGCTCAGGAATAATTTTTTCAGCACCGCGCCAACGTTCCAGTTGCTGGAGCGGAATTCCTCGGCAAGCGGCGCGATGATATTATCCTCGATTTCCCTTGCGATAGGTGTAAACGGGGTGAGCCTGGTATCGGTATAGACGAAAAATCGATAGAGTTTCCGGACGATATATCGCGCCGTCTGCTCGCGGGAGAATATAAGATCGATCAATTTATCCAGCTCCTGATCGCCGTAGTAGCCGGTGCCCTTGATCGTCTGGCCGTAGATCACCTTGTCCTTTGTGTCGTGCCAGTAATCATAGCATGTCGGGGTATCGTTGATTCCCGACGGGATGAACGACCATCCGGTGAGGATGCGGGCGGCTTCGCGGACATCCTGCTGCGTATAATTCGGCGTGCCGTTGTTATCCATCACGCCAAGCGTGAAAAGCTCCTGCAGTTCGCGGGCGTAATTCTCATTGATTGCGTCGGCCCGGTTGGTGATCCCGTTCAGATAATAAAGCATCGCTCTGTCCACGGAAACCAGACGCACAAGCTGTTTGAAATCCCCGACGGCGAATTTTCTGAAAAGCTGGTTCTGAATATAAATAAGGCGGTGATCCGGATCGATTGCACCATCGCACGCAAAATGATTATGCCAGAAAAGGGCCATTCTCTCCCGCACATTCAGCGGGCTGTCGATCATCAACCCGCTCCACCACCGCCGCAGTTCATCGCGGAATGCGTGGCTGATGTCGAGCCGGTTGGAGTCGTAATACATGGACGATGCATCCATCCAGCGGGCGGTGTATTCCGGCGGCGCGGGGACATCGGCAAGGGGGGCGGTAAGCTGGTCGACGAGCTGATCCATGGACATGCCGTCGGTTGCAAGCACCTCGGAATACTTCGGCGCAAGTATTGTCCGCCGGAGCAGGTGCATGCGCGTGGCTCTGTTCCAGGGGCCGGTATATCGATCCAGGCTCGGAACGGAAAGAAGGCTTCGTTCCCTGGTATCCCTGGAATCGGAGGTCGCTGTCCCGTGCGGTTCCTGCGCCAGGCCCGGGATAGCGAACGACGTAAGAAAGCTTCTGCGATTCATTGCGATCAGATCAATAGTGTGAATGCCGAACGGTCTTTTCGCTGTATCAGGCGAATGTAGAACAATCCTGTTCGGTTCCACAACCCATTTCATGTAATGATTCGGATGAACGCATCGGCTTCACGGCCGGCGGCTTTATTCCGGTGACGTGATGAATGCCCGGTTCGTCATCTGTCCAGGGACCTTGTGGTAATCGCTCCAGACCGTCACGTTCCGGGCATATGATGACCGAGCTGAACCCGCTTCCGCCGGCATAACTTTCCATGATTATTCGGGTTATACCTTCGCCGGCAGCTTGCTTCGCGGGGTTTGGCGATAGAGTGAACGGACGCCACCGGCGTATCTCGATCGCATGCAGCTCCATCCATGATTCTTCTCCCGATTCTCCCACTCTCCTCCATCTCAACGGTCGTTCGCGTTCGGATGCCGGCCGATGGAATCGGGGACATGGATCAATGTGGCCCATCGCGATGGTTTTCCGAGTCAGTCGGTGACCGGGAAAGCATCCTCCCGATGGAGTAAATCCGTTCGGGGTGTCCGCTATCGATCTTCGCTATTGCCTATTTCAATTCAGGGTGCCAGCTTGCCTGTTCACCCTGTCCGGTATCGATTTCTCCAACCGCGCGCTCAATCTCCGGGAGCGTGGGATCTTCCAGGCGCTGCACATGATATCCGTTCGACTCCTTACCAGGACATTTCTTCCATTCCTTTTTCTTTCCCTGGCATCGGCGGCAATTCATGCCCAGGTTCCGGCCGGGAAGGAATTTCTTGTTGTGCTCCCCGCCGTTTCGCAGGGACAGGAGCGGAGCCTGAATAAGGGAACCTTTACGTTCGAGGTGATGGCCCAGCGCGATGCGAACGTCAGGGTAACATGGGCGAACAACGGGACGGTGCTCTCGAACACCTTCCTGCCGGCGGGAGCGCGGGCGGTGTTCTCGAAACCCCAGTTCGCGATCAACCAGATCATGCAGCGGCCGGAGATCGAGTATGTCGATATCATCAACAAGATGGGCTTTATCGTCACCGCCGATCAGCCGGTGAGCGTCCGCGCAACGTTCGATTCCAGCAACTGCACCGAGACCTATTCCCTCTATCCGGTCGCCAGTTGGGGGACCGACTACAGGCTGGTGACATACAGCGGCCTCTCGGCCAGGAGCCAGCGGAACGGGTTTGTGATCATGGGGTCGCAGGACAATACGCAGGTGACAATCACGCCAAACGCCCCCACGTACGGTGGAGGGCATCCGGCCGGCCTGCCGTTCAATATCACGCTGAACAAGTATGATGTGTACCAGGTCCTGACCAACAGCCCCGGTCAGATCGATGGCGATATGACCGGCACGCGCATCAAGTCGAACAAGCCGGTCGGCGTGATCTCCTTCTCGCAGGGGGCCAGCGTCCCGTACGTCGGGCCCCCTCCCATCCCTCCGGCGCCGAAGCTCTGCGAGCCCGCCATCGAGACGTTCTTCTCCGCCAAGGCCATGATCGAGCAGCAGGCGCCGGACGCCATGGCGGGAACCACCTTCTACGCCATGCCGTTCTCGCGGACTCCGACGCTGGATATCGACTCGATCGAGTACTGCTTCAAGGCGCAGACAAAGCGTCGCGACAGCTCGCGTCTCCGGTTCTACGTGCTGAACGATGGCACGCGGATCTTCCTCAACGGCATGGTCGTCAGCAAGATGATGTTCCCCCCCGATACCGTTCTCCAGGATTCGATGTTCAATGCGGGAATGCTCTATGAGATATCGATCGCCGAGCCCACGCAGGTGGTTGCGACCAAGCCGATGATCGGCGCGGAGTACGCGTTCAGCGGGAACGACCGGATGTCCTACGGGCCATTGCTCGATATCGGGCTGACGGGGAATCCCGACACGCTGCGTGTCCCTTACGGCGACCCCATGATGGTGGCGCTTCCCCCCGTATCCTTCTACAAGCCGAACCTGGAGATCACCGTGCCGAACGTCCGGGAACGGGCTTCGCGGTCCGGCATCGAGCGCACCTTCGTCTACTGGAAGCATCTACTTATCATCACCGCCCCGGTCACCGCGGTGAAAGGGGTTACGCTCAACGGCCAGCCGGTGAACTTCGGCTTCACCTATCCGGATGGGAAGTATGCCTCCGCAATGGTCCGCGTGGCGCCCGGACTTCGCCAGCTTATCGAATCGGCCGAACCGATCAGCGTGATGGGATACGGCATCACCTGGAACGATTCCTATGGCACGATGGCCTCCGAGGCGATCCGCTCGCACGGCGTGGTGGCCCCCGATACGCTCCGCTTCTCCACATGCGATCCCCAGAAGGATACCACGATCAATGTGCGGAGCACCGGCGGTGGCGATTTCAGGGTCGACTCGATCCGCTTCAACGGCATCAACGGATCGGTCCTCAACCCGACGCCGGCGGAGTTCCCGGTTGCCATGCCGACCGGCTCCGCCAGAAAGATTCTCCTGCGCGTCAAGACGCCGACGCCGGGCGTCTACACCGGATCGATCCGCGTCTATACCGATGCCAACAACAAGGCTGTGTTTGAACTTCCGTTCGTGATCACGCGCGACAGCGCGCAGCTCGCCATTCCCGCCACCACCGTCGATTTCGGCGTGCTGAAGGCGCAGGAGACCACGCACGATACGGTCATCGTGGTCCGCAACAGCGGGCCGCGACCGCTGGTGATCACGACAATCGCCTTTGCGGGGACCGGCTATCAGTTGATCGGCGGCTCGCTGCCGGATACGCTGGCTCCGGGCGGGACCGATTCTCTGCGGGTCCGGTTCACGCCGAGCGT
>JAQBOZ010000015.1 GCA_028287785.1 Chlorobiota bacterium
GGATGCGGGGATGGTACGCTCCGATGGAGCTTGAGCGGGAGATGGGAGCATTGTTGCTACAACCGGTGCGCTCCCACGGAGCTTGAAGAGTGAAGCATGGATCGTCGCTCGATGATTGTTCAGCAGATGGAAGACTGGATTCAAACTGAGTTACTACCCTATCGTCCGGTGGATGGCGGCTTCAATTTCGGTGTGGCCTATACTCCGGTATTCAACCAGGGGGATTATGTGTACTGGTTCGGGGTCACGTTGGGACATGGATTTTAAGGGAGATTATCCGCCGATGATATACAGGGAGATTATCCTGCAATCATTCACCGTGCCGTAAACCACCGCCGCACCACATCCTGCGCCGGCATGTTCCTGAAGCTGAATCCCATATCCTCGCCATGCTCCGCCGCGGTTTCGGGATCGGTAAATGTTTTCCAGAAATAGACGCCGCGCCACCAGGGGGCGTCGTGAAAAGCGCGGAAGAGAGCCTCGTAGGCGCGGGCCTGCATCGCCGGCTCGGGATCGCCCCCCTGATCCACCCACGGGGTGCGGTAGGTGGTGGATGCCGGACGGTATCCCGCCTCCAGGAAGAGGACCGGTTTCTGATAACGCAAGGCAATCGCCTCGATCCGTTTCCGATGCGGCGCCCATGCGCGCACCAGATCGTCCACGCCCGCGGAATCGGGGACGTTGAGGGGGAAATAGGCGGTGATGCCGATGTAATCGAGCGCGTCCCAGAATGTGATGGAATCAAACTCATGCTCCCAGTGCGCCGCGTAGCCAACCTGCCCGTGATAGACCTTGCGGATATCAGCGATCAGCCCGCGCCATTCATCGGGATAACGAGGCGTGATCTGCGCCAGCTCCGTTCCAATGCAGAAAAGATCGGCCTTCGCGCGCTCCGCCAGCCCCGCGTGATAGAGGGCGAACTCCCGGAAACTGCCCCACCATCGCGCGTGTTCCTCCGGTGAATTCTGCCGGATCGTCCCCTGCCACTCCCCCCCGTTCCAGAAATCGCGCGACCAGATATGCGGCTTCATCGTCACCTTTATCCCAAGACGATGAGCGTTCGCCACCTCCGCGATGATATCGGCCTCGTTCATCGAACGGTCGCGCCGCCCTGGCTCCTCCGTGCTTTCCCCTTTCCGCGGAAACCCCATGATCGAATCGGCGGTGGCGGCCTGTTGAAAGCCGAACGGGGTGATGGCGATCCAGTTGATCCCGAGCCGGTGGAGTGAATCGAGCTCGCGCGCGGATGCTTCCGATCCGTAGCCATGACCCCGGCTGTGAATGTGCGCGTGGTTTACGCCGCGATGAAAATCCTCGGGGAGCGGCGTCGTGCCATCGCCGGCGATAACCACCGGAGTTGTTGCGACTCCGCCGGTCCTGCCATGACAGGAGAGGACGGCCATCGGCAGGATGGCGAGGATGGACGCCAGGAGGGAGGCCCGGATGATCGACATGATATGTTCCGAAAAGGGGCGTTGAGAATTTCTGACGGTTTATTACGAATAAAGGCCGACCGGCCAGCCGTGCATTTTATCGTCATCGCCGGGGGGGAACTACCCCTTCACGTCGGCGTTATTTTCCCATATGGTTCCGTCCGCCGAAAAAAAAGCGCAACATTTCTGGCACAGTTCTGTAGCACCATTTCAGGTACGTAGTGAACGCGCTTAAACATCGAACGACAATTTAGCAGGAGATAACTGTAATGGCACTCGGAATCATCAAAACGCTCGGGCTGGCGGGAGCCGCTCTGACCGCATGGTATTTTCTCGATCCGAAGAACGGTGCTGACCGTCGCGATCGGTTTTCGAAAAACGCCAAGGATCTGTACGATACGGCCGGAAAGGAGCTGAATCGCGTTGGCAAGGATGTGTCGGAGGTGGTAACCGATACGGTGGATCGCGTGACGAAGATGGCCGAGGATTTTACCTCGGGACGTGGCAGCGCATCGGGCGCCGCCGACAGCTCGGCGATCAGCTAGAAACAGCGGGTACTATGAATGTGCAACAGGGGGATGCCGGTTCGGTATCCCCCTGTTCCGTTTCATGCCTCCGGCAACATATCCCGGAACGGCCTGAGCCGGCGGGTCGGTTGTCATTTCATGGCGCGTTACGCGACCTTCGTCTTGCGGACGCGCCTTGTGTTGACGGCGATCATGGCGATCTCCGGCGTCGGCACGGAATCGGCGGTTTCGTCGTGACCGTTGCCGTTGATCAGCGGGAGATCATCCTTCACCTTGATGGCCGGCTTCCTGCTCGCAACTTCCTTTGTCGTGCCAGTTTTGCTCGCGCTGACTTTCGGCTTCGCCGTTCCCTGCTTCGGTTTTCCGCTGTCGCGGTGGTCCATTGCCGCCTTGACGAACGCCTTGAAGAGGGGATGGGGCGCCAGGAGCCGGGATTTCAGCTCAGGGTGGAACTGGCAGCCGACGAACCAGGGATGATCCGGGATCTCGATGATCTCCACCAGCCTTCCATCCGGCGAAACGCCGCTCAGCACCAGCCCGTTGGCCGTCAGGACATCGCGAAACGCGTTGTTTACCTCGTAGCGGTGCCGATGCCGCTCGGTGATAAACTGCTCGCGATACGCCGCCAGCGTCCTGGTCTTCTTCGCGATGATGCAGGGATAGCTTCCCAGCCGCATCGTCCCCCCCTTCTCCTTCACATGCTTCTGATCGGCCATCAGGTCGATCACCGTGTTCGGGGTTTTGGCGAACTCGGCGGAGTTGGCGTCGCTGAGGCCGCAGACATTGCGGGCATACTCGATGGTGGCGCACTGCATTCCCAGGCAGATCCCGAAGAAGGGGATTCCGTTCTGGCGGACGTAGCGGATTGCCATGATCTTCCCCTCCACCCCGCGCGAGCCGAAGCCGGGGGCAACCAGCAGGCCGTCCAGACCGGCAAGCGATGATTTTACATCGGCCTCGGAACGAAGCCCCTCGCTGTCGATCCACTGAAGGTCCACATGGACGTTGTTGGCGGCGCCGGCATGGATGAACGATTCGATGATCGACTTGTAGGCGTCCTGGTACTGCGTGTACTTCCCGCAGATCCCGATGCGGACCTCGCCGCTGCTCGGCTGCTTGATTCTGCGGACCAGGTTGGACCACTGCTTCAGGTCGGGCACGGGCGCCTCAAGGCCGAGCTTCTGAAGGACGATATCATCGAGGCCCTGCTGCGCGTAGATCAGCGGCACCTCGTAGATGGTGCTGACATCGCGCGCCTCGATCACGGAATTCCGGTCGACATTGCAGAACAGGGCGATTTTCTCGCGGATTTCCCTGGAAAGCCTGTGTTCCGAGCGGCAGACCAGGATATTCGGCTGGATGCCGATCTCCAGAAGCATCTTCACCGAGTGCTGCGTCGGCTTGGTCTTCAGCTCGCCGGCGGCCTTGATAAAGGGGACGTAGGTGAGATGGATATGGAGCACATTCTCCCGGCCGAGCTTCTGATCGAGCTGGCGTGTTGCCTCCAGGAACGGGAGCGATTCGATATCGCCGACCGTGCCGCCGATCTCGATCAGGATGATATCGTAGGCTCCCGAGCTGCCGAGCGCGGTCATCCGCCGTGTGATCTCATCGGTGATATGCGGGATCACCTGCACGGTTTTCCCCAGGTAGTCCCCGCGGCGCTCCTTGTTAATCACCTCGAAGTAGACCTGTCCGGTGGTCGTGTTGTTCTTCTGGGTCATCGACTGGTTCAGGAACCGCTCGTAGTGCCCCAGATCCAGATCGGTCTCCGCGCCATCCTCCGTCACATAGACCTCGCCATGCTGGTACGGGGACATCGTGCCGGGATCGACGTTGAGATAGGGATCGAACTTCTGGATGGTCACCCGCAACCCGCGCGATTTCAGGATCAGCGCGAGCGATGCCGACGTGATACCCTTGCCGAGCGAGGAGAGGACGCCGCCGGTGATGAAAATATATTTTGCCGATGGCGCCTTTGCGGGCGCTGGAATATGGTCGGGAGATGTCGATTGAGGTGTCACGATGACAATCGGTCCTGTATAGTAGAAATGGAGAGAACGGACGGAGCCCCCGGGAGAGGCTGCGGCACGTCGAATAAAAGTAGTTCACGGCTCGCCGACGGTGCGAGGAATGTCGCGAAAGGAAGAGCTGATAGTTACCGAGCCGTTGTAGGGGGCGCAACTTAGCGAAAAGTCACGGAACGGAGAGAATGGAAGCGGGTTCAGGTGTGATGTGATGGCCGGCGGTGCGTGGGGCGGAAAGCTATGGGGTGGCCGGTTTCCCACCCCGTCATCCGGAGCGGGCAAACCGGCATCAGTAGATCATTTCAGCCGATTTCGATCCGTTTATCCCCTTTTTCGATCACGATCCGTCCCCCCTTGCCGTCGATCGTGACGCTCTTTCCCCGTCCCTTGATCCTGACATCCTGGCGCTGCTGGCGGCGTTCCCGCTCGATCATCCTGCGCGCCCCCCGCTCGATATCCCTGTCCTTCGGAAAGAACGTCTCCGACGCATCGAACGCCAGGCCGATTCCCCAGCCGAACAGAGGCCAGATAAACCAGGTATGCCCGCCGGTGAAAAGATCCAGAAGGATCAGGATGCTGTTGATGATGATGTAGGTGCGGAGGTGCTCGAAAAACTTCCGCTTTCGCTGCGCCTTCCACGCCTCCTTGGCGTTCTCGGTGGCCCCCAGCTCCTCCTGTTCGGCCATCGCGGCCTCCACCTGGGCCGGTTCCAGGCCCAGCTCGCGCGCCGTTTCCAGCAGATCCTCGTGCGTGATCGTGGCCGAGCCGCTTCCCTGGCGGTCCAGCGCGCGACGGAGGATGGCGTTTACTTCATCCGGGGAATATTTGCGGGAGAAATTATCGGAAGCCATAGCTGAAGTCCATAGTAAATACGTGCTGAGCCAATGGTAACGAACAAGATGGGGACAATGTTTCATCCCCCATAGCCGGCGGGGAGATCGAACGTCGCCATCACCGGCGCGTGATCGCTGCTGCCGAACTCCCGGAACACCATGCATGCGGTTGCCCTGGCCGCAATCGCGTGGCTGGCCGCAATATAATCGATCCGCCATCCCAGATTCCGTTCCCTGGCCGACCGCCAGTAGGGCCACCAGGTGAAGAGCCGTTTGTTGTCGGGATCGAGCATGCGGGCAACATCATCAAGCCCCCCGGCAAACATCCGCTCCATCAGCTCCCGCTCATCCGGCCGCGTCCCGATAATCCCCGGTTTGTTGTGGGTTGGATGGATGTCATCGTCGGTGCGGGCCACGTTCATATCGCCGCTGAGGATCAGCTCTTGGCCGGCATCGTGGATATCGCTGACATATCCCTCCATCGCCGCCATGAACTTCAGCTTGGCGTCGTAATCCTTCCCGCCGTTCGGGATATAGACCGAGGCCAGGATCAGGTTTCCCGCCGCCGCCTGCACGATCCGCGTCTCGTGGTCGAACGGCGGATGGCTGAACACCGGCTTCTCCGGGAAGGTTTCCTTCTTCAGATGCAGGCTGACGCCGGAATAGCCGCCGCTGGCGCCATGCCAGCAGCTCCAGTAATCGGGGAGATCGGCGAGCGACGCGGGGAGCTGCTCCGTGGTGGCCTTGATCTCCTGGAGGCAGATCACATCGGGCCGGTGCGCCTCCATCCACTTGATAAACTGCGTCTCCCGTGCGCGTATTCCGTTGACATTCCAGGTCGCGACCGTCATGTTCGGTTCCAGGGTTCGTGATGCGGAGCCGTGGCGTGCGGGCTCCGGCGTGCGTTCATTCCTCGATATCTCCGCTGATCTCGCGGATCACCGGCTCCTTCGATCCACGCGGCGACTTCACCAGCTCGGAAAGCCCGGTGATCCCCTCGATCTTATAGAGATCGCGGAGCAGCTCGCGATGCTCCTGCTGCCGGCCCGCGAACCGGAATCGGACGACGATCTTTCCCGATCCGTCGCTGGCGATCGAGAAGTCGCGGATGTTCGTGTTGAAGTCGCAGACGACCGCCGTCACGCGTTCGCGGAGCTGGATGGTATCGGCGGCATGGAGGACAAACTCCCGCGCCTGGCGGAAATGGACATACTCCTCGACGCGGCGGAGGGAGAGGATCATGATCACGCTGGCGGCCGTCAGCGCCATGGCGATAATCGGAAGGCCGGCGCCGATCATCATGCCGAGCGCCGCCATCAGCCAGATCATCGCCGCGGTGGTCATCCCCCGAACCACGCCGTTCTTCTCCCGGAGGATCACCCCGGCTCCCAGAAATCCGATGCCGGTAACGATCTGCGCCGCGATCCTGGTTTCCTCTCCGCCGGTGGCCTTTCCCATCTCGCTGCTCATCACCGTGAAAAGCATCGAGCCGACGCAGACGACGATACTTGTCCGAAGACCTGCTGGTTTGCCGGTCGTCTCCCGTTCCATTCCAATCGCCCCGCCACAGAGAACCGCCACCACAAATTTCAACGCCAGCTCCGGGCCAAGCCGAAGCATATGTTCCATGCTCTCGAATCCATTCATACGCGTAATCTATGCCCGCGGGGGGAGAACCGGAAGCCGCCGCGGCCGTTCATGGAAGATTATTTCATTTGCAGTCCCGCGCGGAAACTTTTACCGAACGTCCGGGTTCAGGAAGGACCCTCCCGCTTGCCGCATTTTTGCGGATATCACGCGCTGGCGGCGTTTATCGGAATATCGACCCGGCGCGCGCATGATATTATCGCGCACGTGCCCGGCAATGTGCATTTCCATTGTCTCGCATCATCTTACCTGTAGTCGCACTGCGGTTGGATAAACCGGCTTCGCGAACTGTTATTTCCCCTCCATCACTACGCCGGGATATCCCGCGTGGAAACATTTTTCAGGTATCCGCTGATACTGTTCGCCGTTCGGCAGTGTTCCCGTGTGGGCAAGCATCCGTGCGGTGAATTGCGTCCGGCGCAATGGCGGAGCTCCGCCGGCCACCGACCGTGCATACGCGGGTAATAAAAAATCCAGGGGCGCAAGAAGAGTCACGCCCGGTTGCTCCGCCGTAACCCGTCTGGGAGGATACGGCGGGCCGACAACATCCCGATCAACCCAACCAGGGAATACTATGAAAACATGGTTCAACATTTCAATCGCGTGTCTTCTGCTGGGGCTTGCCGCCGGTGAGCTTCACGCCGGCGGCCCATGGGCCGCTAAAAAGGGAAAGGGTCGCCTCACCTTCGGCTACAGCCGCAAGACAGCCGGCCAGAAATGGTATGGCGACGGATCATCCTCCACCACCCCGGATGACTCCCTGCTCGACGGCAAGTTCCACGATTTCCGGTACGGCTATCTGTCGGGGGAAGTCGGCCTGTTCGATCACCTCGAGCTGTCCGGAACCCTCCTCTATCTCTGGGGCTACGAGAAGGTCGGGAGCAACCCGAAGACCGGAAAGCCGATACCGTTCGAGTGGGAGCTGAACTCCGGCTTTACCGACGCATGGCTCAACCTCAAGTACCAGTTCCTTGAAGGGGAATATCCGATGGCGGCGATGGTCTCCTCGCGCTTCCCCGATCTCTACGATGAGCCGGGCCCCTACACCCGCTATGTGAGCCGCTTCTATACCACGCCGATCAGCACCAAGACGGTGGACGGTCGCGACTCCACGTTCCTTCACAAGGATACCGCCGTTGTGGCAAGCAACGAGTGGCGCGGCCTTCTCAAGCGCGATTTCGGCATTCACCTGCTTGCCGGGCATTCGTTCGGTGCCGAGGGATATATCGAGGGGGAGCTGGGCTACAACTTCCGCCAGGGGGCGTTTGCCGATCAGCTTCTGTTCAGCATCGACGGCGGATATAACATCGCGGTGACGAATAATCTGATGGTGACCCCGAAGCTCCTGTTCGATTATACCGGCGGCGTCGGCAACGGAAACCTTCCCGATTCGTCCGACCGCTTCAACTTCCGCGTGGCGAACGTTCCGCAGGCGAACTTCTACTTCAACAACTCCAAGTACGGTCGCCTTTACGGCAGCGCCATCATCTCCTACGACGATCACTACGGGTTGGAGCTTGGGGTCGGCAAGTGGATCTTCGGCAGCGGCGCGGCAAAGTACACGGAGCTTTACGGGCAGTTCAGCTACTCGTTCTAAACGCTTCTGACCGAATAAGCCGCCGGCCCGCTGAAGGAGGCCCTGACAGGCTTCCAGCCACAGTGCCGGCGATTTTCCGCCCGGAACATCCCGGAATACCGGCATGGCGCCCTTCATCCTTTTGCGATGGAGGGCGCCGCTGTTTTCCGGTACCGGCTGGTTTCATCGCCACTAATTTATTCCCCAGAAATTGTCGATAACTCGTAGCTTGGAAGCGTTAATTCTGTTCCACACCTTTTCCAGCTATTCGATCCGTGAGATTCATCGATTACATCGGTACTCTTTCTCTCCTTCTCGCGCTCTCCGTGAGCGGATGCGTGCCATCGGTTCGCATGCCGGAACGCGCGCGGCTGGAATGTCCCGAGCCGCCGCCGCCGCCATGCCTGCCGGGGAAATTCGCCGAGGTGACCATCGATACGTCATCGGGCGCATCCGGGCGCTCCAGCCACTATCTCACGATATCGCAGGTACAGGGGCTGAACGGGCCGGATGACGAGTACGCCGTGGCCTTCCCGAGCGCGGGAGCCGGCGGGGCACTGGCAACGATCCGTCCAAAGGGAGGGCGCACCCACGATCAGCTCCATCCGGTGAGCTTCCGTCGCGTGAACCAGGCGGTAGCGGAGGAGAATATCTCCGCGCCGGCCATCGCCAGCTCGTACGGCGGCGCGGCGCGGACATCGTCCCGGAGCGACACGCTTCTCTTTGCCGCGCGGCAGAGCGGAACGGTCTCCGGCGATTACGATCTCTTCTCCGGCGATTACAGCGGCGGCGCGCTCACGTCGGTTGCCCGCCAGCCGATATCCGGCCTCGTTGCCTGGGAAGCACAGCCTGCCATCTCCCGCGACGGCCGCACGCTCTACTTTGCCGCGGACCGGGCAGGAGGAATGGGGGGAACCGATATCTACGTCTCTCACCGCGGCGCGGACGGTCGCTGGTCCACGCCGGCCAATGCGGGGCCGGGGGTCAACTCCGCGTGCGATGAGCTTTCGCCGTTTGTCAGCGGCGACGGGCAGTGGCTCTACTTCTCGTCATCGGGTCATGAGACGGTGGGTGGCTACGATCTTTTCCGCGCGCCGATTGCCGGCGATCAGATCGGCGGGGGGGAGAATCTCGGCGCCCCGATCAACACCATCGCCGATGAGATCTTCCCGAGCGCCCCGGCCGACGCCAGCCCTGACACGCTGCTGTACTACAGTTCCAATCAGCGCGGATCGCAGGGGTTCGATATCTACGTGCTCAATCGCCTGAAGCGCCCCGGCGGCAGCAAGGGAGCGCCGCAGACGCTTACCCTCAACGGCACGGTACGGACATCGGATGGAAAGCCGGTGGACAGCGCGAAGGTGACGCTTGAGCAGCGCGATCCGCCGGGCGACGTGGACTCCACGATCACCAACTCCGATGGGAAATACAAATTCCAGGTGGAGGAGGGAAAGCGGTACGATGTGACAGCGGGATCGGACAGCACCCTCTTCGTGCGCGATGAGGTTCGCGTTCCTCTTTCCGACGGTCGGCGTACCGTCACGCACGACATCGTCATCTCCGATACCGTTACCTTCCGGGTGAATTTTCCCTTCAACAATGCCACCGATCCGTACGAGTTCACGCTGGATGAACGCGGCATGCCCACCGATCTCCAGTGGGTCAGGATGATCGATCGCGCGGCGGATTTTCTCAAAGGGTTTTCGCGTGGCTCCGGTGGCCGGTTCCTCCTTGTGGGGCATACCGATCCGGTCGGCACCGATCCGTTCAACCTCGATCTCGGTCGCCGGCGCGCGGAGTTCATCCGGAGCGAGCTGGTGAAGCGTGGGGTAAGCCCTTCCATTCTGGAGGTCAGGACCGAGGGGGAGGCGCGTCCGCTGCCGGCGCGGGATGGCGAGCTGGAGGATCTGTATCATGCGCGGCTCCGGAGAGTTGAGTTGATACGGCATTGACGCCGTCCAGGGGAATCTCGATCAACGGGTTGAACGTCCATCCCCCCATTCATGAATTTTCAAACAAGCTGAAGGAGCCGCGGCCGCGGGGCTATGGATACTCCGAACTTTCATCAGGCATCATGAACCGTCTTTATCTTGCTGCATTCCTCCTCGTCTCTCTGACGGGGCTATCCGGCTGCTTCGGCATGTTCGGCATCACACGCACGGAGAGCGATCTCTACACCATCACCAAGCGCGACACGACCATCCGGCAGGATGTGCGGAACGCTCCCGGTGACCGGGACAACGGCACCATCTATCCATCGCCGCGCACCGTGGAGATAAGCCGCACCTACGTGCAGCTCGATTCCACCGTCAACCGCTACTATCCCGATTTCCTCCGCTTCGGCGTGCTGGAAACCGCCGGCTTTATCGGCATCGGACAGTCGGACAGCGGCGGCGGCAACGGCATCTTCGGGATCTACAAGTCGCTTGAGCTGAAGAGCCCGGACAGCACCAAGATCTTCGGCTCCGCGATGTATCGCGTGCTGCCGTACGAGCGGGTGCTCCACGCCTTCAACGACGCTCCTGACTGGACGGTGGGGACCGCCGCATACGAGACGTTCGTGATCCAGAAGGACAACAACGCCGCGGTTTCCCCTGACGAGAGGCTGAGCGGCGTGCTCCCTCTCTACGTCCGGAAGCGATTCTTCCTGCGCGACAAGCCCCCCTACGTGATGGTGGTTCCATTCTTCGGCGTGGGCCTCCTGCCGTCGCAGTATGTCAACCTGGGGGCCACGATCGATGTCGGCTCCTACGGCGGCTTCAATCTGAGGGCGTATGCGGGGTACGTGGCGGGATCGACCCTTGCCTTCCGCGATCGTAACACGACATCGTACGATGTCAACTTTCCCTATTTCGGCATCGGGGTTTCCGCGCTGGACTTCGTCTACAAGAACGAGGAGTTGAACGTCGAGTGGAAGGATCAGAAGCATTCGGCGATCGAGGTTTCGGCGTTCGAGGCCGATCTGGTCTATGCCACCAGCCCGCTGGCCGATTCCATCCCCGCCCGGCTCACCGATACCAGCAACGGGTTCCCCACCGGGTTTATCGTGAAGCTGGCAACGGCGACCTATCCGCTGCCGTTCGCCGACGGGCATTTCTTCGTCGGGACATCCTTTCTGAACGTCATGAAGATGTCATCGAGCGAGATCGCCCTTGGCTTCCTCCCGATCCGCGCCGGATACCGTGTAACGCTCATCAAGCCCGATCTGAACCTGGAGCCGTTCGCCGAGCTGACCTATTATCCCTCCACCATCTATCATGTCGGCGTGCGGGCATCGCTGAAGATCTACGACTGGACGCAGCTCAGCGTGATGGCCGGGTATGTGAACGGAACTCCGCATTTCGAACGCGTCATCTCGGAGCCCACGCTTCAGGGGGTCGGTGATTTCTCCACCTTCTATCTGGGCGTCGGGATCGGCCTTGGTGATGTGTTCCATACGCCGGAGGAGGTGATACGACCATGATCGCCCGCCGAACCTCACTGGCCCTTCTCGCGCTGGCCCTGACGCTGGCGCCGATGCTGGGCGGATGTGTTTATCGCACCGTCGATATCTTCTCCGGTTCCGACATCTACCAGGGGACCATCCTTTCCGATCGGTCGCTGGTGGAAACCGGGCGTTCCACGATTCTTCTGAAGCCGGGGGCGCGCTTCGCCATCAGGACGGAGCAGCTTACGCAGTGGCTGGGGCAGTTCGACGTACGGATTCTGGGCGGGGAGGGATTTACCGCCTACCTGCGGACCGTGCCGCACGATTTCGATACCACCAGGGGGGTCGCGTTCCGCTACGCCGTGGATGGCTGCACCGTCCGGACGGAGTCGGGGGCGATGGTGCCGGTGAACTACAATGCGGACAACGAGCCGCAGACGATCTCCTTCTACAACGAGGCCGATCTGCTTTCGGTGGCGGCCGGCTGCAAGCGGATCTACCAGAGGCAGTCCAGCCTGCCTGCCACCGAGTATATCATCTTCGAAACGCTTCCCGGAAGCACGGTGGAGCTGCGGGGAATCTCCTATTTCGAAACCAACATCGAGTAGCGCGAAACCTCTTCGGGCGTGATCTCGTCCACGTGCATCCGTTGAGACAGGGGCATTCAGGATATCAATCATTCAGCATATGGTGGACAACAGTTTCCAGCCGATGGATTTCGGCGAAGTCTTCGCAAATACGTTCACGGTTATCCGGCGGACATTCTCACGGGCGGGGATCATCGTGTTCCTGCTGCTGCTTGGCGGGGGGCTCTTCTTCGCATGGAGCAACATGAACTATGTGGAGGGGTCGTACAACGTCCTCTCGAAGTTCGTGGGGGTGGATCTGAAGACCGACCTGAAGGCCGCGCAGGAGATGCAGGGGCAGTTCTTCGCCGTGCTTGGCCCGTTCCTTCTGGGAGTCATCCTCTTCCTCCTGCTCACCCTTGTGGCGCAGTCGATAGCAACGGTGGCGAGCTGGGAGGGGGTGAATAACTATCCGGTGGAGATCGGCCCGCTGATGCGGCGCTCTCTGGGAAAGATGTTCTTCTATAACCTGCTCCAGTCGATAGCGCTCGGCCTGGTTATCGTGATTATCTATGCGATCGCCGGGATCGTGGCCTTTGCCGCCGGCTCGGCCGGCTCCATATCACCGGCAACCGTGGTCGCGTTCGTGCTGGCGTTCCTGGTGATTCTGGTCATTGTTCTCCTGACGATGTTTCGCCTCCAGGAGGTGGACGTGGATGAGCGTGGACCGTTCCGCAGCCTGGGATCATCGATCAGGCTTTTCATGACGAACAAGTGGCGGGCTGCCGGACCCATCCTCGCATTCGCGTTCGCCTTCGGCGCCATCTCCATTCTGCTGTCGGTGCTGATGGTGGGGGATACCTCCGGCATGATGGGGATGTCCTCCTCATCCGGAAAGGATCTCGAGGCTCAGGTCGCGGCGCTGGCGCACGCGAAGTCCATGATGACATGGAAGTATTTCCTGCCGAAGGCGTTTATCGATGCGTTTGGGTATCTCTTCCTCTTCAACCTGATCACGGTGGTCTATACCGATCTCAGGATACGGCGCGGAGATTATGTCAGGAGCGAGCAGCTGGAGGCATGGGAACGGGATGTCTGATGCGGGAATCAACTCACAAATCGGGGATCGATCATGATGGATGAACACTTTGTGCCAATGAGCTTCGGGGAGATCTTCGGGATGGGATGGCGGCTGACCTTCAGGACGCTGCGGACGGCGGGGCTGCTCCTTGTGCTGATCTATCTGCCGGTCATGCTGATGATGGGCCTCAGCCTGCATAACCTCTTCGCGACCCTTGGAACGCTCGATATCACCAGAAGCCGCTTTGCCGATTCCCCGGATTTCAATGCCCTGGTCATGAACCTCATGGGGACATTCCTCCTCCTGATCCCCCTTATCATCATTCTTCAACTGGCGATCCCCTATTCGCAGTGCGTCACGGTGATGGCGGGCTGGGAGGAGGCCAACGGCCGGGATATGGGGCTTGGAGAGATGCTGCGGAGATCGCTCAAACGGCCGTTCTGGCATATACTCCTCCAGGGGCTGATCGTATCGGCGATTGCCGGCATGGCGATGCCGGTCTGCATGATGATCCTCGCGCTGATCTCCGCGGTGCTGCGGCAGGTGAGCGGCGTATTCGCGGTGCTTGTCATCTTCCTTGGCGGGCTTGCAATGATGGTGGCCCTGATCTATTTCGCCGTCGCGATCGGGCTTGGCAAGCAGGAGGTGGTGGCGGAGGATCGCGGGCCGTGGAAGGGGCTGATCGCCAGCATCGCGCTGGTCCGGCCGTACTGGTTTCGCGCGTTCGGCGTGGGGCTGGTCCTCGGCATCATCCTCATGTTTCTGTATATGATCTTCTCCATCCCCGCGGCGATCCATTTCGCCGGCTTCGTTGCCGATCTGGGACAGGTCGACCGGAACGATCCCAGGGTTGCCAGGGAGATCTTCTCGCACATGGGCTCCTTGATCTCCCCCTGGCTTTTTCTTCCGATCGGGCTGATGGGGGTATTTATGACCCTCTTCTCCACCAACGTCTCCACCGCGCTCTATATCGATCTTCGCGCGCGGCGCGGCGATTTCTCCGATGGCGATGACTTCGATCTCCATATCGGCGTGGAGTGAGGCCGGTTCCTCCCCATGTTGCAACATCCCGGCGGGAGCGTCGTTAGCAGAGGCGCACGGAACCGCCGGCCGGTGGTTCCCTCCCCGATAAACGCAACAGCCCGGCTCTCTCATATTTTTCAGTTCGGAGGATGATTCGATGATACAACGCTCGACGACACGACACCTTTTCGCCGCGGCGCTCGCGATGGCGGCGATTTCCGTTCCCGCATATGCTCAGACCACCCCCTCCCCCCTTGTCCAGCAGATGGCGACCGAGGCCGGCACCGTCACGCTGGAATACTGGACTCCGAAGCTGAACGACTACAAGACGCGGATCGATCGCGTCCTCTCCGCCGATGATCTTGCGGCGCTGAACCGCCTTCGCGTTCGATGGGCGGTCATGACCGCCGACGGGCTGCGGTCGATAAAGGAGGCCAGGGTCTCCCACGGCGTCCGCGATGGAAAGGAAGGCGCGGAGATGAAGATGGATGACAAGGCGATGGCCCGGTTCGGCGAGACGATGGAGATCTTCTCGCAGGCGAAGGAGATCGCCTCCCGCTATCGCTCGGAACTCGACGGCCTGGGGAAGAACGTGGTCGGTGATTTCGCCGAATTCGCCGGCCAGCTCTCCGATCGCGCCGATCGTTTTGCCGCGGAGAACGCTGATGCCATGCGGAAGGACCCGCAGGTCAAGGATATGCTCGCCGGTCGCGAAAAGCTGCGCGGGATGATGAAGGAGCTCAACTCCGAGAAGAAGCAGACGGAGATCCTCTCCGTCTACACGTTCGCGCTGGAGCCGGTGGTCCTTCTCTATAACGGCGCCGATCTTCGCACGCTCTTCGAGAGCGCCGGCCCCATCGCCAAGCCGATTTCCGGCCTTACGCTCCCGGAAAGCTCCACGCTGAAGCAGAATTTCCCGAATCCGGCATCCACCACCACGCGGATCGTCTACAACCTGGCCGAGCCAAGCACGGCCACCGTGGTCAGGATCTACGATTCCCGTGGCGAGATCATGGCAACCTACGATCAGGGAGCCCAGGGAGAAGGTGAGCACACGCTGGATGCCGACGTCTCCAAGCTCGCCAGCGGTTCCTATCTCTATCATCTCACGGTTCGCACCGCGAACGGTGAGCGGGTCTACTCCAGGACGATGCAGGTCGTTCGCTGAGGTTTTCCGAACGCCGGAACCAGATAGCCTTGAAATCACCCCGACCTCTTCCCGCGAAGGGCTCGGGGTGATTCGTATCCGAAGCAATATTCTTGTCCACCCCCCCGCCGCTGGCTATTATTGCGGCCTGTCACGATATCTATATTCTATTCCATCTCCGCCAGGAGGATGTTTATATGAACAATCAATCACTACGTGCGGCCGCGCTGATCTTTTTTTTCGCAGCGGCGGCAACCGTCAACGCGTTTGCCCAGGAGGGGATCAGGGGGGAGGAGGACGCCTGCCAGAAACGGCAGGAGGCATTTATGAAGGAGCTGATTCAGGCCTCCCTGGATTACTGGTCGCCGAAGATGACCGCCTATCAGATCATGATCGACAAGACCTTGTCGAAGGAGGATCTCCAGGATCTGAACCAGCTCCGTGGCCGTTTCCTGCTGACGATCAGGACGATGAAGGATGCCCAGGTGAGGCTGGCCCAGCGGTACAAGGCCGAGCGTGAGGCCAGCATGAGGGGAATGTCAAAGCTGGGATCTGATGGATATGAGCATCCTTACTCTGAAGTGGATGTGGACAATGGGGCGGTGCGGGATTCGGGCCTGCCGGATTCGGTGATGATGGCACCTCACGACTCTGCGGCCGCCGCTGCCGCGTATGCTGCAATCGATTCAGCGACGCTTGCCGGGGAGGCCCGACCGGACACCCCGCCGAAGGTGGTTTCGGTCGAAATGGAGGTAGTCGCCGATACGCTTGGCGCTTCGCCCGATGCTACCGCGCCTTCATATGAGCGTGGAGAATCGGATAACTCCGATGACGATGAGTACTATGGGGAATCGGCCGATCCCGACGCGCAGGTGATGGCGGAGTCATCGAGAGAAATGAAGAGCATGAATACAACGACCATGAAGCTGGCGGAGCGCTACGAGAGCCGGTTGCAGGATCTCGACGGGCGGATGAAGAGCGATATGATGGAGTTCCTGCTCGTTCTCGCCGAGCGGATGCATAAGTTCGGGGCCAGCAACGATATGAGCATATGCTGGTCCGGCAACATGATGATGAACCAGGCTGTTTCCATGGAAACCGATTCGATTCGCAGGAATGCCGCCGACGATTTTTTCAAGAAAATTGGACCAACGCAGGCAAATGCGATCGTCATGCTTGTGGGGAATGATCTCGTCAATGTGATTCAGGCAGCAATGCAGGGGGAGCGGGGCGATTTCTCCGGCCTCCTTCCCCATAAGGAATCGGCGGCCCCGTCATCCAGCGCCACGCTGGAGCAGAACGCGCCAAACCCCGCATCCATCTCCACGGAGATCGCCTACATGCTCCCCGAGCCCAGCAGCGCCACGGTGATCACCCTCTACGGCACCGACGGCAAGGTGGCTGCCGCGTACGATCAGGGAGCCCGCCCGGCGGGACGCCAGGTGGTGAAGATCGATGTCGGCGCCCTGACGCCGGGGACCTATGTCTACCGGCTGAAGATCAGCACATCGGCTGGGGATCGCGTCTTCTCCAGAACGATGCAGGTGGTCAGGTAGAAGAAATGTTCGTGGGAGCTTCCCGGGGCACGCTCCGGGACTCCCGTTGTATCGAAAGGAGCACATAGCTCTTCAACGCTGTGCGCGTGAAGGATCGGTCGTCACTGTCCGATCCATCCCGCCATCGGCTCTCAAGGAACCAGCAAGGAAATCCGCGCATGACCCGCCATTCGTTACGTCTGTTCGCCATCATCCTCGCGCTCGCGGCGATCATCACCGTTCCATCATCGGCGCAGCGCCGGGGAAAGGGAAAGCCGGCGACATCCAGAAAGCATATCGAGCAGATCGACACTTCCTACACCGATGAGAACTACCCGGCGGCGGAGAAGGAAACGCCGCTCGCCAAACAGCTCAAATCGGATCTTGCCGTCACCGCGTTCGATTACTGGACGGTGAAGCTGAACAACTACAAGTCCCATATCGACGGGATGCTTGCACCGTGCGATCTCACCGAGGTCAACCGGCTCCGCGTCTACTGGAGCATCTTTCTGGACCAGAAGAAATGGCAGGGCCTTGCCACCAAGTTCAGGAAGGAGTTTGACGGGGGTGGTGATGAGGGGGATTCAGGGGGTGACGAGGGGGGCCCCGGCCCGTCGGGTATGAAGAAGAAGAAAGCCGAGGAGATCGGCGCGCTGGTGGACAACGTCAGCGAGATGGCTGAGACGTTCTTCGTGGCGAAGTGGATTGCCCGCCGCTATCGCCCGCAGTTCACCGCGATGCAGGAGACCGTTTCCGGCGATTTCACCGCGTTTATCGATACCGTTATCGCCGCCAAGGATCGGTTCGCCCTCGCGCATCAGGCGGAGATAGCGAGTGATCCCTCCGTGCAGAATATCATGAAGGAGTTGAACCGCGAGAAGGCGGATGAGGCGATGAAGGAGTTCAGCTCAAAGGGTGATATGGGGATATTCGTCGGGCTTGGGTTCAACGTGCTGGTGGAGCCGCTGATGGTCCTCTACAACGGGCAGGATCTCCGCCGGCTCTTCAAGAGCGTTGATGTCCTGCCGAAGGAGCTGAGCGAGCTGGAACTGGGGGATGCGTCTGTGCTTGAGCCGAACGTGCCGAATCCCGCCGTTACCACGACCACGATCAACTACACTCTTCCGGAGGCGAGCAGCCGCACAACGCTCCGCCTGTACGACGCGCGCGGTGAACTGGTGGGGACCTACGATCAGGGGGATCGCCCGGCCGGCCGCTATCAGGTCAATGTCGATGTCTCCACGCTGTCAAGCGGGTTCTATCTCTATTATCTCACCACGATGACATCGCAGGGGGAGCGGGTCTATTCCCGCACGCTTCAGGTGGCGCGATAGCATCATTTGCCCGGATTGCATCTATGAACCCCGGCCCTGTCTGCACGACGGCGCCGGGGTTCTTCGTCTGAAACCGGAGCCCGGCTTCCCATTCTGAAAAGAATGCCGCCCGACGGATGTTTCATGACGATTTCATTGAAGCGGAAAAAGCTGGTTCGTATTTTGTGAATGCTTTTTAATGATTCGAACTGTAATGAATGCATCCTGACCCCATTGCCTGATCGTCATGAATAATCCTCTTCGTCGCTCTCTCCGCGTGCCGGTCTTCGTCATCATCCCCGTGACCGTGCTTGTCGTGGTCGCCGTTACGGCGTTTCGCTGGAAGGATGAAAACGATTACTATTTCAAGGTCAACAAGGGGCTGGAGACGTTCGGGCAGGTCTACCGGGAAGTGACGCAGAACTATGTCGATCAGGTCGATCCGGAAACGTTTATCAACGCCGGCATCGACGGGATGCTGAAAACGCTCGATCCCTATACCTCCTATCTTCGGAGGAAGGATGCCGCCGATATCGACCTGCTGACCAGCGGAACCTACGGCGGCATCGGCATCACCGTCGGCATACGGGACAGCGCCGTCACCATCGTCGATGTCGTGGACGGCTATTCCGCGCAGCGCGAGGGGGTCCGTATCGGCGACAAGATCAAATCGATCAACGGGGCCCAGCTCCTTCACAGCCCGGTGGATGCCCTGCGCGAGTACACGCGCGGCGAGCCGGGGACCACATTGCAGATGACCGTCCTGCGCGACGGCGTCGCCGATTCGCTGACATTTACCCTCACGCGGGAGAACATCAAGGTCCGAAGCATCCCCTACAGCGGGCGGATCATCGACGGCGTGGGCTATATCAAACTGGAGCGTTTCAGCTCCAACGCCGGCGACGAATTGCGGAACGCGCTTCTGGACCTGAAGCAGCAGGGCGCCTTCAAGGGTGTCATCCTCGATCTCCGCGATAATCCGGGAGGGCTTCTGGAGTCCGCCGTCGACGTGGGCTCGAAATTCCTCCCCTACGGAAGCGTGATCGTCACCACCCGCGGGCGGGATTCATCGGAGGATCATATCTATCGCTCCGATGAGGAGCCGATCGCGGCGGGTGTTCCGCTTGTGGTGCTGATCAACGGCGGCTCCGCATCCGCCTCGGAGATCGTCGCCGGCGCCATTCAGGATCTGGATGCTGGCGTGATTCTCGGGTCGCGGAGCTACGGCAAGGGGCTGGTGCAGTCGGTGCGGCGCCTGCCGTATGACGCGACGCTCAAGATCACGACCGCCCGGTATTACACGCCATCGGGGAGGAGCATTCAGAAGATCGATTATCTGATGCAGCGGAGCGGGACATCGAGCTTCGCCGCCGATTCGGCCAACAGGTATCGCACGGCGGCCGGACGGGAGCTTACCTTCCACGGCGGCATCATCCCGGACACGGTTGTGGATCTCTCCGCCGCCACCGATTTTGTCGATGAGTTGCGTGATGCCTCGATCTTCTTCAATTTTGCGACGCGGTACGCCGCCGGCCTCCGATCGCTCCCCGAGGATTTCGCGGTCGACAATACGCTGATCAAGCAGTTCGAGGATTTCACGCTGGAGAATCTCCAGCGCACCGGCTCGGGCTCCGCATCGCTCGCCAGGGTGAACGACCTGTATGCCTCGGCGAAGAAGGAGGGCTATAATTCCGACATGCTCAGGAAGATCGACGGCATTCGCACCGATCTCTCGGGCGAGGAGCGGAACCTGCTGCGGGATCATCGCGACGAGATACGGCGGGAGCTGTACAACGAGATCGTCAATCGCTTCCGTGGACAGCACGAACGGATGGAGGCGATGCTCAGGAACGACGATCAGATTCAGGCCGCCGTTGGCCTCCTCCGCTCCGGTCGCCGGGAATACGGCAGGCTGCTCAGCTCCCGATAGCCCGGCTGCCATCGGAATCCGTCCGGCGGGTGACTAAACCATTCCCCGCCCGTTGCGTCAAGGCCCCTGCATCCCGGCACGGCATGGAACGCCCCGATCTCCATGCCGTCATCATCTCGATAATCAGTTTCTCTCTATCATATCTCCATACATTATGAAGTACGTCCGCGCCAGTGCCTTCGGCCTTCTTCTCCTCCTTGCGTTCTTTGCTGTTCCATCGCTGTACGCCCAGCCGGGCGATGGCGAGCTTCCGCAGGCCGGAATCGATACGGTCGGCACAGCCCTTCTGAATGAATACCCGAAAGATTACGACGCCATTTTCAAGGCGGTGAAGGCCGGGCTGCAGAGCATCGGCTACGAGGTCAACTATGCCAGCAAGAAGACCAGCCTGATCGAGACATCGTTCAAGCAGCTTGCCAACGAGGATACGTTCTTCGATACGATGGCTGTCTACGGCGATATTCCCTACATCCGCTCGCCGGGATGGACCATCGGGCGGGTGCAGGTGAAGGTGACGCTTGAGAGGATGGACAGCATGAAGACCGCCGTGAAGGTGCTGGCGCAGTTGAGCGGATATGAGGAGCGATTCGCCAACCGGTGGCTCTACTGGAAGTCGAACGGAAAGCTTGAGGAGCGGGCGATGGATGCTATCAACAAGAGCGTGGAAGCCATCAAGGAATAGCCCGCTCGCCCGCATGATGCCGGTGATGATCATTACAGGGAGTGGCCGGGAATTGAATCCCGTCCGCTCCCTGTCCGTTTATCCCCCTCCCCGGTGTCATCATTCCACGTGGCGGCATGTTCCGCGCGTTGCGATGCCCGCACAACCCGCTGGCCTCATTGTTGCGACCATCGATCTCTACACTTTCAGATGCGTCCGGCTTCCTGTATGTTACGGCCGGTGTGGTGTTCCCGTTCTCGAGCGGGGAATCCGGCACCGATGGCGGCGACCCACGAGGCCGTCCGCCGGACCTCATGCTCCCGGTCCATCGATCTCCGCTGAACTCTTCACGACAGGTTGGATATGAAATCAACGATTACGTCCCTGCTCGCGCTCCTGCTCCTTGCCACCGTCGCCCGGGCGCAGCCCGGCGTCTTCTATATGGTCCCGGATATCGGCGCGGCGGGGATGAACACCTATGTGGAGATTGTGGCTCCGGTCGGATCGGCGTTTACGTTCGGCAATCCGGACCAGATGTATCTCAACAATGGAAGTGATAACGTCAGCGTTCAGCCGGTGAATGCGGCGGACAACAACCGCGTGGTGATTGGGCCGGTGGTGGTAAGCTGGAGCGGCCGGCTGATATCGACGCAGATCTTCGTAAAGCCCGGAGCGGCGAATGGGCCGGTCCCACTGAAGATCACTGTGGGGGCGACCACGACGCTCATCAATGATTTTACGATCGTCACCCCGCAGGTGCTGGGAATTGCGGGAACGGTAACGGGCGGCGGCGCGCTCGGCAGCGGTGGCGTGCTTGGCGTCCGCTCGCCGCGTGGCGCGATGATCGTCTCAAGTCTCTTTCTCAAGGGGGGAATCTATACGGTCGATACGACCGATAGAGATGCCGCCGTGGCCGGCAACCAGGGCTTCCTTCCCCTGATCCTGATCTCCAAGGGAGTGCTTGCCATCAACTCCGATGCACGGCTGAGTTCCAACGGCGCAACATCCTACGCGGGCCCCGGCGGCGGCGGCGGCGGCGGGCGGGTCTGCGACGCGACATTCTTCAACCCGAACCCCATCGGGGCGGACGGGGGGAGCGGCTTTACCGGCGGTGGCGGTGGCGGCCGGAACAACGGCGGTTCCAGCGTTGAGCGCGATCCCGGCTCCGGCACGGGAGCGCAGGGGCTGTTCAACGGGAAGAAGATTTCGTACAGCATGAACGGCGTGCGGGGAGGGGCATCCAGCTACGTCTGCGGCAACCCTGAATCCGCCGGTGGCGGAACCGGACACCCCTTCGGGCTTGGCGGCGACGGCACGTGCGGAACCACCACCCCTCCGGGGGGACAATATGGTGGTGGAAGCGGCAATCTCGATAACGGCACGGGCGGCGGCGGTGGCTATGGCACCAACGGGGCCAATGGCAGCGGCGCCTCCAATGGCGGGCATGTCCACGGCAACCGCATGGGAGTGCCCGTGGCGGGGGGCTCCGGCGGCGGCAGCTCCAACCCGAAATTTGTCGCAGGTGGCTGCGGCTCGGCCGGTGGCGGCGGCGGCGGGGCGATGGCTCTCTTTTCGATGGATGCGCTGAATGGCAACATCGTGGAGGCGATCGGTGGAAACGCGGAGAGCGTGACGCCGGTGGGTGGTTCG
The DNA here is from genome assembly GCA_028287785.1 of Chlorobiota bacterium. GTDB lineage: Bacteria > Bacteroidota > Ignavibacteria > OLB7 > OLB7 > JAFDZV01. The sequence continues at coordinate 22,377 of JAQBOZ010000015.1, forward strand.
GGCTCGGGAGGATATGTCGAGCTTGGCGCCAAGGTTCAGAAATCATTCGGCGGGACCGGCAATGTCAGCGGCGGCACCACCGGCTCGGCGGGTGGCCTGGGAAGGGCACGATACGATGGGGGATTTACCACGGGTGCGCCGACATTCGGCGCGGCGACCCCGTTCATCGGGCCGACGATCGATACGCTCACCTATATCCAGTCGAAGACTTTCACCGTGAGCGGTACTTATGGCGGCGTTGTCGGCGAGCCGGTGCAGGTCTACATGCGCGGTGATATCGGCAACTGGACGCTGGTGCCGGGCCTTACCTTCGGTGCCAACCGGACGTGGAGCGTAAATGTGACAGTGACCGGCGGAAAGGGGAATTACTATTTCGCGGCGCTTCAGACGGTCGCCGCCCCTTCATCGGCGGCGTATCTCAACGAGCCGGGCTATGTCCTCTCGCAGGCGGCGGCGAACATCGTCACGGTGGACCTGATCCCGAAGATCAATGTGGACCGGACGACGCTTACCTTCAGGGATATCGTCTGCGAGCCGTTCCTGCTGGACTCGGTCAAGATCTGGAACAGCGGCGATGACACGCTCAGGATCACCCCGACGTTTGCCAACGGCGCCACGGCGGATTTCAGCCTGGTGCAGCCCATCAGGCCGCTCGCTCCCAACGATACGGTCTGGGCCTATATCAAATTTTCGCCGACGACTCCGGGGACCAGGACTGTCGATTTCGTTCTGACCAACAACGATCCCCGTCCGGGAAAGAACCCGACGATCATCAAGCTCACCGGGCGGAAGCTGAACTTCCAGCCATCGCTCACGCAGACCAGCCCCAATCTCGGCGATGTCTGCACCGATTCCACGACATCGCTCTCCTTCAATTTCAATTATACCGGCGATATCCCCGATACGATCGTCTCGATCACCCGGCTCGGCACCGGCCCCGCGGCGTTTACGATCACCGGGCCGGTCATCCCGGCAACCGGGCTGATCTTCCTCAACCCGACCAGCAGCGGGACGATCGTGGTGCGATTCCGCCCGCCATCGGTCGGAAACTTCGTCGATTCATTCCGCGTGCTGACCAGGCCGTGCAACCTGCCGCTCACGTTCACCGTGCGGGGTCGCGGCTACGCCAACAGCATCGAGGTAACGCCCGACCCGCTCGATTTCGGGCAGGTGCGCGTGGGGCAGACCGCGACCACGCCGGGCTTCACCGTGAAGAACACCGGCATACTTGACGGGACCATCACCGACGCCTATATCACCCCGGCCGGCGCTCCATTCGTCGTGGCCCCGTCGTTGAAGGGGACGCTGATTCCCGCGGGCGGCTCGGTTCCCGGCACCGTGAGCTTCACCCCGCTTTCGTCCGGCCCGTTCAACGCGCAGCTCTGCGTGGTGTTCGGCACCACATGCCGCGATACGGTATGCGTGGCGCTGAAGGGGGAAGGGGTGACATCGCTGCTGGTGCTTTCGCGGAAGAAGATCACGTTGAGCGCCGATTCCTGCGCCGATGTTCCGCCATCGGTTACCGACACGTTCAAGCTCTACAACCACGGAACCGCCTCCGTGCAGATCGATGCCGCCACCGCCGTCAACGGCCTGGCGATGCTCTCCCCATCGAAACCGATTCCCGGAAGCCTGGCCGCCGGCGACTCCATTCTCTTTACGGTGACATGGTCGCCGGGGGGAGCCGGGACCGAGCAGTTCAAGATCCTGACGCAGGCGGAGGACCCGTCGCAGAAGGTGATGCTGGTGGATGCCACGCTGCGGCGCGAGCGCGGGGGAATCGATCTGCTGAAGGGTGATGGGACTCCGCTGCCGGCCGCGATCGATCTGGGAAATATCTTCGACTGCACGACCGGCGGAAAAAGCTATCAGCTTACCATCAGGAACACCGGCACGCTGGCCGAAAACGTCAACGCCTCCTTTGTGGCGGGGGGAATATTCAGCATAACCCCGTCACCGCTGTATGCGATTCCCACCGGCGGCCGGCAGGATATCACCCTGGGCTTCAACTCCGGCGCCACCGGCGATTACACCGATACGCTCGTGATCGGTGAGGGGATCTGCGGCAGGGAAACCCGGATTCCGGTGACGGGACATCGCTACAGCGTGAGCTTCGCGACCACCGGCATCACGTTCGGCAACTCCAACGTCGGGGTGGCGAAGGTCGGCACGGCATCGGCGCAGAACACAAGCGATCCGAAGACGCCGAACAACGTGAAGGTGAATATCGCCGGCGCCTTCATCACGCAGAGCGGCAGCGAGTTCGCGATCGTCCAGCCGACCGGGCTTCCGAAGGGGCTTGCGACGAACGAGGCTGCCACGGTCGATGTGACGTTTACGCCATCAGGGCAGACATCCTACAATGCCCAGCTCTGTTTCTATACCGACTCCCCATGTCCCGACACAATCTGCCAGCCGCTTACCGGCACCGGCATCATGTCGAGCATCGTGGTTCGCCAGAGCAGCGTGAACTTCGGGACGCGCTATATCTGCCAGGACTCCATCACCACGATCTCGATCAGAAACAGCGGCAACGCCCCGCTGAACGTGCTGGGGCTCGATCTTGGCGGGGCCGATGCCGCGGCATTCCAGGAGTTGACGGGGCTGACCTTCCCCGTCACGATTTCGCCGGCCGATTCGATCATGATCAAACTGCGGTTCAACCCGGCTGGCGTTTCCGGCGATGGGCTGAAAAACGCGACGCTGACGATCAGAAGCGATGATGCGGCGCAGCCATCGATCGTGGTATCGCTGATCGGCGAGCGGCGCAAGCAGGCGCTCTCCACGCCGAACCAGCTCGATTTCGGCCGGGTGGATGTTGGGACCACGGTGCTTGATACGCTGACGCTGGAGAACAGAACATCCGCGCCGATGCGGATCGAATCGTTCACGCTCGGCGCGCCGTTCGTGATCGTCTCCCCCACCGGATCGCTGACGATCGCGCCGTTCGACTCGGTGAAGGTGATCGTCCGTTTCGCCCCGGCCGACAGCAACGCCGCCACGGCGACGCTGGTTGGGGTTGCCAGCTCCCCCTGTGCCGACACGACCAGGGTTCCGGTTACGGGGCGCGGGAGAATCCAGCAGATCGGCGTCGCGGAGATCCTCATCCCGGATTCGCTTCACGCGAAGGCGGGGGACAGGATATCGATACCGATCGTCCTCTCCAGCGGCAGCAACCTGAAGGAATCGCAGGCCACGACCTTCAGCGCCACGGTCCGGTTCAACGCATCGATGCTCCTGCCGCTGGGCGTCAGGGCACGGGGCGAGCCATTGTTGAAGGGATCGGTGATATCGGTGGGCTCAATTACGTCAAGCAAGGTAGTGGGAAATGAACGCGTCGTGACCTTCCAGATCACGAACTCCCAGCTTCCGACAGCTCCCGATACGCTCGGCTTCCTCGATGCCCGCGCCGCTCTGGGGGACTCGATCATCACGCCGATCACGATCGACACGCTGTTCTGGACCGACGGCAAGGTGAACACGACGACGCACGGCGGCAGCTTTACGCTCGACGGATACTGCGTTGCCGGCGGAACACGGCTGTTCCGTCTGACCGGCGGTTTCGGAATCAAGGCGGCGGTGCCGAACCCGTTCAATCCCGCGACGGTGATCACATTCGAGACCGCCGAGCTGGGGCCGACATCGCTGGTGATCTACGATCTCTACGGCGGGCTGGTCGAAACACTGGTCGATCGCCGCTCGATGCCCATCGGCTCATTTGATGCTGTCTGGCATGCGGAGACCTGTTCCTCGGGCGTATATTACGCCGTGCTGACATCACCGACGCAGCGGAGCATCCAACAGCTCGTGCTGGTCAAGTAAGTGCGGACGCGCCGGGGCCGTGCCCGGCCGACATCGAGAACCGGAAACGGCCGAACATCGATGATGGTCCTCTGGATCATCATCGACGGGAGCGGCCGTTTCATCGATATCTACATCTCTATCAGTCTGCTTATGAGAGATATGGCAAGGTCCCTACGAACCCTGGCATCGATACAACTACTCTTTCTTGCTTGCGCCACTCTCTCCGCCCAGGATACTACCGCCACGCCGGATCTTCTGACCCAGCAGCGTCTGCGGCCGCGCGTTGGGGCGTTCGGTAATTTCGGCTTCGACTTCAGCAGCGCGAACTTCGGCGGCTCGCCCCTCGCGCCGAACTGCATGGCGATGGATACGGCGAGCTTCACCGGCGGAACCGGAACCGGGTTCGGCGTGGGGCTTATCTTCGAGTATCCCTTCAATGCCATGCTCCGGTTGAATGTGCGGGCCGGCTACTACCGCATGGGAACGCTCCAGACATCGGACGCGCAGATCGGGCCGGTGGTGCTGAAGGATGGCAGCTCGGCGGCGGGCGTCTCCGAATACAGCTTCAAATCGACGCTCGGGCTTGTTGCCGGCGAGATCACCATCGGCTGGCGGCCGGTGGCGAAGATTCCCCTGACGCTGAAGCTGGGGCCGGAGTTCGGCACCTTCATTCAGGAGGATTTCACGCAGCAGGAGCAGTTGGCATCCCCATCATCCGCCACGTTTATCGGGCCGGGGGGGGAGAACACGCGGGTACGCAACGCGACCACCGGAACGCTCGGGAACGTCGGCCTGCGGATCGCGGGGGTGATCGGCGCCGATTACGAGCTTCCGTTGAACAGGGCCGAGACATGGCTGCTGGCGCCGGAGGTCGGTTTTTCCTATGGCGTCACCAAAATCGCCAGCGATCTGGACTGGCACGAGCATCAGATCCGGGGCGGCGCGGCCGTCAAATATTCGTTCGCGGTGGCTCCTCCTCCCCCGCCGCCCCCTCCTCCTCCTCCCCCACCACCGCCGCCGCCGCCGCCACCTGATCCGGTGCTGGCCGCAGCGCTCAGCGTCTCCGGTGTCGGCGCGGACAATGTGGAACGTCCCGTGGTCAAGATCAAGGTGGAGGAGTTTATCAACACGCAGACCCGGTCGCTGTTGAACTATATCTTCTTCGATGATAACTCCCCGGCCATTCCGAACAGGTATGTCACCTATGGAGGAAGTGCGGGATCGGAGTTCAGCTTCGACAGGCTCCACGATCTCGGGGCGCTCGATGTCTACCATCAGCTTCTCAACATCGTCGGCAGGCGGATGCAGGATCAGCCGAAGGTGACGATCGCCCTGACCGGCACCAACTCCAACAGGGGTGCCGAGGCGGGGAACACCGCTCTCTCCCGCGCGCGCGCCGAGGCGGTCAGGAACTATCTGGTGACCTCGTGGGGGATCGATCCGAAGCGGATATCCGTAAGCGCCAGAAATCTGCCGGACAATCCATCCAATGCCGATGATTCCGACGGCTTGCAGGAGAATCGTCGCGTCGAGATTGTTGCCAGCTCGCCGGCGTTCCTGGAGCCCGTGACCACAACCGATACGCTCCGCACGGTCGATCCGCCGACGTTCCGTCTGAAGCCTGCCTATACGGCGGAGGCGGGAGTGCAGAGCTGGCATGCCTCGATTTCCCAGGGGGGAAAAGTGCTGAAGGAATTTGACGGCACCGGCGATCCTCCGCAGAACGTGGACTGGAAGGTGACGGAGTCCCCGACGGAGATCCCGCTGGAACGCGCGCCGCTTGTCACCACGTTTACGGTGACCGACAGGCGCGGAAAGAGCACGGAGGCGCATTCGGAAGTGCAGGTGGATCAGGTGACCATCCAGCAGAAGCGCGAGGAGAAGGTGGGGGATGTGGCGTTCGAGAACTTCAACCTGATCACGTTCGGCTTCGACAAGTCCACCCTCTCCGGTGGAAACCAGAAGATCGCGGATGAGATCAAGAAGCGGATCAAGCCAACGTCGGAGGTGGAGATCATCGGCTATACCGACCGTCTCGGCGAGGAACAGCATAACCTGGAGCTTTCGCAGGCCAGGGCGCTGAACACCGCGCGCGTGCTGGGCGTGGCCGCCGCAAGCGCGAAGGGAGCGGGCGAAACGACAACCCTGTACGATAACGATCTGCCGGAAGGTCGCTTCTATACCCGCACGGTGAATATCACGATCAAGACCCCGATCAACAACGAATAGTCCTGATCGACACATAGTACAGATCTGGAATGCCTGATACGTGAACGGGCGATCATCTCGCGGGATGATCGCCCGTTGCGTTGTTCAGCGCCGGCATCAACCGGGCGGCCATTGTCCGACACGCTATCGCGATCGCATCTCTCCGTCGACCGGGTGGAGCGGATCATCCCCCTGGCTTTCGCCATGCGGGACGATCGGCAGCATCAGGTCCAGCCCCACCTGCACGGTGTGGGATTTCCATGCGCTCCCTCGCGCGCCGTTGGTAAGCCCCAGATCGAAGTAGACGCCGGGGCGGATCACATACCGGTTGAACGGCGCGAACTCCATATAGGCGCCCCCCTTCAGGCCCACACGGAGCCTCCTGAGCCCGTCCGGAGCGCCGCTGGCGACCTTGATCCGGTTGCCGGTCACGATGCCGGGAGCAGCGGCCGGGAGGAACTGAACGTCGGGATCGGTCTCCAGCATGTAGATCGATTCCTCCACCGAGCTGTGCGTCACATATGCCAGCGATGGGCCGAGCGTAATGCCGAAATCGACGCGCCCCCGTTTGCCGATATGGAGAATCGGCTGCGCGATCAGAAGATCCAGCTTCACCAGATCGTGGCTGAGCGTTGCCTGGCGTCCGGTATGGACCGTGATGGTATCGCTTCCGTGCGATATCGCGGGAAGGTCCGGCCCGGATGCCGTGAACGTCCCCGGAAGCCGGTTGTAGGAGATCGTTGCCAGGACCGTTGTGCGCGTGGAATAGCCGGCGATGTATTTCCCGCTCAACCCCGCGTAAAAACTGGTGCCGATTGCCGGATCGAACGTGGCTCTCTGAAGATCGGGGGTCTGCGCGGAGAAAAAATCATCCTGATACGCGCTCAGATAGCCGAACGTTCCCCCCAGAAACAGACGGGGAGGGCTCATAAGCGGCTGCGATTGTGCCGTGAACAGCATCGCGCGGAACAGCACCGCCGCTATCACTGCCTGGCGAATTATCGGAAGCATATCGTTGCACTTCATATGGTGCGGGAATCGTCGCGCGCGCGGGCATCCACTGCCTGACGCTCAACGAGGAGACGCGTGATCCGTCCGCGTCATGCCCGAAACAGGTCGCGTGGTGCGAAGATACAATCGGCAGTTGCCCGAAGCCCATGCACTTTCCAATCCCCATCGACCGGAGGGGAGCGCATGGATGTTCTGATATGATAGCCGTGAGGATATGGAGACGGGGGCTGGCTGAACTGATCCGCGAGCATTGCCGGGGACCAGTTCAACAGGAAGCGGTTCAGCGGAGTGCCAGCGCCATCTCGATGATATCGCGCGGGATGTCGTCGTGGTTGGCGGAGGGATCGAGCGCCTCCGCGAGGGGGAGCCGGTTTGGCGCGTTGCCGATATTGAACGCGCCGAAGAACGCGCTTCCCTCGTCGTTGAGCATCGATTTCACCATCTGGAAGCCGAGCCAGTTGGCTCTGAGGATATCGTTGATCGCCGCCTGCCCGCCTCGCTGGAAATATCCCATGTCCACCGTCCTGATCTCGTGCCGGCTGTTCCGGCGCTCCAGCGCGTGATCCAGGATGGCGCGGATCTCCTCCAGCGATTTCGGATAGGCCTCGCTGACGATGATCCTGGTATCCCGTTCACGGGCCTCGATCATATCGGCCAGCGACTCGTAATTCACCTTTTCGTTCGGACGGATCACATACTCCGCTCCGCTGGCGGCGCCGGCGTAGAACGGCAGATACGCGGAGCTGCGCCCCATCGATCCGATGATATAGACCCGACGGTGGGCCGATGCCGTATCACGAATCCAGTCCATCATCTCCAGGCTGCGCCGTATCGCCGAGTAGAAGCCGAGCGCGGTTCCGTACACATTGGCAACATCGTTATCGATGGAGGCGGCGGTGAAGAGCACGGGCGCGGCATGTCCCTCGGCGCGGAGCCGCTGGTCCAGATCGCACGATGCGTGGAGGCTGCCATTGCCGCCGCAGACGAAGAGGGCATCGAATCCCTCGGCGATAAAGTTGCGGAGTATCTGCTGCCGCAGATTCATATCGGTCCGCAGCTCCGGGACCCTGACGGTTCCCAGAATCGTTCCTCCCACGCTGCTGATGCCGGCGGTATCCACGGGGTTGATCGGCCGGTAACTCTGCTCCATCAATCCCCGCCATCCGTCCAGAATTCCCCAGACCTCGATTCCCGGCCTCAGGTTCAGCGCCGAGCGCGTCACCGAGCGGATAAATGCGTTCATGCCGGGGCAATCGCCCCCACCAGTCAGAATGCCGATTTTCATGTCGCGAATATAGCGCGCCGGGTTTCACGTCCGCGTTATTTCTTCGCGATCCGATGTAAATCGCGTCACGGTGAAACCGGCGTCGGCCGATTCCCGGTCCGGCGCCGTACATCGGATGCTCTCGGATCGTTCACCAGCCTGCTATGCCACCACGGCCGTGCAGGCCCTGCATCGCATGGCGGCGGCCGGGATCACCTCCAGGCATTGCGGGCAGACCTTCGTGAGGGGCGCCGGTGGAGCGGGAGGGGATTTGAGAAACGCCTTGGTGATCAGGAACACCACCAGCGCGATGAAGACGAAATCGACGATGGTGCCGAGGAGATGCCCATAGCTGATGGCGCTCTCCGTGGCCTTCCCCTGAGCATCCACCACGGTTCTCAGCACGATCTTCGCCTCCTTCCAGTCGCCCGACGGGAGGATCAGGCCGATGATCGGCATCAGCAGATCGTCGACCACGGCGGAAACCACTTTCCCGGTCGCCGCGCCGATGATGACGCCGACGGCGAGCGCCAGGGCGTTGGACCTGGTGAGAAACACCTTGAAATCCTTCAACATGATATGCTCCTGTGAAGTGATGTGCCGGGGAAACCGCTGTTCCGCCCCGGAGAGGATTGATGAGGGAAGGCTGCTCCCGGCATCCGCCGGGCTCATGTGGGGGTTAATAATACAATGGAAAACGACGACGGGGGCGCGGAGAAATATTTTTCAGGCATCCTTCAACGGCCATTGCTACGTTCTCTTGAGGCACGAACCGACTGTCGGATCGGAGTGAGGAACATCGCGCCGCGTGTGTGATGCGCTTCTGCAAAGCGGATGCTCGTCATAGACCATCCTCTGGGCATATTGCAACCGATGGCGGACGCCCCCATCGTATCGTTGAATCCAGCCGACCGACGCATCATGCACGATCTTCCGATCGAACACATTCTTCCCCGCCTGCGGGCAACCCTCGCCGCCGGCAACGGCGCCGTGCTTCAGGCCCCTCCGGGGGCGGGAAAAACCACGCGCGTTCCGCCTGCCCTTCTCGATGAGCCGTGGCTGCGCGGGGGGAAGATCATCATGCTGGAGCCCAGGCGCCTTGCGGCCCGCGCCGCCGCACGGTATATGGCAACGATGCTCGGCGAACGCGTGGGCGGTCGCGTCGGATATCGGATGCGGATGGATACGGCGGTTGGCCCCGCCACGCGAATCGAGGTGGTGACCGAGGGGGTGCTCACGCGGATGCTCCAGTCCGATCCGGCGCTGGAGGGAACGGGCTGCGTGATCTTCGATGAGTTTCACGAGCGATCGCTCCAGGCCGATCTCGGCCTGGCCCTGACCCTCCAATGCCGCTCCCTTCTCCGCGACGACCTCCGCATCCTTGTCATGTCCGCCACGCTCGATGGCGCTTCGGTGGCGGGGCTGCTCGGCAACGCGCCGGTGCTCACAAGCGAGGGACGGAGCTATCCGGTGGAGACGCGCTATCAGGAACGCCGCCCGGATGAGCGACCCGACAGGCTTGTGGGGGCGACGGTGAGGGAATCGCTGGCCTCCGATACGGGGGATATTCTTGTCTTCCTGCCGGGTGCCGGTGAGATCAGACGAATCGGGGCGCTGCTCGAGGGGATGGACCTGGGGCCGGGCGTCACGGTTGCCCCGCTGCATGGCAATCTGCCGCAGGAAGCGCAGGATCGCGCAATCGAGCCAGGCCCGGCGGGTCGGCGGAAAGTTGTTCTCTCCACGTCGATCGCGGAAACCAGCCTGACGATCGAGGGGATACGGGTGGTGATCGATTGCGGGCTGATGCGGGTGCCGCGATTCTCTCCCCGGAGCGGCATGACGCGGCTGGAAACCGTCCGCGTTTCCCGCGCCTCGGCCGATCAGCGGCGCGGGCGGGCGGGGCGTCTTGGTCCGGGCATCTGTTATCGGCTCTGGACGGCGGGGGACCACGAGGGCCTTCTCCCGTTCGGCAGGCCGGAGATCATGGAGGCCGATCTTGCACCGCTGGCGCTGGACCTTGCCGAGTGGGGCGTCGCCGATCCTGCGGAGCTTGCGTGGATCGATAGTCCTCCCGCCGCCGCGTTCGCGCAGGCGCGGGAGCTGCTGGCGGAGCTGGGAGCGGTCGGTCGCGATGGGGCCGTCACGCCGCACGGGAGGATGATGGCGCGGCTGGCATTTCATCCTCGTCTGGCGCATATGGTTATCAAGGGGATGGGCCTTGGCCTTGGCGGGATCGCCTGCCGCATCGCCGCGCTCCTCAACGAACGGGACATCCTCCGCGCGCCATCCGGCGCCGCCGATCCCGACCTCCGGCTCCGGCTGGAGGCGCTGCGCGATATCGAGCGGCGGAATCCATCGGGCATCGCTCACGGCCATCAGATCGATCCCGGCATCGCCCGCAGGGTGCTGGCTGATGCCCGGCACTGGATGCGGGCGCTCTCCATCCGCGATGAGGAGGGGGATATCGAATCGGCCGGCCTTCTCCTCGGGTTCGCCTATCCCGATCGAATCGGCATGGCCCGCGCCGGAAACCCCGGCCGCTTTCTTCTTCGGAACGGAAGCAGCGCCTTGCTCCGCGATTCCGGAGCCCTCTCGGGGGCGGAGTATCTGGTGGTCGCTGATCTGGATGGCGACCGGCGGGAGAGCAGGATATTTCTGGCCGCGCCGATCGCGGAACCGGATATCGAGGAGCAGTTCGGGGATGATATCGAGACGGTGGATCTGATCGCCTGGGAGAGAGGTTCCGGCGGCGTCAGGGCGCGGCGGGAGCGGCGTCTGGGGGCGCTGCTGCTGGATGATGCGCCGCTGCGCGATCCCGATCCGGAGATGGTTGCCGGGGCATTGATCGATGCGATCGCATCCGAGGGGCTTTCCCTTCTCCCCTGGAACACGGCGGCGACGCGGGCGCGCGAACGATTGATCTTCCTCCATCGCCGCGATCCCTCCTGGCCCGATCTCTCCGACGAGGCTCTGCTGGCGACGCTGAGGGAGTGGCTGCGGCCGCATCTCCACGGCATCCGCCGGCGCGCGGAGCTGGAGGCGCTGGACCTCGCGGAGATCATCATGGCGATGCTCCCGTGGGATCGCCGCGCCGCGCTCGATGAGCTGGCCCCAACGCATATCACCGTGCCGAGCGGCTCCCGCATCCCGATCGATTACGCCGACCCCGACGCCCCGGCGCTCGCCGTCCGTCTGCAGGAGGTGTTCGGGATGACCGAGACGCCACGGATTGCCCGCGATGCCGTTCCGATCACCATGCATCTCCTCTCCCCCGCTCACCGCCCCGTGCAGGTCACGCGCGATCTGGCGAGCTTCTGGAGAAGCACCTATTTCGATGTGAAGAAGGATCTGAAGGGTCGCTATCCCAAGCACTCCTGGCCCGACAATCCCCTGGTCGCGGTTCCGACCAATCGGGCCAGGCCCAGGAGATAACGGGCCGCCGGACTCCTTCGGATCATCGGCCCGTTCAACAATCCGAAGCCCGCGGGCGTTCTCAGAAGAGAAGCATCCCGCCGGCCATCACCCGATAATCCTCGCCAAGCTGCCGTCCGTTCAGGCTGTGCGCCACCGGGTATTGAAATGCCGCCTCGAACGAGAGCGATGGAGAAAGATAGACCTGCGCGTTCGGGCCAAGGTAGACCACGCCCCCGCCGGAGTTCTCCACGATCACCCCTTCCTCCTTTTCCCTTCCGCGATGTTCTCCGGCCGCGGTGATGCCCAGAAAGAACATCCGCGTATCGATGATCTCCGGGTAGACCCGGTAGCGGAGCGTGGCGTCGTAGTTCAGGCCGGGGCCGAACCGGTGGCCGTTGGCCCCGCCGGTCGGCACGCCGGCCAGCAGGTTGACCGCCGCCGAGAAGCGGTCGGCGGCGCCGAAATAGTTGGCGCCGAAGAGGAGATCCGTCGAGCCGGTGCCAAGCTGGATATGAGCGTCCAGAAGCTCGCCGCGGCTGTCGGTGCCGGTGGTTCGTCCGGTCGGCAGCTTGAGCCCGCCCACCAGCGAGACGATCGTGGTGGTGGTGAACTCGTGCTCGTCGATGGCCCGGTAGCGGCCGATGAGCGAGATATCACCCAGGCCGAACTGATCCCCCGTCACGCTGGCTCCCTGCTCGTCGATCGCCTCGGAGTGCCTGCGCGCCACCGGAATCAGCGCCGAGAGGGTTGCCCCTGGCCCGACGCCGTAGAAGACCGAATACTGCTGGGTCAGATGCCACTCGGTTTCCTGCTCGTCGTTTGCCTCCCTGGTCCCACCTTCATACACGGTCCCGAGACGGAGATAGCGGATATCGAGCCGCGCGCCGGAGCCGCCCGCCTCAAGCGGGGAGATCCCCTGCGCCGCCAGACAGAAATCGCATTTGGATACCGGCGTGGCCGGCGGGCTCCCGAAGGAGATCTGCGCGCGCGACATGCTCTGAACGCCGATGAGGATTGGGATGATGATCGATGCGAATCGTGCAATGCTATGGTTGTTCATGCTGCTGTTGTCGGATTGGAATTGAGATGATCGACGGGGGACGGCAGGGGGCGTCATGATGCGCCTGGAGGAACGTGCCGGGGCGGCGCATCCTCAGTGCATCATCGATCGTTGATGGTGTGAATCCTTCAGCAGCGGGAGAGCGGCGGGTGGTCTATTCCGGGCGGATAGCCGGACAGGTATTGGCTTCGATCACGGGTGCGGTATCGGACGGACGTTACGGCCGCCGGATGGTGGGGGGCGGCATCGAGCGTGAACGGGAGAAGCTTGTGGAGGGCGATCTCCACGACCGGCGCATCCTTCTTCTCTCCTCCCCTTGTCAGCGCGGACATATGGCACCGGCCGTGGCAGGCGGGCTGATCGGGATTGATGCAGTAGGCGGCGGCCACGTTATCGGCGAAGAGGCCGTACGCAACCCATTGCACCGGTCCGCTCTGAACGTACAGGATGAAAAGGAGGAGCAGTATGGTTCTGATTGTCCGGATCATCGGCCCGCGGGGTGTGCCGGGGGGCGCAGACGCGACCCACCCGAAGCGGGGCGAAAATAGGGAGGATGCGGGAGGGTTCCAACTGATGGTTCCGCCGGGTAGTGACTCGGTTGGAATCCAGCCCGCCGGTTGACAGCGTCATGATCCATTGACGATCCTCTGATCGCTCTTCAAGGTTCGTCAGGAGCGTGCCGGTTGTAGCAACGATATCTCCGTTTCTCACGCAAGCTCCAGAGGAGCGAACCGTTCTTCATGAATGCGGGGATGGTACGCTCCCCTGGAGCTTGGAATCATGGCGTGGCATCCCTACAACCGGCACGCCCCGATGGGGCTGGGAAGACAGATGCTCTAACATCATGAACCTCATCCCGAACCGGCTCACTACGTGCTGCCGAACGGCTGGCGATCGATTCGGTTATCGGGATGTCCCATAAACTGAGGCGGCCTCCGGGATATCCCCCGGAAGCCGCCTGAAACCTGTCATGGATGAACGCCGGGATTATGCCCCCGCGTTCCCCTTCAGAGGGAAGTAGCCAAGCTCCTTCACAAGCGCCTGTCCCTTCGGTCCAAGAACCCAGTCGATGTAGTTCTTGGTTGCGCCGGTCGGCGTCTGGCGGACATAGAAGTAGAGATAGCGGGAGAGCGGATAGGCGCCGGAGAGGACGTTCTCCTCGGTCGGCGCGATCGCCATCTTCGTCGTGGCGCTGACGATCTTGATGGTCTTGACCCCCTTGGAATAGCCCGCGCCACCGTAGCCGATGCCGTTCTGATCCTTGGTCACGGCGCTGACGATGGCGGAGGTGCCGGAAAGCGTCTGCACGATCGACGGGAAATCCTTCTTCTCCAGGACATGCTCCTTGAAGAACTCGTACGTGCCGGAGCTGTTCTCGCGACCATAGAGGATGATCTTGCCGGGGGTGCCCCCCACGTCCTTCCAGTCGGTGATCTGCCCCAGGAAGATCCCGCGAAGCTGCTCAAGCGTCAGGGAGTCCGTGGTGTTCGCCTCGTTCGCATAGATGGAGATGCCATCCTTCGCGACCGGGATTTCAATTGCCTCGTTGCCGAACTTGGTCTTGATCTGCTTCTGCTCATCCGGCTTCATCTGGCGGGATGCGTTGCAGATATCGGTGCTGCCGTTGATCAGCGCGGAGATGCCGGTGCCGCTTCCGCCGCCGCTCACCTCGATCTTCACCGTGGAGTCCGCCTTGCCATATTCCTCGGCCCAGCGCTGTGCAAGCTGAACCATCGTGTCCGATCCCTTGTCGGTGATCGTCTCCTGCTTCCTGGAGTTGGAGGATTTGCCGCCGCAGCCGACCGCGAGCAGCGCGCTGAGCACCAGCGATGCGCTTTTGATCATCAGATCTTTCATACGTCCTTATGGTTTCTGGAGAATGATTACCAGGTCGATCGAGCCCCGGCCTTACCGCGAACCGGAGTGGCCTTCCCGATGGCTCGCCACAATGTTACTCATAAGAGCAAAGCGGGCATGTTAAGAGATGGTAATACGACTGCAACGGTTCGTGAACGGCGTTTTCCGGGGCAACCGCTTCCCCCTTTATGATGACTCCCCCTTGGGATGACAGGTGGATGTTTACGATGTTGCGCCGGATCGTTTACGCCTCGATCAACAGCGAGCCATCCTTCCAGAGCGGCAATCCGGTCGCGGGATCGAAATCTCGTGTCAATGTCCCGCCGGTAAGCTCGGTGATGACCACCTCGCACGCATAGACCCGCGTGCCGATCGCGATGGTCCCCCCCACCATGCTTCCGTCGCCGCGGGCGAAGGTGCCGCTCAGGCGCGCCATCGAGCGCCCCTTGAACTGCGAGATCGTTCCGCCGAGCGAGCCGATCTCCATCCCCTCCTCCCAGTCGGACTGCGATGGCATCTTCGTCGCCTGATCGAAGCTGGAAAGCGTCAGCCGCGTCAGCGAACCATAGACCGCAACGGTGCCGGCCTTTATCTCCTCATCGTTGGCGATGCGGGTGATCGACGCCAGCAGATCGGCCCCGAGCGGGAGCCTGCCGATGATGATTTTTCCGGGCGCGTACGGTTTGCGGTTCATGGAAACAGCTGTTGAATGATCGTCCGATTCGTGCGCCGCGAATATAGCGCCGGCCCGCTTCAACCGCGAATGTCGGGCGTTTTGCTCGATCATGAATCCGCAGGATCGGTATTTTCCGTACTTCCGGGAGGATGGCCTCTCGTTTATGCGTCAAGGCGATCCCCCTCGGCATCATATCGCTCCAATCGATTTCAGAAACAGGGAGCTTCAGGCGATGAAGAAACTCGAGAAGAAGCATCCGCTGGCGATCCGCTGGTTTCACTGGATAAATTTTCCGGTGCTCGCCATCATGATCTGGAGCGGGACGCTGATCTACTGGGCGAACGATGTCTACCGCATCGGGTTTGGCGATACCACGCTGCTGAAATTCTATCCCGACTCCTTCTACGAACTCTTCAGCCTGGGGCATCGGCTGGCGGAGGGGATGGCGTGGCATTTCGTCTTCATGTGGGTTCTGGTGATCAACGGCGTTCTCTACGTCCTCTACACCATCTTCTCCGGCGAGTGGCGCTATCTGGTTCCCAATCGCCGCTCCTTCCGCGAGGCGATCCAGGTGGTGCTGCACGATCTCCATCTCAGCAGGACCCCTCCTCCTTCTCCCCGGCGCTATAATGGCGCGCAGCAGATCGCCTACACCGCCGTGGTGCTGATGGGGATGGGATCGGTGCTGACGGGGCTGGCCGTCTACAAGCCGACCCAGCTTGCCTGGCTGGCGTCGATGCTTGGAGGGTATGGCGCGGCGCGGGCCGAGCATTTCATCCTGACCGTCGGCTATGTGCTGTTTTTTATCGTCCATATCGCGCAGGTGATACGGGCCGGCTGGGGGAACTTCAGGGGGATGGTGGCGGGATATGATCTTGTCGACGTTCCGAACGTCGCGGAGCCGGAAAACGCCGGTCGCGTCGAGGGCTGATCGAGGCCGTGGATGGATATAAACGGAGAGCATGACAATGGCAGGGACCAGGAGCCGAATCATGGAGCCGATGAGCGATCGGGATGCCGAGCTGGAGATGCGCCGCCGGTCGCGACGGGCGTTTCTGGTGGGAGGCGGCGCGCTGCTGGCCGGCGCTGCCGGCTGGCGATGGCTTCTCTCGACCGCCAGCGAGGATGGGCTCCATGCCCCGTTCCGTCGCGTGCTGGGGCTGAACGAGAAGATCGCCGGAGAATATTTCAACAGCTCGCATCTGGCGCCGGTGTTCCCGCCTGATCGGGCCAGGATGCCCCGCGCCAACGGCGATATCGGCCTCTCCGATGGCTTCGATCCGGCCACATGGCAACTGACGGTTGCCGGCCCGGACAACGGACAGGCTCCGGCGAGAACGTTCACGCTGGATGATATCAGGCGATTGCCGCGCGTCGATATGGTGACGGAGCTGAAGTGCATCGAGGGATGGAGCGAGGTGGTCCACTGGGGCGGCGCGCGGATGATCGATTTCATGACCATGTACGCGCTGGGCACCCGCAGCGGTCAGGCGCCCGACCCGCAACATCGCCAGGATGATCTCTTACGTTACGTTGCGATGGAAACTCCCGACAAGGCGTACTTTGTGGGACTGGAGATGGCAAGCGCGATCCATCCGCAGACGCTTCTCTGCTACGAGATGAATGGAAAGCCGCTGGCCCCCGAACATGGCGCCCCGCTCCGGCTGGTGACGCCGGTGAAGTACGGCATCAAGCATATCAAGCGGATCGGGACCATCAGGTTCTCCGACCAGCGCCCCGATGACTACTGGGCCAAGGAGGGCTACGACTGGTACGCGGGGCTGTAGGCGCGCTGGAATGGAGAAGTTCGCGGGGCATGATCTCCTCCCCTGACCGGCAGACATATCGACATGGTTCAATGAACACGCTGATCGACCGCCACGGGCGGAAGCATACCTACCTTCGGATATCGGTCACCGACCGATGCAATCTCCGTTGTGCCTACTGCATGCCGGAGGAGGAGATGATCTGGAAGAGGCGGGAGGAGATTCTCAGCTTCGAGGAGATCATTCGCATCGCCGGCGTTGCCGTGTCGATGGGGGTGGAGAAGATTCGCGTGACCGGCGGCGAGCCTCTGGTCCGTTCCGATATCGAGGATCTGCTTGCCCGCCTCCGCGCCATTCCCGGCCTTCGCTCGCTTGCCCTTACCACCAACGCCGTCCTTCTGAAGCGAAAGCTCCCCGCGATACGCGCGTCGGTCGATACCATCAACATCTCCCTGGACACCTTCAGCCCCGAGCGTTTCCGCGAGCTTACCCGTCGCGACGCGCTCGCCGATGTGCTGGAGGGGATCGACGCGGCCATCGATGCCGGCTTCGCATCGATCAAGCTGAATGCCGTGATCCTCCGCGGCCTCAACGATGACGAGCTGCTGGATTTCGTCAACTATGCCGCCGATCGTCCGATCGCCGTCCGCTTCATCGAGTTCATGCCGTTTGCCGGCAACGCCTGGAACGAGCGGCATTGCGTGACGATGGGGGAGATGCTGGGGAGGATCGAGGAGCGATTTCTTCTGGAGCGGATACCGGACGGCCCATCCCCCATCAGCCGCGATTACCATGTCACCGACCGGCAGAGCGGCCGTCGCCATGCCGGCACCGTTGGCGTGATCGCGTCGATGTCGCAGCCGTTCTGCGACAGTTGTTCGCGCCTCCGCCTTACCGCGGAGGGGAAGGTGATGCCCT
This sequence comes from Chlorobiota bacterium, assembly GCA_028287785.1. Classification (GTDB taxonomy): domain Bacteria; phylum Bacteroidota; class Ignavibacteria; order OLB7; family OLB7; genus JAFDZV01. Next base: position 40,355 of record JAQBOZ010000015.1, read on the forward strand.
GCCTCCACTCGCCGCTGGAGTTCGACCTCCGCTCCATTCTCCGCTCCGGTGGCGATGACGCCGCGGTCGCCGGCCTTTTCCTCCGCGCGCTCGATGCAAAGCCGAAGGAGCATCCATCGGCCGGGGAGCTGCTGGAGCAGAGCGGCCGGGTGATGATCCAGATCGGCGGTTAGCGGGAGCTGATCTCTTCCGTTCCGCGTTCCATCCTCTGCGCCTTTCCCGTTGCCTTTCCCTCTCCGTCATCGTATTATTGACGACCGATCCGCTCCGTGTGAATGCTGCGGGTAAATCGATCGGCCCGTACCACAATCGTTCGTTGGCGCGCACCTCCCCCTCCTCTCCCAGACCCGCGCGGCCCATGCTGACCGTTCCTTCCGGATGATGTTCCCGTTATCAATATCATAAAGCTGGAGAAGACGCGATGACCCGTTCAACTACACTATTGCACACGCTGCTGGCGGCCGGAGCCCTGCTTCTGCCGGTTGCGGCCGGCGCACAGTCGCCACGGAAGGTGCTGATCGAGGAGGCGACCAATGCAAGCTGCGGACCGTGCGCGGCGCAGAACCCGACGTTCGAGGCATATCTGGCGCGGCCGGACAACCGCGATCTGATCTCCATCGTTTTTCATTCGGCGTTTCCAGGGGCCGATGTGATGAACGCCGCCAACGCAACCATGCATAACGGTCGCGTCAGCTTCTACTCCATCAGCGGCGTTCCATCCGCGCTGGTGAACGGGATTCATCCAACGGCCACCTTCAGCGGCGGCTACGATGGCGCTCCGTCCGATACCATCGCCATCGCCCACGATGTCAACGCGGTCCGCGGCACAACCTCGCCGATCACCATGACCGTCACCTCGACGCTCGACGGGGGGGCAGTCAACGGGAGCGTGAAGATATCGACCATCGCGGCGCTCAGCGGCAAGCGGGTGTTCGTTGTGGCGGTGGAGGCGCATCACAACTATGCAAAGGCCGGCACCAACGGCGAGAAGGATTTCTACTACATCGCGCGGAAGATGCTGGCCGGCGATAACGGCGCGGCGGTGACGCTGGCGGCCGGTGAAAGCATGAACGTCCCGGTGAGCTACACGCCCGATGCGACCTGGGATGCCAACGGGATGTATATCGTGGCGTTCGTTCAGGACCCGACCACGAAAGAGGTGCTTCAGGTGGAGACCGACAGGACCATCATCAAGGCCACCACTCCCACCGGAATGTTCTCGGCCATACGGAAGATGCCGGCCGGTGAAACGTTCGGCGCGGAGCTGACGACATCGCGGGATGGCATGTATACCGTGAAGGTGACCAAGAGCCTTCCCGCGGGATGGACGGCGGATGTGAAGGTCGGGGACAGCACCATCGGGGCGACCGGCACCGCGATGCTGAAGAGCGGAACGTCCGCCCCGCTCAACGTCTCGTTTGCCACCGCGAACTCCACCAGCAAGTCCGGCAAGGGATCGGTGACGGTGAGCTACAGCGGCCCCGGCGGCGCGGACTGGTCGCAGAAGTTCACCCTCTACGCCGATAATATCCAGGCGCTGGTGATCACCCGCGACGAAGGGCTGGCGACGATCAGCACCTCCTACGATGCCGCCCTTGCAAAGGGTGATGTGATCTATGCCATCGTGGATCATGGCGACGAGGGGCTTTTCGATCTCCACACGTATCCCGCCGTGGTGTACGAGGTGGGCAAGGGGGCGCTGAGGGCTTCCGATATCGCCGAGCTGAAGGATTTCTTCACCCGTGGGGGAAGGCTGTTCCTGATCGGCGCGGAGATCGGATACGGCCTTGCCGATCCGGCGAACACCGACGAGGCCACGCCGCACGATGAGGCGTTCATGAACACTTATCTCCACGCCACCTATGTGCGCGACAGCAACCTGAGCACGCCGGTCAAGGGCGTTGCCGGCGATCCCGTGGGGGATGGCCTCAGCTTCAGGATCAACAACGGCGTGCAGAACGAGGATACGCCGGATGAGCTGGCCCCGCGCGATGGCGCCGTGCCGATCCTCTATTACGGTTCCAGCCAGGGCGTGGCCGGCATCCGCTACTCGGACGCGCAGAACAGGCTGGTCTATCTCGGTTTCGGTGCCGAGGGAATTGGTGATATCAACCAGCGCTCGCTGCTGCTGAAGAAGGGGATTGCGTGGCTCATGGGGCCGGCCGGCGTCGACGGCGGGGATGCCGCCGCTTCCGGTATGTCGCTGGGCCAGGCGCGTCCGAACCCGGCTTCCGGGATCGCAATGCTTTCGTACTCGATCAATCGCGCGTCCCACCTGGCGGCCGATCTCTACAATCTCCGCGGCGAACATGTCGCCACGCTGGCTGATCGGGATGCGGAGGCTGGTGAGGGGATGATCCGTATCGATGGCGCGATGCTTCCGGCCGGCGTCTACACGGCGGTGGTCAACGTGGGCGGCGCGCATATCACGCGGCAGGTGACGATCGTTCACTGACGGACTTGATCTTGCCAAGCCCCGGAGGGGCGCAATAACTGGTGCACAGGGCATCCCGCCCTGTGCACTTTTTTCAAGCACCCGCTGCTATGCTCTGATGATCTTCCTGGTCCATTCCCTTCCGTCGCTCCTGACATGAAGGATATACATCCCGGAGGCGAGCGACCGCATATCGATCTCCCGCTCCATCCGTCCGTCATGCGGCATCTCCCGGAACGCCATCAGGCGGTTGCCGAGAATGTCGGTCACCTCCAGCTCCACCGGAACATCCTTCCCGATCCGTGCCATCACATGATAGCTCCCCCCGGTCGGGTTCGGATAGACGTTCAGCGCGATTTCTCCGGTCGCCCCGGATGCCGTGCCCAGCTCCGTCACCAGACGCGCCGCACGCTCGCGGTAGGCCAGATAATAACGATCGGGCGCCCAATCCGGCATATCAGGGTTGGCCTTGAACACGGCCACCAGGCGGGCCTCGAACTCCGGCGAGAGGATTTCACTGCGTCCCACCAGCACCCGTTGCAGCGATGCGGGCGCCGGGTTGATGGCGATCGGGAGCGTGCGATCGGTAAAGCCGCGTGGAACAACCCAGAAGACGCGGAGCCCCGTGGTGCTGAAGTAGCTCTGCCGCCACGTGGCGAGCATCGCCGCCGATTCCTTCGGGTAGAGCCCGGCTTCCGTGAGCGCCGCGCCGAACTCCGTGAACTTCGCGGCAAGACTGGCGCTGTCAAGGGGCGCCGCGGCGGGTTCGATCTTCTCCGATGCTCCCGGCGCAAGTGGTCCGGTCCATAGCACCCTGGCCCCATTCTTATCCATGTCGTACACGAAGACGTAGGGGATGGCCTCGGCTCCCGTGTTGGCGATCTCCATCATTCCGGGGGCGGTGAAGCGGGCATGAAGGGGAACCTCGAAATTCCCCAGGCCGCGGTAGAAGAGAAACTTTTCGGTTTCCCCATTCGCTCCCCTCACCAGATTGGCGTCGGTTGCGCGTGGCGATGTCCAGGTCGGCGTTTCCTGGTTGACGGGAGCGGTATAGGGCTCCCTGGAATTGCGCGCCAGGAGTGTGACGTGCCAGTTGATCCATCCGTTATACGGTTTTGTGAAGTCGATCGTTGTCCACCCCGCGTCCCCGGTGCCGGAGGCCCGCTCGGGATACCACTGGCTGATGACGCCGTTCGGGAAATCGACCCTGACATCGGCATCCAGGCCCGTGTCGGAGTAGAAGTAGATCACCGGCGTCTCCATCTTCACCGTCGTGCCGACCGACGGGCGGTAGAGCCCTTTATGCCGCAGGGTTGCGTCGGGAGAGAATCCATCGTAGCAGTGAACGAATTCAGGCAGCGATTCCTCCTCCAGATAAAGGCCGGGGAGCATGATGCCATCGCTCCCCTGGAGCGTTGTGAATGTCCCCCACTCGTGCGCCACAAAGGTCTGCGCGCGGGCCATGATCGGAGCCAGAAGGACGATCGCGATAAGATGCAGGGTAGACTTCATGGATTCTCCGTGATAGCTGTTGTGCGAAATCCTCTCCGGAGTGGTTTCTTCAAGATGATCAGCAGGGTCGAAACTTCACAGGCGAACATATCGATTGTTTCGCTCGGATAAAATCCCCCAATCCCGGAACCTTCCCGCATGTTCCGGGTTACATCATCAACCATGAGTTCAATCATCAATCCATCGATCGAGGATGTCCGGCGCCAGCTTGATTCCACTGACGATCCCAGGACGCGGGCCACGCTGCTGAACAGGCTCTGCCAGTTCATGTACATGCAGGATGTGGGGCTGGCGGAGGGGTACGCACATCAGGCGCTCCGTCTCTCGGCCGACCATGATATCGCCGAGGGCATTACCACGGCCCATATCAGGCTGGCGGAGTGTGCCCGGCTTCGCGGCGAAATCGATTCGGCGCGCGAGCATCTGCGGCTGGCCGAACGGGCGGTGACAAGGCTTCAGGGAGATCACGGTCTCAAGGCGCTCTTATATCAGAGCTTCGCCTCGCTGGAGCATCTGCGGGGAAATGACGCAGGGGCGATCACCTGTCTCCACAAAGCGCTTCAGGAGTGCGAGGCGGGGGATGATCCGATGTCGATGTCCACCACGCTCACCTTCCTTGGGGATGCATACCGGATGCTTGGGGATTTTTCGAAGGCGATGGAACTGCTTCTGAGAAGCCGATCGCTTGCCGAACGGATCGAGTATCCCGAGGGGATGGCCGGCGCGCTTACCAATCTTGCCTGTCTCTACTGCGATCTCGGAGATTTTGTTCAGGGGCTGCGCGCCTATCAGGATTCATTTGCGATCTATCGCGCGCTGGGGAACGAATATCGTCGTGGGATATATTGCCAGGCGATTATTCTCGAGAATATCGGCAGCATTTATGTCCGTCAGGGAGATTTCGAGACGGCGGCCGGCAATTATCACGAGTCCCTCCATATCCGTGAGGAGCACGGATGGACGAATGAGGCGGCGGGAGCGCACAGCAACCTTGCCAGCGCGTATATCGCCTGGGGCAAATGGGATAAGGCGCTGCATCACGCCGGAAGCGCCTGCCGCCTTCATGCGGACTGCGGGGCGCTGGCGGGGCAGGCGGAGGCGCTTCTCAATCTCGGGCGCATATCGGTTGCCCTGGACGATATCGGGGCGGCTCACGAATATCTCACCGAGGCGCTGGAGCATGTAAAGGATCTGGGCCAGCCATCGCTTACCGTGGAAATTCATGAAGTGCTGGCGCAATTGCACGAGGCGGCTGGCGATCCTGCCGTTGCCCTGACGCATTTCAGGGAGGTGATGAGGCTCCGTTCCGAGCTTCACAGCCTGGAGAAGAACCGGGCGATTACGGCTATCCAATTGCGTTATGAGCTTGAGGGATTGGAACGGGAGCGGGAAATGCTGAACATGCGAGCGGATTATCTCACGCAGGAAATCACTCTTAAATCGAACGAGCTTGTCTCGATGGCCTCCGTGGTTGCGCGATGCCGGAATTCCATCACCAGAGTGCAGGAGCAGTTGCTTCTTTTGAAGCGACAATACCCGTGCAATGCCGTTCGCGATGTAAGCGCGCAACTGCTTCCATTGCTCAATGCCGGCCTGGATGATGCCGACTGGGAATTATTCGAGCGAAAATTCCGTGAGGTGCATCCATCGTTCATACATTCGCTCACCGTGCAGTTTTCGGAATTAACGCGCACGGAGATAAAAGTCTGTTCGCTGCTGCGGTTGAGTCTTGCAACCAAGGAAATCGCCGATATTCTCTGCACGTCGGTTCGCACCATCGACGCGCATCGGAGAAGTATTCGGAAAAAGGTGAAATTATCACCCGATGCCAGCCTGTCGACATTTCTGATGGCGATGTAAATCGGGATGGTTTGGGTTTTCCACCATATCTAGGTAGTAATTAGGTAGCGATGCGGCGGATGCTCTCCTGTATATTGCATGTGGCTCCGGAAAGCAGTTCGAACGGTTGTTTTCAATTGTCGGAAATTCTTGAAGTCAGCGATTCCGCTGAAAAACATCGCCGATCGATTATGGCCGGGAGTTGAATATTCCATAAGTAAATGCCCTGGAATGGGCCTGTTGACAGGATCGACAGCGCGTTCCATTAAAAGATTTCCGCGTATGTCGCGATATCGAACGCGACTTTTATCGGACATCGCCCCGGTGTTTGTGGCCGCGGAATATCAGCGGCGCAACGGCTTTCGATGTAATAAACTTCTCCACGGGTTCCCCCATTTCTCCCGTGTTGTTGAATAACTGCAACCACAATTCTCAGTGTTGACATGGCAACGCGCGATAACGCGCTGATTTCACCGTGGACGATATCGATAATCGGCACGGGGGAATTGCTGTAAAAGATGATGGGCCGCCTCGAATATTCGGGGCGCGGAATGCTGTTCTCTCATCTGGTGAACGGCCCGGACATTCGAACGGGGTTCGGGTTCGGACAGCCATGCCATGGATCACGTATCACATCCTCAGGAGATCAATCATGACACAGCAAAACGGCTTTATGATGCGTATCATCGTCGGGCTGGCGGTTCTGGCGACGATCGGAATTCTCGGCGGCGGCAGCGCGCATGCACAGCGGGAGTGGACATTTGGTCCCGTGGACGGGAATGAATTCTGCAACGGCGGTATCCCGACCGGATCGTGCGGGGTAACGGGACATATCATTGTGGGCACAACCCTGAGCCCGACCGGAACGAACATCGACGCTTATGTGGTACGTACCAACAGCGCCGGCACTCCGATCTGGCAGTGGACCTACGATATCGATGGAAAACTTGGGAATGACGTCCCGTATGGCATCACCGAGGCTCCCGCGACATCGCTCTATCCGGCCGGGTATATCGTGGTCGGCAAGACCACTCTGGGCAACTCCGATAACACCACCGATATCTTCGTGCTTCGGCTGAATTGTTCCGGGAGTGTCGTCTGGTCGCACACATACGGCAAGCCGGGGGAGAACGACGTGGCGCGCAGCGTCATCGCTCACAGCAACGGCGATTTCGTGATCGCCGGCTGGACCTTTGGAGGACCGAGCGGAACGCAGGATGGCTATCTCCTCCGCATCAGCCCGGCCGGAGCAATCACATGGGGAAAGGTCTACGATGGGGGAGCCGCCGATTATTTCTACGGTCTTACCGAGGCGAAATTCGCGGGAGCGGGGGGAAATCCGGGTGATATCGTCGTTGCCGGCGGCACCACCAGCTACGGCAACGGCACGCAGGGATGGGCGCTGCGCGTGGGAAGCGGGGGCGGCCTGATGCTGGTTGCTCCACAGGGAGCTGCCAATTTCGGCGGCACCAAGGTGGAGAACTTCGATGAGGTGGTGGAGCTTCAGACCGGCAACGAGGCGGGGAATCTCGTCTTCGCGGGACATACCACATCGTTCCCGAACAGCATCGATGATGCGTACCTGATCAAGACCGGCCCATCTCCCTGCACGCTCCTCAAATCGAGGATTATCGGCGACCTTGGCGGTCCCAGCATGGACATCGCGGTCCGTGTGCGGGAGGTGACGGTGCTGGAGGGTTCGGGCTTCCCGGCTCCGCTGGCGCTCCCCGGCAGTCTGATTATCACCGGCGTCACCAACAACGGCAACTCGGAGGTTGATATGATGCTTCTGCCGCTCAGCGCGGCCACGCTCATCCCGCCGGTCACCGGCGGTTTCGCATACGGAGATCATGGTCTGAAGGGGGATGGCGGCTTCTACGTGGCCGATGATATCGCGGGAAGCGGCTTCGCCATTGCCGGTTACACCAGTAGCAACCGCGATGTGGCCGTCCATCCGGGCGATCCGGGGGATATGTATCTGGTGACGACCGACCCGCAGGGGCATACCAACTGCCAGACAGAGTGGGTTCCAAACTCGCAGGCACCATTGTGGGCGGCGAACTGCCAGGGGGCGACCATCACCGATCTGAAAAAGGACTCAGCCGTCGTTACGACCGGCACCATACGTCACTGGGATGTGATCACCTGCGGCACGGCGGGGAAGGCACGTTCCAACGATGAATCGGGCGATGGCGCGGGCCTGGCGGACGCCGATGCTGTCGATGCCAATGCACCTGCTCTCCATTCAACGCCGAACCCGGTGATGCGTGGCGATCAGCTTGTGATGGACTATACGTTCCCACGTTCGATCACGGTCGATCTTACGCTGACCGATATGACGGGGGCGATTGTGATGACGAGGAAGGTGGAGTGCGGCGCGGGACATGGCACACTCTCGATTTCCACCGATGCGCTGCCGAGCGGAACCTATATCGTGAAGATGAACGGGGCCGGCACGACTCTGACAACGAAGGTGATTGTGGCTCAACGCTGAGATTCCATCGCTGATTGAAACCGGCGCTCGACGCCTTGCACCCTCGGGAGATCCTCTTCCGGGGGTGCTCCGTTTTATTTCGCCGCTCCGTTCGATGCAGTCGCCGCTGAACCGCGATCGCCTAGCCCCGCAGCTTCCGAAGCCGCTCCGCTCCCGCCTCCAGCGTCTCCCAGCTCTTGCAGAAACAGAACCGGACAAGCCGTTTTCCCTCCGCCGGATCAAGGTAGAACGTATCGAGCGGGATGGCCGCCACGCCGATCTCCCGTATCAGATGGCGGATGAAATCGGCGCCGTTGGTAAAGGGAAAATCGCCGATATCCCCCACGATGAAATAGCTGCCGTCCGGCCTGCGGGGGCGCAGACCGGCATCGCGAAGCACCTCCATCAGAAAATCGCGTCGCGCCAGATAATCGGCGGCAAGCGTCCTGAAGTAGTCATCGGGAAGGCGGAGCGCCTCGGCGATGGCATGCTGCATCGGCGTGCAGGTGGCGAAGACGCTGAACTGGTGAACGCGCCTGAGCGCCGCCTGCAACGGCTCCGGGCCTATCGCCCAGCCGATCTTCCAGCCGGTGAAGGAGAATGTCTTGCCGCCACTCGATATCGTCAGCGTCCGCTCCCACATGCCGGGAAGCGTCGCCAGCCGCCGGTGCGATGCCTCGGGGTAGACGATATGTTCGTACACCTCGTCGGCGATCGCCAGAAGATCGTGCTCGCGGCAGATCGCGGCTATCGTCTCCAGCTCCGCGTCCGTGAAGATTGTTCCGCTCGGGTTGTGCGGCGTGTTGACGTAGATGGCGCGGGTGCGGCCGGTGACGGCGGCGCGCAGCTCGGCCGGATCGAAACGGAAATCGGGGGCGTGGAGGGCCACCGGCACGGGGATGCCGCCGGCCATGCGGATTGTGGGGACGTAGGAATCGTAGCAGGGCTCGAAGATGATGACCTCATCCCCCGGCTCGATAAACGCCAGCCCGGTGCAGAAGATCGCCTCGGTCGCGCCGCTGGTGACGGTGATTTCCGCGAGCGGATCGATCCGCATTCCGTAGAAACGGAGGGAGTGTTCGGCTATCGCCTCCCGCAGCGGCGCCTCCCCGTTGGAAAGCGCATACTGATTATGCCCCGCGGCGATCGCGCGCGCCACGGCGTTCCGTATCTCCTCCGGCCCGTCAAAATCGGGAAATCCCTGCCCCAGATTGACGGCGTTGAACTCCCGCGCCAGCGCGCTGATCTCTGCGAAAATCGATGTGCCGAAGCCGCGAACGCGCCCGGCCATCCATGTGCGGGCCGTCAGATCCATATGGGATATGGGATAATGATAAAAATGCTGCATGGGGCTGTAATCCCCCAGGAGCTATGGCGCCCCGCCGGGGAGACGGGGAAGTCTTCCTCAAGCCCCGGAGGGGCGTAATCCCTTCTGCGCGGGGCATCGCCCCGCGCAGAAGGGATTATTCCCCTCCATTTCCCCGTCGCGATTTATAATAATTGATCAGGCCATTGGTGGAGCTGTCGTGCGACGCGACCGCGGCATCGCCGGGAAGCTCCGGGAGAATTGCCTTTGCAAGCTGCTTCCCAAGCTCCACGCCCCACTGATCGAAGGAGTTGATATCCCAGATAATCCCCTGCGTGAAAATCTTATGCTCGTACATGGCAATCAGCGAGCCGAGCGTCGCCGGGGTGAGCTTCCGGACGATGATCGAGTTCGTGGGCCGGTTGCCGGTGAACACCTTGTGCGGGATCAGCGCCTCCAGGGCATCGCCGCTCATGCCGGATTTTTCAAGCTCCGCGCGGACTTCCTCGGCGGTCTTCCCCTTCATCAGCGCCTCGGTCTGCGCGAAGAAATTCGAGAGAAGGATCTCGTGATGCCCGCCGATCGGGTTATGAGTTTCGATCGGGGCGATAAAGTCGGCGGGGATTATCTTGGTCCCCTGATGAATAAGCTGGTAGAACGCATGCTGGCCGTTCGTTCCCGGCTCCCCCCAGATCACCGATCCGGTGGAATAATCGGCCCACAGGCCATCGCGCCGGACGCTCTTGCCGTTGCTCTCCATATCACCCTGCTGAAAATAGGCGGGAAAACGATGGAGATATTGATCGTACGGGAGAATTGCGTGGGTCTGCGCGTCGAAGAAATTGTTGTACCATATTCCCAATAACCCCATGATCGCCGGAATATTCTTCTCGAACGGCGTCGTCCGGAAATGCTCGTCCACCGCAAACGCGCCGCCGAGCAGTTCCTCGAAATTATCCATGCCGATAAATACCGCTATCGATAATCCGATCGCCGACCAGAGCGAATACCGGCCGCCCACCCAGTCCCAGAACTCGAACATGTTCGTCGTGTCGATCCCGAATTTGCTCACCTCCGCGGCGTTCGTGGAGAGGGCGACGAAATGCTTCGCCACGGCGGATGCATCGGCGCCGGAGCGGAGCAGCCACTCCTTTGCCGAGTGAGCGTTGGTCAGGGTTTCCTGGGTGGTAAACGTCTTGGAGGCGATGATGAAGAGCGTGGTGGCGGGGTCCAGCGGCTTGAGCGTCTCCACGATCTGCGTTCCATCGACATTGGAGACGAAGTGGACGTTCAACCCGTCGCGGCCGTAGGGGCGGAGCGCCTCGGTGACCATGACGGGGCCCAGATCGGAGCCGCCGATGCCGATGTTGACCACGTCGGTGATCGGCCGGCCGGAATACCCCTTCCACTCGCCGTTCCGGACCGACTCGCTGAACGTCCGCATCTGCGCCAGCACCGCGTTGACCTTCGGCATCACATCCTCGCCGTCCACCACGATCGGCCGGTTGGATCTGTTGCGAAGCGCGATATGGAGCACCGAGCGGTTTTCGGTGATATTGATCTTCTCGCCGTTGAACATCTTTTCCGTCCATCCGCTCAGATCGGCCTGGTTCGCCAGATCGATCAGGAGCCCCATCGTTTCGGCGGTGACGCGATTTTTGGAATAATCGAAAAGAATATCCCCGAGATGCAGCGAGAATTTCTCGAACCGCCCGGAATCGCGTGCAAACAGGGTACGCATGTGCATCCGGGAAACCGTCTGGGAGTGTTCGCTGAGCGCACTCCATGCCGCCGATCTGGTTAATGGTGTCATGATATTCACGGTAGATTAATGATGTTCGATTCCGTGCATTCTTTTATTGCGCGGGCCGGGATGCGCGATATCGCGCATTATTCGGAAATGCCGGGCGTAATTATTGCGAACTATTCCGCGCGATTATTTCAGTCGCTCGAAATCGATGAAGCCGCGCTCCGGGTCGGTGGCCGTCAGCCGCACGTCGATCCTGTCGCCAACGTCCAGCCCCTCCTCACCCGCCACGATTCTCCCCTCCGCCGGTGGCGCCACCAGCCTGGCAAACGTTCCCTTTGGCGAAACGCCGGTGACGATCGCCTGATAATGCTCGCCGATATGCCCGCTCAGGAACATCGCCGCCACCGCCTTCCGCATAAACCGCTCCACCTGCCGCGCCTCGCTTGCCCGCCTGCCTGCATGCTCCGCTATCCCCCGCATCTCATCGATGCCGTACGGGCTTGGCCGCCCCTCGGTAACGCTCTTCAGCAGCCGCTGGATGATAAGATCGATATAGCGACGGTTGGGAGCGGTGGAGTGGGTGTAATCCTGGAGCGCCAGGCTGAAGTGGTCGGGGTTGGTGTCATCAGGCCCCTCGACGGTGTAGATGCCGGCGCCAAGGAGCTTGACCACCGCGAGCGAGAGATCGGGAAAATGAACCGGATCGATCCCCTTCCGTTTGTCGAGAAAGGCGGCAAGGGCGCGGGCATCCGGCTCCGGCGGCAGCGAATCGCCAAGCCGGGCGGCGATCTCCGCGATCCTGTCCCACCTGTACGGCGGCTCCAGCACGCGACGGATCGACGGGATGCCGGCGGAATCGAGGAAGGAGGCGATGGTGCTGTTGGCCGCGACCATGAAGCTCTCGATGATATCGCGCGCCCGGTTCGATTCGGTCACCGCCAGATCCACCACGCGACCATCGACCGACACGGGTCGCGCCTCGATCGTCTCGAAGTTGAGCGCTCCGGCGCGCCGGCGAACGGCGCGAAGCCGGCCGGCGGCCTCCTCCTGAAGCCGGAGCTGCTCCTCCAGCCCGTTGGTCGCGGTGACACGTTCGGGGATTGGCCCGGTGCCCTCCAGCCACGGCCCAAGGCTCTCGTAGGCAAGCTGCACGCGGTTGCGGACAAGCCCGCGATAGGCATCGCTCCTGAGAATTGTGCCATCCCCGTCCACCATCATCTCGATCACCATCGCCAGACGATCGGCATCCGCCCGGAGCGAGGTAAGGCCGGTGGAAAGCTCCTCCGGGAGCATGGGAAACGTGGCGACGCCGGTATAGACCGATGTGCCGTTGCGGGCGGCGAACAGGTCGATCGGCGAGCCCTTCGGCACATATGCGTCCACATCGGCGATGGCGACAAGGAGGCGGATGGCTCCATCGGGGAGCCGCTCGGCGAACTCGATCTGATCCAGATCGCGCGTGTCGTCGTTATCGATCGATGACCAGAGGAGATCGCGGAGATCGCGCATGCGGGGATCGGCGGCCTCGCGCGCCATCACAGCGCCAAGGCCGGCAATCTGATCCTTCGCCTGCGCGGGGATTTCGGGGGAGAAACCGGCATCGATCATCGCGCGCATCGCCATTGTCCGAAGATCCGGCGGCTGGTTCTGGTGCATCGTCATAAAAGGATCTCGCTGAATGAAACCGGCGCCATTCCCCGTAACCGGCGCTCTCCGCGGGCGGTTGTCCGTCCGGTCATCGGCTTGAATGGAGAAGGCCGGTGCAAGTATACCGCGGCGCTCGCTATTAATTATCCCGCTTTCGGAATGTGCGGGGCCGCCATGAAAAAAATCCTCTCCGGCCGGTGGGAGACCCGGATCGGAGAGGATTGCATGACAGCGTCAGCCTGGATCACTTGCCCGCCATCGAGCCCAGCTTCCCCTGGATTTCCTTGGCGCGGTCCAGATGTTTCTGCACGATCGGAATCGCCTTGCCGATGGCATCCTTCAGCTCGGGCGCCTGGGCCTTGGCCTGCATGGCGTTCAGCATCGTGAGATCCTTCTGGTGGTCGCCGACGGCCTCCGCGATATACTTGGCGTCGAAATCGGCGCCGTCCGCGGCGGAGGTGAGCTCCTGCACCATCATCTCCGTCTCCCCCTTCATGTTGTCATCGGCGGCGGGAGTCGGGGTGATCTTGAGCCTGGCTGCGAGCGCCTTGCCGTCGCTCATCATCTTGCCGTGGTCGGTGATCATCATCTGCGCGAACTTCTTGACATCGGCGTTCTTCCCCTTCTTCAGCGCCAGCTTCCCCTCGGTGATCTCCGCGGAGTCGGCCATGGAAAGCGCCGCGAGGATATTCGCGTCGTTCATCGGCATGGCGGTGGCCGCCTTCGAGGTATCCATGCCGGCGCCGGAAGCCATCGCGGTATCATGATGCGCCATCGCGCTGTCGGCCGTCGGTGTTCCGGTCGCGGTTCCCGGCGTGGTTACGGCGGAGTCCGTGGTGATGGTGGCCTGCGTATCCGGGCTCTTCTTGCAGGCGCCGAACGTGGCGCACGCGCAAAGGACGATACCGACCTTCAGCATTCGTGAAAACGTCAAACCCATTGTACCCTCCTTGAATGATAGAATGATCATCGAACCAAATCAACCATTCAGGCATAGCAAATCATATGCCGCCCGTCCCGCGAACAGGGGCATTTGTGTGATATGATCGTGATCCGCCGGGCCCATCGGGTCAGAATGTATAGCACATCGCGAACCCGCTGGTCGTCGGCACGATAAGGAGGCCGGTGGCGCCGCCCGGCCCGTCGTGGAGATGGGAGACGCCGTAGCCGCAGATGGTGCCGATGGCCGCGCCGAGGAATACATCGCTGGCCCAGTGGCGATCCACATAGATCCGGCTAAGCCCGGTGACGGCGGCGATCGAGTAGAGGCCGACGGTTGCCCAGGGACGGTCGATATCGGCGGCGAGCGATGAGCAGAGCGCGAACGCGACGGTGGTGTGTCCGGACGGCAGGGAGTTGAGATCGTCGTTCAGGCTTGGCCCGTGGAACACATACGGTCCACCATTCAGGAACGGGCGTTGCCGTCCGACAAGGGCCTTTACGGTGGTGGTGATGGCGGCCGCGAACGTGACCGACTCCACGATATGGCGTCCCGCGAGCCGGAGCGAGGGGCTGTCGAAGAGCAGGCCGCTCAGATAGAGCCCGCCGGAGATGACCCCGGCGGGGAGAATCGTTCCGTTCAGGTTGCCGATATCGGCGATCCGGTCCTTTGTGGCGTTATGCGCGCCGGAGAAGCCACGGCGCACCGGGTCATCCGCCAGCATCATCAGCCCGGTGCCTCCCATGATTCCCCCCGCAATTCCCCAGCTTCGAGCGCCGAATCGTGCGGGCGCGGCGAAGAAGAGCGCGGCATCGCTTCCGGACTCCGCGATATCGCTCACGATGGTATCGCCGATGCTGGGCGACGGCGGGGGGGGGGATGGCGGGTCCGTGGCGGCGCGAAGATGGCTGGCACAGAGCAACAGAAGCAGGAGTATGGATGCGATCGCTCTGAGGCCGATCCGGTCGGGCTGGGTTGCAGCAGGCACGTGAAAATCCTGATGGAAGGTTCGCGATTATGGGAGGGCTTGAACGGCGCTAGTTCTTCCGATGCTGCCAGCAGTAACCGCTCGGGTCGGTCGTGGTACGCAGGCATCGTCTGCCGGCCTGGGTAATGCCGCGGCATTGTACCGCGCCCCGCTCGCCGCCGGCACTGTTGGTGGCGGCATGATCCGTGCCCGAAGCGGCGGCGGTGCCGGAGGTTGTCGGCAGCGGAGGAAGATCCGCCGTGCTGGATGCGCGGACATATCCGGCGCACGTCGCTGTTTCGATATGAAGAAATCGGCCGATGATGCCGAGGGCGCGGACGGTATCCCCCATCTTCAGATCCTGAACCACCGGCGACTGATAGCTGGCCGAATCGTAGAGAGGTGTGTGGTCGAAGGCCACATAGACGATCCGCGGGAACTTCGCGGCGCCCTGGGCATGCGATATTGCCGGGAGGAGGATAAGGGTTGCGATGACGAACATCGCCATCACCATCGCGCGGAGTCGTGTGATATGCATCGGGAAAAATACCCCCGCGCGGGAGGCGAAGCAAGCAGGGATGATATGAGCGCCGATGATCACGATTCGGCCGGCCGGCCATCCCGTCGCTCGCGCATCGCCTTGTGCACCCCGCGCGCCGTTACCGCCGCGATGACGATAAGCCCGCCGATCACCGCGTTGATGGTGGGTCGTTCACCGTAGAAGAGCACAACCCAGATCGGGTTGAGAATCGGTTCAAGCACGGGAATCAGCGTTCCCTCGATGGCGCTGACATGTCTGACCCCGCGAACGAAGCAGATATAGCCAAGCCCGAGCTGAAGTGCGCCGAGCGGGAGGAGCAGGAGGAGGTCCGTTCCGGACGGCGCGTTGCCGATCATGAACGGAAGGCCGATCGCGACGGTGATGATATTCCCGAGCAGCACGATCCCGAGCGGCGACCCGTGGCGTTCCTTCCGGAGAAGGACCACGCAGAGGGCGAAGAAGATGCCGCTGATCACCGCGATGATATCGCCGGTCATCCCGCCGCCTCCCAGATCCTTCAGGAAAAAGAGGGTCATGCCGGCGAAGACGAAGAGGATCGAGAGCCAGTCGAACCGGGTGATCGGCTCGCGGAGCATTCTGTAGCTGAGGAGCGCCGCATACATCGGCGCGGTGTACTGGAGGAGGATGGCGTTGGCGGCGGTGGTCAGCCTGGTGGCGATCACGAAGAAGATGACCGTCCCGGCATAGGTAAGGGCGCCAAGGAACTGCCCGCGGGTGAAGCGGAAGGAGATGGGGCGAGCGAACGCCCAGATGACCAGCGCGGCGATCACGCTCCGTCCCCCAGCGATCGCCAGGCCGCGCGCGATGGGGCTGGCGGCCGGGTTGAGCGTGATCAGCTTGATCAGCAGACCGCCGGAACTCCAGAGGACCGCCGCCGCAAGCACGAAAAGAACACCTCTGGTACGGTCGGACATCGAGAATGGAGTTGGAGAATATTGCGGGGAGCATCGTGGCCGCTGTCGGGCTGTTAACAACGATCAGGTGACGTTGTTCAACAGCCTGCTACGCCTCATCATCGATGATCGGCGCGATGCAGTCCGGCGCGTCGTGCGCCGCCGAGTTCATGGCCGTGCCGACCGGATAGGCGCGAAGAAGATCGGAGGGATAGGGTTCCACGGCCGCGTAGAGATCGCGCTCGCGGGCTTTCGGGTCCAGCCAGACGGAGAGGTCGGCAGGGGTCAGGATGGCGGGCATCCTGTTGTGGATATCGGCCATCAGCTCGTTGGGCTCCACGGTGATGATGGCGCAGGTGGCGCGCTCGGAGCCATCGCCGGTGTTGACATGGCTCCAGAGCCCGGCAAACGCGAAGACGCCGCCATCCTTCAGCGTGATCCTGTAGGGCTGCTTTCCGCCGCGAATTTTCTTCCACTCGTAGAATCCATCGGCCAGGATGGCGCAGCGGGCGCTGTGGAACGCGCCACGGAAATACGGCTTCTTCTCGGCGATCGACTCGATGCGGGCGTTGATCACCGTGTGCATCCCGGCGCCCGGCTTTGCCCACGCCGGAAGATATCCCCACTCCATGACCTCCAGCCTCAGGTGAGGATCGGCCACCAGGCCAACCACCGGCTGGCTGGGGGAGAGATTATAGCGTCGCGGCTTTTTGAGCGGATCGGGGACCTCGATATCGTACTGTCTGAGGAATTCATCGATATCGGAAGCGAGAGTAAAACGGCCACACATGATTGAGAGTCTTGTTGAAGTGATTGTGTCGGTTGTGTCAGTCGTCTCAGTCGGGGCAGGTTTTAAACCTGCCCCGACGCTCCAACGTGTCCAAGCGATTAATACGCGATCCACAGCTACGCAATCTACATATGCGCGATCATCGCGTCACCGAACTCCGACGTCTTGATCTCAGTAGCGCCCTCCATCAGGCGTGCGAAATCGTACGTGACGGTCCTGGCGGAGATAGCGCCGTTCATCCCCTTGATGATCAGATCGGCCGCCTCGGTCCATCCCATGTAGCGGAGCATCAGCTCGCCGGAAAGGATCACCGATCCTGGGTTGACCTTGTCCAGCCCCGCGTATTTCGGCGCCGTGCCGTGCGTGGCCTCGAAGATAGCCGCGCCGGTGACATAGTTGATATTCGCTCCCGGAGCGATCCCGATGCCGCCGACCTGCGCCGCGAGCGCGTCCGAGAGATAATCGCCGTTCAGGTTGAGCGTGGCGATCACATCGAACTCGTCGGGGCGTGTCAGCACCTGCTGGAGGGTGATATCGGCGATGGCATCCTTGATCACGATCCCCGCGCCCGGCTTCCCCTCGGGGATGCGGCACCACGGCCCGCCGTCGATCTCCACAGCACCGAACGTCTCCTTGGCAAGCTCGTAGCCCCAGTCGCGGAAGGAGCCCTCGGTGAACTTCATGATGTTCCCCTTGTGCACCAGCGTCACGCTCTTGCGGCCGTTGATGATGGCGTACTCGATCGCCGCGTAGATCAGGCGCTGGCTTCCGAGCTTGCTCACCGCCTTGATCCCAAGGCCGACCTCCACCATTGCCTCCTCCTCCTCGCCGCCGGGCATCGCCGCGGTCGCGAACGAGCGGGAGCGCTCGGCGGTGCCGAAGCGGATCTTGTCGAACATCTTCGGGAATGCTTCCTGGAGGAACTCCATGACCTTTGCGGCCTCCGGCGTTCCGGGCGCCCACTCGATGCCGGCGTAGATATCCTCGGTGTTCTCGCGGAAGATCACCATGTCCACCTTCTCCGGGTGGCGGACCGGCGAGGGAACGCCGGTGAACCAGCGAACCGGGCGGAGGCAGACGTAGAGGTCCAGGATCTGCCGGAGCGCCACGTTCAGGCTACGGATGCCGCCGCCGACCGGCGTGGTGAGCGGGCCCTTGATCCCCACGAGATACTTCTGCATGGCGTCCAGCGTATCCTGCGGAAGCCAGATCGTCTCGCCGTACACTTCGTTCGCCTTCTCGCCGGCGTAGACCTCATACCAGGAGATTTTCCGCTCACCGCCGTAGGCCTTCTCCACGGCCGCGTCAAGCACGCGGACGGAGGCGCGCCAGATATCGGCTCCGGTTCCGTCCCCCTCGATAAATGGGATGATCGGCTGATTCGGGACGTTGATCTTCCCGTCATGCATGGTAATCGGTTCGCCCGCGGAGGGCGGCTGGAGTGCGAAGGGCATAGTTCTGATTGTGAATGATGAGCGCCGGCAACGATGAGAAGCCCGGACCACCCGCGTGATCCATCGGCCATCCCGTTCCCGTCCGCGCTCGTGAATGTATGATGAGTTGATATCTGACTGCTAACGACGATGGCGCCATCAACGGCGACCGGCAAAAATACACGTTCCCAAGGGATGTTACCGCGATGAAGATACGAACTGGATGCGAAGCTCTCGAAACGATACTCTCCCCGGTAGTGACCCGGTTTGGGATGAGGGGCATGATGCCTTGAAGTATCCCCGGCATTCTGCATCCGCCGTGCTCAGCCCCATCGGGGCGCACCGGTTGCAGGGATACCGCTTCCTTCATGGATGCGAAGAATGGTTCGCTCCGACGGAGCTTGGGAAGAAAGAACCCATCGTTGCTACAGCCGGCGCGCTCCTCTGGAGCTTGAAGATTGATGAAGGAATCGATGATCGTTCCGGGGGCCGGGGGATGGATTCAACCTGAGTCACTGCCATCTCCGCCCGGTCGCCGGAAGGTTTGTTCGCCCGTCGCGCCGGTCATCCCCGCCGGGGTGATTCTCTCCCTGTACATCATCAGCCCGATTCCCACGGCCATCCCGGTCCCGGCGGCGATCAGCAGCGGGATGCGTGGTCCGGTCGCGCTCCAGAGTATGCCGGTCCAGGAGCTGGCGACCAGCGCGCCCAGGCTTGCCAGCGTCGTCTGCAGGCCGATCGCCAGGCCGCGACGGGCGTTGGGGACAAGATCGCTGATCCATGCCCTGGATACCCCCTCGGTCAGCGCGGCGTAGATCCCGTAGAGGGCGAAGCCGGTGATGATCGACCCGATTCCGCCGGCCAGCGCGAAGCAGGCGTAGGCGGCGGCGTAGACGGTGAATCCGGTCGCCATCACCCACCTCCTGCCGATCGCATCGGAAAGGCGGCCGGCGGGGAACGCGGCGGCGGCGTAGATCAGGTTGTAGCCGATATAGCCGCCGATGGCCCACGCATCGCTGAAGCCGAGCGATTTGGCGCGAAGGATCAGAAACGCGTCGCTGGAGTTGGTGATGGCAAACAGAGTAAGCCAGACCACCAGCGAGCGATATGATCCCGATGATTCCCGCCAGAACCTGAGCGATTCCCCGATGCCGGGCTTCCGTTCAGACGGAACAAACGTGGTTTCGCGTACCAGAAACGTGGTGGCGACGGCGAGCGCGGAGGGGATGAAGGCGATCAGGAAAAGCGCGGCGTAATCGCCGGGATGCCAGGCCAGATAGAGAAGCGCCAGCAGCGGCCCGATGGCCGCGCCAACCGTGTCCATGGCTCTGTGGAGGCCGAAGACCGCGCCGCGATTATCCGCCGTGGCGTAACCCGCCAGCAGCGCGTCGCGCGGGGCCGTCCGCACTCCCTTCCCTATCCTGTCCAGCACGCGCGAGCCCAGCACGCCCCCCACCGATGCCAGCAGCGCCGGCAGCGGCTTGCTGAGGGCGGAGAGCCCGTAGCCGAGCGAGACGAACGGTCTCCGTCGCCCGGTCGCGTCGGAGAGAGCCCCGAAGTATCCCTTGGAAAGGCCCGCCACCGCCTCCGCGATCCCCTCGATCACCCCGACCCATGCCATCGATGCGCCCAGGGTGACGGTGAGATAGATCGGGCCGACGGGATACAGCATCTCGCTCGCCATATCCATCAGCAGAGAGACAAGGCCAAGCAGCAGCACCGCGCGCGCGATCTTTTTCATCGACGATATTCCGTGACGATATTCCGTTGGATCGATTCGCGGGGAGGGGAATTCATCTCCCCGCGAGTCGGCGTCGCGATTATCGTACCAGCAGCATCCGCCGGCTGATCTTCTCCCCGTTGACCGAGAGGGAATAGTAATAGACCCCCTGAGCCAGATCCGCGCCGTCCAGCGTTACCGAGTGTGCCCCGGCGGACATCCTTTCCTGGGCCAGCACTCGTACCTGGGCGCCAAGCGCGTCATACAGCGACAGCTCGATATCGGCCGCCGAGCGGAGCTCGAAGGGGATCGTGGTCGACGCGTTGAACGGGTTCGGGATATTCTGATAGAGCGTGGCCCCGGCGCCCGCGGCCGGAGCCGAGGTGAGATCGGGAGCGGAGAGCGGCGGCGGCCCCTTCGATGCCTCGGTGTAGAGGATGATCTCGTTGAGGGCGTTCGTGGCATATGCGGCGATGTTCCCGAGCGGGTCCATCACGGTGGTAAAGGCAAACCCCTGATTGGTGACGATCGGCATCGGCATCGGCTTCCACGTGGCGCCGAAATCGCTGGTCGTGTAGATGCCGTTCTGCGTGCCGACGATGGCCCTGCTGCTGTGGGGGATGAACGCCACCCCCTGCGGCACGGCGCCGGTAAACGGAAGCTTTGTCGCCGTCCACGTCTGCCCGCCGTTGCGGGACATCGCCACCATGTCGCTTCCGGTTCCCGACTGGTTCTGGTTGAAGGTGGCCAGCCCATCCTGTCCGTTGGCGAATGCCACGCCGAACGAGTGGATGCTGGGGGTGCTGGCGAATGCCCAGCTCTGCCCGCGATTGGTGGAGCGATAGATGCGGCTGTTGTTGGTGCCGAACCAGATCGTGTCGCCCACGGCGGCGAAGGAATTGTTCCATCCGCTTTCGGTTGCGTTGCCGAGGGCAAGCGGGGACGGCAGCGATTTCCAGGTAACTCCCGCATCGGTCGTCACGCCGATTCCCCAGACGGAGTTGAGCGCATCGCCGACGAAGATGCCGTTCATGTCATCGAAGAAATGGATGGCGTTGACGAACGGCGTGATCGTGGCGACGCTCGTCTTCTGCCAGGCATAGCCGGCGTTGGTGCTGCGGTAGATATTCGCGGATTTCGACGTGGGTCCGGTTCCAACCCACACATGCTTTCCGTCGATCGCGGTGATGCAGTAGGCGGGATCGTTCGATGAGGTGATCTGCTGAAGCTGCGACCAGACCTGACCATCGAGCGTACGGGTGATCTTCGGGATCGAGGTGTTGCCGGAGGTTACGTTGGCGATCGCGAATGCCACATCGTGGAGTGGAGCAACGATGCCGCTCCCCACGAAGTTGGTGGCCGATGCCACGGGATCGGACGGGCGATGCCAGCCGGGGAGGTAGACGGGGATCTTCACCGGGATGATATCCTCATAGATCCCGCCGCTGAATTTCAGAAGAAGCTGGAGATCTCCCTCCGAGTAGATCGTGGCGGCCGCCGGGTTCAGCTTCACCCTGATATTCTGCGCGATCGTCTCCAGCGTGCCGATGGTCGGGATCACCGCATCGGAATCCAGCGTGAGCGGGCCTCCGGGAAGCGCCGTGATCCTGATATTGCCGGCCGGCGCCAGGTAGTTCTTCAGCGTGAGCTGCACGGTTACCGGGGCATCGGCGGATCGTATCGTATCCTGGGTCTTCCCCTCCACCGAGTACGATACCACGGCGATGCCGGGGAATGTGCTGGCCGATCCTGCGTTGAAATCCTTGTTGAACCCGACGGCGCGCAACGCGTTGACGCGGCGATAGTAGAGCGGCGCCAGATCCGGCGTGCGGACCTTTACGCGGTCGCCCGTGACGCGAAGCTGCATCATCACCTGATCCGGCGTCCAGGTGGGATGAACCGAGAGGACCAGCGCCGCCACCCCCGCCACGATCGGCGATGAGAAGGATGTGCCGCTCACCCCGCCGCCATTGTACTGATTGCCCGGCATGGTGGTGAGCGTGTTGACCCCCGGCGCCCAGACGTTGACCGAAATGCCGTACTCCGAGAAGCCGGCCACGGAATCCTGGGAGTCCGTGGCGCCTACGGAGAGGACGTGATTGAGGTTGGCCGGATAGCCCGGCGTTACATCGTTGTTCGTCCCCATGTTGCCGCTTGCCGCCACCACGAGCGCCCCCTTGCCGTAGGCGTAATCGACGATATCCTGGATCGCCTGGACGCTGCTGCCGTCGCCGGGGCCGCCGAAGCTGCAGTTGATCACCCTGGCCCCGCGATCGGCGGCGTAGGCGATGCCGTCGTAGCCGGCGAGGATCTGGTTGGTGATCACCGAATCGGCGGCGCATTTCACCGGAAGGATCTTCGTGCGGAACCCGATGCCGGCGATTCCCTTCGCGTTATCGGCCCTGCCGGACGCGCACCCGGAAACCGCGGTGCCGTGATATCCCTCGTAGCCGGAGCTGGTGTTCGGCTTGGGAGCCGCGTCGTTATCGGGAAAGAACTGGGCCTGCTGAAGATCGTCGATCTTCGGGTTGCCGACCAGGTCCCAGCCGTGCCAGTCATCCACGAACCCGTTCTTGTCATCATCCACCCCGTTCGTCCGCTTGTCCTTCCCCTGCGCGTCCAGCCCGGTTTCCCCGGAGTTGACGGCGATGTTGCCGTTCAGATCCTCATGCGCCCAGTCCACGCCGGAATCGATGATGGCGATGGAGATGGTGCTGTCGCCCCTGGTGATATCCCATGCCTCCTTGGCGTGAATCGCATCCAGCCAGTACTGCTGCGCCAGGAGAGGATCGTTCGGGGTGTAGGAGAGCTGGAAGGTGTAGTAGGGCTCGGCGTAATCGGCCAGGCCGGTCTTCCTGATCTCCGCCGCCACCCATGCCGCGTCGTACGGGCCGGAGAAGCGAACCTTGTAGATGCGGTCGAACCCATGATCCTTCTCACGCTGCGGTCCCAGCGCCTCCGCCTGATCGAACGGCGCCATCGGGAGAAGGGGCGTGCGCTGGACCACGCTGATCTCTCGCAGCACCTGATCGAGCTCCGGAACGCCGAACAGGACGTTCCCGCGACGGTTGGCCGTGGTCGATTTCAGCTTGATGATCACAACCCCGGTCAGATAGGTTGGGGCGGGACCCTTGGCGACCGGCGTGGCGGTTTTCGATGAGGGGGTCCTGGCGGCATCGCCGTCGGCCGCGTGGGCCAGGGATGCCGTAAGAAGGGCGAGCGTCAGAACGAACGCGCGTAAGGATGACTTCATGGAGCGTGCGGATTGAAGAAAATATGTCCGGCACCGGCGCTGGTGGGAATGAGCCCGAAAGCGCCGGGAAAGGCTGAACGAAATTATCGGTGTATGAGCGTACGGGTCTATGGAGCCGATGACGGAAGGGGCCGTTATAAGGCTCGGGAAGGTCCAGGGGGTCCGGGATCGGATCGTCAGGGACGGCATGACAGGGGGATGCCGCCGGGAAATGCTGCTGGCGTCAGGCTGTAGAGTATCGACGGTTCCGCGGCCCTGGACCTGCCGGCGAGAGGCACGGCGGAATATAGAAAGAAAGAGAGAGATCGAAATATAGTTACACGGGATGGTAGTGACTCAGTTTGAATCCACGCTTCCGTCTGCTGAACAATCATTGGGCGGCGATCCCTTCTTCACTCTTCAAGCTCCGTGGGAGCGCGCCGGTTGTAGCAACGATGCTCCCATCTTTTCGCTCAAGCTCCATCGGAGCGTACCATCCCCGCATCCGTGCCGAATGGTACGCTCCGATGGAGCTTCA
>JAQBOZ010000014.1 GCA_028287785.1 Chlorobiota bacterium
CCAACAGCGACGGGCTTGGGCAGGTGTATCTCTGGATCGGCGGCTCGGTCAGCCCGACGGCGACGCAGCAGCGCGGGAACTACACCGGCACGTTCACCGTGAGCGCGGCGTACTCGAACTGATCGTAAGAAAATGAGTTGCCCGGTGCTGACCCACCAGGCCCGAAACCGAGAAGAATATTGGTTGTGGGTTGATTGGTTGAACAATAGAAACGACGTCGCCGAATGGACCCGGCAACGTCGTTTCGCGTTTCAGCAAGGCCGGAACCGACCGATACTACTTCACCGGCACATCGAACCCGGCATCCTCGATCGCCGCGATGATCTGATCGTGCGAAAGCTCCGCCTCATCGTACTCGACGCGGGCCGACCCGATCTCCACATCGGGCGCGCGCTCCAGCGGAAGATGCTCAAGCGCCTTCTTCACGCTGTTGACGCATCCGCCGCACGACATCCCATCGATCCTGATGGTTTCTTCCTTCATCGTTATCTCCCATCGAATAATTGCGTTGACCATGCGATCATCTCTCCTCCAGGGCACGCCGCCGCTGATCCGCCGCGACAACAACGCGATGACGCCCGGCAAGATAACAAGCCCGATACCGCCGCCAAGACCCGCCGCGCGGCAGATGGGAAGCATTGTCCCACGGCCGTGCGTTTCAATGGGACTGTTTGCCGCCAGCAAATCGTTCCGTTAGTTGCGGTCCGCGGGCGGGCGCCCGCGTGGCTGGAATCATCAACGGACCATCATGGACAGATCGAGGATAACGGCGCTGATCACCGGCGCAAGCTCCGGCATCGGGCGGGCCATTGCGCTGCGACTGGCGGAGCGGGGAGCGGAGATCGCGCTGGTGGCGCGACGCGGCGAGCTGCTGGAGCAGGCCGCGGCGGAGGTCCGCGAACGCGGCGGGACGCCCCTGCCGATCATCTGCGATGTCACCATCCGAACGGAGATGGAGATGGCGGTGGAAGAGACAATCGCCCGATTCGGCCGGCTCGACGTGCTGATCAACAACGCGGGAAGGGGGCATTTCGCGTTGATCGAGGATACGCCGGAAGAGCAGATCGAGAACATCTTCAGGGTAAACGTCTTCTCCCTCTGGTACGCCACCGCGCCGGCGATCCGGCAGATGCGGCGGCAGGGATCGGGGCACGTCATCAACATCTCCTCGCTCGCCGGAAAAATCGGATACCCGGCCAACGGGGCATATGTGGCGGCAAAGCACGCGGTGGTCGGCTTCACGCGGGCGCTCAGGGCGGAGCTGGCGGGGAGCGGCATAGCGGCGACGGTGGTGATCCCCTCCGGCGTTCTCACCGAATGGGCGGAGGTGACCGAGGGGGGAGCGATGATGGAGATATTCGGCTACGAGGCGGAGCGTGGCGGCGAGATGGCCCGCGAGATGGGGGTAGAGCCGCTTCCGGGGCTGCCGCTTCTCCAGGCCGACGACGTGGCGATCGCGATCGACGGCATTATCGGCCTGGGGGTGCCGGAGTTGTATACGCATCCCGGCTCGCGGGAGATCGTGGAGATGTACGAACGGGATCAGCCGGGAACCGAGCGGCGGCTGGAGCCCTTCTGGCTGGCGAACCGGGAGGGATATCTCAAGCTCAGGAACACCGGCGGCTGATGGCGCATAGAACAGGGGCCGGCGCTGTCGAGCGCCGGCCCCGCCGGTTCATCATCATATCACCGATATCAGCGCGAGGCGACTTCCACCGGAGAAAGCTGTCTGCTGGTTTCCACGAGCGCCAGGAACTCCGTGCGATATCCCTGCGGATCGGCCCCGACGCCGGAGCGGGCAAGATTGAGCACCGTATCGAAACTGAGATTCCCCTTGTACTTGGAGTTCCTCAGCATCTGCCCCCATCCCGCCACAGCCGCGGAAAACTTCAGGTTGTTCGATGCCGATTCGATCGGCGTGGAGGTGATCTCCACCTGACGGGAAATCAGCCTGCTGGCGGTGCCGTTCGGCGCCTTGTACCGGAGCTTCACCAGCATATCGGCGGTCGGGCTCACCACGGGATCTCCCGGCGCCGCCGCAACGGCTGATGATGCCGGCATCCCCTTCTGGCGCGGCGTTCCATCCGACGGAACCACTTCGTAGATCGCCGTCACCGCGTGGCCGGCCCCAAGCTCGCCGGCATCCTTTCTGTCGTTGCTGAAATCCTTCGTCCTCAGAAGCCGGTTCTCGTAGCCGATCAGATGATAGGATTTCACCCTGGCCGGGTTGAACTCCACCTGCACCTTCACATCCTTGGCGATGGTGAAGAGCGTTGCCCCCATCTCCGTGGCAAACACCTTCTTCGCCTCCTCCACGCCATCGATATAAGAGTAGTTTCCGTTGCCGTTATCGGCAAGCTGCTCCATCTTGTGATCCTGTAGATTTCCCTCTCCCACGCCGATCACCGAGAGAAAGACGCCGCTGCTCCGCTCCTTTTTGATCAGCCGCACAAGCGCGTCATCGTCCGACACGCCCACGTTGAAATCGCCATCGGTTGCCAGAATCACGCGGTTGTTCCCTCCGCTTTTGAAGTTCCTGCGCGCCAGATCATACGCCAGGGTGATCCCCTCTCCGCCGGCGGTCGAGCCTCCCGACTGAAGATCGTCGATCGCCTTGAGGATCGTCCCCTTCTCGCTCCCGGACGTGGGCTCCAGCACCACACCGGCGGCGCCGGCATAGACCACGATGGCGACGCGATCCTCGGGGCGGAGCTGATTGACCAGCAGATGAAACGCATCCTTCAGCAGCGGCAGCTTGTTGGGCGCCTCCATCGATCCCGAGACATCGATCAGGAAGGTGAGATTGCTCGGTGGAAGCTGCGACATGTCGATATGGCGACCCTGAAGGCCGACATGGACAAGCCGGTGCGCCGGATTCCAGGGGCATACCGCCGATTCCGCGGTGATCGAGAAGGGATCGTCGCCGGTGGGCTCCGGGTAATCGTACGGGAAGTAGTTCACCATCTCCTCGATCCTGACGGCATCCCTCGGCGGAAGGGTCCGTTCGGTCAGGAACCGGCGGACGTTGCTGTAGGATGCGGCATCCACATCGATCGAGAAGGTGGAAAAGCGGTTGGCGGCGGCATCGAGAAAATCATTTTCGACGATCTCGCCATACTCCTCCGCGGGAGCCGAGAAGGTATCCCTGGCGATCGATGCCTGGTCGGCATTCTGCGCGCCCGGCTGCCGGACCGTGGCATTGGGATCTCTTTTCAAGCCCAACCCCGCGTTATCCCGCTGCTTTTCGCAGGAAACCAGCAGAAACGTTGCGATGGCGATGAACGGGAGCGAGGAAAACCGGAACTGATGAACGTGCGTTCGCATGGAAGATATCCTCTTGAATAAAATCGGTGCCGGAGGATTGCCGGCCGGGCCATTGTCGCAATCGCGGCGGCGGGCCCCAGGCTGTTTCCGATACACGCGGAATCATCATTCCGTTACCGGCGCGGCGGTGACGGCATTCTCCCGGATGAAAATTTAATCCGGGGAATGCGCGTCTTCACCTCATCGATCGTAACTTTCAGGTTGCGATCGGTGTTCCCGGTCATTATCTGTCGCCCCGTCGGATATCAGCCATGGTTTCGACCCGATTCCTCTCCTGGGCAACGCACGCCTCACCGCACAGTACAACCCGGCCACGAAACTGATGCTCCGTGGTCCGAGTCGCCGTGCATAACCCGTATCATTTTCATGAATAGAACGGTACTATCCATCCTTGCTCTGGGCATGTTCGGCCTTGTGCCCGCGTTGCGGGCACAGCTTCCGCTATACCAGTTTCCCGTTACCGGATCGCGGGGGCTTGCCCCTGGCACAAGCATTATCATCCGTCCCGGCGGCGCAATCGATCCGGCAAGCCTTGAGGGCGCGCAGCGGATCACCGCCAGCGGATCGATAAGCGGCACCCACACCGGAACAACCATCCTGGCCGATGATGGCAGGACCATTCTCTTCCAGCCCGACCGCCCGTTTGCCGATGGCGAGAATGTCACCGCCGAGTTGCATGCCGGCGTCAGGACCGTGGCCGGTGAGGCGGTTCAATCGCACAGCTTCAGCTTTATCACCAGCCTGAAGGCGGAGCGGACGCTCCGCGAGCCGATGACCGATGAGCTGACGATGGCCGCGAACAACATATCGCGCAACGGCGTCGTTCCCCGCTTCCTTCCGAGAGTGGTGGCCGATACCATCCCGCACCCGGAGGGCTTCCCCTACACCGTCATCAAGGCGTTCAACAACCCGACGCCGGGCCAGATCTACATGAGCGATATCGCGCTCACCGGCTCCGCGAACCCGTATCTCTTCATGCTCGATGCCTCCGGCGGCCTCTTCTACGCGCGACGTATCGACGCGGCGGCGACCGATTACAAGCTCCAGCCGAACGGCCATTTCACCCACGCCATCCTCAGCCCCGGACTCGATATCGGCAGCGGCTCCTATGTCGAGCTGGACTCCAACCAGAATGTCGTGGACAGCATCCGGTCGGTCGGTGAAAATGTGCAGACCAACGGCCGCGAGCTGCTGATCCTCCCGAACGGGCATTACATGCTGATGGGGGTGGAGCCGTATGCCACCGATATGAGCGCGCTGGTGGACGGTGGAAAGAAGGATGCCCAGATCCTCGGATATCTGGTGCAGGAGCTGGACAAGCAGAAGCACGTGGTCTGGGAGTGGAGAAGCCGCGATCATTTCCTCCCGACCGATGCCTCGCACGAGGTGATGACCGCCGCGACGATCGATTATATCCACAGCAACGCGATCGATATCGACACCGACGGCAGCATCCTCCTTTCATCGCGCAACTCCGATGAGGTCACCAAGATCAGCCGCGAGAACGGCAACGTGATCTGGCGATGGGGCGGCAGGAACAACCAGTTCGCCTTTACGAACGACACCAATCATTTCTCCCATCAGCACGATGTACGCCGCCTTGCCAACGGCAACATTCTGATGTTCGACAACGGCAACTTCCACAACCCTCCCTTCTCCCGCGCCGTGGAATACAGGCTCGATGAGACTGCGAAGACCGCCACGATGGTCTGGGAGTTCCGCAATACGCCAAGCACCTACAGCTACGCGATGGGGAGCGCGCGCCGGATGCCCGACGGCAACACGGTGATCGGCTGGGGCGCCACCAGCAGCCCGGCCGTAACGGAGGTCCGCCCCGATGGGACCAAGACGTTCGAGCTGGCCCTGCCGCCGGGCATCGTCAGCTATCGCGCGCTGAAGTTCCCCGCGGTCGCGCGCCCCGTTGCCGGCATCGACAACACCGATGCGGCCGGGAGCACCTCCCTGGCGCTTGCACAGAACGCGCCGAATCCAGCATCCGGCATGACCACCTTCACCTTCTCGGTTCCGGCTCGCGGACAGGTTCGCCTGAGCCTGTTCAGGACCGATGGCGCCGAGGTAGCCACACTGTTCACCGGGATGGCGGAGGCGGGATCGCGGAGCGTGATGTACGATGCCGCGGGGCTTCCCAGCGGCGCCTATATCTACAGGCTCACCGGCCGGCAGGGAACGGTTTCCAGGATGATGACCGTGGTTCACTGATCCTTTCGCTTCGATCCCACGGCCCCGCCGGTGGCGGGGCCGTGGGATCGTTCAACGCCCCACATATCACCGGACGAACATTTCCCGCACCTCCCGAACCACGCGCGGTTGCATTACTACCGGCCGCGGTGGTAGCTTCCGGCTTCGACCGGACCCGCGCGGGCCGGCGTTCCGACTCTTCATTCCCCTTGCCGCTCAGAACAGATCCGTTCTGAGCGCTTATACGCGACAAGGAACCATACCGTGAGCAACAGCGATGTGATCAGGGCGATCGACGCCACACTGAAGGATATCCTCATGAAGCTCGATGCCTTCGAGCTGGATGAGTTCGATCTGGAATTCTCCGACGGCAAGCTGGTGATAGAGTTCACCGATGGCGTAAAGGTGATTGTGAACAGGCAGAGCGCCGCCGATCAGATATGGCTTGCCGAGCCGCGCGGAGGATGGCACTACGATTACCGGGACGGCAGATGGATCGACGACAAGCGCGGCGTGGAGCTGAAGGCGACGCTGGAGGATCTGATCGGCGAGAAGATCGGGCGGCCGATCGAGCTTGCATGAGCGGAAGGATTGTGAGGTAAGCGCGACGGCGCAGGGATCGATATTCAACCATTCAACCGGATCGTCATGGCCCTCGATATCGTCATCTTCTACGGATCGGTGCGCCCCGCGCGGCAGGGGATCAGGGCGGCGCGCTTCATCACCGGCATCTGCCGCGAACGCGGGCACAACCCGACGCTGATCGACCCGATCGAATACAGGCTTCCGCTCCTCGAAAAGATGTACAAGGAGTATCCGAAAGGGGAGGCGCCGGAACCGCTGGAGCGCCTTGCCGGGATCATCCGCGGCGCCGATGCGTTCATCATCGTCTCCGGCGAATACAACCACTCGATACCGCCGGCCCTCTCCAACCTGCTTGATCATTTCCTGGAGGAATATTTCTTCCGCCCGTCGGGGATCATCTGCTATTCGGCGGGATCGTTCGGCGGCGTCAGGGCGGCCGTTCAGCTTCGCGCGATGCTCGGCGAGCTTGGAATGCCCAGCATCCCGTCGATCTTCCCGATCCCGAGCGTGCAGACCGCGATGGAGGAGGATGGAACGCCCACGGACCCGCGCACGGGGACGAGGATTGTAAAGTTCATGAAGGAGCTGGAGTGGTATGCCTCCGCGTTGAAGGAGGCGCGCGCGAAGGGGCTTCCGTACTGAACCGGGCCGGGCAACCGGAATCTACCGGCTGTTGATGTACATGTCCTCGACAAAGCTGGACCAGATGTTCTGCACGATATACGGCGGCGGCACTTTCTCCCCCGAGAGTATCGGCGCCAGGAACCGATCGCACTTCGCGATCTCCACCTCCACCTCCTCCAGCTCCGACTCCAGCTCGTAGCGTCGCTCATCCACCCAGTGATCATCATCCAGCTTCTCCCGCATCTCATACAGCTCGTCATGCAGGAGCGATCGAACGTGGGCGCGTTCGGCGCGGAGTGCCTCCGTCAGCCGGCGCTCCTCGGCGGCGGGCGATCCCCCATCGGAGGTGGGATCGGCAAGGGTCCTGACCAGATGGGCAAGGGTTCTGAGAAGGGGAAGATCGTGGCGATGATAGGCATCCTGCACAAGATCCCAGTACTTGCGCCGCGTCGGGATCTCATCCCCGCCCACATCGGGATGAAGCCGCTTGGCGAGATGACGATAGATCTCCCGCACCTCCCCCATCCGTCGCCCCGGAGCCGTTCCGTCAGGCCCGTGATCCGTGAACGGCGATGGCCGCCACGCCTCGTCGAGATCCTTCCGCTCCCCTTCGCTGAACGCCTGCTGCATCCGCGAGCGGACCCGCGCGAACTCGTTGCGGACCGCCTTCATCACCAGCTCCACGGTCTTCCGATCCAGCTTCTGCCCGCGGTCCAGCTTCAGCGCGAACAGCTCCACCATCCGCCGACGCTCGCTCATCTCCAGCGTCCGCTCCTGAATCAGCCGCTCCAGCCCGCCGAATTCATCGGCGTAGCGATCGCGCAGCTTCGGAAAAAGATCGAATGTGAGACGGAGCCGCTCCTCGAAAACCCGCGCAAGGTCATCCCGGAGCGCCGCGATGCGGGCTCTGGAGCCTTGGACGGCCGGATGAATGATGATTGCGCTCAACGGGTTCACAACGGATTACTGATTACTGTCGGATTGAGATGCTGTCCGCAACGCCGGGCCATGCGAACAAACCTTGACGTTGAGACGCAATGCCGTGCCCGCATCCACTACGGGGCCAGATAGATGATCAGGATCGACGCCACCGCCCAGATGAATCCCGTGGCGATCAGCGATGGATCGCGAAGGATCACCGAAACCGGGTTCTCCGCAACCTGCTGCTTTTCATCGAGATAGAGATAGCGGAAGATGCCGTACATCACGATCGGCACGGTGTAGATGAACTTGTTCGTATGAAAGAAGAGATGGGCGTGATCGCTCACCGTGTAGAGCGTGTAGCTCATGATCGACCCGGCCACCGACACGTGCATGATCAGGTTCACCAGCGCCGGCGTGTAATCGTCAAGCACCTTCCGGGTCTCCCCGCGACCCAGATGGTTGATCTCGCTCCGCCGCTTCGCTATCGCAAGGAAGAGCGAAAGGAAGAGCGTGCAGATCACCAGCCATTCCGATGCCTCCACCTGAATCGCCTTGGCGCCGGCGAGCACGCGAAGCATGAAGCCGGAGGCGATGATGAAGATATCGATCAGCACGACGTGCTTCAGGCCGAAGGAGTAGCCCAGGTTGAGAAGCCCGTACAGAGCGATGCAGGCCCCCGCCTGCCACGGCAGGTAGATCGCCAGGGCCGCGGCCAGGATCACAAGCACGATAAGCTGCATGATCGCCGCGGACACCGCCACGCGACCGGAGGCGATCGGGCGGAACCGCTTCTTCGGATGCTCGGCGTCGGCGCGACGGTCGGCGATATCGTTCAGGATATAGACGGCCGAGCTGATAAAGCAGAACGCGCCGAACGCCATCAGCGCCTCGCGAACGCTCCGCATGTTGGTAAGCTGCTTGCCGAAGACGAGCGATGCGAACACGAACGCGTTCTTCAGCCAGTGCGCCGGGCGCATCAGCCGGAGATAATCGCGAATGGTGCCGGGGGTAACTTCCACCGCCGATGCACTGGTTGGAGCGTCGTTGATCATGCGTTGTTGAGAGATGTCCGGCACGCCGCGGACAGGGTTGGGCGGGACGCGCCGCTGATCATTTCCGTTCATGGGATCGCTCCGAAACGAACAGCGTTCCCGAGCGATCCCGGAACGTAATAACAGAACATTCCTTATCACGAAATAGCCAGGAAATTTCCCCCGTAAGGGACAGAAGGGGACGTTTGAAACGTCCCCCGACGGGGGACATCTCAGAACACCGGCTGCTCCTCGTAGATCCCGAAGACCTCCTCCAGCAGCCGGCACATCTCACCGACCGTGACGTAGGCGCGGGCGCAGTCCAGCACGACGGGCATCATGTTGGTTCCATCCTCAGCGGCCTGGCGGAGCGCGGCAAGCGTGGCATCCACCCTGTCCTGATCGCGGCCGGCCTTCATCTCCGTGAGACGCCTGACCTGCTTCTCCTCCACGTCCCGGCTGATCGTCAGCAGCGGGATATCGATCTTCTCATCGCGCTGCACGAACTCGTTCATCCCCACGATCAGCTTCTCCTTGGAGTCCAGCTCGCGCTGGTAACGATACGCCGCGTCGGCGATCTCGCGCTGGAAGAAGCCCGCCTCGATGGCCGGGATCACGCCGCCGAGCGATTCGATCTTGTCGAAGTACGCCTCCGCCTCCGCCTCGATCTTGTCGGTCATCTGCTCGATGAAATAGCTGCCGCCCAGCGGGTCGATCGCGTTGATCACGCCGGTTTCGTAGGCGATGATCTGCTGCGTCCGGAGCGCGATCGTCACCGCCTTCTCCGATGGCAGCGCCAGCGTCTCGTCCATCGAGTTGGTGTGGAGGCTCTGCGTGCCGCCGAGCACCGCCGCCAGCGCCTCAAGCGCGGTGCGGACGATGTTGTTCTCCGGCTGCTGCGCCGTCAGCGAGCATCCCGCCGTCTGCGTGTGGAACCGGAGAATCCAGGAGCGGGGGCTTTTGGCGCCGTACTTCTCCTTCATTCTGCGGGCGTAGATCCGGCGCGCCGCGCGGAACTTCGCGATCTCCTCGAAGAAATCGATATGGGAGTTGAAGAAGTGCGAAAGCCTCGGCGCAAAGCTGTCGATATCCATCCCGCGCTCCAGGCACTGCTCCACATACTCGAACCCGTCGGCAAGGGTAAAGGCCAGCTCCTGCGCGGCGGTGGAGCCCGCCTCGCGGATATGATAGCCGCTGATCGAAACGGGGTTCCACTGCGGCGTGTGCTCCGCGCACCACTCGATCATATCGGTGATGATCCGCACCGACGGGCGCGGCGGAAAGAGATACTCCTTCTGGGCGATATACTCCTTCAGGATATCGTTCTGGAGCGTTCCACGGAGCTTCGAGAAGGGGACGCCCTGCTTCTCCGCCACCGCCAGGTAATAGGCGAAGATCATGATCGCCGGGGAGTTGATCGTCATCGAGGTCGATACCTGATCCAGCGGGATGCCGTCGAACAGGATCTCCATATCGGCGAGCGAGGAGACCGCCACGCCGCAGATGCCGACCTCTCCCTCGGACATCGCGTCATCGGCATCGCGGCCCATCAGCGTGGGGAGGTCGAACGCCGTGGAAAGGCCGGTCTGCCCGTTTGCCAGCAGATACTTGAAGCGCCCGTTGGTATCCTCCGGCGTGCCGAACCCGGCGAACTGGCGCATTGTCCAGACCTTTCCGCGATACATGTTCGAGTGGATGCCGCGGGTATAGGGATACTGCCCAGGGAAGCCGAGCTTCTCCATGTAGTCCCATCCCTTCTGGTCGGCCGGGGTGTTCAGCACGTCCACCTCGTGGCCGGAAAGCGTGGTATGCTTCCAGCTCGTGGTCTTCGCTTTGGCGGCGTCAGCCTCCCACGCGGCCATGGCATCGTAGAATTCGAACGTAAGCTGATCGCCGGTCACGCCGTTGGCATTGCCGTTCGTGTGGCCGTTGGCGGGATTGCCGTTGGTGCTCATGGTATCTATCCTTCTGCTAGTGAGTTCATTTCCAAGTCCTCGAAGATACGGAAGGAAGGGAGATGGAGAAATTGCGGGTTGTGAGATGATTTCCCGGATGCGGGCCGGTTTGAATCTCTTATTTTCAGGCCATGCGGCTCCTCCATCTCCTTTTCGTGCTCCATCTCGCGGCGGCGATCGCGGCCTGCGGGCCCGCCGCAAGGATCTCCCCCGACAGCATGAAGCCACAGCGCGATAGATACCCCGAACGCAGATACTCCAGCCGCCCCCTTCTGCCGGATGAGCCCCCCCCTCCCGGCGCCTCCGACGAGTTCCGCACGGACTTCTCGGACCATACCGTACCGTACGCCGAGATCATCTCCGGAGGCCCGTCCAAGGATGATATACCGGCGATCGACACCCCCCGATTCGTATCGACGGCCGATGCCGATCTCTGGCTGCGACCGAACGAGCCGGTGATTCTCGTGAGCGTCGAGAAGGATGTGCGCGCCTACCCGATCAGGATCATCATCTGGCATGAGCTTGTCAACGATGTGATCGGCGGCAAGCCGATGCTGATCAGCTACTGCCCGCTCTGCAACACCCCGATCGCGTTCAGTCGCAGGTTTGAAGACAGCATCCTGAGCTTCGGCACCACGGGATATCTCCGCTACGGCAACCTGATCATGTACGACCGGCAGACCGAGAGCTGGTGGCAGCAGGCGGAAGGGGAATCGATCGCCGGCGCGCACACCGGGCTGCTCCTCGAATCATGGCCGACACGGCTGGTCCCCTGGAGCCATGTTCGCGACGAGTACCCCGATGCGAAGATCCTTTCGGGAAGCACCGGGCACACGCGCGACTACGGCCGGAACCCCTACGCCGGATACGACGACATCGCCCGCGCCCCCTTTCTGTATCGGGGTCCGAAGACACCGGCGGCACTTCCACCGATGGAGCATGTGCTCGGCATCACGCTCGGCAAGGAGTCAAAGGCGTATCCGTTTTCAGTACTGGCAAGGGAGCATGTGGTCAATGACAGCGTTGGCGGCGTGCCGGTGGTGATCTTCTGGCAGCCGGGGATGACCTCGGGTCTGAAGGAGGCGGAGGTTGCCGCCGGCGACGACCTGGGAAGCGCGATGGCGTTCACCCCGTCGGTCGATGGACGAACGCTCCGATTCCAATACCGGGACAGCACCATCACTGATGACCTTACCGGCAGGGCATGGAATGGCTACGGCATAAGCCTGAGCAGGCCGATTCCGGGAATGCATCTCTCCCCCATCACGAGCGCCAACGCCTTCTGGTTCACCTGGGCGGCCTTCAACCCGAAGACCGGCATCTATACCGGGCGCTGAACGCCGGAGCCGCGTGGGAATCGGCCGGCGGGAGTATATTTGCAGCCGCCGGGGCAGTTCGGCACGATCCATCCCCTCAACCATCAAGGCCAACCGGGGAAACGGGCAACTGTCGACGCGCGCAGGCATGAACCAGCCATCCACCATTGAGGACAACGACCGCATGGAAGAGAAGACGCCAGCAGCAGGGACTGACGAATCATCGCACATCCCGAGCATCTCGATGAAGATGACATCCAACAATCGCCTCTGGTGGGGGATTCTGTCGGTCTATCTGCTGCTGTTCCTGTCAACCGGCTATCTGGCATTTATGGCGAAGGACGTGAACCCCGCGCTCGACATGGGGGGTGGCACCCTGACCGCGAAGCTGGCGGACAGCTCCACCAGGGAGTTCATCATCGCCACGCTCAAGCAGGAAGCGCAGGACCATAAGAAGAAGACCGACTTTGCGGCGCAATCGTTCGACGTGGTCCTTGGCTCCCTCCTCGGCTTTCTCTCCGCCTCCGCCGTCTCCAGGATCACGACGAGGGAAGAGGCCGGGTGATGGCCTTGCCAAGCCATCCGGGCTCGCGCGTGTTCTCCTCGTGATGCCGGTTGAGCCTGGCCTTCATCACCGCGGAACGTCCCAGATAGCCGATCAGTCGCGTCGGATCGGCGCGGTCGACCACGGGGAGCCGCCCCACATCGTTCTGCATCATTCGCAGCACCGCATCGTGGAGGATCTCATCGGCATACGCCACGATAAGGCCATCCGCGCCGGCCGCGCCAACGGTGTGGTCGCCCCCATCCGCCTGTTCCATCGCCCGCATCAGATCCCCCCGCGTCACGATCCCCACCAGCCGGTGTTCATCATCGACGATCGGCAGCGCCTGATGGCGCACCATCTCGGGCTCGCGACGGGCGATCCTGTCAACCAGATCGCCGACGAGCATCCCCGCGGGGACGGAGGCGGGTGATGGGTCCATCACATCGGCGACGGTGGTCTGCCGGAGAAGATCGGCCTCGTACTCCTGATGAACGCGGACGCCGCGCCGGGCCAGCTTCTCGGTCATGATCGAGTTCCGCATGAAGACCAGCGCGATCCCATCGGCAAGGACGCAGACCAGCATCAGCGGAAGGATGGCGTTGTAGTCGTGCGTCATCTCGAACGCGAAGATGATGAAGGTGAACGTGGCCCGCGAGGCGGCGCCGAACACTGCCGCCATCCCGACCAGGGCGAACGCGCCGGGAGCCAGATGGGCGCCGGGGAAGATCATGTTCATCACCATCGCGAACGCTCCGCCCAGCGCCGCGCCGGCCATGAACATCGGCGCCAGCAGCCCGCCGGAGGTGCCGGAGCCGAGCGAGACGAGGAGGGCAAGGCTCTTGAAGACCATTACCGCCAGAAGGACCGGAAGCGCCAGGTTGTTGTTGAGGATGCCGGAGATGGTATCGTAGCCCACGCCGAGGACGCGGGGGAAGAAGAGCCCGATCACCCCAAGCATCAGCCCACCGATAGCGGGCCACCAGGCGGAATCGATCGGCAGCTTCTCGAACATGTCCTCGACCCAGTAGAGGGCGTTGCTGAAGCCGACCGCCGCCAGCCCGCAGATCAGCCCAAGCACCGCGTAGAACGGCAGCGCCGCCGGCACGCTGAAATCGACGGGGCCGATATCGAACATCGGGCCGCGCCCCATCAGCAGGAAATGCACGGCGGTGGCAAGGCTGCTGGCGATGACAAGCGGGATGAACGACCTCGACTTGAACTCGAACAGCAGCAGCTCGATCGCCAGGATAACCGCGGCTATCGGCGCGCTGAACGTGGCGGCCATTCCCGCCGCCGCGCCGCACGCCAGCAGCACCTTCCGCTCGGACGCCGTGGTGTGCAGAAGCTGCCCGATCAGCGAGCCGAGCGCCCCGCCGGTCTGGATGATCGGCCCCTCGGCGCCGAACGGCCCGCCGGTCCCGATGGCGATCGCCGCGGAGATCGGCTTGAGGATGGCGACTCTCGGGGCAATCCTGCTCCTGTTGACAAGCACCGCCTCCATCGCTTCCGGGATGCCGTGACCGCGGATCTTCTGCGACCCGTATTTCGCCATCAACCCCACGATCAGCCCGCCGATGGCCGGCACCACCACCACCCAGCCGCCGAGCAGATGGTTCTGAAGGCTGGGGATATCGAGGCCGAACCGATGGAAGTATATCAGGTTCGTGCAGATCCCGATCAGCGAATAAAGCCCGTAGGCCACAAACCCCGCCACCACGCCGATCACCGCCGCCAGCAGCGATACCACGAGCATTCTGAAATTCCCCGCCCCCCGGGTTCCCCCGTCGTTCCGGTAATCAAGGCTCTCCCGTTCAACCATCGTTATGCCCTCTCCATGCTGTTCAATGTTCATTATCACGATCAATTTATATCGCAATACGATATAAATCAACGCTGGCATCCTTCCGGAAACAGACTGCAATCTTCTCCCGCACGGCCGAAATTCCGCGGGAAGAGGAGTATGATGGGCCGCCGGAGACAATCGAGGCCCTTATAACTATTTTTTTATCACCTTGCCCCCTCACCAAACTGATCTCGCACGGTATTTGAACGAAGCTGGGCATGCCTATGGAAACAATGATTCAGAATCGCGCGAAGGGTCTGGTGCTGACCGATCCGACGTATCACCCGAACGAACGCCCCGGGCTCCTCGGTCGGCTGGGGCTGCCGTTGATCAACGATCCCCGCGATCTCCCCTTTATCCGCCTGATGGCGCTGCTGACCATCACCGTGATGCCGATGGCGATCGCCCTCTATATTCCCGCGATCTTCACCTGGTGGCTTGCGGTGGTTCACCTTGCGCTGGTGCTCGGGGTCTTCCTTGGCCCCTTTATCCTGATGCTCCACAATACCAGCCACCGGCGGCTCTTCCGCCCCCGATATGCCTGGATGCGGCACTACATTCCCTGGGTGCTCGGCCCGCTGTTCGGCGAAACGCCGGATACCTACTACGCGCATCATATCGGCATGCACCATCCGGAGAACAATCTGGATGATGATCTGAGCTGCACCATGCGATATCAGCGCGACAGGCTGGGCGATTTCGTCCGCTACCTCTTCCGGTTTATGATTCGCGTGGTGCCGGATCTGGCCGGCTATCTCCGTCGGCGCGAGCGGGCGGTGCTCCGCAGGAGGATGCTTGCCGGGGAGATCAGCTACTACACGACCGTGGCGGCCCTCCTCTTCGTGGACTGGCGCGCGACGCTGATCGTCTTCGTGATCCCCCTCCTCTTCACCCGGTTCGCGATGATGTCCGGCAACTGGGCGCAGCATGCGTTTATCGATCCGGCCGATCCGGCCAACTGTTATCGCAACAGTATCACCTGCATCAACAGCAGCTACAACCGCCGCTGTTTCAACGACGGCTACCATATCGGCCATCACCTGAAGGCCAACCGCCACTGGACGGAGATGCCGACCGATTTCCTCGAAAACAGGGACCGCTACGCCGATGAAGGGGCAATCGTCTTCGAGAAAATCGATTATTTCGTCATCTGGTTCCTGCTGATGATCCGGCGCTACGATCTGCTCGCCAACCACTACGTCGATCTCCGTGGTGAAAATCCCTCCCGTGAGGAGATTATCGAGCTGCTCAGAAGCCGGACCCGCAGAATAGAGGGTGCCGTCTGATTGCCACCGTAATGCGATGATGACAGAGCCGGGGATGATGACCGTATCGATCATCATCCCTCCCTGTTTCCCGCCACGCGCGATCATCCCGCGGATCGATCCGCCGAATTCAACCGAACAGCCCGGCCACGCGAATCAGCGATTGGAAAACTTCCGGCGGGCGTGCTATGTTGTGCCCCGTCCCATCGATTGGATGACCGCTCAGGCGCCGTCCACCGCTATCGTCGGGATCGTGCGCGCGCATTTGTTCCGAACCGCATTTCATTACCAGATATGCCCAGCGTCTCCTTTACAAGCCATCTGCGGAAGTTCTTTCCCGGCCTTGCCCCCACCACCGTCGCCGGCGCAACCGTGGCGGAGGTGGTGGCGGAACTGGACCGGCTCCATCCGGGGCTTGCCGCCTACATCATCGATGAACAGGGGGCGCTCCGCAAGCATGTCAACATCTTCATCAGCAATGATCTCATCAGCGACCGCCGGCACCTTCTGGACCGCGTTGCCGATGACGACCAGATCTACATCATGCAGGCCCTCTCCGGAGGATGACAACGCGCATCACCCCGATATCTCATATTCCTGACGGGTATGGATCGACCTCGCCGATCCGAGCCTCTTCCATGCGTAATTCCGCTCGGGCGTCCCGTCGGAAGCTCCCATAAACCATTCATCGAAACATACGATGCGACCAGCAAGCGATACTCTGCTCCTGGGAACCCGCAAGGGGTTGATGACCTTCAAACGAAAGGATTCGGGATGGGATCTCGAAAACCACGCGTTCCAGGGGCAGCCCATCCCCTATGCCTACGTCGATTCACGCAACGGCACCATCTGGGCCGGCATCGACCACGGACACTGGGGGCAGAAACTCCACCGCTCCACTGATAATGGAACCACCTGGGAGGAAGTCCCTGCACCGAAATATCCGGAGGGGGAGGAGAATGGCGATGGCACCCCCGCGGCCGTCCGCTATCTCTGGGTGATGACCGGCGGCGGCGACGATAAACCGGACCGTCTCTATATCGGGACCGAGCCGGGGGGGCTGTTCCAAAGCGATGACGGCGGCGATACATGGACTCTGGTCGATGGGCTCTGGAATCACCCCAGCCGGAAAAAGCACTGGTTCGGCGGCGGACGCGATTACGCCGGCATCCACTCGATCATCGTTGACCCGCGCGACAGCAACCGTATCCAGGTCGGCATAAGCTGCGCCGGCGTTTTCGAGACAACCGACGACGGCGCCACCTGGGAGCCGCGCAACAACGGGCTCCGCGCGGAGTTCCTCCCCGATCCCTCCGTTCCCGTCGGCCACGATCCACATTTCATCGCCGCGTCGAAATCGAACCCGGAGATACTCTGGCAGCAGAATCACGGCGGCATCTTCAGAAGCGGCAACGGCGGCGCGGACTGGGAGGATGTATCGCAGGCGGACGGCCCGGCGAACTTCGGCTTTGCCATCGCGGTGGATGAGGAGAATCCTGATACGGCCTGGGTTGTCCCGGCGACAAGCGATGGCGAGCGAATGGCGATCCGGGGCTCCCTCTGCGTCTGCCGGACACAGGATGGCGGCAGGAGCTGGGAGGCGCTTCGTAACGGGCTTCCGCAGGAAGGGGCCTACGATGTGGTCTTCCGTCATGCGCTCGACATCAGCGGCGACAGGCTTGCGTTCGGCAGCACAACGGGGAACGCCTATGTTTCCGAAGATCAGGGGGAATCCTGGAGCTGCATCGGCAATAATCTTCCTCCCGTCTACTCGGTGCGCTTCGCGTAACCTCCGGCAGACTGTTGAATATGGTTGGTGCATGAGGTCTAGCCCCACGCACCAGCCATGACGCCCCGTCGGGGCCTGGCACGAGGCCTGCCTTGCGCCTTCTTGTTTTTCTTCAAGCCCCGGAGGGGCGCAATCCCTGGTGCGCGGGGCGATGCCCCGCGCACATCATGCTACGTACGGACCAACCAGATCCACACAGCTATTCTCTCCCTGAAATATCACGCGCCATTCATCGCTCGTTTTCCCCCTGATGGCCCGGAGGATGATCTCCTTCACTTCAGCACCACGATCCCCATCGCGCAGACCATCGCCATCGTCCAGATCGGCAAGCCCCGCAAGCTCGCGGAATCGCGACCAGAATTTCGGCTCCACGGCGGCGACGGCCAGATAGCCGCCATCGGCGGTGCGGTAGATGTTATAGCAGGGGAAGCGGCCGTTGTGAAGGAATGTCGCCGGCGCCCGCTCCTGAATGCTGGCGGGATAATAGGCATCGCGGGCCTGATCGACCGCGTCCTGCAGATAGCACCAGTTCTGGATCGGGCGGCTCTCCCCCTTCTGCCGGAGCGCCGTGGCAAGGACCGTGATGGCGATATGGTAGGAGAAGAACATCCCCGTCACCGGAAGAAACGGCGGCGCGATGATATCGTCGGTGCGATCCAGGATATGCATTTTCAGCAGGTGGCTCTGCGCCAGCGAGTTGAGATCATGCGCGGAGTGATCATCCCCCGGACGGAAGCCGAGCCGGGTAAAGCAGATGCCGCCGAACTCCCGATCGATCATCTCACCGGTAAGCCCCAGCTTCTCCTCCACCCGCCGCGGAAAGGCCATGATCACGGCATCGGCGGCCGAGATCTCCCGATGAAGCGCCGCCACGTCATCGGCGGAGCCGAAGTCGATCAGGCGAAGCTCCTTCGGCTCCTGAAACGCATGATAGATATCGGCGAACGCCGGGTCCCAGCTCCATTTGAGGAAGGGATCGCGATGATGGAGATCTTCATATTTGATCACCCGCATCCCCTGTTTCGCCAGGAAATAGCCGGCAAGCGGCCCCGGAAGCCGCCATGTGAGGTCGATGATAGTCATGGATGGGATCGCTGTCGAGATAATCGAGGACGGCCCCATCGCCGATACGTCCGTGACCGGAGCATCCGCGACGGGGCCGCCGACCGCTGAAACATGCAGTTGCTAGAAGATAACGCCCGCGCCAAGCTGGAGATATTTCACACTCTTCTCCCCGTCGGATTTCGAGAGGAGGTTGGCGAAGTTGTAGCGCGCGTTGAC
This sequence comes from Chlorobiota bacterium, assembly GCA_028287785.1. Classification (GTDB taxonomy): domain Bacteria; phylum Bacteroidota; class Ignavibacteria; order OLB7; family OLB7; genus JAFDZV01. Next base: position 18,684 of record JAQBOZ010000014.1, read on the forward strand.
ATCGATCGTCGCGACACCGAGATGGAAGCCGACCCCGGCGTCGAACGCGATGCCCGCATCGGGATCACCGGCCGACGAGTTGGAGAACTCCGGCTTGTTCAGCTCGTTGCTGCCGCTGACGAAGGCGTAGGTCCGGCTGGTGTAGGTATAGCCGAGCTGCGCGCCCAGATACGGCTTGACAACCGGGAACGGCGCCACCACATCCAGACCGACGTTGATCGGGATCATCGACGTTCCCACATCGAATGTGGCGCTGGCGGTATGCGTTGCCGTGTCGATGCTCTGCCCCGTCAGCGTGACCGCCGAGGATTGAAAGTAGACGTAGGAGATATCGCCGGTGAGCCGGAAAATCTCCAGCAGGCCGTAACGCGCCTTGCCGGTGACGAAGAACCCGATGTTGCCGGAGAGATCGCCGTACTGAACGGAATCCTTGTGAAACAGATCGCTCAGTGCCCCCCCCGCCTGGCTGATGTTGTCGCCCGCCGCGGCAACGCCCACCGCCACCCCGAAGCCGAGCTGCGCGCTGGCGATTCCCGTGGAAAGGAGCGCCATCGCGGCGGATATCATTACGAGAGTGAATGCCCGTTTCATTGTAAAAGCTCGATTTGGTTGAAATGGCCGACGCACATGCCGCCGATCCGATCCCGCGAAAATAGTCACGGAGCAGCGTTCAGCCTACAGGTGGACATAAAGAGTCGCGCCGAGCTGGAGATAGTAGATCTCCGCCTCACCATTTTCCTGATTCAAAAGGTTTGCCACGTGCAGCCTGGCCCCCACCTCGATATCGATCGGGCTCAGATCGAAGTTCACCCCGCCCCCCACCGCCGCGCCGAAACGGGAATCCGTGGAGGACTCCAGCGTAACCCCCGGCGTCGACTCCCCCTGCACCGGGCTGAACGAACGCATGTAGAGGTTGTATGTCGCCTCCAGCGAGAGATAGGGGGAGATGATCCCCTGCCCGAGCCGCATATCCACCCCGGCGCTCACCGGGATCATCGTCTGCGAGCTCTGAAGCTCCACCGAACGATCCGACTCATCGAAATACCCCGAGTTCGCGGGGGCGAAATGATTGTAGCCTATTCCGCCGGTCAGCGCCAGCGCCTTGCCGAATCTGCCGCGAAGCTCGACATAATATCCACTCTGCGCCGCCTCCGCCCCGCCGTGCAGCCCCTGCTGCGCAAGCTGCGTGGTGACCTGCGCGATCTTATCGTTCGGAATGGCAAGGCCCGCGCCTATGCCGATGCTCTGCGCCGTTGCCGTGAGCGCGCCAAACGCGCCCAGGAAGAGAATGCCTGCCAGAAATCCGAGGGGGGAGCGGGTCATGATAGAGCTTCCATCGCCCGGGCGAACCAGGACGTAATTGTAATGAAGATTATCGATTGTTTGCCAAAGATAACAGAGCCGGGTTATTCACAATCGATTTCCGGGATCGGAGAGAGGAATTCGTGACATGGCGATGGTGATGAAGGTTTATCGCGGCTGTGAATGAGGTAGTGACTCAGGTTGGAACAAGGCTCATGCTGTTCGGGCTCATCGAGGACATTCGGCATCTCTCCTTCCAGCCCCATCGGGGCGTACCGGTTGTAGCGATGCCACGTCTTCGATGATCTGAAGCTCCATCGGAGCGTACCATTTGGCACGGATGCGGGGATGGTACGCTCCGATGGAGCTTGAGCGGGAGATGG
>JAQBOZ010000034.1 GCA_028287785.1 Chlorobiota bacterium
CGTGGTTGCAACGAAGGCAAGGGCAAGGGAGAGGATCTTCTTCATGATATTGGTCCGAAAGAGGTTTGACGACTGAGTTTGTTATTGAGAACTGCAGGAGGGATGTATCAAGACCGTGCCATCGGACAAAAACGGCGAAATCAAATTCAAAACGTGGATTGTAGGGGTCGTGTGGTGCTCATCTTCCGGACAGTATCCGGTTTCCGGACAAGGGGCGGAGCGTGGGAAGGTCAGGGGGAATCTCTGAGCCGATATCCGACTCCCGGCTCCGTGATGATATAGCGCGGCTTGGCCGGATCGGGCTCGATCTTCCCTCGAAGTGTTCCCACGAACACCCGCAGATAGTGATTCTGCCCCATATATGTCGGCCCCCACACTTCCCGGAGAAGATGCTGGTGGGTGAGAACCTTTCCCGCGTGGATCACCAGGTTTCTGAGGATCTCGTACTCCTTCGGTGTCAGCTTCGCCTCGGTTCCATCCACCATCACCGAGCGTCGCGCCAGATCGACGACCAGCCCGCCGGTGCGGAACACCGGATCATCAACCTCGACTTGAAGCTGATGCCGCAGCGCCGTCCGCATGCGCGCCAGCAGCTCGCCGATGCTGAACGGTTTGGTCACATAATCATCGGCGCCACGGTCCAGCGCCTCCACCTTGTCGACTTCGCGGCCGCGCACGGAGAGGACGATGATCGGCACGTGCGACCATTCGCGGATGCGGCTGATGATCTCGATGCCGTCGATATCCGGGAGGCCGAGATCGAGTATGATGATGTTCGGATGATCACTTGCCGCCAGCCGGAGCGCCTCGGCCCCGGTTGCCGCCTCGATCAGATGATACTGCTGCGGCCCGAGGCTCGCCCGCAGAAATCGTCGTATCTGCGGCTCATCATCCACAATCAACACCCGTATCTGCTGGCTGCTCATATGATATCGTCCTGATTGGTCATCAGAGGAGCACCTTGTTCAATCGGCAGCTCGACTCTGAACGTGGTCCCCGCGCCGCTGATGCCGGGGAGAAGGGCGCGTATCGTCCCTCCATGCTCCTCGACGATTCCCTTGCAGATCGTCAGCCCCAGCCCCGTTCCGGCCGTCTGGCGATCGCCATGGCGCACGCGATAGAACTTATCGAAGATTCTCTCCAGATCCTCGGGGGGAACCCCGCGCCCCTCATCCGTCACATCAATCACAATGCTTTCACCATTCCGATACGCACGCACCTGAATACCCGTTCCCGTCGCTGAATAGCGCACGGCGTTGTCAAGCAGGTTGACAAATACTTGTTCCAGCAGGACGAAGTCCAGGCGTATCAACGGCAGACCTGCCTCCACTTCAAGTGTCAGTTTATGATTGCCGAGCGGGCGCTCCAGCCTGCCGACCGCGCTGCCGATCAGATCATTCACCTCCATCCATTCCCTGTTCAACCTCAGCTCCCCCGATTCCAGCCGTGTGGTATCGAGGAGATTGCCCACGAATCTGTTCAGGCGCTCGGTTTCCTCCTGAATCATCGTCAGAAGATCGCGCCGGGTGGCGTCGTCGTAATCGGCGTCGTTGCGCTGAAGGGTGGTGGCGGCCCCGAGGATGGAGGCCAGGGGAGTTCGAAGATCGTGCGAGATGCTGGAGAGGAGGATCGCCTGAAATCTGTCCCGCTCGCTCATCAGCCGCGCCTGCTCGAAATCGTGCGCCAGCCGCGCCCGCTCGATTGCCACGGCAGCCTGATCGGCGAGCGCCTCAAGCAGCCGGCGTTGATCCGGGGGGATCACCGACTCGGTATCATCGAGGGCGATCGCCAGCACGCCGGCGGCGGCCCCGGCGGAGCGAAGCGGGAGGTAGAACCACTGATCGCCGGGGAGCGTATCGGTTCCGCGCCCGGCCGGCTGATCGTGCTTCCAGCTCCATGTCGCCGCGCCGCGCTCCCGTTCATCCAGCGCGATCCCCTCAGGGTGTGCCCCCTTCTGCTCCAGCACTTCACCGACCGGCAGGAGCACCACCACCTTTGCCCGCAGGTTCCCGGCTATCTGATCGACGATTGCCCGGAGCGCATCCTCCAGTCGCACCGTCCCGGCGATCACCCGGCTGAGGCCGTAGAGCGCCGCCGTCCGCTCCTCCCGTTTCCGCGCCGCGTTCGCCTGCTCCCTGATCCGCCCGGTGAGATTGCTTGTGAGGATGGCGACCGCCAGAAAGATGATCAGCGCCAGCACATCCTGCGGCGATGCGATGGAGAACGTATGGATGGGGGGGACCAGAAAGAAATCGTAGACCAGAACCGAAAGGATCGATGCGAAGATCGAAACGCGGAGCCCCCAGAGGACGGCGCTCATCAGCACGGCGCTGAGAAAGACCATCGAGAGGTTGGGGAGGGAGAGAAAGGATTTCAGCACGTGGGCGATCACCGCGGCCGTCACCACCGCCAGGAGGCTGAGCAGATAATCGTTCAGTCGTTGGGGCGTTCTGGTGTTCGAGGCGATGGATGGCTGATCCCCATCCTCTTCCTCCCCCGTGATCACATAGATATCGATGTTCCCGCTCCTCCTGATCAGATCCTTTACGATCGATCCGTGAAGAAGCTCGAACCACCGCGAGCGATGCGATTTTCCGATCACGATCTCCGTGACGTTGCGCGTCTGCGCGTAACGGACAAGATCCTCCGGCACATGCTCTCCGGGGATCGTCGCCGCCTCGCCGCCAAGCTCCTCCGCCAGCCGCAGCGTCCGTGATACGCGGTCGCGAGCGGCATCGGAAAGCCGGTAATGTCCCGGCGTCTCCACATAGACCGCCATCCACTCGGCGCGCCTTCGCTCCGCCATTCTCCGCGTTGCCCGGACAAGACGCTGGGAGAGCGGGCTGGGGCCGATGCTCACCATCAGCCGCTCCTGCGTGGGCCAGGGGCCGCTGATGGCGTGCGCCCGCATGTAATCCCGCATCTGATCGTCCACGCGCGCGGCGGTGTGACGGAGGGCAAGCTGCCGGAGAGCGCTCAGGTTGCCCGGACGGAAATAGCTTCTGACGGCCCGCTCCGCCTGATCGGGGATGTACACCTTCCCATCCCGCAGGCGCTGGAGAAGATCCTCGACCGAGATATCGACCATCTCCACCTCGTCCGCCCGCTCCACGATCCGGTCCGGGACGGTCTCCCGGACGCGGATGCCGGTGATCTGCGCCACTGCATCGTTCAGGCTTTCGAGATGCTGGATGTTGAGCGTGGTGTAGACATCGATGCCGGCGGCAAGCAGCTCCTCCACATCCAGATAGCGCTTCAGGTGCCTGCTCCCCGGCGCGTTGGTGTGGGCCAGCTCATCGACCAGCACAAGCTCCGGCCGGAGGGCGAGGATCGCGTCGATATCCATCTCCTCGATCACGCGCCCCTTGTATTCCACATTTCTGCGGGGGATGATGTTCAGCCCTTCGACGAGCGCCGCCGTCTCCATCCGCCCGTGCGTCTCCACGATGCCGATCGTCACCGCCGTTCCCTGCCGCCGTCTGATCCGCGCGGCCTCGAGCATCGTATAGGTTTTTCCGACGCCGGGCGCCGCCCCCAGGAAGATCTTCAATCGCCCTCCACGGGTCCGGTCATCCCGTTCCACCGCGGCAAGGAGCGCATCCGGCTGCGGTCGCCGGTCGTTGAGGGCGTTTCCGTCTGGCATCTCGGTTTCCGGTGAGGAAGAGAGGGTATCGGCGCGAACCACGTTGCGCGCAAGTTACTGAAGCGCCTGCTATCGGTTTACGGCGTCCAGCGCGCGATTCAACAGCAGGACATTGACGCGCGGCTCGCCCAGAACCCCAAGCTGCCGATCCTCCGTGGTCGCGGCGATCAGCTCGCGAACCCGTTCCAGCGGCAGCTTCCGCGCCGAGGCGATCCTCGGAGCCTGAAATTCCGCCGCCGCCGGGGTGATATCGGGATCGAGCCCGCTGGCCGATGTCGTCACCAGATCGATCGGCACCGGGACATCCGGGTTCTCACGATGGAGGGCGGCGCTGATGCTGTCCACGCGCGCGGCCAGCACCCGGCTCGCCGGGCCCAGATTCGATCCTCCCGATGCGGTCGCATCGTAGCCGGCACCGGCCGCCGACGGGCGCGGGTGAAAATATTCAGGACGGGTGAAGTTCTGCCCTATCAGCTCGGAGCCCACCACCTGCCCCTTCTCCACGATAAGGCTCCCGTTGGCGCGATGCGGAAACAACCCCTGCGCTATCCCGGTGACCACCGCGGGATAGATCATCCCGGTCAGCACGGTCATCAGCAGCATCATGACGATTGCGGGTCTCAGTTGCGAACGCATGGCGATCTCTCTTTCAAAAATGATAAGCGGAGGAGACAGGAATGATTATCGGAACAGGCTTCCGACCAGGGCGATGACCATGTCGATGGCTTTTATCCCGACGAACGGGACGATGATTCCCCCCAGCCCGTAGATCAGCAGGTTGCGGCGGAGGATGGCGCCGGCCCCCATCGGGCGATAGGCAACTCCGCGGAGGGCCAGCGGTATCAGGACGATGATGATCAGCGCGTTGAAGATCACGGCGGAGAGGATGGCGCTCTGCGGCGTTGCCAGCCCCATCACATTCAGCCTGTTGAGCTGCGGGTAGGCGGCCGAGAACATCGCCGGGATGATCGCGAAGTACTTTGCCTCGTCGTTGGCGATGCTGAACGTCGTCAGCGATCCCCGCGTGATCAGCAGCCCCTTGCCGATCGCCACGATCTCGATCAGCTTGGTCGGGTTGGAATCCAGATCGACCATGTTCCCCGCCTCCTTGGCGGCGGAGGTGCCGGTGTTCATCGCCACCCCCACATCGGCCTGGGCAAGCGCGGGGGCGTCGTTGGTTCCGTCGCCGCACATCGCCACCAGCTTCCCTTTGGCCTGTTCCTCGCGGATCAGCTTCAGCTTGTTCTCGGGGGTTGCCTGCGCCAGAAAATCATCCACCCCGGCCTCCGCCGCGATCGCCGCCGCCGTCAGCGGGTTATCGCCGGTGATCATCACGGTTCTGATTCCCATCCGGCGCATCTCGGCAAACCGCTCCTTCATCCCCCCCTTCACCACATCCTTCAGATAGATCACCCCCAGCACGCGGGCGTCCCTGGAAACCACCAGCGGCGTTCCCCCCAGCTTCGCGATCTTCTCCACCGCCGTTCGCAGCTCGGTCGACTGATGGTAGGCCCCGCCGCTTTTCGCGCTCACGTACTCCAGCACCGCGTCGGCCGCCCCCTTCCTGATCTCCGCGCCGTCGATATCGACGCCGCTCATCCGGGTCTGCGCGGTGAATGGAATGAATGTGGCGCCAAGCGTGGCGATCTCCCGCTCGCGGAGCCCGTACTTCTCCTTTGCCAGCACCACGATGGAGCGTCCCTCCGGCGTCTCATCGCTCAGCGAGGAGATCTGCGCGGCATCGGCCAGCTCCTCCTCGGTAACGCCGCTCATCGGGACGAACTCCGTCGCCATCCGGTTGCCGAGCGTGATGGTGCCGGTCTTGTCCAGCAGCAGCGTATCCACATCCCCCGCCGCCTCCACCGCGCGGCCGCTCATCGCCAGGACGTTGTACTGCACCAGCCGATCCATGCCGGCGATGCCGATCGCCGAGAGAAGCCCGCCGATCGTTGTCGGGATCAGGGTGACGAGGAGGGCGATCAGGATGGTGACGGAGACCTCCCGGCCGGCGTAGACCGCGAACATCTCGATGGTGGCGGTTGCCAGAAGAAAGACGATCGTAAGGCCGGAGAGGAGGATGCTCAGGGCGATTTCATTGGGCGTCTTCTGCCGCTGCGCCCCCTCGACCAGCGCGATCATCCTGTCGATAAACGTCTCGCCGGGGTTCGAGGTGATGTGCACCTTGATCCAGTCGGAAAGGACCTGCGTTCCCCCCGTCACCGCCGATCGATCGCCGCCGCTCTCGCGGATCACCGGGGCCGATTCGCCGGTGATGGCCGACTCGTTCACCGATGCCACCCCTTCGATCACATCGCCATCCCCCGGGATCGTATCCCCCGCCTCCACCAGCACCACATCCCCCTTGCGGAGGGTTGTGGCGCTTACCAGATCAACATCGCGACCGGCGGGATCGCGGAGCTTCCTTGCCTCGGTCTCGGTCTTTGTCCGTCGCAGCGTTTCCGCCTGCGCCTTGCCGCGACCCTCCGCCATCGCCTCGGCGAAATTCGCGAAGAGGACGGTGAACCAGAGCCACGCCGCGATCTGCCCCACAAAGCCGGCCTCCCCCGCGCCGGAAAGGGCGCGGAACCAGAGGATGGTCGATACCACCGCCACCACTTCAACCACGAACATCACAGGGTTACGCATCAGCGTGCGCGGGTCGAGCTTGCGGAAGGAGTCGCCCACCGCGCGGCGAACGATCGTGGGGTCGAAGAGATTGTTCTTTCGTGATGCCATTGCTCGAATCTCGTTGAAGCGCCGAACGGAATGCCCCGGAACCGGCTCCGCTGAAGGGAGAAAAGGGCAGGTCCGTCGGGACCATTTGGAACTGCGGCTCCGGGCCAGCGGCCCATGATATTCTAGAACAGTTTGCCCGCGTTCATCAGCAGGTGCTCGACGATCGGCCCCAGCGAAAGCGCCGGAAAGAACGTCAGCCCGCCCACGATCAGAATGACGCCCGCCAGCAGCCCCACCCAGAGCGGCCCGGTGGTCGGGAATGTGCCGGGGGATGGCGGCACCACTTTCTTCCGGACGAGCGATCCCGCGACCGCCATCGCGGGGATGATGAAGAGAAACCGCCCGATCAGCATCGCAAGCCCGATGGTGAGGTTGTAGAACGGGGTGTTCGCGCTCAGGCCCGCAAAGGCGCTTCCGTTGTTCGCGGTCGCCGAGACGTAGGCGTAAAGGATCTCGCTGAACCCGTGCGGCCCGGCGTTGAGCGGCCCCTTTATCCCATCGGGATGGATGGCGGCCAGCGCGGTGAACCCGAGGATGGAGAGTGGAAGGATCAGGACGATCGCCAGGACCGTCATCTTCATCTCCCTTGCCTCGATCTTCTTGCCGAGATATTCAGGGGTGCGCCCCACCATCAACCCGGCGATAAAGACCGTGAGGATGGCGAAGAGGAGGATGCCGTACATCCCCGCGCCGACCCCGCCGAAGATCACCTCACCCAGCTCCATGTTGATCAGCGGCACCATCCCGCCAAGCGGCGTAAAGCTGTCGTGCATGCTGTTGACCGCGCCGCACGATGCATCGGTTGTCACGGTGGCGAAGAGCGCGGAGTTCGCGATCCCGAAGCGGACCTCCTTTCCCTCCATGTTCCCCCCCGCCTGCCGGTCGCTCGCCGTAATGTCCACGCCGGCCCCGGCCACGGCCGGATGAACGTTTGTCTCGGAGGGATACGCCAGCCCGATCCCCATGAAGAAGAGGAGCGACATCACCGCGAAGAGCGTCCACCCCTGCCGCGTATTTCCGACCATCGAGCCGAATGTGTAGGTAAGCCCCGCCGCGATTGCGAAGAGCGCCACCATCTCCAGCATGTTCGTCAGCGGCGTCGGGTTTTCGTACGGATGCGCGGAGTTGGCGTTGAAGAATCCGCCACCGTTGGTGCCGAACATCTTGATCGCCTCCTGCGATGCCACGGGGCCCTGGGCTATGGTCTGCACCGTCCCCTCCACGGTTGTCGCCCTGGTGTAGGGGCTCAGATTCTGTGGCACCCCCTGCCACACCAGCACGATCGCGAGGAGGAGGGAGACCGGGAGGAGCACGCGAAGGGTTGCGCGGACCATATCGACCCAGAAGTTGCCGAGCGTGTTGGCGGAATGCCGGGCAAATCCGCGGGTCAGCGCGATGGCGATGGCGATGCCGGTGGCGGCCGAAACGAAGTTCTGCACGGTCAGCCCCAGCATCTGAACCGCGTAGCCAAGCGTGCTCTCGCCGGAATAGGCCTGCCAGTTTGTGTTGGTGACAAAGCTGACGGCGGTGTTGAACGAGAGATCGGCTGTGGGAGCGCCAAGCGCCCCCGGGTTGAACGGGAGAAGATGCTGAAGCCTCTGCAGCCCGTACAGAAGGAACATCCCCGCCACGTTGAAGAGGATCATCGCCACCGTGTAGGTTGTCCAGTGCTGCTCCTGCTCCGGATCGACCCCGCAGAGCCTGTAGATCAGGCGCTCGACGGGGCCGATGATCCGGTCGAGAAATGTCTTCCCGCCGTTGAACACGTCGGCCATGTAGTTCCCCAGCGGTCTGGTAACCAGAAGGATCAGGCCGAAGAAGAGAAGAATCTGCAGGATGCCGTTGCCAGTCATGGGAGTCTCTCGGATTAGAACTTCTCGGGACGCAGAAGCGCGTACACCAGATACATCAGGAGGCCGATGGTCACGATGCCTCCAAGGAGATATTCGAACGTCATACTTCCTCCCCCGCGAACGGGAATGGTTTGCCGGTTATGCGATCGTGATTCATAGCCGTTCGCACGCGAACGTGTAGCCGATGCTCGCGGCGAGAAATGCCGCCATGATCAGGAGATAGAGGATATCGCTCACTGTTTTCTCCGAATGGCCGTCTGCCTGCCGCGATGCAGGCGACCGTATAATTTCCATGACGCAACCACGATGGCCGCGAAAACGATAAGCAGCGCAATGTCGATCATGATGTTCCGCTCTCAACTGTTGAAGATCGATTTCGTTTGCGTATGCAATCTGGCGGATTAAAAATCAGAGGGGGATCAAGAGTTGGCGTCATGCCGTAAAGATTTCATCAAGAGATGATGTCCGCGTGGCCGGGTGGTGGAAGCATCGGTGACTGATTGCCGTGGCGCGGTGATATCGCGACGATCTTCCGGTGAATCCTCCCGCTGATAATATCTCCGCCGGAAATATGCTTTCGAGATCGTCAGAAATGCCGTCATGATGATGAGCATCGCGATGTTGACGATAAAGTGCGACATGAAAATCACCTGCGATAAATTCGTTGGTTGATTGCATAGGCAAGCTGGCGGTTAATACATAAGCCGGAGATCAGAAGTTGATCTCCGGCCGTAAGGATTTCGTTAATTGATTGCGTTGGCTGATGAAATGCCGTGGGTTGTCCGAATCGATGGAGCCGTATTTTCTGAATATCACGCCGATCGTTCCACGATCGCTCAAGTCAGCGCGGGAGCCTGAACGATACGCCGCCGTTGACGAAATAATCGGGAGCGTTGTCGGTTATTCCGGCCCCTCCGAATATATCGAGTTGAATATTCGGCGTCACCAGAAACGCCGCGCCGATGTCGGCGGCGTGTGTTGCGGAGACGGCGGAGGAGAAGGAGCCATAGATCTCGATAAACCCGCTGAACCGCGTGGTGAAGGAGTTCCAGAGCGCCGCATCATAGAACCCCGTTCCGGCGCCGTTCGTGCCGTCCCACGATTCTCCCAGATTATAATAAAGATTGAGCGTAGAGGATAATCCGTTCCGCATGGCGAAGAAGAGCGTGGGCGCTACGCTCGCCGGTCGATAGGCTTCGTCGCCCGCCGGCATCGCCAGCGTCATCCCGAATGATGTTTCCGGGATCAATTTCGACTCGCCGGTCACGCCGATCTTCGTCCCTATCGCAAGCCCGGCAAGGCCGGAGTGGGAGGTTGCGGGGGCCGGAGGGAGCGATGTTCTGATGCTCCGTGCCTCTCCCTGGACGCGAAGCTCCATCGCCGGCAGCAGCCCGATTCTCACCAGCGCCTGGGGTATGCTCATCGTGGTCATCTCCACGCCGTCCGATTGATCATGCGCGAACTGCATCCCCACCTCCACCTGCACGGAACCGGGGCTGGCAATCGTCGGCGGCGTGGTCTGTCCCGGGCGATCCGTTGAAATGGATGGTATTTCCGTCTCCTGCGCGGTGCCGTGAGAGGAGATGGTGAGAAAAGCGAACCCGCCGATCAGCGCAACGAATATCGGCCTGATATTCCTGTCCGAAGCATTGCGGGTGAAACGTTTATTCCCTGAAAATCGCATGGGAAATTCCTTTATCCTGATTGACTTCTGAATAATCCGCATAATGAAATTCCGTTCCTCCCGAGAGGGCGGAATGCGGTTCATTGGTATGCGGACAAGTTCATGCGTGCGAAATCAATGCGGGATAAAGAGTTTATGGCGGGAAATAAGGATTGTATAAATTCCTTCGAATCGATGGCGAATGCTCGTGGAGCTGGAGAGGGATCAGTACGGCCAGCCGCCCCATCGGGGAAGCCGGTAGCAGATGCCGGCGCTGAAATAAAGATCGGGGGCATTTCTGGTGATACCCTTTCCGCCGAATAAATCGATCTGAAGCTGCGGCGCGATGATTATCCCCAGCCCCGCGTCGATAGCGTGCGATGGCGGGCTGTGGGGAATAAAGCTCCCATACGCCTCGATAAATCCGCCGATCCTCGGGGTTATGGCGTCGGTCAGCGCCACGGTGTAGCCGCCGCTCCCGGCCGCGCTGATCCCATCCCACGAGCCCGACAGGCCGTAATAAAGACCAAGCGCATCGGAGAGAGTGTTGTGCAGCCCGAGCGTGAACGATGGCGCGGAGAACGGTGGAGCGAAATCGCTGTTGCCGACCGGCAGGCCAAGCTGGAAAAGAAACGACGCTTCGGGCAGGGCTCCATCCTCCTCCCTGATCATGATCTTCGCACCGATGCCAAGCCCGTTGATCCCCTCGCGTGCCCGGGCCTGCGCCTCCTTCCCGTTCTCCACGACCCGGTCGCTCAGATATTCCCCGAGCACTCGCACCTCCACCGTCTTCAGCAGCCCCACCCGAAGCGCGGTGGAGAGGTAGTGAACCTGCGTGGCGTTGAACCGCGTTCCATTGAAAATGCTCTCATCCCGCTGAACGGTTATCCCGGTTTCCAGTTGCACGGTAAGCGGATTGAGAAGCGACGGCACCAGGAAATGCCCCGGTCGCTCCGCGACGATATCCCCCTCCTGCGCATGAGCGGCGGAGGTTGCCAGCAGAAGAATCCCGAAAACGGCGAACGAGCGGAGCGGCAAATGCATGGCGGAACTGTCTCCATGGTTAAGGCCCGAATATAGAGGATAACCGATTATCCTGTTCCCCTTTTCTGATTCCCGTGTCCGTTCCGGTTGATGAAAATGTCGTCGGTGAGCGATCGAACTATCGCCCCTGTGAACTATTTTGTCGTCTTTTATTCATGCCACGGACGGGTACTCATGCCGATCGCATCGCTCAACGCCGCCCGGTTGTTTTATGAGGAGCGTGGGAGCGGGCCTCCCATTCTCTTTATCCACGGCACCGGGGCCGATAGCGATATCTGGTCCGGGAGCGTCGGCGCGCTCGGCGCGGACTATCGCTGCATCGCCTACGACCGGCGTGGATACGGGCGTTCGCCGCTGCCGGCCGGGGAGAGCATCTCCTTGGAAGCGAACGATGCCGCCGCGCTTCTCAAACTTCTCGGCGCCGTTCCGGCGATGATTGTCGGGCACAGCCTGGGGGGTGTCATTGCGCTCGATCTGGCCGTCGAGCATCCGCAACTGGTGGCCGGGCTTCTGCTTGTCGAGCCGCCGTTGCGCGCCCGGCTCCAGCGCCGTCCCGATCTATCGGCGGTTCGAGCGATGATCGCCATCCATGTTCTTCGTCTGGTCGGCTCACGCCGCGCAAGCGCCGAGCGCTTTCTCCGCTGGGCCTACGGCTCCGATCCGGCCGAAGGCGGATACCGGAATATCCCGGGGGTAGCGCGCGCCGCCGGGGAATCGTACGATACCATCATCCACGAGCTTGGCCTCGGCACGGGAGAACATCTGACGCCGGAGCGTCTGGGATCGATTGCCGTTCCCGTGAACTTCCTTCTCGGCGAGCTGACAGCGGCGGGGATGCGGCGTCTGGTGATCGATGCCGTCGGGATGATCCCCGGCGCGGTGCTCCACATGGTGCCGGACGCGAGCCACGGGCTGCATGTCACGCGCCCCGATATGTTTATCGATGCCGTTCGTTCCATGAGCGGGTGGTCGGGCGAGCGATGATGGTACAGGATTTCCACGAGCGCCGGAAGATGATTCCCATGACTCGATCACGAATTTTCCGGCGATGGTTTCATACGCATCCGTACAGTATCCATGGCGCTACCATTTCGCTGGAATATTTCCAGACGCGAGCAGATAGGACGATTGGGCGTTGGAGCCCCCGCGGAATCATATCCCGGATTTATCGACGATCTGCATCGCTCGACCAGTGCATCGGCTGCCACCAGGATTCCGTGGATCTTTTCCGGGAATACATTTCGTGAACCCGGATAGAATGATGGAAAGCGCGGGTCGGATTCAGCAAATGGGAGACCGGACATCCGGCCTCCCATTTCCATATAGAAGCAGATGATAGTGTTCAGGGGCAGCCGGCTGTTTCGCAGGGTGCCGGCGTGACATCCAGCGCGGTGCAGCGATCGACGCTTGGACCGACGCAGATCTGTCCGCAGCAGCCGGCGGCGAATTTGAGAATCGGGCTGCAGCGCGCGGCGGTCGAGGATGGCACCAGATAATGCGGGCCGCTGCATGTGTTCACCCATGCCTGATATGCCGGGCATGGAATGGTTACAGTGCCGCCCGGAGGGACGATGAGGCAGATGGCGCGGGTATCAGGCGTAAGCTGATAGCAGATCTGTAAATCGCAATTGAGATGGCCGACCCGGATAGTGAAATGGTCGCAACGGCCACAGTCGACGGCCTGCGCGCTGCCGATCGACGGCGCCAGGAACAGGGCGGTCAGCAATGCGAGAAATGCAAAGGCGCGAACCGCAAGCGTACATCGTGTATTCATGATGCCTCCAGTATAATGATATCCTTTCCCGCAGCGGAAGACATTCGTGCGCGCCGGGCCACCGATACAAATGGCCGGTCGAGCCGAAATCCGCTGTCAGGAGGGGTGGATAATTCATGGAGGAAAATTATGGTAATTGACGGCACAGCGGGAGTACATCATTGTGTACCCTTGCGATATTTATTGTGGAGCGCATCGTCGGCGAAATATTTCCGATGAAATATCCCGGATGCCGGTAATCGCAGGGGATTACCGGCGATCTGTCGCCGTGAAATTTCTCCACGGAATATTCTTCAGAGGGGATTATTCCGTGGAGAAACATGCTTGTTGCGCCATTGTTGTTCGTGGCTGCTCGCAATTCCACTGCCATGCCGGAAATTCTGTACGAAACTTTGCAACGTGTGCAACTTCCGCCTTGCGAATATTTCACATTTTTCTGGCTGATACGACAAAGGGGAGGCCGGGTATCCGGCCTCCCCTTTGCGATTGCACACTACTGATCTATCTCAAGGGCAGGCATCCGACGAACATGGAGCCGGAGTAATATCCAGGACCGTGCAGTGATCGGTGCTTGGGGCGTTGCAGATCTGTCCGCAGCAGCCGGCGGCGAATTTGAGAATCGGGCTGCAGAGCGCGGCGGACGTTGATGGTATCAGATAATACGGGCCGCTGCATGTATTAATCCACGCCTGATAATTGGTGCATGGAACCCTTGTCGTGCTGCCGGCGGCTAAATTCAGGCAGAAGGTCGGCCCGCTCGGCGAAAGCTGATAGCAGAGCGTCAGATCGCAGGCAAGCCGCCCCACCTTGACGGTGAAATGGTCGCAGCCATTGACGCAATCGACGCTCTGGGCACGGCCGGCGGCCGGCATCAGAAAGAGGACGGCCAGCAGGGCCAGCAGCGCAAGGGCGCGCACGGAGAACGTACATCGTGTGGTCATAATCCCTCCAGTTGGATATATGTCCATTTCCCCCGGCGGAAGACTTTCGTGCGCGCCGGTTCACAGCTATATGCGACCCGGCCACGCCGAATTCCGTTAAAGGAGACGGACGATTTGACCGGGAAAAATATGAGGAATAATAATTCCGTGGGAGTACATCATTGTGTACCGGGGGGGCTGAATAATTCGTGGAGAAATAATTTCATCCAGGGAGCTCATCGTTGGAACATGATTGTCATCCATCCCGATTTTTCGCGCCGGGCCATCATAAATGCTTTTTTCAGGTGGCCGTGGCGGAACCGCTTTCCACCGTCTCCTCATATCCTTCCGCCGCCTCGATCGGCCTCTCATCTCCGGCGGGAAATCCTTCAACCGTTTCCTCATCCGGCGATGCTCCGCGTTTTCTGCGCCGTTCAACGAGGATATAGAGCGCCGGCAGCGCCAGGAGCGTGAGGATGAGCGATGAGCAGAGCCCCCCGACGATCACCGTTGCAAGCGGACGCTGCACATCGGAGCCGATGCCGGACGCGCGTGCCGCCGGGATCAGGCCGAGAAGCGCCACAAGCATCATCATCAGAATCGGCCGGAGCTGGATTGCCGCTCCCCGCCGCACCGCCTCCACAAGTTCGATCCCCTCGTCCTCACGAAGCTGGTTGATCCGCGACACAAGGAGCACGCCGGACATCACCGCCACGCCGAACAGCGAGACGAACCCGACGCCGGCCGAGACGTTGAAGTTGTAGCCGCGGATCATCAGCGCGGCCAGCCCGCCGACAAGCGCGAACGGGACGTTCATCAGCGTCAGCCCGGCGTAGGCCACATCCCTGTAGAGGGTGAAGAGGAGGACGAAGATCAGCGCGATCGTGATCGGGATCACCAGCAGCAGGCGCTTCCTGGCTCGCGTCAGGTTCTCGAACTGCCCGCCCCAGTCCAGTGTGTAGCCCTTCGGCAGCGTGATCGCCTTTGCCACCTTCGCCTCCGCCTCCGCCACGAAGCTCCCCTGATCGCGACCGCGGATGTTGGTTCGCACCGATATCTGCCGCTCGCCATCCATCCGCTGGATGATCGTGGCGCCGTCGATCATCTTCACCGACGCGAGCTGCGAAACCGGAATGCGGGCGCCGGTGGGGGAGGAGATCAGGAGGCCCCCGACCGCCTCGAACGTATTGCGATATTCCGGCGCGTAGCGTATCACGATATCGAACCGCTCAGTTCCATCGTAGAGCGTGCCGATCGTCTTTCCCCCGACAGCCGACTCTATCATCTTCTGCACGTCGCTCACGTTGATGCCGTAGCGGGCCGCGGCCTCGCGGTCCACCTCCACGGTGAGCTGCGCCTGATTCCCCTCCTGCTCGATGCCGTACTCGCTTGCCCCCGCGATGTTCTTCACGATCCCGGCGATCGTATCAGCCCTTCTCCGCATCAGCTCCAGCGAGTCGCCGGAGATCAGGATGGCGAGATCGGCGATGCTGCCGGTGACGGCCTCGGTGACGTTGTCGAGGATCGGCTGGGAGAAGGAGAAGGAGGCGCCGGGAACCGCGCGTTCAAGCTGGTTCTTGACGGTGAAGAGGAGCTGCTTTTTCGATGTGTCGTCTGCCCAGAGGTCGTAGTTCTTCAGCCCCACGTAGGTCTCGATCCGGTTCGGCCCGTACGGATCGGTTCCGTCATCGTTGCGGCCGAGCTGCGATACCACGGCGGCCACCTGCGGGTGTGAGGAGATGATGCTCCTGATGATCGGCGGGATGCGCGCCGCGTCGGTGATGGAGATGCCGGCCGGAAGAAAGCAGCGGATGTTGAACGATCCCTCATCCAGCTCCGGGAGAAACTCCGTGCCGATTCCCCCTCCCGCGATCACCGCCCCCGCAACCACGGCCAGCGCCAGCAGCGTTGTGACAAGCGGCCCGCGGACGATTGCCCCGAGGATCGCGTCGTATCCCTTCTGCATCCAGCCGATCACCGGGTTGTGCCACTCGATTCTCTTCGGCGGATCGCTCTTCCAGACATTCCGGTAGACCACCGAGAGGAGGACCGGGATCAGCGTAAGCGCGATCAGCATCGAGCCGAAGATGGCGAACGAGAGGGTGTAGGCCATCGGCGAGAAGAGCTTCCCCTCCACCCGTTGCAGGGTGAAGAGTGGGGTGTAGGCAAGGATGATGATCGCAACCGAAAAGAATATCTCCCGGCCAACCTCCTGCGCGGCGCTCATTGTGATCCGCAGCACGCCATGCGCGCGCTCCTCCGGTGTTGCATCGCGCAATCGGCGCATCACGTTCTCCGCCATCACCACCGCCCCATCCACGATGATGCCGAAGTCGATTGCGCCAAGCGAAAGGAGATTGGCCGGGATGCCCGTCATCTTCATCACGATGAACGCGAAGAGGAGCGCCACCGGTATCGTCACCGCCACGACGAGGGCGGAGCGCGTGCTGCCGAGGAAGAAGATCAGCACGATCAGGACGATCGATACCCCCTCGAACAGCGTGTGGACCACCGTCTCCAGCGTGTAATTCACCAGGTTGGTCCGGTCGTAGATCGTCCGCAGATGCACCCCCGCCGGAAGCACCGTGCCGTTCAACTCCTCGATCTTCTCCTTGATCCCCTTCAGCACTTCCGACGGGTTTTCACCGCGGCGCATCAGCACCAGCCCCTGCACGCCGGAGCCCACATCGATCTTTTCGGCCGGTATCGCGTAGCCCAGAACGCCGGTCGGCGGGAGCGGCTCCACCTCCACCGAGGCCAGATCCCTCACGAAGACCGGCACGCCGCCCGCCGCCGTCACCACCACGTTTTCGATATCGGACTGCTTTCTGATCGCCCCGATTCCCCGCACGGCAAACCCCTGTCCGCCCCGCTCGATGATGCTGCCGCCGGTGTTCTGGTTGTTCTGCTGCACCGCGTCGATCACGTTCTGCAGCGTCAGGTTGTAGCTCTTGAGTTTATCGGGGGAGGTGAGGATATGGTACTGCCGCACCAGCCCGCCGAAGTTCACCACGTCCGCGACGCCGGGAACCTGGAGAATCCTCGGGATCACCGTCCAGTCCTGAATCGTCCGGAGGTCCATCGGCGAATGCGCGTCGTTCCCCTCGATCACATAGCGGTAGATCTCGCCGACCGGCGTGGAGAGCGGGGCCAGCTCCGGCGATACGCCATCCGGGAGATCGGCATCGCGCAGCTTCTCCAGCACCTGCTGGCGCGCGAAATAATCGTCGGTCCCCTCATCGAATGTCAGGTGGATCACCGAAAGGCCGAAGATCGTCTTGCTTCGGCGATCGCTGACGCGCGGCACGCTGTTCAGCGCCCGCTCGATCGGGATGGTGATCTGATGCTCCACCTCCTCGGCGGCGCGACCGTCGTATTTGGTGATGACCACCACCTCGGTATCGGCCACATCGGGATATGCCTCGATCTTCAACTGAAGGCAGCACCAGACGCCGAGGCCGATGATGACCAGCGCCAGCGCGAACGTTGCAAGCCGCTGATTCAGCGCGAACGATAAAATCTTCCTGATCATATATCGAATCCTGTTCCATGACGGCGGGTGAGCCGCGCGGGGGGGATGCTACCAGCGTTCCACGCCATGCGTGATGATGATGCCGTCGGTAAGCAGTTCCCTGAAGTGCGGGAGGATGGGGCGGACCTTGAACGGCTCGTCCACGAAGGTGATCATCAACGGGCGTTCATCGAGCGCGCCGAGACGTTCCGGGGCGTGGAGATGATGCTGCGATCCGAACCCCATCGTCGCGCGGAACAGTGTGGCGCCGCGGATATCGTGGTGCATCAGATAACGGAGCAGGTACTCGTGCATCGGCTTTCCATCGTGAGTATCGTCCTCATCGAGAAAAATCTGAACCTGAAGCATCTCCTCCGTTCCATCGTTGCTCATATGATCGTTGTTGAACAGTCCGTGGAGTTGAAGGAATTCAACGGCTTTTTATCGCACCGATATTGTTCGGAAAAACTTTTCCGTAAATCCGATGATCGGCGATTGATGTTCAGCAAGGAGTGCGAAGGGCGGAGCGACCGGAAAAACAATCCACGGTATCACCTCGCGGATTATTACCCTATAATTTCCGGTCGCCCGCCGATGGACTCCGGGGAGCCCATCCCCTGAGTCCTCCTCGCAATTATCCTCATGCGCCCATCAGTATCCGAAGCTCAGCCCCTTCAGCAGCATCGCCCCCTGGGTCGCGATGACATCGCCGGCGTTCAATCCTCCGGCAACGATGATGCTGTCGCCTATCTGGCGTCCGGGCTGGATCTCACGCCGTTCGAATTCCGTTGCCGACCGGCTGGCGAAGACATAATGTTTTCCCTGCACTATCACGATCGCCGATTGCGGGATCGAAATCACGCGGCTTTCGCTCTGCCCGAAATTCACCTTCGCGAACATCCCCGGCTTCAGCCGTTCGCCCGCGTTGGTCATGGCGATTCTGACCTTCACCGTCCGCGTCGCATTGTCTATCACATCGCCGATTGCCTGAACACGTCCGGTGAATCGCTCGCCGGGGAACGAGCTGAACTCGATCGATGTCTCCTCCCCCCTGCGTACCTCGTACAACTGCGATTCCGGCACATCGCTGATCAGCCAGAGCATGCCGGGTCGCCCGGTGCGAAGCTCCTCCGGGTTGAATCCCGCCGCGCGGATCTTCCCCTCGGTTTCCGCGACGGTGGCACGGGCGTTCGCCAGGTCGGTTTCGGCGTCGCTCACGTCCTTGCCGGTCGCGGCCTGATGCTCGAAGAGATCCTTCCGGCGGGCGAGATCCCTTGTCGCCTTGTCGAGCGCGGTCTGGTTCTGCGTGAACGCCGAGTAGAGCGATGTCATATCGCCGGAGGCGAAGAGCGCGATCCGCCCGCCGCCGCCCGTCGATCGGGAGATGCCGGCAACGGCGCTTGCGGGGGCTATCACTTCCGCCTTCACCACGCCCTCCCTCAGCACGCCGGTTTGGATCGGGCCGTCCGGCGCGGGGGGCTCCGCCAGGCGGATCGTCCTTCCACCATCGCGCACCTCGGTCCTTGCCGCGATTGCGGAGGAGACCGCCGCGTCGCCGTTCGTGCATCCCCCAAGCCCCCCCGCGAGCGCGGCCAGCATTGTGACCGTCGCGAACCATCTCGATGAATTCATCCTTTCAGCCCTTTTCATATGGCCTCGGTTGATCGTTGAATATTTTCTACACGGCGAGCAGCCCGCTTGTAACCGCCAGCAATGCCCGGCTCCGTCTGAAGCTGATCAGCGCGTCATTGTACGCCTGCCGGGTGTCGAACCACGTCCGCTGCGCGTCGAGAAAATCGAGGATGGTCGTGTTGCCGGTTCGGTAGGCATATTCTATCGCCGACCTGATTTTTTCGGCGGATGCCAGTAATCCCTCGAATTTCGCGAGGCTTTCATTTCGCAGGCGATATTCCTCGTACACGGCCTGAATTTCCGCGGCGATCTGCCGTTTCGTGGTTTCGTAATTCAATTCCGCCTGCTGCCGTGCTATCGATGATTTCTGTATTTCCCCCTGATTTCTCGAAAAGAATGGGAGGGGCATCGTAAAGGAAATCCCGTAGAACGGCGTTCCCTGCTGGCGGATATAATCGGCGGAGAGGGAAATATCCGCCGATGCGTTCGCCTGTTGGAGCGATTGATTTGCCGATGCCGCCTCCATCGCCGCCCGTGCGACCATCACATCGCTGCGATGGTCGGCCGCGAACGCGAGCATCGAATCCAGCGTCGGCGGAGTGAAATCGATATCGGCGCGATCGTCGATATCGATCGGATCGGCGGAGCCGAGGAGGATGCCCAGGGCGCGCTCCGCCTTCAGGAGCTGAAGCTCCGCTTCGCGCTGAAGCAGCTCGTACTGCTGCGCGGCCACCTGCGAGCGAACCAGCTCGGTTGGCGTTATCACCTGATCCTTCAGCCTGACCCGGTTCACGGCGGTCACGGAGTCCAGAATGCTCCTGGCGCGGGAGATGACATCGCGCGCCAGCCGTGCCTGGGCCACATCGAACCAGGCATTTGCCACGGCGATCATCATCTGCCGTCGCGCATCGAAATAACCGGCCGCTGTCGTTTCCCTGTTCTTTTCCGCGTACGCCAGCCGTGCATCGCGTTTCCCCCCCATCTCCAGCGGAACGCTGAGGGAGAGCCCGTACTGTTTTGCCTCCGGGGTAAGAACGGGGAGCCGGGAGGAGAGCATGTCTCCATTCGCGGTGATCTGCGGGTTGGGGCGGAGCCCGGCGGTAATGATATCGGCTTCTGCGGCGGCGGTATCGTAATGCTGGCGTCGGAGCGTCGGATTTCCCTCGGCGGCCGTTTTCAGCGCCTCGATAAATGTCAGCCGTGCCTGTCCGCGGCAGTTGACCGCCGCGCAGAGCGCCATGAAAAACGTGAGAAGAATATGAGCCCGCCGTGCCACGATTGTTCCTCTGCCGGAATTATCCGCTGTCTTCATTATCGGTAATCGCCACCATCGGCATCCGGAATTGCCCGGATAATCCATTGGCGGATATCTGTTTTGCGCCTCGAAATAATTCATCATCGCCTCATTGCTGTGATGAATTATTCAGGCGCACGATCGCGTTGAATAGTTATGAGCTGATAGAATCGACGGCGAAACTAGCGCGGTGGGATTAAAGCGGGATTAAAACGGCATTAAATGTCTCTGGCGGGTAGTGACTCAGTTTGAATCAAGGCTCTGCCCCAGGTCTGCTGCACGATCATCGATCTCCTGCCACTCTTCAAGCTCCGTCAGGAGCGTGCCGGTTGTAGTAACGATGGAGCTTGAGATCATGATGGAATACAACCGGTACGCCCCGATGGGGCTGAGAACGGCAGATGGGGGATGCTGGTGATAATTCCAGGCATTATCACCCTCATCCCAAAATGAGTCACTGCCCTCTGGCGGGGAGTGGCGCCACCGGAAGCTCGATCGTCATGGCGGTGCCATGCCCCACGCGGCTGTCGATTGCGATGGCGCCATGATGGTGCTGAACGATGGTGCGGACAAGCGCCAGGCCTATCCCCGTGCCGGGAATCGAACTGGTGCCGGAGCTTCTGAAGAAGGGGTCGAAGATGTGCGGGATATCCTCATCGCTGATCCCGCTGCCTGAGTCGATCACGGTAAGCCGGATGGCGCGGCTTCCCACATTCAGCTCGGCGTGGACCGTTGATGGCGGCTCGGAATACTTGATGGCGTTCTCCAGCACATTGACAATGGCGATTCTGAGCAGATCCTCGTTCCCCTGCACCTGGAAATAGCGCTCATCCTCCACCGGCGTGGTGAACTGCACATCGATGGTCCGTTCGGGATAGTGTTTGTGGACATCCTCCAGCGCGGAGAAGAACGCCTCGTCCAGGCGCTGGATCGTGAGCGGGCGCTGAAAAAGCTCGGAGTTCGCGCGGGCCAGCATCAGGAGGTCGTTGGCGAGGCGACGGAGCTGGCGCGTATCGTCAAGAGCGCCCTGAAGGATTGCCTCGTACTCCCGCTCGGTTCGGAGCCGCATCAGCGCCACTTCGAGCTGTCCTTCCAGCGCGGTCAGCGGGGTGCGGATTTCATGGGAGGCATGCGCCACGAACTGCTTCTGCGAGTCGAACGCCCGTTCCAGCCGGTGGAGCATGGCATTGAAGGCGCGGGCCAGCTCCGCCAGTTCATCCTTGCCGTTTCCCTCATCCAGGCGGATATGAAGATCGGTCGCCGATATCCGTTCGGCCTGCCGGGTGGTGGCGGTGATCGGGGCCATCGCCCTGCTGGCGAACCACCAGCCGACGCCGCAGACGACGGTGATGGAGATCGCGAAGCCGGCCATCAGCGCCCAGCCGAGCCTGCGGAGGGAGTTGATGCCGGCCGTATCGATTGCGGAAACCTCCACCACGTAGAGATGTTCGTTGTCCAGATAGGGGAAGAAGACCATCTGCGTATCGCCGGCGGTGGCGGCAAGGCCGGACCGTCTGATGGCCGTCTCCCGGAGCGCCGGCGTGATAGCGAGCTGGTGGATGCCGGAATGGAAATAGGCCCGGTTGCTGTCATCGAAGACGGAGATGCTTTCGTCGGGAAGCTGATAGTTGGCGAGCGTTTTCCGGAACGGTTCCAGCGCGCGCGCCGTCATCTCGTCGTTCTCCAGCGCGACGGTTGCGGCCGTAAGCGCCCGGCTGTAGAGCTGCGTGTTGAACTCCGAGAACCGCTGATAGGTGATATAACCGTAGAGCGACCACATCAGGATGCCGAGGATGATGGCGATCACCCCGGCGAACAGCAGCGTCAGTCGCATCTTGATCGTCATCCCCGCTCCTCGTCTCTGATCACATAGCCCATCCCCACCACCGTGTGAATCAGCTTCGGCGAAAAATCCTTGTCGATCTTCCTTCTCAGAAAGCTGACATAGACATCGATCACGTTGCTCTCGCTGTCGAACGATGTCTCCCAGACATGTTCGGCGATCTCCGCGCGCGAGACCACCCGCCGCCTGTTGCGGACAAGAAACTCCAGCAGGGCATACTCTCTGGCGGTGAGTTCCACGGCCTGGCCGGCCCTGGTTACGGTATGCGAGCGGATATCGAGCCTCAGATCGGCCACCTGAAGCTCGCCGCCGGTGGTCTGCTCGCTCTTCCGCCGGAGAAGCGCCCGCAGGCGCGCCATCAGCTCGCGAAACTCGAACGGCTTCACAAGGTAATCGTCCCCGCCGGAATCGAACCCCTGGACCTTGTCATCGGTGGTTTCAAGGGCGGTGAGGAAGAGAATGGGAACCGTGGTGTTGAATGTGCGGATGGCGCGGCAGACGGCGAAACCGCTCTTGCGGGGGAGCATCACGTCGATGATGATCGCGTCGTATTCGTTCATCCGGGCAAGATGCTCCCCCTCGATGCCGTCGTGCGCGACATCGACGGTATAGAGCTGCTCGGTAAGACCCTGTTTGATGAACGAGGCGACCTTGCGTTCATCCTCAACCAGTAGGATCTTCATGGATGGGACGAAATGAATGCGTGCATTTGGCGCGATGGCCCGGACGGGCGGAGCGGGTGCGGTTCCGTTGTCGCGTGCCGGGGAGATTCCAGGTATGATCGGGGCTGATCGGGCATGATTCCATCGGCCGGATGGGGCAATCTACATCGGGGTGGGGGCAACGGCAACCCGGCCGCGACCGTCGGAGGTGACTCAGCTTGAATCCATCCCCCGGCCTGTTGAACGATCATTGATCCCTTCTCCAAGCGCCAGAGGAGCGCGCCGGTTGTAGCAGCGAGGCTCGCGTTGTTCACTCAAGCTCCGTGGGAGCGTACCATCCCCGCATTCAGGAAGAATGGTACGCTCCGATGGAGCTTGAGATCATGAAATACGTGGCGCTGCTACAACCGGTTCGCCCCGATGGGGCTTGAAGAGCGAGGTCAGGCGCTCTCCATGATTCCGAACATCATCCCCAACTGAGTCACAACCCGACCGATGAAGGAGCGCCGTTACATCTTCCCGCAATAGATGGGTTTTGTCAGGTTCTTCCTCTTCCGTAACTTGACGGCCTTTCAATTGCCTATAATACGTTCAATTATATCAGGCCTGTCATGTTCATGGTGATTGTCGCTGTCGCGCTGATTTTATCGGTCCTTCTGATCGTCATGGTTCTTCTCCAGCCGAGCAAGAGCGGCGGCGTGGGAGGGGCGTTCGGCAATATCGGTGCCTCGCTCGGGTCCACCTTCGGATCGCGGCGCACGCTCGACTTCCTCGCCAAGGGGACCACGTGGGTGGCCGGCGGGCTTGCGGTGCTCTGCGTCCTTGCCAACCTCTTTGTCAGCTCCGGGAGCGCCGGCACAACCAAGGGCCCGGTGACGCAGGGGGCCAACGCCGCTCCTCCGGCCGCAACCGTTCCGCCGCAGGGTGGCGCTCCGGGCGTGCCGGGTCAGGCTCCGGCCGGTGGGACCAATGCTCCGACGCAGGGAAAGCCGGTTCAGGTGCAGGCTACGCCGGTTTCCCCCGATAAGGCCACGCCGCCAGCCCAGCCGAAGAAGCCGTAAGCTGATCGCGGGATAGTTCAACCGCGGGATATCGATTTACCGAACCGCCCGGCGCGCGCAAGCGTGCGGGGCGGTTCTCGTTTCCGGCGGGCGCATTCCGGCCGGGAGCTAGCCCGGAGGCCAGGTCATGGGTCGTCCCCCCAGCAGGTGGAGATGAAGATGATGGACCGCCTGCCCGCCATGCCCGTTGCAGTTGATCACCAGCCTGTAGCCATCCCCTGCGATCCCCTCCCGTTCGGCGATCGTCGCCGCTGTCCGGACCATCGCGCCAATCAGCTCATCATGCTCCGGGGTGATATCGTTCGCCGTCGCGATCTCCTCCTTTGGGATGATGAGGATATGCGTGGGGGCCTGCGGGGTGATATCGCGGAAGGCGAGCATCCGGTCGTCCTCGTAAACGATATCGGCCGGCATCTCCTTCCTGATGATCTTCGAGAAAATAGTTTCCGCCACGTCGTGCTCTCCTGAAAATGTTGAGCGTATAATATACGCCCCGTTCTACGCCGCGCC
The DNA here is from genome assembly GCA_028287785.1 of Chlorobiota bacterium. Taxonomy (GTDB): domain Bacteria; phylum Bacteroidota; class Ignavibacteria; order OLB7; family OLB7; genus JAFDZV01. Next base: position 24,147 of record JAQBOZ010000034.1, read on the forward strand.
GATCAGCCCGGCCGCGATTTTCGCCGATGAAAGCACCCCCGGCATTCCGGCCCCCGGATGCGTTCCCGCGCCGACGAAGTAGAGATTATCGATCTCCTCCGATCGATTGTGGGGACGGAACCATGCGGACTGCGTAAGGATGGGGGCAACCGAGAAGGCGCTGCCGAGATAGCTGTTCAGCGTATCCTGAAAATGGAGCGGGTCGATCGCATGCTCGGTCACGATATGCTTCGAAAGATCAGGCATGTAGCGCTCCTCCAGATAGGCGACGATGGCGTCGCGATAGGCGGGGGCGGCCGCGCGCCAGTCGGTGCCGGAGCCGAGATGGGGGACGGGGGAGAGGACGTAGAACGCATCGCAGCCGTCCGGGGCAAGCGATCGGTCGGTGGCGGTGGGGCGATGGAGGTAGAGGGAGAAATCCTCGGAGAGATGCTTCCTGTCGAAAATATCCTCCAGCAGCTCCCTGTATCGTTTGCCGAGAATGATGCTGTGGTGGGGGATATCCTCGTACCGCCGGTCCGTGCCGAAGTAGAGGACATAGAGGGACATCGAGTAGCTCATCGACGAGAGGCGGGCATCGGTGTACTTCCGACGGTATCGGGCCGGGAGGAGGTTCATATAGGCGTGGGCCACATCGCCGTTACAGACCACGCTCTCCGCCGCGATCACCTCTCCATCGCGCAGCCGCACGCCGGTGGCGCGCCGTCCGGAATCATCGATCACGATCTCCTCCACCTCGCTCTCCAGAAGAATCCTCCCCCCCAGCTCCCTGAAGAGCCGGCCAAGCGCATCCACGACCTTTCCGGTTCCTCCCATCGCGAACCAGACGCCCCATTTTTTTTCCAGGAAGAGGATCAGCGTGTAGATCGATGTGGTCTGGAACGGATTTCCGCCGACCAGCAGCGGGTGGAAGCTGAAGACGCGGCGGAGCCGTTCGTCGGAGATATGGCGGCTGACGTAGCTGTAGACCGATGTATCGGCGCGGAGGCGGATCAGATCGGGAAGGACCTTCAGCATCGAGCCGAGTGTGAGGAAGGGGGAATCGATCAGCCCGAAGCCGGTTTTGAAGATATCCCCGGTCTTCTCCAGAAACCGGAGGTAGCCATCGGCATCGGCCGGGTTGAACTTCGCGATCTCGCGGAGCATGCTTTCGCGGTCGGCGTTGTAATGGAAGGATGCGCCATCCTCGAAGAAGATCTTGTAGAACGGATCAACCGGGACCAGGGAGATATAATCAGCGGGGTTCCGGCCGGCCTCGCTGAACAGCTCCTCGATCAGCCAGGGGGCGGTAATCACCGTGGGCCCGCCATCGAACGTAAACCCATCCTGGCGATAGACATAGGCGCGTCCGCCAAGCGCGTCCCGTTTCTCGACGATCGTCACATCGTGCCCCATCGTCTGAAGGCGCACCGCCGCGGCAAGCCCGCCAAATCCCGATCCTATCACCGTAATCCGCATAGGCCTCCATCATGATCGATAGTTCCGGTAAGCCGTTCCGGTCCGTCGCACAAACACCGGCGCGCCGCCGAAGGTGCCCGCGGCCGTTCAGTGAGCCCATCTGGCGCGGCATTTGCCGTTATGGACGCTGCCCGTCGCCGTCGCGATATCCCGCTGCTGTGATGCCGCCGTATCGTTCACGGGAACGTAACTTCCGTCATTCCGGGGTTGGAACGCTCAACGTGGCGTTCCCGCGAACGACGGTGAACGATGGGTCAACGGCCGTTCGGTCGGGAATATTCAGCTAACGGATCTCTCATGAACAGTCTCCGCTTCCCTCTACTGTTTGGGCTTCTCCTTCTCGCCGTCGCGATTCCGGCGAGCGCGCAATCGAACTTCTCCTTCTGGCTTGGGGAGACGGCCATCTCGCCCGGCGGCGGAACGGCGGAATGGGGGACCTCGGTGGGGGCCAACGGCAAGTTCAACATCTCCGATATCCTGCTGATCCGCGGTCAGTTCAATGTGGATCGCGCCCAGCTTCGCAACCAGGTTTATCCGGGGTTCAACGGCGGGCAGACCGTGACGTTCATCTCGCTTGGAGCCGGGCCGGAGGTGGCGCTTGGAACACGTGACTACGATATCTTTTTTCATCTGACGCCACACGGGACCATCCGCTCCGTCTCGCGCATCGTCACCGAGGGGGGAACTGATCGCGTCTGGAGCCTTACCCGCTTCAGCATGGGGGTGCTGGCCGGCGTCGGATTCGAGGTTTTTCTTACCGATAATATCGGATTCGAGGTGCAGGGACAGTACGATGTCTTCAACTTCGACGGCTCCGATACCGATCCGAAGTATGCCGGCGCGCGCGGGCTGGCCGGCGTTCAGTTTTATCTGGGGCGCAACTTCCTCCGGTGACAGGCTTGTTCGTCCGATCCGTCGGGGGACGTTTCAAACGTCCCCCGACGATGACGATGACAGACCGCGAAGCGCCATGTAGACCTTCGTCAGCGGCAGGCCGACCACCGTATAATAATCCCCAACGATCCGCTCGATGAACACCGCCCCGAAATCATCCTGAATCCCGTATGCCCCCGCCTTGTCGAGCGGCGAGCCGGTTGCCACATACCTCACGATCTCCTCCTCCTCCAGCTTCCTGAACGTCACATCGGTCCGCTCGTGATCCATATGGTTGACGCCTGACGCGATATCGACCAGCGCAAATCCGGTGAAGACCGTGTGCGTTTTTCCGCTGAGCTGCCGGAGCATCCTTCGCGCATCCTCCGCCGACGCGGGTTTGCCGAGGATATCGCCATCCAGCACGACGACCGTATCGGAGCCGAGGATGACGCCGGCGTCCCGGTCGTGAGTGATGGCAAGCGCCTTCTCCAGCGAAAGCCGCTCGACCAGCGCTTCCGGGGATTCCCCTTCCAGGGTTGTTTCATCGGCATCCGGCCTGATCACGATAAACTCCGCCCCCATCTGCCGCATAAGCTGCTGGCGGCGCGGGGAACTGGAGGCGAGTATGACAAAAGGGAGGAACGACATTGGGATTTACGATATGATATGGCCGGGCGATGGGCGTTGTGCCCCGAAACCGGCGGGCGCCCGATCCTCGCCGTCCGGCAAGATACGGTCGCCGGATGTCATGCCGGCTCTTCGGGGATATCGACGGGGAGGCCGGCTATCCGCATGATCCTGAGCGCGTTGGTCGTGGGGCAGGGGCCGGAGCGGAGCTTGTAATCGAACACCATCCGCCCGTCGCGAACCTCCTCGCGGAAGTGCCGGTTGGTGATTGCGGGGATTTCATCGGCAAGGCGGACCAGTTCAAGATCGTGCGTGGCGATTGCCCCGGCGCCGTGATGCCCGGCCAGCGCGCGGATGTAGGCGCTGCTGCCGATCAGCCGCTCCCGGTTGTTGGTTCCGCGGAAGATCTCATCCACCAGAAAGAGAAGCGGGAAGGGGTCGGACCGCTCAAGCTCATCCAGCAGCATCCGAAGCCGGCGCACCTCGGCGTAGAAGAACGAGAAGCCATCGGAAAGCGAATCGTTGATCCTGATGCTGGTAAAGATCCTGAACGGCACGGTCCTGAGCGCGACGGCATCGACCGGCGCCCCGGCGAACGCGAGGCGAAGGTTGATGCCGAGCGTTCTGAGAAACGTGCTTTTTCCCGCCATGTTCGATCCGGTGATCAGGGTGATCTCCCCGGCCGTTCCGATTATGAAATCGTTCCGCGATTTCCGTTCCGCCGCGATCAGCGGATGTCCAAGCCCGGTGGCATCGAAAATCACATCGGCCTCCCCCTCGGCGATCAGTTCCGGGAATGATGTTTCAGGGGTGAGATAGGCATAGGTCGCCAGCGAATTCAGCGTCTCCAGCTCGAACCAGGTATCCAGCCAGACCGGCAGAAGCTCTCCGACAGTGTGCCGGAGTGTGGCGAGCCTGTAGGCCAGATAGAGGTTGAGCGGGATGATGGAGTTGACCAGAACCCAGAGGAGGGGATTGCTCTGAAACGTGGCGCCGGATGCCACCCTGGAGATCCGCTGAAGATGCCGGGATGGACGATTCTCGGGATCGAGGAAGGGGGCGCAGAGCGACTTCAGATGGTTGTTTCCCCGATAGTTGTAGCCCTCCAGATGGCGGAACGCCGCGCCGAATTTCGAGAGCGCCAGCTCCATGGTCAGGGCATCCTCCATCGTTTCCTTGGTGATATGCCGTCGCGAGATCAGGATCAGCGCATAGGCGGCGAACGGAATCCCCCACCACGCGGGAAGATCGTTGAGCAGGCAGATGATCAGCAGCGGGATGGTGATGGCCGCAAGGATGCTGGCGGCGATCATCGCGGTTCGGAGCGAGCCGGTGGATGGGGCTTCGCGGAGCCATTCGACGATTTCGCCCGCCTCCCACTGTTCATGGGCTTTTTTCGAGGAGAGCCTGGTCAGCAGCGCCAGACGATCGCGGAAGGGGGTCAGCGGCGCAAGCTCCCGGACCAGATCCTGCCGTCGCCGGGATTCATCGGGATCGGGCAGGGGGTCGAGAAGCCACGAGCGGAGGCGATTGCTCCCCTCGCGGGTGACGGCGGTATCCAGAAGCCGGTGGAGCGAGCGATGCCCCGTAAGATCCAGATCGGACTCGAACGGATGATCGGGATCGCCCTCCTGCTGGGATGCCTCCGGGATATGCTCCCAGTCCAGCCGCATTCTGGCGATATGGGAGCCCTTGATATCGCGCCAGAGAATCGCCCTGGCGATTCCCATCTCCAGCCTTCGGTGAAGCCGCGCCACCGCGATGAAGATGGCGACGATGACCCCGGCGGTGATCCAGCCGGCCATCTCCCCGCCGATCCTGAACACCGCGAAATCCACGGCAATGCCCGCCAGGAGTATTCCCAGGCGTCCCCATGAATAGCGGCGGCTCTGTTCGCGCAGCCGTTCGATTCTCCTGTCGAGCCGCGCCGTCTGGCGCTCGAAACCCTGGAGCAGTGCTTCTCTTTCGGTCATATGCTGGCAGGCCAAAGGAACATCTGAAGGATTGGCGGCGCGTTGCGGCTCCGCCAACAAATCGCGAAAGTTAGCATTTCCCCCTCCGTTGGTTCTCCGTGACGGCATCGGTGATACGTTTTTCTACTTGGAGAGAAAACCGCCGCGCCCTATCTTTGTGATCCTTTTGAAAATAGTATTCCCAACAGAGTAGATCAGCAGGCCAAGATCATGCAGGCAATAGTAACTATCGCGGGTGCTCAGTACCGTGTCAAGCAGGACGATACGATCGTCGTGGACCGGCTGCAGAGCGATGTGGATTCCAACCTGGAGTTCAACGAAGTCCTCACCGTCAACGATGGCAAGCTCACCATTGGTGGGAAGGTCTCCGCGAAAGTGATCGAGCATGGCCGTAACGCGACCGTGCTTGTCTTCCACAAGAAGCGTCGCAAGGGCTATCAGAAGCTGAACGGTCATCGTCAGCAGTACACGAAAATTCAGATCACGGGAATCGCCTGATCTTCGATTCCGGAAGCCCGGAGGGGACAGGGGCGCGTTGACCGCGACATCCATCATCCGGCAGACCGATTCGGAACATGGCGCAGGCCCTGCCCGGTTTTACGGGCAATCGGAACGCTTAACAATTCTCAGGAGAGCATCATGGCACATAAAAAAGGTGGAGGTTCAACGCGAAATGGTCGCGATTCGAACCCCCAGTATCTTGGTGTAAAGCGCTTCGGCGGGCAGGTGGTTCGCGCCGGCAACATTCTTGTCCGTCAGCGTGGAACGAAGTTCCATCCGGGCGCGAATGTGGGCATCGGATCGGATGACACGCTGTTTGCGTTGATCGACGGCAAGGTCACGTTCGAGCGGAAGGGACGTGATCGGAAGGCTGTCAGCGTCTATTCCGTGGTCGAGGCTGTCGCCGTCGCGGAGTAATCCGGCCACGTCTGCCGGAAAGTTTCTCGCTGCCGCTCTCCACATCGGAGAGCGGCTTTTTTTTTGCGGTGATTTTCCCATCGGTCCTCAGCAGAATTCCCAGGGGGCGTTTTCCCGGAATTCGTACTTTCGCGGTTTCGTTATACAGCAAAACCTGACGGGGCTTCATGAAGATTACTATCGTTGGTGCCGGAAATGTGGGCGCGGTGACAGCCCAGCGACTCTTCAATCTGGAGTTGGTGCGGGAGGTCGTCATCGTTGATGTTCTCGACGGGATGGCTCAGGGGAAGGCGCTCGATATCTACGAATCCGCGCCGCTGGTTCGCAGCGACAGCCGGATTATCGGCACCACCAGCTATCAGGCAACCGCGGGCTCCGATGTGGTGGTGATCACCGCGGGGATGGCCCGCCGGCCGGGGATGAGCCATGTGGATCTCCTGGTCAAGAACGCCGAGGTGGTCAAGGGTGTCACACGCCAGCTTGTTGCGTTGTCTCCTGACTGTCTGATCATCGTTGTTTCCAGCCCGATCGATGAGATGACCTACGTGGCGCTGAAGGCCTCGGGGTTCGATCGAAGCAGGGTGATCGGCATGGCGGGGGTGCTCTACGCCTCGCGGCTGAGAACATTCCTTGCCATGGAGCTGGATCTTGCGGTGGAGGATGTGGAGGTGACGGTGCTTGGCGGGCATGGCGACGACATGATCCCGATGATCCGCTACGCCACGGTGGCCGGCGTCCCGATTTCCCAGCTTCTTTCACCGGAACGATGCGAGGCGATCGCCGCCCGGACGCGCGCGGCGGGAAATGAGATCATCGATCTCCTGAAGACCGGCTCCGCGTTCTATGCGCCATCGGCGGCGGTGGTTGCGATGATCGAGGCAATCGCGCACGACAAGCCGAGGCTGATGCCGTGCGCCGTCCGTCTGGACGGGGAGTATGGCCTTAATGATGTTGTGATCGGGGTGCCGGTGAAGATCGGCAGGCATGGAGTGAAGAGGATTGTGGAGATCGAGCTGAACGAGGAGGAGCGGGGGATGCTGATCCGATCGGCAAACGGGGTGAAGGAGAATATCGCAAGGCTTTCCCTCCCCTGAGTTCCCGCCGGGGATGTGCCGGACGATCTAAACCTTCAGAGGTTCTGAACGACATACTCTCTTCCCGGTACGGCTGGAATGGGCCGCCGGCTCTTCCGCTATCGGCTCTTACGTTGATCAACCCATACTTTACGCAATAAGGAATTCCATGAAACACCTTCTGAGCCATGCCTGCATCGCCGCGGTGGCAGCCCTTGCCCTTGCCGGATGCAGCGACACAAGCACCACGACCGGGCCCGGCACCACGACCGCCGATACGCTGAAGTTCTCGCAGGGGGACAAGTTTACCTATAATTACTACCCGCGCGACATGTCCAACCAGAACCAGACCACGAGCAAGCAGGTCAAGGTCTGGACGGTGCTGAGCGCGGGGCAGACGATCGGCGGACGGAGCGGTGTTTCGGTGATTGGAGAGGATACATATCAGACCGATGGGACCACGCCGACCGGTGAACACGATACGCTCTACTTCCAGGCTTCGGCCGATGGAAAGCTCTACCAGTACAACCTGATGCGCTCCGTGGTGAAGCGTATTCAGGGCGCCGGGGCATTCCTGGACAGCGTGCCGGCCGCCTGGATCGAGATCAGCGAGACCAAGACCAAGACGGCGACCACATGGTCATCCACCGGTGGGGCTCCGCTCAGGGATACCGTGACGGCCCCCGTCGTCGGCCAGGTGAGGATTACCCTCTCGATGGATGCGACCCATGCCGGAACACAGTCGGTGACGGTTCCGAAGGCTACCTATACCGATGCCGTGCACACCGATCAGAAGGTGGTCATCGATGTAAAATCATCGCTCCTGAATGCCACGGATTCGCTGATGCTCCACTATGATGTGGCGGCAAAGGATGGAATCATCCGCCAGATGTTCGATAGCAAGTCGGTTAACCTGACCGGTTCCCCCATCGACGTTCCCGGCTTCGACATGCAGCTTGTGAGCGTGACGAGGAAGTAGGACGATTGGAAATTTCGAGCGCAGGGGCCGCTCTCTGAAACGGGAGCGGCCCTTTGCATTTGATTGATGATATTTGCGGAGCTTTTCGGGATGATCAACTCAAACCATACAGACATTATACAGATGGCGACAACAATGAAAGCAGAATCAACGTTCGGGAAATCGTGGCGAAACGCCGGCAGGGCGTGCGCGTTCGCCGGGCTGGTGGCCCTTACTGCGGTGATCGGTTCCGGTTGCAGCAGCGATCCGGTGGCACCTTCCTCCAGCTCCTTCCCGGTGGGCGTTGCCCTCCAGGTCGGCAAGACAGACAAGGTCGTGGACAGCAGCGGCGTGCATGGGAGCCTGGAAGTGAAGGAGGGGGAGACGATCGACAGCATCCATCTCCAGTTTATCGCGAAGGGAAGCCTGGCGCGCGGGGCCGCTACCGGCGTAACTCCGAAGGTCACGTTCACGGTCGCCGATAGCAGCATCGCGGCGGTGGACGGGCTATCGACCACAGACTTCCGGCTGCGCGGGAAGAAGGCCGGCACCACCACGCTGGTGATCAAGCAGTACAGCAGCGATACCGTGGTCTATACCTCGGCGGCAATTCCCATCACCGTCGTCTCCACGGTGACATCCTTCAAGCTTGGGGATACGATCACGTACGATTACTACGACCGCGACAGCACCAACACCCGCATGCAGGACAGCAAGCGGAAGCAGACGTGGACGGTGGCGGAGACGGGGCTTTCGTTCCAGGGGAAGACGAACGTGACGAAGGTGATCGAGGTGAACTACACCACCAGTGGCGCCAGCGAGTTCAGTCGCGACACGATCTATCTCCAGAAGGGTGATGACGGGTCGGTCTACGAGTACGATCTGATCCACAAGATGATCCTTCATGTGCAGGGAGGAGATGCGTTCGCGGCCGCGGTGACGCCGCGCTGGGTGAGGATGACATCAACCAGCCAGTCCTCGGCGACGTGGAGCGGGATCGAGGGTGATTCGATCGCCCTGACGAACGTGCCGATAGCGGGCGTGGGGAACATCGATCTGCTGATGCGCCTGGCGGTCAGCCACAAGGGGACGCAGTCGGCAACGGTTCCGGCCGGCACGTACGGCGATGCCACGCACACCGATCACTCGCTGAAGATCGACGCAAAGGTCACCGGGCTGGGGTTGAAGGTGCTGAGTGATTCTCTGGCCGGTCATATCGATTATTCGGCGAAGGATGGGGTGCTCCGCCAGTCGCTCGAAAGCAGGATGCTTGTTGCATCAGTGTTCGGCACCTCCTACATCCTGACTGTCGACGGGTACGATATGGAGCTGGTGAGCGTAAAGCACAAGTAAGCCGAATCTGTCCGGCGCCGTGTCGGTGAACGCCGTGGCACGGTCGGGGGCGGTTTAAAACCGCCCCCGACGTATCGCATTCCATGTGTTCGCGGATGCGGCTATTGAATCGATGCCATCTTTGCGTTGAGCCCGTCCTGCAGGAACCCGACGAAATCCTCCGACTCCCTGGTCATCCCCTCCCACTTCGTGATCAGCTTATCCTGCGGCGAGTAGATCGCGTAGTAGGGGAGCGTGATCGTCTGGAAGCGCTCCAGTTCCATCTGCTTGTTCCGCTGGCTGGCCTCATCGGTGCCGTCCGTGTAGAGCCTGACCAGCACGAAATGCTTCATCAACTCGGTGATCTCGGTCCGCGGGAACATGTTCTTCTCCATCCAGCGGCAGTTGGTGCACTGGTAGCCGGTGAAGTCCACGAGGATCGGCTTGCCGGAGGTCTGCGACTGCGCGAGCGCCGCCTTGTAATCATCGACCACCCATCCATCCTCTGTCCGCGCCGGAGCGCCGGTCGTTGTGCTGATGGGAGGATTCCCCTGTCTGGGCGATGCATCGGGCCTGCCGGCAATCTGGCCGGGTTGTCGCGATCCCGGCATCGAGAAGCTCGTTGAATCGGGTTTGCCGGCGAGCTGCCCCGATTCCTCCGACCACGGGATCAGCCCGGTGATCTCCTCGCCGATCCTGCCGGAGAACTTGGCGCCGAAGATGCCGCTGAAGAGCCAGATGCCCATCGCCATAAACCCGATGGCGAAGAAGACGCGGATCGGGCCGACCTTCTCCGATGGCGTATCGTGCGGGAGATGGAAGTGACCAAGGAGATAGAGCGTGGTCAGGATCGCCACCGCCGCCCAGATCGCCAGGAAAAGCTCGCGGCTGAAGAAGCCCCAGTGCGCCGACGCATCGGCATTTCCCAGATAGCGGACCGCAAACGCCACCTCGACAAATCCACCCACAACCTTCACGGCGTTGAGCCATCCTCCCGATTTCGGAAGGGACTTCAGCATCGCCGGAAAGAGAGCGAGGAGGAAGAAGGGGAGGGCGAAGATCGTGGCGAAGGCGGCGGTTCCCAGCAACGGCCAGAGATAATCCCCGGTCGACGCGCTGAAGAGAAGGTTGCCGACGAACGGAACCGTGCAGGTAAAGGATGTAAGGGAGAAGACAACTCCCATCACGATCACGCTGGAGACGCTGTCGCCCTGGGCGCGCTCGTTCAGCTTGTTGATCAGCGAGTTCGGGAGCTGGATTTCGAAGAGCCCGAACATGTTGAGCGCCAGCGCCAGGAAGATCAGCGCCATGCAGATGGCGACAACCGGGTTGGTCGCGAAATCGGAGACGCCGGTGGCGCCTCGTATAATCGTGAGGATAAGGCCCAGCAGCGTAAAGGTCAGGATGATGCCGACCCCGTAGAGGGCGGCGTCGCGGATGGCGCGCGCGCGCGTGGTCTGCCGGCGCTTGGTGAAGAAGGAGACGGTGATCGGGATCATCGGGAAGACGCACGGCGTAAACAGCGATGTAAATCCCATGATGATCGCGAGGCCGAGGAACGCCGCCAGCCCCGCCTTGCGGGCCGCCTCGATATCCTCCCTGCTGCCGGTCACCTTCCGTGCCCTCTTTGCCGGCACATCTTCCTTTGTGCCGATTCCGCCCTTCGATGCATCCGCCAGGCTCTTCGCGGTGTCGGCAGTGGCCGGGGGTGTCATCGCCGTGGCGACCGTATCGATTTTCCGCGGGGGAGCGGTTGCCGTATCGACGGGAAGCGTGGCGGCAAGCGGCTTCGCGGCCGTGTCGATGGCGGCGTCCGTCTGCGGCTTGTCGGTGATCTCCACCTGGAACGTGAGCTTTTTATCGGAGAGCGGGATGCAGGATTTATCGCTGCACGTCTGGAATTTGAAGTCCGCCCATCCGTTCGCCGTTGTCCCGAGCTTTGCATTCTTTGCGATTTTCACCGGGACCGTCAGCACGACCGTTCCCTTCCAGAACTCCGTGGAGACATCGAAATTCTCATCATGATGAACGATCGGCCTTGGGGCCTTCAGCCTTCCCCCCAGCGAAAACACGGACTGATCGCCAACCGCCAGTTCCAGGCTTTGCGGCCCCATCACGGAATCGGGATAGGTCTTCATGGTGTACATATGCCAGCCGGAGGCAATCGTTGCCTGGATCTTTACATCCACGGTCTTGCCGGGCATGCCGGAGACCTTCGGGGTAAGGACCGTCCAGGTGACGTTCTTGTTCTCCTGCGCGTGAAGCGAGGCGGAGAACAGAAGCAGCAGAGCCGCAAGCGTCGCGAGTAGATGGCGTGAGTTTCTCATCATGGTTCACCGGCTGGATAAAGGGCTGAAAACCGATCGATCGGAGCGGAGTAAAGCTAGGAAACTATGCGTTAGCGGTCAATAGGAACAGTCGGGGACGCTAGCGCGCGTCCGGCGTGCCGGTGGGAGCCTTCAGGGCCGCAACGAAATATCGTATGATGCCGATTGCGTCGCCGAGGGGGTCGGTGGAATAGATCTCTTCGGCAAGAATGCTGCGAGCGCCACCGAGCAGACGGCCCGCCATGGCGCGAATTTCATCGGGGAGGGATTCATCGGCCTGAACGGCGCGGAGATTTGCCATGGCGTGCGTGCCGTACTCGCCCGCAATCGCCGGGGCTATCGTCTGAATGAATGTTCCAACGGCGCGGCGGCCGCAGACGCGGGCGCGTCCCTCGTTGCCGGCCAGCGCCGCATCCTCCCCCATCCGAAGCTCGGCTCCGGCAAGTCGCAACGCCTCGAAGCAGGGATGCGCGGGGGGGACCGACGGAAGCGAATCGCTGATCTGGCTCATGGTATCACCTCGGACTGTTGAACAACGCCATCTGCCGTGTTGGCCTTCACGCTCGCTCACCGCGGTGTCCGAGAGGATGTCGCAATCGCTCCGGTTCGGCCGCCTTGCATCTGCTCGTTGTGAACAACCCGCGTTCAAGCCCCGGAGGGGCGCAATCCCTGGTGCTTGGGGCATCGCCCCAAGCGGATTTTTAAAGAGAAGCCGGCGGAGATAATCCCCGCCGGCGACCTGAAACATCCATCAATGCGTTCTTACGCCTGCGCCGTGCCGTCATCCGGGAGGGCCGTTTCCAGCTCCTTGGCGTGGCCGTTGGCGATTGCCGGGACGGGGGTGATCCAGCCATGATAGTCGGGGATCTCGCCGTACTGAATGGCGGAGATGGCGTTGTAAAAGCGTTCGCGGAGGGAGTTGGCCGGCTCTTCGATCGTGAGGGCGCGGTCGTGATAGAAGAGCTCACCGACCGGCGAGATCACCGCGGCAGTTCCGCTTCCGAAAACTTCCTGCAGCGTCCCGTTGTCGTACGCGGTCACAAGCTCGCTCATCGCCACCGGCCGCTCCTCGACCGGAATTCCCCACTCCTCCGCCAGCGCGATGACGCTGCGGCGGGTGATGCCGTCGAGGATCGTTCCGCCGAGCGGCGGGGTGACCAGCACGTTGTTGAGGACGAAGAAAATGTTCATGGTCCCGACCTCCTCCGCAAGGGAGTGGGTCTTGGCATCGAGCCAGAGGACCTGATCGAACCCGCGCGACTTCGCCTCTTTTGCCGCCAGGAGGGACGCGGCGTAGTTGGCGCCGGTCTTCGCCTCGCCAAGCCCGCCGATGGTGGCGCGGCTGAACCGTTCCTCCACCAGAATCCGCGTCGGGGCAAGGCCCTTGGTATAGTAGCTGCCGACCGGGGAGGCGATGATATAGAGGAGATAGCTTCCCGACGGGCGGACACCGAGCGCGTCGTCGGTGGCGATCATGGTCGGGCGGAGATAGAGGGCGGTGCCACGCTGGGCGGGGACGGAGTTGCGATCGACATCGACAAGCAGCTTGAACGCCTCGAACAGAACATCGGCGTCAGGAAGGGGCATGCAGAGCCGTTCGGCCGAACGGCGGAAGCGTTCGATGTGATCCTTCGCGCGGAAGATGTTGACCGAGCCATCCTGCCAGCGGAACGCCTTCAATCCCTCGAAAATCGTCTGCCCGTAGTGGAGCGTCAGATTTGCCGGGTCCATGTTGAACGAGTGATATGGAACCACGCGGGGATCGTGCCAGCCGTTCTGTTCATCGTAGTTCATCAGGAACATGTGATCAGCGAAATATCGCCCGAATCCGAGGTCCTTGGAGTCGGGAAGAGGCTTGGTCTGTGGCGAGCGAACAACGCTGATAGTCATGATTGCTCCTACGTGATTAGGTATCGTAAAACTTCGCACCGTTGTAAATATATGGATTCGGAGTGTAGTTTACCTCTAGTTAATGGTTAACTCGCCGTTACACAATTAGAGCGTGGAAATTGCCCTGAAAAGAGGGAGTTTCCGGTCGGAACCGCCTGAGTACAATGGCAATCCGCGCGCGATTCCCCTCCGATCATTTCATGAGCCCAGATGATGCGATCACTCTCGAAGATGCTCTTCGGCGGCCGGCGACGGTCGGCCGGGGAACGTCTTCTCAACACCAAACTTATCGCCTGCGATCTCGATGGCACTCTTCTGAACAGGGATGAGATCATCGGCACGGCAACGGTTCTCCTGATCCGCAAAATCGAATCGCTCGGGATTCCGTTTATCCTGATCACGCGGCGGCATCATCAGGCGGTGGAGCCGTACGCGGAGCAGCTTCGGATGTCGCAGCCGATCATCTCGCTCGATGGAGGCATCACCCGGCTCCTTCACAGCGATTCCACGCTGGCGACGATCGAGTTCGATCAGGAGTTTGCGCTCGATATCATCGACGAGGTGCTTCAGACCACCGGCGCGGAGTGCAGCGTGATCACCCCGGATCGGTTTCTCTTCTCACGGCCTGATCTCCTTCTCCCCTCCTACTATCTCCACTGGAATATCGAGACGGAGGTTGCCACGGGGTTCGATGATGTCAGGGGATCGATTCTGGAGATCGTGGTGACCGGCGGATATTATCCGATCAACACCATCCTCAACTACGTGGAATCGAAGATGGGGGAGGGGGAGCTGAAGCTCAGGATGTACGAATCGCATACGCACAGCGATCTGTGGTATCTTGAAGTCCGCTCCGCGCAGGCCACCAAGCAGATAGCGCTGGAGCGGCTTCTTCCGCGGTACGGGGCCACGATGGACCAGGTGATCGGGATCGGCGATCATTACAACGATCTTGAATTCTGCGAGCGTTCCGGCTACGTGGTGGCGGTGAAGAACGCGGTGCGGGAGCTTCGGGAGATGGCCGATTTCATCACCAGCCACGCAAGCGATGACGAGGGGGTGAACGAATTTCTGGAGCATTTCCTGAAGGCCCGCGGGGTTGATCCGCATGATACACCGGAGCTACAGGCGGAGCCGGAGGGGCGCCGCAAACGCTCCCGCTGAGACATTCGTCAATGAGGGGCCGGGGGGAGCAGATGCCCGGCGCGATCATCGGCAGTCGAGAACACAGTAACCGGATTACCTCCATGTCAGAGCATCGTAGAAAAGCGCTCTTCGTCCCCCGACGCGTTGCCGATGGCAAGGAGGAATCGCACGCCATCTTCAGGATCTTCGGGGGGCTCCGCTGGAACAGGGCCATCCGGTATGTGATGCTGATCGCCGCCGTCCTGATCATCAGCCTTCTCTTTCCCCGCGCCTCAAACGTCGAGCACGATTACGAGTTGAACTCGATATGGTCCGGCGATACCATCCGCGCGCCGTTCGCGTTTCCGCTCTACAAGGACAGGGCAAGCTACGAGCAGGATGTAAAGCGGGCGCAGGAGGATGTGCTGCCGATCTACGTCCCCACGGGGATGACCGCGCTGAAGATCGCCGATACGCTCCGCGATCTGGCCCAGGCCATCGCGCTCAGCCAGACACGCCCGCCGTTTCTGAACGAGCGGACATGGGCGTTTGTGCAGGCGCTTCCGCCGGACATGCGGGTGCGGCGGATGGTGGAGATCGCCTCCACGCTGGCGGCGGCGATACAGACGCCGTACAACGCCGGGGTGATCAGCCGGAGCAAGGCATCGATGCAGCGGGAGAAGATCATCATACGGCTGAGCGAGGTGCGGGAGGATGTGGTCCCGATCAACACGCTCTACGACAGCCTTGGCGTATCTCACACGCTGGAGGGGACCGTGGGGAGGTCGCTGAACCCGGAGGAGTTCCAGACGGCGATCACGCTGCTCGGGACGATCTTCACGCCGACCTACGTCTACAGCGCGCGGCTGACCGATGAGGCGCGGGAGAACGCGAAGGCGAGCGTTCCGCAATCGCTGGGCGTGGTGGCGGAGCGGGAGGTGATCGTTGCGAACGGGGAGCGCATCACCGAGACCGTGAAGCTGAAGCTGAACAGCTTCGAGCGGTCGCGGCAGCTTCGGGAGGAGGATCAGCACGCGGTGCTTCGCTGGCTGGGGAATCTGGGGCATGTGGCGCTGCTGGTCGGGCTGGCGGGGCTGTTCCTCTATAATTTCCGACGCAGGATCTTCCACGATAATCTTCAGATCGGGATCATCCTCTCCACGCTGGTGCTGGTCTGCTTTATGAGCTATCTCTCGCTGGCGATACGCTCCACCATGCCGATCGAGTTTCTGGTGATGATGCCGTTCCTCTCGATGCTCTTCGCCATTCTCTTCGACTCCCGGACCGCGTTCTATCTGACGGTGACCGGCTGTTTTCTGGTGGCCGGCGTTCGCGGAAACGATTACGCGCTGGCGATTGCCTGTCTCTCCGCCGGTGTGATGGCCGCCTATACCGTGCGCGACATCAAGAGCCGCACGCAGCTCTTCCGGTCGATCGGCTTCTCGATGCTCGGGTTCGCGCTGGCGATTCTGGCGCTGGGGCTGGAGCGGGGGGATTCGCTGGTCGATGTCGGGATCAAGCTCGGGTTCGCCGCCATCAACGCAACGGTTTCGCCGGTGATCACCTTCGGCGTGATCTGGGCGATCGAGAGCCTCTTCGGCGTCACCACCGATCTGAAGCTGCTGGAGTACGATAATCTCAATCATCCCCTGCTCCGCGCCCTTGCCGACAAGGCTCCCGGCACCTACCAGCACACGATGACGATTGCCCGCCTGGCGGAGAGCGCCGCCAACGCGATCGAGGCGAACGCGCTGCTGGCAAAGGTCGGCTCCTATTTCCACGATGTCGGGAAGGTGGCGAAGGCCGAATACTTCGTGGAAAACCAGATGCAGATGGGGAACAAGCACGACCGGATAAAGCCGGAGATGTCCGCGAAGATCATCAGAAACCATGTGGTCGACGGCATCGAGCTGGCGCGCGAATATCATCTCCCGCAGCGGATCATCGACTTTATCCCGATGCACCACGGGACCACGGTGATCAAGTATTTTCTGGACAAGGCGCGCGAGACGAACCCCGACGCGAAGGATGATGATTATCGCTATCCCGGCCCGAAGCCGCAATCGCGCGAGACGGCCATCGTGATGCTCGCCGACGCGGTGGAGGCAACCACGCGGGCCCTCCCGAACCCGACGCCGAAGGCGATCGAGGAGACGATCGACCGCGCGATCAAGCGACGGTTCAGCGAGGGGCAGCTTGACCACTGCGAGCTGTCGCTGGCGGATCTGAACAAGATCAAGATGGCATTCATGAAAAACCTGATCGGCATGAGCCATCCCCGCATCCAGTACAAGCCGGATGAGAAGGACGGCACGCCGGAGCCGGCCCCGCCGCCGGAGAAGAAAGTGAAGCAGGACCCCGTGATCCCCTACATCGACGATGCCTTCGGCAGCGTTGACGCGGAGATCGGCTACGGCAAGCCGGCCTCCCCCAAGCGACCTCCATCGGGGCCAGCCTGATGAGGAGGGGGTATGGAGGGAGGATGGATGGTGTCGCGGGGTTGCACCCCGCGCACAGATATGACGCCCCTCCGGGGCTTGGAGTGAGGTATGGGGCGATGCTCCCAGCCCCGGAGGGGCGTCATATTCCACCACGCGACATCGTCGCGTGCCGGCGCCCAGGGATGCGGATACGGAGAGCTGCTGGCCGGCGCCCACGCATGCCGGCTCATACATACACACTTATCAGATAATCTTATGCCTACACCCTACGAAAGCGGCCAGCTTCTTCTGAAGCTCTTCGAACTCCGTCGCGATCCACTTCTCCGCGAGGCGCGCAACTGGTATATCCGCAGCTTCTTTCCCAAGAGCGCGGATGATGTGATCGCGGCGGTGCGCGGTCCGGAGAGCGCGAAGTTCAGGATGGTGATCGGTTACTGGGACATGGCGGCGTCGCTGGTGACAAACCAGGCGATCGACGCGAAGATGTTCCATGACGCGAACCCGGAGATGCTGCCGACCTTCGCGAAGGTTTATCCGTTCATCGCGGAGATTCGGGAGGTGCTGGGGTCGCCGCATTACATCAGGCATATCGAAGATGTGGTGCTTGCCATGTCTGACGCGAAGGCACGGCTGGAGCTGTTCGCCCGGCAGTTTGTGGCGATGGAGGAGCGGTTGAAGAGCCCGCAGCCGGCGTGATGCCACGGGAGATCGTCGGTTCGTCCGCGTGATGCGGTTCAGGTTTGAATCCAGCCGCTGATCCGTAGCGCGATCATCTCTCAACCCTCTCTTCCCCACATTTCAAGCTCCGCAGGAGCGCGCCGGTTGTAGTAACGATGTTCTCTCTTCCCGCTCAGGCTCCATCGGAGCGTACCCTCCCAGCATCCAGGTGGAAAGGTACGCTCCGAAGGAGCTTGAATCAACAGGCAACGTGGTGTTGCTCCAGCCGGTTCGCCCCGATGGGGCACTGATACTTCCCGCGATGCCGAGGCTCCTGACGCTTATCTCAACTTGAGTCACGACCATCATGGCGATAAACGATAGCCGTATCGAACTTTTCCCTATCGTTGCGGCGTGGCATGCACGCAGTGAATCCGGGCGCAACCCCGGCAATGTGTTCCGATGGAGCGATGGATCATCAGCCAGCATCAGCGATAACAATCTCCCCACGACTCTCCAATCTTTACGATCGGTACAACGAGTTTCTGGTGATCGATAAAGGGTCGTCCGGCAACACGGTGGATGCATATCTCCGCGATCTCAGGCGCTATCTGGAGCATCTGGCGACATCGGAGGTGGTCACGATCGGCGACGTTCGGGTGTCACACATCCGCGAGCATGTCAGGATGCTGGCGGACGCGGGGCTGGCGGCGGCCTCGATAGCGCGGGCGATCTCCGCGATACGGGGGCTCCACAAGTTCGCGATGGTGGAGGGGGATACGCGGCAGGACCCGTCGGAGAACGTGGAGCTTCCACGGAGGACAAGGGCGCTCCCCGACGTTCTCTCGATAGCCGATGTGGAGAGCATTCTCATGGCGCCCGATGTTTCCGATCCCCAGGGGAATCCATATGGCTTCCGGGATCGTACAATTCTGGAGACCCTTTACGCCACCGGCATGCGAGTAACGGAGCTGCGGACGTTGAAGAGCTCGCAGGTGCTGTTCGAGTACGATCTGGTACGGGTGATCGGCAAGGGAAACAAGGAACGGCTGATCCCGCTGGGAAGAGTGGCGCAGAAGTGGATACGGGATTATCAGCAACTTGTCCGCCCAGGGCTGGTGAAGCGGGGCGTGCTGAATGACGATGTTCTTTTTCTCAACTCCCGCGGGGCGTTGCTGAGCCGCAACGCCATCTGGAAGATGACCCGGAAATACGCCGAGTCAGCCGGGATCGTTGCCGATGTGCATCCGCACACGTTCCGTCATTCGTTTGCGACGCATCTGCTGGAAGGGGGGGCCGACCTCCGCGCCGTGCAGGAAATGCTGGGTCATGAGGATATCACGACGACCCAGATATACACGCATATCGACCGCGAATATCTCCGTGAGGTGCACCGGACATATCATCCGCGCGATAAAAAAATTACAGGTTCCAGGTAGCCGAAAAGGGAATTTTGTGCTAGGTTTCGCGGGCGGTGACAACCGCGGGCGTCAATATCCGGTCCGCATGGCGCGGGCCGATCAATCATGCGATCAACCAATCGATAATACGTATGGCACGTAGATACGTATCAAACAAGAATGAGTCGGTGCGCATGTTCGAGAGCGATTTTCTCGAATATTTCTCGCACGTTCATCCGGTGACGCCGTTGGTGGTGTTCGTGCCGGTGCTGGCCTATATGGTCTACCTGTCGGTATATGACCGGCATCTGGAGTTCGGCGCGATCATCCTCTCGTTTATCGGGGGCATGCTGATCTGGACGTTCCTGGAGTATATGCTGCACCGTTTCGTCTTCCACTACGAGCCGAAGACGGTGTGGGGGAAGCGGATTCATTTTCTGATGCACGGCGTGCATCACGATTATCCGAGCGATGCAACGCGGCTGGTGATGCCTCCGGGGTTCTCCATTCCGCTCGCCATCATCTTCTATATCCTGACCACGTTCGTGTTCGGCGCGCGTCTCACGCCGCCGATCTTCTCGGGTATGGTTGTGGGATATCTCTGCTACGATATGCTCCACTACGCAACCCATCATTTCTCGATGAAGCGCGGGGTGTTCCTGGCGTTGAAGCAGTATCACATGCGCCATCACTACGGCGATGAGGATACCGGCTACGGGGTCAGCTCGCCGATCTGGGATTATGTCTTCGGAACCGCGCAGAAGAAGGCCAAGAGGGAGCAGGAGGCGATGCAGAAGTAACGGGGCGATGGGCTGTCTCGAATATCTTTAAGCGAACAGGGGAGCGAGCAATCGTTCCCCTGTTTGTTTCATGTCCTTCCGGCAATCGCGGGCCGGCGGCTACTTCGGCCTGGTTCTGTTCAATCGCGGATACTGGTGGCGCCGCTCCTGCTCCACGCCATCGAATGGCGGCGGCGGTTCCACCATCACCACCTCCGGGAAAATCTTCGTCGGCTCGCCGGTTTCAAAATCGCGTGCCCATTCCTTGTGGTTGTAGACGCAGACCGGCAGGCATGCCGAGCAGTAATTGTTCCGCGCGAAATACGGAAAGCAGCGGCCCGTATCGATCATGTATCGATCGTTGCCGAGATGATCCTTTCCCGCCTCCGGCGAGCGATGATCCGGCACCGCGTTGGCGGGACAGTAGATGCGGCACGCGCGGCATTTGTCGCAGAACGCGGCGATGCCGGCATCGATCGGATGGTCGATCGCCATCGGGATCGATGTGGCGATGCTCCCCATCCTGAAGAGCGGGCCGAGCTTCGGATGGATGATCGATCCGTGACGACCAAGCTCGCCGAAGCCCGCCTTCAGCGCGATCGGGACGTGGAGAAGATCGCTGTCGCCGATGGGATGTTCCACCGAGCAGCTCCAGCCAAGGCTCCTGATATATTCCGCCAGCCGGATCACCGTCTCCCCGAGCGAGTGGTAGACGCGCATGCACTCGATCCCCGCGGCCTCCGACGGGACCACCTGAAATTCCTTCCATCGCATCCGCTGCCCAACGGCGATCGCATACGTTTCGGTGACCGAACGTCCGCGGTAGATATCGCTCGGCTCGATCCGGCAGATGCCGACGATATCGGCGCCGAACTCCTCCGCCTTCGCCTTGACGGCGGCGGCGGCCTCCTCGGGTGAGGCGAATGGATGCCGCACGGGAGCCACCGGCCCCTCGAACCGTGGATACTGTTCCTCCTGGATTCTGCGACGGTATTCCATCACCTCCGGGATCGCGTTGCTCCGTCCGCCTATCCCCTCGTACCATTCATCCCAGTTGAACGCCGGCGGCGATGTTGTTCCCGCCGCGATATCGATCTCAATGTCAATAGGGGTGTTCATGCTGCTCCTGATTCTTGTGCCGGATTAGTTCTCAGCCTCTCGACGATCTTCCACTCCTCCTCGCTTACCGGCTGTACCGAAAGGCGCGATACGCGCCGGATCACCACCATCTTCTCACGTCCCGGCGTCTCCTTCAACACGGGAAGCGGCAGAAAGTTCTTGAACTTCCTCACGAATTTGATATCGACCGAGGTGAACAGTCGGGGAGGGGAGAGGGTATCGGCCCTCCCCGTTGTCGTTTCCCGGCCCGGGACCGGCCAGGCTCCGAAACGTTCCCGGCGGATACGCGTGCCGCATGGTGCTCCGCCGAACAAAGATGGAAATAATGATGGATTGACGCTCAAATCCTGATCGCTTCGCTGATATGTCAGTGGGGTATTGAGGTGAGCGATCTGATCTCCAGCAGCCCACATTACAACGACCAAGGAAGCATTCATGAGTGAAACAGTTCCCCCGACGACGTCGCGGTTTCCGCCACGCCGTTGACATCCGGCACCACCGACGCGCCGCCGCCTGACACTTATACCAACCTTGTCGAGGGAGCTTATCAGCGCGACGATAGCAGGCCCGACACCACCATCATCACCTCCCTCTATCTCAACCTCAGCCAGGACCTTCTGCCCTCGAACAGGCATCTTGTGGTCTACGCCGACGTGATCGCCATCAAAGGGGCGCTCAAGCTCCCCCCGGGCGCAACATGCTCCTCGGCGCGCGCCAGATAGTCTCCGAGGGGGGGAGCATAGATCTTACCGCCCCTTCCCTTCGGGTTGGGCCGGGCAACAACTCCCCCGGCGTCCGTGCCAAGGATGGGGAGACGGGGCCCAACAGGGGGGACAACGGGAAGCAGGGTGATAATGGTGGCAACGGTGCAACAGGGGCGATGGGGGGAACATGACGATCTATGCGGAGTCGCTCCACGGCACGCTGAACGTCAAGTCCAGTGGCGGCCCCGGAGGACGCGGGCAGGATGCGGGGAAAGGATGGAAACGATGCAGTCCTCTCGGGGGGATGGGATGAGAAGATCGAGCGTGAGCCCACTTCCGGTGAAAATGGAGGCAACGGGGGAAATGGGGGCACCGTGATAACCTGCATCGTCAGGACGGTCGGCACCGTGGTGGCTGACCTCTCGGGGGGGCAGGTGGAGGCGAAGGGAACGAAGGCCGGTATGGCGATGGAGGAGATGGCGGTGTGGGGGGAAGGTTTGCTACGTGCCGGACCCAGACTGATAAAACCGGAAGTGTCACAACCTCATGTACTCACATCGGGAGACGTGAGCAAAGTGGAAAGCAGGGGAGGGGAGGAGTATCCGGATACAAGGGGAGGCGCGCAGAGGGTGGGTGGCCGGGGGTGACCGGGACTATGGAACCGCTTATACACTTGTTCCTGCAAAGGCTCCCCGCCGGGTATCGTCCGCTGGTGCTGCGCCAGGCGGAGACGAGCTACATGAACAGCGACTATCGCATCGCATCGAACCTTCTCGAATGGCTCCGCTTCATCTGCCCCGAGGGTGACGCCGGCTCGATGCAGCTCCGCCTGCGGGCCGAGACGCTCCTGACCCAGCTCCATCAGGGATTCAACTATTACGGCAAGCTGGCCAACCACGTCCCGCTGTTGACCGTCGATTACTACAGCACCCAGCTCACCTCGCTGCTGCTGCTGGGGCAGAACATCGAGAACGCGCGCAACGCCTACAACAACCAGCAGGCGACGCGCGAGAGCCGGCTGGAGGCGATCGACAACGCCATCACCGAATCGGCCAAGATGCAGCAGAAGATGAACGAGGCGCTGGCACACCTCGAGACCCAGGAGAACCAGCTTCAGGATGAGATCATGCGTCTGGTGATCGGCAGAGGGAACCAGCGCGATGTAATGATGGCCGCCGCCGATGCCTTCAAGAACGCCGTGAAGGCGAAGGCCGAGGGATGCAGCTTCGAGGACCTTCTCACGTTCGCCACCACTGTGGTCAGCGTCGGCAAGGCGGTCTACGGCGACTACACCGCCATCAGCGGCGCGATCGGAAATCTCAGGAAGGTCACCACCACGCTCGACGGTCTGCAGAACGCCGTCAAGAATCTCCAGACGATGCAGAAGAGCGTGAGCGATGTCGCCACGCAGTGGCGGACCATCAAGACGGAACTCTCCCCTTCGACCCCCGACGTCTCGAAGCTTGTCGCCGAGCAGGAGGACTTCGACAAGATGATGAAGCCGTACCTTGAAATGCCGGAGGCGCAGGCCTACAGCAAACATGTGCACGATTATCTCGGGATCGTCCAGGCGGTCAACAAGAAGATCCTCGACTACAACGGCGTGCTCGTCTCGAAGCTGGGGATGGTCGTACAGATAGCGCAGAAGGGGGGGAGCTGGGTGATATCAAGAGCCGCAGGGCCGGAACCCCCGATCCCACGGCACAGCATTTCCGTACCTACATGGCGACGGCGGACGAGGATATCCGCAAGCACATCATGCGCTATCTCTTCGAGGAGTACACGGCCTATCGCTACTGGGCGCTTGAGGATAAGCCGTTCGCCGTGCAGGACAGGTCGATGGGGGGCCTGAGCGCCATCCACGCCAAGTTGATCGGCGATATCATCGATGTGCTCAACAAGCGCGTCGAGGTGATGCAGAGGTTCCAGAACAAGACTGTGACGCTGGCCGAGGCGACGCGCGCGAAGCAGTTCGAGAACTTCCGCGCCGGGCACCAGGAGCAGAGCGACGGGAAGACCAGACGGGTACACGAGCTTACCTTCACCATTCCCCCCGAGGAGGGGCTGTTCCGTGGATGGGTGCAGGTGCTCGCCACGAACTTCGCCGTCGACCTCCCGGGCGTCAGGACAAGCGGTGGGTCGATCAGCGTGCAGTTGATCCACAGCGGTTCCGGCGTCGTTTTCGACAAGAAGGAGAAGCCGATGGAGTTCAGCCATATCCGCCGCCTGGCCGACTATACGTACAGGATCGCCGATGGCACGAAGGAAGGGGGAGGCAACCTCGGTGGTGATGACGACAACAAACAGTACATCGGCCTGAGCCCCTACGCCACCTGGACCCTCCGCATCAAGGCCGATGCGAACCCCGGCCTCGACCTGAGCGCGGTGAAGGAGATCAGGCTGACGTTCGCCGGACGTTACTACCCATTGCTGATGGCCAGGGAGACGATGGCAACCGAGGGGGCTTCGGCCGCCGAGGCCCTTGAGGAAGTGTAGAGCCCTTCCTGGTGGCTACCGGCGGGGGCATGGCATCGGTGTGAAGCGGCGAAGGGCCGGAGTAGAAAACTCCGGCCCTTCGCGCATCAGGAAACGAGCTATCTTCAGCGGTCAATGACCAAGCTGCGTCACGATGGACCACTCCTCATCAGTGACGGGCTGCACCGACAGGCGCGACCCTCGCTGGGCCACCACCATCCGTTCCAGTCCAGGCGTGGCTTTCAGGGTGGCCAGTGGAACGGGCTCGGTGAACTTCTTCACGAACCGCACATCCACCATGCTCCAGATCATCGTATCCGGCGTCGCCTTCGCGTCGAAATGATCGTCATCGGGATCGAGCGCCGTGTGGTCGCCATAACCCTCGCGCGCCACCTCGGCGATGCCGACCACGCACGGCGGCTCCGCACCGGAGTGATAGAAGAGCACCCCATCCCCCTGCCGCATATCATCGCGCATATAATTCCGTGCCTGATAGTTGCGGATGCCGGACCAGAAGGTGGCGCCATCGCGCTGAAGATCATCGATGGAATAGCAGTCGGGCTCAGATTTGAGGAGCCAGAATCGGCGGGTAGATGAGGGCATAGCAGTTGGTTGTAGTTGTTTGATTCGGTTTCAGTCGCTTCGCTGTCATATGAGTTGGGATTGACGACCCGTTCTCAATGGGACATCGAGCTGCGAAGCGTCCAGATCGGCCTGACGCCGATGCATCTGCGGAAGATGGATTTTGTGAAGCACCTCAGGAGGCCGGCGGAGAGCAAGCCGTATAAGTCATGGCGGGCCGCATACCAGCATCTTGAGAAGTTCACAAACGGGCGGCTCTCATTCGAGCAGATCACGACGGCGACCTTGGAGTCGCTCAAAGTATATCTCCGCAAAGACCTGCACAACAACAGCGCGTGGCTGTACTACGGGAAGATCCGGGCGGCGTTGAACCAGGCAGTGAGGGAGG
Organism: Chlorobiota bacterium; assembly: GCA_028287785.1. Lineage (GTDB taxonomy): Bacteria > Bacteroidota > Ignavibacteria > OLB7 > OLB7 > JAFDZV01. Next base: position 49,249 of record JAQBOZ010000034.1, read on the forward strand.
GGATTTCCCGTCAGACGATCGCGCGATCGCATTTCTGACACTGGAGGAGATCAGGAAGCTGAAGGCGGCCCTATGGCTTAATGATGCGGTGCGGTGGGCGTTTCTCTCCACATGCTTTACCGGAATGGCACGACACTATGCGAAATCACCCCGACACGATACCAGGGGATAGGGCAAGAGATGAGTGCCCATGAAGCAATAGAATGCTGCACCGATAAGTAGTTTCTACGTAATGGGATCGGAAAACAGCAGGACTATATTGCAATGGCCGATATCAGGCTTTACACGCACCGTGAAGGGGTATCACCCTTATGAGATTAATCAAATGATCACACATCATGGAATCAGCATGGATGTACCCCATGTGTTCTGTGATTATGCAGACCACATAATCACAGTTGGAATCAAAGGACAAGTCCGATAGGTCCTATTCCCGGGATTACGCCTCTGACACTATGCGCCACACGCCAGGCCTGCTTCCCCCCAGGTCTTCAGCTGTAAAATTCTAACCGGGCAATGTGATCCGTCGGAATTTATACGATGGAACACTGCCACATCTCACCCTGGTTCATCCCAGGAGATTGGGGTGTCTACTTTTGAACACATGTTCCCGTTGGCGCCACTGTCGATAACGAGTACGCTCGTCGTACTACTCGGGACATTCACAGAGCCAACCGGAGGCGCAGAGCATATCTCCTCACCAACGTTGGATTTTTAACTGGAGTACCCATGGCCCATCGATTCGAGATTCATCCTTCGATCGGCGTTGCCCGCCTGGGCAACAGTCGTGATGAGTTCTATCTGGAGCCCGAGAGTATCGGGGGGCTGCCGATTGCCTGCGACCCGAATGGAAACGCGATCACAAACGGCGACCGGCCGGAATTCGTACGGCAGTTCAAGGATTCACAGGGGCGCATCAAGCGCCAGGCCGCGCGGTTCCGGGTGTTCCGTTATGATGACGCGAACCCGAACGATCCCGGCACCGAGATCACAATCAACAGTCCCGAGGTGGAGAAGATTGTCTGGACCGCCCACGTCGCCAACAAGAAGGCGGTATGGTACCAGTTCAGCGAGCTTGAAGGCGACCTGATGCTGGGTCAGCAGAACAGCTACCAGGCATGCCATGTGCCGCTCCGCAACCCGCATGTGGTGGGGCCGCCGCGCATGAAGGAGATGATCGATCCGGGTCCGCGCACGCTCGATGGCGCCGGGCAGCGCGCGCCGTTCTCAAAGGACACCATCCCCACGGGATACATCCACGGCTCGTTCCCGCAGGGCACTCCCTCGCAGGGCCTGCCGATCAGGACATTGGGTGAGATGATCACCGATGCCGACGGGCGGCTGCTGGTGCTTGGCGGGTACGGCAATGCCGGCGGCAATTCCCCGATCGACACATTCGCCGGCGCCGACGGCTGGCACGATGACATTTCCGATGGCCCCGTGTACTGCCAGCTCCATCTGAAAAGCGGTGAGGTTATCGAGATGCGGGCGTGGGTGCTGGCCGGCTCGCCGAAGTTCGCGCCCGAGCTGGTGAACATCGTCACTCTTTCCGATATCATGTACGATGTCGGCATCCGATATATGAACCTTGTGCCGGGGATGTATTCCGGCGGCGCATGGAACCGGGAGTACATGGCGAACTTCGATCGCGATATCGCCCCCATCATCGAGCGGCCGATGGATTACATGTGGGTTGCCAACGTGCAGCCCATGCTGGGCTTCACCGCGCCGCGGTTCAACGTGCGCGACGCATCGGAGGCCAACCGCGTCTACCGCGAAACGTACTTCAAATATTTTCGCAAACGCGAGCAGCCCGATGAGCTGTTCAGCGGTCCCGGCGATGCCGGCATTCCCCTGATGCCGCTCAACTCCGGCAGCAACTCGGTCAGCAACACGCTGATCGACAAATTTCTCTGCCTGACCGAGACACAGTACTTCCTGCTGGAGCAATGGGCCGCCGGGAAGTTCGACACCAACCCGCCCCAGCCCACGCCGGGAGTGCATCCGCTCGATGTCGCGAGCGTTGGGAACTGCGTTGGCGGCCCGATGTGCCCGGGCATCGAGGTAACATGGAGCACGCGCAATCCGCCGATCTACGAAGCCCCATACAGGCTGCTGCATGCCCATGACGAAGCCTATTACTTTGCCAATGGCCTCAGCACCACGCACGATGAATGCGCCGGCGGCGGCTGCGAGCCGGGCGATCTCACCAAGCGCATGGCGATACCCTGGCAGGCGGACTTCTTTCAATGCACCGTTCAGTTCATCAACTTCACCAACGACAACGTCAACAAGTTGAGCGATATCCCGCTGCCGCCCACGTACTACGCGTACTGGTGGCCGCCGCAGAGCCCGATGTACGTGCTCAGCGGCGCTCTCTCGGTGGAGGAACAGACCGCGGCCGGCGTGCCGGCCGGATTTCAGGTGTACTACCCGCGTGGCATCAACAGCTTCTCGCAGATGATCATGGCGTGGTCGTACCTGGGCTTTATCGTCAATCAGAATCACGACGAGATGGGATCGATGTTCCCCTCGTTCACCGAGGTGGAACGGAACCACGACATGTTCCAGGCCACCAGCGTGGCCGTGGGGGGCATCAGCAACTTCCTCAACCCCGAGGACACGTTCTTCAACCCGATGTGGTTCCTGAAGCCCGTGGCGGTTGCCCGGCATCCAGCCGTGCGCGCCGCATTGATGGGAGCCGAGGCGGAGCCGGCGGAACCGACCGGTTTTGTCTCCGCGCCACCGCGCAGCCATATGCACCATGGCCGCAGGCGCTGATGTCGATATCGTGATCGCGGGGGGAGGGCCGGCCGGAGCAGCGGCGGCCCTTACGCTCGCGGCGCACACGACGCATGGCGTGCTTGTGCTGGAGAGCTCGCGCTACGATGGCGTGCGCGTGGGGGAAACCGTGTCGCCGGGCATACGGCCGCTGCTCGACTATCTGGGAGTTACCGCCCGGTTCCTGGCGGATGCCCATGCGCCGGGCCTTGGCACCGCCGCGGCCTGGGGCGGCCCCGTTCCCGTTGCCCGCGATTATCTTTTCACGGGACGGGGCGATGGCTGGCATCTCGATCGCGAACGTTTCGACAGGTCGCTGGCCGATGCCGTTGTCGAGCGCGGGGCGCGACTCCGCACCGGTGCGCGGGTAGTGTCGGTGAGCGGCACCGGACCGTACCGGATTGCCATTGCCGCCGATGATGCCGGGCACGATGGCGTGGAGCATATCACCGCCCGATTCCTGATCGACGCCACCGGCAGAAGCGCATCGCTGGCGCGTGCGCTGGGCGCACGCAGGGAGCCGGTGGACAGGATGATCGGGATCGTTGGATTTCACACGCTCGACCCCATGCATTCCGTTGAGCGGAATGCGCTTATCGAAGCCGTGCCCGACGGGTGGTGGTACAGCGCGCCGCTTCCCAACGGCCGCATCGTGCTGGCCTTTATGACCGATGCCGATATCGCCCGGCGCGAACGCCTTGCCGATCCCGCGATCTGGGCCGAGCGCCTTCGCGCCACCGATTGTACCGCCGCGCGTATCAATGGCGCCGTGTTCCAGCCGGAGCTTCGGATACGCAGCGCCGCTTCCCATCTGCTCGACCCGGTTGGTGCTCCCGGCTGGGTGGCCGCCGGGGACGCCGCGTGCAGCTTCGACCCTCTCGCCGCGATGGGAATCGGGCACGCGATCTCATCAGGCATCCACGCCGCCCGCGCCGCGCACAACTTCCTCCAGTCGCGCGGCCCCATCCTCGACGAATACATCGGCCACGTCGCCGCCAATTTCCGCCGCTACCTCGAACTCAGAACCGGCTACTACGCCGTGGAGCGAAGGTGGAAGGAAAAGACATTCTGGAAGAGAAGAAGTGGGAAGGGCGATGAGTAGAGTTCCGATAACCAATCGTGTATTACTATTGCAATATTCTCCGGTCGGCAGTTCGCCGTCACCGTTCTTTTCTCCTTTTATGGCATACTGCCAGAAACTATAAACATCCATCAGAAGGGCTATTGCAATGTTTGACATCAAGGCTCAGGAGCGACTTGGTTACTACGTGTATGCACTGTTCGACCCTAATAATCCGAAGTGGCCCTTCTATATAGGAAAGGGCTGTGGGAACAGGGTTTTTGCTCATGCCGGTGGAAACTCTCTTGATAGTATCGATGATGAACCACTCAGTGCAAAATTTGAATTGATCGCCAGGATTAAACACGCACATCAGGAAGTTCTGCATAAGATCATTCGGTTCGGCCTTTCCGAGGAAGAGGCATTCAAGGTGGAAGCCGCTCTCATTGATCTGGTTAATTATATCCGGCCTGATACGTTGAAGAACGAGATTTCCGGCCAGGGAGTGGCCGAGGGGATTTATGACGCGGCGGACCTTGCATTATCTCTTTGTGCGCCAAAACTTCAATCCGATCTACCTCTCCTTATCATCAAGATTGAACGTCAGTGGACTGCATTGCTTGAGAGATTCGGAACCGACTCCACTATTCCTAACATCGAGATTTATGAATCGACCAAAGGAAACTGGAAGCTTAATGCTCTTCGTGCGTCACGGGCTGAGTGTGTCCTGTCAGTTGCCCGGGGCCTTGTTCGGTCTGCATTTGTTCCGTCTGGCTGGGCCGATTCCGGTGAGGATAAACGAAAGGTCATGACCGGATTTGAAGACACAACGAGGTACGATCATTTTGTCGGTACTTCGGTTGCACATCTCTTTGAGCGTGGAAGCCAGAATCCAATTCGCTATCTCCAATGCTGATGTCTGATTCCTCGGTAGTGACTCAGTTTCCACTGCTCACACCCGCTGGTCATCCTAAGCGTAGCGAGGAGCCTTTGGCTTGTGCAGTACATCTTCAGGATTCCCGCTTTGTCGAGATACGTTTCGTAGCCCTTCGGGTCTTCGCCGCGCTCAGAATGGCAACCTGAGTGAGTAATGAATAAGGGTAGGCAAACTGTGTTACTCCCGCCGGTTTTAGCTGGCAGGATCGATGATGTAAGTTGCGGCCGCTTCCAGCCGGACAGGTTGCGCGCGTCGAGCCGATTGCTCGGGCCGCGTTTCTCCGATGTCGGCCATGTATTTTAAGCCCCCTCTCCCTCCCCATCGTAGTTATCAACGGCGGCTGACGTTTACGATTGCGCTCCGCGCAACCAACGGCGGACGGGGTATCCGCGTCCGCGCGTGAACGACCGTGGCGTGAAGCGCGCTCCGGGAGGCTGTCCGCCATCAGCGGCCCTTCCCCGCCCTGTTCGCGGCTCCGGCCGCCCTATCGAACCTTTCAGATACCGTGCACCCACACCATGACGCCGGACACCGCAACTTCCCGGCATCATCAAACCCAACATCTGACCAAAGGAATCCGCAATGAGCGAACCCGAGTCCTCATCAACCACCACGCCGACCACGATGATCGTATGCCCTACCACGCATAACGACTGGGACTGGCAGGTGACGTTTGAGACGTATTACAATGATGGAACAGGGAGTGGGAGCAATCAGACACAGAGCGTGCGCCGCATTCTGGACAGCGTGACCCGAATCTTCGATCTGAGCTACGATCAGCCCATCAATGAGAACGCGGAGTTTCGGTTCTCCTACGCCGAGGTTGGTTTTCTGCGCCAGTATCTGGAGGATATCCCCCACAAGGCGCTCAGTCTCAGGAGAGTTGAGGATCGTTTCTGTCTTCTCGGCGGGGGTATCACATCGCCGGACAACCAGACATCCCACGGCGAGGTCTTCATCAGAAATTATCTCACCGGCCACGACTATCTGAAATCCGTTGATCTGATCGATCAGGTGTTCTTCGTGGCGTGGCTGCCCGACGATTTCGGGCACGATCCGCAGCTCCCGGTGCTGATCGAGGCGCTTGGGATGAAGGCCATCGGCCTCTCCCGCATCCCCGGCTCGGTACAGCCCAAGCCGTGCACCAGCCTCCAGCACGCCGCCACGGACGCGCGCGCGAACGGCCTCAGTTTCTACTGGTCGGCGAACGATGGATCGACGATGCTGACTCATTTCATGCCCGCGACATATTACGGGATCACGAACTACGCGAATACCTGCGGGCTTACCGACCCTGAGTGCGAGATGCAGCAGTTCATTCAGGAGAACGGCGACGGCGTCGTATGGCCGGGTGGCGTCATCTTCGCCACGGAGGGGGGGGACTGGCAGTATCCGACAACCTCGGCCCCATACGCGAATGTTCCCGGCGCGTACAACTGGGCGAGCGTGATCGGCGCGACCGTGACATCGGGGGATATTACCGTGACCAGCCAGCTTGGCACCTTCGAGGACTACTACAATGCGCTGATGAAGTCGCCGGGGGATATTCCTTCATTCACGCTCTACGCCGAGAACTACTGGACGGGATATTTCGCAAGCCGGCCGCAGCTCAAGATCGATCACTATCAGGCGGCCCGGTTGCTCCTGGGCGCGGAGGTGCTGGGATCGATCCTCACGGTCTACGCGGGGACCACTTCGCAGGATCAGGCCGATCTGTCGGAGGCCATCGCCGACGGCTGGAATCTTCTTGTCCCCACCACGCATCATGACTACATCACCGGCACATCGCCGGACAGCATCTATCAGGTTTCCAATCCTCCATCGCCGGAGGTCTGGGATTCCTCCGGGCAGTTGCCGATGTCCACGCAGGCGCTTGCGCTGGCGCAGGATGCGATGAACCTTGCGATGGCGCAACTGGCAACTGCCACGGCCCCCTCGCTCCCCGGCAATGAAATCCCGGTTGTGGTGTTCAACCAGCTTGGGTCCGACCTTCCCGATACCGTGACGGTGGAGATCGACGATCCGAGCGGCGGGATGATGGACTACGAGGTTCTGGTTGGAACGACCAGGGGGCCGGTGCAGAGAAGCTCCGATTACACGCTGCTGTTCCAGGTTCCGGGGATGCGTTCGATGGCATATCAGATTGTCTATCTCCTGCCGCTTGGAGGGGTGGACCCGCCAACAAGAAGCCTCCCGGCCAGCGGAGATTTCACGTTCAGGAATGATGTGGTGACGCTGGAAGTCTCCCAGAGCAACGGCTGGGCAATCACGCAGATAACAACGAGCGAAGGGAACTCCTACATTCAGCCGGGAGATACCTGCGCCAACCAGATCAGCCTCTGGCAGGACGACGGAAATCTCTATCAGTTCGGGATGGAGTTCGTCAATGGGAACTGCGGGACGGGGACGTTTGCATGGGACTCCAACCTGAACGGCGGCACCGGCAGTCTCGTTGAGAGGGGGCCGGTCCGCTGGCGCTTCATCGGCAACCTGCAGGATAGGTTTGGAAACAACTACACGACACAGTACGATCTGATCCAGGGAGAAACCCAGGTTCGTATTACCACAACCGGTGCCGCTCCCGAAGCCCTCGGGCCGGCCAATCAGGTTGGAACGATTGGATGGTCGGTGCTGACCTCCTTCCCGATGCAGATGACGACGGGGGAGACGGCGAGCGTTCTGGAATACGGCACATCCTACTACTGGGAGAATCGCGATCCGCAGCAATCCTGGAACGGGCTCACCTTCCGCGCCAGTCGCGACTTCGCCCAGCTCGCCACGGCAGCTGGCGACGCGGTGGCCGCCGTGTATCATAACGGAATCCCCGCCTGGACGATCGACGGGAGCGTCCTGCGCGGATGCCTGCTGCGAAACACGCCGGCCGGCGGACGCGGGGCTTACGGCACCGATACCGACAGCCACACGCAGAGGTATACGCTGGATGTGGAGCCCCAGCCGGCCGTAACCGGACATCCACTCCGCACGGCGCTCTACACCCAGACGCCGCTCCATGCCGCGGTGCTTTCCCCCGGGACCGGCGCGACGATGCCGGAGGCGGCGCAGCTCGCGAGCGTGGCCCAGCCCGATGCTCTGCTCCGCGTCGGGAAGATCAATCCGCCTTCCGATGGGGGCCCTGACCTGATCCTGCGCGTGCAGCGCTCGGGCACGGGGTCGGAGCAGCTCGATATCACCCTCCCATTCCTCGCCGGCGAAGGCTCGGTCACGCCGGAAATCGTGACGGCGCTGGAAACCACCCCCGAGCGGCAGACCGTGGTGACCGTGTCGGGGACGACGGCCTCGTTCATGGCCGACCGCGCCGTCTGGACGATGAAAGTGCCGGGGGGAACGGCCAGCGCAAGCTGATGAAAAAGATCGATGCCCGTGTCCGCGCACGGGCTCGATCGCGGACCGATGACATCGGCGCGTGGGTGATGTTCGCGCGCCGATGCGCCGTGGGATAAGCCCGTGCAATGCCCGTGAATGCGCGGTCGCGGTTCCCATCGCCGGTCGGGAGATGTGATCCCGGTGGATGAATGATCATGAAGATCAGCGTGGTGATGGTTTGCCGATAATTTGTGAAACCACATTACCGCATCCTCCACATTCTCTATAAGTTGCGATCGGCAACGGTCGGCCATCCGCCGGCATGAACTCCGAACGGCGTTCAACAATACATCCCTTCATGACAATGATATCACAATCGACCCAGACATCCCGCCAGATGCTTCTGCGCGCGCAGGAGATTCGTGAATTGATTCGCGACGCGCGCGGCGCGTGCGTGCCGGACTATGTTGCCAGGGCTCTTCGGGACCGCTACATGGAGCCGTTCGAGGAGGATGCGGTGGAGGTTGCCGAGCTGCTCGGCGAGCTGGTGGACACCGCCCGCCAGCGGGTCGAGGAGAACGATATCGAACCACTGCATGATGACAAACATCAGCCGCCGAAACTTCCCAAGCGTGAACGGGAGAGCGTGGCGAACCTGGCGATGCTGATGGCGACGCGCTCGGCCGCGCTCCTTTTTGCGGGGCAGCGCGAGGATGCGTTTGTCGCAGCCATCGAGGGTGTGGCGTGGGGGAGAGTTTCCCAGGATCATGAGACCCTGGCGCTGGGGTGGATGGCGCTCTATGCCATCTATGAACGGCTGGGGAAATGGGATGATCAACGCGATGCGATCCTGCGCTCGCTTGAGGAAGCCCGCGCCTCCGGCATTGCCAGGCTCATCCTCGACTGCATGTTGACGCTGATCTCCTATCTGATCGAGTCGATGCGTCTCGACGAGGCGGAGCGTCTGAATCTCGAGGCGCAGTCGATCATGGAGAATGATCTTTCCGAAGAGGAGCGCCACCCGCATTACGCGATCTCATTATCACACGCATCGCGCATTGCCCGCTATCGCGGCCGTGAACCGGAATGCATCCGGGGCTTTCGCGAGGCGCTCCGCTGGGCCGATGCGGCATTGTACCCGCTGACGCGAAGCAGCATCCTGTCGCATCTCGGCTCCACCTATGTCCACCTTGAACAACACCGGCAGTGCATCGAATGCCAGTGCGAGCTGGTGGAGCTTGCCGATGCGATCGGGGTGAAGAAGATCAAGAGCTGGGCATACCTGAACCTTGTCGAGGCCCACCAGCGGCTGAAGGAATACGATCAGGCGATGGAACTGCTCGATCACGCGGAACGCTATGCCTCGGGCGGGTCGTGGGATCATATCTCATTGATCATATTCAGACGGGCCGAGGTGTTGGTCGCCACGGGACGCCACGATGAGGCGGCGGTTCTCTGCCGGAAAATCATTGACAGCCCGAACAAGACGCTCCGGGTAACGCGCCTCTACCTTGCACTCTATACGCTTGGGGAGATCGAGGAGAAATGCTCGCGATACGAGAACGCCGAGAAGTTCTACAATCGCGCCATCGCCGCCGTCGCAAGGGATGTTTCGCAGCCCCTTTCAACCGCGCAGTTCGGCCTTGCGAGGGTGCTTCATGCGATGGAACGATATGACGAAGCGGTGGCGATACTCGATACCTTCTCCCTGAGCCAGCATGCCACATCATCTCATGAGGCGCAGTTGCTTCGGCTGCGTGCCGCGATTGCCGAGGCAAGAGGCGATCTGCGTACCGTTATCGACTGCGAACGGAAAGCCGCCGCCATCGAGCAGATCGCTCTTGAGCGTAAGTCGGAGCAATCGCTTCGCAATGCCCGCATCATTCTGGAGACCGATCTGCTGGAGCGGGAGGCGGAGCTGGAACGGGAGCGCCGTCGCCGGCTGGAGCGCGAGCTTGCCACCGCCGTTGTGGCGCTCGGCGATCGCACGCGACAGGCCGCGGCGGTCGAGGAGCGGCTGCGGCTGATGCTTGCACAGAGCAGCAGCAACTCCGAGCGTGCCGTAACCGCCGCGCTGCACGAGGCGCTTCTCTCCCTCCGCACGGGAAAGCGTTCGCAGGAATCGGTGCACCACTACCTGTCGAAAGTCGATGAGGATTTTCAGCGGCGTCTGCGGGAGCGCTTCCCGAGCCTTACGCGCAAGCAGGAGCGGCTCTGCGGGTTGATCCGCACGGGCCTCGATTCCAGGGAGATCGCATCACTTCTCGATCTCCAGCCCGAGGGATTGAAGGCGTTGCGGAAGCGGCTGCGCAAGGGGCTCGGGCTTGATCAGGAGGAGATTCTTGAGAGATTTCTCGCGGGTATCTGAGGTCGCTCGGCAGCGAGCCATTTGCGTGGCATCATGTGGAGCATCCGCCCCGGCTCCCGCGGTTGGACTCCTCATACCGAACTCATATGTGGTCCGCCTCGTTCCGAAGGCGCACCACATATCACCATCCCCCCGATACCGGCTCCGTATCGGCGGCGCCGATGCTTCCGCGCGCGTGACATGCAGGGTGGAAGCATACTTCCAATCGGAACATTCCGATCATGTTCTCTTCCATCCAATCAAGGTGGGTCATGGCTTCTCCGATCACCAATATCGTCGTGCTGATGCTTGAGAATCGCTCGTACGATAATGTACTGGGCATGCTCTACAACGCGAAGAATCAGGCTCCGTACAACCAGGCGCCGACGGGCAGGCGGATCTTCAGGGGCTGACGGGGAAGGAGAGCAACCAGAACCCGAACGGCGGATCGATCACCGTGGCTCCGGCCGTGAGCGATCCGACCCCCACGCCGCCGGTGGTGGCAACGACGATCCCGACGGCCGATCCGGGGGAGCCGTTTCTCGATATGGCGCAGCAGATTCTGGGGCTGGCGACAACGCCGACCAGCAACCCGTACGGGAGCCCGGCGGGGAAGTATGGGATGATGGGGGGATTCGTTGCCAATTATCCGCTGCAATCGAGCAATCCCGTTGCAGAGCAGATCATGATGTACATGACGCCGGAGCTGATGCCGGTCACCGCGTTCCTCGCCAACAATTATATGGTCTGCGATGAATGGTACGGATCGGTGCCGACGCAGACATTCGCCAATCGTCTCTATTCGCTCTGCGCGGATTCCGGGACGTGGACCAACGGGCTTTCGGGGGATACTCTGCGCCCCGGCCGGCAGCACGCTCAGCACTCCCTCCGGCTCCACGTTCGATCATACGTCGATCATCAAAACGGTGTGGGACTGCTTCAGCCTGAACAACGGCAGCGTTGCCAGCCTCACCGATCGCGATGCCGCGGCGCCATCGATTCTTCCCGCGCTCAGCGCGACTCCTGTCAACAGCACCGGCATTCCGCCGACGCCGACCTGCTCCTGACAGCCCCTTGAACGCCGACATCTGCTATATTGGCGTAACCATTTTTCCAAGCCCCGGAGGGGCGCAATCCCAGGTGCGCGAGGCGTTGCCCCGCGCACCTGATACAACTACATCTGATATTTATCACATCATGGTTCTGACAAAAGATGAACTGCTCGCCGCGTTGAACCGCGAAGTTCACATCCTGCTTCATCTTGCCGGCAAGGTGGAGGAATCATATCTCGATTACCGGCCGACGCCGGGGCAACGGAGCACGCTGGAACTGATTCAGTATCTGACGATCATGGGGCGCACGCAGATCGCGCTGATCAAGAACGGTGTGTTCAACATGCCCACATTGAGCGCCGCATGGGGCCCGGCGGTTGCGGCGTCGAAGGAATTGACGTTCGAGCAGGCAGTTGCCGCAATCCGGGCGCAGCCGGAGGAGTACAGGCGCGAATTCAGCGAGTGGGCGGATGAGGATTTCCGCAGGAACGTGGATATGTTCGGTTCGACGGTCTCCAGGGGGGCGTTGCTGGTGAGCCAGGTGCTCGGCGTCTACGCCGCGTATCGGACGCAGCTTTTCTGCTATCTCAAATCATGCGGACGCACGGAGATGGGGACGATCAACCTCTGGGCCGGCATGGATGCAATGGCAGCCGCGTAAACGTGATGAACCGGCGGGGGCGCGTTGATGCCCTCCGCCGGTTTGTCCATTATATATTGCCGCTTCAGGACATGTTCCTTAATTATCGGGCGCGACGATATCTCAAACTCGCTACCCCCCGCAATTCCATTAATTATTTTCTCCTCCAATCTTCCATCCGCGAGCTTTTCGATATCGCCGCGAGCGAAGGCATCGAAAGTCTGCAAAGGGATGGGCAGGAGTGAGCATATATCGAACGAGAAATATCACCATCCCGAAAAAACTGCGTATCAGCCCGCTGTTATTATTCATTTTTCCTTGACCGCGCTTTAACCGGGAAATAGATTTCCCCCGTGAATTCACACACACGGGCGGCCCTCCCTCGTTCGTTGGCGTTCTGCCGGCCCCCCGCACAATCACCCACGAGCGCCCGATACCCATGTTCAGGAGAAGATCATCATGACCTACGCACAAGCTATCGGCCACTTTGAATCGCTCGAAGCGGATCTTGCACAGAAGGCAATCGCCCGCGGACGAACCCTGGTCTGCGATATCGCCTACCGGTTCGATGACGCAACGGTCGGCGTTCTCAGGCTCCGCTCGACGAGTGCGGGGATGATCAGCTATTTCGATGATGGCGGTGAGCGTGAGTTGACGCGGGAGGAATTCATGGCGGTGTATGTGATGCCGGACGCCGGGCGACTGGATGCGATCGACCGGGCCAGGCGGAACACGAAATATGCGCGGGAGAATATCAGGAGCTATATCGTATCGCGGCGGAAGTATTATTCCGATGCGGGTCTGGTGCGGTTCGGGACGGGAGTGATCAGGCTGAGCACGCACGAGCGTGGAATGCTGGCGTCCGTGGAACGCGAGGTCAGTCCCACGATCATGACTATTGATGAGGTTCGCCGGCTGATGCTTCCATCGGCGAACGGAATGGGAGGCGATGAAGCGCGTCCGCTGATGATCCATCCCTGCGCGACGGGGTAACCGTGTCGCTCATATGATCTCCGCGGGCATCGCGACGGGCATATTTCGTTGGCGAGGGATGGTTGCGCGGAGGAATAGCCGGGGATGATTATTCCCGGAGGATTTGTCATTGCCGCAGATGAGGGAATGATGTTGCCGGAGTGCTTTGATCTCCGCAATGCGGTCGTTAAGTTGTCGTCGTTCTGAAGAGATTTGACGAATACTATGACAACCAACGAGAGATTGCGACAGTGAAAGCACCGATCATCAAGGAAATTGCCAAGGAAAAAAGGGCGCGCGCTGCGGCCACGCCGAAACATGCGCCCGCCGTACCTGTCAGGGAAAAGAAAAGGGGGACGATCGTCAGGGAAAATGAGGCGATGGGGGAGAATCTTGTGTGCATCTACACTGCTCCATCCCGGATGGATGATCCAATAAAGCAGGCTCTCATGAATCGGGTCGAGACATTGATCGCCGATATTCTACGCAACGCCACTACCGAACATCTTCAGCAGGCAGTGGAGGCTCCCACCGCATTCGGCAGTCTGGCCTATCTGCTTTCAGATGCGGCGGGCATGGAGGAATCGGTTCGCTCGCTCGATCCCCTGGCCTCGGCGATCATGCGTGGCGCCGAAATGAAACAGGACCTTCTCAAGCGCGCCGGCGGTGTGTTGTCGACCGCTCGCATCGCGGAATTTCTCGGAATTTCTCCGCAGGCGGTGGTCAAGCGCGTTCGCAACAAGTCGTTGCTTGCCATTTCGGACCCATCGGGGCATCTGCAATTCCCCATGCTTCAGTTTACCGCTACCGGAATTGTCGTCGGCCTCGAAAAAATTCTTCCTGCGTTCAACGTCACTGGCCCCTGGACACAGCTCGCGATTCTGCTCGATACTGATGAAGCACTGGGAGGGATCACGCTCATCGATGCGCTTCGTGCCGGCCGGTTGGATGAGGTGCTGGATGTGGTACGATCATTCGGAGCATGATGCAATGGTGAAGAAATCGATCGACGCGACATCATTTCATCACATTGCCGGCCGTGATCTCCTTATCGAATCGATACCGATAGGGAAGACGCTCTTTCGGGTTCATCGGGCGATTCATGCTCCCCTCTGGTTTGGTCCGGATATGTCCGCGCCCGTAAGCGGACGGTTCAACGCGCCGAATTATGAATATGGCGTCTGCTATCTGGGAACGTCGTTCGCCGCCGCATTTGCCGAAACTCTCCTGCGAAATCCCACCAATCGTCTGCTCAGCATGGTCGATCTTGTCGAACGTTCCATTTCAGCCGGACATTGCACCAGAGGGATCCGGCTGGCGCGACTTCACGGCGCCGGGCTGAAACGGCTGAGCATCTCGGCCGGCACCGTGCATGGTTCCCATCCACCATGTCGGCGCCTGGCGCTCGCGCTTCATCAGCATCCGCAACAGATTGACGGCATCGCTTATCGCTCATATTTCGATAACGATGAAATCTGCGTGGCGCTCTTTGATCGCGCGGCCGGCGCGATCACAATCGGCACAACCGAAGGGCTTATGGATGATCGCCGACGGCTCGGGAATATTCTCGATAAATATGATGTCAGGCTGGCTCCGTAATTCCTCCGCCGATCGATATCATTATTCCCCCGATGACCTCCCCACGCCTTGAACCATTCCGCGACAAATATTATGTTGATTCTCCCCCGGCATCATGGCAGCCACATAAACTTATTTTAGACAAGGAGCCTCAATGTCCGATTCCGAATCCCCCGAGGGCGATGAATTGTCAGGCGCTGAACCCGTCATGGACGATGAATTGTCCGATGCTGAATCCGCCACGAATGATGAATTGTCCGATCTCTCCACCCTCCAGATCCTGACTGTTCCCGGCACCCCCCCGATTCTCACCGACGATGGTCCCAATATTTCCGTTGCGCAGGGATTGTCGGTGCTGAAGGAGGTCTGGTTTGCCAGCAACCGGATGGCCGAGCTTCAACGGCAATACGCGGGAAAGAAAATCCCGATTGAAAAAATATTCGGCGCGCTGCTGGGATTTGGCGACAAGCCGGACCCGCTGGCGGCGGTCAAGGAACAGCTTGCGGAGATCAACGCAAAGCTCGACCGCGTCCTTGCCGGCATCCAGGAAGTGCAGATGGGCCTGCTCGGCCTGGGCGTCCTCACTGTGTATCTCGACATCGCCGATTCGGTGTTCCTGATCGAGAAATATTCCGAGTCGCTCGCCGATTATCTGGGAGGCGATCCGTCGCTGACCGATGCGGATCGGAAGGACTTCATCGACAAGCTGCTCGGGGTCAGGAGCGAGCGCGACGGCGTTTCCTTCTGCGCGCAGAAAATCATCAAGCTCGGCCCCAACAGGACGCCGCTGCTGTTCGATCTCCTCTTTCCTTATATCTCCAACGGCGCAACGGCGGAGAACGCCACCGCGCGATATATCAAGGGGGCCTTCGTATTCCGTTTTGTGACCGATGTGCTGCTGAAGGGGCTGATCCTGGAACTCTTCACCGTCACCGCCACCGGAGATCAGACGAAGATGAACGTCAGGACGGAGAAAGTGGTGAAGAAATATCAGGGATGGCTGCGGGCGATGGTGGAGAACAGCTTCCTTCCGTTCGCCGAGAAGCTGGCGACGCTCCGGTTCGCCGATGAATTCATGGGATGCAACGACACGCGCACTGACGCAAATCTCCCACTTAAGAAGTGGAGCCCCGCGAAGTCATCGATCCTCCGCAGCGCCGATGAACTTGCAGCCCGGCTGATGGGTCGCTCCAAGGGAGTTATCCTCCGGGTTATCCCCAATATTCCCCCGATTGCGGATAAAGTTTCCGCATCGAACGACCCGCGGGTGATTTCCGCAGGGAAATATCACTGGGAAGTCACGAAAAGGCCGGCGACCACGCTCAACCGTGATACCGCGGCGGAGAAGATGATGCAGAGCGCGCCGCCGTTCTTCAAGCTGAAAATCATCGGCTCGGGCGAATTTACGGCTCTGAACGTCAGCCGCGCGGAAATCCAGTGCATGGAAGGAGTGCAACCCCCTCCGGGAATCGATAAATCGAGATTTGTATTTCTCCGGTATGAATTCGATATGAGCTCGTGTCCGGAGAGGACGCAGTTTACAGTCTATCTCGGCAACCCGAACGTGGTGATGGCCTCATTTCCATTTCTCACCACCATGTGGCGCCGTGTCTATGTGGAAGATGGGCATCCCTTCCCCGAGGCGGAGAAGGGAATTCAGCAGGCGGTTCTGGATATGCAGGCGGGAGTATTCGATCTCCCGTCGGAAGGCCAGCTCAGCCCCGTGCTCATGACCTACGCGTACGATATGTTCGGGCAGCGTCCGGCGCCACGATAATCGGATTTCGGCAGGATGAGTGATAATAACGCGCGCCGCGAGAAATAATCTTCTCGTGGCGCGCGTTGTATACTCGCAATCATCAGGTTTGCGAAATAGGTAGGCTTAAAAGCCTTACAATTACGGGACATAGACGATTCCGATTTTCGCAAACCACTTAACTGCGAGTATATTATCACTGTACCGCAAATTTTATTACGATCATGGAGCATCATCGGTATTCCGCCGCGCTCGATCATAAACAATTATTCAATGCGTCGCATCGCGCTCTCGAATAAAAAACTCCGCGGTATTCCGCGACGGCTCCGCGCGTTGAAACGCTGGTCCGAATCCTTCGAGGGATGGTCCATTGATGAATCGACCGCGACGAGCCGCTATTACGATTTCAAGATCCCCGTTCATGTCCATATGGTGGAGGGAGAGCAGGCGCAACGCGGGGTGCGCGCCGAATGCGCCCAGCGTCTGATCGATGCCTGCGCGCATCTTCTCGAATCCCAACGGGCCGATGGGATGTCCCTCTGGATTGTGGCGATGATCTTCGTCCCCGATATGTTCATGAGCAGGATAACGATCTACACCGACGAGGAATATTATCGCGGACAAACGACTCCGGGGGAGGAGGAGTTTGGCGGGTCCACCGTCATCACCGGCAGGAGCCTTGCGCGGGAATGGGGGCTGGTGTTGCCGCCGGGGATGCGGGAGCATGGGCTTCTGCTCAACTACCAGGCCGAGTACGACAGCCCCGAGCGATATATCAGCGAGCACTGGTATTACGAGCGCGATTCGGGGGATGATATCGGATACGTTCAATGATCGCGCGGGTTGTGCGGGAATGCCGGCCGGTTGCGCCGACCGCGAACCCTGGAGATATGATGATCCATGATATCATGCTGATGCATTGCTTCGTTGTTGTGGATCGATGTGCGGCATCGATGAACGCGTCTCCCCAGGCCCCGGAGGGGCGCGATAGCCTGTGCGCGGGGCATCGCCCCGCGCGGCGGTTCATCCCTCGAACCTCACCATCTCCATCCGCTCCTCATCCATCGCCAGATAAAATCGGTCGCGGAGCCAGGCGCCAAGGTTGATGTAGGTGCCTTCCGGCAGATCGGCGCGGCGCGGGCGGTGGCTGTGCCCCATCACCACAAGCTGAAATCCCTCCTGCGTGATCTTCTTCTCGGCGAACGCATACAACCCGTCGGACTCACCCGGCTTTTCCCCGTCGTAATTCTTTTTGTTGGTGTGGTCGCGGCTGCGGCGGGATGCCCCGGCGGCAACGCCGATGCCGATATCGGGATGGACGAACCGGAAGAGGGCGCCGGAGATTCTGGCGCGGAGGACTTTTTTCAGGATCAGGTAGCCGGTGTCGTTGAACGCCTTGCCGTCGCCGTGGGAAAGGTAGCAGCGGCGGCCGGCGATCGTCCGCTCGATATCCCCCGGATGCACCTGAATGCCGATCTCCTTCTCGAAGAAATCGCGATGGCCGAAATCATGATTCCCCATCAGGTATTCCACGTGGACGCCGGAATCCACCACCGAGGCAAGCGCGCCGATGGTCCTGCTGAACCCGCGCGGGACCACCGAGCGATACTCGAACCAGTAATCGAACAGATCGCCGACGATATAGAGCGATTCCGCGCGATCGCGCCTGACCATGTCGAGAAAACGGAGAAGCGCCCCTTCCCGCTCGCGGTTCGATTCGGGAGTGCCAAGGCCGAGATGGACGTCGGAAAAAAAATAATGCACGGATACGCCGGGAGATATTGGCCGGAAGATATCCCCGTGGCGCGAAGCCGGAGGGGACAACGGAAAAGGGGCGGGATATGTGCTCCCGCCCCTTCCAAAATACATCACCAACCGCGATCATAAACCTCGGAGACGGCGCGGGCCGCTCAGTGAAGCACGGTGATCCGCTGCACGGCCATCGTTCCCTTCTCCGTCGTGAGCCGGACCATGTAGGTTCCGGACGGAAGCTCATCGGCATCGATGCGGATGGCGCCGGCGGATGGCTGCATGGGGCCGGCATGGAGAAGCCGCACATTGTTGCCGAGCGCATCGAACAGCTCAAGGCGCGCGTTCCGCGTTCCCTCCGGCAGCGCGATGGTGGCGTAGGCGCGATCGTGCACGATGCTCGGCGCAACCGAAAGCATCCCGGCCGCGTCGGTCACGGCGACCGACGCGGCGGGATCGTTGTACAGCTCCACGGAATACTGCGTGGCGTGCATTGCCCCCTGATCCACCACAACGGTGATGGCGTTGCCGCTCCGCACGCCTCGCAGGGTCTGCTCCATCACCCGGCCGGTGGAATCGATCGGGGTGATCCGCACCACGTTGAGGCTGTCGGGAACCTTGAATGCGAGGCGAACCTTCATCGGCTCGATCAGCATCGGGCCGGCGCCCCATGTATCGGCATGCATCGTATCCTGCCAGTGCCAGCCGGTCGGCTCGGTACGGGTGGCAAGCACCAGGAGGGAGCGTCCCCCCTGATCGAGATTCCGGCCGGAATCCAGCGGAACCCAGAGAACGGTGGCCGTCTCGTTTTCCGAGAGAAGGTTGATATCGAGATTGCGGAGCGTGACGCCGCCGGAGCGGACCAGATAGCCGCTGGACCCCTGCACGGCGCGCGCGTCCAGCGAGAGGGAGCCGCGCTTGTACTCCCAGAAGATCTCCCGCGTATCGCTCCGCACCTCGCCATCGATCTCCGGTGTGAAGGAGATATCGTCGCTCTGCGTGGAGGTCAGCGCGTTGCTGGAATCGGTGACGATCCGGTTGGCGGCCATCGAGCGACCCTGCATGCCGCCGGGTATCGCGTAGGCGCCCCATGCGTTTTCGAGGCGCGGGAAGATGCGGGCCTGCTCCTCGGAGTGCTGGATGTTGATCGTGGTCTGCGCCGGGGCCAGGAGATGGTTTCTGAAGATATGGGAGATCGCCGGGAAGAGCGATGCGTAGATCGGGTTGCTCCTGATCTGATTATATCTGTTGGAGTCGATGAACTTCAGGCTGCCGGCGTTGCCGTCATCGTAGGTATCCCACATCACGGCGTCCCAGTCCTGAAGCGATGAATATGCGGGGATCATGATTCCCCCCTCCGCCTGATAGCGGTTCGGGAAGGGCTGCGAGTAGTTTACCACCAGTGGCTGCCGGCGATGCGCGCTTTTGGCGAAATCGTAGATCGGCGCCGGGTAATCGATCCGCAGCGGGGAGGTGTTGCTGTAGAGCTTCCAGTTGGTGGCATCGCCATCCACATAGTTCCATCCCTGGGTGCTGGCCGCGAAATCCGCGTTCGCCTCCACCTGCGATTCCATGAACCCGCTTGCCCAGTAGCTGCCGGCGCCGGTGATCGGCTGTCTGGCCCCGATGGTATCGCGGACGTAGTTTCGGAGATCGGAGAAGTAATCCCGCTCCAGCCCCATGTAGAACTCCGACTGATCCTCCACCCGTCTGCTGCTGACGAGATAGTTCGCGTCGTTGTTGATGGGGATGCGCCCCACCGTGGCCGTTTCAATCGCCTCGTTGTTCACCACGCCAACGGCATCCAGCTTCCGCAACTGCACATCATCGATCTTCAGATCGCCATCCTTGTCGCCATAGTAGAAGACAATCGTGAACGGGGTGCTGCTCCGCACCGGCACGATAAACGCCTGCTGGAAGGTCTGCCAGTAGGGGAGGATGTTGAAGTTGACATTGAGCCCTCCCCCCAGGCCGGCATCCTGTCCGCTCCCCACGATCACCAGCCGCCCGTCCGGGTTGGAGCACTTCGCCCTGAAGCTGAGCGTGTAGACCTGGTTGAACTCCAGCGGCACCTGCTGGCGCATGTAGGCGGAGTAGAGCGTCCCGTAGTTCGGCTGCGTGTTCCGGACGCGGAGCGTCAGCGCGAGCTGGCCGTTCGGGACGCTGTCGGTGGTGGTGAGGATCTGCGACACGTTCACGCCGAACCCGCCGATATCCCACACCCCGGAATAATCCCCCTCGAAGCTCCCCTCCTTGAAGATCGTCGGATAGCCGCCGGGAGGGGTCGGGAGGTGCCACGCGGCCTTGAGGCCGTCGGTGGAGCCGTACTTTTTCTTCAGAAACGCGGAATAGAGCGTATCAAGACGGCGGGTGTTGGTCCAGTTGAACCCGTAGCTCCCCTGGCGATACTCGGTATAGTTGAGGCGATTATAGGTGAGCAGGCTCCCCCGGTCGATCGTCTCGAGCATCGCGATTGCAGGATCGGCCTTGTAGGCCTTGCCGGTATAGGGGTTGACATGGTCCAGCAGGAGCCGGGAGATCATCTTGTGCGTGGCGCGAACGGAGGGATAGAGAAAGTTGAGCGATTGATCGATCCAGAGCAGAGAGTCGGCGGCGGCGGCGCTGATGCCGTCGGAGACGCGCGGCACGCGGGCCGACTGGAGCGTGAGATAGGTGTAGATGCCGTTCTTCTTGAGCTGATAGATGAACCAGTCCATCCGGTCGGTCATCATCGGCTGGAGCGATCTGAAGCCGGTTGCCAGGTCGAGGAAGCTGGCGTACTGCCCCCAGTCGTACGAGTTATCGAAATATTCGAAGCGGACCAGGTTGATGCCGAGTTTTCGGAGATGGGCCGCCGTTGCGATCGCCGCCACGCTGTCCGGGAAACATGCGCTCCACTGCACGGAGGTTCCGAAGAACCGGGCGGGGGTTCCATCCTCGAACGTATAATTTCCATTCTCCCGGTCCACCTTCAGAAACCCGTGGGTGCCGGCGGGGCCGGAGGGGATCGAGGGGAGATAGGGGCTGGTGGCGGTATCGGCGAAATCGATCGTGTACGGAAATCCGCTGGTGATCCCGATTCCCTGCCCTCGAAGAGAGGAGGCCAGCATCGGAAGCAGCAGAAGAAAAGCCACGGTAAGGGGTCGCAGAAAACGGAGCATGTGCACCTCGGCCTGAGGGTTATGAAATGTTGAGCATATGGAACGAATGCCCCGGAAAGGGACTGGCGCGCGGGCCAATGGGGTGTATCTGGTATCGGCTCTGGAGCGGGGGATCGCGGAGGACGCGCTCAGGAAAATATCACATCGCCGGTCGCCATACTAGAGCCACCGGCATCCGACGGCAATTGAGCGACAAAAATCCGCATCGCCGGAACGCAACACATTCCGGAAATGTGCGTCAGCGGTCGTTTCGACCGTCGCGATTGCCGGGGAGGCGCCGTGACACTTTTCCCGACCGCGCTCGCGATGCCGGGGGTGGATCGAGGCGAAATCCGCGTTCCGGAGCCTGACCGGCGGCATCGGGGGCATTTGGGGCTGCGCGCGGGGTCGCGATTTCGTTCGTTTTCCCGCCGTGGGTTGAACACCATATCAACTGGCCTTCTGCTTATATTGCCGCTTCCGAGACTCCCATACCACTCGGAGGACCGGGCCGAACACTCCAGCACGTTGCTCTTCACACGGGCCGGCCCGCCTGCTTCAACAATTGTCAGCATCATTTGTACGTACATACAACTCATTCCTTAAGGATCATTCGATGAATCTTTCAGCGTTGACCAAGGGGGCGCGTTTCGCCGCGCTCCTGGCGATTGCTGTCACGGTGGCAGGTTGCCCGAGCAACAAGACCAGTACCGACAGCAAGGGTGGCGGTTCGATGGCTATTGCCACCGAGGACAAGTTCAAGGTCCCGGCCGGGGCCGATCCCACCATCTCCGCGGAGCTTGGCGGCAGCGGGTTCGAGAAGATCGCGGCGCAGAGCGGTTGGCAGACCAGCTCCCTGACCCCGGACCAGTTCCGCTATATCGCCGATACCAACGCTAAGAAAGGGGGCAAGGTCACATTTGCCCTCACCGAATTCCCTGCGACCTTCCGCCAGTACGGGAAGGACGAGAATTCGCAGGCCACTCGAATGATCAACAATCTGGTCTACGAGAGTCTGATCCAGGTCAACCCGCTCACGCTGGAGTTCCTGCCAAGCCTCGCGTCCCACTGGAAGGTTGATTCCAGCGACAGGCAGACCTATTATTTCCGGATCGACCCGAACGCCCGCTTCTCCGACGGGCACCCTGTGACCACGGAGGATGTGATCGCCAGCTTCAAGCTCGCGATAGATTCATCGATCCTCTCGCCGGCGACCAACGCCATCTATGGCGAGTTCGACCTCCCGGTGGCGGTCAGCAAGTATATCGTGAAGGTGCGTTCGAAGACCGCGAACTGGAAGAACATGCTCACGTTCGGCGGCCTGACAGTGCTTCCGGCGCATGTGATCGGCGGCCTGGGAGGGAAGGATTATCTCTCCAAGTACCAGTACGACATGGTCCCCGGCAGCGGCCCGTATATCGTGCTGCCAACCGAGGTGGAGAAGCAGAAATCGGTGACGATAACCCGCCGCACCAACTGGTGGCAGGGGGATTACCCGATCAACCGCGGACAGAACAACTTCGACAAGATCAAGGTGCTCATTGTCGCCGATGAGCGGCTGACGCTGGAGAAGTTCAAGAAGGGAGAGCTCGATTTCTATCTGGTGGCGCGTGCCTCCTGGTGGAAGGATGAATTCAGCTTCGATGAGGCGCAGCGCGGGCTGATCCAGAAGCGGAAGATCTACACCGATGATCCCGTCGGCGTCTCCGGCTTCGTCTTCAACATGCGCAAGCCGCCGTTCGACGATCCGAAGATCCGCGAGGCGTTCATCCTGCTGTTCCATCGCGAGCAGCTTCTGGAGAAGCTGATGTTCAACGCCTACACGATGCTTGACTCCTACTTCCCGAACACGCCGTACGCAAACCCGAACGACCCGAAGTACCGCTACAACCCGGAGCGGGCGGCGCAGTTGCTGGCGGAGGCCGGCTATACAAGCCGCAACAGCGAGGGAGTACTGGTGAAGGATGGCAAGCCGCTGGTGATCGAAATGGGAATCACGCAGGATCTGGAGCGTATCGTCACACCGGTCCAGCAGGATCTGAAGGCGGCTGGCATCCAGCTCAACCTCCGGAACACCGATCAGACATCGCAGTTCAAGATGATGAACGAGCGAAACTTTAACATCGGCTGGATCCAGTGGGGCGGCGGCAGCATCTTCCCATCGCCGAAGAACGAGTACCGGTCCAACCTGGCCGATGTTCCGAATACAAACAATCTCACCGGCTTCAAGAACACCCGGGCGGACCAGCTCATGGACCAGGAGGAGCTCACGTTCGACCAGGGGAAGCGTGTTGTGATGCTCCGCGAGCTTGACAGCATTCTGATGGAGTCCAAGCAGTACGCGCTTGCCTGGTACGCCCCGTACAAGCGGGTCGCCTACTGGAACAAGTTCGGTGCCCCGAGCTATTATCTTGGAAGGATCAGCGACTGGAGCGCCCTCCTCTCGATGTGGTGGATCGACCCGGACAAGCAGGCGATGGTGACGAAGGGAAAGAGCGACAAGGCGGTGAAGATGGATGTCGGGGAGTCCGATATTATGTTCTGGCCGAAGTATGACAAGGAGCACCCACCGGCGACGACGACGAACGGCACCGCCGCCACGTCGACTACCCCGTCCGTCGTGGGGAGCGTCAAGGACAGCAACAAGCCCTCGATCAAGTAATTTTTCCCTTATCCAAAGGGAGGGGTCGGATTGCGGCTCCTCCCTTTTATCCTACACACAGCAACCGGAGTCCGCATGGGACTTCCCACGCCCCCCTCGACGGAGAGACAGTTATGTTCAATTACTTCCTGCGCCGTTTTCTGCTGATTATCCCGACCTTCGTCATCACAACGTTCGTTGTCTTCGTAATCCTCCAGGAAACCCCCGGTGGTCCGTTCGAGCAGGAGATGCTCAAGATTCAGATGAAAGGGGCCGCAGGCGGCGATGTGGGCGCAGGCGGCGGAAGCAAAGGCGGCGGGGTGGAGATCCCCGAGCAGGCCAAGCAGGAGCTGATGAAATATTTCGACCTCGACAAGCCGGTCCCGGTGCGCTATATCCTCTGGCTCGGGAAGATGGCCCGGGGGGATTTCGGCCAGTCGTACACCTACTCGGAGCCGGTCCTCGGCGTCATCATCAGCCGGTTTCCGGTCTCCATCTATTTCGGCCTGATCGGTTTCCTTCTCAGCTACATCATCTGCGTTCCGCTCGGCATCTACAAGGCTATCAAGCACAACTCCGCGTTCGATCTGGTAAGTTCCACAATCGTCTTCATCGGCTATTCGATTCCGGGCTGGGCGCTGGGAGCGGTCCTGCTGGTTCTGTTCGGCGGCAAATACTTTCCGCTCGGCGAGTTCCGCTCGGCGGGATGGGAGGATCTGCCCTTCTGGGATCAGGTGTGGGATCAGATCCACCACACGATTCTTCCGGTGATCGCCTACATGGTCGGCGGGTTCGCCACGCTGACGGTGCTTATGAAAAATTCACTCCTGGAGAATCTGGGCCAGGATTACGTCCGCACCGCATTTGCCAAGGGGCTGACGGAGCGTCGGGTGATCTTTGTTCACGCGCTCCGTAACTCTCTGATCCCAATCGCGACCGGGCTGGGAGGCTTCCTGGGGTTGATCTTCGCGGGATCGTTCCTTGTGGAGAAGACGTTCAACATCGACGGGCTTGGACTGCTCGGCTATCGCTCGATCATCAATCGCGATTACACGGTGGTGATGGGGACGCTGGTGTTCGGCATCCTGGTACAGTTGACCGGCAATATCTTCAGGGATATCCTCTACGCTGCGATCGATCCCCGCATCCAGTTCAAGTAGGAACACCGATATCGTTCACGTGACATACTGACATTTGAAACAGCACTTCAATGGATCATACATCAAAGGATAATATCATCCCGCGAGACGACCTTCCGCGTGAGGAGATCAAGGAGAAGGGGGAACAGGTCGGGCCACTCGACGTGCCGCAGGAGGAGGCGCACGAATCGCATGCGACTCCCGCCGATGCCATGCTCGCCAGAGCGCCGCTGCCGATCCGCCATACCGTCCCGGATACCGAGGTGGAGGCCAGCCAGCCAGCCCAGAAGAATATCCGCGAGGCGACCGGGGATGCCGGGGCCAAGCCCCCTCTCTCGATCTTCAAACGTCGCGTTCGCAAGTTCAAGAGCCTGAAGCGGGGATACTGGTCGTTCATTATCCTGACCTTCCTCTATGCGATCTCCTTTGCACTGCCACTGCTTATCAACAGCAAGGCGCTCATCCTGCACTATAACGGTACCACCTACTTCCCGGCGTTCGGCACGTTCCATAGCGGCCAGGAATTCGGGCAGACCGGGATCAAGGCGGAGGCAAACTACCGGACGCTGCACGACCAGTTCAAGCAGAGCGGCGGCGACAACTGGGTGGTGATGCCCCTGTATCCGTGGGACCCGTACGAGAACGATTACAACGCGGTGATCCAGCCCCCCTCCGAGCAGCATCTGTTTGGCACCGATGACACCGGACGGGATGTCTTCGCCCGGATGTGCTACGGGTTCAACGTTTCCATTTCCTTCGCGCTTGTCCTTACCCTCCTCACCTACGTGCTGGGGACCGTGGCCGGCGCAGCAATGGGCTATTACGGCGGCAAAATCGATCTCTACTTCCAACGGTTGATCGAGATCTGGGAGACGATCCCAGCGCTGAATGTCATCATCATCGTCAGCGCCATCCTGGTGCCGAACTTCCTCATCCTGGTCAGCCTTCTGGTCCTCTTCGGCTGGACGGCGATGACCGCCTACATGCGCGGCGAGGTATACCGCGAGAAGGCGAAGGACTACGTGGCGGCCGCCATCTCGCTGGGCGCCACCGATAGCCAGATCATCTTCAAGCATATTCTCCCGAACTCGCTTACCCCGCTGATCGCCTCATTCCCCTTCGCCATAGTTGGCGGGATAACCGCTCTCGTCGGCTTGGACTTCCTCGGCTTCGGCCTTGCGCCTCCTACGTCGAGCTGGGGACAGATGGTCAGCGTAGGCCTCACCAACTTCAGCGGCGACTTCTCGAACTGGTGGCTTGTGCTGGTTCCATTGTCGGCCATGTTCCTTACGCTTCTGCTGGTGACGTTCATCGGCGAGGGAATCCGTGAGGCGTTCGATCCGAAGGTCTTCTCGCGTCTCCGTTGATCGGGGCCGCGACGCGCGACGATATCAACGGAACGATGGCGATGGCCCGCATGTGCAACCCGTTTCTCAAACACTGATTTTTGTTCAGGGATCAAGACTTGGCTAACGAAAAGCTACTCGAAATCCGCGATCTGCGGACGCATTTCAAAACCGAAGCGGGGATCGCGAGGGCGGTCGACGGCGTCTCGTTCGATATCTACAAGGACGAGGTGCTGGGCATCGTCGGCGAATCCGGCTCCGGGAAATCGGTGACGGCCCTCTCCCTCATGCGCCTGATCCCGAACCCGCCCGGCGAAATCGTCAGCGGATCGGTGATGATGAACGGGACCGACCTGCTGAAGCTGCCGCTGCCGCAGATGCGGGCGATGCGCGGCAAGGAGATCGGCATGATCTTCCAGGAGCCGATGACATCGCTTAACCCGGTCTTCAAGATCGGCTTTCAGGTGATGGAAACGGTGCTCCAGCACGAATCGGTCTCCAAGAAGGAGGCGTTCGCTCGGGGCGTGGAGATGCTCCAGCTGGTCGGCATCCCCGCGCCGGAAAAGCGGATGGATGAGTACCCGCACCAGTTCTCCGGCGGCATGCGCCAGCGGGTGATGATCGCGATGGCACTTGCGTGCAACCCCCAGCTTCTGATCGCCGACGAGCCGACGACGGCGCTCGACGTGACGATTCAGGCGCAGATCCTGGAGCTGATGCTGAAGCTGAAGAGCGAGCGGAGGGATTCGGCGATTGTGATGATCACGCACGATCTGGCGGTGGTGGCGGAGACATGCCAGCGGGTGATTGTGATGTACGGCGGCCGGATTCAGGAGGTCGGCACGGTGCGCCAGATCTTCAACAACCCGCTTCATCCCTACACGCAGGGCCTGCTCGACTCGATCCCGCATCCGGTGGTCGGCGAGCGGCACAAGCGACTCCGGGCGATCGAGGGGATGGTGCCGAACATTCTGGATATGCCGAAAGCCTGCAAGTTCAACACGCGCTGCGAACACGCCATGGATATCTGCTTCACCGTGGAGCCGGAGCTTGTGGAGATGGAGCCCGGACATTTTGTCCGCTGCCATCTCTACCCCCAGCCTCTGATGGCATAGCAGGCTGTTGAACCTGCATGGGGCTTGAATATGGCGCCCCGTCGGGGCCTGGGGAAGGAATCCTGCCTTATTCTCTTCAAGCCCCGGAGGGGCGCAATCCCTGCTGCGCGGGGCATCGCCCCGCGCAGCACAACCGATGACGCAACGATGAGCCGAAGCGCGATCGCGCGAGCACTCGGCTCGCGTCTTTTCCTCCCCTCTCTCCTCGGCCTGGCGCTTCTTCTGCGGCTTGGCTGGGTCGCATGGGCATATGGCGATGGGGTCCGGCCGGTAAGCGATGCCGGATGGTACTTCCAGCGGGGAATCGAGATGGCGCATGGCGCCGGATACGCCGTCGATGGCGCGCCGACGGCATACTGGCCGGTGGGATATCCCGCGTTTCTCGGGCTGCTGGTTGCCCTGTTTGGAACCTCCCCCCTGCCGGCGATGCTGGCGAATGTCGCGCTCCAGATCGGGATGATCGCGGCGACGCTCGGAATTGCGCGGAGAGTGACGGGATCGGAGACGGCGGCGCGGCTCGCCGTGCTGATCCTGGCGGTTGCGCCGAACATGATCGCCTACAGCTCGCTGCTGCTGAGCGAATCGCTCTTTGTCATGCTGATGCTGGCCGCGCTTCTCCTCTTCCTGAAGGGGATCGACCGCGCGGGCTACGCGGCCGTGGCTGTCGCCGGGCTTCTCTTCGGGCTGGCCGCGCTGGTGAAGCCGCAGGCGATACCGATTCCGGCGGTCGTGCTGGCCGCGCTGCTGATCGGGCGACGGCGGGACGATCCGTTACGAACGTACCGGCGCTCAACGGCGTTGATCTACGTCATCATGCTTGCGACCCTCCTCCCCTGGATGGCCCGCAACTACGGGCTGTTCGGCCGGTTCGGGATCATCTCGACGAACGACGGCATCAACCTGTTCATTGGCAACAATCCATCGGCGAACGGCACGTATCTGCTGAACGATACGCTGGAACGGGAGTATTTCGCGGCGCCCGACGAGCCAGCCCGCAACGGCAGAGCACGTGATATCGCCCTGCGGCATATCGCGGCGCATCCGCTGGCGACCCTGGCGCTGATCCCCCGCAAGCTCTGGTATCTCTACCGCGCCGATGCCGAGGGATTTTCATGGAACCAGCGGAGCCTTCCCGACCCCGCGTCGTCGGCAGGGCGGCGGCTGGATGTGCTGAAGATCATCTCGTTCGGCTACTGGATTCCGCTGCTGGGGGCGTGCCTGGGGGGAATGGCGGATATGTGGCGCCAACGAACTGAACGGTGGGGGGGAGCCCTCGGGGGGGCCATCATCCTCTACTTCACGCTGGTGCCGCTCGTCTTTTTCGGCGATGGACGATTTCATTTTCCCGTCATCCCCTGGATGGCGATCTACGCCGCGATGGTTATCGCTTCCAGGGTGCGCGGGGCACTGCCCCGCGCACCAGGAATTGCGCCCCTCCGGGGCTTGGGAAGATTCTTCCGCCAGCGCGGTGGATGACGTTGATCGGAGAATTGCTTCGAATAACGGACTGTTGAACAATGCCGCGGATGACGTTGGTCAACAGTCCGGTAAGCGCCCTTACATTGATATTTCTATGACAGCATACGCAACACAGACGCACGCCGGCCCCTCCTCCAGCATGGAGCGTGGAAGCCTGTTGCTTGAGGTAAAGAATCTGAAGGTCCACTTCCCGGTTTTCGGCGGGTTCTTCCAGCGGAGAGTCGCGGCGGTCAAGGCGGTGGACGGCGTTTCCTTCAACATCTACCGGGGGGAGACGCTCGGCATGGTGGGGGAATCGGGATGCGGCAAGACCACGATAGGTCGCTCGCTGATCAACATCATCAAGGCGATGTCCCCGGATGCCGAGATTTCAGGGGAGATCCTCTATTATCTCCCCGACGGGAAGGTGGTCGATTTCGCGAAGCTCGGCAAATCGGCGATGCGCCCGTATCGGTCGCGAATCCAGATGATCTTCCAGGACCCCTATTCCTCGCTCAACCCCCGGATGACCGTTTCGCAGATCATTGAGGAGCCGTTGAGGATTCATACCAGAATGAGCCGGGAGGAGATGCGGAACCGCGTGGCGTGGCTGCTGGACAAGGTGGGGCTCCGCGCGGAGCAGGCAAGCCGTTTCCCGCACGAGTTCTCCGGCGGACAGCGGCAGCGGATCGGCATCGCCAGGGCTCTGGCGACCAACCCCGAGCTGATCATCTGCGACGAGCCTGTTTCCGCGCTCGATGTCTCCATCCAGGCGCAGGTGATCAACCTGATGCAGGATCTTCAGGATGAGCTGGGGCTCTCCTTCCTCTTTATCGCGCACGATCTCTCCGTGGTGGAGCATATCAGCAGCAAGATCGCGGTGATGTACCTGGGCCATATGGTGGAGTACGGCGAAAGCGAACAGGTCTACTTCGACCCGAGGCATCCCTACTCGCGCGCGCTCCTCTCGGCCGTTCCCGTCGCCGATCCCGACAGCAATCGCGCCGCCCGCGAAGTGCTGTCGGGGGATGTCCCCACCCCGCTCGCCAAGCCGAGCGGATGCCCTTTCCGCACCCGCTGCCCGCTGGCGGTCCCAAGCTGCGCCGACAACTTTCCGCCGTACGAGGAGAAGGCGCCGGGGCATTGGGTGGCCTGCCCGATCGTGCAGTAGAAATCGATATCATACACGTTCCCGAACAGGAGAAATCATCGATGCGGCCACGGATGTTCTGCCTTGCCCTGATCATCACGACTCTGGGAGCGGCCACGGCATCCGCTCAGAAGGCGGGAGCGGATATGCGGACGATGTATGTCGTGGTCGCCGATTCATCGAGCGATTATCAGAAACTGCTCGGCGAGGCCCAGCACCTGAGCCAGTCGAGCGGGATACCATTCGACGCGCGCGATCTGATTTTCACAAAGGAAAAGGGTCTCCACTTCCCGGAAAATGATTCCGATGAGATCTACGCCGGCGATTACCTCTGGCGACGCTTTGCCGATGAGTCGATATCGCTCGAACGGCGCTCGGCGTATTTCAACAACGTGAAGGAATCAGATCCCACGATGATCATCGTCGCCGGGATCTTCGAGACGAAGCGGAAGGCCGCGCAGGCGCTGGCGCGGATCAGCGGCCCGGCTCCCAGGGCATTTATCCGCGCCACGAAGCTCTTCATGGGGTGCATGCACTGAGCCGGCATCGTTCCGCCGGGATGCCCGCGCACGGCGCTGGCATTAATGCTCGTCACGTTTGATCAGGCCCGTGATCCCGCACCTGCACGGTGCGGTTGTAGAAACGTCCCTCGGGGAATTCGTTCGGATAGATCGCGTTCTTATCGGCCATGGGATGCGCCCGAATGGTTGTCGGGGGGGATTTCTTCACGGTCGCGCGGATATCCGCGGCCACCGCCGTCGCCCGTTCCCCGGAAAGGCGCGCCCCCTCCGCTCCGGCCTCCACGATATCGGCATATCCCATCACATCCACCTGTCCGCCCCATTGTTCGATATCGGGATAGACATATTCCCTCAGCACCCGCCGGTTGAGCGCCGTCAGGCCGGTCTGCCGGAACCCGAAGATCGTGATCGTATAATCCCGCTCGGCATTCCCCTCCTCAACCACCTCCACCGGGATGCTCAGATCATCGGAATGGAGCAGGGCGCCATCGCGGAGATGAACGGTCAGCCGTGCGATGAAGGGGGTGGAACGCGACGGAAAATCGTCAGACTCGGGATCGGGATTACCGTTTCTGGCCCATGACCACGCCGGAGAAACAGAATCGGCGATGCCGATGTTGCTCATCACATGCCACGGCTTTCCATCCCATATGATCTCAATCTCACGACTCGCCACCAATGAATCGGGCACGCCGTTCCGCATCTGAAAGTACATCGTGTTCTGTATCGGTAATCGACGGAAATCGGCATCGACGACCGGCCTGATGATCTCCCAGTCGGCCGAGCTGATCTCCACGCGACGGTTTTCCGCGATGCCGAGCGGATCATGGCGATCGGAGGGGATTTCGGGGAGGCCACGCGACGTGACGGCGATGCGCGACTGATCGATCCCCCAGATATCGGTGAGATACTTCGCGATGTTCTCGGCGCGTCTCGACGACAACTCCCGCGTCTCGCCGGCCGCCGTTTCCGCCGAGTTGCAGCCGGTGACGGTGATCCGCGCATCGGGATACTTCCGCATCCTGAAGCCGATGATGTTCAGCAGTTGATAGTACTTCTGAAACGTCCCGCCGGGGATGGCCGTGTCCGCGAACCCAGCGGTTCCCGCGGGATCGGTCAGCGTGACGTAGCGGCTCGCGATCTCCGCGCTTCCGCCATCGAAGAAGAGGGCGAATGCAGGGGGATAGAGTTCGATTTGACGGTATTCCTCTATCAGCAGCCCCCTGTGGGACTCCATATGAGCCGGCCTGGATGGGGAATCATTTACCACGTATTCCCAGGCCGGGAAGATAAACGCCAGCTCCGGCCGCGGCCCGCCCTCCCGGGCGGCGGCTGTGGTCGGGGGAAGGAGAAGAATCATCACGGAAAACAACAACAGGGAGAAATCCCTCCGATGATATCTCTTCATATCTGCCGATCCGTGCTGATTGTTCGATGGGGAGGAACCTGGCGCGTGGGCTCTTATCGGCCGGGCTGGCCGGGCGGCGGCGTCACATACACCAGCACTGTCCGGTTGTAGAAACGTCCCTCCGGGTACTCGTTGGAATAGGGGGCATCGGCCCGCCCCATCCCCTGGCTGTTCAACACGGTTCCATCGGATGCCTGCGCGTACTCCTTCATCCATCGCGCCACGCCGAACGCCCGCTGCGTGGAGAGGAGGAGATCGTGATCGTCGTTGCCGATGATATCGCTGTAGCCGACCACCGAAACCTGCGAGCCGGGGGCGATATCGGGGAGGACATACTCCTGAAGGATTCTCCGGTTGAGAGTGCCGAGCCGTGGGCTGTCGATATCGAACAGGATGAGAGAATATCGCGAGACATCATCACGGCGAGCGGGCACCTGCGCCGAAAGAGTCCCCGCCAGAAAGAATCCGGCGATGGCGATCGGGATGATGATAAGCCTGGAAAGCGGGCGAATGCTGGATGGCATGTTCATAAGGATGCTCCATGACCTCTGGAATTCCGGCCCCCGTTGCGGGAGGCCGCGCGGTTTCCAGAGAGACGGCTGGTGATGGAACCGCATCACCGGCGGCGCGGCAATAAAAAAGGCGGGGCCTTGTGAGCCCCGCCCTGCTGGATCGAACGATGTAGTCGATCAGCGACGATGAATGTATTGAAGGGCGCCGCTATTCCTTGACGATCCGAATAGTCTCAGTGATCGCGCGGCAGTCGGTCATCGTAAAGGTAACCGTCTTCGAGTGGAACCCGCTCTTGCTGTAGGTGACCGTGAAGGTCGCGTGGCCGCACAGCTCGTTCCGCGTGTAGTTGCCATCGGCGTTGGTTGTTCCCTGGGCAACGGTGACTCCGTTCCGGACGATCGTCACGTTGACCCCTGAGAGCCATCCACCCTCGGCGACCGAGCTATCCTTCACGCGGAAGGTCATGCTGCCGTTGCAGCAACTGTCGGCGGGAGGCGTGGTCTCGGCAAGGAGCTTCCGGGTG
Source organism: Chlorobiota bacterium (assembly GCA_028287785.1). Lineage (GTDB taxonomy): Bacteria > Bacteroidota > Ignavibacteria > OLB7 > OLB7 > JAFDZV01. Next base: position 82,399 of record JAQBOZ010000034.1, read on the forward strand.
GTCTCGTAGGTGCCGTTGCAGCCGATCGTGAAGGTGAACTCCACGGCGTGATAATGATCCTTGGTGATGTTGATCGTGTACGTTCCGGCGCAGAGTCCTTCCAGCACCACGCGGCCATCGCCGTTGGTGGTGGTTGTGCTGCGGACCGTGCCGCCACTGGAGAGCCTGACCGAAGCGCCGCTCAGCACCGCGTTCGTCGTGGAATCGCGGGCGATGATCGTGGCCCGGCCGTGGCAGCAGCTATCGTTGTTCGGCGTGGTCTCGGCAAGGAGCTTCCGGGTGGTCTCGTAGGTGCCGTTGCAGCCGATCGTGAAGGTGAACTCCACGTGATGATAATGATCCTTGCTGATATCGATGGTGTACGTTCCGGCGCAGAGACCTTCCAGCACCACGCGGCCATCGCCGTTGGCGGTGGATGTGCTGCGGAGCGTGCCGCCGCTGTAGAACCTGACCGTTGCGCCGCTCAGCACCGCGTTCGTCGTGGAATCGCGGGCAATGATCGTGGCCCGGCCGTGGCAGCATGAATCATCGTTGTGAGGCGTGGTAACGTGGCCGAGGCGACGGTCGGTATAGACCGAATCGTTGCAGGTCACCGTGACGGTGAACTCCACCGTGCGATATCCCTCACGCACGATCCTGACATTGTACGTGCCGGCGCAGACTTCGCGGAAGATCGCTCCATCGCCATTGCTGACAAGCGTGCGTGCATTGCCGCCGGTCTTGTTGATCCGGATGCTCGCGCCGGAAAGGGAGGCGCCGCTCGCGGAATCCTTTGCGACGATTCTCAGTTTGCCGTTGCAGCAGGTGTCATCGTGATGCTCGTTCCCCGGAACCGCGTTCATATGGAACTCGATCAGCGTGGAATCGCAGCCGTGAACGTTGATTCCGCCCCGCTCCACCACCGTATAGCCGGTCTTCGCGATGCGGAGGTTGAACTCGCCGTTGCAGATATTGGTAAACGTGACCCGTCCGTTGGAATCGGTGGTGCCGATCACCACGACATCGTTTCCGCGACGGAGGCGAACCTCGACGCCGCCGAGGCGGGTATTGTGCTCGCCGCCGCTCACCTGAATCGTCAGGCGGGCGCAGCAGCTATCGGCATGCGACATATGGAGAACGATACCATCGTTGCCGCCGGCGGAGCTGACAAGCTCCTGGACGCTCGATGTGAAGGTCTTGAACTCCCCGTGGCTGATGCGGATCTTCACGGAGGGATCGGCCGTTACTCCCGAAAGAGAGAAGGCGCCCTGATCGTTGGTGGTATCCAACGCGAGGCGGATGTCCGATGCGCTCAGCGCCTCGACCACGGCCCCCGGCACGATGTTCCCTAACTCGTCAGTCAGGCTGCCGGACACAACAGTCTTGCTGGCTGGGTTGTTGACTCCGGCCGGATTCTGATCCTTGCAGGCGCTCACGAAGAAACAGAGGAGCGCGAACAGTGGAAGAAACCGACGGAGAGAGAGTAGCGTTCTCATAGAATGTCTCCGAAATGAAAGTTGAAATATGATTGCTTTGCGAGTTAGAAGCTTGACACCCGGCAACCCCGGTAATCCTGGACCTCATGAAGGGCGCCAGAGCTTGGAGGCAGGAGTGGAACACATTACCCCCGGCCCGGTTACAGTGGGCTCCTAAAAAAAATCAATCGCGCGATCAATTCCCCAGCGCCAGCGTGGCGGCACCGATCAGCGCGCTGTCGTGCCCGAGCCTCGCCCCCTCGATTCGTATCCGGCCGAGCGGCATGTAGGTGCCGTGATCCCGGAGCCTTCGTCGCACCGGCTCCAGCAGATATTCCCCCGCCTGCGCCACCCCCCCGCCCAGCACAACGATCTGTGGCGCCAGGATGTGGATGATCGACCCGACGCCGATCGCGATATACTCCGCGGTTCCCTCCCAGATCTCCGCCGCGAGACGATCCCCTTCATGTGCGGCGCGGAGCACGAGCGCGGAGGTGATCATGCCGGGGTCATCGCCGGCCAGCCTCCGGAGAATCGCGCCGTCGCCCGGCGATGCCTCCAGCGCCTCGCGCGCCCGGCGGGCCGTGGATGTGCCGCTCGCCATCATCTCCAGGCAGCCGCGATTGCCGCAGGGGCAGCGCGGCCCCCCCGTCTGCACGGTGATATGCCCAACCTCCCCCGCCGCCGAGCCGATCCCGTGAAGCAGCTTTCCCCCAACGATGATCCCGCCGCCGATGCCGGTGCTGATCGTCAGATAGACCATATCGTGGACCTCCCAGCCGCCCCAGCGATGCTCCGCCAGGGCGCCCAGATTGGCATCGTTGTCCAGGGCTGCCGGCGCTCCCAGCTCCGCTGCCATGCGCCCGGCCAGGGGAACGTTGATCCAGCCGGGGAGATGCGGGAAGTTCACCACCGTTCCGGACACATGATCCAGCGGCCCGCCGATGGAGATGCCGATCGCTGAAAGGCGCACGCCATCCCCTCCGAGAAGCTCGCGCGACATCGTCAGCAGGCGCGGTATCACCACCTCCGGCGTTCCCGGCGGCGGCACCGGCTCCTTGATAATCCGCGCCAGCCGTCCGGTTTTTGCAAAATCGTCGCGGCCGGCCACGCCGAGTGCCAGTTTTGTGCCGCCGATATCCATCGCGAGGATCATGGGATCATTCATGGAGTATGATTGTTTGTCGTTGTCGGGGCGGTCGGGGGCGGTTTCAAACCGCCCCCGACAAACTAGCAAATCATCGCGGTTTTTCCCCCGCTGTCGGTGTAACTTGCCGGGGAACACTATCAATCTTCCCAGAGCGCGAGCGATTTTGATCCATCGAGCGCTGGTCAGGGCTTTTCAACTCTCCCCGAGAGCCCCGCTCCGCATCCCCCCGGACGGCACTATGGCACTGAGCGCACACGATATAACATTCAGCTACGGCCCGCGCTTCGCTCTCCGCGTCGATACGATGACGGCGGATGCGGGAGAGCTGGTGGGCATCATCGGCGCGAACGGCTCGGGAAAGACCACGCTGCTGAAGATCCTCTGCGGCCTGCGTCCCGCCGCCACCGGCACGATCCTGCTGGACGGGATGCCGCTTGAAGGATACTCCGCCCTGGCGCGGGCACGCCATCTCACCTACGTTCCTCAATCCCACAGGCCGGCGTTCGAGTTCACGGTGGAGCAGACCGTGCTTCTTGGCCGCGTCCCCTATCGGGGACTCTATGGCGGATTCGAGCGCGAGGAGGATCTTGGAGCGGCGGAGCGGGCGATGGAGTTGATGGAGCTTGATGCGCTCCGCAACGAGCAGATCACCAGCCTCTCCGGCGGCGAGCTTCAGCGGGTGATGCTTGCAAGGGCGCTGGCGCAGGATGCAGGGACGCTTCTGCTGGATGAGCCGAACTCCCACCTCGATATCGCCCATCAGCAGAGCGTCCTCGCCACGATTCGCGAGCAGGTAAAGCAACGCTCGATCTGCGCCATCGCATCGATCCACGACCTCAACCTGGCGTCCATGTTCTGCGATCGGATCATCGCCATGGCGGGAGGGCGCGTGGTGGGGCAGGGCCGCCCGGCGGAGGTGCTGACCGCGACGATTCTGCGGCAGACATTTGGAACGGAGCTGGTGGTGGAGCCGGGAGCGTATGGCGATGCTCCGGCGATCCGCTATACCTACAGGATGGCGGAGGACGCGAATGCCTGAGGAACCCACCGTAACGGCGCGGGAACTGGCGGAGCAGCGGGAGCTTGCCGATGTGGCCTCCTGGCTGGCGCCGTTTCTGTTCGCCGTGGCAACCACGGGGGAGATTCTCTCGCTGATTCTGATGACGATCTATCGCTACCGGAATCAGGCGCTGGAGCCGGAGTTCTTCAACTTCGCCAGGACCGCCAATCTGCTCGGCTTTCTCTTCGAGTTTCCCTTCGTTCTTCTCTTCGGAGCACTCCTCTTCAACCGTCGGTTCCACTCGATTCCGCTGGCGGCGGCCGCCGCCGCAACGTCGTGTATCGGGCTGGTGATGCTGAGCGCCGCGCCCGCGCTGGTCTTTCCGGAGAAGAGCCTGCCGTATATCGGAGCATACGCCGGATACATCGGATATCTCCTCTTCAAGGCGGTGGAGCTGGGGATATTCGTCTCAACTCTCCGATTCCCCTCCCGCACATTTTGGCGCAAGGCGGTGGGAGTCGCTATTTTCGCTGCGTCGCTGACGGTGGGGACATTCGTGGTGGTGATAGCGATGGTGCTTATCAGCCCGATCGGCTCATCGATCATCGAGCAGCCGCGGCAGGAATACGATGCCGGCGTGATTCTCGGGGCGGCGGTCTGGAGCAACGACAGGCCCAGCCCGGTCCTCCGCGAGAGGATCAACAAGGGATACGATCTGCTGAAGAACGGCACGGTCCAGTTCCTGGTCCTTACCGGCGGTCATGCGCCGAACGAACTGCCGGAGGCCGAAGTCGGTCGGCGGGAGCTGCTGAAGCTGGGAGCCGATCCGACCCGGATCGTGCTGGAGACCAGCACCAGCTCCACGCTGGAGCAGATCATCTTTATCCGCGATCAGCTTCAGAAGAAGCAGGGATGGTCGTCGTTTATCATCGTCTCCGACCAGTTTCATCTGAAACGGGCGCTGGAGATCTGCCAGTTCAACGATATCGAAGCGCTTGGCGTGTCATCGGAATCCCCCCTTGGCCCGCAGAATCTGGCGCTCTATCATCTGCGCGAAAGCGTCGCGCTGGTGCTCTACTGGCTCTTCGGCGTGTAAGGCGCGGCCATCGTGATGACGGCGCATCGACCGGCATGCGAACGGCGCTGGCCGACGGGCTTTCATGAAAAACTATCCCCCTGATTCCCTGACCGGGATATGGACGGGGTGCGCTGATTGTCGTTCTTTCTTTTTCAATATAGGCTTGTCTCTCCGGCTCCTTTCCAGCCGGCGGGATGAGACGGGCATATGAGTTCTGAACATTCTTTCGATGATGAACTGGAGCGTCCGGTTCCCAATCGCCGGCTGGTACGGGAACGTGCCATGCAGGCCCTCTATGCCTACGAGATCGGGCATAATGTCGGGGGCGAGTCGATCGATTTCCTGGCGGGGCGGCTGGTCTATCCCGAATTCCGAAATCACTCCGAGCTGCTCGATTTCGCCCAGAAGCTGATGCTCCGCGTCTTCAACCATGTGGATGAATGCGACACGATCATCAAATCGCTTGCGGAGAACTGGGATTTCCAGCGGATCGCCCCGATCGACAAGGTCCTTCTCAGGATCGGCCTCACGGAGATGCTCTTCTTCCCGGAGATTCCGACGAAGGCATCGATCAACGAGGCGATCGAGATCGCCAAGCGCTACTCGACCGACAAATCGGGGATCTTCCTGAACGGCGTCCTGGATGCCGCGCTCACGAAGATCAAGGCGGAAGGAAGGCTGAACAAGACGGGCCGCGGGCTGATCGAGGAGTGAAGAGCCTCAGCGTATCGGGTCGCTCTCCGGCGGCAGCCGACGCCTCCTCCCGGAGAGCGCCATCTCCCGCGCGCGCCATGCCCGGCGCCATCCTCCTTCTCGCGATCATCCCGTTCGCCATCCTCCTTTTCGCCGGCTGCGAGCCCCCCCCACCCCCGCCGGTCGCGGCCATCGCCGTCGACTCCATGGCCCGACGTTTCCTCAGGACGATCGAATCGCGCGATCTCGACGCCATCCGCGCGCCGCTGAACGCGCGGGGAAAGGATGAAGTAACATCCCTCTCGATGGCCCGTACCTTCGACTTCTTCGAGGGAGGATCGCCCACGGCCATCACGCTGCTGAACGCCGAGATCGCGGACAGCCCGCTTCCGGAGCCGGCGGAGCGGCATCGCCTGACCTATCGTCTGGACCTTCCGAACGCTCGAAGTTGTTATTATTTCTTCGAGTTGATGATCGAGCACGGCGACAGCGTGATTTCCGGGTTCCGGGTCGAGCCTCGACAGGATCTGGCCCGATGAATGTTATTAAGCTTGGGTGATGGCTACAATCACACCGTACGCGGCGGAGAAGCTGAAGGCGCTCCGCAGAATGAAGATGATCGCAACGGGAGCATTCCTCCTGATGACCGCGATCTTCTTTATCAGTGAACGATTCGGCACCGGCCGGATCATCTGGTTCATTCACTGGGACCATGTCAACGCATTCGCGGAGGCATCGATGGTGGGGGCACTGGCGGACTGGTTCGCCGTGGTCGCGCTGTTTCGCCATCCGCTGGGAATACCGATCTGGCACACCGCAATCATTCCGAACAAGAAGGACGAGATCGGCAGGAATCTGGGTAATTTCGTGGAGACACGGCTCCTGTCGGTGGAAAATCTCTCCACGGAGATCGGTCGCTTTTCCGCGTCGCAGGCGCTGCTGAAGTTTCTCTCCTCCGAGGAACAGCGGAAACGGGCGGCCGGATGGCTTACCGAGGCCGTCGGCGCCATGGTGCGCGCGCTGGATGACCGGCAGATCGAGGGGATGATCGCCGACATGGCCTCATCGCGCCTGCAGAAGCTGAACGCCGCCACCCTCCTCGGAAGCGGCCTCGATATGGTGATCGCCAGCAACAAGCATCACGAGCTGATCGATCAGACGCTCCGCCAGGTGGCCGACTGGGTTCCGTCGCGACGTGAGATGATCCACGAGTTTATCGAGCGCTCGGTGGAGCGAACCCTGAAATGGGGAAGCCGTCTGGTGCCGAAGGCGATGATCGAGCGGGCGACCGACCAGACGCTGGGCGCCGTGATCGATGTGCTGACGCAGGCCGCCGACGATCCCAACCACCCGATGCGGGCCGATCTGAACAATCGTATCGTCGAATGGGCGGAGAAGATCAAGACCGACCCGGAATGGATCGGGAAGATCAACTCCTGGAAGGATGAGATCATCGGGCATCCGGGGCTGCGAAGCTCGATCGCCGGGATCTGGACGCAGACAAAGGAATGGATTCTGAACGATATCGAGTCGGAGGATTCCACGGTGAATGGGTACGCGCTCCGTGCGGTGGAATCGCTGAACGGCAGACTTCAGGACGATCCGGCGCTGCGGGAGACGATCGATATCCGCCTGCGCGAAGGGGTTATCACGCTGCTGAGCAGCAATCATCATGCGATCGGCGAGCTGATTCAACGGGTGGTGGATGCGTGGGATGGCGAGCAGCTCTCGCGCGAGCTGGAATTGAACCTGGGAAAGGATCTCCAGTACATCCGCCTGAACGGCACGTTCATCGGCGGAGTGGTCGGTCTGCTGATTCATCTGATCCGTTAAGAGCTTCCGGGGCGCGGATCGTACTCGTCGCATTACTCAACATCCACATGAAGGCCATCCAGCTTTTTCTTCTCGGCGCGCTCTGCTGCGCGACCTGCTCGTGCAAACACCCCGGAGGCAATCAGAAACCGGCCTCCGGCGATACCGCGCGGCGTCAGACTTCGGGGAATCATGGGGGGGCGGGTGGGGTGGATGAGGAGATATCGGAAGGCGATCTGCAATCACTGCTCGCCAGCGGGTTCAAGCTCTACTGGGGAATCAGGGATCTTGCGACGGCGGAGAAGGATATCATCGATGGGAAGCCGGTGGAGAGAATCGATCCGGCGAAAGCCCCGACGCTGGATGCATTGCGGAGCCGGTTTCGCCCCGTTTTCACCGACCGCGCGATCGACTCGATCTTTCGCGATTTCGGCGTCGTCGCGCGCGGCGGCAAACTCTGGATGCTTCGCGCCGCCGATGCCGACGTGGCCGATTATGACGCGGCCTCGCTTACCGACAGCGAGGCCGACAGCACGGGGATGACCGCCACGGTGGAGGTTCCACTCGGCGATTCCGGCCAGACCGATGAAATCGAAGTCCACCTCGCCATGAACGGAAACCGCTGGCGCATAGACTCCGACCCGTTCGGAAGGAATGGCGATTGATCTACCGCGAGGCCCCTGCATGCTGAGGTATCATGCCCCGGAGGTATGATGCCTCCGGCTACCGGCGGTCGATGTTATTTCTTGAACATTCGCGCAATCAGGGCAACCACGCCCACCAGCACCACGATCAGGATCAACCCCGTCCAGATGCCCGCCTTGAAGATTCCTCCAATCACATCGCATCCGGCCATGCTGAGGCTGATGGTGATCAGCGTCACGATCACGAAAAACTGCGCGATATAGTATCCTTTGCCGCTCATCTCTTTATCCTCTATCAATTGCTGTTGAACATCATTTCATCCTGTACTGAAATGATTTCAAACCACGGGCCAGATATTCTGCAATCAGAAGGGCTAATCATGTAATCGTTTTGAAATGCATATTGTAGCGAATCAGGCGATGAGAACCGTTTTTTGATTTCATATCGAATGATGCCGTGGCTCATCGCGCAATGCTCTGCGTGATCATCGCTCCATCCGGGATTGATCGATCCAGGTTGGCTGATCTGGCAGCCGCGACTTTTCCTTCCGCAAGGTCTCATGAAATTCGGAACGGCATAGTGATCAAAATTATCGACGGGGGGAGGCACACAGCGGCGAAAATCGCCCGATTTTCACGATCAACCGGCAGATCTTGTTGGAGTCACAGTGGGCACCACTCTGGCACGACGATTGACGCTGAGGAAAGAACCGGTCCATCGGACTGGACCATGAACGATCAAGCAACCCCCAGGAGGATACAATGTCGTTGAAGGACGCATACAAGGATAAGATGAACGCCCAGCTCGACGAGTGGGACGCCGAGGTGGCAAAGATGCGCGCAAAGGCCGACAAGTCGGAGGCCGATGCCAGGATCGATCACTACAAGGAAATCAATGGCTGGGAAGCGCACCGTGACAGCGCCCGCACAAAACTGAAGGATCTTGACACTGCGGCGGAGGATACCTGGGAGGATGTCAAGAATGGTGTTGAAAACGCCTGGAATGATGTCCGACACGGATTTACGAAGCTGACGAATCGTTTCAGCTGATCCGCGGATCACATCATGGGTCCCTGGGCGCCGCTGCTTCACGGACGCATCCACGCCGTTTTGGTGGCTCGGCGTTGATATCGATTCGAGGCAGCCATGAATGCGTATGGAGAGAGGACGACCGCTCTCTCCATGCGTATTCCTTTTTACGGCATCAGCCGTCGGAATAACGCCGCGACGGTTATCGCTTCCATACCACGCCGAAGTTCAACCCCGATCCCGCGATGGCGTTCCTCCCGGAGATATAGCCGCCATACCCCACATTCAGATCCATCCCCTCGTTGGCAGCATACGTCATCCCGAACATGATCCGCGAAAAAGACTGGCTGAAGATAAGCGTGCTGGCCGGGATGGTCCCCGGATCGCTGACCGCGCGGTCGAAATCGGCGGTGGAGTGGGAGCCGTCAAACACCCCCTGCAGCATAAACTCGCTGCTCAGATGAAGTCCCAGTTCCGCGAGATAATTCAGCTCGTTGGCAACGGTGTTTCTGATCCTGTATCCGCCGGAAAGCTGCGCGTACGCATTCATCCCGAGCATCGGAAAGCTGCTGCCGGCCGTAAGGGCGATTTCATAATCGAGGACGCCGCTGCCGAGCGGGATCTGCTGTAACGGGGAGCCGGTCGGCAGCTTTACCCCGAGCGTCACCGTGGCGGCATAGCTTCCGCCGGCCGGAATCAGGCGAATCCTTCCGCTCAGCCAGAGATCGCTGAGCCCGCTGGCCGACGCGGTTGTATCGCGCTTCGTAAGCTGATTGTGCGCCTGGCGGACCGCCACCTTGTACTGCGTGGAGGCAACCCCCGTAAGCCAGCCCGTGAAGCCGTATTCGCCATAGAGGGTGATATCGGTAACGCCGAAGTTGGCGCCGCTGTAGTTGCTGGTATCCTCGAAAAAGGGATGGTGATCTCCGTCCATTCCATACTGATCGTCGGCGGAGAGCGAGGTAAGCCCGATCTTGAAATAATATCCCCCATCATCCCGATTCCATGCCCCTCCCCCGGCCACGGCCGTGCCGGTCACCATCGCGAACAGGATAAGCGACAGCAGTGATCCGCGGATGCGGGTCGGCAATGATGGAAGGATGCGGAGCATCGGCATGGATTGGGTGCGGGACCGGCTCGCGGCCGGAGATGGAACTCCGCCCGCGAGCCCGGCGTTCGACAGGGGGGCTGCTAGTTTACGGTGACCTCGTACTTGCGCTGGGTCATCCGCGTCAGCACCACCTTTTTTCCACGGAAAAACTTGATGACGTTAAGATAGCGAGTAAAGTAAACGTTTCCACGTCCACGCAGCTTCGTCATCACATCCTTCGGGATCTCGTAGGCGCCCACGCCATCATCCACAAGCTGGCGATAGGTATATCCCGGCCCCTGCCAGGTGATCGACATGCCGCCGGAGACGGAGAAGGGGGAGTTCCAGCGGACCGGCAGCGGCACATCGCCCCGGATATCGGCGCCGGTGGCAAACGGAAGGACGCTGTCGATGCCGTCGATTTTTGGAACGGTGAACGATGCGGTATCGCCGCTGGAATCGGCCAGCTTCCAGATGTTGTCGTTCAGGACGGCGGCGCCGCTGGAAGAGCCAAGCCGCACTGTGTCGAGGCCGGTAACCCGGAGCTGCGCGCCATTGAGAAACACCATGGCCGGAAGCCTGGTAAGAAGCGAGGAATTGCTGGTGTCGTGCTTTACACGAAACTGCGCCTGAAACGCGCTGGTGTTGGTATGGCTGAGACTGTCCTTCAGGATTGTGGTCTGTGTGGAAAAGACCACGCCGCTCTCCCCGTAATAGTCGCCATCGGCCGGCTGATTGCTGGGAGCGAGCAGATCGAACGGGAGGACGGCGTTGCCGGTGAGGGCATCCACCGGGCGCGATTCACAGCCGGTGATGCCGGCAACAATCGTGATAAGGGCTAAAAAGAGGAAGAAACGCATGGGAAATCTGGAGTTGATTGTCGTTCTCATCATTGGCGCTAAGTTACGTCGGGATTGTCCAACTCCGCCGCTGCCAAGGCAGCCATGATATCCACATCAGGGGAAAGAATGTGGATAACCAGGTGGAAAAGTTGTTGAAAGAATGTTGTTTGCAATCGCGGCCAAACCCCGTAAGATTGTTCCCCCTCGCGCGAGACACTTCAAGTTATACGTCGTATCGAACGTACTATTGCGTTTGGCACATCTATCTTCCGCCGTTGGTTCCGCCCCGGGATATCGACCGGGAACTTCAGGGTAGCACTACTGTAGATCCAGACAATCGTTGCCGTTCGAAGCGCAGCTCAGCTCGATAGGGTCCTTTCTCCTTCCGCACATTTCAAGAGTTTGACGAGGCATCAACAGTGACAGCTGGCGGTATACTTAATGAGGGAGATAGCGAATCGAGGGGTTATCCGCTGGATAAGATGCTCAATGCGGGGCGCCGGACCCAGAAGATCGTCCATCTCGACCACACTGCCGACCGTACGCCTCCCCACTCGAAAGATGCCGAGATGTCCGTGCTGGGAGCAATGATGCTCGAAAAGGAGGCTGCCAGCAAGGTCATCCAGATCGTCCCACCCGACGCGTTCTACTACGAAACCCATCGCATTGTCTACACCGCGATGCTCGCGCTCACCGATCGCAATCAGCCGATCGACATCATCACGCTGAACGACGAGCTCCGGCGGATGGGAAAGCTGGCCGATGTCGGCGGATCGCACTACCTCTCCGAACTCAACATGCGGACGCCGACGGCGGCGAATGTCGAGTTCCACGCGCGCATCATCTTCGAGAAGGCGCTCAAGCGAAGGCTGATCAGCGCCGCGACGGAGATCATCGGCAACTGTTATTCCGAGACAACCGACGCGTTCGAGGAGGTCGATTACGCCGAGCAGAAGATGTTCGAGATCGCCGAAAGCCGCAACAGCCGCAGCTACCACTCGATGAAGCGCCTGGCGCATGAAACCATCGAGATGCTGGAGACAATCTCCAGCCGCTTCTCGGAGGGGGGCGGGGTGATCGGCGTTCCATCCGGCCTGGTCAAGCTGGACAACCTCACCGGCGGATTCCAGCGCTCCGATCTCGTGATCCTTGCGGCACGACCCTCTATGGGAAAAACGGCCGTGGCGATGAGCATGGCCCGCAACGCCGCCATCGATTACAAGAAAGCCGTCGCGTTCTTCTCGCTGGAAATGTCCGCCACGCAGCTTGTGATGCGCCTGATCTCCGCCGAGGCCAAGGTGGATGCCCACCGCCTTCGCACGGGCGATCTGAAAAACGAGCACTGGCAGCAGATTGTCTCCACGGTCCACAGGCTGACCGAGGCGCCGCTGTATATCGACGATACGCCGGCGCTCAGCATCATGGAGCTGCGCGCCCGGGCCCGCCTGATGAAGCGGGAGCACAACATCGAGCTGATCGTGATCGATTACCTCCAGCTTATGCACGCCCCAAAGGCGGAGAGTCGCGAGCGCGAAATCTCCATGATCTCGCGCGGGCTGAAGCAGCTCGCCAAGGAGCTCGACATCCCGATCATCGCCCTTGCCCAGCTCAACCGCTCCGTGGAATCGCGCGGCGACAAGCGTCCGATGCTGAGCGATCTCCGCGAATCCGGCTCCATCGAGCAGGATGCCGACGTGGTGATGTTCGTTCATCGCGCTGAATACTACGGCATCATGACCGACGAGGAGGGGATGCCGACCGAGGGGACGGCGGAGCTGATCATCGGCAAGCAGCGTAACGGCCCAACCGGCACCGCGAAGCTCGCGTTCATCAAGGAGTTCGCCCGTTTCGAGAATCTTGCCTTCCAGTACGACGCCCCCCAGTATCTCCCCCCCGCCGGGGACGACGCCCCGTTCTGATCCTCCTCCGGGATGATCCCTCTTGTTTATTGCCCCACCTCCCTGTAGTTTTTACCTTTTCGATTCATCAGAGAGAGGAATATCTCCCGGCATGGCATTATCCCCCGATACGGAAAACGTTCTGAACTATCTCGATCACGCATCGGGACAGGGACTGCGGAAGAGGAACGATATGGGAACGCTGCTGGAGCTGGCGGCGGAGACCGGCGATCACGAGAAGATGAACAGGCTGATCTTTCACGGCCGCCATCTCCACAATCTCTACACCACGCTTCGCAAGGCGGCGCCGGGCGGCGAGGGATATTCCACGCTGGAACGGGAGTTCTCCGCCGCCGTCGAAACCATACGCGATCTGCTTGCGCTTGTGCTGGTGGATGCCACGCCCGAGCAGATCGAACGCTTCAACGCCCAGTACTACGCCGTTACGCAGGGAAGCCTCCGCAACCTGATCGATCTGGCCCACGATCTCGGCGTGCTGAAGACCGTGCAGAACGATCGTAAATACAATCGCCTCGATGAAGAATCCTCCGGCGGGGAACAGGGGTAGTGACTCAGGTTGGGATACGGTTCATGCTGTTCGGACTCATGGAGGGAATTCGACATCTCTCCTTCCAGCCCCATCGGGGCGTACCGGTTGTAGCGATGCCACGTCTTCGATGATCTGAAGCTCCATCGGAGCGTACCATTCGGCACGGATGCGGGGATGGTACGCTCCGATGGA
>JAQBOZ010000008.1 GCA_028287785.1 Chlorobiota bacterium
GACATCGCCGTCGGCGTCGTAGTCGGCAGCGACGACGCAGGAGCCGCTGGTGGTTTCCTCGGGGAGCGCGCCGACGGCCTTGGTGAAGTGTCCCTTGCCGTCGTTCAGATAGAGCCGGTCCTGGAGCTCGGGGGAATCGACGAAGTATTCATTGCCGCCGGAGACGACGTAGAGGTCGAGATCGCCGTCGCCATCGGCGTCGAAGAAGACGGCGCCCATATCCTCGGATTCGGCATCGGCGCTGAAGGCGGCGGTATCCTTCGAATCGACAAATCGCCCGGCCTGCGTCTGGAAGAATATTCTGCCGGGAAACCCGCGCGCGTCACCGAGATAGAGATCCTCCAGCCCATCCCCGTTGACATCGCCGACGGCGGCGCCCGGCCCAAGCTGCGAGAGGCGATGCGGCAGCAGCCGCTCCTGCTTCAGATCATCGAACGTGTTTTCGCTATGCCTGTAGTCGATGATCTTCGCGATATCGGGTTCGGTGAAGACCGGCACCACGGGCTTCGGCGGGACAATTCCCTTTCTGGATGCGTTGGTCTGCTTCAGCGTGATCGTCTGGTTGGGCCTGACGTTCGTCAGGATCTGCCGCGCTCCGCCGGGCCATGTCACCGTAAGCTCATCGATCACCGTATCCTGCCCGACGCCGAACACCAGCAGCGGCTCGGTGGTGGACATGTAGCCCTTCGACTGGAAGTTGTCCTGCATCTGGTACTTGCCGTTCGCCTTCAGCTCAACCCTGGCCCCCACGCCGAAACGATTCAGCCCGTTGCCGTCGAACTTGATCCGGAGATAGTTGCCGAGATGGTCCTCCACGGCGTGATTCCGGTAGATGAAGGAGACGGAGTCCATGTTGCTGATGATAAGATCGAGATCGCCATCCTGATCCAGATCGGCATAGATGGCGCCATAGGCATAGGTCACCTGATCGACCCCCCATTCATGCGAGACCTTTGTGAAGGTGAGGTCGTGATTGTTCCTGAACGCGTAGTGGGGAAGGCGGAGCGTTCCAAGGCGTTTGGTGATCTCCAGCCGCGTGCCGACCTGATCGACGCGATAGTTCGTATCCTCGTTGCTCAGATTTCGTCGCATGCCGTTGGCGACATACATATCCTTGTAGCCGTCCAGATCGAAATCGCCAAGGAGCAGGCCCCAGCTCCAGTCCGTGGATGTGACGCCGGCGAACGGCGCGATATCGCTGAAGTAGCCGCCACGGTTCAGGTGGAGGACGTTCTGCGCCACCTGCGTCGAATCGAAGACCGGGCTGAGGCGCGATGGTGAGGTTGGAAGGGTGATCTGCCGGAGGCGATCCTCCGGGAGCATGTCATCGACGAAGATATCGGCCCAGCCATCATTGTTGTAATCGGCGATATCGCTCCCCATCGATGAGTTGCTGGTATGCCCCATCACCTTGTTGTTCGCCAGGGTGAATGTCCCGTCCCTGTTGTTCAGATAGCAGCAGTCCGACGCGTCGAAATCGTTGCTGATAAAAATATCGGGATAGCCATCGTTGTTAAGGTCCCCGACCACCACATTGTTGCAGTAACCGGCATCGGTGATCCCCGCCTGCTTCGTGACCTCGGTGAACTTCCCCTTTCCGTCATTCCGGAACATCTTGTCGTTATCCCCCCAGCGCGCATAGTAATCCCCCACGGCGTTGCCGGTCAGCCCCAGGTACATATCGAGATCGCCGTCGTTGTCGTAATCGAAGAACACCGCGTGGGTGCTCTGCCCACGGTAGTCCAGCCCGTACTTCTTCGCCTGATCGGTAAATGTTCCGTCGCCGTTGTTGATGTAGAGAAAGTTGGGGCCATTGATCCGGCAGACATAGATATCCAGATCGCCATCGCCGTCGATATCGACCATCGCCGCTCCGCGCTCCACGTAGCTGGAGTCCAGCACCCCCGCCTTCTTCGAAACATCCTCGAACTGGAAATTGCCGCGGTTCAGATAGAGCCTGCTGCCGACATGCGTGCTCGGAAAAAAGATATCCGGGAGCCCGTCCCCGTTCACGTCGCCGACGGCGATGCCGTTGCCGTTGTAGGCGTTGGTGTAGGAGAGCGCGTTATAGCTCTCCGTCTCGTGCACTATGTTGGTGAACCAGACATGAGTTGTATCCGCGGGGAGGAACTCGAACAGTGGGTGCGATGGAGGATCGGGATGCTGGGCATGGGCCGGGACGCAGATCCCGACGAGAAGAAGCAGAACATACCAACGATATGAAAATCCCGTCATTGCGATAAATCGGAAAAGATGTAGAGTCGATACGGGAATGGCCGCCGGGGGATGGGCCGTGCGGGGAGTGCATGACGCTCGACGGCTCCGTATCGGCTGCCTCCGCGCGTGCGAGAGGCTCCGAAGAGTATAAACCCGGAAGATGGAGGAAAATTTCAGAAGATGGGGCGTATCCATTTAAAAAAAATCGTAATACGTCCCATGTTGCGTTTTCGGGCAGAAATGGAGGATAGTCAGGGCGCGCGGGGCATCGCACCGCGCACCAGGGATTGCGCCCCTCCGGGGCTTGAGAAGGTTGTTCCGCATCTGTCAACGGGCTGGCGTTACAGCAGTTCCACATCGACCATCGATCCGGCAGCGGGCGCGCCCGCTGCCTCGCTGATGATAATCAGACAGTTTGCGCGGCTCATTGAACTCATGGCCCCGCTCGACTGCGTGCCGGTAGTTGTGACGATCAGATCGCCGTGCTCATTGTCGCTCACGATGGCGCGGACGAAGTGCCGCCTGCCGTCGCCCACGGCGGGGAGGGGGGATGCCAGCCTGGCCTTCAGACGAAGGGGGGGGCCGGTTCGCCGGAGCAGGCGCGCGATGGCCGGGGCAACGAACTGGCGGAAGGTGACGAGCGTGGACACGGGGTTTCCCGGCAGGCCGAAGACAAGCGTCCTGTGCGCCGCCTCGCCGAATGTCCCAAAGAGGACAGGCTTTCCCGGCCGGATGTTGACCTTGTGGAATTGCACCTCGACGCCGAGCGCCGGGAGTATCTCCTGAACGAAATCGTAGGCCCCCGCCGAGACGCCGCCGGTGGTGATCAGGATATCGTAGCGCAATCCCTCCTCCAGTCGCTCCTCCAGCTCATCGCGATCGTCCCCGACGATTCCCAGATCGATCGGCTCCGCTCCGGCCTCCGCGCAGGCGGCGTAGAGCGCCGGGAGCGTGCTGTTGCGGACCTGGCCGGCCGCCGGCGTCCTGAACGCCTCCACGATCTCGCTGCCGGTGGAGAGTATCCCCACCTTCGGCTTTACGCGAACCGGAACGTTGACCACCCCGAGCGATGCCAGCACGCCGATATCCCCCGGCGTGATCCGCCCCCCGGCGCCGATCGCCTCCGTTCCCGCCGCGATATCCTCTCCGATCTTCCGTATCGATTTTCCGACAGCCGCCTCCCGCCGTATCTCCACCGTCGCGTTCGTCTCCGTCGTGGCCTCGATCTCGATCACCGCGTCGGCACCCTCGGGAATCAGCCCGCCGGTCATGATCCGCGTCGCCTCTCCGGCTCCGACAATCCCCTCAAAGACCGATCCGGCCGCCGATTCCCCGATCACCTTCAATCGCGCCGGCGCGGCCTCCGTGGCTCCGGCCGTATCGGCGGCGCGGATGGCGTATCCGTCCATCGCGGAGTTCGGATGCGCGGGGATGTTCTCGGCCGCCACCACCGGACGCGCCAGCACGCGGCCCAGGGCCAGCACCAGCGGGACGGTCTCGATGGGAAGCTCGCGATCGCAGTAATCGAGCACCGAGGCAAGGGCGTCGCTGTAGGAGATCAGTGGCATTGGGTTTCCTTCTATCCTCGCTCGATGCGATAGAGATTGAACAGGCCGACGATGAAGAAGAGGATGTTCACCACCCAGGCGGTGAGCATCGGCGGGATCTGCGTGGTATAGCTGAAGGTCTTGCTGATCTCCGTCAACACCAGATAGATGGCGCTCACCAGCGCCGTGGTCGCGATCTGCACGGCCGCTCCGCCTTTCCGCTGTCCCGAGGAGAAGGGGAGGCCGAAGAAGACCACGATAAACGCCGCGAAGGGGAAGGAGTACTTGGAATAATAATCCACCATCAGCCGCGCCACATCCCTTCCACCGAGCTTCTCCTGCTCGATCCGCTCGCGCAGCTCATCCATCGAAAGCTCCGTGGTGTTCTGCTGCGACAGGTTCAGCTCCTTCGGGGTGATCGGAAGCGGGATGGAATCCAGGAGGATTCTGGTGGTGGCGATATGCGCCTGATCGGAGAAGTTCCTGGCAACGGCATTCATCAGCACCCAGATCTTCCGCGTGGAGTCGTAGCGCATGGAGGGGGCATCGATCCGCTCGGTGATCTTCAACGAGCGGACGGTATCGACCACCCGCGTGAACTCCGCCGGCGATGTGCGCCTGATCCGCTGGATCGGCATCGCCGCGGATGTGTCGAACCGCTCGATGCTCACCTGGCTGGCCTCCGATTTCGCCGCGTCGAAATATTCTATCAGGAGATTTGTGGTTGGAGAGACGCGGAGATAGACGTTCCGCTGACCCCCCAGAAGGTTCTTCCCCAGATACTGCCGGTCGATGGCGAACTTCAGCTTGTTGGTCTGCGGCACCACCCAGCCGTCGAAGTAGATCATGCCGAAGGAGACGGCAAGCCCGAACATGAGGAGGGGAAGCGCAACACGGCGCATGCTCCGCCCGGCCGCCCGTATCGCCGTCAGCTCGTTCGATGTATCCAGCCGGCCGATGGTGAAGAGGCTTGCCAGCAGCATGGCGATCGGCACGATCAACTGGATGATGTCCGGCGCGAAATAGAGATAGTACTTCACGATGGTCATCGTCGCCACGTTGTGGTCGAAGAAATCATCAAGCGTCTCCATCAGGTTCACCACGATGTAGATCACCACGAACGCGAGGATCGCGAAGAGGAAGGTGAGGATGAACTGCCTGATGATATATCGATCGATTCTATCCATGCTCAAAGCGGATGTTTCCGGCGCAGATAATATCCCCCGGCAAGCGCCGAGCCCAGAACGCCAAGCGTCCCACCGGCGATGGGGAAGAGAAGGGGGAACCGTGCAAGATCGCTCCCCCGCATGAATCCCTCCAGTCCGGGAAAGATAAGCCACGCGCCGTACAGCGCGGCGGCGGCCACAATCCCCCCGGCCAGCCCTATCAACGTTCCCTGAATCAGAAACGGGGCTATCACCCAGCGCCGCTCGGCGCCAAGCAGTCGCATCGTGCGGATGACCGAACGACGGGATACGACGGTAAGCTGCGCCGTGATCCCCACCACCCCCACAACGCTCAGCGCCAGCGCGATGCCGGCCACCAGCGCTATCCTGAAGAAGCTCCGCGTCCGCTCGTCCACCACCCGCACAAGCTCTCCGGGAAATGCCACGTCCTCCACGTCCCGGATGTTTTTGAGCCGCGCGCGGAGATCGTTCATCCCCTTCACGGTGCGGGCGTCGTTCTGAAGCTCCAGCCGTATCGTCACCGGCAGCGGGAGGTCATCCTTGACGATCGATCCATCCCCGCTCAGCCCCTCGCCGAACAGCCGCATCGCCTCGGCACGCGAGCGGACCCGTGCCGATTCCACCGCCGGAAAGCCGGTGATCTCCGCCGCCACCGCCGCTCCCCGCGCCGAATCTATCCCGTCGTTGAGAAATACCTCCACCGTGGCCGACGCGCGCGCCGCCTCCAGATCCGCCCGGTAGGCCAGCGCCATCAGCGTAAATCCCCCGACGATCGCCAGCGCCACGCCGGTCATCAGCGCGCCGATGGCGGAGGCACCGGCAACGCGCCGGATCGAGGCGATCCCCTCCGCCAGGAGGACGCCGAACGTCATTCCGGCATCGGCCCGGCCTGCATGCTCCCGGCCGTTGAAGAAAGATCCCCGCCATCCGATTCCAGATCCCAGCCGCGCATCGCTTCAAGGGTGGGCTCATCGGTCAGCTTGTAGTGAACCGGGGTGATTGTCACATAGCCCTCGGTGATCAGCTTGTCGTCGCATCCATCCGGGCCAAGGAGCACATTGTGTCCCTTCAGCCAGTAGTAGGGGCGGCCCATCGGATCGTTCCTGACCTCGTAATGATCGTCCCAGTACGATTCCCCCTGCGGCGCCACTCTGATGCCGCGGATCTCCGATTCCGGCAGCGCCGGCACGTTCACGTTGATCAGCACCCCGCGTGGCAATCCCCGCGCGGCGATACGCGGCACGATCCACGCCGCCACCTTCGCGGCATAGGTGAAATCGGCGTCGTTCGAAAAATCGTCGAGGGAGATGGCGATCGATGGGATGCCGAGGAGCGTCCCCTCGGTGGCGGCGGAGACGGTGCCGGAATAGATCAGCGATACCGCCGCGTTCCGCCCGTGATTGATGCCGCTGATGACGATATCGGGAGGCTCCGGCAGGAGCTGCTTCACCGCCAGCTTCACGGAATCCGCCGGGGTGCCGCTGACCGCCCATCCGAACGATTCACCGTTCCGCTCGAACTCCGTTGCCCGCAACGGCAGCGCCACGGTAAGCGCGTGCCCCACGGCCGACTGCTGCGTGTTCGGTGCCACCACATCCACATGGCCGATCGACCGGAGCGCGTCCGCCAGCGCCCGGATGCCGGGGGAGTCTATGCCGTCATCGTTGGAGATGAGGATGCGGAGCGGCCGGGACGGAGCTGGGGAGGGCATGCGAGTGTCGGACATTGAATAATGAACATTCCGCCGGAAACCGGTGGATACATTATAACAAAGCGTCGGCGGATGTTGCCGTCGACGCTTGTGTGCACAGGGCGCTGCCCGGTGCACCAGGGATTGCGCCCCTCCGGGGCTTGAGATTCAACGCAGCAGGTTGCGCTTTTCCGGCTACCCGGACTGTTCAGCAGCAGATGCCGCTGTTGGACGGTCCGCTAGTGCTTGAAGATATCGAGCTTCGATGAGTCGTTGATCAGCACAAACGCCATGAAGATGATGATCAGCGCCACGCCCACCTGCTGCACCGCCATGCGGATCTTGAGGGGGACTTCGCGACGGGTGATCCCCTCGATCAGGATGAAGACCAGATGGCCGCCGTCGAGCGCCGGGATCGGGAGGATGTTCATGCAGGCGAGCGTCACCGAGAGGGCGGCGATCAACCTGAAGAACTCCGCCAGCCCGAGCACCGCATACTCGCGGGCGACTTTCGCGATCATCATCGGCCCGCCGACCGAATCCTTCAGCTTCGCGCCGCCGGTCAGCAGTTTTCCAACCAGGCCGAACGTGCCGGCCGTGACCGCCATCGTCTCCTTCCATCCGGCCGAGAGGGCCTCCAGGACGCCGTAATCGATATGCTGCTGCGGGCCGCGATAATCGCCGTGGATCTCCACGCCCATGATTCCATCCGACCCCACCGTCACCTGCCTGGTGATCGGGCTGCCGTCGCGGTTGACCGTCACGTCGATCTTCTGTCCCTTCCTGGCGCCGACATAGCTGCGGAACTGATCCACATCGGCCAGCGGCGTGCCGTCCACGGCGACCACTTCATCCTTCGCCAGGATGCCGGCCTTCTCCGCGGGGGAGCCCGTCGCCACGCTGTTGACCGCCACGAACATCTTGTCGGGGGAGAGGGTCCACTTGGTTGGATCGGATGGGAGCTTTGCCTGCGGGATCGTGACGGTCGTCGGCGCGCCGGCGCGATCCACGGAGAATGTGAGATCCTTCCCCGCGTCGTGCTGGGCGATCTTCTGGCGGACATCCTCGAAATAATCCACATGCTCGCCATCGACCGCAAGGATTCTATCCCCCTGGAGGAGCCCCGCCTGAGCCGCCGGGCTGGTGACGGGGATGGGGCCGACCACGGTGGTGGCAACCACATCCTTCCCCTTGGCGTAGTTCATGCCGGTGAAGACGAGAATGGCGAGGATGATATTCATGATAACGCCGGCGGAGATCACCAGCGCCTTCTGAAACGTGTTTTTCGAGCGGAATTCCCACGGCTGTGGCTCCCGCGTCGCGTAATCGGCATCCATGCTCTCATCCACCATGCCGAGGATCTTGACATATCCGCCAAGCGGCAGCGCCGAGATCCGGTAGTCGGTGAACTCTCCAAGCTCCAGCCCTTCCGGCAGCTTGCCGAAGGTGAAGCCGGTCTTCCTGTTCCATCCGAACAGGCGCGGACCCATCCCGACGGCGAAAACCTCGGCGCGCATGCCGGTCCAGCGGGCCGCCAGAAAGTGGCCCAGCTCATGGACGAACACGAGAATGCCGACAACTACGATAAATGCGAGAACATACTCGAGAAAAACCATGGGTGTACGATCCTAAATGGGGACGCGGTTCCTGTGGCACACGCGCAAATTCTGTTCCTATACCCGAACGACCCAACCCCCTGACATATCATTGCGCAAGATAAGAACGAACGGCTTCCCGCGTTCGTTTATCAGCCTCGAAGATATTTTCCAGCGACGGCTCATCGTCGATCCGGGCCTCGCCAAGGGCTCGCTCGATCAGCCTCGGAATGTCGTTAAAAGCGATGGTTCCCTCCAGAAACGCCGCAACCGCCACCTCGTTCGCGGCGTTCAGCGTGGTCGGGGCGGTCCCTTTGCGGTCGAGCGCCTCGTAGGCCAGGCGGAGGCAGGGGAAGCGCGCGGGGTCGGGGGGGGAAAACGAAAGCGATCCGATGGTCGCCAGGGAAAGCCGGTCGAAATCGTTGATGATCCGCTCGGGATAGGCCAGCGCGTACTGGATCGGCAGGCGCATGTCGGGAAGCCCAAGCTGCGCCTTCACCGATCCGTCGATAAACTGCACCATCGAATGGATGATCGATTGCGGATGGATCACCACGCCGACCTTTTCACGTTCCACGTCGAAGAGCCATCGCGCCTCGATCACCTCAAGCCCCTTGTTCATCAGCGTCGCGGAGTCGATGGTGATCTTCGGCCCCATGGTCCAGTTCGGGTGCTTCAGGGCGCGTTCCAGGGTGATGCTGGCGAATTCCTCCGCCGGCAGATCGCGAAACGGCCCGCCGGAAGCGGTCAGGATGATCTGCTCGATCGCCTCCGGTTGCTCTCCCACCAGGCACTGGAACACCGCGCTGTGCTCGCTGTCCACGGGAATCAGCGTTGCGTGATGTTCCTTCAGCAGCCGGTTGATCAGCTCCCCGGCCACCACCAGCGTCTCCTTGTTCGCCAGCGCTATCCGCTTGCCGGCCCGGATCGCGGCCACCGTCGGCGCAAGCCCGGCAAAGCCGACCAGCGCGCTCATCACGGTGTCGATTCCGGGACGCGCGACCACATCGCACAGGCTTTCCTCTCCCTCCAGCACCTCCACGCGATCGCCGTAGAGCTTCCGGGCAACCGAGGCGGAGCAGGGGTTGGAGACCACCACGGTATCGGGCCCGAACTCCGCGATCTGCGCGCCGAGCAGTTCCACGTTCCCGTTCGTCGTCAGGCAGGCCGCCCGGTAACGGTCGGGATTGCGGCGGATCACGTCGAGCGTCTGCGTTCCGATCGACCCGGTCGAGCCGAGGATTGCGATCTGCTGCAATTGTATGGGCATCTGTTCCGGGCTCAACTCATCTCCACTTCGCGGATTTCCCTCGCGTCCCGCTTCTCCCGCTCCTTGTCGCGATCGCGCTCCTTTTCCTTCACCTTCGGCTCGTTGATGAACTTGTCGGTGATATCCGCCTGCTGGCGGAGGGAGAAGAAGTGGAATTCATCCACCGGAAGCGATTCATCGAGAACCACCTTGACCCGGACGAAATACTTCAGCATCAGTTTCGTGAGCCGGCTCGGCGATCCCTCGGTCAGATAATCGATGATCGTCGGGTTTGCCGTCAGCGTCAGACGGAACTCCCGCGATCCCTCCTTGAAGCGCGCCAGCCACCGCTCGATATTTCTGATGACGGTGCTCTTGGACTGCACAAGGCCGCTGCCGGCGCAGACCGGGCATGGCTCCGAGATGGTCTGCACCACCTGCTGGCGGATGCGCTGGCGGGTCATCTGGACAAGCCCGAACTGGGTCATCGGAAGGACCACGGATTTGGCGCGATCCTTCTTCATCTCCCGTTTCAGCTCATCGTACACTTTCTTCCGGTTCTTTTCATCGTACAGATCGATGAAGTCCACCACGATCAACCCGCCGATATCGCGAAGGCGGATCTGCCGCGCGATCTCCCTTGCCGATTCCAGGTTGGTCCGCAGGGAGTTCAGCTCCTGATCCTTCTTTCCGGCGTAGCGGCCGGAGTTCACGTCGATCACCATCATCGCCTCGGTCTGATCCAGGATGATGTAGCCGCCGGAGGGGATGTAGGTTCTCCGCTCGGAGATCTTGTGCAGCTCCCGCTCTATGCCGAACTGATCGAAGATCGGCTTGGCGCCGGAATAGAACTCCACCTTCTCCACGAGCTGCGGCGCGGCCCATGCCACGTAATCCCGGATCTCCTTGTAGAGCGCCTTGTTGTCGATCACCACCCGGTTTGTGTCGGGGGTGAACAGATCGCGCATCACCGTGTTGGCGATCGACTGATCCTTGTACAGAAGGGATGGGCCGTTGGTCTGCTTGATCTTCTGCTCCACCTCCCGCCAGTTGTCGATCAGCATGGTGAGATCCTGCTTGATCACCTCCTCATCCTTGTCCTGCGCCACGGTCCTGATGATGCAGCCGTAGCCCTCCGGCAGAATGCTCTTGGCGATCCTGCGGAGACGGCGACGTTCCTTCATCAACTGAACCTTGCGGGAGATGCCGATCGATGGATCGAGCGGCAGAAGGACGAGGAAGCGTCCCGGCAGGCTGACCTTCGTGGTGACGCGGACGCCCTTCGAGGCGTACGATTCGCGCGTCACCTGGACGATCACATCCTGTCCCTTCTCCAGCGCGATCGTCACCTCGCCCGAGCGCTTCGTCTGGAACGTCGGCAGCTTCGCGTCGACCGTCGGGCCTTTCACCGGCGCGTCGGCACTATCGTCCCCTCCGCGTTTGCCGCCACGCTGCGGCCTCCGCCGCGCCGATGGCTTCTTTGCCGCGCCTTCCTCGGAAGCCGGTTGTTGCGGCTCCGCCTGCGCGGGCTCCGGCGTGGCCGGTGCTTCGGCGCGCGGCTCGGCGGTTTCCTTTGTCTTTCCACGTCCTCCGCCCCTGGCGGGACGCGCCCGGCGCGGGCTTTTCTCAGTATTTGCGGGTGCCTCCTCGCGGGGCGCTTCGGCCTCGGCGGGTGCCTCGGCTTTTGCCGGAAGATCGCGACGGCTCGTCTCCCTGTTCCGGCGATCCTCCTTCAACGGGCGATCCTCGCCGCGAGTTCCCGGCCTGTAGGTATCCTCGTGCGACAGCTCGGCGGGGCGCTGCTCCGCTGCCGGCGCTTCAGCGCGCGGCTCGGCCGCTTCGCCCTCGCGACGCTCGCCACGAGGCCGGTCGCGCCGGTCGCCTCTCCGGTTGTTCCGTCGGCCATCGCCCCGTTCGTTGCCGGCCGCCGCTCCGGTTTCCGAGCCTTCCTCGCGTCCACGCGCCTCCGGTGCGGTGCGCTCATCCCGCTCGCGCCGGTCATCCTGCGATGATTCGCGATCGTCCGATGGCCCCTCGTCCGATACGCGATCGTCGTGACGATAGCGCTCCCGCTCGCGGTCGCGGCTCCGCTCGTTTCTCCGCTGATCGGATGAAAGCGACTCGTTCCCCGATGCTTCGCTGTCTTCCCGGCGACGTTCCGGTTGTGCGTCATCGGCGCGGTCATCGCGACGGCGGTCGTCGTTGACGTTCCTGGGGCGGTCATCGCGGCGGCGGTCGTCGGCTGGTTTTTCGGTGCGGTCATCGCGACGACGGTCATCCGCGGGCTTTTCATCGCGGCGACGGTCGTCGGCTGGTTTTTCTGTGCGGTCATCGCGACGGCGGTCATCCGCGGGCTTTTCATCGCGGCGACGGTCATCGCGGCGGCGGTCGTCTGCTGGTTTCTCGGCGCGGTCATCACGACGGCGGTCATCCGCGGGCTTTTCGGAACGGTCATCACGACGGCGGTCGTCTGCTGGTTTCTCGGCGCGGTCATCGCGACGGCGGTTCTCCGGTTCCCTTGCGGGGCGATCGTCCTGCGCGCGATCCTCGGGCTCCGATGCCTCTCCATCCTGCGATTCCGTCTGATCGCTTCCGGCCTCCCCTTCCTCGCCGCCATCGCGACGGCGGTTCCTGCCGCGACCTCCGCGACGGCCGCGCTTGCGGCGACGCTTCCGCTGCTCCTCCTGCTGCTCCGGCGTGCCACCCTCGATGGCATCGACATCGCCTGTTTCGGTCTCCTCCTGGTCATCCTCCCGGTCCATCTTCGCCACAGGTTCCTTTTCGGCGCGTGGGGGGGGCTCCTTCTCCCGGCGGCTCTGATCGTTGCGGTCGCCACCACGACGGTTGCCGCCGCGTCCCCGGTTCTCCTCGGCCGGGACATCCTGCGCCGGGCGCTCCTCGGCCGGCTCGGGCTGAACGGCTCCATCGGTTTCGGGGCGACTCTCGGCGCGATCCCTGCCGCCATCGCGTCGATCGCGTCCGCCGCGCCGGTCATCGCGACCCTGGCGACGATCGCCGGAGCGTTCATCGCCGGCACGCCCGTCGCGTTCGCGCGGGGTGGGGGCTGCCGTTGCATCGGAATCGGTAGCGGTGGGTTGTGAATCTTCCTCGACGCGCGGCTGCGGCGCATCCTTGCGCGGGGCCCGCTCGCGGTCGCGGGCTGGTTTGCCATCGCGTCCGCGACCCTGATCGCCGCGTCCACTCTTCTTATCATCGGTGGATGCCGGGGCGCGGGCTTCTACTTTCTTATCCTTATCGCCGGATTCGGCGGCATCATCCTCGTCGTCATCCTCATCATCTTTTTCGTCGAGGAGGTCCTTGAATTCATCCATTGCCGATCCGACATCGGAGAAATGGAGGAACGCATCCTGCGTTTCGCCGATGCTGACGAACGCGGCGTTCATCCCCTGGACGACGCGTTCGACGCGTCCCAGGTAGATAGAGCCCACATGGCGCTCCTTATCGGGAACTTCCAGGAAAATTTCAGCGAGGCGGTCGTCTTCGGTTATCGCAACCCGGATCTCAGTGGAGGTTGCGTTGATGATAATTTCTTTCTTCATGGATCGATGAATGAGCCCATGAACCAAGTCGGCGAAGACGGGAAGGAAGCTGGAGGAATACGGCAGGCGGGGAGACTAATCGAGGTGGATGCGTCCAGAGTGAGGTAACAGATGGATACAAGAACTGTCCTGAGCAGCGGTTCCGGTCCTGGAATGGAGCGGAATACCGTATGCTGCCGGTACCGCGATGTGAGTCAATATGCTGCACGAATCCTTCCGGCGTGGCCGGCGCGAGTGCGAGTCCGTCGGTGTCGCGCAGGCATTCGATCTCCAGAGAGAGATCGAGCGCGCGAATCACCGTGCTCAGCATCAGGCGCAG
Source organism: Chlorobiota bacterium (assembly GCA_028287785.1). Lineage (GTDB taxonomy): Bacteria > Bacteroidota > Ignavibacteria > OLB7 > OLB7 > JAFDZV01. The sequence goes on from JAQBOZ010000008.1 coordinate 13,365, forward strand.
TGCCGACCAAAGGGCGCCGAAAAGTGCCACGGGCGGTGGGCTTAAAAAATAAAAAAGAGGCCAAGCTGATCTGTATCGCACCGTATCATTACTGACCGCTGCTTCCTTCCGGACCTGACGGGATTGGGTATGATACGGCCGCACAGGACTTGACCCCAAAACTTTCTGAATTATTGGACAAATATAATGCGTCGCGCCTCCTCTGGCAAGCGAAACAGTTGAAGAAAGTGTTCGCGGTCGCCGCGGGGGAGTGAGTATCACCCCTGCTCTTCACGTTTATTCTCAGCGCGCTCACCGCAGGCATCATGAGATCCCGCGGATTTTCACCCTGCCTCCATATTCGTCCCGTAGCTTGACGTTTGTGATTCGTGGACGGCCAGCGGGGATTGTGATACGCCCGGAGATCGCCGGAAGCCCATTTCCGACACTACCTCCGCGCCCGGCAATCCGTGCCTTTCGCACCGGATTTCCGTTGTTCCCGCGGCCTGAACATATACGATTCACCGGGCCAGCCCTACAGGCTCATTGTTCGACAATCAACAGACACTTCTTCTTCCAGAAGAGGTTCCGATGAGGTGAATCCCCGCACCGATCGATTCCTTCATGACCGTTATCGAACGATGCAATGAACGTTCTTCTAGCCTTGTCGCAGGTAGAAGTCACAGGGGCTGAGACCTACGCGGTCCTCCTGGCCGACGCGCTTATCCGGCGCGGTCATACAGTCCTGATCGTCTCGGACACGTTGACCCGGAAAACCCTGGCAACGCACATCCCGCTGGACCTGAACAACCGGACCGTGCCGAACCGCATCCGGCATATCAGGAGGCTGGCGCGGCTGATCCGGGAGAACGATATCGATGTGGTCCACGCCCATTCACGGGCGTCATCGTGGGTGAGCTGTTTCGCCGCCCGCATCTGCGGGATACCGCTGATCACCACCGTCCACGGGCGCCAGCCGGTCCATGCCTCCCGGAAGATCGTCAAGGCATTCGGCGACAGCACCATCGCGGTCTGCGAGAATATTCGCGATCATCTGGTCTCCGATCTCGGCCTTCCCCCGGAGGATATCGAGGTGATCCGCAACGGCATCATCCTTCGGGATGCAGGCGGCGGCCGGTGCGTGGAGCCGGTGCGCGGCCCGATCTCGATCATCGGGCGGCTGTCGGGGCCGAAAGGGGATGTGACCCACACGATTCTGCGGGATATCGTGCCGTCGCTTTCCGGCGTTGCGGTACGCGTCATCGGCGGGCAGACGATACCTGAGCGATTCGAGCAGTTCCGTCCCGCCGTCGATTTTCTCGGCTATGTGGATGATGTGGTGCCGTTGATCCGGGAGTCGTCGGTGGTGATCGGCGCGGGGCAGGTGGCGATGCAGGGGCTGATGTGCGGGGTGCCGACGATCGCCATCGGCGAGGCCTGTTCGGTGGGGCTGATCACGATGGAGAATTTCTCCACGGGATTGCGGAGCAATTTCGGCGACATCGCGACCGATGGGGCCTTCGACTGGAAAACGGTGGCGTCGGATATAGAGGCCGCGCTGGCGCCGCGGTGCGTGGGACAGGAGCTTCGGGATATCGCCCGGAGGGAGTTCGATGGGGAGAGGATGGTGGACGCGATCCTCTCGACCTACCAGGATGCGCTTGCCGCCAGGCACCGGCGGGAGGTGCCGGTCCTCACCTATCATCGCGTGGTCAAGTCCGCGTGGGAGGCGGGAAATCACGGGATCTACGTGACGAAGGATCGCTTCGAGAAACAGCTTCGATATCTGAAACGGAAGCGATATACCGTGCTCACGCTCCGGGAGTTCATGACGTTGTCGCCGAAACAGATCTCCTCCGGGCGCTATGCCATCCTGACGTTCGATGACGGCTACGAGGATAACTACACGCACGCGCTTCCGCTGCTCCGGAAATATGGCTTCCAGGCGGTGGTCTTTCTGGTGACCAACTGCACGGTGAATCAATGGGATTGCGACCAGCCGGCCGAGCCGGCGGTTCCGCTGCTGAGCATCGAGCAGATCAGGCGGATGCGAAGCTATGGCATCGAGTTCGGCGCCCACACGCTCCACCATCCGCATCTGACGGAGTTGAGCGCCGAGGAGGCCGCGCGTGAAATCTCCGGCTCCAGGGAACAACTGGAGGAGATTGTCGGCGAGCGGATCGCCAGCTTCTGCTATCCCTACGGCGATCTGAACGAGGAGGTGAAGATGCTGGTGAAGCAGGCGGGATACAGTTTCGGCGTGGCATCGAATTCCGGTCCCGTGAATATCAATCAGGATCGTTTCGAGATACGCCGCATTCAAGTGTTTCCGGGGACGGGGATGATGGGCTTCCGGCGCAAGGTGAGCGGAAGATATCTATCGAGAACATTGAAGCGGGGCTCGGGGGGATGATGAGTTCGGACAACATCATCCGCTCATGCTTTCGGGACCGACGGAAACTCCGTCTGCCTTTGACATATCAGGGAGGAGATGCCATGAAGAACATGCTCAACAAGGTTCCGGCGATCACGCTCACGTTCTGGATGATAAAGATCCTGGCAACCACCGTGGGGGAAACCGCTGCGGATTATCTCTCAACGACGCTGAACCTCGGTCTGACGGGGATATCGTGCGTCATGAGCGCCGTGTTGTTGATCGCGCTGATCGTTCAGCTCAGATCCAGACGGTATGTGCCGGCGCTGTACTGGATCGTGGTGGTTTTACTGAGCGTTGTCGGGACGTTGATTTCGGATAACCTGGTGGATAATCTCGGGGTCAGCCTGACAACAACGACCATCCTGTTCGGTTCCGCCCTGGCGGTGGTCTTTGTCGCGTGGTATCTGAGCGAAAAGTCGTTATCCGTTCACACCATTACCACCACCAGGAGAGAGCTATTCTACTGGGCGGCCATTCTCTTCACGTTTTCGCTGGGCACGTCGGCGGGGGATCTCATATCGGAGAGTTCCGGTCTGGGGTACGCATATTCCGCGCTCCTGTTCGCGGGATTGATTGTGCTGGTCTATCTGGCTTATCGTTACCTCGGGATGAATGCAATCCTGGCGTTCTGGATCGCCTATATCCTGACTCGTCCTCTCGGGGCATCCCTCGGTGATTTGCTTTCACAATCCGTCAAGGACGGCGGCCTGGGCCTGGGAACGACGATAACGAGCATCGTCTTCCTGCTGACAATCCTGGCCCTGATTATTTATCTGACAATTCAGGAGAAGCGGCAGGCGTCCGTCTCGGGAACCGCCCCGCTGTAAAGCGCGCGTCCGCAACGCGGAGCAACGTGGAACGATGATCATGCAGGCCCGGTCTCTCATGGCGATGGAGAGCCGGGCCTGTCCGCGATCGCCGATGAGTTGGCCCGTCCAGCCCCGCGAATGGTAGTGACTCAGTTTGAATCCAGCCCTCCGTTTGACATCGTCATCATCCACCAACGATTCTCTGATCACTCTTCAAGCTCCATCAGGAGCGCGCCGGTTGTAGCAACGATACCTCCGTTTCCCACGCAAGCTCCATCGGAGCGTACCATTCTGCCGGCATGCGAGGATGGTACGCTCCGATGGAGCTTGGATTACGGAAGGCGTGGTGATACTACAACCGGCACGCCCCGATGGGGCTGGGAAGCCAGATGCTCTCCAAGATTTCGGGCATCATGAACCTCGCGCCCCAAAGTGAGTCGTCACCCCACGAATTGGTTCGGTGGCCGTTCCATGATAGCTTTGGATATTCCCTCGAAACGGAACCGCGGCAATGGTCCCCATCGCAATGGGAGGGACTTGTGAAATCGCCAACAATCTTCAGCCTGTCATGAACCCGCGCAATCTTCTCCGGCTCCCGGCCCTGCTTATCGCCATCCTGCTGCTGCCGGCCCTCTCTGAATCCTCCATCGCGGCTTCTCCTGGGGAGGATACGCTGTTGCGCCTTCCTCATCATCCCCTCATCGCTCACCATGACCGCGCGACCGAGACGATTGAGCTTCAACTCGATGGCCCGGCGCTGGCGCGGATGCTTGCCGGCGATCGGTTCGACGCGCTTCTCGGCGCCGTGTTCGATTCGGCGCTGACCAACCCCGAGGGCGTGACGCTTGCGGTGGCTCTCTCGCAACGTTTCCAGCGGATGATGCCGGCTGGGAAGCATCTGGGGGACTATTTCATCGGGCGGATGCCGGTTGACCGGATGAATGCAGGCGCCATGCCGGATTCCGCTGTTGCCGCGTGGCTGGTGGAGCGCCTGGACAGCATCCTCCAGGGTCAGATGGCGCAGCTTGGCCGACGATTCCAACTGGCCGGCGCGCCCAATGCCGGCATCCACCGCACGCTGGATTATCGCATCGAGATCCTGCTTACCAGCGTGGAGAGCGCGATGATCGGGGAGAATAAAGCGTTGATGACCAGTCAGGGCCGGGTGGCGCTCTACCTGGCGCGCGATGATGCGGACGCGGTGCGGCTCCTCCGGACGGCGGATGCGGCGCTGGCGCACGCGAAACCGTCGCAACTGAACCGGGGGAAATCCAGTCCGCTGATGGATGCCCTGTTCGTATCATATCTCACGAAGGATGGCAGGTCGGGAATCGTTTCACCGGGTGATGCCGGTGTGCGGCTTCCGAAGGGGAATTACTCATTCGGCTTTATCGGCGACAGCCTCTCCCGGTTTATGAGCCTCTTCAACCTGCCGGTGCCGGGTTCGTTGAATGGCCGGTACGCCATGCTGCCGCAGTTGGGGCATCCAACGGGGCGGAGCAGGGAGGGGGGACCGCTCCCCGAGCTTTTTCTGGTGGACCGGACGCCGGCGATGGTGATCGGGCCGGTGAACGCCATCGTCGATACGATCGACCCGGCGACGGGACAGCCGGAGATCCAACTGGAGCTTTCCCCGGCCGATACAAAGCGGTTCGCAAATCTGACCGCGGGGAATATCGGCCGGAAGATCGTTATCGCGATCGATGGGGAGGTGATCGTGGCGCCGGTGGTGCGCTCCGCGATCCCCAACGGCAGGATCTCCATCTCCAGCGTCACCGATGAGCGCGAGCGGAAGTTGCTGGTTGGGTCGCTCATGATGGGGAGCCTGGAAGTTCCGATGAGAATCGTATCGGTTTTTCAGACCGTTGAGTCGCGCTGACGGGGGAGTACGGGGGGACGGAGAACCGAAATCATCAATCGCCTTCTTCTCCCCGGATCACAATCGGGTCTGCTGGAGATGGCATATCCCCAACGCTCGCCTCGGGCTCCGGATAAATATTTTCAGACGTGGCATGAATCCATCGCCCCCATCTCCGATCAGGGATTGAGCGGCGCCGGTGAGATGGAAAGAACCATCTATGCGATAGACGAGCAGGCGTTTGCGCCGTTCGAGTATTCACCGGGCGGGCCCGACTCCATGATGAATTATCGGTACACTGTAATTCAGGGAAGTATACGATATGGTATTTCCGATTCCATCCCCACTTCCGGTTTCGATTGGCCCAGGAATATTCCCGAGGGGGAAGTCGGCCATTTCCGGCCTCGCGTGTCGCGGATGCGGATGTCAGGAATTACTGTATATCTGATGCCGGAGCGGGAAGCTGAACTCAATGAATTTCCGGATCACGATGACGCCCCGTTTGCTCATCGGGAGAGAGAAGAATTTCTCAAACCTTATATGTTCGTGACTCACCATCACTGGATGAAGGGATGGCATGTTGTGACACCTCCGGCCATTGGGATTCTCCTCAATCGGGCATTGAACTCCGCCACGATTTCGCTTCGTGTCGGGTATTATTTCTGGATGGCGCGATTGGCAAGGCGTGATGGGAAATGGATCGTATTGACCGTGAAGTCAGCTGGTGTTGAATGATCGCGTGCGGGATTCTGCCCCGCGCCGAATGCCGCACCCCCTCCGTGGCCTGAAAAAAACAACAGCACTGGAAATTCCCTGCGCGATGCCCGGATTCAACATGAGTCACCCCCTCCAATCAGGTAGTGACTCATGTTGAATCCGTCCCCCGTCCCCCTGAACGATCATCGATCCCTTCATCACTCTTCAAGCTCCAGAGGAGCGCGCCGGTTGTAGCAACGATGCCTCCCTTTCCCGCTCAAGCTCCATCGGAGCGTACCATTCTTCATGGGTGGGGGATGGTACGCTCCGATGGAGCTTGAGATCACAAGAGGCGTGGCATTGCTACAACCGGTACGCCCCGATGGGGCTGGGAAGGCGGTGCCGGATGCTCTCCATGATTTCGAGCCGTATGAACCCCACCCAAACCGAGTCACCCCCTCCAATCACAGGGCAAACGCATTACGAAGCAAGTACTCTGAGGAGGTAATCATTATCCCAAGCAGCGTTTTTTGACTTGCCCTTGATGCCTCGCTTGCTGGTCGTCTCCTGGCGCAGCAGGTTCAGCGCGATCTTCCGCATGACCGCCATATTCTGCGGTGCATGGTCCTTGCGAACCCGGCTGTCGTCTTCACGGAAGACGATATCGAGAACCCAATGCACCGAGTTTTCGATGCCCCAATGACTGCGTACCGCCTCATTGAGCAGCTTCGCGTCGGCCGGTAGACTGGTCAGATAATAGCGCTTCTCCAAGCTGATACTCTCACCGATATGCCGCTCCGACTCGATGAATACAATCGAGCGAAGCTTCGCCCAATCGTCGGCCCAGCGCCAACCGAGCTCCACGGCGATGCACCGACGGACTTCGACTCGGCCATGTCCGGCATCGGTCGATTCATGGGTTGCCACGTCAATGCCGGGTAATCGAGCGTTGCGTGCCTGCTCAAGCAGCTCGGAGACATCGGCCAGCAGCGTTGGATGGTTTTGCTTGAGCGCCAGCAGATACTCTCCGCCGCGGCTGGTGATCTCGGTCGCGATGCTCTTCTGGCAGCCAGCAGCGTCGATGGTGACAATCGCTCCGTCGAGCACAAGCATCGTCAAGAGTTCGGGAATCGCCGCCAGTTCGCTGGAGTGTTGATCGACCTTCCGCTGCGCCAGGACAAGCCGGCTATCAGCAGCCCAGGCTGAGATGAGGTGCAAGGCGTGGGTGCCATTGGCGTGATCATGCGATCGCCGCGCGGTTTTGCCGTCGATGGCAATGATATGCGTGGTGCTCAGGGTGCTGATCGCGTTGATCCACGAGAGGAAACAGGCGTGAAATCCTTCAGGATCGATGCGAGCAAAGACCCGCTGGAAGGTGTCATGTGAGGGGATGCCGTTGGGCAGATCGAGGAATGTTCTGAGCCATTGTTCTTTTGCCAGCCCATAGTCCTGGAAATCTGTAAAACCTTCGGCACCGCAGATCGTGGCGCAGATAGCAATGGCGATGATATCGATCAAGCGATGGCGCTTGCAGCGATCGATGCGGGGATCGTCAAGCGATGCGAAATGTTCCAAGAGGTTGGTGGTCATTGTAGCAAAAGGGATATCGTTGATGAGCCTGCGACAAAACTCGCAAATCTACGCCGACGATCCCACGCTTGTCCCAACCTCCTATAATGCGTTTGCCCTGCCTCCAATCAGCATCTTTTCCGTCTTCCTCTTGAAAACCATATCTTGCGGGACAGGCTGTTTCAACAAGATCCTGCCGCTCTCCTCATGGCAATCCTGTCTGCGGGAGAGCCATTCCAGCCGATCTATGGTTCGTTTGCCGGCAATCCAGCCTCCCATATCGGGCACGTCTCGCCTGGCCTCATCGGATACCCGTATCACCAGTCCGAACCCTACCGGAACGCACATCGATCTGCCCTGACCTTTCGTGGCGTCGACAACCGGCGCATTTCCACGTTCGGTATTCACTACTCGCAGCCGTTATCTGCGAACAATCGGCACGCTACTCTTCAGGACGCGCATGAACGATCCGGCCGGATGGTTTCCGGGATCGGCATGGGATAATGGGGCGGGCTTCCGGTCGGTTCGATGCCTGCGCTCCAGCAATGCACACATGACGAATTCATGCAAGAAGCAACAGCATACCTGACAGTCCTGGTCACGCTCGGGCTTGTGGTGGCGCGTCCACGCATCGGCCCCGTGTTCCGGATCACCCCGGCAATCTCCGCTCTGGCGGGCGTGCTCTTCATGTTCATGCTCGGGATCGTGAAGCCCATGCACTGGGTGATGGCGGTGACCAACCTCTGGAGCCCGTTCGTGGCGCTGGTGGCGATCATGGTGATCACCGAGGTGGCGCGGCGCGCGGGGCTGCTGGAGTGGTGGGCCTCGATCATCGAATCGCGGGCCACATCCACATCGCGACTGCTGCTGCTGGTGTTCGGGCTTGGCGTGCTGACCTCCACGGCATTCAACAACGATGCGGCCATTCTGTTGCTGACACCGGTCGTGGTGGCGCTTGTGCAGCATCGCTATCCGGGTCGGCCGGACATGGTCCCGCTCTTCGCCTTTGCGGTGTTCCTGTCGGCCGGAGTGGCGGCGTTGCCGGTATCCAACCCGATGAACATGGTGGTGGCGGAGTTTCTGCATATCAGCTTCAACGAGTATGCCCGCCATATGATCCCGGTGGCGGTCGCGGGGTGGATCATCGCGTTTGTCCTGCTGCGGCTGGTCTTCGCCCGCCAGGTCGTCGTGCCGATCAAGGTGATAGCCACCAGCGTCCCCCGTTCAACAACAGTGCAGCGCATGATGATGGGGCTGCTCCTCTGCGTGCTGGTATCATATCCGCTCTTTGGATCGATGGGGGGCCCCGTATGGGCGGTTGCCGGCGTGGGAGCGCTCCTCTCGTTCGTGCTGGCGCGGCAGCAGATGAAGATCAACCCGACGGTGCTGCTTCGCACGGGGGTATCCTGGGAGACGCTGGTCTTTCTGCTGGCGGTGCTGGTGATGTCGTTCGGTCTGCGCGATGTGGGGCTGGTGGACCGTCTGGCCGCGCTCTACAGGGAATCGGGCTTTGTGATGGTGGGGATCGCCTCGGCGATCGGCTCGGCGCTGCTGAACAATCATCCGATGTCGCATCTCAACATGATGGCGCTGGACACGGTGGCGCCCGCCAGTCATCTCGGGGTGTTCGCGGCGCTGGTGGGGGGCGATCTCGGGCCGCGCCTGCTGCCAATGGGCTCGCTGGCCGGGCTGATCTGGATAGAGATGCTTCGGCGCTACGGCGTGAATATCAGCGTGGGGCGTTTCGCGCTGATCGGGCTTGTCGTCGCGGTTCCGACCATCGCCATCTCATTGCTTATCCTTTCGTTCTATAGTTTCTGACCCCTGCCTCCCCTGAAAACCACAGCGGCCGGGGATACCATCCCCGGCCGCTGCCATAAATCTCCGAAACCACCCCGCCGCTATGTCCCCGCCTGGCGCTGCTTCTCCTCGCCGAAGATGTATTCCGGCTCGCCGGTGCGGGAGATGACCTCGGCCGGGACCACCACCTTCTTCAGGTTCTGGCGGTCGGGGAGGTGGTACATCACCTCCAGCATCGCCTCCTCCATCACGCCGCGGAGGGCGCGGGCGCCGGTCTTGCGGAGCTTGGCGCGACGGATGATCTCCAGGATCGCGTCCTCGCGGAACTCCAGATCGACCCCTTCCATCGCTAGGAGCTTGCGGTACTGCTTTACCAGCGCGTTCTTCGGCTGGGTCAGGATCTCCCGCATCGCCTCGTCGGTGAGGGGCTCCAGCGGCGAGATCACCGGCAGGCGGCCGATCAGCTCCGGGATCAGCCCGAAGCGCATCAGATCCTCCGGCTCCACATGGCGGAACATCTCCGATTTCTCGTCGATCTTCTCCTTCACATCATTGCCGAACCCGATGCTTGTCTTCCGCATCCGCTGGGCGATGATCTTCTCCAGCCCGTCGAACGCGCCGCCGCAGATAAAGAGGATATTCTTCGTGTTGATCTGGATCAGCGGCTGCTCGGGATGCTTGCGGCCTCCCTTCGGCGGGACGTTGGCGCGCGTTCCCTCCAGAATCTTCAGCAACCCCTGCTGCACCCCCTCGCCGGAAACATCGCGCGTGATCGAGGCGGAATCGCTCTTGCGGGTGATCTTGTCCACCTCGTCGATATAGATGATGCCCCGCTCGGCGCGTTCCACATTATAGTCGGCGTTCTGAAGGAGCGATACCAGGATCGTCTCCACGTCGTCACCCACGTAGCCGGCCTCGGTGAGCGTGGTGGCATCGGCGATGGCGAACGGGACATCGAGCAGGCGGGCCAGCGTCTGAGCCAGCAGCGTCTTGCCGACGCCGGTGGGGCCGAGCATGAGGATGTTCGATTTCTCGATCTCCACATCATCGAACCCGGAGAGGGTTTCCTGCGATTCGATCCGCTTGTAATGGTTGTAGACCGCAACGGCCAGCACCTTCTTTGCGTAATCCTGGCCGATGACATATTCATCGAGCGCCGCGCGGATGCTGCTCGGGGTCAGCCGACGCTCCAGTTGCGAAGCGCGGAAGAGTCGCGCGTTCTGCCGGAGGATATCGACCGAGCTCTGGATGCAGATATCGCAGATATAGACATTCGGGCCGGCGATGATCGATGTCACTTCGTCGGTGGTTCTTCCGCAGAAGGAGCACCGGACCAGATCGGAGGGGAGAGTATGGATATCGTTTGCCATGTCGAATCCGGGATTCGTGCCGGGAGATACTGATAAAACGTCCTGGAAGGGACCGAGGCGGGGAGCCGGAGGCGCCCATCACATCAGGAACTCCGGGCGGGTTGTATTGTTTACGGCGTTACGCCGTTCGGGGATGGGGAGCGGGTCATGTTCTTCTTTCGAACGCCGGCCCCGTTGAACGGCGGTGCCGGCATTCGTTCATCAACCTGGGTTCAGTCGGCGACGGCGGATCAGTGGGTGCTGGTCTGCGCGTGCGCCGGCTCGGTGCTGGTTTCGATCGTGATCTTCTGATCGCCGGTGGTCGATGGGATCTCCGGGATATCCTTGCTGACTTCCTTGCGGCTGTTGAGGACGCGGTCAATCAGTCCGTACTCCACGCCATCCTGCGGCGACATCCAGAAATCGCGATCGGCATCGCGCTGGATCGTCTCGTAGGGCTGGCCGGAATGCGCGGAGATGATCTTGTAGAGCTGCTCGCGCATGCGGACCATCTCCTTCAGGGCGATTTCCATATCGGTGGACTGTCCCTGTGCGCCGCCGGACGGCTGGTGCATCATGATGCGGGCATTCGGCAGCGCCATCCGCTTTCCCTTGGTGCCGGCGCAGAGGAGCACCTGCGCCATGGAGGCGGCCATGCCGATGCAGATCGTGGAGATATCCGGGCGGATATACTGCATGGTATCGTAGATCGCAAGGCCGGCGCTGACAACGCCGCCGGGCGAGTTGATATACATGATGATATCCTTCGACGGATCCTCCGATTCCAGCAGGATAAGCTGGGCGATCACAACGCTGGCGACAGCATCGTCGATCGGCGAGTCGAGCATCACGATGCGATCCTTCAACAGGCGGCTGAACGGGTCCCACGATGTCGTGCCGCGAGCCGTATGCTCAACGAAATTTGGAATCCACATAACAATTCTTGGTTATTCGAGTGAAAAGAAGCGTCCGACAGAACCTTGCCGTCCCCTCGTGAAGCCTCCCCCAGTTCCGGCGCATCGATAATGACGTTCGATCGCGTCCGATACTGGCTGTTTTGCCCAATGATACAATGCGTGCGGGGCAGTACCCCGCGCACCAGCTATTGCGCCCCTCCGGGGCTTGATCGCGGGCCAGCGACCCACCATATGACAGGCCGGGGAGAGGACGTAACGCCGATACGCGGTCCAGGTTTCAGTTTCCCCCGGATCAGCCCTCGCCGCCGCTCGATTCGGTCTCCGCCGTCTCAGGCTCGGTTGTGCCGGCCGTCTCGGCCTCCTGCGACGCTGCCTGGGCGGCTGCCAGTGCCGCCGTCTGCTCCTTTGCCAGCTCGCGGTCCTCGACCTCATCCACCGTCGCGTAGTCCTCGAGGAACTGGATCGCCTTTTCGGCGAGGATGCGATCGCGGATCTTGTCCGATTTCTTGAAGTAGCCCAGGAGCGTCTCGTAGTCGATTCCGGTGCGCTGCGATTCCAGATCGGCCAGCCCCTCGTAATCCACGTCATCGGCCTGAAGGTCTTCCTGATCGATGATCATATCGCGGAGGATAGCCCAGCGGACGGTCCTCTCGGCGGTCGGCTGCATTTCCGCGGCGAACTTCGCCTGATCGAAATCCTTCGGCAGCTCCTTCTTCGGCCCGTTCTTCATCTCCTCGGCGAACGATTTCAGAACCTCCGCGACGAAGACATCGGGGACATCGAAGTTGCCGTGGCGCTCAATGATCGTGCCGATCAGCTCATCGCGGAAATAGCCGGTGTAGCGGCGCTCGTACTCCGCCTCGACTCCCTGCTTGACATAATCGTTCAGGTCCGCCATGGTTGCGTCGGGGTCCTGCGTGGCCTTTTTCGCCAGCTCATCGTCCAGTTCCGGGAGGATCACCTTCTGGATCTCCTGCACCGTCACCTCGTAATTGTTTATCTCCGCCTCATCGCCGGTCGGCAGATCGATGCGGAAGGTATCGCCCACCCTGGTGTTCATGAGCGAGGCTTTCAGCTCCTGGTTGACATCCGGGCGGTTGAGAAACAGCCGGACATCGCGCATCACATTCCCTTCCTGCGGCTGGTCATCCACCATCCGCTGAAGATCGATCCTGACGGCGTGGCTGCTGTCGGAAATCGATTCGGCCGTCTCGGTGGTGGAGTAGTTCTCCCTGATCCGCTCAAGCTCCGCCTGGATCTCCTCCTCCTCGACGATATGGAAGATCTTCTTGGCGGGGATTCCCTTGTACTCGCCCAGCTCCACCTGCGGCATCACCTCGTAGGCGACGGTGAAATGGAGGCCGCCATCGGCGGTGGGGTGGATATGATTGATCTGCGGAGTGCCGATCGGGACGATCTTCTGCTCGTCGATCGCGCGCGAGAACTCCTTCTGAACGGCCTCCTCGTACGCTTCGTTCATCAGCGCCGGGCCGTACATCTTCTTGATCATCGCCAGCGGCACATGTCCCTTTCTGAAGCCGTTGATGGCTACATTCTTCTGGGCATTCTTCAAAGCCGAGGTCAGGTACGGCTCGATTTCCTCCTTCATGAGGGTGACGTCGAGCTCATGCTTGACGCTGTTGTTCTGGCGAATCGTGGATTCCATTATGCGATGTAGAGAATTGCGTAGAAAATATGTTGACTGATCAAATCGTATCCGGGACCTGTCCGGCGATCCCGATTCCCCGGAATAGTTCCACGCCGGGGGAACTCAAAGGGGGGTAGTGCGGATGGAGGGACTCGAACCCACACGCCTTGCGGCACCAGTTCCTAAGACTGGAGTGTCTGCCATTTCACCACATCCGCGATATCGTCATCCGCCCGCGTGTTCCGCCCGGATGGCCGGAATGAGCAACGGAAGGCGTTTGTCAAGATTCCAAATATACGAAAGGGGAGGCCCTTTGCTATGCTTCTCGCGGATCGATACAGAGAGAATCGGAATCGGGACAAACAGTAACGATCCGGCATGGGCCGCCTCCGATAGCCCGCCGATATCGAACGGCATGCTATATTTGTCGGCTCGACGATAGTTCAAAACAGGCTTTCGGCGGCGCGATCGGCGATTTGCCCCCGTCCGGGGTCTCCCGATCGGCCCCATTCGCCGATCCGTTCTTCCATGCGCCTTCCGGCGCCCATTCCGGATGTCCCTTCCGATGACCGTTCCATTGCTCGATCTGAAGGCCCAGTACGCTTCGCTGAAATCGGAACTGGATGCCGCGGTGCTTCGCGTGGCCGCCAGCCAGTACTTCATCCTTGGCCCGGAGGTGACGCGGCTGGAGCGGGAGATGGAGGAGTATCTCGGCGTGAAGCACGCGCTGGGGGTAAGCTCCGGCACCGACGCGCTTCTGCTGGCGCTGATGGGGCTTGGGATCACGGCGGGGGATGAGGTGATCGTCCCCACCTTCAGTTTCTTCGCCACGGCCGGCGTCGTCAGCCGTCTGGGGGCGCGTCCGGTCCTGGTGGATATCGATCCGCTCACATTCAATATCGACCCCGCGGCGGTGGAACGGGCCATCACGCCGCGAACAAAGGGGATTGTCCCGGTGCATCTCTACGGGCAGAGCGCCGCGATGGCGCCGCTGATGGAGATCGCCGGCCGGCATGGAATCGCGGTGATCGAGGATGGCGCGCAGGCTATCGGCGTCCGCGATGCCGACGGGCGTCGTGTCGGGGGCATCGGCACGGTGGGATGCTTCAGCTTCTTCCCCTCCAAGAACCTGGGCGCGTTCGGCGACGCGGGGCTGATCACGACCAACGATTCCGAGTTGTACGAGCTGATGCGGATCATGCGCGTCCACGGCGGCGAGCGGCGCTACTACCATTCGGTGATCGGCGGCAACTTCCGCCTCGATGAGATCCAGGCGGCGGTGCTGAACGTGAAGCTCCCCCACCTGGATGCCTGGAGTGAGGCGCGCCGCCGGAATGCCGCGCGCTACAACGAGCTGTTCGAATCGCGCGGGCTGAGCGAAGGCCCCGGCCGCATCGCGTTCGACGAGAAGAACCGTATTCTGACTCCGGCGGCCGTAAACGAGGCGGCGGGGGTGCCGGACCACCATATCTTCAATCAGTATGTGATCCGCTCCGAGCGGCGCGATGAGCTGAAGGCGTGGCTTACCGAGCGGGGAATCGGCAACGAGATCTACTATCCGGTGCCGTTCCACATGCAGGAGTGCTTCAGCGATCTGGGCTACCGCCAGGGGGATTTTCCCGAGGCGGAGCGGGCCGCGCGCCAGGTGCTTGCCATCCCGGTCTACCCGGAGCTGACCGACGAACAGATTCAGTATGTCGTTGATGGTGTCGCGGAGTTCTGCGCATGCGTGGCAGACTGTTGAAGGACACCTGCGCGGGGCGATGCCCCGCGCAGAAGCAATGACGCCCCGCTGGGGCTTGGGAGCGGGGCGGGAAATCCTGATGTATGTTCTTCAAGCCCCGGAGGGGCGCAATCCCTGGTGCGCGGGGCATGGCCCCACGCAGGAGCAATGACGCCCCGTTGGGGCTTGGGAGCGGGACGGGAAATCCTGATGTATGTTCTTCAAGCCCTGGAGGGGCGCAATCTCTGGTGCGCGGGGCATGGCCCCGCGCAGAAGCTCTCCGTTGGGGCAGAAAATCCCGCTGTATTCTCCTCAAGCCCCGGAGGGGCGCAATATCTGTGCGTGGGGCCTGGCCCTGCGAGGAATCACAATCAAGTCCCGATAGTATGAATGTTCCCTTTGTCGACCTGAAAGCTCAGTACCAGACGATCAAGCCGGAGATGGACGCGGCGATCGAGGAGATCATCTCCAACACGGCGTTTATCGGCGGCAAGGCCGTCAGGACGTTCGAGGAGGAGTTTGCGGCATACCTCGGCGTCCCGCATTGCGTGGGCGTTGCCAACGGCACCGAGGCGATCGAGATAGCCCTTCGCGCGCTGGGCGTCGGCCCCGGCGATGAGGTGATCGTCCCGGCAAATACATTTATCGCCACGTCGGAGGCCGTCACCTCGGCCGGCGCCACGGTGGTCCTCGCCGACAGCGATCCCGATTATTATACGCTCGATCCCGAGGACTTCCGCCGGAAGATCACGCCGCGCACGAAGGCGGTGATCCCGGTCCATCTCTACGGCCAGCCGGCGGACATGGACGCCATCACGGCGATCGCCCGCGAGCACGATCTGCTGGTGATCGAGGATACATCGCAGGCGCAGGGGGCCCGCTACAAGGGGCGGAGGGTCGGCTCGATCGGCGATGCCGGCACGTTCAGCTTCTATCCGGGGAAAAATCTGGGCGCCTACGGCGATGCCGGCGCGATCGTCTTCAGGGACGCTGCGGCGGCGCAGTTCGCCCGCACCTACGCGGGGCATGGAAGCATCGTCAAGTATCATCATATCATGGAAGGACGCAACAGCCGTCTGGACGGGCTTCAGGCCGCCGTGCTGACGGTGAAGCTGCGCCATCTGGATGCCTGGAGCGATGCCCGCCGCCGGAACGCCGCGCTCTACACGGAGCTGCTGGCCGATATCGACGGCGTGACCGCGCCGAAGATCGCCGATTACGCGGAGCCGGTCTTCCATCTCTACGTGATCCGCCTCGCCGATCGCGAGAATGTGCAGAACCGTCTGGCGGAGCGGGGCATCTCCACGGCGATTCATTATCCCATCTCCATTCCATCGCTTGAAGCCTATCGCCATCTGGGGCATGCTGCGAGCGATTTTCCGGTCGCCAACGGCCAGATGGGAGAGATCCTCTCGCTGCCGATGTATCCCGAGCTGACCCCCGAGATGATACGGTATACGGTCGCCGAGCTGCGGGAAGCGGTGGCCGCATCGAACCTGGTGGGGCAGTAGACGCAGGCAGCAAACGTCCCGGAGGGGAGATGGGCGGGCTGCCCGTTGTTCCGGGGACTTCACGCATTGGAGGGAGTGGTCGATGGAGTGTCTTGTCACCGGCGGCGCCGGGTTTATCGGGACCAACATTGTGCGCGGGCTTATCGAGCGGGGCGATCGCGTCCGCGTGCTCGATAATTTCGCGACCGGCAAGCGGGAGAACCTGAAGGATATCCCCGACGGCGTGGAGCTGATCGAGGGGGATATCCGCTCCTACCATCTGGTGCGGGAGGCGGTGGAGGGGGTCGATGTGGTGTTTCACGAGGCGGCGCTTCCGTCGGTGCCCCGCTCCATCAAGGACCCCATCACGACGCACGAAGTGGGGACCAACGGCACCCTCAACATCCTCCAGGCCGCGCGGGATTGCGGCGTGCGGCGGATCGTCTTCGCGGGAAGCTCCTCGGTCTACGGCAACACGCAGGTCCTTCCAAAGCACGAAGGGCTGATGCCGGCACCGCTCTCTCCCTACGCCGTCTCCAAGCTCACCGGGGAGAACTACTGCCGCGTCTTCTTCCAGTTGTACGGCCTGGAAACCGTCGCGCTCCGCTACTTCAATGTCTTCGGCCCGCGGCAGGACCCCACCAGCCAGTACTCGGCGGTGATCCCGAAGTTCATCGAGCTGATGCGCGCCGGGGAGCGGCCGACCATCTACGGCGATGGCGAGCAGTCCAGGGACTTCACCTATATCGACAATGTGGTCCACGCTAACATCCTGGCGGCGACCACCGACACGGGGGTTGCCGGTGAGGTCTTCAACGTGGCCTGCGGCGAGCGGACCACGCTGAACCAGCTTGTGGCGGCGCTCAACGGCACGCTGGGGACATCGGTGGAGCCGATGTACACGGAGCGGAAGATGGGGGATGTGCAGCACTCGTTCGCTTCGATCGAGAAGTTCAGGCTGGCGACCGGCTACACGCCGCTTGTGGGGTTCGAGGAGGGGGTGCGCCGCACTGCCGCCTGGTACTGCACGCGGGAGGCCGGGGCGGCGATCCCGTGATAGCGCGATGGCTCAATCATTTACGAACGGACAGACGATGAACGTAGTAGTAACCGGCGGATGCGGATTTATCGGATCGAATCTGATCCATCATCTCATCGACCGCCATCCCGACTGGACGGTGACCAATATCGACTCGCTCACCTACGCCGCCGACGAGCGGAACCTGGACGGGCTGGAGGGGGAGGAGCGCTACCGCTTCCGGAAGCTGGATATCACCGATCGCGGCGCCGTGCGCGCCCTGCTGGCGGAGGCGCGCCCCGGGGCGATCATCCATCTGGCCGCGGAATCGCACGTGGACAACAGCATCAAGGGGCCGGAGCAGTTCATCATGACCAATGTGGTCGGCACGTTCAACCTGCTCGAAGAGGCCCGCCAGCTCTGGGCCGGCGATCCATCTCCTCGCTTCATCCACGTTTCAACCGACGAAGTGTATGGGGCGCTCGGGGATGAGGGGGCGTTCAACGAGGAGACGCCATACGCGCCGAATTCCCCCTACTCCGCGTCGAAGGCGGGGAGCGATCATCTGGCCCGCGCGTGGCATCACACCTACGGGATGAACGTGATGATCACCAACTGCTCCAACAACTACGGCCCGCGCCAGCATCGCGAGAAGCTTATCCCGACGGTGATATCGACAGCGCTGGCCCACCGGCCCATCCCGATCTACGGCCAGGGGCTGAACGTCCGGGACTGGCTCTACGTTGCCGATCACTGCAACGCCATCGATCTGGTCCTTGCCTCCGGTCGCCCCGGCGAATCGTATGTTGTAGGGGGACGGAACGAGTGGCGGAATATCGATCTTGTGCGGCTCCTCTGCCGTCTTCTCGACGAAGAGGTGGGGGATGGCCCGGAAGGTGGCTACGCATCGCTGATGACGTTTGTGACCGATCGGCTGGGGCATGATGCCCGCTACGCGATCGATGCGACGAAGATGGAAACCGAGCTTGGCTGGCGCGCGGCAACGGCGTTCGAGGAGGGGTTGCGGCGCACGGTCCGCTGGTACTGCCGGCAGATTCTCCCCGAGCGTGAGCGGACGATGCCGGGGGAACGCACCTCCTGAGCTGATGCCTGGATCAATGTGCATGGGTTGTATCTCATGCAGGAGCCGTGGCGCCCCGTTGGGGCTTGAGGACGGGAGGATCGTATCTTCCCAAGCCCCGGAGGGGCGCAATCCCTGCTGCGCGGGGCATGGCCCCGCGCAGATCATGTACCGAGGATAGAGCCATTATGAAAAGCGAGAGTAACGCGATCGAGCCGGTCACACCGGTCACTCCCGAGGTATCAGGGGAAGGGCCGCGGTTGATGCAGTTCTCGAAGCTGGGGGATTCATCCATCGGGTTTATCACGGTGGCCGAGGGGGAGAGCATCCCGTTCGAGATTCGTCGTGTCTACTGGACCTATTACACGCCGCAGGATGTTCAGCGTGGGCGGCATGCCCATCATCATCTCCGGCAGATCCTGATCGCGGCGGCGGGAACCATCCTGATCCGCACCGAAATGGCCGACGGCCGGAGCGGTCAGTATCCTCTCGATACCCCCTGGACCGGCCTCTACATGCCCCCGCACTGCTGGCATACGATGGACTTCTCCCACAATGCCGTGCTCCTCTGCCTTGCCTCGATGGAGTACAGCGAGAATGATTACATCAGGGATTACCAGGAGTTCAGGCGGATGGGCGGTCGCGCATGATTTCCCTTCCGTGAGCGATCCATCCCGGATAAAAAATCCGTAACAACCGGCCCCCTGAAGATAGCAGTTGCGAATGGCCGGGAGTTATCCTAACATCTGCCCCGATGTCCAGTCTCTTATCCCATGGTTGGGTCCGGGGCGATAGGCAATCCACGCTCTCCAGCCCGGCGATAGAGCCGGACATCCCCTCGAATCCCCCGAACGGAGGCCGATCCGACGCCCCCGTTGTATCCTTTCGGAATCTCGTGATGTCGTTCGTTCCCGGCCTTCAGTCTCCTCGGAATAACAACGATGACCAGGGCGAACTCTCTGTTTCCGTCCCGGCCGGCGATGCCGCGTCCGCCACGGCTCCGGCTCCCTCGGGGGAGGCATCGCGCACCGGACGGTTCTATCATCCCGAGATCGACGCGCTCCGCTTTCTGGCCTTTCTGGCCGTGCTGGTCCATCACGCATTTCCTCCCGACGCGGCCACCTATGTAGGCTTCGGCTTTTCAACCGGCGTTGCCGCATGGATCACCGCCGTGATCCGCTCGGGTGGCTTCGGCGTGGATCTCTTTCTGGGTCTCAGCGCCTATCTGATCACCGAGCTGCTGGTTCGCGAGCACGCGAAGCGTGGGAAGATCGATATCCGCGCCTTCTACATCCGGCGGGCGCTCAGGATCTGGCCGCTCTATTTCGCCTTCCTCGCCACCGTGATCCTTATCCTCCCTCATCTCCTCCGTCACGAACAGTTGTCGACGATACAGAGCGTGGGATATCTCACCTTCCTGGGGAACTGGACATGCACGCTCTTCGGCTATCCGGCATCGGTGGCGGCGCCGCTCTGGAGCGTTTCGATCGAGGAGCAGTTTTATCTGATGTGGCCGTTTCTGCTGGCGCTTATCGGCATCCGGCGGGTTCGGGGGCTGGCGCTTTCGCTCCTTGCCATCGCCACGCTCACCAGGGTGGTGCTGGTGATGCAGGGGGTGGGGCATCCGGGGATCTGGTGCAACACCTTCGCGCGGCTGGATGCGATTGCCGGCGGCGCGCTGCTGGCGGCCCTGCTCCGTGGCGGGGCGCCGTCGCTGAAAGGGGGGATGCGGCTGCTGATGGCCGCCGGCGGGGTGTTCCTCTTCGTCCTGGCGGCGCGCTATGGATCGTTCGATGGCGCGGCCTCCCTCTACACCTATCCCGCGGCGGCGGCGGCATCGCTGCTGGTTCTCATTTCGGTGCTCCGGCCGATGGGCTCGCGGCAGCCGGTGATGGCCTCGCGACCGCTTCTCTATCTGGGGAAGATATCCTACGGGCTGTATGTGTTTCATCTGCTGGCGCTGGCCGTTGCCGCGCGGCTGATCGACACGACCATGATCCCCGGCCTGCTCGGGGTCCGTTTCTGCCTGGCGCTGCTGATCGCCATCGCCATCGCTGCCGGATCGTACCGATGGCTGGAGGAGCCGTTTCTCCGCCTGAAGTCGCGATTTACGTATGTCAACTCCCGGCCGGTCCGGTGATGACCCACGGCGCGCAACTCCCGATTGGACGGCGTCGGCTCCGGTCGCTATCTTGCGTTGCTGATTGAGCGGGCCCCGCCCGGCGCCCGTATTCCGATACTTGCAACGTGACCCATGCAGATCCCCTTCCTCGACCTCAAAACGAACTACGAATCGATTGCCGATGAGATCCGCGTTGCCGTGGATCGCGCGCTGGCAAGCGGCTGGTATATCCTCGGAAGCGAGGTGGAATCGTTCGAAACGGCCTTTGCCGCCTATTGTGGCGTAAAGCACTGCATCGGCGTGGGGAACGGGCTGGACGCGCTCCATCTTATCCTCCGCGGCTACGATATCGGGCCGGGGGATGAGGTGATCGTCCCCGCCAACACCTATATCGCCACCGCGCTGGCCGTCTCCTACGCCGGGGCCACGCCGGTCCTTGTGGAGCCGGTGGATGCCACCTGCAATCTCGATCCCGAAAAACTGGAACGGGCGATCACCCCACGGACGCGGGCGATCCTCCCGGTGCATCTCTACGGACAGCCGGCCGCGATGGGCCCCATCAACGATATCGCGCGGCGGCACGGGCTGAAGGTGATCGAGGATAACGCGCAGGCGCAGGGGGGATGCTACAGGGGGGCCCGCACCGGCGCTCTCGGTGATGCGGCCGGCACAAGCTTCTATCCCGGAAAAAATCTGGGCGCCTACGGCGATGCCGGCGCCATCACCACGAACGATGACGCGCTCGCCGAACGGCTCCGCAGGCTCAGGAACTACGGCCAGCGGGTGAAATACTACAACGACGAGCAGGGCTACAACTCCCGGCTGGATGAATTGCAGGCGGCGATCCTGAAGGTGAAGCTGAACCATCTGGACCGCTGGACCGCACGGCGACGGGAGATCGCCGCGGAGTACACGCGACTGCTGGCGGATATCCCCGGCCTCCGCCTTCCCGAACATCCCGCTGATATCGACCCGGTCTACCATCTCTACGTCATCCGCCACGCGCGCCGCGATGAGCTTCAGAAGCATCTTGCGGCGCGGGGCATCGGCACGCTGATTCATTATCCGCTGCCGCTCTATCTCCAGAAGGCGTATGCCGGCCTGGGGATCACGGCCGGGGCGTTTCCGATCAGCGAGGCGATGGCCCGCGAAGTCCTCAGCCTCCCGATCTATCCCGAGCTTACCCTGGAGATGATCGCGACGGTGGTCGGCGCCGTGCGGGAATTCTGCGAGGGGGAGTAGGGCCATGCCGCACCGAGAATTCCATCACCATCGCGCGGTGAGATCATGACGTATCTGCTCGGCGGCAAGTTCGCCGCGGCGATCGAGGCGGCCCGCATCCTCCGGGAGATGGGGGTGGCGTTCAGCGTCATTCCATCCTCCGGCGAGGAGCGCATCCCCGCAATGCCGTCGCTGGAACGGTTCGCGAGCGGCCACGACATCCCGATCCTCCGCGATCCGGCGGCGCTGCACGGGGAGGATATCACCTTTATCTCCGTGGAGTTCGACCGGCTGATCCATCCCGCGCGGTTCGGCGGCGCATCCCGCTTCTTCAACATCCATTTCTCCATGCTCCCGGCCTATCGCGGGACCATGACATCCTTCTGGCCGATCATCCTTCGCGAGCGGACCACCGGCGTAACGCTCCACCGGATCGATGAGGGGATCGATACCGGCGATATCATCGCGCAACGGAGCTTCGCGATCGGCGGTGAGGATAGCTGCCGCGATCTCTATTTCCGGTATCACGATGCGGCATCGGTGCTGCTGCGGGAGCATCTGGCAAGCGTGATCGACGGGAGCTTCGGCGCGCGTCCGCAGGGGGAGGCGGGGGCAAGCTCCTTTCCGCGGTTTCTCTATCCGTTCTTCCCGAAGGAGTTCAGATCCAGACAGCTCCGGCTGATGGAACGGGGGGATGTCCACAACATCCTCCGCGCGCTGATCTTCAGGGAGTATCAGCTCCCGCTGGTCGATGGGGAGCGGATCGCCAGGATCGCGCTGGCGGATTTTCCCGAACGGAACCGGATCATTCCCACTAACGGCGGGGAGCTGTACGCGCTGGCGATCGATGAACAGCCGGGCGAAACCTCATGAACGGCGGGCCGCTTGTCACCGCGATCACCATCAGCTACAACCACGCCCGATGGGTCGCCACATGTCTGGACGCGATACGGGCGCAGACGTACGGCAATATCGAGCTGATCATCCTTGACGATCGTTCCCCCGACGATTCGGCGGCGGTGATCCGGCGATGGATCGAGGAGCATGGCGTGGCCTGCACATTTATCCCGCATGAGGTGAACCGGGGGCTCTGCGCCACGCTCAACGAGGCGATAACGCTGGCCCGCGGCAAGTACATCGCATTCCTCGCGGCTGATGATCTCTGGCTGCCTGAGAAGATCGAGCGGGACGTTGCGCTGATCGAATCGCTCCCCGCGGATGTGGGGGTCATCTATGGCGACGCGTTTGTGATCGACGAGGAGGGGCGGAGGCTGGAGGAGCGGTTTATCGCGGCGCATGGCGGCCCTGTCACGCCGCCGGGCGGCCGGATCTTCGACGAGCTGATGGCGCGGAACTTCATTCCCGTGGCGGCAACGCTGATACGGCGTGAGTGCTTCGAGCGGGTGGGGCTGTACGATGAATCGCTGGTGTACGAGGACTGGGACATGTGGCTCCGCATCGCGGAACGGTTCAGCTTTGCATATTCGGACCGGATAACCGCATGCTACCGGATCGTCGGCTCCTCGATGATCAGGACGATGAGCGCCCGGATGATGGAGACGAACATCGGAATCTACCGGAAGTATCTGGGTCGCGACCCCCGCACCGACGCGATGCTGAAGGGGCGGATAGCGAAGGCGGCGGAGGTGATCTACAAATCGGGGAGCCCCCGCAGCGCGGAGTATCTCCGGCTTGCGCTCCGCTATCAGCGTGGGCTGCGGATGCTGTTGTTCTACGGGCTTGCGGCGAGCGGGATCACCTATTCACGGTTTTCGGGGTTGAAGCGGAGCGTGCGAACTTTTCTGGGCAGGGCGTAGCGTATGTGGAAGAAGATTGGTGTCAACTCCATCTCCTATCTGGCGCTGACCATATTCAAACTCGCCTTTGGATTGTGGTACACGCCCTATCTGCTCCATAAGATCGGCGCGCTCGATTTCGCGCTGATCACCTTCATCTCCAGCATCTTCGGCTTCTCCGGCCTTCTGGATATCGGCCTTCGCCCGACGCTGGTCAAGCTGGTGGCCGCCAAGCACGCCCGCGGCGATCACGAGGGATTGCAGGCGGATGTAAGCGCGTTCCTGACGCTCTTCACCATCATCGGATTTGTGGCGGGGGTGCTGCTGTCGCTGGTCGGCATCGCGCTGCCGTACTTCACGCATATCCCGCCGGAGCGGGTGCATATCTACGCGATTCTCTTCGCCATCTCCGCGGTGCAGGCGTTCTACAACTTTCCGCTCGGCACGCTGAACGGGATTCTGAACGGCCTTCAGGACAACGTGATGGGATCGTTCATCCAGTTCTTCACGGTGGTCGCCACCGGCATCTACTCCTACGTGCTGCTGACCACCGGCTACGGCGTGGTGGCGCTCAACGTGGCGGCGATGATCGTGGGCCTGCTGGTGGTGCCGGTCTCCATATGGCGGGTCAAGCGGCTGCTGCCGGGGCTCCGCTTCCGGTTCCGCAGAGTGACGATGGATGAGGTTCGCGGCTACAGCCGGTTCAGCGGCGTGATGTTCATCTCCAACATCGCCGAGTCGGCCATCCGCCGCACCGATCAGCTTATCATCGCGATGTTCCTGCCGCTTGTCAACGTCGCCACCTACCAGATCGGCACGCGGCTCCACGACTACTCCCGCATGCCGATGGAGCAGGTCGTCGGGAATATCTTTCCGGCGGCATCGGCGCTTGCCGGGAAGGGGGAGCGGGAGAAGCTGTACGATCTGATCTTCCGTGGGACGAAGTATATCATCATGATCTATCTTCCGATCTACGCGCTGCTGATCTGCTACGGTGGTGAGTTCATCACGCTCTGGGTGGGGAAGGATTTCGCGGGGGCGTACTGGGTGATGATCCTGCTGGTGAGCGGCAGCCTCTATCACGCCGTGGACGCCATCCCGCAGTGGTGCCTTCTCTCGCAGGATCGCACCCGGAATTTCACGCGGGCCAACATCGCCGGCGCCGTGGTGAACCTGATTCTCTGCGTGGTGCTGGTGAACACGCCGCTCGGGATCTACGGCATAGCGCTGGCGGCGCTCCTCACCTATCTGTTCGTCGGCGTGCCGTTCGGCTGGTTCGTCAGAAGGGAGCTGGGGTTCGGGTTTCCGGAGATGTTCCGCCGGAGCATTCTGGGGCCGCTCATCAGCGTGATCCCGATCTTCCTGCTTCGCGCGGCCTACACGCTCTTCCCGCTCCGCTGGTGGAGCTGGACCGCGTTCAACCTGGTCTCCGTGCTGCTGATGCTGGGCGTCTATCTGATCTTCTTCGCCGACGACCGCGAGCGGCGGAAGATCAGGAGCGTGCGCGATTCCATTCTCGGGCGCGCCATCCCCGAGGGGGCTGAATGACGCCCCGCCGGGATTTCCGCATCGCGAAGGTCGGGGTGGCGATGGCCGTCTACCGGCCGGATATCCTCTTCCTTGCCAGGCAGCTTGTCACGATCCGCGAGCAGGCGTATACCAACTGGGTCTGCGTCATCACGTCGGACTCGCCGCTCGATGAGTTCACGTCCGATCCGCGCATCCTCCCCTTCATGGGGGATCTCCGGTTCGTCTGGCTTCAGAACGGGGAGCGGCTGGGGCACAAGAAGAATTTCGAGCGGGCGATACAGGAGGCCCTGGCGCGCGGGGCGGAGGCGATTGCATGTTCGGATCAGGACGATGTCTGGTACCCGGAAAAGCTGGCGGTGCTGGTGGAGGAGCTTCGCGCGGCCGGGCCGCTTTCGCTGGTCCATTCCGATCTCAATGTGTTCGAGGATGAGGCGCGGGGGATCACGATCGAGAGCGCATGGCGGGTGGAGCAGCGTGGGGTGGGGAACGCGCGGCCGCGGCATCTGTTCGTCAGGAATGTGGTCACCGGCTGCTCCATGATCTTCGACGCCGAGCTGGCGCGCCGATTCCCGGTGATACCGGCGGAGGTCGGCTTTCACGATCACTGGTACGCGATCACCGCCGCCTCGTGCGGCATCGTGGTGGCGCTTCCGCGTCCGCTGCTGGCCTACAGGCAGCATGCTTCCAACGTTCTGGGCGCGCGCCCGTTTATCTGGAACCCGAAGCTTCCCCCCGGCAACCGGCTGGCCGAGGAGGTGAACGGGCGGATGATCCGGTGGCGGGAATTTCGCGGCCTTGTTCTTGCCGCCATGCGGGAGGGGGTGCCGGTCGGGCTACCGTTCAGGATGATCTTTCTCTGGCGCCTCGATCAGGGGTTCGGGTTTATCCTGGCCGGCCTTGCCCAACTGGGTCGCGATCGGCCGCTGGCAAGGCTTCGCATCAGGATCGGCATCGGGAAGTTCGCGGACGGGATCGCGGCGTTCGGGCGGCTCTTCCGGTCGCGAAGGAAGTGATCTCTTTTCAACTCGGCATCAACAAGGGAGCGGGGTTTTACATGGCTGAATCGAATTATCTGGTCACCGGCGCCGCCGGGTTCATCGGCTCCCATCTCGTGGAGGCGCTGCTGGCCCGTGGCGGGCGGGTGGTGGGGCTCGATAACCTCGATGACTTCTACGCCCCTGCCATCAAGCGACGGAACGTGGAATCGGCCATCGCGTCCGACAGGTTCAGGATGGTGGAGGGGGATATCCGCGATACCGCCCTGGTGGAGGATATCCTCCGCTCCGGGCGGATCGGGACGGTGTTTCATCTCGCCGCCCGCGCCGGGGTCCGCCCCTCCGTTGAAAACCCGTTTCTCTACCAGTCGGTGAATGTGGAGGGGACGCTCTCCGTTCTTGAAGCGATGCGGAAGGCGGAGGTGAAGCGGCTTCTCTTCGCCAGCAGTTCCTCGGTCTACGGCGATTCCTCCAACCCGCCGTTCAGGGAAACCGACATGGTGGACAGCCCCATCAGCCCGTACGCGGCCACCAAGAAGGCGGGGGAGATGCTCTGCCACGCCTATCATCATCTGCACGGCATGGACATGGCGATCCTCCGGTTCTTCACCGCCTACGGCCCGCGCCAGCGACCGGAGATGGCGATCCACAAGTTCACCCGGATCATCGCCGACGGCGGGGAGATCCCGATGTTCGGCGACGGCTCCACCGCGCGCGACTACACCTATATCGAGGATATCATCCAGGGGATGCTCTCGATCGAGTCCAACCTTCACGGCTATCATATCCTGAACCTGGGGGAATCCGATACAACCACGCTGAGCGAGATGATCGGGATGATCGGCGCGGCGCTCGGCCGTGAGCCGCGCATCCGCCGGCTTCCGGCGCAGCAGGGGGACGCCACCATCACGCGCGCCGATATCACCGCCGCGCGGGCGCTCGGCTACCGGCCCTCCACGCCGATTGCCGAGGGGATCAGGAAGTTCGTCGCGTGGTATCACGCCCAGCAGGTGGAGGCCAATTGAGCGCCAACACCCGCCAGCCCAGGACCCGGAAACCGCGCGCCGCCGAACCCCCGCCGCGCATCAGGAAGGTCTTCGTCATCGCGTACGACGGCGAGCTGAACCCGGCCACGCGGCTCAGGATTCTCCAGTACATACCGGGCCTGCAGGAGGCCGGCTGGGAGGTCGAAACCGCCTACGTGGTTCAGGGGAAGCTGGCCGATCCGGTCGCGCTGGTCCGCGAGATCCGCGAGGGGATCGCCGCTGCCGATGTCGTCTTCGTGCAGCGCGTCCTTGCCGGCTGGCTGAACCGGCTGCTTGAACGCTCGGGCCGGCCGGTGGTCTTCGACATGGACGACGCGCTCCATTATATCCGCCAGTCCCAGATGGCCGCGGCGGAGACGCCGAGCGGGGCGCGGGATCATCTCACGATCGCCTTCAGGAAGCTCACCCGTGGCGGAAAATATTTCAGCTCGCGCAAGCGCCATCTGGACCGGATGCTGAAGCTGGCGCGCGTGGTCATCGTCGGCAACAGGTGGCTGCGCGATGAGCTTGGGGGCTCGGCGGCGGAGATGCGCGTGCTTCCCACGGCGGTCCCGGCCGATGCAACGCCGATGAAGGAACATGGCGATCATTCGCCGGTCAGGATCGGCTGGATCGGCGTCAGGAGCAATCTCTTTCATCTCGGGCTGCTGGAGAATGTCTTCGCGCGGCTTGCCGCGGAGTTCGGCGACCGGGTGCTGCTGACGGTGGTATCGAGCGAGGAATATATCAGCCCGAACATCAGGACGGAGTTTATCCGCTGGTCGCTGGAGGAGGAGAGCCGGATCGTATCGACGTTCGACATCGGGATCATGCCGTTGCAGGACGATCTTTTTTCGCGCGGCAAATGCTCCTTCAAGGCGATTCTCTGCATGTCGCACGGGGTTCCGGTGGTGATTTCCCCGGTCGGCATGAACATCGATCTTGTGGAGAACGCCTTCGACGGCTATCTGGCCGATAACGCGGAGGAGTGGTTTCAGGCGCTTTCCAGGCTGATCGCCGACAGCGGCCTCCGCTCCGCGATGGGTCGCCGGGCGTATGAGAAGATCGGCAAATCGTACTCCAGCCGCTATGTGCTGGGCAATCTGCTGGAGATCCTTTCGCGGCTGGCGTAGATTCCATCGGCACGTTTCAATCCATTTGCGCGCATGTCACGATGAACCGGATGACGCCGAACCTGGACCGCGTTGTTGTTATCGGCAGCAGCGGCGCCGGCAAGAGCACCCTTGCGGCGTCGCTTGCCGGCGCGCTCGGAAGCCATCACATGGAGCTTGACGCGCTCCACTGGAAACCGAACTGGGTTCCCTCGCCGATCGAGGAGTTCCGCGAGCGGGTGGGGCTGGCCGCCGCCGGGGATCGCTGGGTTGCCGATGGCAATTACGGCGGAGTGCGGGATGTTCTCTGGGCGCGCGCCACGGCGATCATCTGGCTGAATTATTCCTTTCCGGTGACGTTCTCCCGCGTGGTGCGGCGGACGTTTCACAGGGCCATCACCCGCCAGGAACTCTACAGCGGCAACCGGGAATCGCTCCTCACGGCGTTCTTCAGCAGGGAATCGATTCTTCTCTGGGTAATCACCACCTTCCGCCGCCGTCGCAGGGAGTTCCCGCTGTTGATGCGTGACGAGCGGTATCGCCATATCGAGTTTATCGTGTTCGATTCCCCCCGCGCCACCGCCCGGTTTCTGGATGATGTGACGCATCGCGCGGCCGCACTGTCATAACCCGCCATCCGCCCATTCCGTATCGCCGGGGAGAACGATCTTTGCTTCGATGCTGTTGCTGGAGACGCTTCTGAAGCCGGGAAATGCTTCAAGGTCGAACCGCGATTTTCCCTCGCACGGGTAATGACCCGGTTTGAATCCAGCCGCTAATCTGCGGCGCGATCATCCATCGGCTCTTCATCACTCTTTAAGCTCCTGGGAGCGCGCCGGTTGTGGCAACGATGCTCCCATGTTCCCTTGAGCTCCGTGGGAGCGAACCATGCCCCCCGCATTCATGAAGAGCGGTACGCTCCGATGGAGCTTGAGATCATGAGAGAGGGGGCGATGCTGCAACCGGTTCGCCCCGGCGGGGCTGGAACGGCTGATGTCGTTTCGTCGCGTCGCTGGTTCTGTTTGTCGTGTGTGCCGTACAATCCGGTCCCGCGCGGGCCGGTTGCGTGAGGCCGGCAAATCCATCGCACGACCCCGCTTGCATCGATTCGTTTTTTTTGTACCTTGTCGTATCCGGTGTCCAGATCCGGATCGATCCAGCGCCATTCCATCTCCAGGAAGTCCAACCGGGTGATGATACGATGTCGCGGTGATCACTACATTCCCTGAATCTGTCCAGACGAGGTCCAGAGTGCGACAGGTTTCCATTGAACCAGTGCGTTTAGCGCCCAGGGTTGCATCCCTGCGGAGAATCGCGCAATACCGTGACGACATCGCGGCCGTATCGGCCGGGCTGATCGCCGGCATCATCTATTTTCTTACCCAGACCAATCGCCTTACCGAGGATTCGGTGGAGTACGCGGCGGCCGCGACGCGCGGCGGGCTGGAGGGATTGCTGCATCCGCATCATCTCCTCTTCAATCCGCTGCTGGCTGCCATTTATACTATGGTGGGAGGGACCGGGGCAACGCGCCAGACGCTGGCGATGTTCCAGGGGCTCAGCATCCTCGTCTCCGCCATCACGATCGCGCTTGTCCTGCTGGCGCTCCGGCGGATGGGCTGCTCGCTCCGCGTCTCCTCGCTCCTCGCGGCGCTCTTCGCGCTCGGCAACGGTTTCTGGCTCTACAGCTCGCAGATCGAGGTGTACAACATCGCGGCGCTCTGCATGATCGCCGCTGTGGCTGTCTCCCTGATCGATGGTGATATCGTCACCACCGGCCGCCGCGCCATCCCTGCCGCCATCTTCACGACGCTCGCCATGCTCTTCCATCAGACCGCCATCTTCTTCGTGCTGGCGCTGCTGGTCTACGGCGTTCGGACGCTCCCGCGCGAGGCCCGTTCCGGCTTCGTTCTCCGGTCGATCCTTCCGCCGCTGGCGGTGGTTGGCGCGTTCTACGTTGCCGCAACCTGGTATGTGCTCGGGAGCATCGCCCCCGGCACGGTGTTCTGGTTTGCCACATCGTATGCACATACCGGCTGGTGGGGGGCGATGGAGGGAATGCACTTCCCGAAGGCGGTCTACGGCCTGGTGGATACGATCCTCGCGATCGACAATGTTCGTCGTGTCGGAGTCCTCGGATGGGTTGCCCTCGCGCTTGGCGCGGCCGGCACCGTGGTGGCAATCCGGGGGCTTCGCACCGCGACAAGGAACGGCGGAGCATCGGTCCGCTATCTCTCATTTCTCCTCCCCTGGATTATCGCCCATGCGGCGTTCGTCTGGTGGTGGTATCCATCGAACATCGAGTTCTGGATTGTCCTGATGCCGGCCCTCTTCCTGCTGGCCGGTTCCCTCCTCACGTCGGTCGTGGCCGGAAGCGGAGCGGAGAGAACCGTGACGATGGGGCTGGGGCTGGTGATGGCCTGCATGCTCGGGATGAACGCCCCCGGCATCCTGGCGGATCATGCCAACGAGAACCGGCGGCTCTCCTACTCGCAGGAGATCAGCTCGATCTCCAGAAGCGGCGATCTGTTTATTTCCACGGGTCAGGGAGCGCTTGCGTCGTATCTTCGATACTTCTCTCCGTCCAAGGTGCTCACGGTTCACGGCTACTGTGGCGTCGAGGCGAAGACGCTGGGAAATCGGATCACGGATGAGCTTATCCACCGGCTGGAGCTGGACATGCGGGGGACGATTGCCCGCAACGGCAGAGTTCTGGCGGAGGAAGGGCTTCTCGATGGCGGCATCGTCACCGATCGCGATCTTCAGCACTTCGATCGCGCGCGGTTCAGCCAGTGGGTGAGGGCTCTTCCCTGGCATGCCGTGGAGGGCTCCAGGGGCCGGATCTACATGCTGTCGACGACATCCGACCTGAGCGTTCATGAGTCCAACCGATCTGAAATTCCTCTATTTCACCCCTGCGGATATCCAGGTAGCGCGGGTCGATAGACAGTGCATCGTCAACTTCTGCGAGGCGGTGCAGCGCCTCGGCGTCGATGTGGAGCTGGTGACGATCGGCATCACCCTCCTCGATGTGGAGAAGCGGGGGGAGCATCCGCTGGATCTCTACAGGATCAGGGATCGCTTCCCCGTCAGAACCGTCCGCATCCCGGCGGGGCAGGAGAGCCCCGGATGGTGGGTGGCGCTCAACAGGCTCTGGGTGGATATCATCGAGGGCTTTCGCGCAACCGGACGGGGTTCCGCCACGGCAGTTCTCTACACGAAAAACTACAGCCCCGCGCTTGCGTTCCTTGCCCTGCGCGCGCTCCGGGGGAGACGGGCATCGGTCTTCTTCGAGGCGCACATGCCCCCCCGTTCCCCGCTCCAGCGCTACGTCCTTCGCAATGCCGACGGCGTGATCGCCAATTCCGGCGCCCTCGCCGATGATCTCGTGAACGGC
>JAQBOZ010000016.1 GCA_028287785.1 Chlorobiota bacterium
GGCTTCTCAGCCTCCAGGCGGATCGTGTTGTACTGAACCGCGTTTGAAACAGTGACAACCGGGCTGGTCTTGACATCATAGGAGAGGAACTTGCCGGCCGCCAGCGTCACGATGTTCGTGGCGCCGCTGTTGGTGATGATCCTGACCTTGTTCGGCCCGACGGCGGAGTAGAGGCAGAGGGAGAACCCTTCCTTGATCTTGTTGTTCGGAAACCGGCTGTCCAGCTTGTTGGCCGTGGTATCGGGAAACGCAAGGATGTAGGTTGTTCCCGAGCCGTTGTCATCCAGCGATAACTGCGCCGCCGCTCGGCGTGAGGCCAGAGATATGGCTATCAGCGCGATAATGCCGGTAACGATGCAGCGTGTAGTAATTGCCATGATATTATATACTCCAGAATGATCATTTGCTGTCGTGATGAAACCGGCCCGTGTTGTTCATCCATTCGGATCGGGAGTATCCCATCCCCCCGATCCGGCTCTCAGACCCGCCTTGGCAGTGAACACGACGAACGCGCGATAGTTACCGCGTCACGGCGAACGCCCGCGTGGCGTTCCATTGGCCGGACTCTATCCGGCAGAAGTAGATCCCGCTCGGCTGAGCGGATGCATTCCACGTCACGCTCTGATCCCCCGCGCTCCGGACTGCATCGGCAAGCACCGCCACAAACTCTCCGGCGGCATTATAGATGCTCACGGTAACGGGACCGGAAGCGCCCGGATGATAGGAGATGATGGTTTTCCCCCGCCGGGTTCGGGCGAGCGCCATCGAGCGCGTAGCCGGGGACCGGAACGGAATGGAGATCGATTCCCGCTGGCGGCGCGTTGATGACATTCGCCCGCATCAGCACGGCCCATGTGGCATTCCCGAACGGAAAATCGAGGGAATCGGTATAGGGGCCATTCGGGTTGCTGCCGTTGAACCCCACCACGACTTTCACGCTCTCCCCCGGCTTCAGCATCGGACGGCCTGAGATGGGGGGATCGGTGCTGACCACCTTCGCGTTCGAGACCGTCACCACCGGGTCGCGCCTGACATCGTACGTCACGAACTTCCCCGCCTCCAGAGCGATGCTCCTCTGGAGATCGCCGTTGCTGATCCTGATGCTGCACGGCTCCGCCGGGTAGAGGAAGAGCTGGAAGCTATCCTGAACGGTGGTGTTCGGAAATCGGGGGTCCAGCATATTCGATGTGGTGTCCGGAAACGCGATGACGTAGCGGCTCCCCACAACGCCATCGTCCGGAAAGGGCTGCGCGCGCGACGCGGAGACGATCAGGATGACGCCGGGCAATGAGCCGAGGAGAATGCGATACGGAAGAGAGCAGGTGATGTTCATAGATGCTCCGGGAGTCAGGGGAGTATGCCGAGAGATGTATCGCCGGTTTCGACGATGCAAGCACGTGCCATTCTCCCATCACTGCCGTCGCATGCGGGTTTGGGCGATATCGTCGCCGCGAACCGGCCCGATCCGTCACGCTTCGTGACCGGTCATCACGACCGGGAAGCCTTGCGGTGCCTGAGAGTAGGCCATCCGGGAAGACCCGGCCGCGCCCTCATTGTCGCACGGACCCTGCTATTCCTCCTGTTCGAGTATCACCGTCGCCATGGCGGTGGTGTCGGTATGGGTCAGTGAAAGATGCGCCCGCATCCCCGCGCTGCGGCGGCCGGCCTCCCCCCGGAGATCGAGCGTGGGCCGGCCGCCGGGCTTCCTGAGGACGACGATATCGCGCCAGCGTATCCCCCGCGACATGCCGGTGCCGATCGCCTTGGAGAACGCCTCCTTGGCGGCGAACCGGGCGGCGTATCGCTCGGCCATCCTTCGCGGTGTCATCCTGCAATAGGCGATCTCCTCATCGCTGAAGACGCGCCGCTCGAACTGCTCGCCGTACACCCTGAGCGCCTCCGCGATCCGATCCACCTCGGCGATATCCGTCCCAATGCCGTAGATCATTCTCCCTCCCCTGCGTTGTTGATGCGGATCTCCTCCCTTGCCACGATCTCCCGTTGCTCCTCACGGTCCAGCACGATCGTCAGGAGATCCTTGATATCGCGAAGCGTGTAATCGGCCTGCACCTCCTGGTTGCCGAACGAATCGCCGTAGAGAGCGAAGGCGGTTTTCATGCCGATGGCCGCCGCCCCCACCATATCCCGCTCCGCCCAGTCCCCCACCATGATCGCCTCATGCGGCTCCACCTTCAGCATCTCCAGCGCCAGACGGAACGGCGCCGGATCGGGCTTCCGCTTGCCGGTGTCGTCGAATGTGACCACGTAGTCGAAGATGTGATGGAAGTTCATGTAGCTCAGGCGGAGCCATGCCTCGCGGGTGGGGGCATCGGAAAGGACGGCGAGCTTCACGCCATGCTTTACAAGCTCCATCAGCGTGGCCGAGACATGCGGATAGGGCTTCAGCGCCGCCTCCCGCGCGCGACGGTAGGCGACGATGCCGGCCGAGAGCATCTTGTAGTCGATCCTGCCGAAGATATCGATCAGAAGCTGGTCGAACACCCGCTGGTACTCGATCCCCTGCTCGCCGTAGATCTTATCCACGTGCACCTTCACATCGCTCACGCTCATATTCAGGCCGGCGTCGATCATGGCGGTGATCGCGGCGTCCACCGCCTGCCGCTTCATCGCCATGAAATCGACCAGCGTATTATCCAGATCGAAGACGACCGCCTTGATCATCGATGGCCCCATTTGGTAGTTCGAGTGCATCGGCCGGGCGGACCCCATGCCCGCCGCATCGCGACAAGATAGCCGATTTCCGTATCGCGATATCACGCCGCGGCTCCCCCGAGTTCCCGTATATTCGGCGACGCATCGCGGCAATGCCGCCGGGCTTCCGATGACTCCGCGATTGTGGCGGACAGACCATCGGCCCTCCTTCCGAACATCGAAACAATGTCGACAGCTCGCACAAGCATCGCGGCGCGCGGATCGCTGACGCCGCGGCAGAATGAGATCTACGAGTTCATCCGCTCATGCATTCAGGGGCGGAACTCCCCGCCGACCATCACGGAGATCGGGGCGCGGTTCGGCATACGCTCCACCAACGGCGTGAACGATCTCCTTATCGCGCTGGAACGGAAGGGATATATCCTCCGGCTGAAGGGGACCGCGCGCGGCATAGCGCTCCCGGAGAACGCGCCGGCCGCTTCATCGGCCACGAAGGGGGGAAAGAAAATCCCGGTGGTGGGAGATGGCGACGCATCGAACCCGTTTTCCATCTTCATGAACCCACTCGGCACGCTGGCCCCGGACCCCGGCCTCTTCCCGACCACGAACAGCTTTGCCGCCATTGTCGCCGACGACGCGATGGATGGAGAGGGGATCTTCAAGGGAGATTACGTGATCGTCCGGCAGGAGCGCGATCTGCCGGATGGCGCGCTGGTCTTCGCGCTGGTGGGCTCGCAGCAGGTGATACGCCGCCTTCAGGGCTCGTCAGGGACGCGGTCGCTCGCGGCATCGAACCGTTACTACAAGAAGCTGGCATTCTCCGAGGAGAGCGAGGAAGTGGCGCTGCTTGGGGAGATCGTGGGGGTGATCCGCGCATATGGCAGGAAAGAGATCTGAATCCGAATGTTATTGATATCTCTATTTTTGTTGAGATGTTGAGATGTCATTTTCGTTGAGATGTTGAGATGTCATTTTCGTTGAAACGTTGAAACGTCGGGGCAGGTCTGAGACCTGCCCGGACCCGGACAGATGTGACAGATACGATAGATGTGACAAATACATCAGATCCGACAAACACATCAGAAAAATCATTTACAATCAGCGCGGCTGCTTCACGTTCATCACGCGACGGACTCCCGAACAGCAACCCCATTCCGATGAAACTCATGAATCTACGATATACGCTCTCCATCCTCTGCCTCGGGATCGTCGCGATGGCGGCGTCCGGCTGCGGCGACGCGACCAGCCCCCCCCAGGTGGTCCCTCCCGATACCGCGCACTATGTGGCGACGTTCGATCTCAAGACGATGGCCGGAGCCGCCCCCTTTGTGCTCGATTCGGTGATGACCACGGAATCCGGGGTGCAGTACAAACCATCGGCCCTCCGCTTCTACGTCTCGCAGTTCAGCCTGCTGGACAGCGCCGGCAACCCCGTGGAGGCCACGCTTGTCGATACCGCCGGCATCCCGCTGAAGTATAATCTCACCTTCTGCGACTATGTGAACCCGGAAACGCAGATCATCCGCTTCCTGGCACGGAAGGGAACCTACACCGGGGCCACATTCTCGGTCGGCGTTCCCAGCGATCCCGTCGACGGCAAGGGGCTCAACCATGTGGATGCATCGCAGCAGACATACCCGCTCAACGTGGACAACGACATGTACTGGGGGTGGAATCCCGGCTACATCTTCTTCAAGATCGAGGGGCTGGCGATGGTGAACAAGAGCTGGGAGAGCTTCTACTACCATGTCGGCAACGATGGCCGGCTTGCCTCGATCCGGCTGGCAACCCCGTTCACGGTGAAGGGGGCCGGCAGAGCGGCAACGATGCTGGTGAACACCAACCGCCTGTTCGTCACCCCCTCCGGCGGCGCGTTCCCGAACCCCGGCGGCGCCCTTTCCGATCGCGTGGTCAACAATGGCCGGCTTGCCGATACGGTCGCCATGAACCTGGCGAAATCAGGATGTATCACCCTTCAACCGTAGGAGCAGCGTGAGGTACGGACGATATTATCTGGCAGCCCTTGCCCTGGCGATGCTGATGGCAGCCTGCTCCGCCGCCGTCGATACGCCGGCGCCGCCGCTTGTGACGATCCCGAAGGGCTTCCCGGTGCTTCCGGTCCCGCCGGGAAACCAGTTGACCGCCGCGAGAATAGCGCTCGGCAAGAAGCTCTTCTACGACAAGCAGCTCTCCCGCACCGGCGAGGTGGCCTGCGGAAGCTGCCACCTTCAGGAGCGCGCATTTGCCGATCCGAACCGGTTCAGCATCGGGGTGGAGGGGAGGACGGGAAGCCGCAACGCGCCATCGCTCGCCAACATGGCCTACAACAGCAGCTATTTCTGGGATGGCGGCGTCCCGACGCTGGAACAACAGGCGATTGCGCCGATCATCAACCCGCTGGAGATGAACATGACGCTCGGCGAGGCCACGGCCCGCGTCGCCGCCGTGCCGGAGTATGTGACGATGTTCCGCAACGCGTACGATACGCTCCCCTCTCCCGGAACGCTGACCCGCGCCATCGCGTCGTTCGTGCGGACGCTGGTAAGCGGCGAAAGCCGGTTCGACAAGTTCGATCGGGGGGACAGCAGCGCGATGACCGTGCAGGAGCAGCACGGGATGACGATCTTCTTCGGCGAGAAGGGGGAGTGCTTCCACTGCCATATCGGCTTCAACTTCTCCAACAACACCTTCAAGAACGATGGCTTCCTCGGAAAATCGATCGACAGCGGCCGGACGAAAGTGACGGAGAACCCCGCCGACATGGGGAAGTTCAAGGTGCCGACGCTCAGGAATATCGCCCTGACCGCCCCCTATATGCACGATGGCTCGCTTGCGACGCTGGAGGAAGTGGTGGAACATTACGTCACGCTGAATCACGCCCATCCGAACCTCGATCCGGTGATGCACCCGCTCAACCTGACCGAGCAGGATCGCGCCGATCTGATCGCGTTCCTGAAAACCCTCACCGATGAATCGTTCATCAAGGACCCGCGGTTCAGACCGTAGGGCAATCTTCCCACATCAAGGACCCGCGGTTCAAGCCGTAGGATATCCGCTGCAATCTTCCCAAGCCCCGGAGGGGCGCAATCCCTGCTGCGCGGGGCATCGCCCCACGCGCTCAACCCCGCACAAGCCGATCAATCATCGCCCGGAGCGATGTGGAGTCCACCGGCTTGTTCATCACCTCGTCGAATCCGGCTTCGCGGCATGCGCGGATATCCTCATCGCTCCGGTAGCCGCTCACGGCAATTGAGCGGATATCATGATTTGCCCTGATCATCCTGACCAGATCGAGCCCCGACCCATCGGCCAGCCCGATATCGCTCAGGAGGATCTGGAAATCGCGCTCGGCGGCTATCTTCAACGCATGCTCCACGCCGGAGGCGGTAACCACGCGGTAGCCGTGGCGGCTCAACATCAGCTCCATCACCCTCCGCGTGTCCTCATGGTCATCAACCACCAGGATGGTGACGGGAGCCGCTTTCCCCTCGGGGGGCGCCACTGCCGCCTCATGGGGGGCAACGGGGGGGAGCGTCACCGTGAACGTTGTCCCTTTTCCCTGTCCCTCGCTTGTCACACGGATTGTTCCGTCGTGCGCTTCCACCAGCGCCCTGGAGATCGCCAGCCCCAGCCCCAGCCCGCCGCTGCGGCCGCCGTTCAGCTTCACCTGCTCGAACGCGCCGAAAATCCTCCCCAGATCATCGGGATCGATGCCGATTCCTGAATCGGCGATCTCCACCGAGAACATCCCATCGGCGGCGTTGGATGTGCTGATGGTGATGACGCCATCGACGGGGGTAAACCGGACGGCGTTGTTGAGGATGTTCCAGAGAATCTGATGGATGCGCGCCGGGTCGGCATGAATCGCGTGACGGCCGGCGGCGAGGTTCAGGCGCACGTCGATCTTCTTCTGACCGATCGCGGCCCGGCAGATCTCCACCGCGCTCCCTATCAGCTCGTGCGCGTCCACCGTTCCCCGCTTCAATTTCAGCTTCCCCTTCACGATGCGCGTCAGATCGAGCAGATCATCGATCAGCGTTGCCTCCAGCTCCGCGTTGCGGCAGATCACGTCGAGCATCGGGCGGAACTCATCGGGG
This sequence comes from Chlorobiota bacterium, assembly GCA_028287785.1. Lineage (GTDB taxonomy): Bacteria > Bacteroidota > Ignavibacteria > OLB7 > OLB7 > JAFDZV01. Next base: position 6,771 of record JAQBOZ010000016.1, read on the forward strand.
AGGCCCTCATCCTCCCTCAGCGCCTGCGCCATCGCGAGGATCGGTGTGAGCGGCGTGCGAAGCTCATGGCTGAGGACCGCCAGAAAGTGGTCCTTTGCGCTGTTGGCCGCCTCCGCGACCTCCTTTGCCTCGCGGAGCGCCCTGTCCATCTGGTGATGCGCGGTGATGTCCAGCACGAAGCAGACGGTCTCGCCGCGCGATTGATCGAGCAGCGCCATCCCCAGCAGCACCGGAAGGCGGCTGCCATCCCTGCGATAATATTCCTTCTCGAACGGCGCGGAGTGCTCCGTCGACCGAAGCTGTTCGATCATCGCGAGGTCCTGGCTCAGATATTCCGGCGGGGTCATGGCGATCCAGTCGATATCCCCCGCATCCAGATCCTCGCGAGTGTAGCCGACCATTCTGAGGAACTCATCGTTCGCCTCGGTGATCTTCCCCTCGAACGAGGCGGTGATGATGCCGATCACATTGGAATTCGCCAGCCGTCTGAACCGCGATTCGCTGATGATCAGCTCCTCCTCGATCGCTTTCCGCCCTATGACGAACGACACATGGCTGGCCGCGGTCATCGCGACCTGGATTTCCTCATCGCTGAACTCGTGTGGCGTGTTGCGATAGAGCATGAACTTGCCGAGAAGCTGCCCGTTGTAGACCAGCGGGATAAACGCGAGCGATCCGATCCCCTCGGCCATGACCACATCGCGGAGCGTTCCCAGGGTTGCATCGGCGGCAACGTCGGCGATGCGGATCGGTTCGGGATCGGCCTGGTCGCGCGTCCAGGGGGAGTGGCCTTCCACGGCGTTCCGGTATTTCTCGGAGAGCCCGTGCGATCCCCTGAACCGCATCACGCCGAGCGAATCGAAGAGGAGGATCGCCACGCGATCGATGCTGAGCGCGTTCAGCAGCCCGGCCATCGTCTCCCGGCAGATCTCCTCGAGGCTGCCGGCGCGCGCCACGGCGGAGCTGAGCCGGTAGATCGCCTCAAGCTGCCTCACCTGCCGTTGCAGGTGCGCCTCGGTCCGGACACGATCGCTGATATCAAGCACGAAGCAGATCATCTCATCGCCATCCTCCAGCATCGCGGCCCCCAGCAGCGCGGTCACGCGGCGTCCGTCCCTGGCGATATACTCTTTCTGCACGGGAGGGCAGATCCCATCGGCAAGCAGCCGGTTCATGATTTCCCTCATCCCCTCCCGATATTCGGGGGCGGTGATGGCTGCTGCCCGAAGATCGCCATTCCGCATCTCATCGCGCGTGTAGCCTATCATCGAGAGAAACGCGTCGTTGGCGTCGATGATGGCGCCATCCAGCCGGGAGAGGACAACGCCGAAGAGGTTGGAATCCACGAGACGGCGGAAGCGGGCCTTGCTCCGCCGAAGGCTTATCTCGATTCTCTCGCGCTCCTCGATTTCCAGTTGCGCGCGCCGGAACAGCCGGGCGTTATCCACGGCAAGCGCGGCGCGGTGCGCCAGCTCCTCCGCCAGATCGAGATCGCTGCCGGTGAAGCAGGGACGGCTTGTCGCCACCAGCGTGATGGCGCCGAGCGTTCGTCCGCGGGTGACCAGGGGGATCACCATCAACGATTTTGGAGCGAGCTTGCGGAGAAGCTCCAGGTGATGGGAATCCTGCGTGATGACCTGAAGAAGCTCATCGGTCACCTCGGGCACCAGCTCCGAGCGGCCGGTGGCGATCGCGTTTGCAAGGAGGCGGTTCCGCATGCTCTCGCCGGGAGTGTAGTCGCCCAGCATCTTCTTTCCCAGACGCTCCTGTGCCGGATCGGCGGCGGCGACAGCCAGTCGCCAGATGGAGTCATCCTCCTCCACGATATCGACGAAACACCAGTCGCCGAGGCGGGGAACGGCCATGTGGGCGACGGTTTCGAGGGTGGTTTCGTACTGGAGGGAGCTTGACATGATCTCGCCGGCTTCCGCCAGAAACCGGAATCGCCGCTGCATCTCCTCGGCCGCCAGGCGCGCCTCCTGTTCCCGCCGCAGCACACGATCCTTCTTCTGGTTGGCATCCTCCAGCTCACCGGTACGCCGCCCCACGCGCTCCTCCAGATCGAAATTGAAGCGCTCGATCTGCCGGCCGGCCTCCTTCAGGAGCGAGATATCGCGGATCATCCAGCGGAGCCCTGAGATCATTCCGTTCCGGTCCCTGATCGGCGCAACGGTGAGCAACGCATCGAACGGCGTGCGATGGCGCGGCTGAAGTCGCAGCTCCCACTCCTCCTTTGTCCGCATCGTGCCGATCGCGTTGAGATGCTGCCGGAAGAGCCTGCGCGACTCCTGCGCCACGTACGTGCCGAGCGGTTTTTTGCGGAGGAATTCCAGCGGGATGCCGAACATCTCACTGGAGGCGTTGTTTGCCTCGATGATCTTCCCCTGAACATCGGTTACCAGATAGGGGTCGGGGGCGAAATCAAAAAGGTCCTGATAGCGATGGCGCTCCAGCTCCACGGCGTTCCGCGCCATCATCAGCTCCTCGCTCTGCGTCCGCACCACCTCCTCCGCCACCTGAAGCTCCTCCAGGCTGACCTGAAGATCGGCCAGCACCTCATCCAGCACGGAGTCGGCCGTCAGGCCCCCCGTGCCTGTTTTCTCTCTTCGCTGGAGTTCGATGATGCGTTGGTGCATCAGCACAACTCGCGGCGTGACATCGTCAGATTGCCTTATCATGGTATTCTGTGGCTATTCGTCGATAAATTCCGCCTTGATATCCTGTCCTCATTGCGTTGCGCGCAGTGTCACTACATCATCCTTCCGTTTCCCGCGGGCTTTCCATCCTTTTCCGGCTGAATCTGTGGCACAATTGTACGCCTGTCGTGTGAAGCGCTCTTCGGCACCTCTGCGAACACCCAGTGCTTCAGGTCGAGAGATGATGATCGGAAGGAGGGATATGGATGCGTCCCTGTTCGATCCGCTGGCCGTCATCGGGATGGCACGCCGGAAGGTTCCCCTTGCGATTCAGGATTTTCGGAAGCACGCCGGGGCTGTAGGCCGGCACATGAAGCGTAATGAACATGCTGGCTGGACGCCCGGCCGGGAGTATCCCGAGCCAGTTGAATCAGCGCCTCCACGCCGCCAGCAGAGGCTCCTACGACGATGATATCATGCCCGCTCATGTGAGATTGCCTGTGTTAACCTGTAAGCTGCCCTGGCCGGACGCCCGTTGCCATGCACTATCGGCCGATGAAGCGGAATTCATGTCACCCGTTGGGCCGAAATTCTCATGCCGGTGCGGTTCGTCGTAGATATATGCGAGGGGAGGACGGGTCTGGGGAAATTCATGGTTGAGAGTGGTTCCGTTCCATAACGGAGCCCGTGCGTTGGTCGGCGGCGGTAGGGATGTTGGGGCAAGGGAACTGGTCAGGTTCCGCGATCTCGATATCCTGCTCCTCCCACAATCATTCCGGCGCCGCAGGTCGCGAGTCGGTTGGGATGGATAAAACCGATCGCTGAACGTCGGAAAATAATCAAATTCCAAACGGGCATCAACACCACGCGCCGATGATTGCCAATTTGTTATGGGGCGTATCGCAACCTGTGATGGATCGGGAATCTCAGTAATGATATGGCGGGCGGTTGGATCGGGCCCGGAAACAGAAGCGGGATCACTTGAAGAAGTGATCCCGCTTCTCGAAGCGAATATGCCGTTCGGTTTACTTCGCGATCGTGACCTTCACCGTGGAGTGAACGCCGCCGATGCGGAGGTCGACCAGATAGGTGCCGCTCGGCAGCGCCGTCCCGTTGAACGGTACCGCGTGATCGCCGGCGCTCATCGTGGCATCGGCAAGGCTGGAGACCGTGCGACCGTTGATATCGGCGATCGTCAGTTCCACCCGGCCGGCGCGCGGGAGCGTGAAGCGGATCATCCCGTTGCCGAGGTTCGGGTTCGGGCTGATGCTGAGGCGGAGCGCCCCGGCGCCGGTCGTGGCGTCATCGACGCCAAGGCCGTTGTTGGTCACCGTCAGCGTTGCCGCCTGGCTGGTGGAGACGCCGCAGAGGTTGGTTGCCACTGCCCGGTACTGCGAGCCGTTCTGGGCCATCTGCACATCGTTCAGCGTCAGCGTTCCTCCGGTCGCGCCGGGGATCGCCGTCCAGGTTCCGCCAACGTTCACCTCCCACTGAATGGTCGGCGCGGGGGTCTCATTGAAGCTCACCGTAAACGAAGTGGAGCCCCCCTTCTGCGCGGTCTGGTTGATCGGCTGCGCCACGAACACCGGCATCCGCTTGATGGCGAACGTGCTGTCGCTCTGATCGCCGGTCTGCGCCGTTGCCAGGCGGACCTGAATACGGAACTGGGTTCCGAAGAGGTTCCCCGGGATCGTCCAGTTGTAGGAGTTGCCGGTGACGCCGGTCGCGATCGTCGTAAGCGCGCTGGTGTTCTCATCCTTCAGATAGATATCGTACGGTCCCGACGTCGAAACCGATGTCCAGGTGATGGCGTGCTGACTTCCCGCGCAGTACTGCTCGTTGCCGTTCGGCGCCGTCACCAGCACCGCGAAGACCGTGAGCGTTCCAGGATTGCTGGAGACGCTGGAGCAGGAGTTGGTGATGACCGCGCGATAGCGCCAGCCATTCTGCGACGGCTGCACGTTGTTCAACGTCAGCGTGGAGGATGTGGCGCCGGCGATATTGATATAACCGGCCCCCTTGTCCACCTGCCACTGCACGGTCGGCGCCGGCGTGCCGGCGAAGACCACGCTGAAGGTGGCCGAGCCGCCAGCCGGCTGCGTAAGATCGGCCGGCTGCTGCGTGATGCGCGGTGCCGTGTTGATCACGAAGTTGGAATCGCTGACGTCGTTCTCCGGCCCGTTGGAGGTCATCACCTTGATCCGGTACTTGTTTCCGGCCGGGAAGAGCGCCGGCGTGGACCAGGTGTAGCTGTTCCCCACCACGTTGAGCGCGATCGGGTTGTAGGTCTGGCCGCCGTTGGATGACTGGTAGATATCGTAGTTCGTGCTCATGCCGCCGGCCCAGGTGATCACATTGTTGATTCCGGCGCAGAGCGTATCGCCACCGTTCGGGAAGAGGACCTGAAGGATGCTCAGCTTTGTGACGAACGCATCGGTGTTGCCGGTGCCGGTGATGGTGCGGAAGAGCCCCGCGTTGCTCACCGGATAGTTGGTCGAAATGGTCGACCCGGCGACGTAGATGTTGTTCTTGTTGTCGATCGAGATGGAGTTTGCCTTATCGCCTCCGGTTCCGCCGAGGAAGGTGGAGTAGATCATCTTGCCGGTGGAGGAGAGCTTGGTGATAAAGACATCGGAGCTGTCGCCGCCGAAGCTGGTGTCGATCGCGTTCAGCGTGGTCGGGTAGGCCGATGATGCGGTCCAGCCGGTAATGAAGCTGTTGCCGTTACCATCCACGACAAGGGCGGTTGCGGCATCGCTCAGCGCTCCGCCGAGGAAGGTGCTGTACTGAAGCTGAACCGCGGGGAGCACCGTCGGGTCCAGCTTGGTCATGAAGACATCGCCAAGCGTTGCGGAGATGGCCTTGCCGCCGTAGACCGACTGGATGGCGTTGCGCGTGGGGAAGTTGGCGGAGCTGGTGGCGCCGGCAACATAGATGCGCCCGATATTATCCACGCCGATCCCCTCGGCCGCGTCGTAATCGCTTCCGCCGATATAGGTGGAGTACGTAAGCTGTGAAGTTCCTGCCAGGAGCGTATCGAGCCGTGCCACGAAGGCATCGGTGCCGCCGTTGTAGGAGGCGTCATATGCCTGCGCCGCGGACATCGGGAAGTCGATCGAGGTGGTCCGTCCGGTTACATAGATGGAGTTGGCGTCGCGCGCGATGCCGGTTGCGATATCATCGCCGGTGCCGCCGAGATAGGTGGCGTAGCGATAGGCGTTGCCGTTCAGGTTCAGGACCGCCACGAACGCATCGCTCGGCCCGCTCAGCGCGGTATGGAACGCGCCGGTGGTGGTCGCCAGCGTGTTGGCGGTCGTGGTGCCGGTGATATACAACTGGCGCCTGGAGTCAAGCGCGAGCCCTCCCTCGTTGTAGGCCGCGCCATCGCAGACGAACGTGGAGTAGAGGAGGGCGGTTCCATCGGCCGACAGTTTCACGGCAAAGGTTCCCCGTCCGGTGACGCTCATGATCGAGTTGATCGTCGGGAAGCTGGCATCGGCAGTTCCGGCAACGTAGGCGTTGCGGAAGTCATCCACCGCGATATCGAAGGCGGCGTCCTCGTTCGGGCCGCCGATATAGGTGGCGTAGATCACCTGGTTGGATGGCGTGAGCGTGGTATTGAGGCGCATCACGAAGACATCCTGGCCGAAGCCGGTGCCGCCGCCGCCGTAGGTGGTCTGGTAGGAGCCGGACTTCACCGGGAAATCCGCCGAGAGCGTGTTGCCGGCAACGTAGATCTGGCCGGTGGTGTCGGTCCCGACGCCCTTGGCCTCATCGTTGCCGGAGCCGCCGAGGTAACTGCTGTAGATCAGCGGATCGATCACCAGCGGCCGTGCCGCGTCGTAGCCGCCAAGATCGAAGCCGACGGTGCCGTTCCCCTTCACGGTGAAGGAGCAGTTCACTTTCCGCTTCGCGCCATCGACAAGCTGATAGGCGAACAACTGCTGCTGGCGGATGTCCCCCATTGTGGTGGAGAGCACCAGATCGCCGTTGCGGTCCACACGGACGCCGGTGGCGCCGTCGTAGTTGACGCGGATGGCGGAGGGGTCCGCGCCCGGCGCCACCACGATATCATACCTGGGCATGCCGCCATCCACATAGACAACCGCATCGATGCCGTTGTAGATATTCTGGATCGAGGCGCGGTCATACGAATGGACGCCGGTTGTCCATTTCGACTGGTCCTTGCCGTAGAAGTAGTTGTAGGTGCCGGAGCGTGGCGTTCCGGTCTGCACCGCGGTGCCGGAGGTTGCGCCCAGGAAGTTCATGCGAACCACGTTCCCCACGCGGCGGGCGCCTGAGGCGGAAGCGGCCACGCCGCGCTGGATGCCGTAGATATCATAGACAATCGAGTGATCGGTGACCCAGAGATCGAGCCCATTGAACCGGGAAAGGAAGCGCGCCTCGCGATTCCACTGGCCGCGGTTCTCGATAAACGTCGGGGTGATGCCCGCCAGAGCCGATTGCGCGGTCTTGAGCTGGGCGGCGCTCGAAGTAGTGCGCGTCTGCCCCTGCGCGGTCGCTGCTGCCAGCGAGGCAAGGAGAATCGCACCGAGCAGGATGTTGCTAGGTTTCATCATTCTGATCCTATACGGTTGTTGATACGGTTGCATATATGTTTGCTGCTGTTTGCTGTTCAAATCCCGTTCCTCGCGTGGAGTAAGGGGGGCACCGGAGGGAGGCAGATGAGAGTATACATAATCCGGACCCGGGCGAAAATGTACTTAAAAAGGCCGAATTGTTTTCATGCTCTCTTCATCTGAGGGCTTCGGAAGGGGTAAAACCCGGGTCGTCACTATTTTTTTTGGTCGATTTCGCTTCAGGAAAGGGCGAATCGGTTGGTATTTTGTAGGTTTTGCCTATTTTTTCGCTCAGTCCGTTCTTCGATCCGCGATTTCCCCTTTCGGCCATTGCATCCCCCCCTCCCGATTTTGTAATTTTAGCGGTTGGAAAGTCTCAAAAGCCCTCTTTTGCTCCTTGAATCTCCTTCCGAGTGAACTACTGTAGAGGTTACTGATACCCGCCAGCGACGGTCGCTTGCCTCGGGTGATATCGTCATTTGAGTTGGATTGCTCTCCATGAAATTATCGGACTTCCGCTACACTGCTCCCAAGTCAATCACTGCCAAATTCCCCGCCGAACCACGCGATCAATCGAAACTGCTCGTGCTCGACCGCAAAACCGGAGAGGCTGCCGACAGTGTCTTTACCGACATCGTCGAGCACTTCAAGAAAGGGGACTGCCTGGTGGTGAACGAGTCGCGTGTATTTCCGGCGCGGCTGATCGGCAAGAAGGAGAAGACCAACGCGCAGATCGAGGTGATGCTCCTGCGTGAGCTCTCCCAGAAGGATACATCCTCGCTCTGGGATGTGATCGTCGATCCCGCACGGAAGGTCAGAATCGGCAACAAGATCTATTTCGACGACGGAAAGCTCTACTGCGAGGTGATCGACAACACCACGTCGCGTGGGCGCACGGTCCGGTTCAACCATACGGGCGATCTTTTCAAGACGATCGAGCGGATCGGGCTGATGCCGCTTCCACCGTATATCGGACGGGAGCCATCGGAGGATGACCGGGAGTTCTACCAGACGATCTTCGCCAAGACAAACGGCTCGGTGGCCGCTCCCACGGCCGGCCTTCACTTCACGAAGAAGCTGATCGCGCGGCTGGAGCGGAAGGGGGTGAAGATCGCCAAGGTGATGCTCCACATCAACCGCTCCACGTTCGATCCGGTGGAGGTCGAGGATCTGACCAAGCACAAGATGCACTCGGAATACTTCGAGATCACCTCGACGGCGGCCGAGACGATCAACAAGACCATCAAGTCCAAGGGGAATGTCTACGCGGTTGGGGCATCGGTGGTGCGGGCGCTGGAAAGCTCAGTGCTGACGGTCGGCACGGTGAAGCCGAACCGCGCCTGGACCGACAAGTTCATCTATCCTCCGTACGACTTCAAGATCGTCGATCGCCTGATCACGAACTTCCATCCCCCGGAGAGCACCATCCTCATGATGGTCTGCGCCTTTGCGGGGCGCGAAAAGGTGCTCAAGGCCTACAAGCACGCCATCAAGAGCGGCTATCGCTTCTACAGTTACGGCGATGCGATGCTGATTCTCTGATCCCCGCCTTATCCTTTTCCCATGTAAATTCGCTCTTCCCACGGTTGGTTGTGCCGTGGGAAGGAGATTCCGCGCGCTGAAGGGGCCGGCAATGCCGTTGTTCTTCCTCTACTCGCCGCCGTGAGCGTGGAGATCGGCCAGCCGCTGCCATGCCTTTCTGTACTTCTCCATCCGTTCGGCGTCCTTATCCTTCATCGGCCGGTTGCTCCGGCGGATATCCATGTTATCCTCCAGATCGGCCAGCTTCACGGCGCGGGCCAGCGGGTTCGGCGCTATCCTGTCCACGAACGCATCGTAGGTCTCCCCCTTCCGTCTGCTCAGGCAGTCCACGGCCTGGATCACCGGCTCCGAGAATCCGAGGCGACGGAGATCGTCGAGGGTGGTATCGGTATCCTCCACCACATCATGCAGAAAGGCCACAATCTTCTCATCGATCGACCGGCAGCGTCCCGCAACGCCGATCACATGCAGGATATACGGCTGGCGATACTTGTCCACCTGTCCGCGATGGCTGGCTACCGCCAGCTCCACCGCATCCTCGATGGTCGCGGCGCGCGCGGGGGCGGCCGGGGTTTTCGCGCGCGTTGATGTCCGTTTCGGCGCCGCCTTCTTCGCAACGCTTTTCAATGCTGTCGATAGACGCCGGGGGGGAGTAACTGCTGCTTTGGCCATATGAGTTCAGGATAATTGGACATGCACAGTGCCGGCTGCCGGCATAATGCTTATGGAAGCAATATTCGCTCCAATCGGAGAGGGCTTTCGATAACCATGCGGTAAAAATCCCCGATCCTCAGGCCGGGCCATAGGGGGTCGGCGTCCGGCGCGGGAATGGATGAGGAGATCTTCCGTTGTTCAGTCGCCGGTGGTTCAGAGTGCCGGCGCGATCGGAGGCTTCCCCTTCTCCGCGAAGGTGACGCGATCGAAGATCTTCATTCCGTTGGTCAGCGTCTTGTGGACCGGGCAGCGCCCCACGATCTGCTCCAGCCGCGCCCGCTCCGCCTCGGTGAACGTTCCCCCCAGCGTCACGTGGGCCCGCACCCGCTCGATCATCCCGGCGTGCTCCTCCTCGCACTCCGCGCAGTCGGTTGCATGTACCCGGTCGAAATCATATTCCGCCTTGATCGACTCCAGGGCGATCCCCCTGAGGTTCGCATAATACCTGATGGTGAGGGTTGTGCAGGCCGCCAGCCCGCCCATGAGCATCTCGTACGGTGTGGGGCCGCTGTTCTCCCCTCCGGCCTCCACCGGCTCATCCGCATACCAGTGATGAACGCCATTGCTGATCTCTACCCGCGTTCCCGATACGAGCGATGCCGTTACATGACCCATGGCGTCTGTGGATTGATGACGAAGGAGGGGATCACCGCGATCCCGTGGATGCCATCAAGATAACATTCCATCGGGATTGGGACGGCGTCCGCGTGGCGCGTGCGATGCCACGTCGGGGCGACTCCATACTTTTGCGGAATGACTGACTTGACACACGTTACGATCTACACCGATGGGGCATGCTCCGGCAACCCCGGACCCGGCGCCTATGCCGCTGTCCTCCTCTTCGGCGACAAGCGGATGGAGCTGGCGCAGGGCTTCAGAAACACCACCAACAACCGCATGGAGCTGCTTGGGGTGATAAGCGCGCTGGAACAGTTGAAGCGCCCCTGCAAGGTCACGCTCTACAGCGATTCCCAGTATGTGGTGGACGCCGTCACCAAACGGTGGGTCTACGGCTGGCAGAAGAAGGGGTGGCGCAAGGCTGATAACAAGCCGGCGCTGAACGTCGATCTCTGGCAGCGCCTGCTCCCGCTTCTGGCGTATCACACTGTCGATTTCAAATGGGTTCGCGGCCACAACAACAACCTGGAAAACGAGCGGTGCGATCAACTCGCCGTGGCCGCCACGCAGGGGGGAGGGCTGCTGGTGGACGAGGGATATCAGAAGCAGACGGCGGTTGCGGTATGATCCGCCGCCGTATTTATCATTATCAATCGCAACGCAATCGTGCCTGACGATTTCTCACTCTTCTCGCTGATCAAGTGGTCCCCGCTGGATCTGCTGATCCCGATCGTGATCATCCAGCGGATCGCCGAGCTTCGTCTGGCAAAACGGAACGAACGGGCGTTGCTGAAGGAAGGGGCGGTGGAGGCCGGCGCGAACCATTACGGCGCCATCGTGGCGCTTCATACGCTCTGGTTTATCGGGATGATCGCGGAGATCGTTGTGCTTTCCCGTCCCATCAACCCGTTCTGGCCCGTGCTGCTGCTGATCGTCATCCTGGCGCAGTGGCTCCGCTACTCGGCCATCCGGTCGCTTGGACGGTTCTGGAACACGAAGATACTCGTCCTCCCCGGCGCCAGGGTGGTGGCGCGCGGCCCCTATCGCTTCCTGAAGCACCCGAACTACATCGCCGTGATGATCGAGCTGCTGGTGCTGCCGCTGATCTTCAGTTGCTACGTCACCGCCATCACCGCGTCGATTCTGAACGTTGCCATCCTGATGATCAGAATCAGGGCCGAGGAGAAGGCGTTGCGGGAGCTTGGAAAGGGATACGACAAGGTGGGGAAGGTTTTCACCGGCGGGAGGTAGTGGGCGTGGGGCGATGCCCCACGCAGCAGGGATTACGCCCCTCCGGGGCTTGAGGGGAGAAGGCAGGGCTTGTGCACGGGGACGCTGTTCAGACAGGTTGATCGTGAACTAATTTCGCGCGGCGCGATTGGGCGCGATATCGCCAATCGGCCCATTTCGTTAACTTCATCGAGTTTCCCGCGCGGTGCGGGGAATGGCATTCCGCGCGGGCCTGGATGCCACCATGCGGCTCCCCGAACCAACGACCGGAACCCCCTCTGTCGCCCCGCGCGATCGCCTTCCGGCGCGATCATCCGGTCAGGCTCATCTTCAATCTGGAAACCCCCTTCGTATGAAAGCGGTTATCATGGCTGGCGGCTTCGGCACACGACTTCGTCCACTGACGTGCAGCATTCCCAAACCGATGGCCCCGATGGTCAACCGTCCGATGATGTACCACATCGTGACGCTCCTGACAAAACTCGGCATCCGCGAAGTCCTCTCGCTTCTCTACTATCAGCCGGAGGTGATCACCACCTATTTCGGCAACGGCTCCGCGTTCGGCATCGATATGCACTACGTGCAGTCGGAGGCGGACTTCGGCACCGCCGGCTCGGTGCGGAACGCGTATGAATTTCTCGATGAGCGATTTATCATCATCTCCGGCGATGTCCTCACCGATTTCGATCTGACCCACGCCATCGAGTTCCACAAACAGAAAAAAGCAAAAGCCACCATCGTCCTCACCCGCGTCCCCGATCCCCTCTCGTTCGGCGTGGTGATGGTGAATGACGACCAGAAGGTGACACGCTTTCTGGAAAAGCCGCAGTGGGGGGAGGTCTTCTCCGACACTATCAACACCGGCATCTACATTCTGGAGCCGGAGGTGCTGGACCTGATCCCCTACAAGCGCGATTACGATTTCTCCAAGGATCTCTTCCCGCAGATGCTTGCCGACGATCTGGGGCTCTACGGCTATATCGCCGAGGGCTACTGGCGCGATATCGGCAACCTGACGGAGTATCAGATGGCGCATATCGACGCGCTGAAAGGGGTTGTGAAGCTGGAGATCCCCGGCAAACGCCGTGGACAGGTCTACATGGGGGAGGGAACGTTTATCGCCGATGATGTGCAGTTCGAGGGGACGGTGGTGCTTGGCGATAATGTGAAGATCGGGCGCGGGGCGATGCTGGCCGATACGGTGATCGGCGACGGCGCGCTGGTGGAGTCGGGCGCCGCGATCCGCAACTCCGTGATCTGGCCGCATACGCGGATCGGCAAGGGAGCCCATATCACCGATGACGTTGTCTGCACCGATGTCGAGATCGGCAACGATGTGGTGATCGCCGAACATGTCTTCGTGGGGGATCGCTGCCGCATCGGCGACGGCGCGCGGCTGATGGCGAACATCAAGCTCTGGCCCGACAAGGAAGTGGAATCGCGCGCGACGCTCTCGACAAGCCTTGTCTGGGCGGACAGGTGGACGCGGGAGATCTTCACCGACGCCCGCATCTCCGGCCTTTCCAATATCGAGATGAACCCGGAGTTCGGCGCGAAGCTCGGCGCGGCGCTCGGCGCGTTCGCCGGCAAGGGACGGGCCGTGGCGATCAGCCGCGATGCCGACAACGTCTCCCGGATGATCCATCGCGCGATCTCCACGGGGCTGATGAGCGCGGGCGTGCAGGTGAACGACCTCCACACCACGCCGATCCCGCTCACCCGCTCCGAGCTGCGGAACGGCAAGCAGGTGGCCGGCGTCCACGTCCGCAAATCGCCGCACGACCGGCGGAAGACCGATATCATCTTCTTCAGCGCCGACGGCAAGGATATGGCGCCGGGGAAGACGAAGACGATCGAGCGGCTCTTCTTCGGCGAGGAATACCAGCGCGCTCCGTACGATGAGGTGGGCGGCATCTACTTCCCGGAACGGACCAACGAAAGCTACATCGCCCGCTTCCTGGAATCGCTGGACGAAGTCGCCATCCGCGACGCACGTTTCAAGATCGCGTTCGATTTCTCCTACGGCGTCGCCTCGGTCCTCCTGCCGAATATCCTCGGCTCGCTCGGGCCGGAGGTTGTATCGCTGAACGCCTATCTCGATCCCACGCGGATGACGCGCGAGCGCGAGGAGGTGGACGCGGCGCTGAAGAAGCTGGGGGAGGTGGTAATATCGCTCGGCTATGATTTCGGCTTTATCATCGATCCGGGGGCCGAGAAGATCCACGCGGTTTCGGAAACCGGCGAGGCGATCCCCAACTACCGGCTTCTCTCGATCGTGACGAAGCTGGTGCTGGAGACGAACAAGGGGACGATCAAGAAGATCGCCGTGCCGATCGTGGCATCGAGCGAGGTGGAGATGATCGCGCGGGAGTACGGCGTGGAGGTGATCTACACCCGCAACAACCACTCCGCGATGATGGACGCCACCAACGACAAGGAAGTGGCGTTCGTCGGCGGAACGCGCGGCGGCTTCATCTTCCCCGATTTCCTCTTCTCGATCGACGGCATGTACTGCGTGGCGAAGATCCTGGAGCTTGTTGCCCGCACCGGCCTGACGCTCGGCCAGCTCAACACCCAGCTTCCCCGTCGCGCCGCGGTGGAACGCGCCGTGGAATGCCCGTGGGAGCTGAAGGGGAAGGTGATGCGCAAGGCGATGGAGCACAGCGAGGGCTACCCCAGGCTGCTGGTGGATGGCGTGAAGATCTTCCTGGAGGACAACGAGTGGGCGCTGCTGATCCCCGACAAGGAGCGGCCCATCTTCCACATCGTTGTGGAAACCGACATGCACGAGCGCTCCGCCCAGCTCGCCCTGGAGTACGAACGGCTGGTGAAGGAGTGGAAGGAGGATACCGTGCCGCTGCCGTGACGCGGCGGTTCACATTCTGTAAAGCCCCGTGCTAAAAATTTCCTTGGCGCCGGTCCCCTCGGCGCTTATATTTGCAGTCCTTTCCATTCCGCGATAGCTCAACGGTGGAGCATCCGGCTGTTAACCGGAGGGTTGTAGGTTCGAATCCTACTCGCGGAGCGTAAGGCTCGAAGCCAATGCAGAACAGCCCGTCAGTGATGACGGGCTGTTTGCGTTTCATGCGCCGGGATACCCCACCGGATGTCTGAGACATCATGACCCGCAAGCAGAGTGGACCCGGCTCGCGGATGCCATCAGGGCCGGCGGTCATCATACCCGACCACCCTCGGATCGTCCCATCACTCCCCTCCCCGAAGTTACTCTACTGCTCCAAACCCAGGCATCATCCGACCGGATCTATTGTTTGTGGAAGCCATTTTTGCGTACTTCAAGGCAACTCAGATGGTGTCGCCTGAATGTTCAACGAACAGGAGAAAAGCATGCGTGTACTGATATCGTCGGTGGGAACGCGGGGAGACGTGCAACCGGCGGTGGCACTGGCTCTGGAGGTAGGCAGGCTCGGGCATGAGGTCCGGATGTGCGTTCCGCCGAACTTCACCGACCGGGTCACCAGCCTGGGGTTCGAGGCGACGCCGGTCGGGATCGAAATGCGGGCGCCACGCGCCGGTGCGGGGTTGGCGGCGCCCGCCGTCATTCCCGACCTCATCACCGACCAGTTCGACGCGATCGGGTCGGCCGCCGATGGCTGCGACCTGATCCTCGGGGGGGGCGCTCACCAATACGCGGCCCGGTCCATCGCGGAGCTGCGCGGCATCCCCTGCGTCATCGCGGTGTACGCGCCGGCCTCGCTCCCCTCCCCGGACCTTGCGCCACCGGGGCAGCCAGCGGAGTCGGAAGGGGTGGAGGCAAATCTGCGGATGTGGGACGACACCAGGCGCTCCTGGAACGATCGATCGCTCAAACGGGTGAACGCGAACCGGGCGCGCCTGGGCCTGGCGCCGGTGAATGACGTGCTCGACCACATTCTCACCGACCGTCCGTGGCTGGCGGCCGACACGACGCTGGGGCCCTCGCCGTCGACGCCCGGCATGCACGTCGTGCAGACGGGCGCGTGGATTCTGCCGGACTCGAACGGACTGGCGCCGGAACTGGAGGCGTTCATCAACGACGGTGAACCGCCCGTCTACCTCGGGTTCGGCAGCATGCCCGCCGCCGAGGGCGCCAGCCGCACGCTGATCGACGCGGCGCGGGCCAACGGCCGGCGCGTGATCCTGTCGCAGGGCTGGGCCGATCTCAGGCCGGTGGACAGCGCGCCGGACTGCATCATGGTTGGCGATGTCAATCATCATGCGTTGTTCCCCAGGGTCGCGACCGTGGTACACCACGGCGGAGCTGGGACGATGACCGCCGCCGCACGAGCGGGCGTGGCACAGGTCGCGGTGCCGATGTTCGGCGACCAGTTCTACTGGGGGCGGCGCATCCGCGACCTTGGCATCGGGTCGGCGGTGCCTTTCGCGGGGCTGAGCGCCGACGCGCTGACGTCCGCCCTGCGCGAGGCGCTCGAACCGCCCGTCGCCGCCCGTGCGTCTTCAGTCGCCCGGAGTGTCACGCCCGACGGCGCCGTGGTCGCGGCGCGGCGGTTGGTGGAGGAACATGGGTAGTGACTCAGTTTGAATCCACTCTTCCGTCTGCTGAACAATCATCGATTGGCGATCCCTTCTTCTCTCTTCAAGCTCCGTGGGAGCGCGCCGGTTGTAGCAACGATAGTTCCATCCCCCGCTCAAGCTCCATCGGAGCGAACCATCCCCGCATCCGTGCCGAATGGTACGCTCCGATGGAGCTTGGAATCATGGGGGCATGGCGATGCTACAACCGGTACGCCCCGATGGGGCTGGAAGGAGAGATGTC
>JAQBOZ010000001.1 GCA_028287785.1 Chlorobiota bacterium
ATGGGTCCGGTCGTCTGGTGAAGGTTCTGGCTGCGGGGATGCGGGACTCGGGCGAGCAGGTGATCCAGGTGAACGTGAGCGAGTTGGCGAGCGGCCTGTATCACTATCATCTGGTGGCCGGTGGTCATCATCTGGAACGGACTATGCAGGTGGTGAAGTAAGGGAGGAGCTGATCCTGCACTGAACAACCGGAGAAGATCGAAGGGGCAATCCGCTGCAAACGCGGGTTGCCCCTTTGTCATAGTGAAATCGTTGTCGTCGCTTTTCCACGTGGATACGCAGGTGAGGCCGGGTTATCTCGTGATCGCAATCGCCCTGTTGGTGATCCCGTCCGGCGACTGAATCGAGCATACATAGGAGCCGGAGGGGATATCCCCAAGCTCGACATCGAAATGATGATCACCCGGCGCCACATCCTCCCGCACCACCGTCCGCACCCTGTTTCCGAGAAGATCGGTGATCGCGATCGTCAGCAGGCCATGACCGCTGGTCGAGCAGTCGATCGCCATCCGTTGCGATGAGGGATTCGGATGGATATTGACGTTGCGCCAGCCCGCCGATTCGGGGAGGATTTCCGATGATGAGACGGTCCAGATTTTCGCCGTCTCGTCAAGGCTGGCGGTGACGACATGCGAGCCGTTCTTATCGAACATGGCGGTGTAGACGAACCCGTTATGCCCCTTCAACACGTTCATCAGGGTTCCCTGCCCCACATCCCAGATTCTTGCCGTGCTGTCGAAGCTGGCCGAGGCCAGACGCGATCCATCGTTGTTGAACGCGACCGAGAAGATCGCTCCATTGTGGCCGGCAAGGGTGTGGAGCAGGGCGCCGCTTCCCGCATTCCATATCCTTGCAACGCTGTCGAATCCGGCGGTAGCCACAAGCGCGCCATCCGGTGAGAAGACCGGGCTGTTCACGCGGTCGCTATGGTTCAGCGTATGCACCAGGCTGCCGGATGACGTGTTCCAGATCCTTGCGGTGCGATCGAAGCTGCTCGTTACCACAAACTGCCCGTCGGGGCTGAAGGCCACGTCCGTGACGCGGTCGGTGTGACCGCTGAGCGTATGCAGGAGCGCGCCCGATGCGGCGTCCCAGATTTTCGCCGTGCTGTCCAGGCTGGTCGTGATGATCTGCGTGCCTGATGGATTGTAGATCGCAGTAAACAGATCCCCGGTATGTCCGGT
This sequence comes from Chlorobiota bacterium, assembly GCA_028287785.1. Classification (GTDB taxonomy): domain Bacteria; phylum Bacteroidota; class Ignavibacteria; order OLB7; family OLB7; genus JAFDZV01. The sequence continues at coordinate 1,185 of JAQBOZ010000001.1, forward strand.
GAGCGTGGTGACAAGCGCCCCGGTGTTCGCGTCCCAGATTCTCGCGGTGTTATCAAATGCCGCGGTTACAACGTTCGCGCCGTTGGGACTGAACGCGGCCCAGCGGACGCGATCGGTGTGGCCGGAGAGCGTGTGCAGAAGCGCGCCGGTGCCGGCGTCCCAGATCCTTGCGGTGTTATCGAACCCGACCGTCACCACGCGCGCGCCGTCGGCGCTGAACTGCGCCTCGGTAATCCGGTCGGTATGTCCGCGGAGCGTGTGCAGAAGCGTGCCGGTGCCGGCGTCCCAGATCCTTGCGGTGCTGTCGAAGCTGGAGGTCACCACCTGCGTGCCGGCGGGATTGTAGTAGGCGGTGACAAGCCTGCTCGTATGTCCCGAGAGGGTGATCTGCGAGAGGGATGCGGTATGAACGGCGCAGAACGCGAGGAGTGTGGATAGGTAGAAAAAACGGGCGCGCATAGAGTATTCCTCCGGCTGATGATTGTTGGGAACGATATCGAAGGGATGAACACAACGCGCCGTCCAGCGCAGTCTTTTCAGGGATGCGTGGAGAGTGCGCGATATGCAGGCTTCAGGAAACCTGAATCGCTCCAATGAAGTAGTCTATCGGGAAATATACGGGAGGATGGGGATCTCTGAACGCACTACCCTCCGGTCGGTAGCGACTCAGGTTAAATCTACTCTTCCGTCTGCTGAACAATCATCGATCGGCGATCCCTTCTTCACTCTTCAAGCTCCAGAGGAGCGCGCCGGTTGTAGCAACGATGCTCCCATCTTCTCGCTCAAGCTCCGTCGGAGCGAACCATCCGTGCCAAATGGTACGCTCCGATGGAGCTTGAGATCATCGAAGACGTGGCATGACTATAACCGGTACGCCCCGATGGGGCTGGAAGGAGAGATGCCGGATGCCCTCGATGAGTCCGAACAACATGAACTCTATCCCAAGCTGAGTCACTACCCTCCGGTCGGTCGATCATGGGAGGTGGGGAGGCAGTCCGCGAAGAGGCCCATCTGCCCGCCGATTCCCGGTCGCCGGAAGTTCTCGGTGCTCAGGGCAATCCCCTCGCGATTCAGCCCCAGGCGCCGTGCGGTCAGCTTGAAGAAATGGGAGATCATCCGCGCGCGCGCCCCGTTTCCCCCCATCCGGTCGCCAAATTCCGCCAGGTTCAGTTTGCCGTCGCGCATATCCTCCAGCGCATGCTGCACCTTGAGCGCGCGTCCGGGTTCCTCCCGCTCCAGCCAGTCCAGAAAGATCGGACGGACGGCGAGCGGCAGCCGGAGCATCGTAAAGAAGGCGTTGCGTGCTCCCGCATCGACGGCGGCGTTCAGCAGCGCGGGGATCTCCTTATCGGTAAGGCCGGGGATGAGCGGGGCCATCATCACACCGACCGGAATGCCGGCCCCGGAAAGCCTGCGTATCGCCTCCAGCCTCAGCTCCGGGGTGGATGTGCGCGGCTCCAGACGGCGCGCCAGATCGCGATCGAGCGTGGTGATGGAGAGAAAGACCATGGCGCAGCGATGGCGCGCCAGCTCCGCCAGCAGATCGATATCCCGAAGGACAAGGGCGTTCTTGGTGATGATGCCGATCGGGTTGCGGAACTCCAGCATCGTTTCCAGAATCTCCCGCGTAATCCCGAACCGTCGCTCCGCCGGCTGATACGGATCGGTGACGCCGCTCATCGATACCACTGTCGGTTTCCACGAACGCTTCATCATCGCCTCCCGCGCAAGCCGCGCCGCGTCCCGCTTTACCACGATTTTCGTTTCGAAATCGAGGCCGGCGTTGAAGCCGAGATATTCATGAGTGGGGCGGGCGTAGCAGTAGGCGCAGCCATGCTCGCAGCCGCGGTACGGGTTGATTGAATGGGTGAACGGGATATCGGGGCTGCTGTTGGTGGCGAATGCCGACCGGGAATGATCGTCGATAAACTGCGTCCGGGGGTCCGGCTCCTCCGTGAAGCTCTCCCAGCCATCATCGAATCGCTCGCTTGTTCGCGGGGTAAAGCGATTCCCCGTATCGAGATGTGTCCCGCGTTTCGCCACTGTTCCCTTCTCCGTCCTGTGAAGCAAAAATATAGTGATGGTCTGCCGCGAATTTACATCGCCGAATCGGAACGGGGATATAAATTTCCGTTTCAGCGACTCCCGAACGCTCACGAGGCCGGCCGGCCTCCCGATCAAATTTCCTTGCAGATGCTCCATTACACACTTGGCCTCGACAATCCCTCCCGCCATCTCTTCTCGGTGGAGATCACGGTTCCAACCGGCGGCGAATCCCACGTCATCATAGCCTTTCCCGCGTGGTCGCCGGGGCGATATTACATCTACGATTTCGCGCGCAACGTCCAGGAGCTTGCCGCCCGCGGCAAGGGGGGACGGGGGCTGGATGTGGAGAAGATCACCAAGGGGAGCTGGCGGGTGGAATGCGCTGGCGAGGAGTCGATCACCATTGCCTACAGGATGTTCGGCGACACGCTCAGCGGCACATTCTCGCAGCTCGATGACCGCCACGCATCGATCAACGGATCATCGGTCTTCGGCTATATCGAGGGTCGCCAGATGGAGCCGATCGAGCTGGAGATCATCGCCCCGGAGGGGTGGCGGGCATATACGGCGCTCAAACGGAAGCGACGGGGCGGGCGGGCGATGTTTGCCGCGGCCAATTACGATCTCCTCATCGATTCCCCGATCGAGGTGGGAACGCCCATGGCGCGCCGGTTCGCGCTGGAGGGGGTGGATTATCATGTGATCATCGATATCGCCGGCGGCGAGGGAGTGCGGCGGAGTGCCGAGCTGCGGGAGAAGCTGGACCGTTACGTGGCCGATGTGGAGAAGGTGGTTCGCGCCTATACCACCACATTCGGGACGCCCGAGTTTCCTGAATACTACTTCCTGGTGAACATCGATCCGTTTGCCGCGAACGGCGACGGAATGGAGCATCTCACCTCCACGCGCCTTGTGCTGAACGGCTATCCGACAAACCAGGACCAGTACGACGCGCTGGTTGGTGTAACATCCCACGAGTTCTTTCATATCTGGAATGTGAAGCGTCTCCGTCCCGCCGAGCTGGGACCGTTCGATTACTCCCGCGAGCTTCACACAACGCTCCTCTGGTTTGCCGAAGGGTTTACGCAGTACTACGGACATCTGATGCTCCGCCGCGCGGGCGTCTGGGATGACAGGCAGTTCTACAAGGAGATGGTCTCGGAGATCAACACGGTCGATCGATCACCGGGACGCTTCCATCGCAATCTCCGGGCGTCGAGCTTCGACACCTGGAATGCCGTGGGAGCCCGCAGCCCGATGGGGCTGGTGAGCAATTTCAAGAACACATACGTCAATTATTATTTCAAGGGGGCAGTTCTTGGCCTCCTTCTCGATCTCGAACTCCGGGAACGAACCGGCGGCCGGAAATCGCTCGACGATCTGATCCGGGATCTCTACCGCACCAGCTATGCGGAGGCCGGAAACGAGGGATATTTCCTTCGCGGCAGCGGTTTTTCGGAGCGGGATGTCTGCGATGCGGCCGAACGGGTCGGGGGAACCGATGCCCGGCGATTTCTTGAGCAGGCCATTACCAGTGTCGATGAGATCGATTATCGAAGCCATCTCCGCTACGTGGGGCTGGAGCTGCTGCGGGGGCCGAAAAAAGGAAAGGATTCGGTGGATGAGGCCCGCCCGCAGATCTTCACGGGGATCATTCCTGCGGAACGCCGTGAACGTGGCGACGCGGAGTTCGTCACGGTGCTGAATGTTCTGGATGGCTCGCCGGCGGATCGCGCCGGGATCAGCGCCGGCGATCTGATCATCGCGATCGATGGAGAGCGGACAAACGGCGGCGGCTGGGAGAGCGTGATGGGGATGAAACGTCCGGGAGAAGTGATGGAAATCACGCTGTTCCGCGGGTCGCGTCTCCTTACGTTCCGGCTGGCGACCGAGGAACGGGACACGAGGGCATACAGGTTCGAGGTGATCGAGCCGGACACCCCGGTCCAGCGCCGCGCCAGAAAAAAATGGTTGCAGGGGGAGCGCTCCACGGCGGCGCGCTCTGAGAAATCCCACGGATAGTGGTAAGTTGCCCGGCCCTGCTCAATACTCCCCCGCTCCCGCCGAGCCGTCCGGCATGGACGTTCGGCTGTATGGTCAATAGCGACGGCGCGACAACGTGGATCGGCGGACAATCTTCTCACGTCTGATCCTTCATGTAAGCGCTCGAATCCGGAACACTTCCCGTATCGTTCAGCCAGTTGGCCGTGGAGCACCCCTGCTCTCCCGCGTGATGACTGTCGATTCCTTTCCCGTTGACTCGTTTTTTCAACTGTGTATCAGGAGTAACACCCCGTATGCATCGGTTCCTCTATCGATTTGTCGCCTTTACCGCTTTTTTCGCCGTTCTGGGAACGGTGGTTCATGCTCAGACGCAGATTTCCGATGACCGGGATAATACGGATGGGGTTGCCGGAACGTGTGGAATGATGAGGTTCTCGGAGATCGATCCCCGGCAGGCGCTCGCGGCAACCGCCAGGAATAACCCGGATCTGTACCGGAATATGATGGCTCGCGCCAGGAGCGGCAATGACCGGTCGGTGGCATCGGGACAGACGATGGTGTTCTACACGCTGAACAGAAGCACCAATCAGTTCGATGCCGTAACCGCGACTCTCGTCTACGACGGGCATCTTGCGCGGATCTGGGTGGATCAGGTCGATTCCAGCCGGGTGAAGCCGGCCACGGTTGCGGCGCTGGCGAAGGGACTGGATTCAGCAACGGGGAGCAAATCGAGAAATCCGGCAAAGGGAATCATCGATAACGATATCGAGGTGTACGGCGAGACCCCGAAGGACTACGAGGTGGACGGCAAGACCGATTTCCTTCTCACCGATATCAAGGACGGCATGTCCGGCGGGGGATATATCGCCGGCTACTTCTCCCCATACGATCAGGGGAGCGAATCGGGATCGAACGAGCGGAATATCCTCTATATCGACTCGCACGAGGGGCTCCAGGGGGGCGTTTCCTCCCTTCTCGCGACGATCGCGCATGAGTTTCAGCACCTGATCCATTACGGACGGAATCCATACAGCGAGGTGATGTTCAACGAGGGATGCAGCGAAGTTGCCACCGTGCTCTGCGGCTACACATCCAGAAGCAACAGCAACTATCTCAGCAACACCAACGTTTCCTTCCTCTACTGGAACTACGACAACGGCACCAAGCTCCTCGCGGATTACGAGCGCGCCCTCACCTTCATGTACTATATGAAGGAACAGTACGGCGAGCCGTTCCTGAACAGCTTTGTGGGGACTGAGTCGAATGGTTTTACCCGTATCAACGATGCGCTGAAGGCGATCGGCAAGTCCCCGGACTGGCAGGGAACGTTGAAAAGCTTCTCGGTCGCCAACTATGTCCTGAAGGATTTCTCCGACTCCCGCTACGTTTATGTCAACAGGCTTTCCAACACGATCGCGAAGGCGGCCACCACATACGATACGGCGTTCGCGTCGTCGGGATCGGTGTCGGTGCAGCCATATGCGTCGAGCTACATTCAGTATAAGAACCCCGGAGGGCTGAAGGTCAGGTTCAAGAGCTCCGGCACCTATGGCATCAACGCCATTCTCTACAAGGGAAGCATCGCCGTCGACGTGCGGGAGTTGAAGAACAACACCGATTATTCCTTCAGCGAGAAAGGGCTGTTCGACCGGATCGTCTTTGCAGTGGTGAACCTGGGAAACAATGCCCAGAGCATCACCTGGACCGCCGAGCATATCGCGCTTGGCGTGGATGATGCCGTCAGCCAGGCGAGCGGCGTGGCTGTTACGTCGATCGCCCCGACCCCCACCTCCGGCCATGCAAGCGTCGCGTTCGAGAGCACCGGTTCGGCTCCGGTTACTCTCCAGTTGTTCAACACGAACGGTGAACTGGTCCGCAACCTGATCGATGCCGAACGCTACGAGAGCGGCACGCATCAGATCGGCGTTGAAACCGGCGGCCTTTCCAACGGTGTGTACGTGGTTCGTCTTGTTCAGGGCGATCGCACGGCAAGCCGCGTGATGGTTGTGGTGCGATAGAGGCTTTCGGGCGCGAATGGTCCCGGAACCGAGGGTGGTTTTCGGAAATTTTCAAGGATATCCTTTATGCGGTGTCAACCTGTCCGGTTGATGCCGCATGCCGGTCAAACGACTTCAGTGATATTCCCGCTCCCGTGCCGGTGTAACCAATTATCCCGACGCGGTTATGTTGAAAGCTGTGCGTGGTGGCTTGAAGTGATTATCCCGCAAACCCTCATTGCGGGATGCTCGCGCGATATCGGCTGAGCCGTTTGCCCCGGCCGCCGCCGATGCTCACGATGCGGTACAATCTCATACCTTTTCATCCTTCTTTAGAGCGCCCTGCATTCATTCTTTTCCGAGCTTGTCAGACGGTCGCGGTGGGCATTCATGGAACGTCCGGATTGCGGCCGACGTCGTTTGCGACCGATAATTTCCAACAGATTATTCTCTATAACATATTCTGGAGCAACGTACACTATGTCTGGTTTCCTTTACCGGATAGCTGCCCTGAGCGCGCTTTTTATCGCGATCACAACCTGCGCCTCCGCTCAGACCGACATGGATCTGGAGCATACCGATGCCAGCGGCCGCATGATCTGCGGAACGATTCCCTTCAATGATGGGAAGGAGATGGAAGCAGTTGCCAACACGGCACGCAATAACCCGGCCCTCTATCAGAAGATGATGAACGCCTCCAAGTCGACGAAAGAGAATCGTCGGTATGTCGCGGGGGACGATTATCCGTTCTTCGTCCGGGATCGTAATACGAACCAGTACGTCACCGTCAACGCGACGCTGATGTACAATGGTCGTTACGCTCAGATCTGGGTGGATAATCTGGATACCGCGCGCGTCAAGAAGACCACGCTCGCGACGCTCGGAAAGGCGCTCGATTCCTCCACCGCCCCGTCATCGCGCAACCCATCCCAGGGAATCATCCAGAACGATATCGATGTGTTCGGCAATTACAGGGATCAGTTCAACCAGGATGGGCAGATCTGGTTTCTGATGACCGATATCAAGGACGGCTTTAGCGGTGGGGCGTTCGTTGCCGGCTTCTTCTCGCCATGGGATCAGACGTCGCAGCCTGGCTCCAATATGCTCAACATGCTCTATATCGATTCTCACGAGGGGCTCGGCACCCAGTCCGCGTCCAACCTCCGGGATCTGATGAACACGCTCGCCCACGAGTTCCAGCATCTGATTCATTACTACACGAACAATCAGAGCGAGGTCTTCTTCAACGAAGGCTGCAGCGAGACCGCCAGCATCATCAATGGGTACGCGAACCGCGACAACTCCGGCTATCTGGCGAACACGAACGTCAATCTCTTCCGCTGGACCTACGAGGACGCCACGGGGAACCTGATTCTGGCGGATTATTCGCGTGCGATGAACTTCGTCTACTATCTCTACGATCAGTATGGCGAGGGCTTCCTGCATGCGTTCAACCAGACCCATTCCACGGGGATGAAGCGGATTGATGATGCTCTCAATGTCATCGGCGTTCCCCCATCGTGGCAGGCGATCCTCAAGGGATTCGCGGTCGCCAACTATACGATCAAGAATGTCGATTACTTCCGGTATCGCTATAACAAGCCGGTGACGACCGGATCGCCGAAGGCCGATACGAACGCGCTCAAGACCACTGGATCGGTTTCGGTGGCTCCGTATGCAATCAGCTACTTCACGCTCAACAAGCCGACCGCGCGGACGCTGAGGTTCACAAGCTCCGGGCAGACGCCGTACACGGTGATGGCGATCTTCTACAAGGGAGCCAGCGTGATCGAGGTGAAGGAGCTTGCCGGCAATACCAATTATACGATCGGTGGAACGCCTGCCTACGACAAGGTGGTGTTCGGCGTGGTCAACCTCCTTGCGGTCGGCTCGGCAAATGCCAACGCCAACATCTCCTGGACTACCGCCGCCGTTGCTTCCGGCGTTGATGACGCCACATCGAGCACGGGCGGGCTGGCTCTCACGGGCATCGCGCCGACCCCATCGGCCGGTTCCGCGACCATCAGCTTTGTCAGCGGCGGCTCCGCGCCTCTGACGCTCCAGATTTTCGACGCCTCGGGCTCGCTTGTCCGCACGATGATCGATGGCGATCAGATCAGCGCCGGAGCGCATCAGATTCCGGTCAGCACGGACGGCATGGCAAACGGTGTTTACATGGTCCGGCTGCTTCAGGGGACCGCAATGGTCAACAGCAGGATGGTGGTGATCAAGTAACTCCGTCGATACGCCGCAGATAACGGAAAGGCCCGTCATGTAACGATGACGGGCCTTTCGTGTCATAGGCCTGCCGGGTGACGGCCCGAAGCGGTGAGCCGTCATACCTGAGCATGGGCGACGGCCGGAACATCGGCCCGTAAATATTCTTCTGTCTGGCTTGAGATTCTCCAGCGCGGGGAGTATTTTCATTATCCCATTCCCACGCGCCCGATACGATGAACATGCTCTCCGGCCCCACCCTGGCCCCAGATCTCCATTTATTCCCGTCCCGGAGTTGATCCATGATCGGCAGGTACCTGCTACGCATTGCTTTTCTCCTTCTCTGTCTTCCCGTTGCGATCACCTCCGCGCGGGCGCAGAGCTTCTTCAGCTTTTCCGATACGCCCTGCGATTCCACGCGATGCGATTCCCTCTTCTTTGCCAATGAGGGAACCACGCCGCGGGTGCTCTTTCGCGTCCGGATGCGGGACAGCATCAGCTTCTCCGTTGCCCCCCTGGCACTTCCCGATACGATACCCGCCGGGGGACGGCTTGCGCTTTCGGTCTGCTTTACGCCGAACAGAAAGGGGACGATCTCGGATTCTCTCAGGCTCTACATCAGAACCGCGACGGGGTTCGATACCATCAGGGTTCGCCTGAGCGGGAAGGGGATCGGGCCATCCATCGTGATCGCGCCAAGCTCGCTGTTCCTCTTCCCGAAAACCACGACGAACTCCAAGGCGACGCTCACGATAACGATCATCAACAACGGCGATCTGCCGTACGATCTTGCCTCGGCGCTCCCCCCCGTGCCCCCCCCTTTCAGCCTGGTTCCCCCCCTGCCCCCCCCCATTCTTCCCGGCGATACGGTCGATGTCCAGATCGCGTTTGAACCGAAGGCCAGCGGCGTCTATTCCTCATCGATCAACCTTCCCACGGCGTGCGGCACCAGCATCCAGCTTCAGTTCAACGGGGCAACGGAATTGATAGGCACCGGTGCCGTGCTGCGGATCGGCAAGGCGGGCTTCAATCCGGTCAACCTGGAGCAGACGCCGTGCGATATATCGCGCTGTACCGATGTCATTCTCTCGAACGTCGGCAACGCGCCGCTGAATATCGAATCGATCGACTGGCTTCATAACACGGCGGGCTATACGTTTACCCCGGCCATTTCCACCCCGTTCAGGATCGAGGCCAACGAAACGAAGACGATTCCGGTCTGCCTCAACAGCCTGACGCGCGGGTTCCTCCGCGATACGCTGGTGGTGAAAAGCAACAGCAGAACATCGATCGCGTTCGGTCTGACGATCGATGTCAGCGGGAGCATGAGCCAGGAGATGAGTTGCAGCGGGTCGCGCCCGCAGCGAATCGAGCAGGCGCGGACACAGGCGAAAAACTTTATCGCGCAGACATTGCTGAACCTGCCGGGGGTTGGCATTCAGGATCAGCTTGTCATCTCCTCCTACAGCACGTTTCCGAACAGCTATGATCCGGACATCACCTTCATTTTTCCCCTCGCCTATATCACCGATATCAACCGTCCGGTGGCCGAGGCCGAGATCGACAAACTTGAGACCAAGAATCATACGCCCACGGGGCTGGCGCTCCTCCAGATGATCGATTCTCTTTCCGCAAGCCCGCTCAAGAATCGCGTCATCGTGCTGTTGACCGATGGCGATGCCGATGATATCCTTACGATTCCGGTGGACAGCATCACCGCCACGGCGCGGGCCAGGGGGATCAGAATCTTTACGATCGGGCTGAACCTGGATGCCAGCGCGGTCAGCTACCTTCAGGGGCTTGCAGGGGGGGCCAACGGCGTGGCATTTCTTGCCACCGACTGCAATTCCCTCCAGACGGCGTTCGAGACGATCACCGATCTGGTCAGCCGCGGCAATGTCATGCGGGAGCCATTCTCGATCAGAATAACATCGCCGATTCTTGTCGCCACCAAAAGCACTGATTTCGATTCGGTCTATATCGGCGGGAAAACCTGCCGGGATATCACGATTACCAATGTCGGTGAAGGGGATGCGATCGTCGATACGATGATGATCAACGATCTTCTGGGGGGGACCGCCACTGGTGAATTCTCCATGCAGTCGCCGGTGAAATTCCCCATCCCTGTGCCGGAGAGCGGCCAGGTGAAGTTCACGGTCTGCTTTACTCCCGCGAAGATCAGGGTCCGCGGCGGCAGCGCAATGTTCACCTATAACAGTTGCGGGGTGGATACCATCCACACCACGTTCGGCGGCGTGGGCTTCGCGGCGGCGAATCTCCGGATCAGCGACCGGCGTGTCGGGCCGCCGGGGAGCATCATCACCATGCCGGTCTACGCCGATTCCGCGATCGGCGCGTATGGCGTCAACACCATCACGTACGGGCTGCGCTGGGATAAGTCGGTGCTCGATCTCAAGGCCATCCGCCCCGGATCGGCGGCGGCGGGAACCACCGTGAAAATGTCGGCGCCGGTGTCATACGCGAACTTTTACGCAACCGTGGGGCTGATCAGCGAGGGGAGCAGCCTGACCGGCGGAGGCGAGCTGGCGCAGCTCGATTTCGAAGTGCTCCGTGGCGACTCCCTGGTGGCCGACGTGGAGCTGACCAGAGGTCTCTTCGAGGATGACAACCCGAAGACGAAGCTGAACAACGCCGGCGCGGTCGCGCTGGACAGCACCTGTTTCCTCTCCTCGAAGCCGATCAAATTCGCCACCGTGGCGAAGGTCGCCGCCGGAGACGTTACCCCGACCCCTTCTACCGGTCGCAACGCGACAATCCCGGTAAGCACCGATATCGCCACATCCGTTACGCTGGAAGTCTACGGAGCCGATGGAAGCCGCGCGGTGGCGCCGGCAACGTATCGGCTTTCCGTGGGCGCAACCACGCTCGGAATGGACGTGGCGCGGCTGGCGCCGGGAAGCTATTACGCTATGCTCCGAACGGAATCCGGGGAGATCCTGGTGAGGAAGTTCGTGGTGGCGCGATGACCGTATCGCGAGTGATCCGCGCGCCCGGATTGCACGGCCGCCGGTTGACATTCCAAACAGCATTATCTATGGCTTATCTCTATAAAGGCATTCGTTCCATCACGCCGACCTGGAAGGCCCGCCCGGGAGATCGCGCGGGGAGGATGTCCTGCCGACTTCGGATGCTTGCCGCGGTTGCCGCGCTCTGCTCCGCCTTCCTCTCGATCGCTCCCAGCCTTCTGGCGCAGGGAGGGCGTGCCATGGATAATATCCTCTATCCGCAGCCCGAACAGCTTCAAATCCTCGGCGGACCGGAGGTCGGTTACGGCACATGGACGAACAGGGGATATTTCACCGTGCCGGACGGCAGGCGTTCCTGTTCGGCGTTCGATAACGGCACCGGCAAGGGGCTCACGATCGGCATCAAGGGGATTATCTACCTTACCCCGTGGCTCTTCGTTTCCCCGCGTATCCGATACGAGGCCCGCTCCGGCAGCTTTGTCTCGCCGCTTCCCGGTGAGCCGGTCCGTGCCGCCAGCAATGCCATCGTCATGCTCGATCAGGAAGCGCAGGTGGATGCAACCATCTCCGCCATCTCGATCGATGGGACGATCGGCGTGGAGGCGTTCGGCTTCTATATCTTCGGCGGGGGATCGAGCAGCCTTCTGCTGGATGGAGTGTACAACTACACGGAACGGTTGACCGGCTCGAAGCAGAATTTTCAGTACGCGGATTCTCGCAGCGCCGAGCACCGGCTGGTGAGCGGGCGATCCTTCGACGGCTACGAGAAATCGACCTTCGATCTCCGCGGCGGGGCCGGTCTCCTTCTCGACCTGAACTACTTCACGATCAACCCCGAGGTGTTCTACAGTTCCCCTCTGACCTCGGCGCTTCACCAGCCCAACGATCTGAAACAGACCGGCCTTGTCGGGACAATCGCCATTCTCTTCTCCCTCCGCTGAGCGATCGACGGCTTCATCGCGGAGCCCTGGTCGCCGGCCGGTGAAGCCGGGGCCCTTCCAGGGATCTGGTTGTCAGCGCTTACTGTCATAAGCACTTATCCTATGCGCTCTCTCTCAGTTGCACTCCTTCTCGTGATCTGCGCCGCGGCAGCACCGGCTCGTGCCCAGCATTATCGCGATCCCGATGAGGCGAAGTTCACCGTGAGCAATCTCCGGTCGATCAACACGGACGCCGATGAATATGCCCCATTTGTGACCGCGAACGGTCGATGGATCTATTTCACGACATCGCGCGTGGGCTCCTCCGATCTGTTCCGGGCGCGCCGCGCGGGGAGTGAGTGGGGAAATCCAGGCCCCATACCCCCCGATCCCACTGTCAACACAGCGCTGGATGATGGATCGCTGAGCGGTGCGATACCGCCGCTGGCGCAGCTCTTCGAGCTTTCCGATCACGATCTGGCCGGTCTGTATGTCCCGGAGCTTGGCGTGTTCACCAGCGGAAAACGTTCAGGTGGCGCCGGCGATGCCGATCTCTATCTGGTCACGATCTCCCGCGATGGCGAACGAATCCGCGAGGCGGCAAAACTTCCATCCCTGAACACCAGCGCATGGGAAGCCCAGGGAACGATCGCCTCCGACGGCAGCTTTATCATTTTCAGCTCCAACCGTTCGGGTGGTTCCGGCGGGATGGATCTCTATATCGCCAACCGGACCGCCGGCGGCGGATATTCCGATCCGGTCAACCTTGGCGAGAACGTCAACTCATCGGCCAACGAGTGTGCACCCTTTATCGCTCCCGACGGGCGGACGCTCTACTTCGCGAGCACGCGACAGGGGGGCTTCGGCGGCTCCGATCTCTATATGGTGCGGCGCGATTCCTCCGGGGCGTGGGGCATGCCGAAAAACCTGGGGGAGAGGATCAATACATCCGCCAACGAGCTTTTCTTCTTCGGGGTCGGCAGGGCGCACTGCTATTTCGCGAGCGATCGTCCGGGGGGCGTTGGCGGGCTCGATCTGTACGAGGCATCCCCCAACATCTTTGCTCCCGGCAACTCGCTCATAAGGTTTTCGCTAAACGACACCACGCGTCACGGCGCGCTCCCCGGACATATCCGCATTATGGAGTCAAGCCTCGGCAGAGCCGTCGCGGAGCTGGATCTGAGCGGTTCCGATACTGTCGCTCTTCCCCTCCTTTCCGGCTTCTCCTACCGCGTTCAGGCCGCCGCCGCCGGCTTCCCGGAGAGGGAGCTTGCGCTTGCCGATTTTCCGGGGGATACCACGATCAACTTCCCGGTGAACTTCGGGCATCCCCCCGCTGTGGCCCCCCCCGCCCCGGTGTTCAACTTCACATCCGATATGAGCCTGCCGTTCTTTGTCAGCGGGTACTACCGGATGAACACGGCGGCCATGCTCGCCGATCTTCGGAAACGGCAGCTCAACGGCGATCTGAAATCGCAGACGTTTATCGCCGATGTGGCGCGCGACGCCGCGGTGTACGAGGAGAGTCGCAGGCTGTCGGGAACGGTGGAGAAGATTCTGGGGGATTTCGTGGTGATGTGCCAGGGCGACTACTTCCCGAAATTCCTGGCCTATCTGAAGGAGCGGAAGCCGACCGATCCGAAGGAATATCTCGAGATCACGATCTACGGCTACGCCGATCCGCGCCCGATCATCGGCGTCTACAACGAAAAACCTGTCACGTTCCTCGATACCAACGGCCGTGAAGTAACGGTCTCCCCCGGCGATCCGCTCGATAATTTCAAGCTGGCCGGGCTGCGGGCGCATTACGCGGTGGAGTATTTCGACGGGCTGTTCCGCTCCTCGCCGAAGATGCGCCGTGATTATATCTCGCTGGCCGATCAGGGATTGATCCGCTGGCGCGCCATCAGCGAAAGCGTGGACGCGGTCTCCGGCGAGGATCTGGGGACGAAGCGACGGATCAAGGCGAGCATCCGGAAGGTCCGTGAAGGGGAATCGGGCGGGATGTAGGGCTCGCCGACGGTGATGGCTGAACGCGAAAGGGCATCCCCGATGAGGATGCCCTTTCGCGTTTCAAGACCATGGATGTTCTCAGAAGCTCTCGGGATTGAGCTGGAGAAGCGCCGGATGAATGAAGTGGCGTCCCTTCCGAATCAGCTCACCATCCAGCGTCACATCGGCGCCGATGCAGACCAGATCCCAGTGGATGGCGCTGTTGTTGCCGTTGGGGGCGATATCGTAGCATTTGCCGAGCGTCAGGTGGTTGGAGCCCCAGATCTTCTCATCGAAGAGGATATCGTACATCGGCTGATCGATGTTCGGGTTTGTGCCGAAGGAGAACTCACCGAAACGCCGTGCCCCTTCATCGGTCCCCAGAATCTCCTCGAGCCCCTTGTTGTTGCTCGAATCGAAATCGATCACCACGCCATCCTTCACCACCAGCTTGACGAACTCGAACGGCTTTCCCTCATAGACGGTCGGCGCATAGGTGATGGTCCCGTTGACTGAGGTAAGGAGCGGCGCGGAGAAGATCTCGCCATCGGGGATGTTCAGATCTCCGGCGCACGGAATCCAGCTCTGTCCCTCGATCGAGAAGGAGATATCGGTTCCCTCTCCCACCATTCGAAGCTCGCGGCTTTTCGCCAGAAGCTCGTGGAGCGGCTTCATCCGCTCATTCAGATCGGCGTAATCGAGAAGGCAGGCGTTGTAGTAGTAATCGGCGAACGCGGCGGTCGGCATCTTCGCGTTCATGGCGAACGCCGGGGAGGGATAGCGGAGGACGCACCAGCGGGTGTTGTTCACGCGCTCGGTCATATGCACCGGCAGGCCGTACTCCTCGGAGTAGGCCCGGCTCTCCTCGCGGCCCGCGTTGCTCAGCTCATAGATGTTCTCCCCGGCACGCACGCCGATGTAGACATCCATCTCCTTCATCCGCGGCAGATCGGACTTGTCGCGCAGGGCGCGCCAGAGTTCGCGCGAGCCCCGTTCACGGATGATCCGCTCGGTTTCGGTGTCGCGGATAACCACGAACGGCACGGCGCCCGCATCCAGCGTCGCGCGAGCCATCTCCTGCGCCAGATGAGCGCCGTTGATGCCGAAGAGCTCGATCATGACATTCTCGCCCGGCTTGGTGGCTGTTGAGTAGGAGATAATCTTGTCGGCAAGCGCCTTGTTGCGTGGATCGTACATGAAGTTCCGGAATTAAGAGATTCTGAAGGAATGCCCCGAACGGGCTTCGGTTGATGGGCCGGGATGGCCCACGCGGATGGAAACGTTATGACGGAATGAACCGGGAATCGTGCGGGGTCAGCGTTCGCCCAATTCCCACTCGCGCCGGAGAAGCCGGCTCAGGGTGAGATAGGAATTGGGGAAGTAGATCAGGAAGAGGGCCGCCGCCAGCAGCAGCAGATCCTCGATCACCTTCTTCGGTCCCACCGGCTCCGATTTGCCGGCGAAGCAGCCGCAATCGATGGTCATCCCCCTGGCGATGGCGGAGATCACCGCCACCAGAAAGACAATCAGCATCGCCGCGGTGACCAGCGCGCTCCCGCGGATCGCGACCCCGGCCAGCAGCAGCACCCCCACCACGATCTCCGTCCAGACGAAGCTGAGAGCAAAGATGTTCGAGAGAGATTCCGGGAGAAGCTGATAGTCGGCAATGGAGTGGCCGAACGTCGGGAGGGCAACCAGCTTCTCGGCGCCGGCCACCAGAAAGATGACCCCAAGGACGACCCGCACGCCAAGCGAGAGCCATCGCATCGCCGGGTGGTCCGCCAGCCTGACCGCCGGTGTGGCGGCAACCGGGATGGCCGCGGCCGCGCCGTGCGACCCATCACGCTGCACTGTCTGATCCATCTGCTATCTCCTCTCGCGGCAACAGGTTAAGGGGGTATGAATGTATCGGGATCCGGCGAGCGACCCATCTTCTTGAACAATCCTACTTGGTCAGCGGGTAGTTTTTCGCGGTCCAGTCCTTGATCCCTCCCGTATAGACCACCACCTTCTTGAAGCCGATATCGCGGAGATGATCGGCCAGCTCGTGGCTCAGCTCGCATGCATCGCCGCCACCGCAGTAGGTGACGATCAGGCGATCCTTCGGGATCTTGATAAGCTCGGGGATGGATGTCTGCCACTGATCGGCGTAGACATTCATCGCGCCGGCGATATGCCCTTCATTATAATGGTCCTCCGGCCGCGCGTCGATAAACATCGCTCCCTTCATATCGAAGAGCTGTTTTGCGATATCGGTGGATATCTCCTTCATCCCGGCGACCTTGTCCAGGACCCCGGTTCCCCGCGCCTTCGTTGCGCTGTCGATGATCCGTTTCGCCTCCAGCCGCGCCTTTTCGACCGAGTCCTTCCGCGCCTTCAGCTCCGCCGCCGATGCCCCTTTCCCGGCGGTATCGATCGTCGCGATCGGCGCCAGCGTATCGGGTCCCGTCGCCTTGACCGCGGGGGCTGTGTCGGCGGTGGCGGGGACGGCTATCGTGGTGGTGGTGGAAGTATCGGGCAGCAGGCCGCCGGCAGTCGCTGCCGTATCGTGCCTGCGGGCCTTGTAGATCCAGGAGAGCCGGACGGCGCTGGTATCGAAGATATCGATGGATGGAGCGGCGAAAATATTATAGCATATCATAATCCCGAGCGAGATCATGATGATGGCGCGGGCCTCCCTCCATGCTATGCCAAGGGGGGTGCGCTGCTGCTTCGTGCTTGTATCGTCGGTCATGGCTTATCTCCTCAATGGGGCTGCCAATCTACCATACTAATTGCGCCACAACAAATCACGCCGGGCTCCGGTAGTGACTCAGTTTGAATCCAGTCTTCCATCTGCTGAACAATCATCGATCGGCCATCACTGCTTCACTCTTCAAGCTCCGTGGGAGCGCGCCGGTTGTAGCAACAACGCTCCCATCTCCCGCTCAAGCTCCATCGGAGCGTACCATCCCCGCATCCGTGCCGAATGGTACGCTCCGATGGAGCTTGGAATCATGGGGGCATGGCGATGCTACAACCGGTACGCCCCGATGGGGCTGGAAGGACAGATGTCGAATGCCCTCCATGAGTCCAAACAGCATGAACCGTATCTCAACCTGAGTCACTACCCAACCAGCTCATGCGTAGCGGATCACATAATTTGTATACAGGTTCACCGGCCGCGCCTCGGAGCCACCGGCGGAGCTCGATGTCTGCACACTGGTATCACCCGTGTAGACTCCCGGACCGATTTTCGATCCTCTATTGCAATGGTGACTGCCGGTATGCATGCTGTATCCGTGATTATGGTTCACAATATTGCAGCTCTGCAGTGACCCCACGTTATCACCACTGTTCCCCTGTTTTCCCACCGGGAGATCGGGCCGTGGGAAACCGCGCGTTGCGGTATCTGGATCGCGGCCTGTGCCGGCGTCGACACCGCGGAGAAACATTCCGCGATAATCCGGGACATAGAAGGTTGTGTTATTGCCGCCATACATTGATCCAATCACTGTCAGCAGGGCTGCGTAGCCCACGCTCGATTTTGGCAGCCCCCGTCCATCGCACGGAATAAATCCAGCGTTTATGATCTGCTCTTCACTGTCCGCAGTAATAGGTCCGGCATATGGCAGAACCGAGCCGATGGGATAGAACGTATCAGGCATGGATGCCTCCTTGAGATTGTATTTAAAAGAAATGATTGTCAATTGTGGTGATGCAAACCTCTACGTCCATGGCTGCCGGTAGCGGACGTTCGCACCTTACCACAGTGTCGCGGATGCGTAAGCACAGTCGTGCATGCAATGCACGCACGACTCACACCACTTTGATGAGATAGTTCACCGACATATTCAACGGGCGCGTCTCCGAACCGCCGGAGATATCCGAGTTGTAGCCCGTAGTCCCGTCAGCGTACGCAACTCCGTCAAAGGTCCCCCATGGCCCCGTCGCTGCGGTGAATTGATATGAGTCATTGTAGGTATATGAATGTTGATGCAGCATTAGGGCTCCGCTCTCTAGTGAGCCCACCTGGTTACCGTTGTTTCCTGGTACAGGCTGCGATGTAGGAGCCGTACGCGTCGCCGCATCAGGATCATATACCGGCACGCCGTTGATCGGCGTTCCCTGCCATCCACGCACGAAACGACCACGGTAGTCAGGAAGGAAGAAGATGTTCCCGTTTTCACCGTAGAAATTCTCGATGACATTGTAGAGTGCGGAATACTGCACCTGGTCCAGACCGTCACCATTGCACGCAAGCCACGACGGGTCGATTGTGGAGTCCGGAAGAGCCCCCGCATAGGGAATTACGGCGCCTACCGGAATGGTACTGTCACTCGCCAAGTATTTGATAATGAAGTTGACATACATATTCGCCGGCCGTGTCTCTGAAGTGCCAGCGCCTCCCATGGTTATTGACGTCGATCCCGAATTGAGGGTATCGTGACCAGCGACATGATCACAGTCGTGCAGGTCGTTGTATACGTTGTATCCGTGCGTGTGTGACTGGATCTCATGGCTCTGCATTGAGCCGATACTGTTGCCCTTATTGCCGGCATTGGGCCGGTCCGGGCGCGGTGGTACACGTGCCAGGGTGTCCGGATCATTCACGCTTTCACCAGTTACCCCACGTAGAAAGAGGCCGTTACACATCGGGACGCAGAAATTGCTATCGTCACCGCCGTAGCTCTCGCCGATAGTCAAGAAAAGGGTTCTGAACATCAGGATCGTGCGCGGATACTTCGAGCCGTCGCAGAGCAGCCAGCCCTGCTCCACCAGCCCGGTGATCGTGGAGGCCGAAATGTCCCCGGCGTACATCATGATTGTTCCAACCGGAATATTTCCAGTCATCATGGCTCCTTTTAATTAGTGTTTGTCATGAATAAATTCGCCCGCCGAGCCGTGAATTGCTCATGCGCGGATGATGGTGAATCCCGATCACATGTCACAAGCGCATTACCACCGCAGTTTTATGTACTTACTCCATACTACAGTGTCAATTGCTCGATCAATGCCAACCGAAATTCGTAACTGCAATATGGCGGCACATCGATAATCCGGTGATACTTAGAATTTACCTAGGCATTGTCACGATGAGTAGATTATCCTCACTTACAGAAGGGATCTGCCATGTCAGCAAAACAGCGTCAGGTGAAACTCCCGGCATCGGAGTAACGCTTGCTCCAGAACCTTAGGCTCGTACGCTTACTCGCGCGCTCCTGCTGGCCGATCAGGGAAAACCGATGAAAGAGATTGTCGCCGCACTCGGCATCGGTCTGGCGACGGTCTATCGCCTGCGATATCGGTTTGCCACCGAAGGACTACAGCCCGCGATCAGCGAACGACCCCGGCCTGCCTGGTGTAGCCCGCAAGTGAGCATCAGGAGGCGCGATTAACCGCTCTGACATGCCCGGATGCTCCCGATGGCCGGCAACGTTGCGTCTGCTGGCCGACACGCTTGTCGGACTGGAGTTGGTCGATACGACAAGCCACACGACCGTAGGCGGGTATCTCAAAAAAACGAGTTAAAGCCGTGGCAGCGTCGCCAGTGGTGGCTCGGGCGGATTAGAGTTCCTCTGGCGTATGGAACATGTGCTTGATCTGTACGAGCAGTCGTACGATGAGCATCGGCCGGTCGTCTGCCTTTCCATCAAGAAAACACGAAATTTCAAAAAAAGCGAGATTCCAAGAATTTGGAATCTCGCTTTCAGCTCCATCGGGGCGAACCGGTTGTAGCAATGCCACATTCTCCATGATGCCAAGCTCCATCGGAGCGTACTGTTGTTCATCAATGCGGGGATGCATCGGCACCTGCCGATGACATGGCCGTCAGGGAAGTTTCGCGGCGAGAACGTCGGCCTGCTCGATGGATGGGGATTCGGAGAACAGCTCGGATGCCTGTGCCATCAGCGCCTCGGCGACCCGGCCGGAGAGATGCGCCTGCCGGCCGGCCTCGTCGGGAAATGCGTCGAAGATGCCGAATGTCGACGGCCCGAGGCGGATGGCGAACCATGCCGTGGTGGCCGGCTCATCCTGCACCAGCGCCAGCCCCCCCTTGAGAAACTTCTCCACATCAGCTTCCTTCCCCGGTTTTGCCTCGAGCCGAACGAACAATCCTACCGTAATCATTGCATGCTCCTGTTGATGAACGTGATGCGGTTATGCGCCGGCGTTGCGTCGTGCGCGCGTTCAGAGACATACGATGAAACGGGCCGGCGGGATGGCGGGGCATGGCGGGGATGCCGTCAGAAATTTTATCGGCGGAAAAATCGGGGAATCGAGCCATCTTCTCCCGATTCGTGGGTTCTTCATGAAAGCACTTGCCAGACAATCTCCGGCATCAGGGAACGTTGATCGTATACGCTCATGAGAACATTTGCTTCGTTATTGCTTACGCTGATGCTGGCTCTTGTTTTCCCCGCCCGGCTACCGGCGCGTGGGGACACCCCCTTTATCCCCACCGATGTCCCCACGGCCGTGGCGCATCGGGTCGTGGTAAAGCTGCGGGCCGGTGATGGATCGGCCATCGACCGGGGCAGGGAGCTGCTGGCGCCGGTTGCCGCGCGCTACGGCATCACATCGATCACCACATGGCTCGATCCCCGCCTCCTTCAGCAGAATCGGGAAGGGATCGGACGGAAACGCGCGGCCGATGACCTCTCCGCCTCGGGGCTGGAGAGGATCATCACGGTGGTCTATATGAGCGATATCCCGCCGGAGGTTGTGGCGGCAAAGCTGCGGCCGATCCCGGAAGTGGAGTATGCGGAGCCCGTCTACCCCAGGTTTATCAGCACCATCCCGAACGATCCGCTGATCTCCCAGCAGACCTATCTGGAACAGATCAGGGCGGTCCAGGGATGGGGCATCACCAACGCGGATTCATCGATCATCATCGCCATCGTCGATACCGGCACCGACCCCACGCATCCCGATCTGGCCGCCGCGATCTGGCGGAACCCCGGCGAAACGGGCACCGACGCGCTGGGACGCGACATGCGGAGCAACGGGATCGATGATGACGGGGACGGCTTCAAGGATGACTGGCAGGGATACGATTTCGGCGGGAAGGATGGCTACACTCCCGATAACGACCCATCGCCGGGCTACTGGCATGGAACGCACGTGGCGGGAATAGCCGGGGCGATTGCGAACAACGGCATCGGCATCGCCGGCATCGGGTTCGGCGCGAAGCTGATGATCGTGAAGATCGCCGACGACAATCCATCATCCCCCACGCTCACCACCGGCCCGGACGGCATTCTCTTCGCGGCGCGGCATGGAGCGCAGGTCATCAACTGCAGCTGGGGTGGTCCCGGCTACTCGCAGGCGGAGCAGGATCTGATGGACGCGGTGACAAGGATGGGCTCCTGCATTATCGCCGCGGCGGGGAACGAGGGGGAAGGACGAAACAGCATCTCCTATCCCGCCTCCTACCGCAATGTCCTCTCGGTGGGATCGGTGCAGAGAAACGACCAGCATTCCTCGTTCAGCAGCTACAATATCGAGGTCGGGATCTCCGCCCCCGGCGACGCCATCTACTCCACGGTTCCCAGGCAGACCGCCCAGAGCGGCTACATGTACTCGCGCGGCACATCGATGTCCACGCCGATCGTATCCGGCGCGGCCGCGCTGCTGCTGACCAGATATCCCGATCTCCCCCCCGGCCAGATCGTCGCCATCCTCCAGTCCACCGTCGACAACATCGACTCGCTGAACCCACATTACCACGATGTGCTCGGCACCGGACGCCTCAATATCGAGCGGGCTCTGACGGTGGGCCCCTCCGGGGAAGCCGCATCGGTGCTGGACTACAAGGTGATCGAGAGCGCCAGCCCCGGCATTGTGGAGGCGGGCGAGACGATCGCATTCCATCTCCGCATCAAGAACCTTCTCGGCCCGGCCGCCGACATGAAGGTGATGCTGACGGCGGCATCGGGGGAGACGCCGGACATCGAACAGGCGATCGAGGACTTCGGCGCGATGGATACCTACGAAGAGCGCGAGAGCGCCGATGGCTACTTCCGCATCACCATCCCGAAGGCGGTCCCGACCGACTACAAATTCCGCCTCTACTTCGTTCTCATGGATGGCGATCGGAAGATCGGCATGCAGATCGTCGAGCTGACGGTGAACCCGAACTACGCCACCACATGGTTCAACCGGACGCGGGTGACATTCACCGGCAACGGCCGGATCGGCTTCAACGATTTCCCCTCCGATCTTCAGGGAAAGGGGTTCTCGTTCGATTCATCCGCCAATCTTCTGGCGGAGGGGGGGCTGATCGTGGCGACCGGACCGGATCGCGTGGAGGATGTTGTCCGTGGCGGCACCGATTACGCGCCGGGGCTGGGCCTTCAGACCGTGGAGCCATATCGCGTTGGATATGTGACGGCGGAAAACGCGGAAGTAGGGCACGCCCGTTTCAACGACGCGCACCTTCCGGCCGGGACGCGCATCGGGCTGGATATCACGCTGACCACGAAGCAGTACAACGATTCGGCGACATCGAGCCAGACCCTTCTTCTCTACCGGATACGGAACACCTCGGCGGCGCGCCTGACAAATCTCTACTGCGCCCTGTTCATGGACTGGGATCTGGGCCCGGCGGGGGCCGATGATTATATCGCCATCGATCTGGAGCACAGGCTTGGCTACGCCGACAACCGGAGAAACCGGCGCCTCCCGTATACCGGGACGATGCTTCTGAGCGACCAGCCCGCGAACTTCTACGCCATCGACAACTCCACCGATTATCCGATCGGCAAGGGCTTCATGGCAACGGAGAAATGGGATCTGATCTCCGGCGGAATAGGTCGCGAGGAGACGAAGACCGGAGATTGCGCCATGATCATCGGCGCCGGGCCGATAGCGCTGGAGCCGGGAGCCGACACGGTAGTGGCGTTCTCGTTGATGGCCGGAGCGAACATCGCCGATCTGAATGCATCGGCTGATGCGGCCCGCGCCCGTTTCACTGCGCTTGGAGAGCTGCCCGGCGGGCCGATCATCCTCCCCTCCGATTTCACCATTGCCGGCTCCGTCCCCAATCCGTTCACCGACCGGACGGTGATCGAGTACTGGCTCCCGACGGAGGGTCAGGCCACGCTCGATGTCTTCGATGCCCTCGGGCGGCGCGTGGCGACGCTTGTGAGCGGGTTCCAGACCAAGGGGATTCATACGGCTCAATTCACCCTCCCCGGCAATGCGGCCAGCGAGGTGTACGTTGTTCGTCTGGCGGCATCCGGCGGGGTCGTCTCGCGCAACCTAATTCACTTGGCGCGATAACGCCCCGTTCGTATCATGCCGCCGCTTCATGCCGTTCCGGTCCATCGTTTCCGGGCGCGGGCACTTCCCGACAAACACACTCTCTCGGACAATGATCATGCGCCAGCGCATTTTACTTTTCATACTGATCGCCATCGGCGGCGCCGGGATATGCAGGGCGCAGACGCTCCAGTTCAGGTACACGCCTCGCGACGCCGACGGGATATCCGTTCAGGGGGAGATCAGGATCAAGGTGACGCGCGATGCGTTCGCGCGCGGCGTTACGGCCGGGAACTTCGGCGCGGCGGCGGCCAGATACGGCATCTACGATATCACGCCGTGGATCAACCCGAAACTCCTGGCCTGGCATGCCCCGGCGTACAAGACGACGTTTGGAAGCGGAACGGAGGAGCCGGGGCTGCTGCCGCTGATGAGGATATTGATCATCCACTATTCATCGCTCGACCCCGCAGAGCAGGTGGCGGGGGCATTCCAGGGAATGCCGGGGGTGGAATATGCGGAGCCGGTCTACAAGCGCACGCTGATGTTCGCGCCGAACGATCCGCTGGTCTGGCAGCAGCAGCAGTATCTGGACAAGATCGGCGCGCCGCTGGCGTGGGACAACGTCCGCGCCGACAACTCTTTCATCATCGCCGTGACGGATGCCGGCATCGAGCGGACCCATCCCGACCTGAAGGATGCAATCTGGACCAACCCCGGAGAGACCGGCAGGGACTCCGCCGGCAATGACAAGGCGACCAACGGGAAGGATGACGACGGCAACGGCTATACCGATGACTGGTGGGGATATGATTTCGCCGGCAGCAACGGAACCAATCCGGATAACGATCCCTCCCCCGGCGCCTCGCATGGCACCCACGTGGCCGGAATCGCGGCGGCGAGCGGCAACAACAGCGTTGGGGGCACCGGCGTGGCATTCGGCGTGCGCATCATGTCGGTGAAGATCGGTGACGACGCCCCGGAGCCCGACCTCTTCAACGAGGCCGAGGGGGTGCTGTACGCCGCGGTGAACGGGGCCAAGGTGATCAACTGCAGCTGGGGGGGCTCGGGAAGCTCGATAGCGGAAGCTGCGGTGTTCGAGAAGGTACAGAGCCAGTTCGGCGCCGTGGTGGTGGCGGCATGCGGAAACAAGGGGCGGGATCAGGCCATCTTCCCAGCCTCCTATCCGGGCGTCATCTCGGTCGCTTCGGTTACCACGTTCGATGCCAAGGCCACCTCCAGCAACTACAACGTCAGGGTGGATGTCTCCGCCCCCGGCGAGAACATCTTCTCCACGCTTCCCGGCAGCAGCTACGGGCTGATGAGCGGCACATCGATGGCCGCCCCGATGGTAAGCGGCGCGGCGGCGCTTATCAGGAAGAAATATCCCGACCTCAACCCGGCGCAGGTCGCCGAGGTGATCCGCGCGACCGCCGATGATATCAGCGGCGCGTTCGACCCCATCTTCCGCGACAAGATGGGGACCGGCCGCCTGAACGTGGGACGGGCGGTGACCGGCGGGGCCTCCATCCGCTCGGCAAGGATGATGACATTCCGGATCGCGGAATCCAACCCTGACGGCGTGGTCGATCCGGGGGAGGCCATCACGATTCGCGCGGACATCAAAAACATCCTGGCGAACTCCCCGACCGTCACGGCCACACTGGTCGCGGTCAACGCTTCCGACATCACGGTGCAGGGGCCTACGCAGAACTTCGGCGCCATGACAACCGGGCAGACCCTGACCACGGAGGACAGCGTCTTCCGCGTGATGATCCCCGCCGGCGCGCAGCCGAACAGCGTGCTTACCTTCAAGATCACCGTGACCACGCCGGACAGATCATCCATCCAGTATTTCTCCATACTGGTGGCCCCCACCTATCTGACCACGAACTACAACCAGATCGCCGCCACGTTCAACAGCATCGGGAACATCGCCTACAACGGGTTCAACACGAAACAGGGAGATGGCTTTTCATTCGGCAGGGCAGGGGAGCTTCTCTTTCATGGCGGGCTGATGATCGGCACCGGCGCGGATCACCTTTCGGAAGTGGTGCGCGTGGGGGGGCTTACCGAGGGGGAGAGCGATGGTTTTCATTCCACGCAATCGTACCGGCTGCGGATGTCGACCGATTCCAGCGTGCAGATCGGCACGGCAAAGTTCAACGACGCACACCTTGGAGCGGCGGGGGCCGGGGTCGATGTCGAGATGCACACGTATGAATATCGCGATCCCTCGGCGTCGAATATCGTGGTGGTGGGCTATACGATCCGCAATACCAATCCAACCCCGCTTCACGGGCTGCGGTGCGGGCTCTACCTGGACTGGGACGTGAGCCCGGCATACTACTACGACCAGACCGGCTACGATTCGCTCAACCGGCTCGCCTATCAGCGGGACACGCGCGACGAGCAGAAGCTGTTTACGGGGGCGGCGCTGCTGACGCATCAGGACCCCGGATTCTACGGGGTGGACAACGAGATCACCGCCGGGGGCGACAGCATCGAATTCGGATTTACGACGGAGAAGAAGTGGAAGATGCTCTCGGCAAGGCTGCATGAGAACTCGCTGGTCTGCGACGCCGGCATGGTGATCAGCGCCGGATCGATCGACCTGGCCCCGAACGATACGACGACCGTGGAGTTCGCCCTCCTCGTCGCCCCCGATTTTCCCGGCCTCCGTTCCGCCGCCCAGCGGGCGCTTGAGCTCAGGAAACTGAGCGCGGTGCCGGCATCCCCCGCGATTGCAGGGAGCCGGCTCAACCTTCAGGCATATCCCAGCCCGTTCCCGGAGATCACCGATCTTCGCTTCACGATGCCCCGTCACGCCCATGCAGGCGTGGTGGTGTACGATCTGCGGGGGAACGTGGTGGCGTCGATCTACGATGGTGACCTGGACGCCGGGGAGTATCGTTTCCCCTTCAACAGCGCGGGGCTTCCGGATGGAACATATCTGTACGAGGTAAGGGCCGGGACGACAGTCGAGCATGGGAAGGTGGTGAAGCTCGGGCGGTGATTCTCCCGCTCACGCGCATTGAGGCATGCATAACGAATCGGGCTCCCCTCCTCTGACTGGAAGGGAGCCCGATTCATCTATGATGGGATCTCCGTTGCGGGAGACCGGGGTTGCTCAGAACGATCCGAACCGCGCGGTCACTCCCACGGAGGGACCGGAGAGGCTCTTGTTCGTAATTCCCGCCGTCTCGACGCCGTTAACGAACCGGTAGCTCGCCAGCACGTCCAGCCGGAAGCTCTTTGAAATGTTCAGCTCCACGCTGGCCGCGGGCTCCACCACGAAAAAGACATCGGGCGAGTCCTGATTTCCCTGGTCGAATGCGTCGGCCCAGTTGCTCCGATGAGCGCCGATCCCCCCCGCTCCCACCATCGTCTGGACGCCGATATGCACCAGATTATCCGGCGCGAACTGATAGCCGATGATCCCGCCGCCATACCCGACTCTCAGCATCGTCGTGTCGGCAAGCCCCTCGGTTGTCGGCTCGGTGATGGTGGCATATCCGCCGCCGCCGATATAGAACGCGTGATTGATCACCCACGCCCCCTCCGCTCCCGCCAGGGCACTCCATTGACTATTGATCCGCGTCCCCTTGGCCGAAAGACCGGCGAACCCGCCGCTCTGAAAATCGCCGTCCAGCAATGTTTGTGGTTGCGCGTATGCGGTTGCGGCTGACAGGATGAGCGCCGCGATTATTCCAAGTGCCTTCATGATTTATCACCTTTGTGATTGTTGTTGATATTATTTGATGTCTGATTTTCAGGCCGCCGCGCTGTTATGCCGCGCGGCCCTGTAAAACGTTTATCGATTAATCGGTACATGTTCGATGTATGCGATCGAGAGATATCCATCGCTCATTATTATCCGGCTTCAGCGCGCTGTTTCAACGCCTCGTTCATCCTCTCGAATCCCCGCAGCGTATCACTTTCGATCGATTTGAGGATAATTCCGCTCATCATGCCGGAGAAATTCTCCCCCTGCGTCAGCCGCACCATCCCATTTTCCAGATCGTCGATCCTGAAATAATGATGCCCGTCGAATAATCCCTTCACGATAAAATTTCCCAGCCAGTCGAAATATCGGTATGGTTCCGATCTGAGCACTTTCGGGTGGAAGGTCATCTTCCGTCTGCCATTCATCATGACATTATCCAGTCGTGTTCCGGGGATTGCCTCGCCACGGCTGCTGATGATAAAAGGGTTCCATGTGCTGTAATCGCTGAAGGAAGTGAGGATTTCCCACACCCGTTCCTTCGAAGCCTTGATGATTATTTCGGCGGAAATTGTCTTTGTCGCGCTCATGATAACGGGATTATTATTCCATCCACCTGCCCCCGTATCATCTCCGCATTGGAAGCTTTATGATCGAGACAGCCGGAATGTCGATTGTGTGACAACGGGGACCGGTACGGCGCGGTGGCGTGCTGGATTCACAATTGGGGATATATCGGGGTGATGAAGTGTAATCGCTTCGAGCGGCGGGATAAAGGCTCACATTCGCGGATACCGAACGCAGAACGGCCGGCCGATCCGGTTGCTGATCGGGCCGGCCGCTGAAAGGTTTGAGATACGCGCGGAGTTATCTATTCCGAGCGTTATCGTAGACCGACTGGTGCCCCGGATCGAGATAGAGAAGCTTCTTCCAGACGAGCGGATCGCCATAGCCCGTGAAAATCTCCGAATACTCCACATTCTTCGCATCGTTCATGACGCGCATGATAACCGAAGGGGCCACCAGCCGATCCACCGCAAGCACCAGATCGGAAAGATGGGCGTTAACGGAGTCGAGCGCGGCGGCACGATTCTCGGTGATAAGATCGAGGCCGTTATAGTGATACTCGTAGATGAACTTCCGAAGCGGGCTGAATCGGAGGTCGGTCAGCTCGCGGATGAAGCCGTAACGCGAATAGCTTCCCGACGAGGTCTGCGTCCCCCATCCGCTCAGATCGGTTCTGACCTGCGCCCGCTGCGCCAGCGCCCACGCCTTGTCGAACTGCGATGAGCCGCCGAGATAGGCATAGCTGTCCAGGTCGAGCCCGAGCGCGATATACACGTAGAAGTCGATCAGGCCGGTCAGCTCATCGTAGCGGCTCAGATCCTGAATAAACGGCTGGTTGCGGTTGTAGTGAAAGCTCCATCCCTCATCCAGCACCTTCATCATCGGCGAGAGTTTTTCCGACTTGTTCAATGTGCGCTGGCTGCCGACGAGGAGCTTCGCACCATAGGCATTATCGCTCGTCGCGGTGAAGACCACGCTGAAGTTCATCTTCACCTTCTCTCCCTCCCACGGGCCATCGGTCCAGCGGGTGGAATTGATATAGTGCTGCATCTCATCGGCGAATCCGGCAACCTCCTGCCGGCCGATCAATGGAAGCTGATCGGTGTTGAACGAGACCGTCGCGTCGATCTCCTGCGCGATCAGCCTGGGAGCGCAGGCGCCGGCGATCAATATCGCCAGCATGGCAATGGTCGAAGGAAATTTCATACTGTTGACGAAGGGAAAGTTCTAGTTGAATACGCACCGCATTCCGCGCATGTGAGAAAAACCACTCACAACGGACCGCGACTGCCCCACGAAGTTTATCGACCGGCGGAGATCGTCGCCCCTCTTCGCGCGCGATGTGTTCCACGCCACCATCGCCGGGGCACTGTTCAGACGTACAAGCAGGCGGTTGATTTGCCGTTGATACGGCGGAACGGGCAATCACCACACATCACCACGGGAATCATCATCATGGTCACAACGAATCTACTGAACCGAAGCCATTGGATAAAGGGCTTTACCCTCCTCCTTCATATTGTTCTGGCGCCCTGTCTGCGCGCCCAGACCGCCATGCTGGCAAGCCCGCCGGAAACCGCGCTTGCCGGATCTGCCGTCGCCAGGGTTGAAAGCCCGTGGTTCGCCCGCATCAACCCGGCGGCGGTTGGAGAGACACGCGCCGGAGCCCTCGCCGCTTCATTCGCTCCATCATCGATCGGCATCGCCGGCTATCGTGAGGGGGCGCTGGTGATGGTCCTGCCAATCGATACGATCTGGCATGTTGCCGCCACCGCCGCGTTTACCGGGGTTCCAGGGTACGGGGAGATGGAGGGGAGCATGATCGCGGCCTGCAATCCGGCCCCGCAGGTGACGATCGCCGTTGGAGTCGGGCTCTACTCGCTCAGAATCCGGGACTACGGCTCGGCGATGGCCCCAACGATCGACCTGGGAGCCACCGCAAGGTTGAGCGAACAGATACGTTTCGGCTGCGCGATGCGGAACCTGGCGCGGGCGCGCATCGCCGGCACCGATATCCCGCAACGGGTCGGCTTCGGGTTTGCGTTCGAGGTGGAGGGCGGGACAATCCTTTCGGTGGATGCAAGCGATGAGCTGCGTCGCTCGGCGGCGGTATCGCTCGCGATCAGCACATCGCCCCTTGCCGGCCTTGTCATCCGGGGAGGGATCGGCAACGGCCCCGGAATGATATCGTTCGGGATGGGATATCATCTGAATGATATCACGCTCGATTATGGCGGAGCATATGGTTCCCCGCTCGGGTTCAGGCACGTCGTCGGGGCGGGCATGCGGTTTTAATGATAACGGAATATCCCGGAGCGGATGCCGTGCATCACCGCGAGCGGCCGGCATGGCGCGAACAAACCATCACCATTCAAAAAGAGGCAATCGATGAAGCACCACATCATCATTCCACGCATCCTGTTCCACGCCCTCGCGCTCACCGGCGTCATGCTGGCGCTCTGTCACACGGCTTCCGCGCAGTCGCCAGGGCCGGCCACGGAGGAGAGCGAGGAGCGGGCCGAGGGAAAAATCGACGAGGATGGAACCGATGGCTCGGACGATTCCGAGCTGCTCGATGAGCTGGAGGGCTATCGCCGCAACCCGATCGATCTCTATTCCACGACAGCTCACGCGCTGGCACGGCTTCCGGGCATATCCGTGCGCGATGCGGCCGCCATTCTCGCCTTTATCGATCGAACATCGCCATCCGGCTGGAGCGATTTCGATACCCTTGCAACCATCTCGAAGCGCCAGCTCCTCGTCCTCCGCGATTACACATCGCTCGACAGGCCGGAGGGCCGCGGGCCGGTGCGCGGTCTCGGTGTGGAGATCAGAACGCGGGTGATGCGGGATCTTCAGCCAAGACGCGGCTATCATGATCCTCTCTACAGGGTATCCCCGCGGCGCAACCCGACAACCGGCGATTCGCTCGGGCTGGATACGCTATCCATCGGCCATACCTATCTCGGCGGCCCGCAGGGGGTGATGTCACGCGCGCTGATCTCCTGCGGCGATATCTCCGGCGGGATCACATTCGAGAAGGACCCGGGGGAACCGCTCCTGTTCAGCGACACGGCGGGCTACTCCTACGGCCGCTACGAATACGCCGATCCACGAACCTCCACCGGCGAGCACGCATTGCGATTCGGGGGCTTCGTGAGCGCGCACGCCAGGGTTCATCTGGCCCCGATCACGATCTATGCCGGGGATTTCTCGGCGGAATTCGGAGAGGGGCTGGTGCTGGGAGGCGCGGCCGGCGGATCGAAGGGGAGCGGGGTGACATCCTCTCCCTATCGGGCGGCGCGGGGGATCACAAGCTACAGGTCGGCGGGTGAGATATCATTTTACCGTGGCGGAGCGGTGGTGCTGAACGAGGGGGCATGGCTGCCGGCCGGCACGAGCGCGAGCATCTTCGGATCGATCAGAAGCCTTGACGCATCGATCGATTCGGTCGCCGGCGATGGCGGCGAGTCATCATCATTTATCAGCTCGTTCCGCGAGGATGGATATCATCGCACGAGAACCGAGATACGGCATGACGGGAACGCGCGGGAAATCGTTGTTGGAGCGCATCTCCAGCAGCGGCTGGCTCATGGGCGGATCGGCGTCACCGCGTACGGTTCGCGTTACGACCGGCCGGTTCGCGGAAGCCAGCCGTACGATTTCACGGGGGATCATTCCCTCATGGCGGGGATCGACGGCAACTACTCCATCGGCCCGGCGACGGTGTTCGGGGAGATCGCCCGTTCGACGACGGGGGCCATCGGCGGGATCGGGGGCGCCATCGCAAAGCTGGCGGGCTCCGAGATCTGCATCGTGGCGCGCCATCTCCCTGCCGATTTCTACACGCCGCACGGCTCGGGTTTCGGTGAGTCGCCGAACCGGCAGCATAACGAGGAAGGGATCTATATCGGCGCGCGGGCTCCCCTCCCCGCGAAAGCAACGCTCTCCGCCTATCTCGATCTCTACAGATCGCCGGAGCGGAGCTTCTCGGTCCCCTTTCCCCGC
This sequence comes from Chlorobiota bacterium, assembly GCA_028287785.1. Lineage (GTDB taxonomy): Bacteria > Bacteroidota > Ignavibacteria > OLB7 > OLB7 > JAFDZV01. The sequence goes on from JAQBOZ010000001.1 coordinate 32,890, forward strand.
GCCGGAATCGACGGATATATGGAGCTTGGATATCGTCCCGGCCGGAATCTGGAGATCACGGCCCGGCTCCATCGCGAGACGAAGGGGGACGCCGTTACGCTGGCGGACAGCCTTGGACGCGACAGGCGGAGGTTGATCGACAGGACGGTGACATCGGGGAGACTGGAGGCGGAATACTCGATGGCGAGCGGGAGCATCAGGCTTCGCGGGAGAATCGAGCGGAGATTTGTGGATTACGACGGGGCGCAACCATCGGCCGATGGGATGATCACCTTCGCCGATATGCGGCTGCGGCCGCTGCCGGGGCTTTCGCTCGGCATGCGGCTGGCGCTGTTCGCCACCGATAACTTCGACGCGGCGGCATATGCATTCGAGCAGGATCTTCCGGGACGGCTCACCGATATCGCGCTTTCCGGCGAAGGGCGGCGGTTCTATCTCTTCGCGAGCTGGCGGCCCGGCCCGGCGATCGTTCTATCAGCCAAATACGCCGAGACCGTCTACGCCGACCGGACGACGATCAACCCCGGCGACCCGCAGGAGATCGCCGGGCCGGTGAACAACAGCCTGGCGGTGCAGGTCGATCTCACATTCTGACTCCCCTATGCGTGGGACGATGCCCCGCGCACAAGCTCTTATGCCCCTCCGGGACTGGGACGATTTTTCCGCCAACGTGGTCGTTCGATTCCCTGGGACGCAGAGGGTTCAGCAGCCCGTTAAACGCATCGCTTTGGAAGGGGGTCACAGCCGTTGATTCAGAATCACTGTTCATTTATTTCCCGGCGGCCGGCGGACGATGACCATATCGTACAACGCCGGGTCGCCATATCCCGGCAGATTCATACATTAGCAGACAATGAGTTCCAAAATGTTCTTCCATAGCCCGATGACCGGATCGATTCTGGTGCTGATGATCGCCCTGGGCCCCATCTCCGCGGCCCACTCCCGCACCCGGCTGGATGATGTGCGCGACATCGTTAAAAAGACGAAGGCGCTCTATAATTCCACGACGGCCGCCGAAGTGCGGTTCGAGCAGGCGGGCGCGAACGGCAGCACATCGGGGACGCTTACCTATTCCGGCAGCGAGAAATTCCGTCTGGAGCTGCCGAAACAGACGATCGTCAGCGACGGCGTGAAAACGTGGACATACAGTCCCGACAAGAAGCAGGTGGTGATATCGAAGGCGGCGGGGACAAGCGGACGTCTTACGCCGGGAGAGATTCTGACGGCGTTCCCCGGCAGCTATGCCACGGAACTGGTCGGCGAGCAGACAGTCAACGGGCGCGCGGTCTGGGTTGTCCGCTGCACCCCCGGAAACGGTAAAAAGATCGGCGACGTGACGCGCGCGACGCTTTATATCGACAAGGGGACGTATCGATTCCAGCAGGTGGATATTGAGAGCCCGACAGTCGGGACGGTGAAACTGCGGATCACATCGGCGCAGTACGGCGTGAAGGTGCCCGAGACGAAGTTCACGTTCGCTCCGCCTCAGGGAGTGCGCGTGGTGGATCTCTCGCGCTGAGATTGCTACGCGAGATGAGCGTTCAGAAGGGATATCGAATCAGTGTGCCGGGACGCGACGAAAGATCGCGTCCCGGCTGAATATTATGCCTCGAACCGTGCAGAATACCCCTACCGAATCACATCCCGTCGCCGCGACGACGCCGGCTGGAAAACTGCTTGCACGGGGGCGACGCATCCTCTCCAGTCTCGGCTGGCTCTGGAAGCATATCGTGGAAGCCGCGTTCCGCGCCGACAGCGATCACGTCTTCATGCTGGCGGCCGGCATCGCCTTCAATATCATCACATCCCTTGTCCCTACCATCCTTCTGGTGCTCTTCGCGCTCGGCTACTTCCTGGATTCCGCGTCGATCATTCGCCAGCTCAACGAGTACGCGACCACGTTTATCGTCACGCAGGGAAACCGCACCGATATTCTGATGAACCTGAGGACGCAGATCGCAGTGGTGATTCAGAACCGCGGAATCGCCGGGATCATCGGCTTCATCGGCCTGCTCTGGAGTGCATCGGCGCTGGCGGCATCGATTCGCGTATCGGTCAACAAAGTCCTCCGCTGCCGGGAGGTTCGCAACTACTTCATCTACAAGCTCTACGACATCATAGCGATCATGCTGATCGGGCTGCTGGTGTTTGTCTCGATTGTCACCGGCCCGCTGCTGCAACTGCTTCTGGCCGCCAGCGATCACGTTGGAACGGTGCTGCATCTGGTGGGGATCGAGGGGTTTCTGACCGATATCATCAATTTCGCGATCACCCTCCTCCTCTTCTATGTCATCTTCCGCTATGTCCCCTATCAGAAGCAGGAGCGGCATATCATCTGGATAGGGACGCTGACCAGCACCGCGCTCTGGGAGCTTGCCCGCTATGTCTTCAGCTTCTACCTGACGGAATTCGGAACGCTGGGGCGCGTGTATGGCGCGTACGCGTTTTTCGCGGCGGCGGCGCTCTGGATTTACTTCAGCGCGCTGGTCTTCCTGATTGGAGCGGAGGTGGCCTATCATATCAAGCAGAGCCGGTGGAACGCGAGAAGGACGTTCAACAGGATATCGCGGGAGATATCGTAGGGGGAGCGGGCCACCGGCTCGACAGAGCGATCATCGCATCGTTTCATAACCGCGACAGAACGATCAGCTTATTCCACATGGACCACGAACGGCGCCGTGATGATCTTCCCATGATGCTGGAACTGTCCCCAGATCTTATAATATCCCGGCGATGGAACGTTGGTATGGAAGATCACGTTGGGCCCGCGATCGGCCTCGGTTCCGGAATCCATCGGCGCTCCCGGCTTCATCGCATCGTGACTCATCCCCGATTCCATCGGATGCGCGTGGAGGTAGAGCTTCGTATCGCTCGATAGAATCACCGCATGCCCCATGGCGCCGAGATATGGCTCCAGATCGGTGATGGGTTTCCCCTTCGCATCGCGGACCTGGAAGTGGAGCATCACATCCTTCCCGGCGGTCAGCTTCTCCGGCATCGGCATCATCGCCACCGTATAGCGGCTTCCCCCCGGACTTCCCGGCATTCCCTCGGGAGCCGACAGCACAGATTTCAGCATCCACCCCTCCGCCCCCACCGTATCCGGCGCCGGCTTCAGCACAAGCCTCTTCGCGGGCTTTCCCACGCCCATCGCCTCGATTTCATATTGGGGCACCTCCTGCGAGCGGCCGTGCGGCGTGTAATCGGCATAGAGGGCATAATATCCGGCGCGCGGGAACGTGGCGGTCACCGTGAAGACGCCATTCCCCTTGTATTCGGGATGGATATGGTTGAACCATGTGAGATCGGTCGATACCAGAATCAGGTGCATCAACACGGTATGCGCCGAATCGAACTGCTCGATGGGGCGACCGGTTTTCGCGTCGGTGATCGTGAGTGTCAGCAGCGTCGGCACGCCGAAGGGGATCGCCCCCGACTCCGGCGCCACGTCGAGTTTTGTTGTGAGCCCGTGGTCATGCGTGCCATCCGCTGTGGCAACCGGCTTCGCGGTCGCGGAGGAATCATGATGGGCTCGATTTCCCTCCTCCGAATCCTTCCGGCATCCGGTCGCGATCATGCACGCGGCGATCACGACAACGGCGGCGCAATACCGCCCGATAATAGTTTTACATGCAGCCATATTCGGGTTTATAAATCGAGGATAAAGAATATATCCGCCACCACGGAAAGAATTACATCGACAATGGAATCAGGATTTCCGGGCGCATGAACAGTCAAGGCAGCCATGCTCCGCACAGGCTCCGCAGGTTTCCTCCAACTGCCGACGCAGCATCGCTCGTGCCCGGTGCCGTCTGACCTTCAGATTACCCCGCGTAATTCCCAGCCGTTCGGCCATCGCCTGAGGATCGGCATCACGCAATTCCAATTCCTGAATAAGCAGCGCATCCTCCGGTTTCAACGCCGGGATAATTCCCGCGAGGCAGGCGCAGATCGCCTGCACTTCCCGCTGCTCCACTGCCTCCTCGTGCATCTCCGCCACCGCCCGCGCCAGATATCGCGTTTCCACGTCGCGATGCCGGTAGAGATCGGTGATCACATTGTTGATGATCCGGTAAAACCACGGTATGATCCTCTCATCATCGCGCAGATCGGGGGCCGAGCGAAGCGCCTTCAACAGGCTGTCCTGAAGGATATCCTCCGCCGGCATGGAATCGCCCACCTTTCCCCGGATATATCTGAGAAGCCCGCTCCGCCCCTCCAGCAGTTTTTCCTGAACATTGTCAACCATGATCCTTCCCGCCTGTCGATTGAATGATATGCCGTAAAGACGGACAGCATCGGGCGCGGTTACAGACTACGCGCATCGGCGTTACCACGTGCCGGGCCGATACAGAAAAAATATCCCCATTTCACCGGCTCAACCATGCGTACGCAACAGATCGATATTCAGAATTTGCAGCATCGAGCCGACGCACAGCACGCCGAAATTCGGAGTTGTGCCGTCGAAGGCCATCACAATAAGATCCTGATATCCCTGATTATTGGCGGATATCCATGAGAAATTCAATTGCTTTCCGATGAGATCCGGAAACAACTGAACCCGCCTGCGTCGCCTGTCCACCCGCGAGCCAGGGCCTATGCCTATGCTGATTTCATCGGTCTCGGATATCGGACGCAGGATCACCGTGCTCTCCTCGAAAAACAGCACGATCTCATCGAAATCGATGCCATAGTCGTTGGAGAGATCACCCACCTTTCCCTCCATCGCGATCAATATGCCGCCATTCGGAAAATCCATAACATCCCCGCTACGTTTTTATCGACCGGGTCGAACATTGAAATTCCGATTTATTGCCGGTGCCCCGATTTATCGTTTTCCCGCATCTTCCCGAAGAATTTTATCGACGGCCTCCCTGACGACATGCCTGTTTCCCCGATTGAACACCGATGTATCCAGCATTCGCAGACGAATGGCATTCAATGTCCCGGAGGATACGGTGGGGAGTATTTCCAGAATTCCCCAGACCGATTTCAGCTTTATCAACTGCTCAACAACGGCCGGAATATCACTGATATCATCGAGCAGCACCAGCCGGGCAAGGAGTTGCCGGCGTGCCCATTCATAATCCTTGAGAATGCTCAACAGATATTCGCACTGCGGCACGGTCAGCAGATCGAAGATGGCACAGTCTCCCACTGCACTCTGAGCGGCCCCGTCAAAGCCTTCGATCGTATAATATTCAACAAGCTCGCGCACTTCCTCCTCCATCAGCATGCCGCCATTGCGGATGCGGCGGGAATAATACATGGCAAAGGCGGAGACTCTTGCATGGTCGCCAAGGTTTTCACCATCGCTCAGTTTCTCCACCAGGCCCGCATCCGGCTCGGGACTACGATAAATCAGTTGCAACTCCTGATCGGTCAGCATGGGATTGTTGTACATCGGATTGCGCCAGATATTGCGGGGTCTTCGAAAATCACATCGAACGTGGTTCCGTCGATGCGTTCTTCCATAACCGGCAAAGCCGGCCGCGCATTGCGCTGACCGGCTTTGAGGTATCGAAATCATGCTGAAAAAAACGCCTTACCCCGCGTCCACCTTCGGCGTTTCGGGGGCCGCTTCCTTTGCTTTCGGTTTCGGCTTGCCCACGGCGGCGCGCTTTTCCTTTGCCTTGCGGAGCGCGTTATAGTTGATCGATGCGGAGAGGGAGACCCCCGGACGGATCACGCCGCGAGCGCGGAGCGTATCCTCGGCGGCCAGATAGCGGGCGCGGTTCGGGATGCCGCCGCGAGCATCGGTGGGGACCTGGGAGATCGGAATCCATGCCTCTTCAACGCCCATCGGGCTGTCCGGGAGCTTCAGAACATTCTCGCGATTGGAGGCAAGCTCCAGCCACGGCCCGCCACGCGGGCGACTGAAGTCGAAGACATCGATGATGATCACCGGCGTTCCGGACAGAGGGATCATATGGCCGGCCGTGTCCCTCAACCCGCCTTCTCCCCAACTGAACAGCCACTCGGCATCCGGCATGAACTGGCGGACGCAGGAATGGGAGACCGGGCGTCCCGGCATCGTGAACTGATGGAAGGCGTTGCCGGCGTAGAGATGGAAGTTGAAGGTAAACGGCAGCTTCCAGTTCTCGTTGAGCGATGAAATCCGCAGGCGCTCCTTCCAGTTCAGCGCGTACCGGCCGGGGAAGGTCGCCTTCCGCTCGGTCCCGCTGTTGCACGCGGCAAAGCGAACCAGGCTGCCATGCTCGTAGCAGGCATAGCACTGGTATTTGTTGGAGATGAGGACCAGCTTTCTGATCGAGTCCGCGGCCGGATAATGAGCGGGGAACACCGAGTAGGCGCGGAGATCACCCACGATCGAGTCAGGCACCACAATCGTATCCCCCACGCGGAAGTAGCCGAACTCCTTCCGGTTCAACGTGGTGATGGCCCGGAACCCGTCGCTCGACTCCTTCGTCTTTCCAAACCGCCGCCGCACGGAATCGAGGAGCGTTTTCGTCAGCGCCATGCGGGTATACTTGATCTCCGGGAACTGGCTCTGCGCCACGCCGGAGAGCTTCGTCTGATTGCTGTTCTGCGGTTTGGCCGTGTCAGCGTTCGCCACGGGGCGTGCGGCCGGGGAGTCAGACTCCTTTACGGCCTCGCGCAGGGGAGCGCCCGGCGCCTTTGTATCGGCGGCAGGTTTATCACCGCCACCACATGCGATCATCGTCACCATTGGGACAATGATCGCGATGAGACGCAATCCGTCTCTCATCAACCATCCATTCCGGATCGAGCGATTCTTCTTCATCAACGGTCTACATTAGTCAGAGTTGGGCTGTTGAAGGCCCGCGCACGTCTCCGAACGAGACGGTACGTAGGTCCATCGTTCTGGGAACTCGGGGGAACTACAGTCTGAGATTGTCGTCGCGACTGGGACTGGGGGCTTGCTGCGGACCTGGGGGGGACCGATGCGATCATCCGTTCGCGGGTGGAGCCCCTACAGGGCGGCTCCGGATTGAAGCTTCTCCGCCCGGTCCGCCACCTTGAGCGAGGTGATCACCGGGTCCAGATTCCCCTCGACAACCTCGATCAGGGGATAATTTTTTGCATCGCCCTCCAGACGGTGGTCGGTCAGCCGGTTCTGGGGGAAATTATAGGTGCGGATCTTTTCCGAGCGATCGCCGCTTCCCACCATCCCCTTCCGCTTGGAGGCATAGGCGGAATCGCGCTTCTCCCGCTCGATCTCATACAGCTTGGCGCGAAGCATCTTCATGGCCCGCTCGCGGTTCTGGAACTGCGAACGCTCCTGCTGGCAGCCAACCACCACGCCGCTGGGAACGTGCGTCAGACGGACGGCCGTCTCCACCTTGTTCACATTCTGCCCCCCCTTTCCACCCGACCGGAAGGTATCCATCATGATATCGGCGGGGTTGATGTCGATCTCCACATCCTCCACCTCCGGCAGAATCGCCACCGACGCCGCCGATGTGTGAACGCGCCCCTGCTGCTCCGTCTCCGGAACACGCTGCACGCGGTGAACGCCCGACTCGAACTTCAGCGACCCGAAGACATCCTCGCCGGAGAGCATGAAGGAGACCTCCTTGTAGCCCCCCATATCGGACTCGGAATAGTCCAGCGGCTCAATCTTCCATCCCTTCGATTCGGCGTAGCGGGTGTACATCCGGTAGAGATCGCCGGCGAAGAGCGCCGCCTCCTCGCCACCGGTTCCGGCGCGGATTTCGACGATTGCGTTTTTTGAATCGTCGGGGTCCTGCGGGATCAGCAGCACGCGGATCTCCTCCTCCATCGCATCCTTCTTCAACCTGAGCTCCGCGAACTCCGTCTCCGCCATCTCATGAAGATCGGGATCGTTGGCGGTCATCATCAGCTCCCGCGCGCCTTCCAGATCCGTAATCAGCTTGGAGTAGGAGTGATAGGCCTCCTCGATCGGCCGCAACTGCCGCTGTTCCCGCATCGCGTCGCGATAGGCGGCCTGATCCTGAGCGAGAGCCGGATCGCCAAGCCGCATCTCTATCTCCTCGTAGCGGCGGTGGATCTGGCTGAGTTTATCGAGCATTTTCCGTTCTGTTACCGACTGGATTTACAGTAAGTTCCCTGGGCAAACCGCGAGGGGCCTGGCGTGAATCGGCATCAGCATTGCTGATCTCCGACAAGACGTATCGCGTGATATCGGCAGCGCCATCGTCATTGACGATGGTACACCGATCGTATGGTAGAACGCAACGGCCCCTGGGAAGAATGGTACAATCTAGCAATCTCCGGGGAATCACTCCCCCATGCCGGGAAGCCGAAGCATTATAATACAGGCGAGAGAGGAACGATTTTCCATGCGGCCCCCGACCCGCGCAACTTCGATTGTTGAGGCCAGCCGATGTTCGATTCCGTCGATCGTCGGCCTGATTCTCGCGCTTGCCATCGCCGGATGCGCCTCGCCGGCCCGTATCCCGCTGGATGGGCTCCGCATCGATTCCACTATCGCCGCCCCCAACTCCCGCCTCGGGAAGAAGCTCGCCGACCGGCTTTTCATGGATGGATCGCTCCTTCAGATGCGCCAGCAGTACGCGGACGCCATCGAGCGATACGGTCGCGCGTTCCAGATGGCCCCGGACAGAGGCGCCATCGCCTTCGCAATCTCCCGCTGCTACCGCGCGCTCGGCTCCTCCGATTCCGCCCTCTTCTACGCCAGAATCGCCCTCAGATCCGATTCCGATAATATCGATATCCGCGAACAGCTCGCTGAGTTGTTTCTGACAAGGGGGCTGATCGATGGGGCAATCGAGCAGTACGAGGCGATGCTCCGCCTTCAGCCGGATGATCTGTCGGCGCGTTATACGGTCGCCCGGCTTCTCCAGCGGCGGCGCCCGTCGCGATCCATCTATCACTACGAGTATATCAGGAAGTATCTCGGGGAGGATTATGATGCCCTTCTCAACCTCTCCGAGCTTTATCTGAATCAGGAGCAGTACGATTCCGCGGTCGGCGTTATCCGGCAGGTGATCATGCTGGACCCGCAGAACCCCGATATCTACAAGCTCCTGAACGACACATATATCCGCGCGTCCCGCTACGATGATGCCCTGAAGCTGATCGACGATCTGGAAACGCGCATCCTCCCGGACTCCCTGCGCCAGGCATTCCTGATCGACAGGCTGGTCGATGTCTCGCATCAGGTTGGACGGGCCAGCACGCCAAGGGAATTTATCGACTATGCCAGGGCGCTGGGGAACCGGGTCGCCAGGAAATTCCCGGATCAATGGGAGGTCGGCTTCTACTACGGCAAGCTCCGGTACAGCCTTGGCGACAGCGCGGCCGCGGATTCGCTGATCGCCCGCGCTCTGGCATCGAAATCCTCCACCGTCGGGGCATGGCGGGAGGCGGCAAAGCTCTATCTGGACAACGGGGAAACCGGCCGGGCGCTCAGGATACTTCCGGGCACATCATACCGCTTCAGAAACGACAGCCGCGTCCTCGATTACCTTGGCGGGCTCTACTTCGTCGCCGGCCGATACGACAGCTCGGAGAAATATCTGCGGAAATCGCTCGCCATCGATGACGACAACAGCGCCGCGTGGAGCCGGCTGGCGCTGATCTACAAGCGACAGGGAAAGCCGGGCGCCAGCGACGCCGCCTATGAAAAGGCCCTGGAGTTCGATCCCGACGATCCCTCCATCCTGAACAACTACGCCTATTCACTCGCCGACCGCAAGCTCCATCTGGACAAGGCGCTGGAGATGATCAAGCGGGCGCTGGACGATGAGCCGGAGAATGAATCGTACCTCGACACGATCGGCTGGATCTACTTCCGGCTTGGGGACTACCAGCAGGCGCTTCAGTATATTCGGCATTCGGTCGAGATCGGCGGAGCGGGGGCCGAAGTGCTGGAACATCTCGGCGATACGGAGGCGGCGCTCGGCGACCGGGACGCCGCGCACGACGCCTACCGGCGCGCCCTGAAGCTGAACCCGGACAACCCTGGGATACAGCAGAAATACGACACAACGGGACGGCAGGGGGAATGATGGATTCATTGTCCGGATCGTGATTGAACGTCATTCGTCCGGGACCGTGATTGAACGTTATCCGTCGGGGGCCGTTTCAAACGGCCCCCGACGTGGTCTTGGATATTCAACGATAATTATGATGGTACGATTTCAGATCTTCTGCGCCGCTCTGCTGGCGACCACGCTTGTGGGATGCGGCGGCGGCAGGATCACAAAAGCCTCCGACCAGCAGGCGGAGGCGGTGCTGGCAAGGCTTCGCCAGAGCTACGCGACCACACCGGACCTGACGCTGAAGGGGAACATGACCACCTCCGAGGCCCCCATCGCGATCATTTTCGAGGCGCTGATCCGCTCGCGCGATTCCCTTCGCATCGATCTGGTCGGCCCGTTCGCCGTGCCGATCGGCTCGCTCAGCTCCACGCCGGATCGCTTCACCTTCTTCTCCGTCGAGGAGGGAGTGGCGGTTGATGGAGTGCCGGACCGGGAAACGTTCGGCAAGATGCTGATGATCGACATGAACTATGACGAGATGATCTCGATGCTCCGCGGCGAAATCCCCCGCTTCCCCGCTCCCGGAAGCTATCGGGCGGAATGGCGGGGGGATGATGTGACGTTTATCGCGAAGACATCCGGCGGAGAGGATCGGTTCACCGTGGATACCACGGATATGACGGTGCTGAACTACGGGCGCTACGGCCTGACATCCGCGCCCGACGGCCTTGGCGCGTCAGGACCGGAGGAGTTCGGGGTGACCTACGATTTATATTATCCTCTCGGCGGACGAAGGTTTCCGAAGAAGGCGGTGGTCAATATCAGCAACGGAGCGCGGAAGGTGATCGTCAATGTCGACACGCCGAAAAGCGGCATCGATCCCGACAGGAGCTGCGCGCTGATCATCCCGGCCGGCATAGAACGCAGACATCCGTAGGGGTACGTTTGAAACATACCCCTACTAACGACCCCCGCTTTCATGGATACGATAAAGTTCCCTTCCATATCATTTCTGTTTCTGCTGATCCTCGCGTTCGTGGCGATGAGCGGGACCGGCCACGCCCAGCGCCGGGCGCCGCGCCGCGCCGATACAACCAGACGACGAGTGACCCCGCCGGCCGACAGCGCACGCATCGCGGCCCCGGCAAACCCCATCGATTCCGTACGGCAGGCGGCAGTTCCGCCGCGCGATTCCCTCCGCGCCGACTCCCTCGCCCCCGATTCGCTCGCGGTCAAAACCGGCACATCCGGCGTCGATACGGTGATCGTCTATACTGCGCGGGACAGCATGGTGTTCGATGTCAAGAGCCGCGTGCTGCGCCTGTATGGGGACGCGGTTGTGACGAAAGGGGCGCAGAAGCTGACGGCGGCATATATCGAGATAGACTTCACCAAGAGCGAGCTGTACGCGGAGGCGCGCTACGATTCGGCGCATCATAAATATTACGGCGTCCCGGTCTTCAAGGACGCCCAGCAGGAACTTTCGGCGAACACGCTCCGCTACAACTTCAACACGAAGCAGGGGACGCTCGGCGCCGCCGAGACAAAGCTGGCCGATGGATTCTATTACGGCGACAAGATCAAGCGGGTGAGCGAGAACACGCTCTTCGTCCGCAACGGGGTCTACACCACCTGCGATGCCCCGCATCCCCATTACTATTTCTCCTCCCCGGAGATGAAGGTGGTGACGGGGGATCGCGTCTTCGCGGACCAGCTTGAGCTTTCGATCGCGGATGTGCCGATCTTCTACCTCCCGGTCGGCGTCTTCTTCCCGAGCAACAGCGGCCGGCATTCCGGGCTGATCCTCCCCCGCCCCAGCCAGACATCGCAGTTCGGGTTTACGCTGGAGGGGCTTGGCTACTTCTGGGCCGCCTCCGATTATTTCGACACGCAGATCTACACGGATCTCTACAGCAAGGGTGGGGCAACGTTCCGCGACAACAGCCGGATCGTGGTGCGGAACCTCTTCAGCAGCGCGGTGAACCTCACTTACGGCCTGCGCCGCTCCGATGCGGACGCTCCGTTCATCAGAAGCTATATCATCGATATCCAGCATCAGCAGAAGATCGGCCGCACGGCAAGCCTCACGGGGAATATCAACTTCACATCCAACAACGCGCTCAGGAACACGACGACCCGGATCAATCAATTCGGCAGCGATTTCACGACCCAGATCGCCAGCTCCACCATCACATTCCAGAAGTCATGGAGCTGGGGGGGCGGGTTCTCGTCATCGTATCAGCGCTATCAGAACATCATCAACGGATCGCTGACGCAGACAATCCCGTTCAACTTCACCTTCCCGACCATCACGCTGGCGCAGGTTCTGGGGAGCCCCGCCGGAGAGGAGAATCTCCTCAACAACCTCAACCCCACGTTCGGCATCGGGGTGGGGGGCGGCGGGCAGTTCTTCCGGCAGGATTCGGTATCGCCGACCGTGCCGCGGGGGGCGGTGACCATCACCCCGAGCTTCAGCGTTACGCCGAAACTCGCGTTCGTCTCGATGCAACCGTATGTCAGCTTCTCGTCGACGTTCTTTCTGCGGAGAGTGGTCAAGCAGGCGGTGGGGGATACCGTGATCTCCACCGATGTCCCCGGCCCGCGAGGCGCGTACTCCTGGAACGCCGGCGTCAACTTCTCGACGAAGCTCTACGGCATCATCCAGCCCAATATCCTGGGGCTGACCGCGATCCGCCACACGGTGATACCGAACATCGGATTCCGCTACAGCCCCGACTACAGCAAGCCGGGGGAACTCTATCGCGACCAGTATTTCGATCCGCGGCAGAACCGGGTGGTCAACTACTCGATCTTCGAAGAAGATGAGGCGGCCGGCTTCGGATCGGCGCCGGGAGGGGAACGTCAGGAGGCGCTCACCTTCAGCCTGAGCAACGTCTTCGACGCGAAAATCGCGCAGGGGGATACCATCCCCGATAAGAAGGTGCAGCTTCTTCAGCTCGATCTGAGCACATCCTACAACGCGGTCGCAAAGGAGTTCCGCTGGGGACCGGTCAGCACCAATGCCAACGTGAACCTCGGCAACGTGGGAACACTGAACGGCAACGCCACATTCACCCTGTACGATACCGATACCGCCGGCGTCACCATTCCAAGGCTGCTGATCGATCAGGGGAAGGGGCTGTGGCGGGCAACGGCGGCGGGCATCAGCTTCGGCACGACGTTCAGCGATCAGGGTTTCGCCACGGGCGCATCGCAGACGGCGGTGGCGGATTCTGCGGGCGCACGGCGCGAGCGGTTCAACTTTGAACCGGGGGAGTTCGATGATCGCGAGTTCTTCGGCGAGACGGTGCGCGGCAACCCCGCGTTCAGGATTCCGTGGCAGCTCAGCTTCTCCGGCAACTACAGCCTGGCGCGGACGCTCGCCAACGAGTACGAAAAGAACTTCGGCGTCAACATCGGCTTCTCCTTCACCCTCACTCCCACCACGGTGATATCGAGCACAGGATCGTACAACCTTACCGAGGGGAAATTTCTGGTGCCGGAAATCACGCTCCGAAAGGATCTTCACTGCTGGCAGATGTCGCTTCAGTGGCAGCCGACCGGATACGGCCGTGGGTTCTATTTTCAGATCGGCCTGAAGGCGCCGCAGTTGCAGGATATCAAACTGGAGAGGAATGATCGGATTTTCTCCAATTAATGCCTGGGGGCCTTGATCATCCCGCTGTCCGGCGAAATCCCCCGACGTTGTCCAACAGCCCGATAGCGGCCCGCCAATTGTGACCCATTCTGGAATATTGATCGGAAGCTCATTTTTTACATATGAACGACTTTTCTCGATACGCGACCCGACTGACAGCCCTTGCCGCCCTGCCGATGCTGATATCGCTGGCATCGTGCGGGATATTCTCCCGCAGCCAGGCAACCCGGCACTACGACACCGTCTCGATGATGAACGGCCTCCGCTACTTCGATTACGAGAAGGGGGACGGGGCTCAGGTCCAGCCGGGAATGCGCGTCAGGATCGATTACGCCGGGTATTTCACGGACGGCATTCTCTTCGATACCTCCATCCCGTCGGTCGCGAAAAACTACGGGACCGATGGCGTCCCACTCCGCCGCGAGGATACAATGGACAACCCGACCAGACGGCGATTCAACCGTGGCGGCTATCCGTTCGAGCCGATCGAGTTCACAGTGGGGAAAGGTGAGGTGATCCAGGGATGGGATGACGGGCTGACCACCGATATGAAGGTCGGCGGCCGCCGGAGGCTGATCATCCCCCCCGATCTGGGCTACGGCGCCAAGGCAACGGGAACCATTCCCGCCAACGCCACTCTTATCTTCGATGTCGAGGTGCTCTCCGCCAATTATCCATCCCCGGCCAGGAAGGGAGAATAGCGATGCCTCCTCCCTCCCACGAAGAGCCGATCCATCACGAGCACGCTCGGATCAGGCGATTTCATGCCGACGGGAAGAGCCCCCACCGCTCCCCCCTGCGAACCGGGGCTATCCTTATCGGATCGATGGCGGCCGTGCTGCTTCTGGCCTATTATCTGTTCGGCCGTCATGGCGGCATCCATGCCGATGTGATCGATTTCTCCAAGACGATGGAGCAGATCCAGGAGCTGAGCAGCGTCAGAAGCCATTTCCGGTTCGGCGTGGTGGTGCGGGAGGAATCGGGCAATATCATCGTCCGCCGGTTCGCCGATCAGGCGGAGGCGATCGGCATGGATGGGCTGGGAAACGCGCTGTTCCAGGACCCCACGATGTTCGTGGAACTGCATGGCGTGGCAACCTACGGGATGCGGCTTCAGGGCCTGGCCGGACGGATAACCCAGGATGATTCCACGGTCCATATCCCGATCCCGCGCGCCGAGGTGCTGGACGCGAAACTGATCAGCGCCGATACGAAAATAGTGGCGACGATGAAGGGGCTGTTCCGAAGCTCCAACAACCAGTTGTTGCTGGAGGCGGACAGGCGTGGCGAGGAGTTCACGCGCGATTACGCGACCCGGGACACCACAATGATGGAGACCGCGAGCCGGCGTCTGCGCGATATTCTCTCCCTCCTTGTGGAACGATCCGGGAAACGTGCGATATTCGAATGATGGAGATGCGGCCGGCATGGCTGCGCTCCCTGTGAGCAGTTCCGAACAACCAGGGCGGATTCGATATGATTCTTCAACGTACCCCCGATGGAGTCTTTGCGATCAAGCAGGAGGACCACGCGGCGTTCGCGGGCTTTCTGCTGGAGCATTGGTCCGACCATAATTTCCTCCACGATCCGGAGCGGGAGCAGATCATCCTGGCAACCTGCCAGCATGATAACGGCTGGAAGGCGTTCGATGCCGCCCCGAGCCTCGATCCCGCCACCGGCCTGCCGCTGGAGTTTACGCAGGTCAGCGCCGAGGACGCGTTCGATATCTGGATGAACGGCGCCAGGAAGTATATCGATACCGATCCGTTCGTAGCGCTGCTGATCACCCATCACGCCTACTCCATCCACGAGCAGTCCCATAAGCGCGATCCGGTCTGGAAGCTCTTCTTTACCGAGTTCGCCCAGCTCCGCGCGGAACTTCGCAACCGGCTGGGGCTTGCCCATCCGCAGGTGGAACGCGCCTACTCCTATCTCCGCATGATGGACTGGTTCTCCCTGAGCTACTGCATGCACTACGATCTGGGCGCCGAGAAATCCGATACATACGCCGGCTATAACTTCAAACGGCTTGCATCGGAGTTCCTCTTCCGCCCCTATCCGTTCGATACCAAGGAGATATCCTACAGCCTTCCCCTCTACCCGATGGCCGAGGGAGGATATAAGGATGAGGAGGAGCTGAAGGCCGCTCTGAGCAATCCGCCGGTTCAGCACGCGATTATCCTGAATCCGCTCGGACGGCGGGAGAAGTGACCGGGCGATCCCGCGATACAAACAGCGCCCTCCTTGCCCTGAACGGCGATCTCCCCGGCGCCCCCTTTCTCTCGTCGCTGGCCGCGCTCCACTCCACGATCGTCGCCGCCGATGGCGCGGCGCTCGGGCTCCGGTCGCGCAATATCCTTCCCGATGTGATCATCGGCGACCTCGATTCGCTCGGAGATGCCGCCGACGATTTTGCCCGCGCCGGCTCGGTGGTGATCAGGATGGAGAGCCAGGAGGAGAACGATCTGGAGAAGGGGCTGCGATGGCTTATCGGCGGGGGGTTCGGTTCGGTGACGATTGTCGGGGCGGCCGGCGGGATGATCGATCACACGTTGAACAATTTCTCCGTTCTTGCCAAATATGCTCGTGAGATCAAAATCGCCCTGCGCGACCCGCTCTGGCATATGCATATTGTCGCCGGTTCGATGGCGATGGCGACATCTCCCGGCGACCGGATATCGCTGATCCCCCTCCCCTCCGCCCTGGTGACAACGTCCGGCCTGGCCTGGGCGCTCCGATCCGAACGGCTGGAGATCGGCGTGCGGGAGGGGGCATCCAACAGGGCGCTGGAGGAGATGGTTTCCATCGATGTGGCTGATGGCGTTATCGCGCTGATCCACTATCCGAACCCGGCAATACGGGATGCGGGCCCTTCCCCCGGCTGACGATTCCCGACGATCGGATGCCCGGCCCCCGCCTCCCCCGGCAATCGCGATCGCCGGGAACCGGACGATGCGGTGAACAGGCTTGCATATAAGCCGGCATTATGCAAATTTCACTCCTCTAGTCTGAGATCGAGCATCCCGCTCTCACTCCTTTTCGAGAAGATCTTCCAACCTACATCTATCCATAACCTACTCTACTTCCATGCACACTTCGGTACGCACTAACTCCCTGCTTCGGCGGTGGCTGGCCCCGGCGCTTCTGGCGCTGGCCGTTGCCGCCCCGCTTTCCGCGCAGCAGGCGCGCCAGGTCATCATCTCGGTGGCCGACCGGAAGATCAAGGCGAACGAGAGCCACCTGATGGCGACGGCGCAGATCATTCCGCTTTCGATCGATCTGAACAAGCTCCGCGCCGTGGACGGCCCCACGCTTCGTCTTGCCGCCGTCCCCATCGCTCCGGGGATGAATGTCGATCTGGATCTCCAGGAGTTCTCCGTCCTCGCATCGGACGCATCGGTGACGGCCGGCGGCAGGAACAACGAAATCCCCATTCAAATCACAACCCGTCTCTTCCGTGGGAAGATCAGCGGCGATGAGCAGAGCGAGGTCTATCTCGCCATCGGCAACACCAGCGTGATCGGAACGGTGATCAAGGGGGGCAAGAGCTACGAGATCACGACCGACTGGAACAGCGCCGCCCGACCGGGCCTGCTTGCAGCGATCGTCTATCCGCTCGCCGATGTGACCCTTGTCCCCGGCCGATGCGGTGTAAACCAGGAGAACGCCGAACGGCTCGGCCTGACGAAAGAGAAGATCGCCGAGGCGACCAGGCTGGCATCCACGCCGCCGCCGGCGGTGAAGGGACAGCGCCTTATCCTTGGGCAGTACGAGGGCGATTACGAGTTCGCCCAGTTGTTCGGCGGCAACGCGACCGCCGCCGCCGATTATATCACGCAGACCATCGGCCGCGTCAGCAACATCTTCGAGCGGGACGTGAACCTGCAGATCGCGATCAACGCGCTCAAGATCTGGACAACCAACGATGACCCCTACACCATCGCGCCGCCGCAGGCGCTGGAGCTGGCCCTCCACGAAGTGAAGGCCGCATGGTCATCCAAGAGCGCCCCGGTCCGCCACTTCACGCAGATCTTCACAGGCAAGCCCTGGACCACGCCGATCGGCCTCTCCTACATCGAGACCCTCTGCTTCCAGCCGCTGGAATACTCGATCTGCGCGATGACGAAGACCAACCCGGAGCAGGATGTGATCAACGCCGCGCATGAGACGGGACATATCATCGGCGCGTTCCATACCAACGACTGCAACGAGGGCGCCGTGGATCACTGCGCCGCGGCCGAGGACGTGCAGCGCAACACCAACACCAGTTGCTTCGCGCCAACCGACGTTCACGACGAGCTTGGAACCATCATGAGCCTCTGCAAGCAGCGGGAGCTGAAGTTCCACCCGAACAGCATCGCACACCTGAACAGCCTGATCGCCGCGGCAACCTGCGTGCAGTCGGCGCGCCAGCTCAATGTCAAGTCGCTCACCATCTTCTTCGCGGGCGCGGACCTGGGCCATTCGATCGACACCACGATCCCCGGCTATCTCTATAACCGGACCGAGGAAGTCCTCACCGTGAAGTCCTTCAAGCTCTCCGGGGCAAATGCCAGCCAGTTCCAGATCATGAGCCCGGACACCTCCGCCCCGTTCACGATCGCGCCGGGCGACAGCGTTGACCTGCATATGAAGTATCTGGCGACCACGAAGAACTCTTCGTCCGCCACCATCACGATCACGCACAACGCCAACAACCCGACCATCAAGGTCGCCGTTGAGGCATACGCGCTCGACAAGCAGCCGCAGATCCTGATCAAGACATCCGGCGCGGGGATTGACTTCAAGACGCAGAAGGTCGGGCAGTTTGTCGATACCACGCTGACCGACATCTTCCAGAACGCCGGGTTCGTCGATCTCCATGTCTCCGATGTGAGGATCGTTGGACCGGACGCCGGGGACTTCCAGCTTCTGGCCGGCACGGCTCCGTTCGATATCCCGTTCGGCAGCGGCACATTCGTTACCGCGCGCATCAAGTTCGAGCCAGCGACCGCCGGCGACAAGATTGCCTACCTCAAGGTGATCAGCAACTCCCCCGGCAAGGGGGACAGCGTGAAGCTCATCGCCAAGGTGAAGACCGGCCCGCGCCTGATTCTCAGCACGCCGAACCTCTCGATCGACTTCAAGACCCATGCGCCTCTCGAGCAGGTCGATACCACGATCAAGTCGTTCTTCTTCAACTCGGGGACCGATTCCATGAATGTGATCGTGGACCTTATCGGAAAGGATGCCTCGTCGTTCACGACGCCGGAGTTCTTCTTCGACATGGCCCCGCAGGCGACCGCGGATTTCCATATCACGTTCGCCGAGGCAACGCCGGGACAGAAGGAGGCCGATCTGATCCTCAATCACGTCGATCCGGTTTCATCGCAGATCTATCATCGTGATACCGTCCATCTTCTGGGCGAGATCTTCGTTCCGGCCGGCGCGCCGGGGAACGTCGAGGCCGCCAGCGGCTTCACGATCTCCCCGAATCCGACATCCGGCGATGCCACGATCTTCATCGCTCCGCTCGAACAGGAGCGCGGCCTGAAGTACTCGCTGACCATCAGCGACGCTCTCGGCCGCCAGGTCTACGAGCATGGCGATCGCTTCTCGGCCGATGGCGCGAACATCATTCTGAAGACCACCGGCTGGGCAACCGGCCGCTACTTCCTGAAGCTGACCAGCAGCGGAGGAACGCGCTCGCAGACGCTGACCATCCAGCGCTGATAACCACGCCGGGATATTTTCCCCGAAACGCCCGTCTCGACACGTTCGAGGCGGGCGTTATTCGTTTCCCCCCGCATTTTCTATTGCATTTCACCCCATCAAGTGCGTTCTTCCCACTTCAATGTCTCCATCAACCTCTCCGGTCGAACCGTCATTGGCAGGCCTCTCCCACCTGCTGTCACTCAACCTGTTAACGTCATGCAACAGTTGGTTCACCTTCCCACATTGTTGCGTCGGGCTTCGAGCGCAGCGGTACTGACGATCCTCATATCTCTACCGCTTGCGGCTCAGCAGGCCCGGCACGCGATGATCACCCTCGCGGATCGGAAGATCCACGACGACGCGTCACGATTTACGGCAGCCGCCCAGATCGTTCCCCTCTCGGTCGATCTCGGCCAGTTCAGAACCTTTGCCGGCCGGGAGCTTCGGCTGGCCGATGTCCCGCTCGCCCCCGGCCTTGCGGTTGATCTCGATCTTGAGCAGTTCGATCTGCTCGAACCGGGAGTGATGATCACCACCACCGATGATCACGGCCCCACGCCGATTCAGATATCGACAAAGCTCTACCGGGGGAAGATCTCCGGCGATGAATCGAGCAGCGCCTACCTGGCGATCGGCGGCACCAGCGTCCTTGGTTCGGTGGTGAAAGGGGGAAAGACCTACGAGATCGCCACCGACTGGAAGGGACACTCCACCGGCAACGCGCTGGCGGCGATGGCCTATCCCCTTGCCGATGTCCACCTGGCCGGAGGACGCTGCGGGGTGAACGATCACAACCTGGAAGCGCTTGGGTTCACCAGGGAAAAGCGCGCGGCGATGGAGGAGCTGATGTCCCGGCCCGAGCTTGCCAGCCTCCCCCCGTCCGGCCCGACAATCCAGTACTCGGTCAAGGGGGCGTTCGATGGGGACTACGAATATCTCCAGCTCTTCGGCGGCGATGCCAAGGCGGCGGCGGATTATATGCTTCAGGTGATCGGCAGGGTAAGCCTTATCTACGAAACCGATATGGCCTGCCAGATCCGCATCAGCTATATGAACATCTGGTCAACCAGCAGCGATCCCTACAACACGACCCCGCCAAGCGCCATCGACGCGGCCCTCTACGAGCAGCGGAACTACTGGCATCCCCGGAATGACTCGATCCAGCGCGGCGTGATGAACGTCTTCAGCGGCAAGAACTGGCAGGGGGCGATCGGCGTCGGGTTTGTGCAGGCGCTCTGCAACAACACCATCGGCTACGCCTACTGCTCGATCACGCGCAGCAACCCGGAACAGGATATCATCGTGCTGGCTCACGAGGATGGTCACGTCATGGGATCGCTCCATACGCAGTCCTGCACGTGGAAGCCGGAGATCGACCGCTGCGCCGCCGCGGAGGATGGCAACTGCTATCCCCCCTCGGCAATCAAGGACACGCTCGGCACCGTGATGAGCTATTGCAGCCAGCATGAGTTCAAGTTCCATCCGAAATGCGCCAACCTGATCCGAAACAAACTCCAGAACGAGTTCAGTTGCGTGGAGCTGGCGCGGCGGCTCAGCGTGGCCCCGCTGATCGTCTACTTCCCGGAAACCAACCTGAACAAGCCGCTGGATACCATCGTCAAGAATTTCTTCCAGAACAACGGCCACGATCCCGTCACCGTGCGGAAGATGGAGCTGAGCGGCAAGCACGCCGATGAATTCATCATCACCGATCCGAAGGATTCCTTCGTGGTGGAGCCGGGAAGCTCGCGATCGATCTCGATCAGGTATCTGGCAACATCGCATGAATACGCATCGGTTACCCTCACCATCACCCACGATGGCTACAACCCATCGATCAAGGCGGGGCTGGAAGCATATTCCCGCGACCGCGTGCCGGCGCTCGGCATGGTGATCAAGGGGAAGCCGGAGATCGATTTCAAGACGAGGAAGATCGGCCAGCCCTACGACACGACAATGCCGGCCTTCTTCGCAAATCTGGGGGAGGCCGATCTTCATGTGGAACGAACCGAAATCGTCGGCCCGAACAGGTTCGACTTTCAGCTCCTGGATGGCACCGGGCCGTTCGATATCACCTACGGCGGCGACAGGATCACGGCCAAGTTCCGGTTTGCCCCGACGACCGCGGGTGAAAAGCTGGCGTACATCCGCGTCACCAGCAACAGCCCCAACAAGCTGGACAGCATCCCGTTGAAGGGGACCGCGAAAACCGGACCGCTCCTCCGCCTGGCCGCCAACGATCTGTTGATCGATTTCCATAACCGCCTGAAACGGGAGGAGGCCGATACATCGTTCCACGCCTTCTTCTACAACGGCGGGAGCGACTCGATGCTCCTCTCCGGCTATGTCGATGGCAAGGATCTGGCGGCGTTTACCTCCGATATCGGGCTTGTCACCCTCGCGCCGAATGGATCGGCCGATCTCGATGTCCGCTTCTACGATACCACCGCCGGCATCAAGGAGGCGTTCCTCATCATCGAGAATATCGATTACGATACCGGGGAGAAATTCCGGTATGATACCCTCAAGCTCCTCGCGAATATCGCGACCCCGGCCAGCGCCCCGGACGATCAGCGGAAAGTGACGGGGCTGGAGGTCTCGCCAAATCCGGCGGGGGGCGATGTCTCGCTCTATATCGCCCCGGCCACGGGTGAAACCGGCCTCCGCTACTCGATGGTGGTCACCGATCTGCGGGGACGGGAGATGACGCGGCGAACCGACCGCTTCGCGACCGAGGGGGCCACGCTCTCGCTCAAGACCGCCGGCTGGCCGAACGGAACCTACTTCATCAGGGTGAAGAGCGAACGCGGGACGCGCGAAACCACCCTCCTCCTCCAGCGATAATCATTCCGCCGGTGGATAGTCGATGACGATCATGCGCCCGTTCCGGCCATCGGGACGGGCGTTACTTTATCAATGGGCCTTTCGATGCGCCAACAGACAGCGCCGCGCGGGCGGCAATCGCTTCTTCTCATCCTGGCCGCCGCGTGGCTTGCCGCCACCGCCGCGACGGCCCAGCCGCTGGTCCGCCAGATAGCGCCGTTTCCGGTGGAACGGGGGGATGGAACGCGGTATGATAATCCCTTTTCCGGCGGGTTGATCCAGCCGAGAATCGGGCTGTACGATATCGACGCCGACGGTTATCCCGATCTTCTCGCCCTCAACACCGATAACCGGCTGATCCATTATCGCAACGATGCCGGGCTCCGATTCCTTCGCGTGGCCGGCTCCCCGTATGAATCGGCGCGGGTCAACGGCTGGTTCCGGCTTGCCGATATCGACGCCGACGGCGATCCCGATCTTCTCACCACCGATGACAACGCGCAGGTCATCATCTACCACAACGGTGGAACGGCGACGATGCCGATCTTTCAGACGATCCCCGACACCCTCAAGGGAATCATCGTCTATGGCGTCGGCACGGTCCCGTCGCTGGTCGATATCGACGGCGATGGCGATCTCGATCTCTTCAGCGGTGATCCGATCGGCTCGATCACCTTCTATCGCAACGTCGGCACGCCGCAAAGCCCGTTGTTCAAGCTGGAGACCAGAACCTACATGGATATCCTGGTGATCCCCGGCAGGGCCCGCCGCGATGACGCCGCAGCGGAGCTTCAGCGGATGCACGGCGCCAGCGTTCTCGACTTCGCGGATATCGATGGCGATGGCGATCTCGATATTCTCTTCGGCGACTTCTTTACCGAGAAGCTCCTCCTCTTCCACAACGACGGCAATGCTCACGATGCCGCCTTTTCCATGAACCGCCTGGATACCGCGTTCCGGCCGGACGGCGATGATGTGCAGAGCGCCGGGTTCAACCAGCCGACGGCCGGCGATCTGGACCACGACGGCGATCTCGATGTCCTGATCTCCTCCCTCTATCCCGACGCCGCCTATCAACCCCTCGTCCTCTACCGGAACACCGGCACCCCCGGTCACCCGGTGATGAAGCGGCAGAACACCGACCCGACCAGCGAGATCGATCTGGGAACGTTTGCGGCGCCCACCGAGATCCACGATGATGATCACGACGGGCTGCTGGTTGGAACGGGGGATGGCACATTCACCTTCTTTTCGATCGAGCCATCAGGGCTCCGGCAGGCTGCCACGTATCATATGAACATCGCCGGCATCTTCAACACCATCCCGACGGCCGGGGATATCGACGGCGATGGCAAAGCGGAGATCGTGGTCGGCTATTCGGAGGGGGGACTGCTGCTGTTTCATATCCGAAACGGCAAGCTGGAACGCGCGCGCTGGCCGCTGGATACGTTCAAGATCGCGGAGTCCGCGTCGCCAACGCTGGTGGATATCGATGGCGATGGCGATCTGGATATCATCGTCGGCGCGGCGAACGGCAGATATACGCTGCTGGAGAACATCGGCACCCCCACGGCCCCCAGCTTCCGCGCCACCACGCCTCCGCATCCGCTGGACACCGCGACCGTCGGCATGAACGCCACCGTCCGTTTCTGCGATATCGACGGCGATGGCGATCCGGACGAGCTGATCTGCGGCTGGCCCAGCTACCAGGAGCTTCGCGGCGTGGTCCGAACCTTTATCAACACCGGCGGCATGTTTGCCCGAAGCCCCGCCTTCCCCGATATCCAGACCGATGCCAACCCGGTTCCGGCGATGCTCCGTATCGCGGGCCGAAGAGTGCTTCTCATCGGAACGCGGGCCGGGGGAATGATCGCCCTTGCCGATTCGTCATGGATTGCCGGGGCGCCCGCGATCCGGCAGGCCCCGGCGGAGATGCCGATAATCGCCCCGAACATCCTGGCAGCCGGCCAGCGCGCCATCACGGTTCGCTGGACCGGAGAGGCGGCCGATGGCATCGTTGCGGTGCACGATCTGCTCGGCGGGGAGATCACCAGCGCGCCGATCGAGCGGGGCACGCGAAGCATCCGGCTTGAGCTTCCCGACCTTCCGGCGGGGCTCTATGCCATTTCGGTGGGTGGGCGTCCGGCCGGAACCATCCTGGTGCTCCCGTAGAGCCCGGATCGGCCGAAGGCCGGTATCATCCTTGCTGTAACCGGAGAGCGGCACGCGCAATTCAACTATATTCCAACGATTTTTTTTCGAGGTTTCGCTCGCGATTCCGAGAAGACGAACTTCACATCAAACAGGCATCAGTTCATGACATCCCGCACCTCCTCGATCCTCCTCGCCTGCGCTCTCCTTCTGGGGGGGCCCCTCTTCACCGGCTGCACGAACGACCCGATCTATGCTGAAAAGGGGATTCGGGTCAGGACCGCGAATCTGCCGGCGATCGGCGGGGATGCGTACTACGAGCTCTGGTTCAGCTATCCGAAATCGGAGGCGGACCCGAAGCATCCCACGCCGGACCACGAGGACGCGGCATATGTCAGCATCGGGAAGTTCAGGGTGGATGATGCCGGCGCGGTGACGGCCATCGGTGGCGGCCAGGCGGTGTTCAACACGCCCGCGGGATATAACCCCGGCCTCTACATGGACGCGATCCTTACCGTTGAATCGACCGGCGGGAAGGATACCATTCCCGGACCGCGGATGCTCTCCGGGGCGTTCCTGGGAACCGCATCGCTCGGCCGCGATACGCTGACCCTTGCCGGAGGTGATGCGTTCGGTGAGCCTATCCTCGGAACCATCGGCGGCGGCTTTATCCTCGATACGCCGACGAATGACTCCGCCAACCCCTCGGCAAACGGCATCTGGTTCGTCAGGCTGGCCGACAGCCTCGGAACCATCGGCACGGCAATCCCCGGCCTCCTTCTCCCCTCGCAGCCGATCAACAAGAACAATCCCGACTGGACCTATCAGGCCTGGCTTGTCAGAACGCGCGCCGGCTCCCCGACCGAGTATATCCCACTCGGCCATTTCGATATCTCCACCGCCGCCGACTCCACCGCCGCCGGTGCCGGTGCCGGCCCCTTCCCAGGCCGCATCTACCCAAGTCCCGGCGAGGATTTCGTGACCGGCACGCCACGGACGCTCAACGACGGCACCTACGGCGTGATCGTCTCCGCCGAGCCGACCACCATAGCGCTGGGCCGCCCGTTGCTCCCGATGGTCACGCTGGATCGGATACCGGCAGGCGTTCCCCCCAGAACCACGCTTATCGCCACCACGCCCACGGCATACCCGAGGATCGAGGTGGAACTTGACCGGTGAGCGGCGCATTCTTCATCTGCTGGTCGCGTTTGGCCTGCTCCTCCCCGGCGTCCTGGCCGCGCAGCGATTCGAACAGCGGATTGCCCCCTTTCCGGTGGAGCGGACGGCGAACGATCGCTATCTCAACCCGTTCTCCGGTGGGCTTATCCAGCCCCGCATCGGCCTCCTCGATGCCGATGGAGACGGGCTCCCGGATCTCTTCGCCCTGAACCCCGACAACCGGCTCCGGTTCTACCATAATCTGGGAAACCGGAGCTTCCGGCGCGTCCATCCCTCCGGCTACGATTCCGCGAACGTCCGCGGCTGGTTTCGTCTGGCCGATATCGATGCCGATGGCGATCTCGATCTCCTCACCTCCGGCGATCTCTCGGAGGTGCTCCTCTATCACAATCAGGGGACATCGGCCCAGCCCGTATTTCCACGGGTTCCCGATACGCTCAGGACCACGGCCGCCGCCGTGATCTACACGCAGCAGGAGACGGTCCCCTCCCTTGTCGATATCGACGCCGATGGCGATCTCGACCTCTTCATCGGCGATCCGACCGGCACCATCATCTTCTACCGGAATGTGGGAACGGCCGCGGCCCCGGCCTTTGTGCTGGAGACGCGGAACTACATGGGCATCCTCGTCATCTCCGGCGGACGGGCCAGAAAGGATGACGCCACCATCCTCCACCACGGCGCCAGCGTGCTGGACTTCGCCGATATCGACCGTGATGGCGATCTCGACATTCTCTTCGGCGATTTCTTCACCGAGCGGCTCCTCCTGTTCGATAACGGCGGCACAACCCATCAGGCGGCCTTCAGCATGAGCCGGCTCGATACCGCCTTCCGTCCCAACGGCGACGATGTCCGAAGCCAGGGCTTCAACCAGCCGGTCGCCGGGGATATCGACGGCGATGGCGATCTCGATATCCTGATCTCATCGCTCTACCCGGATGCCACCGAACAGCCGGTGATCCTCTATGAGAATACTTCGGGCACGGCTCCGGGAATGCCTGCGATGCGGCGGAGGGATATCGACCTGACGAGCGAGCTGGATCTTGGGACGTTCGCCGCTCCTGCCGGGATACACGACACGGTGATGAACGGGATGGTGGTGGGAATGGGCGATGGCTCGATCTACTACATCCCCGTCGATACGACCGGCGGAGCGACGGTCTGGCACCCGGCAAAACGATATTCCACCGGTGTTGGCGGGCTGTTCGACGCATCGCCGGCGGTCGGTGATCTGGACGGAGACGGGGTGGCCGAGCTGGTCATCGGCGACGCGGACGGGGTGCTGAGGCTCTTCAGGTTCGCGAACGGGGGACTGGCGCATGTCCCCTGGCAGCTCGATACGTTCAAGGTGAACGCCTATGCCGCGCCGGCCCTCGCCGATATCGATCACGACGGCGATCTCGATCTCTTCATCGGCGCGGGGAACGGGCGCTTCGTCTACTTCGAGAACACCGGCGGGCCGGCCGCCCCCCGATTCGAACGGCGGACGCCACCGGCACCGTTCGACCTGCTGGATGTGGGGTCGAACTCCGTGATCCGCTTCCACGACATCGACCGCGATGGCGCTCTCGATGCCGTTGTCGGCGCATGGCCCAGCTTCGACCGCCTGCGCGGGACCGTCCGCTTCTACCTTGGCCGCGGCGACACCTTCGCCATCGACCCCGCGCTGCCGGACATCGCCACCGACGCCGATCCGGTGCCGGTGATGGTCAATCTCCCGGAGGGTCGCTTCCTGATCGTCGGGCAGAGATCCGGCGGGATGCTCGCGTTCTTCGACAGAACGTCGCCGGAATCCGGGGCGCCGATGGCAGAGACCGCGACGGGAGCGATGACCCTGGCGCCGACAATTCTGCGGGGAGATGATCGAATCGTGTCGGTGGGATGGAACCAGACCGTGCCGGGAGCGTCATTAGGAGTATATGATTTCCGGGGAGATGAGATCATGCGGCAGCCCCTGCCGGATCGCGGCGGAACCATCAGGCTCCGTCTGCCGAAGCTCCCGGCGGGCGTCTACATGATCGCGATCGGCGGCATAAGCGGGAAGATCATCGTGCTTCCATGATATCCCGTCGGCTCCCGGATCGCCCGACAACGCGCCCGGTGACTTCGAACATTCAGACTGGTTCCATTTCAATAGAGGAGAACTGATATGGTAAAGAAAGTGATCCCGGTACTCTGTGGCCTGCTGGCAGCCGGAATGGCGATGGCGCAGGACTCCAGACCGACAGTCCCGATGCCGCCGATGCCCCCTGTCCCGCCGATGCCTCCGATGGCAATCAGCATGATGGGAGGCAGTTTTCTCGGCGTCATGCCGGAGGAAGTGACGGCCGATCGGGCAAAGGAGCTTGGCCTGGCGGAGGAATACGGCGCGTTGCTGAAGGAGGTCAGCGATGGAGGCCCGGCGGCAAAGGCCGGCCTGAAGGCGAACGATGTGATCGTCGAGTGGAATGGAACACGGGTGGAGAGCGCCATGCAGCTCAGACGGCTTGTGCATGAAACGCCGGCCGGCAGGAGCGTGAAAATCGCCTATATCCGTGGTGGGCATAGAAACCAGATAGAGCTGAAAGTCGGCCAGAGCCCTGACATGGGAATGATGGGCAACATGATGATGAGGCATGGCGAAAAGAATCAATCCATGGATTCTCTCTTCGGCTCCATGGGACCTGAAACATCCTACTTCATGATGCCCCACACCGGCCGCCTCGGCGTGACGATGCAGAACCTCTCGCCACAGCTTGCAACCTACTTCGGCCTGAAGGACCGCACCGGCGCGCTGATCAGCGATGTGAGCGAGAAGTCCGCGGCTGCGAATGCGGGGCTGGCGGCCGGGGATATCGTCATCACGGTGGATGGCGAAAAGGTGAATTCCCCCGGTGATCTGCGGAAGGCAATCGGGTCCAGGGAGGGCGAGGTGAAGCTGGGCATCATCCGCGACAAGCAGGAGCGGACGATCACCGTGAAGCTCCCCGCGAAAGGGAGTATCGAAGGTTTCGCGCCGGAGATGAATGAGAATTTCGGCAATCAGGAGATGCCCTTCCAGATGTTCCAGAATTTCTCCGCCCCCGAGTCGTACCAGATGTTCTTCTTCGGTGGTGATGATGAACAGAACGATGCTCCCGAGGCTCCGAGGAATGCGCCGAGAGAGCAGCGGGAGACCCCGGAGCTTGGAAATATGATGGAGAAACAGCGGGTCGAACCCCGCAGACATCCCCAGACACCTGGGGAGCAGCTTATGGGACCACGCCGGCAGGCCAGGCAGGAAGCCCCGGAGGCGAGGGATATCTGACAGCGACGTTCTCCGCGCGCGCGAACGCGCGATGGAATCACCCGACTATCAAAAGCCCATCCCGAACGATTTCGGGATGGGCTTTTCATTTGCTCGGATGCCGTGTGGCCGGGATCAGAACTTTCCCCAGAACCCCTTGTACACCTTGAACCCCACCGAGTTGGCATCGGCGCTGGCGACGGTGTAGGCGCGCAGCGTGCCGGGATTTGACTGGTATCGGGAGGTGTAGAGAATGTACTTCCCATCCGGCGACCAGGTGGGATACACATCGTTGTTCATGACGTTCGGCGTGACCAGCGTCCGCCCGGTGCCGTCGGCATTGATCATGATGATCTGCGCCCCGAGATCGGTCGATACGGTGGAGAAGGCGAGCTTCGTCCCATCCGGCGACCACGCGGGTTGGAGATCGCCCGGCGCGTCGTTGGTGATATTCTTCCGGTTGGAGCCATCGGCGTTGACCACAAAGATATCCCCGTCGCTGTTCGTGGCGGTGCCGGTATATGCCAGCTTCGTCCCATCCGGCGACCAGGCCATCCTGGAATCTCCCTGCCCGAAATCCTGCGCGTTACTGGCAATCGAGTGGAGATTGCCGCCGTCGGCATTCACCACATAGAGATCGGTTCCCCCATCGCCATGATAGAACGCGATCTGCCCGCCGTTCGGCGAGAATTCCGGGATCGTCTCATAGGTTGCGTTCGTGCTGATCACCTTCGCCTCGCCGGTGCCGTCGGAGTTCTGGATCAACAGGCGGCCATCCTTGGTGGAGTAGACGACGCTTTTCCCATCGGGAGAAAGCGCCGGGTAGGATACGGCTGTTTCAAACGTGCTGCTGCTGGCGATCACCTTGTTGCCGGAGCCGTCGATGTTGGCGACGGAGATCTGGAAGACCGATCCGCTGGTGCTCTCGATCAGGTAGGCGATCTTCCCGCCACGCGGCGAGGTAACCAGTCGCGCGTCGTCGATAAGCAGCTTCGGGTTATCCCCGGCCGGGTTGGTCACCGGATCGTACGTCACGATCTGATGATGCAGCGTGCTATCCTCGGTGGAATAGACAACCATCTCCTTGCCGACGTAGCCCGATCCGGGGGACGTCGTATCATCCTTGCAGCCGAACAGCGTCAGAACGCCGAGCCCGGCCAGTAGTACGTATGCTTTCACGCCTGTTCTCCTTGCTTGTTGTAGTTACGACGACCCCGCTTCGTTGGTGATCGTTTTCCGCGAGCCGGTTATTCCACCACCGGCGTTTCCACCACGATGGAAACCGTGCGGCAGTAGAAGCGGCCCTCCGGCAGATCGTTGTCGTACAGGCTCGATTCGCCGATGCCGCGAACCGTCCCGCCGGTAACCCCGAGCGCGCGCGCCGTTGAACGGGCACGCTCCTCGGAGAGTCGCTTGTTGTACTCCGCCTCGCCGATACGGTCGGTGCTTCCCTCGATCGTCACCGCGGCTGTCGGGCGGATTCTCGCCTTGATAAACTGGGCGATCTTCCGGTTCGTTTCGTTCAGATCCCCCTTGTCGAAATCGAAAATGATCAGGCTGTAGCGATCGATCTGCTTGTCGGCGATCCGCTCCACCCGTTTTTTCCGGACCGTCACCTGCTCCACCGGCAGGGTGCCGGTTGTGGTGAATGTCTGCCCGGCTCCATCGCGCACTTCAAGCGCGTAGTCCAGCGGCACCGGAGCGCGCGGCATATGCTCCTTCTCCAGATCGATCTTCCACTCCACGCTGGAGGGGACATCCCCCTCGCCGGTGAAGCGCCGCAACTCGGTCCCCTCCTGTCCCATCGAAAGGGTCCATCCGGTCACTCCCGCCTCCGATCTGGTCGTCGGGTTGAACCGGACAACCGGCGGGTTCGCGGTGCGGATGGTGTCATTGGTCACCACCGGCTCCACGATCGCCCAGGAATCCGAATAGATCTCCACGCGCCGGTTCTCGGCAACGCCGTCGGGGTCGGTAACGCTGGAGGGATTTTCCGGCAGATCGCGCGCCGTCACCTTCACCCGTCCCTCGGCCACCCCCCAGACATCCCTCAGGTAATCACGAATCGCGATGGCGCGCTGCCGCGAGAGGCCGGTGTTCCCCTTCTCCCCACCGGCGCCGGAGTTGCAGCCGATCAGGGTGATCGCCGCTCCGGGGTTATCGCTCATCCGTTTGCCGAGGATGTTCAGCAGGTTGTAGTAGGTCGGCAGCGTCGGCACATCGTGCAGGCTCGCGAGCTGGAAACCGGCGGCATCGGCGGGGCTCATCCTGGTGTAGCGCGATGGGATGGCCGAGGAGCTGTCGTCGAAGAAGACGTAGTTGAGCAGAGGGCGCATCGAGACGGAGATAAACTCCTCCACCCGCAACTGGAAATTGTTCAGCGTTGTCCCGTTGGAATCCACGCCCACGGCGGTGACCGCGGCGGCCAGCAGCGGCTTGTGAGCCGGCATCGTATCCTTCGGAACCTCCACGATGATCTCCGGCGGCTTGACGGGGGCCTTGAGCGATCCGTACTTCAGCGACACGCCCAGATGAAATCCCCCCGTATGCCACGATGAATCGGTCCGCACGCTGGTAATGCCGTAGTTGTAGAAAAGCTCCGGCGCCAGCAGCAGCGACCGATCGCGGTTCAGCGGCAACTCCGTTCCAACGCCGACAAGGGCCGAGATCATGGTGGTGGCCGCGTCGGGGATATCCCCCGTATAAATATTTCTGACCCGCTGGAAGTTTTCGAACGTCCCCACATCGGGCTTCGCCAGCGTCTCCTTCTGTTCGAATGACTTCGTCAGCAGATACGCCACGCGCCCCCCGCCGTAGATGATCAGCCAGTCGGTCGGGCGATATCCCACCATCGGCTCCAGCCCTATGGTGGCGATATTCGCGGCGATGGTGTGATCGAACTCCCCTTCCGTGGTGGCGTTGCCGACGATCACTGTCGTCTTCTCGATCGTCGTCAGCGTGGCCCCTTCCTGCACATAGCCTCCGCGGAGGCCCAGGAGGAACTGGTCGGAGACGGGAAGCTCGAAGAGAAGGCCGAACGCATACCCCAGCCCCGTTCCACTGGTAAAGCGTTGCGCGCAGCTCGGGCAATCGCGCAGCTCCTTGAAATCGGCGTTGTGAATGTTGTAGCCGATATCGCCATAGATCCCGTAGCGGGTCAGCGGGTCCTGCTTCAGAACGCTGGTATCCTGCTGCGCGTGGGCCATCCCATATCCGGCGAGAGCTATCAGAAGGGCGGCGATGAAAGATCTGATCATATGGAGATCGATAGGGTCGAACATGCTGTTGAATCCTGGTCCGGCGTATCTCCCCGCCCGCGACTGAACAAACCGGGCGGGGGGTCCAATCCGGGGAGAATTCCCCGGAAGGATGTTCCGCCGGGCGCGGCGGAGACGGATATCGCGGAAGATAGCAGGATGAACGATGTGAACCTCTCCAATCGATCATCTCCCCGACTTTTTTACGGCATGGCGGGATGCCGTTCGAAGGCGCGGGATTGGAAGCCCCGTCGCAGGCCGGACGGCCACCGGAAAGGCGAAGCCATGAAATTCATCAGCGAACCAGGATGAGCGATTCGCTTGCACTCCGCTCGCCCGCGCGGAGCGTATAGTAGTAGATGCCGGATGGAAGCGCCGATGCATCCCAGAGCAGCCTGTGGGTTCCCCTGAGGAGATCGGCATCGAGCAGGCGGGCAACGATCTCACCCCGTCCATCATAGAGGAGGAGCGATGCGTGCGCGGGATCGGCGATCGAGAAATCGATATTCAGCACCGACGCGGAAACAGGGTTGGGCCGCGGAGCGTTCAGCTTCAGGAAGACTCCCGGAGGCGGGTCGCCGCTCACCCTGACGGCAACTCCCCGGCAGACCGTGCCATCGGAAACGCCGAAGCGGATTCCCTGGGCCGCCACCGGAATCCGGCGCGGGCAGTCCGCGGGGAGCGTCAGCGTATCAAACTGCCGCTCATCGGCCGAGGGGCTGTAGCAGATCGTCAGCCTGGCGTTTCCTCCCGGCGGGATGGTGATCGGAAGCTGGCTTGGAGGGATCGAGAACTCGAGGTTCCGTTCGAGCGACGGAGAGGCCAGCACGATCGGCACCTCGCCGAGGTTCTGCATCACCACTTCGCGACAGGTTGTATGAGTCAGCTTCGTGGTATCGACCACGAACGTCCCGGAATCGAGGGCAAGCACCTGAAGCGTCACCGGCTTCACCGTCACCGTCACCGAGTCCTCGCTCCGGCAGCCGTTGGCATTGAGCACCACGACATGATAGGTGGTGGTCTGCACGGGCCCGGCAACCGGGTTGGGGCAGTCGGTGCAGCTAAGCCCGTCCGGCGGAGTCCATCGGTACGATGTTCCCCCGGAGGCGCCCAGCACCGTGCTGGTTCCATCGCAGATGGTGACGGGCGGCCC
Source organism: Chlorobiota bacterium (assembly GCA_028287785.1). Classification (GTDB taxonomy): domain Bacteria; phylum Bacteroidota; class Ignavibacteria; order OLB7; family OLB7; genus JAFDZV01. Next base: position 66,041 of record JAQBOZ010000001.1, read on the forward strand.
CGCGCTCGCCACCGGCAACGGCACCACCGTGACTTTCACCGAATCGATGACATGGCAGCCGTTGGCGCCGGTCACATTCACCCGGTAGGTGGTGGTCGTGGTGGGATGCACCATCGGCGCGGCACAGCTATCGCAGGTGATATCGGGAGATGGCTCCCATCGATAGGCGATCCCCCCCGATACTGAAAGCCGGGCGCTGTCGCCGATGCAGAGCGTTCTGTCGGGACCGATGGTGGCATCCACCCGGTTCACCGTCACGGTGACGCTCCCCTTGCCGGTGCAGGTATTTCCGCTCATCACCAGCACGGTATAGGTGGTGGTAACGCGGGGGGAGGCAACAGGGTTGGCGCAGTTGACGCAGCTCAGCCCGTCGGAGGGACTCCAGAGATAGCTCTCCCCACCGGTGGCCGCCAGCGGCGTGGAATCGCCGGCGCAGATCGTTGTCTGGCCCGATGTGGTGATCTTCGGCGGCGGCAGCACCGTTACCCTGATGGTGTCGGTCCCCTGGCATCCGGGACGGCCGGAGAGCGATACGCGATAGGTGGTTGTCTTGGTCGGGGAGGCGACGGGATCGGGGCAATCCGTGCAGCTCAATCCCTCCGCGGGGCTCCAGGTATAGTCCCCCTGCCCGCTGGCCTGAAGGTGCGTGGTCTCCCCGGTGCAGATCGTGACGCTGGGGCTGACCGCGAGCACGGAATTGGTGAACTGGTAGATGCCGTCGCCAACGGCCCATCCGTGCGTGGCATCGGAGAACCAGATGTCATCGAGCCGCGCGCTGGGGTCGATCCCGCAATCGAACTCCTTCCAGCTCAACCCGTTGTCGGTCGTCTTGTAGGTCCGACCGCCGTTGCCGCAGACCCATCCCTGGGTCGGGCTGTACATCGTTACCCCCCACATCACCGTTGGAAAGAAGCTGCTGGGGCCGTTCGACCAGGTCTGTCCGGCATCCGAGGAGCGCATGATCCGGCCGTTGCTCAGAGCGTCGCAACTGCCACCGGACGCGGATGCGGTAAAGAGGATGCCGTTGGCGCTGATCAGATCCTCCTGCCATCCGTTGGAGCCGCTGTTGGTGAGGGTCCAGTTGGCCCCGTTATCCACCGATTTCCAGATCTTTCCAAACCCGCCGGCGGCGTAGAAGATCCCGTTCATGTAGGTGATTCCCCCCACGGCCACATCGAGCGATTCGGTGTAGCTCACCAGCCGCCAGGTCTGCCCGCCATCGGTGGTCCGGCAGAAGGTCACGTCGTTGCCGTTGCACGGCCCGAAGCCGCAGACGCCGACATTCGCGTTGATAAACCAGATCGCCCCAAGCGTTCCCGATGACGCGATCGACGGGGTGATGTTCGTCCAGGTCACGCCGCCATCAAACGTTTTCCAGATCCCATCCTCCCCCGCGACAAAGCCAAGCTGCGCGCTGAGAAAGCAGATATCCCGGTTGAACGACTGGCTTGCGCCCGGCAGGAAGCTGGTCTGCCAGTTGGCGCCCGCGTCCACTGTCCGCAACACAAGGCCATCCTGGCCGGTGATCCAGCCGTGATCGTTATCGACGAAAAAGACTTCGTTGAAAAATTTACTGGAGAAGATGCCGAGCTTCTGCCATTGCCCGTACGATGCCGAAAAGGGGATCGCGAGCGCGATAAAGGCCAGCAGCAGGGTAAACCGAAGAGATCTGTTCATAGTAGAGCAATGCCATGTTCAACGCACATAGATTCCCATCGAACCGGGAGCTCCGATGGAATCCATAAACTACAAGATTGCGACCGGGAATCCCTCACCCAAGGGGCTGTTGAACAACCAGGAATGGTTTCAAGCCCCAACGAGGCGCACTCCCTGCTGCGCCGGGGCGATGCCGCTCCGCTCCATCATGACACGCTTCCAGCCACGAGCGTGACGAAGAGCGGCGGCGCACAGCCTACTTAACCAGCATCAGCGAATTGGTTACACCCTCCCCCCCCGCCGTCAGCGTGCAGGAATAGATGCCGGAGGAAAGCCCCCTCCCGTCCCACTCGACATCATGAACGCCCGCGGACAGCGAGGCGTCCACCAGCATCGCTGCAACCCTGCCGAGCCCGTCGTGGATCACCAGCCTGACCCGCGCATCCCCGGCAAGGGAGAACCTGAACGTAACGGGGGATGTAACGATCGCGTTGCTGCCGGGAGCCAGCAGCCTCAACCCCGGACGGCCGCCGGGCGATCCGAGACGAACGCTCGTATTGCACACCAGACCATCCATCGAGCCGAATCCAACACCATAGCTGACCATGGGAACCCGCATCGGACATCCCCCATCCTGAGCCACCAGCGTATCCCGCATCTCCCCCTCCGCCGTCGGCGCGAAGCAGACCTTCAGCGTCACGTCACTGTGCGGGGGAATGCTCAGGGGGAGCTGTGATGGGGGGATCGAGAAGTCGACATTATGGAGAAAATGGATTTTGGTAAGATCAACCCTCACATCCCCCCGGTTCCGCAGGGTGATCAGGCGACATGTGGCCGAGGCAAGCTTCGTGGAATCGATCAGGCAGATGCCGGCAAAGAGCCCAGACACGTCAACCGGCTGGGATATGACATCGAGCGTCGTGGTGAAGACATCCTGACATCCGCTCGCATATCTGACCACCACGGTATAGGTTATGTCCCTGGATGGCGTGGCAACCGGCTCGCGACAATCGGTGCAGCTTAGACCTTCGGCCGGGGACCATGCGTATGACACGCCGGGCGCCGTCGTCAACTGGATGGAATCGCCGGAGCATAGTGCGGTCAGGCGTGATCTGGAACCATCGTCTTCCAGCAATTCCAGGTCTGTTCGAACCGTCCCGCGTACACCCGCGCCGGCTCCATACGATGTGCCATGACAGGGGGACTGGGTGTTGACCTCGCTCCCCGCCGCGCCGCCATTCACGAGAGCCTGACCAATCCCTCCAGACAGGCCGGGAGCGCTCAGCCAGATGATGCCCCCACCACCGCCGCCACCCGTGCCATGGCATGATGAGAGCCTGCCGTTGTTCACGCTTCCGCCCGCACCGCCTCCCACGTCGATCGAGCGGAGATGCACGCTCCTGGCCTGGATCAGCACGGCACCGCCGCCGCCGCCGCCCCCCGCGCCATCGAAACCCGATTCCCCGGCATCGCTTCCACGCGCGCTGATATCCGCCTGACTTCCCTCGATCATATCGGCCCGGATGATCACGATACCGCCGCCGGTGCCCCCCGGCGTTCCAACAAGCTCGTTCTGGTGTCCGCCGCCGCCGCCCCCCCCCATCCAGGCCCTGAAGGATGTGTCAGGGTATGGCATCGAGCGTCCACCAGCCCCGCCAAGCGGATCCTGCCCGAACCCGCTGTACTGTTTCCCGCCGATGCCTCCGGCCCCGCAGCTTCCACCGCCGCCGCCCCCCGCGTTATGGTTGTTCCCTCCACCGCCGCCATTGGCGGGGGCTCCCCGACCGCAGGCATGAGCGTTGTCGATCGCGGCAGCTCCCTCCCCCTTGTAGCCGCCATCGCCGCTTCCGCCCGCGTAGAAGAAATCCGTCCGGGTGCGGGCAGTGACCACCTCGGAAACCTTCCCCCCCGAGAAACCAAGCCCCGAGGCGGAAATGCCGCCGGTGGACGATGCAGGCAGGTAGAGCGTTCCAAGACAATCGATTGCGACAACGCCGCCGGTGCGACCGTTCCACGGCGTGGCAGAAAGCCTGTCGCGAGCGTATGCATTCTGATAGTGGGGAATGCCGACCAGTTGCACCAATCCGGATATGTCATAAAGCTTTTGCAACTGACTCTGCAACGCGATCTGATTTCCGATAATCAACGCAATAGTTCCGAACTCGAAATTCCCGGAGCTTCCATAGGATGTTATCGCCCCGAAATTCGCGGAATTATCGAGCCCGATCGTGAGGCCTTTCATCTGAATAATCAGCACGCGATCGTTGACGGAAAATTGTGTGGGATTATCCACAAAAATGGTGGAGCAGTCGCTGATTTCCGTGACAGCCGCATATCGATTGACGACATGCTCGATGGTGTCGGTTCGGGACTGCGCGTGGGCGCGGGCAGCGGGAGCAAGGCATCCCAGCAGCGCAAGGAGGATTGGCAGGATACATTGCCATCGAGCATTCATCGATCCGCTCATTGTTTTATACTATTTGATGACCTGATGATTATTTAACAAGCATCATCGTCGTTGTCGCGCTCCAGTCACCGGAAATAATTCGGCAATAATATAATCCCGATGAAAAACCCGTCGCGTCCCAGGTTGATTCATACATGCCGGCGCGCATGATTCCTCCGGCAAGCGTGGCAACGCGACGACCATATATATCGAGAATCGAAAGCTCCGTCGGGCCGTCCAGCCCCAGCGAAAAGGCGATCACCGTGGAGGGGTTGAACGGGTTGGGGAAATTCTGTCGCAGGGAATAGCGGAACAGGCCACCCTCGATCAGCCGGAAGCTGAGCCCGCAGATGGAATCGAGCCGCACCAGCCCGGGATCGGCGGTGAACCGGATGCAGCGTTCCCCGGCGCCGGCGATATCGAATGGAAGCAGGGAGCTGTCGGATGATCCGAGAAATGCCGTGAAGCCAAGCCGTATCAGCGTCCCCGGCCCGGCCAGGAACGCTCCCGGCGGCGCGGAGAGATGAAGGCTGATCGATCCCGCAATCCGATCGACCAGCAGCCCTGTCACGTTCCAGCCATCGGTCAGTGCCCCGGCCGCATCGGCCCCATCGAAGCGGAGCATCGCCGGCTGATACCGGAGGGAGAGATCAAGCCGGGAAACACCGGCACCGTCGGCGGGGGAATCGAGAAGGATGGGGATGCTGATCGGGCTGCCGGGAAACACCTTCAGATCGCTCGCGATGCGGGCATGGAGAAGGCGCGCATCGCCATCGACGAAGACCGTGACGGTGTCACTGCCCGGACATCCGATCGCGTCGGTCGAGCTGACGATATATGTGGTGGTCCGGGAGGGATGCGCCATCGGGCTGGCGCAGTCGGCGCAGCCAAGGCCATCCGCCGGACTCCACGCATAACCCGCCGCTCCCGACGCCGGGAGCCGGACGCTGTCGGAGCCGCAGATCGAGCGATCGGGACCGGCGCTGATCGGCCGCCGCTCATTGACGAATACGGTGACGGTGTCGCTCGCGACGCATCCGGCCGCGTTGGTGGCGGTCACGACGTAGCTGGTTGTTGTTGATGGATCGGCGATCGGCGCGGGGCAATCGGCACAACTCAAACCCGCCGACGGCGACCAGGCATAGACATCGCCCCCGCGCGCGGCCAGCCCCGCCGCATCGCCGGCACAGATCGTGACATCGGGGCCGGCGTCCACCGTCGGCGCCGGCAGGACAGTCACCGTCACCGAATCGCGGCCGGGACATTGGCCGGACTTCAGGCCGATCAGATGGAAGATGGTGGTGGTTGCCGGCGATGCAACCGGGGACGCACAATCGGCGCAGCTCAAGGCTCCGGCCGGCTCCCATCGATAGAGATCGCCCCCGGAGGCCGCTAGAACCACGCTTCCGCCGGCGCAGATCGCGACATCCTTCCCGGCATCCACGATGATGGGGTCGCGCACCGTAACCGTCACGGAATCGATCGATGAACATCCCCCCGTCACGGCCATGACGACGAAGTAGGTAGTGGTCCGGGCGGGATGCGCCGCCGGGGCGGGACAGTTGACGCAGCTCAACCCATCGGCCGGGCTCCAGGCATATGAATCACCCCCCGTTGCCGTGAGGATCGTACCCTCACCCGCGCAGATTGTGGCGTCGGGACCGGCGTCGACGCCCGGAGAGGAGTTGACGGTGATGGTGAGGTTTGCCGTTGAAGAGCAGCCGGCGGGGTTCGTGACCGTGACGGTATAGGTGGTGGTCACAAGCGGGGTGGCCGTCGGATCGGCGCAATCGGCACAGCTCAGCGTGGCGGCCGGCTCCCATCGATAGGCGCCATCTCCATGAGCGGAGAGCTGCGCGGAGCTTCCGGCGCAGATGGCCGTCGCGCCATCTGCCGTGACCACCGGACGTGGTGTCACGATGATGGTGACGGTATCGGCACCGGGGCAGGCATCGAGCGCCTGTGCGGTGACGATATAGGTTGTGGTGCCGGCCGGACGCGCAACCGGCGAGGCGCAATCGCTACAGCTCAGGCCATCCCCCGGCGACCAGTGATAGCGCGCCTGCCGGTCCGCGATATCGAACAGCACGCTATCCCCCGCGCAGATCGTTCTATCAGGCCCGGCATTCACCGGAAAAGGGGGACGGATAATGACGACTGCCGAATCGACGGCAAGGCATCCGGCGGCGCCGTAACCGATAAGATGATATACCGTCGTGATGGCGGGATGAGCCATCGTCCGCGGGCAGGTGGGGCAGCTCAGGCCATCGGAGGGGAACCATCGCCATGAGAGCACTCCGCTTCCACTCCCGGCAAGAAGAACGCTGTCGCCGGGGCAGATCGATGAACCGCTTCCCGCATCGACCGTCACCAGCGCCGAGGGGACGATCGCCGGCCTGATGACGAGATCCGGGATGATGACCCCGGCCAAGCCATCGGCAGCTCCGTAGTTCATACCAAAGCATGGAGATACGGCGTTGAGATGTCCGCCTGGATTCCCCCCGCGATTATCGACGGTGACATCGGAGGGAACGGCCGGGCCACGCACGCGGAATGCGCCACCGCCACCACCGCCGCCGGTGCCATAACACGCGGAGAGGCCGACGCTGTTGTTATCCCCGCCATTCCCGCCATGCAGCTCCACCCTGACCGATGACACGGTTCCGGCATCGAGAAGGATTGCCCCGCCGCCACCGCCGCCGCCGGCTCCATCGTTGCCGGCCACCGCCGCGTCCTGGCCGTTGGCGCGAATCGCGTGGGCGTTGCCGAGGATCTTCGTGGAACGGATGATCACGATCCCGCCGCCGTATCCGCCGGGGGTTCCGGCGTCGTTATCCTGCTGGCCGCCGCCACCGCCGCCACCGAGAAATATCTTGTCGACCTGGTTGGACCAGAGAAGCGACTTCCCCTCGCGACCGCCCGTCGCCATCGATGTGCCCAGGCTCGATTCATTCCCTCCGGTTCCGCCACCGCCGCCGTTGCCGCCACCGCCGCCCCCCGCGTTCAGGCTGTTCCCGCCGCCGCCGCCGTTGGCGGGAGCACCCCGGCCGGCATCGCGCGGGCCATCGTACATCGAGATGTTCTCCCCCTTCTCACCACCGTTCGGCGAGCCATCCGGGTAGAAGTAATCGGTGAGCGATGGCGTGTGACCGACGCGGGAAACCTTCCCGCCGGCAAACCCGATGCGGCTTACATCGATATCGGCGTTCAACCTCACGCTCCCCGATGACTCCAGGACCAGCACCCCGCCAACCCTGCCATCCCACGGGCGGGCGGTCAGAAGGCCGTCAACATCCACTTCGCAGTAATGCGGCACCCGGACAAGCTGGACGATATATTCGGGATCGTACCTGCGGACGATCGTATCGCGCAGCGTTATCCTGAGCCCGAGCACCGAATCGATGATCCCGAACTCGTAGTTGCCGGCGTTGTTGTAGGAGAGGATGGTGCCGTAGCCGGCGGTGTTGGGCTTGTGGATGAACGCCCCTTTCATCTGGATGATCACGACGGTATCGCCGGGGCCGAAACCACCGGCATCGGTGACATCCACCCCGCGAGCCATCACCCTCGTCACCGATGTATAGATGTTGATGATGCCGGAGATCGATGCCGGCTGCGCGGAGGCGCTCACCGCCATAAGCCCGGCGAAGAGGATTGCGAACAGCAGGTGGAGAAGCACTCTGATCATGGTTCCCCTGATCGATGAAATCGGTGACGGGCGGAAACGGTTCTCCATCCCGCGCCACCGGCGCGGAGGTCTGGTAATAAGGGGAGGATTGGGAGAATATAGTCAGCACGCGGCTGGCGTCGAAGCCAATAACGCCGCGCCGCCGATGGTTATCGCGAAAGGATCATCGTCCCGGATCGCGCCCAGTCCCCCGACACCAGCCGGTAGTAATAGACGCCCGCCGGAAGCCCCGCCGCATCCCACGAAACAGCATAATCACCCGGCCCCATGGAGCTGTCGACGGGTCGCGACACCTCCTTCCCCGCCGCATCGTAGATCGTGAGCGATGTCATCCCATCCAGCCCCAGCGAGAACCGGATCTTCGTGTCGGGATAGAACGGGTTGGGCTGATTTCCACCGAGCGCGTAGCGGAACGGGGCAACAAGCTCGATAAGACGATGACTGAGGCCGCAGATGGAGTCGAGCCGCACAAGCCCGTTCCCCTCCGATGGATCGGCGCAGCGATAGGTGTACGGCGTTATCGAGAAGGGAATCTCCGACGAATCGGCGTCGCCGACGAAGCCGCGGAAGTTCAGCAGCAGCAGGACGCGACCATTTCCCGGCCGGCTCCCCGAGGGCGCGATAAACCTGTCGGTCAGGCTTCCGGCAAACCTGTCGATCGCTCCCCCCGACCTCCGCCAGCCCTGCGTCACGGTTCCGGTCGTGGTGATGCTGTCGAGAAGGAGAACCCGCGGATTGTAGCGGACCACGAGATCGAAGCTGTCGAGCGATGGGAGATCGATCGCGCTCTCCATAACGATCGGAACCCGTATGCCGCTGCCGGGGAACACCGTCAGATTGCGATCGATCCGGGCCGCGATATGCCCGCGCGGCAACACCGTCACGGCCACCGAATCGCTTCCGCTACAGCCGTCGGCGTTCGTGCCGGTGACGGTGTAGGTGGTGGTGGTGACGGGCCGCGCGACTGGATCGGGGCAATCGGTACAGCTCAGCCCCTCGGCGGGCGACCACTGATAGCGCGCGGCCCCCGAAGCGGAGAGCCGCGTCTCCCCGGTAAGACAGATGGCGGTATCACCGGACCCCTTCACCACCGGCAGCGGCGCCACCACGAGCCTCACCGAATCGATGGCGATGCAGCCCGACGCGCCGGTTACGACGACGGTATAGGTGGTTGTGGAATCAGGCCGGGCAATCGGATCGGAGCAGTCGAGGCAGCTCAGGCCGGGATCGGCGAACCATCGGTAGCCCACCCCGCCCGAGGCCACGAGATGGGCGCTCTCCCCCGCGCAGATCGTCCCGCCGCCGGAGATGGCGGGAACCGGGAGCGGCTTTACGATGACCGTCATCGAATCCACGACAACGCAGCCGAAACGGTTTGCCACCATGACATGATAGATGGTCGTGGAATCGGGGCGGGCAACCGGATCGGGGCAATCGGCGCAGCTCAGGCCGGAGGCGGGGCTCCAGAGATAGCGCTCCCCCCCTTCGATGGAAAGCTGCGCGCTATCGCCGGGGCAGATGGCGACATCGGGACCATGCACCACGATCGGGGCCGCCAGCACCGTCACATCGACCGAATCGAAGGCCACGCATCCGTTCGGGTAGGTCAGCTTCACGAAATATCTGGTGGATGAATCGGGCGTTGCGGTCGGCCCCGCGCAGTCCGTGCAGCTCAGGCCCCTGGCCGGAGTCCATCGATATTCCAACGCTCCCGACGCCGTCAGCACGGTGCTTCCGCCGCCGCAGATCGATGTATCGGATGAGACGATCGGCGCAAGCGGAGGGAATATCGTGGACCCCATCGGGATATGCAGGCCGGCGACGATGGCGCCGCCGCGACCGGAATCGGCGCCATAGCTGGTCTGGTAGCATCTCGAGTTCGGGTTGATCTCCAGCCCGGCTCCGCCCCCCGCGAGGCCGGCGGAAATGCCCGCCGGAACATTGGCCCCCGATATCCGCAGCACCCCGCCGCCACCGCCGCCGCCGGTGCCGTGGCAATCGCCCCCGCCGTTGTTGTTGCAGTTCCCACCGGCTCCGCCGCGAGCCAGCACGCGGACGCCGGCGATGGCGCCCGATTCGATCAGCACCGATCCGCCGGCCCCGCCGCCTCCCGCGCCGTCATTCCCCGATACCAATGCCCCCAACCCGTCGGTGATGATCGGCCGGTTGTTTCCAAGGATGCGTCCCGCGCGCACCAGCACGATGCCGCCGCCATTACCGCCGGACGTTCCCCTGTTATCATTCTGATGCCCGCCACCGCCGCCGCCGCCAAGAAAAACCCTGTTGGCGACGCTGTCATACCCCAGAGCGTTCCCGCCGACCCCGCCAAGCGGCAGAGATCCGGCGCCGTTCCACTGATTTCCTCCAACGCCGCCCGCGCCTGAATTCCCGCCGCCGCCACCGCCGCCATTGTGGCTGTCCCCACCGCCGCCGCCGCTTGCCAGCGCCCCACGGCCCGCCTCATACGCAGCCTCGTACTCGACGATGCTCTCCCCTTTCCGCCCGGCAAGGCCGGAGGCCATCGTATAGAAGAAATCCGTGCTGTTCATGGCGGGGTTGATCAGGGAGGTGGCACCACCGCGGAAGCCGAGGCCGGAGACATCGATCGTGTCGGTGATGGTGAGATCCCCCGCGACATCGAGGGCAAGGACGCCGCCGGTCAGGCCGTTCCAGGGCTTCGCGGTCAGGCGACCTGTGACATTGGCGCTGGCGTAATGCGGAACGCGCACAAGCTGCACCTGCCCGACGATCGAATAGCTGCGCATCAGCAGATCGCGGAGCGTTATCGTGGTTGCCTCTATCCTGGCGATGATGCCGAATTCATAATTGCCGGCATCCCGATAATCGGTCACGCCGCCGAACGCCGCGGTGTTCGTGTGATCGACGGCCGCCCCCTTCATCTGAATGATCAGCACCGTATCCCCCACCGAATACCCATCGCGATCCTGAACGATAACACCATTGCACCCATCGAACCCGACCACAGGAGTGTAGAGATTGATGATGCCGGATATCGAAGCGGTCTGCGCGATACCGAATGCGTGAACAAACAGAAACAGGATTGCCGGAATGATGCGGCGCGCGAGGGAATCATTCATGATCGCCTCCTGAAAGGAGTGGGGAAAGGGTGTGCTGGGCGCTGCCCAGCGCACCAGGCATTGCGCCCCTCCGGGGCTTGGGAAGATGCTTCCGCCAGCGGCGGATGTCGTTGTTCAATAGTCTGCCGGGAAAAGCCACCGCTTACGGCAGATATATTCCCCGATAATCGCGATGTGTTCCCGGCTCGGGATCATCATTCATCAATGGGTGATTCTGAACGCCACGCACAACCGCGCCGTCCGCGTCCGCAGCGTCGCGAAATAGAGCCCCGATGACAACCCCGCCGTGCTGAACGGTACACTGTACGCGCCCGGCGAAATATCCCCATCCACCAGCACCGCAACACGACGACCCAGAGCATCGATCAGATTCACCTCCGTCCGTCCGTCCTCCACGATCTCATACTCCACCTCCCCCATACCGCTCACCGGGTTCGGACGTACCCCCTTCAGACCAACCGACCCATTGACCGTGATCAACCGGTTTCCGCCCGCAGGGCACACTCCCAGCAGATGGAACTCCCCATTGATCATAACCGCCGTCACCACGCTGTCGCCTCCACCAATCACAAACCCCTCCAATCGAACCACCGTCGCCACCGTATCCCCGAGGGCCGCCATGAACTCCACATCCGCCAGCTTCCCGCTCGTCACGCCACCGGGGATGACCCCATCGATCGTCACCAGGCGATCCTCCCCGTCGATCACGCCCATCGGCGTCGATCCGACTGGAAGAAGCAGGCTCCGATTGAACCGCAGACGCGCCTGATACCCCCGCATCGCCGGGCTCTGTGGCAGGTTGTCCGATGAGACCACCGTCATCGGCAGCAGCACCCGCTGGCCCGGCATCGCCTCCACCGATCCCAGTGCCACAACCACCTGACCGCGATACCCCGTTCGTGGCGCGATCACCACGTCGACCGCCGCGGAGCCGCGGCAGCCGCCGCTGTCGACAACCGATACGGCATACCTCCCACTGGCACGGACGATGAGGTGACGCGCAACGCGGCCACCACCCCAGTCGTAGGCGATATAGCCAGCGCCGGCATCCAGATCCACGCTGTCACCATCGGTGAGCTGGATCGGGCCGGCAGGCGCGATCGTGACCGGTGACGGCACGCGGCGTTCAACACGCAGATCCGACGATGAGCCCGAACAGCCGCCCGCGTCGCTCACCCTCACTCGGTAGATCCCGCTGTCGGCCACCCGGATCACCCGCGTCTGCTCCCCGCTCAACCATTGGTAGCTCGCATAGCCCGCACCGGCATCCAGCTCGATCGTGTCGCCGGGACAGAGCACCAGCGATCCCGACGGCGTGATCACCGGCTCCAGCGCCGTCCCGATCCCCACCGACCGATCCGGCGCCACACCCGCGCACCCGCCCGCCGACGAGCGCTCGACCAGACCGATGGTCCCCGATGAACCCGCACCCCAGCGGATATCCACCTGATGCGTCCCGGCGCCGCTGGTGATCGCGCCGCCGCTCACGCTCCATGTGTAGTCATCTCCCGCGATCTCGTCCGTCGCATAGGTCGCCGTTGAGTTGATGCAGACCTTCGCCGGGCCGCTGATCACCGGGGAGCGCGGCGCGGTCGTGGTGACATCGATCGTATCGGATGATCCGCTGCATCCGCCGATATCGCGGACCATCACGCCGTAGCGACCGGCCTTGAAGACGCGGATTGTCTGCGTCTGCTCGCCGCCGATCCAGAGGTAGCTCTGATAGCCGGCGCCGGCATCCAGCTCGATCGTATCCCCCGCGCAGAACGTCCGCGGGCCGCCGATCTCCGGCTTCAACGTGGTGCCGACATTGATATTCGTCGTCTGTGATGCGGAGCAGCCTGATACCGTATCGACGACGCTGACCTGGAGAGAACCCTGTCCGGTGTTGCCCCAGGCGACCGTGACGCCGCTGCTGTCATTGGCGCCGGAGATGGTGCCGTTGCCAAGGCAGGTCCAGTGATACCGAAGGCTGTCGTGATGCGGGACCGTGTAATGCGCCACCACGCCGGTGCAGACGAAGAACGGCCCGGTGATCGTCGCGACCGGGACGGGATGCACCGTCACCGTCACCGTATCGGTCATCCCGATGCAGCCGTTTGCGTCGGTCACCGTCACGAAATAGCGGCCGGGCTCCCGAACGGCGATGCTCGGCGTGGTCCGCGTGTCGGACCACTGATAGCCCGCGAAGGAGCCACCGCCGACATCGAGCAGGACGCTATCGCCGGCGCAGAATGAGAACGGCCCGTGCACCTGAAGCAGCGGATTGACCGGCGGATAATGCGCCACCGCGACGCTGCGGCTGACGGAGCAGCCGAAGACATTGGAGACCGTGACCGAGTAGGTCCCCGACTGCTTCACGCGGATCAACCGGGTGCTGTCGATCAGGTGGCCGGTGCTGTCGAACCATCGATAGTTCCTGTAGCCGGTGCCGGTTCCAATATCGAGCACGGCGCTGCTGTCGGTGCAGACCCAGAGGGTATCGCCGAAGGAGAAGACGGGAACCGGCGGAGCGGGGTTGACCTGAACGTGGACCGGGCCGAAGTCCCAGAAGCAGCCGTTGACATCCTTGACGGTGACGGAATAATCGCCGGTGGCCTTGACCCAGACGCGGGAGGTGGTATCGGCCAGCGGCGCGGACCAGCGATAGGAGACGAGCCCCGCGCCGGCGATGGAGAGAAGGACGCTGTCCCCCACGCAGAAGTTGAGCGGCCCGGTGTTGGCGATCTTCAACGCCGGCCTTGCATTGACCTTCACGGTAACGGCGTTGGAGATGCCGGGACAGCCATCATTATCCTTCACGACCAGCGAATAGATCCCGGCCTTCTTTACGACAAGGTTCTGCGTGGTCTCGCCACCGGGGGACCACTTGTAGCTGAAGTATCCCGCGGGAGCCGAGAGGGTGATGCTCCCCCCCTCGCAGATCGCCAGAGGGCCGACCGGGGTGATCGGCACATCGATGCCGACATAGAACCTGGCGAGAAATCCATCCGAATAGCCACCAAGGTAGTTCGGCTTGAGGGCACCGGGCGTCGTGGGGAAGCGTCGGCTGAAGGTTATGCCGGCAATGGCTACCCCCTCCGCGGAATCGAGCGCGACCGCATGGGAACGATCGGACGATTCGCCGCCGAGATAGGTGGACCAGACCAGCTGCCCGCGTGGGTTGAACTTTACCAGGACCGCGTCCTCGTCGCCACCGGACGCGCGCTGATAGGCATCGGTCGTGACCGGAAAATCGGAACAGTTGGTGTAGCCGGTCACGAAGACATCGCCGCAGGGGGAAAGGCGAATCCCCTCACCGGAGTTGCTGATGGACGTTGGTGAAAGATCGATGGAGCCGCCGAAGTATGTGGACCAGATAAGCCGCCCGCCGTTGCTCAACTTGGCGACGAACATATCGAAGAAGCCACGTTTCCGCGGTTGCGCCGCTCCCGGCGTGACGGGAAAATCCGCGCTTTCCGTATATCCGGTGATGACGATATCGCCGTTGTTCTGATCGGCATCGATGCCATTTCCCACATCGTTAAGAACTCCGCCGAAATAGGTTCCCCAGATCGGCGTTCCGAGCGGATCGAGCTTCAGCACAAAGACATCGCTTACCCCGGCACTCCCGGCAAAGCCCGGCTGCAGTGCCCCCGCCGTGATGATCGATGACCCGGCATGACCTATCAGGCCGGTCAGAATGATATTCCCGGCCGCATCGGTCGTCACATCCATTCCTGCGTCCGCGTCATAGGCATATGCCCACAGGCGCGAGCCCACCGCATCGAACTTCACAACAAAAACCGAACGCGGGCTGGGGCCGGGCGTTGTCAGCGGGAAATCGTTGCTGACCGTCTCTCCCAGGAGAATAACATTTCCCCGCCCATCGATCCTGACACTGCCCGCGAGATCACTACTGCTCCCGCCATAGTAGGTCGACCATTTCAGCAGTCCTCCCGGCGTCATCGTCGCGATATACATATCCCCCTGTACACCGGGCGCCGGTTGCGATTGAAACGTGTTGCCGGCCAGCGGAAAATCGTGGCTGTATGTTGTTCCGGCCAGGGCCAGGTTGCCGGCCACGTCGGAGGATATCGCGCTGATAAATTCACCATCCGATCCGCCGAGATACGTTCCCCAGATCTCCGTTCCGCCAGGGGAGAACTTGACCACAAACTCATCGGATGCCCCTCGCATGGTGGCCTGCATGCCGTTCAGCACCGGAAAATCCGTGCTGGCGGTAACCCCCATCATGTAGATATTCTTCTGCCCGTCCACCGCGATCCGGCAACTCCAGTAGCTGCTGCTGGGGATATCCTCACCGCTCCCTCCGATATAGGTCGCCCACTGAAGCGTCGGGTCGATCACCAGCGCCCGTGTAGTATCGTATCGCTCCACGGCGAACCTGATATCGCTCCCCTCCAGCCCCATCCGGCAGCCAACGCCCTCTCGATGCTCAATCCCATCTCCCTGATACGCCACCGGCACTCCCTCCTCCACGGTGCCCAGCGGGGTCGTCACCACAATCTTCTCCCCCACCTTCTTCATCCCCCCGGCGCCATCGTACCGTACATGAATCATCGATGGATCGCCGCCCGGACGGACGATGAAATCGTACTTCAGAGCGCCATCGCGCGTGTAGAACGCCAGGTCGATGTTCGGATAGATGTCGTGGTAGATGAGGCGACGAAAATTTCCGACGCCGGTGATCCCCTGGGGACAATGCGGCAGGTAATAGTTGTTGGTCAGTTCCGACGGATCGCCGCTCTCGATCCTCGCCTGCGGGTTGGCGCCGACGAGCGTCATATCCATCCGGTAGCTCTCGACGGTATCCTCGATTGCCGGCGAGCGAGCGAGCGATGGCCGCAAAGGCTCGCGATGCGCGCGCGCGGAGTCGATATGATGGACGTTGAAGACGTAGCTGACGCCATCGCGCCGGAAATAGAGTCGCACATTGCCGAGGCCGGCGGTGTAGAGGAGATCGGGACGAGGTGATCCCTTCGTATCGATGATCTGTCCCCGGTTCTCCGTAAAGCTCAGCCCGGCCGTGTACGATCTGCCAAGCGAATCGCTGCTCTCCTGGCCGCGGGCGGAGCCCAGGATAAGGAGAAAGCTCAGAACGAGAAGCAGACCTGTACGCAGTGAAGGCATAATGACTCTCGCGAGGAATGAAATGAAGCAGTGTAAGCGGCTGAAAGATACGGATATGTCGTGCATCCCGAACCTCTGCACCTGGGAGACGCATGGCACGGACGAATGATCACCGTGGATATTCGGCCGGAGAATGTATCTTTTCCGCTTCACACGGGGATCATGATGATAAACGACTCGCACGATGAAGCGGAGGGACGGCGAACCTCCAGCAGGAAGAAGGATCATGTGGATTTATGCGTCGGAAGCGATGTGACATTCCGAACGAAGCGGACCGGGCTGGAACGCTTCGAGCTGGTACATAACGCGCTCCCGGAGCTCGATTTCGATGAGGTCGATCCCAGCATTCAGTTCCTTGGAAAGCACTGCTCCATGCCGCTGCTGGTCAGCTCGATGACCGGCGGGTACGAGGAAGCGGAGCGGATCAACCGCGAGCTTGGCGAGGTATGCGAGAGCCTCGGCATGCCGATGGGCGTCGGCTCGCAGCGCCAGGCGATGGAGGATACGCGATATCTCGAAAGCTTTCGCGCGGCCCGTCGCGCCGCCCCGTCGATTCCGATCTTCGGGAACATCGGCGGCGCGGAGGTGGCGCGGCATCCCGATATCGGCGCCATCCGGCGGCTGGGAGATATGATCGAGGCCGATGCCTTTGCCATCCATCTCAACCCTCTTCAGGAGCTTATGCAGCCCGAGGGAAACCCGAGCTTCCGGGGCGTGCTGGCCGGCATCGAGCGGCTGGTCCGGGAGCTGGAGATCCCGCTGATCGTCAAGGAGGTCGGCGCCGGACTCTCCGCCGATGTGGTGCGGCGCCTTCTCGATGCCGGCATCCGCTACATCGACGTGGCCGGCGCGGGGGGCACAAGCTGGTCCGGTGTCGAGCTGCTCCGTCGCGGCCCGAATGCCGACGACGAGATGTTCTGGGACTGGGGAATCCCCACGGCCGACGCGATTATCGGTGCCGCGCCGCTCTGCGGGGACGCCGGGGCAACGCTTATCGCCTCGGGCGGGATCGGCGGCCCGCGCGATATCGCGATCTCGATCGCCCTCGGGGCGCATCTGGCCGGCTCCGCCCGCATCCTCCTCCGCACTCTTCTGGACGAGGGGCAGACCGCGCTCTCGGATCTTCTGACCGGATGGCGGCGGCAGCTTCGCGGAATGATGTTCCTCTGCGGCGCGCGCGTGGTGGAGGATCTCCGGCACGCGAAACTTCATCTCCGGGAAGTACATGAAACCCGTGGGGCCGAATAGGCCGGGGAACGCGAATCGGTGAACGGCCGGCATCCCATCCGAAGCCGGCAACGGGACCGGCAACCGCGTGGCAATCACAGCCCGCGCGGCATTTTGATATACGATCTATGGATTTCAAACAGCATTATCTCTCCTGTAAATCCCTCGTCGATGAACGGCTGCGCGCGGTCGTTGGCCCGCGGGAACCATCATCCCTCTACGAGCCGACGCAATATATTCTGAGCGGTGGCGGCAAGCGGATCAGGGCGGTTCTGGTCATGCTGGCGGCCGAGGCGGTTGGAGGAACCGGTATCGGGGCGCTCGCCGCCGGCGTCGGCATCGAGATGCTCCACAACTTCACGCTGGTGCATGACGATATCATGGATCGCGCCGCCACCCGTCGCGGCCGGCAGACCGTCCACACCCGATGGGATGAGGGAACGGCGATCCTGGTGGGGGATGTGATGATCGGGCTGGCGCAATCGACGCTGCTGGAGAACCCGCCGAAGCGATGCGTGGAGGTGGTCCGCGCCTTTACGCACGGCATCATCGATGTCTGCGAGGGGCAGGCGCTGGACCGCGAGTTCGAGACCAGGAACGATGTGACGATCGATGATTATCTTCACATGATCGCGATGAAGACCGGGCGGCTGGTGGAAACCGCGGCCGAGGTTGGAGGGCTTGTGGGGGATGGCACGCCGGAGCAGATCGATGGGCTTCGCGCGTATGCCCGGCATATCGGACAGGCGTTTCAGATTCAGGACGATCTGCTGGATATCACGGCCGACGAGGCGGAGCTGGGGAAGCGGATCGGCGGCGATATCATCGAGGGAAAGAAAACCTATCTGCTGGTCCGCGCGCTGGAACAGACCACCGACGGCGATGACCGGAGGATGCTGGACCAGATGCTGGCAAAGAAGGGGCTCGCCGAGGAGATGATCCCGGTGATGCGTGATTTTTATGATCGTCGCGGCATCCTCGACAGCGCGCGACGGGATGTCCGGCTCTATATCGAACGCGCGGAAGCGGACCTCCAGGTTCTCCCGGAGACGAAGGCCAGAGAGATGCTGATCTGGTTCGCCCAGATGATCATGAGCAGAAAGGGATAAACGGCCCAGCACACGCGCGCCAACTGCATCGGGAAGATGTCGGGAAACTTCAGAACCCCTGATTGGATGTCATGATCGTAACCACGGTAAGGATTCGGAATCGCGCGGGGCTTCATACCCGTCCCGCCGCGACCATCGTCAAGAAGGCATCGAAGTACAAGAGCGATTTCGCGATCGTCAAGGATGGCTTTCGGATCAACGGCAAAAGCATCATCGGCGTGATGACGCTGGCGGCGGAGCAGGGCTCCGAGCTTACGCTTGAGTTCAACGGCACCGATGAGGCGGACGCCGCGGCGGACATCGGGGAGTATTTCGAGCGGGGATTCGACGAGGAGTTCTGAGCTGAATGAGAAGAGAACGGCGGACGCGATCCGGTATCATCGGAGGGCGCCCGCCGTTTCATTATCAGCATGGAACGACCGGGGAGATCACATCCCCATTTTCACGGCCACCGTGCAGTCGCCGGTATCGATGTTGATCGTCCGCGACGCGCGGTCCACCTCCATCGACTTCACCGTTGCCGGGATGATATCCTTTGTCTCGGGATTCTCCGTGAAATCCATCAGCACCAGCCAGTCCTGCTCGGTAAGCACAACCTCCGCGACGTTCCCCTCCCGCATGATCGGATAAAACTGCAGGACGCGCTCCAGGAGCCCGAGCCCCTGCTTCATATGTAATGTCGGTTCCATAGCGATGATTCGGATGATTCGATGTGAAGCGCCCTCTGGCGCATGACGCAATCCCGAAGTTACGGCGACGGGGACGATCGGCCCAATCATCGGGATGTCTGGTAGTGACTCAGTTTGAATCCACTCTTCCGTCTGCTGAACAATCATCGATTGGCGATCCCCTCTTCTCTCTTCAAGCTCCGTCAGGAGCGCGCCGGTTGTAGCAATAATGCTCCCATCTCCCGCTCAAGCTCCATCGGAGCGAACCATCCCCGTATCCGTGCCGAATGGTACGCTCCGATGGAGCTTGGAATCATGGGGGCATGGCGATGCTACAACCGGTACGCCCCGATGGGGCTGGAAGGACAGATGTCGAATGCCCTCGTCACCATCTCCATCAAGGGGACGACATTTACCGCCGTGACTGCCGCTGACGGAACCTGGAAAATCACCGGGCTGCCGCAGGGAACATATACGCTGACCGCCACCAGGACGGGCTATTTCACCTATACCGATCGCGCGTTCCGGTTCGTGGGCCACGGCGATGATCACTACCCCACCGACAAGTCATATATCTTTTTCAAGTATCGCGCAGTTCGGACCCGCCCCGTCGGAATGGATCATATCCGCCGCCGGGCGGCTTCGTGAGGCAGGGTAAATACTATCGATTCCTGCGAATTCTTTTTTTCGCTCTCATTGCCGCGACATTCAAACCACTATCCGGTCTTAACCACACGCCGATCGAAGAGATATTCCGCTGTTCGAAATAATCCGGGCGATCCCGGCGGCCCTGGAAAGGACTTCCGGCAGCAACACGAATGCAATCGAATGAACGCGATGATAATTCCATACGATGGTCGCGGACACGATAACGATATTGTGCCGTAACGAGAGTGAACAAAAGGCACCGTAATCTGCCCCGCGAGGAATTCTGCTGCCTCGCGGGGTGGTTGCGTTTATCGATATGGCATTTTTTTCATGGCGCGACAGTCGCGGGCATTATCCGTGATGTCGAGCCGGATTTTCCCATTTCCCCCGGCACCATGTCATCCATCACGATTTATTTATTCAACCGATAATTCACGGGAACGTTCCCGCGGCGGCCTGATGTTAATTATCCTGATAATCCGAACCAGCGGTTGCTCATGGCTTCGTGCCGTAACGAGAGTGAACCTACGGCACCGATTGCGCCCCGTGTTGATCGCCAGTGGCAACCAGCATGGGGTTGCGTCGTTGCGGTGTTCGGAACGTTGCCATGCCGGACCGCAGCCGGAACCCCACCGTGTCGTATCTTCGCCCTTTCTTCAAACGAACGAACATCAACTTCAGCACTCGTATCATGCGCATCGGATCAGAGATTCAGGGCACACCGGCCTATCAGAAGAACTACGACGCCAACATCGCGCTGCTCGGCTCAATCGAGGAGGTTTCGGCCGGGACACGTGCCGGCGGCGGCGCGAAGGCCACCGAGCGGCTTCACGCAAAGGGGAAGCTGACCGCCCGCGAGCGGATCGATCTGCTGATCGATCCGGGAACGTACTTCCTGGAAATCGGGCTGCTGACGGCGCACGGTTTCTACAGGGATCAGGGGGGCGCTCCCTCGGCCGGCGTGGTGGCGGGGGTGGGAATCGTGGAGGGGCGCGAGTGCATGATCGTCGCCAACGATGCCACGGTAAAGGCCGGAGCATGGTTTCCGCTCACCGCGAAGAAGAACATGCGCGCGCAGGAGATCGCCATCGAGAACCGGCTGCCGACGATCTACCTGGTGGATTCCGCCGGTGTCTTCCTGCCGATGCAGGATGAGATCTTTCCGGACAAGGAGCATTTCGGCCGGCAGTTCCGCAACAACGCCATCATGAGCAGCATGGGCATCCCGCAGATCGCGTGCATCATGGGCCCGTGCGTCGCCGGCGGGGCATATCTGCCGATCATGTCGGACGAGGCGTTGATCGTGGAGGGGAACGGCTCCCTCTTTCTGGCCGGGCCGGCTCTGGTGGAGGCTGCGATCGGCGAACGGGCCGATATCGAGGCTCTCGGCGGCGCCAGCATGCACTGCTCGATCAGCGGCGTCACCGACTACCGGCCCAAGGACGACCGGGAGGCAATCGGGATGATCCGCTCGCTCGTCTCGAAGTTCGGCCCGGAGCTTGGGCAGCGGAAGCTCTTCGACCGGATCGAACCGCGTCCGCCGGCGTTCCCCGGGGATGAACTCTTCGGCACCATCGCGCACGATCGCGCGCGCCCCTACGATTCATACCAGACCATCGCCCGCCTTATCGACGGCTCCGAGCTTGACGAGTACAAGGCCGATTATGGCAGGACGATCATCTGCGGCTATGCCCGCGTCGATGGCTGGTCGGTCGGGATCGTGGCGAACAACCGCAACATCGTCCGCACGGCGCGCGGGGAGATGCAGGTCGGCGGCGTGATCTACTCGGAATCCGCCGACAAGGCCGCCCGCTTCATCATGAACTGCAACCAGCGCCATATCCCCCTCATCTTCCTCCAGGATGTCACCGGCTTCATGGTGGGAACGCGCGCGGAGCAGGGGGGCATCATCAAGGATGGCGCCAAGATGGTCAACGCCGTCAGCAACTCGACAGTGCCGAAGTTCACCTTCATCATCGGCAACAGCTACGGCGCCGGCAACTACGCGATGTGCGGCAAGGCGTACGATCCCCGGCTGATCTATGCGTGGCCGAGCGCCAACATCGCCGTGATGGGAGGAGCGCAGGCGTCGAAAACGCTCCTGACCATCAAGCTGGCGCAGCTTGAGAAGACCGGGCAGACGATCGGCGAGGAGGAGCAGAAGGCGATGCTGAAGGAGATTCAGGACCGCTACGACGAGCAGACGAACCCGCTCTACGCCGCCGCGCGGCTCTGGGTGGACGGCATTATCGATCCCCGCGAGACCAGGAATATCATATCGCGCGGGCTGGCGATGGCAAGCCATAACCACGAGATCCCGAAGTTCAACCCCGGGATTCTTCAGGTGTGACAGGCGATTGATCATGACCCGCCTGAAATCTCCTCCTCCGGGAACTTCAGGCGGGAGATCACCACCACTGGAAATGTTGCCGAGCGAATACTTGACACGTCAACTGTTGATGCGTAGTTTTGTGCCATGAAAGAACGGATAAGCCTTCTGCAGCGCGAGCTGAACCAGCCGAAGCCATTCGTCTCCCCCGCGCAGGAAGGGGTTGTGGCCCTCCTCTTCACGGCCGATCTTCTCCGGCGACGTCTGATCGCGATCGTCGAGCCGCACGGCATCACCTTGCAGCAGTACAATGTCCTCCGCATCCTCCGTGGCGCCGATGAGGGATTGCCCACCATGACGATCGGCGAGCGGATGATCGAGCGGACGCCGGGCCTTACGCGTCTGCTGGATCGTCTGGAGGCCAAGGGTCTCGTCAACCGCGTCCGCGGCGGCGTTGATCGTCGTCAGGTCCGCTGTACAATCTCCACGGCCGGCCTTGCGCTCCTCAAGAAGCTCGATCCCGTGATTGACGCGGCCAACGAGAATCTCCTGGGCTCCCTTGGCGATAAGGAACGGCGGAAGCTGGTGGAGATGCTCGAAATCATCCGTTCAGGGATCTCATAAAAAATTCAAGAAGATAGTTGATCGATCAACTATCAACCGTTCAGGCTTCATCTCCCTGATACAGCGAGCGGGTAGTGACTCAGTCTGGGATGACATTCATGATGGCTGGAATTCCGGGCAGCATCCGGCATCGGTCGTTCCAGCCCCATCGGGGCGAACCGGTTGTAGCAATGATACACCTTCCATGATTTCAGGCTCCAGAGGAGCGTACCGTTCCTCATGGGTGTGGGGATGGTTCGCTCCTCTGGAGCTTGTGCGGGAAAGGGGAGCATCGTTGCTACAACCGGCGCGCTCCGATGGAGCTTGAAGAGCGAAGAAGGGATCGATGATCGTCAGCAGATTCAAATTGAGTCACTACCCCAGCGAGCGGAATTGCTGGCTTCGCATGCCTCGATTCCGTATCTACCGGAAATGGCGCCGGCACGATCCACCCCCGATAACCGACCGCCCATCTCCCAATGTCCGTTCATGATCATGAAGCTGCTACGCTATTCAAACGCCGGTGATTTTATCGCCCGGACAGGCCGGTTTCTCGAATCCCGCGAGGCCGAGAACAACCTTATCCTCGGCATTGCCGGCCGGCTTCCAGCGCTCTTCGAAACGTCGGGCCCGAGCCCCTACCTCGCGACCATTGAACATGATGAACGTGGGGATATCGCGGGAGCATGTATCCGCACGGCATTGAACAGGGCGGTGCTGACACGCATGCCGGAGCGGGGAATCGAAATGATCGTGGATGATCTGGCGGACATCGGCGTGGAATATCCCGGCTTCGTGGGACCGGCGCGGGAAGCGAAGCTGGCGGCCGGACTATGGCGCGAGCGAACCGGCGGAACGTTCAGGTTGACGATGGAGATGAGGATCTATGAGCTGGACCGGGTGATCCCCCCCGCCCGAATGGATGGTGCGTTGCGGGCGGCCACTGATGATGATATCGATATCGCCGTGACATTCGCCACCGCGTTCGTGGCGGAGGTCGGACTTGTATCGCCCGTGATGACGATAGAGGAGATCGTAAAGGGGTACATCAGGGAGCGACGGCTCTATCTCTGGGATCTGAACGGGAAGCCCGTTTCAATGGCGGGATGTATCGGGCCAACGCCCAACGGCATCAGAATCAACTATGTGTATACGCCGCCGGAACTTCGCGGGAACGGCTACGCCAGCCAGTGCGTGGCGGCGCTCAGCCAGCATCTTCTCGATTCCGGACGGCGCTTCTGCTTTCTCTTCACCGATCTGGCAAACCCCGTTAGCAACTCGATCTATCAGCGGATGGGCTATCGCCCGGTCGCGGATTTCAGTGAGTATGAGCTGGCGTGGCCGGTTCCCGGCGTCCCGGCAGACTGTTGAACAACATCATCCGCCGTGCTATCCTCTCAAGCCCCGGAGGGGCGCAACACCTGGTGCGCGGGGCGATGCCCCGCGCACATTACCGACGCCCCGCCGCCCCCGTGCTCTGCTCGACCACAATGCCGACGCCACGGGAAAGGGCGCGTCCCTCCTGCAGATCGTTCTCGAACCGCTCCATGTCCCGGCCGCGACCGGCCGCCTCTATCTGCACGCCCCGCAGCCCACGCTGCTCAAGCAGCAACTGGAGAGCATCGGACGCGCGATCGGCCCGCTGCGTGGAGAGCTGCACGTTGCGTTCCTCCTCGCCGATTCTGTCGGTGTAACCTATGATCGTCACGCTTGCGCTATCGCGGATCGACCCGGCAATATCCCTGATGGTTGCCTCGTTCTGTTTTCCCAGCTCCGAGGAATTATAGCCGAAGCCGACAAGCATGTACGAGAGCTGCTCGCGATCACCATTGCGCGCCACCCTGCCATCCACAACCTGCAATCGCTTCTCCAGCGTCATCGCAACCTGCGTTCTGGCCGATACCGTGGCACCGGTCGAATCCTCCACCACAAGCTCGGCCTCCAGCGGCGCCAGATTGGAATCGATCTGGTCGGGAGCCAGCCGCCAGGCAAGCTCGGGCTGCATTCTCCGGGCCGCATCGCGATCGGTGTAACGGGCGATGGTATCGCCATTCTGCATGACGGTGATGGTCCACCGTTTCATCCCCGCCGCCGCGTCGTAGGTGGGGCTCATCCTGATGATCGGAGGGTCGAAATCGCGAACGATCTGCTCGGTGATCACCGGCGCCATCACCCATTCCGGCGCCGTGACAAGCTCCGCGCGACGATTGTCCGCACGGCCATCCTCCACCGATTCGTTCGACCTGTGCATCGGGCCAAACCCGTCCTTCATCGTGATCCGCGACCGGCTGATCCCCCACGTTTGTTCCAGATAGTCACGCACCGTCTCGGCGCGCGCGCGCGGCACTTCCGGCCGCTCATC
Source organism: Chlorobiota bacterium (assembly GCA_028287785.1). Taxonomy (GTDB): domain Bacteria; phylum Bacteroidota; class Ignavibacteria; order OLB7; family OLB7; genus JAFDZV01. Next base: position 91,008 of record JAQBOZ010000001.1, read on the forward strand.
GCGGGAGGCGGAGCCGAACAGGGTAAGGCGGGATGATGGATTTGCCTTGAGGCGCGAGCCGATAACGTCCAGCGCGTGATGCTGGATATCGAGCACATCGAGCCCCGCCAGACCATCCACATAGAAGGAGTCGGTCTCCTGACGCCGGAGGGTGGCGTAGCGTGATGGAAACGTCGCGGAATCGCGGTCGAAGAAGATGGCGGGAATCAGCGGCGCGTGCTGCCGCAGGAGAACCTCGTTGACGTGAATCTTCGTCACCGAAAGCGGCCGGTTCAACTCATCCACGCTGTAGAGCGAGATGGCCGCCGAAAGATGGGGACGCGCCGGAGGATCGACGCGCGCCGGCACGGAATCGATCGCAACGACGGGAGGATCGATTGGTGAAACCGGGGAGACATCGAAAAGCAGCGCAAGCCGTCCGCCAATCGAATATCTCCGCCACACCGCCTCCCGGACCGGCGATGTAAGATCGGCCGTTACGGCTATCTCCGGGGCCAGCAGCCTTCCCCCGCCGATCGGGAAACCATACGACAGGTGCATTGTCGGCCCAACGACGGCCCGGCTGGTGGTCAGTCGCGATCCGTTTGTCACCTCATGCACCCTCAGCCCGTCGCGAAAGCTGTAATCGCCGGGGCCGAGCACATTATCGGTTTCGCGATAGCTCCCCCGCAACTGGAACCGTACCGCGCCACCGGCAGCGATCATAAGGCGATCGGCCACGCCATAGCTGAGGAGGAGATCGAAATCGGTTCGCCAGTAGCTGGGATTGAAGATGAAGATTCGATTGAGCTCGATGAGGGCGGAGTTCTCGTTATCGAAAATGCGAATGGGATCGACGGGATCGGCGGAGAACGTGCTGGAGGAGAATGAGAGCGATCCGGTAGCCATGATGCCGAGGCGCGGAAGAAGCGCCGACGGGAACATCAGGCGGAGCCCGGCCGACGGGGAGATCGATGTTCCCCTGGTGAAGACGCCGCAATCGATGGAGAGCGCCAGCACCGGAATCTCCCCCCGATCGAAACCGAAATCACCGCCGATGATCGGGCCGAGAAAAGCCCTCCCCGTGTGCCCCTCCTGAGCCTCGGCCAGGGCCGCGACAACAAGGAGCAAAAGTACGATGGAACTTGCCTTCCGCAGGATCATCACATTAACCCGGCACTATTTAACACTCCCAACGGGATGGGCCGCTGGCCCGTTGAAGAAGGCCCTTGCAGGGCATATTGGTAAGCACGTTTACTTACTGATCACGATCGGCAGCAGATCCCGCTCGGCCCCGTTTCTGAGCTCGAGCATATAGACGCCTGAGCTCTCCTCGCCGATCTTCACCCGCGCCTCCTGCGTCCCTCCCGTGCCGGCCGGAAGCCTGGTCAGCGATGCCTCGCGCCCGGTAAGATCGACCACCCGGAGTTCCGGGAAGGTGCCCAGGGGCGCGTGATAGACGATCACCGCCTCGCTCGCCACCGGGTTCGGGCGGATCGATTCGATGCGCGCCAGCTTTCCCGCCCCGAAGCCGGTTCCAATATCGCATCCAGAAAGGATCACAAGGCCATTCCCCGCAATCGCAGGGCTCTGCGTGCCGAACAACTGGAATGAATCGAGCAGCACCACCGTGAGCGGATGGGCCGTTGCCAGCCCCTCGAACTCCAGCTTCAACAACTCCCCGCCGGACAGAATGCCGCTGCGGCCCGGCCTGTCGATCGCGATCGTGCCGTTGGCGATGGTTGTCCTTCCGGCCGGATCGCCGGTAAGGGTGCGGTCCGGAGAGATGATATCGTGCAGAAAGAGGCTGTTGGGATCGAACTTGATGACAGCATGATAGCCGCTGATGGAATCGCGCAATGTCAGCGGCGATATTATCCTGAGCGTTACCCAGAGCCGCTGGCCGACCCTGGCGGATGTGGTATCGAGCCATACCACTCGCGGCCCACCCGATGGAATGGACTGAACGCGGAAGGGATCGGAGATGGCCCGGCAGCCGAACTCTCCCACGATCGTCACGGCGTAGAGCCCCGGCCCGTCGGCATGCAGCCGCTGGTCGGTGGCGCCGGCGATCGGCTCGCCATCGCGTGCCCACTGATAGGCAAGGCCGGGGGTGGAGATCAGGGTATCGTCCTCCGAGACGATCGATGGCCGTGCCGGAGAGGGGAGCACCGTGACGGCAACATCCCCGGAAACGCCGTCGCACCCATTCGCGTCGGTCACGCGCACCGAATATGATCCGCCGGACTTCACCACGATCGACCGCGCCGAGGCGCCATTGGACCAGGAGTAGCCGGCATATCCGATCCCGGCATCCAGCACGACACTATCCCCCTGGCAGAGCTCAAGCGCCCCGCTGGGGACGATCGCCGGCGATGGAACCGGGTTGACACTGATGATTGCCGGCGACGAAACTCCCAGGCAGCCGTTCGCATCGAGCACCGTCACCGAATAGCTGCCGGTATCGCCGACCTGGATGGTCCGCGTGGTGGCGCCATTGCTCCAGAGGTAGCTCAGGTAGCCATCCCCCGCGTCCAGCGTAACGCTGCTTCCGCGACAGATGGTGAGATCGCCCGACGCGGCGACGACAGGCTCCAGCTTGTCGCCGATCGCCACCTGGTATGGTCGCGCGCTATCGATGCACCCGATGGCGTTGGCCTCCAACAGATCGATCGCCGCGTTGCCATCGCTTCCCCACATGATGCTCACCGCGCTGGTCCCCTGCCCTGATACAATCGTACCGCCATCAACCCTCCAGGTATAGCTATGCCCGGTCTGCGTCGGGACCGTATAGGCGATGGTGGAATTGCGGCACACCACGGAAGGCCCGTGAATGGCCGGATTCGGCTTCTCCGAAAGCGTGACCGGAACATCGGGCGAGAGGCCGCTGCAACCGTTGCTGTCGGTGACGAGCACCGTATAGACCCCCTGCTGCCCCACGCTGAGCCTCCTCGTGGTTGCCCCGGTGTTCCAGAGATACGCACTGTAGCCATCTCCGGCATCCAGCACGATATTCTCTCCGCGACAGACAACCGTCCCCACCGGAGCGGTAACCAACGGCTTCGGCGGCTCGACGCTTCTGGATACGATAAACGGGGCGGACTCGCCGGCGCAGCCACCGGCATCGACCACTGTGCAGGAATAGCCGCCGGCCTGCCAGACGGTGATATGCCGGGTATGGGCGCCGTTCGACCAGAGGTAGCTGGAATAATCCCCGGCATCCAGGATCACGCTGTCGCCGCCGCAAAGCCGGGGGGAACGGCTGGGCACGATCACCGGCGTCAGGGAATTGCCGACCTGCACCGTAAACGCTGCATCGGCGATGCAGCCGGTGGAATCATTGAGTATCGTCACCCTGATCTTTCCCGCCCCGGAAGATCCCCATTGTACGGAAATCCGGTTCGTGCCGATGCCGGAGACGATCGCGCCATTGCCATCGATGGTCCAGTCATAGGCGCAGCCGTGAATGGCGGGAACGGAATAGCTGGATGTGGAGTTGCGGCATACCGCCACCGGCCCGCTGACCTGTGCCTGCGGCCGGGTGAACACCGCGACGTTCACCACATCGGACATCCCCTGGCAGCCCCGGTCATTTGCAACGGTGACTCTGTACTCGCCCGGCTCGCGCACGGTGATGCTTGGCGTGGTCTGTCCCGTCGACCACAGATAGGAGCTGTAGCCGCCCCCCGCGTCGAGCATCAGGCTGTCGCCCCGGCAGAAGCGGGTGGGGCCGTAGGCGGCGATGATCGGGACAGGCTTTGCGCTGGCGCGGATGATGACCTCGGCGGTGGAACTGCACCCGTTGGAATCGGTGACGGCCAGCACATAGGTCCCGGACTTCTTGACGGTGATCGTTCGGGCATTCTCGCCGGTGGACCAGTGATATGCGGCATAGGCGCCGGCGCAGGTGACGATGGAACTGTCCCCCTCACAGAATGTGGTGGGGAGAAGCCATGCGATTTTCGGCTTCGGCGCCTGATATACCTTCACCGGGATGCTCTGCGTGACACCGGAACAACCGGCCGCGTTGAACACGCGCACGCTGTAGTTGCCCGATTTCCGCACGACGATCCGCTGGGCCGTCTCTCCGTTGGACCAGAAGTAGTTAGCGTAGCCGGCACCCGCATCGAGCACCAGGCTATCCCCCTCGCAGAATGTCCGCTCACCGGTCATCGCGATCGATGGCGTGGGACGGGGGCTGAGCGTGACGACCACGGTATCGGAACGATTGCTGCACCCGTTGCTGTCGGTAAAGGCGACATTGTAGATGCCGGGCTGACGGACCGTGATGCTCGGCGACAGCTCGCCGTTCGACCATCGATAGGCGGCCATGCCGGCGTTTGCGTAGAGGATGACGCTATCCCCCTGACAGAGCGAGGCGGAGCCGATCACGCCGATAATCTGATGCGGAAGCTGATTGACGATCACCGAAACCGTATCGGTGATCCCCATGCAGGCACCGGAGCCCACCGAGGCCCAGTATCTGCCGGTCTGGCTGACGGTGATTTTTCTGGTTGTGGCGCCCGTGTTCCACACATACGAGTCGAACCCGACCGGCGCCGTAAGAACCGTGGAATCGCCGGCGCAGAATCGCGTTGGACGAAGCGGGGTAATGGTGGCCGAGACGTTGCAGAACTGCGTGATGAACATATCGTACTGCCCACCGCTGTTCCGCTGGAACGCCCCCGGCGTGACCGGAAGATCGACACTGAAGGTGTTCCCGGAAACGATGACGCCGAACTTGCTCAGGCTGATCCCGCTGGCGTATTCGACATTCGTGCCGCCGAAATATGTTGACCAGAGCCTCCCTCCCCCCGGATCGAGCTCCACGATCGTGGCATCGCCCGAGCCCTTCAGCGTTAACTGATAGGCATCCGAAGTCAACGGGAAGTTGGGGCTGTAGCTGCTTCCGACCATCCAGATATTGTCGTGCGAATCGGTGGCAATGCCGCCGCCATAATCCCAGTCCTGGCCGCCGTAGAAGGTGCTCCAGAGCCGCTTTCCACTGGGATCGAACTTTGCCGCGAACGCATCGCCGTTGCCGCCGTAGGAGCCTTGAACCGGCGCCTTTATCGGGAAATCGGAGCTGTAGGTATATCCGGTCACGATCACGTTGTTCTTCCGATCGGTCGTGATCGCGTCGCCGAACTCCGTCTGGCTTCCCCCCATGTAGGTCGACCAGATCTGGCCGCCGTTGCTGTCCAGCTTGCAGACGAAAGCGTCGTTGGAGCCGAAGAGCGATAGCTGCGGGGCCTGGCTCGTTACCGGAAAATCCGAGCTGAACGTGCTTCCGGTGGCGACCACATTCCGGTTGCCGTCGATTGCGACGCCGTAGATGTAATCATTCAGATGACCGCCGTAGTACGTGGCCCACCGGAGCGCGCCTCCACCGCTGAACTTGGCGATAAAACCATCCGACAGCGCGCTGTTGGCAGTGGCCTGGAATGCTCCCGCCGTGGTGGTCATCCCTCCCAGCGCGTAACCGCCCACCACGAAGTTGCCGGCGGGATCGCTCGCGACCGAATAGCAGTAGCCGCCATGATAGAACGTGGCCCAGAGCCGGACGCCGTTGCTGTCCAGCTTGACCAGGAACCCGGTGGTTCCCGGCGTGTACGATGTCTGAAACGCGCCGGGAGTTATCGGAAAATCGGAGCTGACGGTATAGCCGGTAAAGGCCACGCTTCCGTCGTCGTCGAATGTGATGCCGTAGCTGTAATCGGTCTGCGCGCCGCCGTAGTACGTGGCCCAGAGCCGCGAGCCGGAGGGGGAGAATTTGGCGACGAACGCATCGTACATATTCCCCGATGTCAGGGTTGTCTGATATGCCCCCGGCGTCACGGGAAAATTGATGCTGGTGGTGGAGCCGGTAACCACAACGTTGCCATTGGCATCCGCGGCGGACGCGCCGCCATAGGTCCAGAGCATGGAGATGTCGCTGCCGGTGCCGCCGCAGTATGTGGACCAGATCAACGTGGGATCGATGACCAGAGGCTGGCTGCGATCGTACTTGCGGACATCGAAGCCGATCGATTCCCCACGCACCGAATAGTTGCTGCCGATCAGGTTGACCGGGCGATTATCCCCCGCTCCGTCACGATGATATCCCTGATACGTATACGGCTTCCCCTCCTCCACCTGGCCGAGCGGAGAGGAGATGACCACGCGCCCGTCCAGGGCAAGCCTGGTGCTGTCGGCGCCGATGTAATGAATGCGTATATCCTCGACACGCCCGCCGGGACGCACGATGAAATCGTACTTGAGCCCCTTGCCGGTGCTGTAGAAAACGATGTCGATGTTCGGGAAGATCTCGTGGTAGGTCAGCTTGTGGAAGCTCCGCACCCCGCTGATGCCGCCGGGATTCCGTCCGGTGTAGAAGCTCAGGCCCTCTGACGCTTCGTCATCCGGCGTCACAATCACATCGGGGTTGGCCCCCTGCAACTCCATATCGACCCGGCAGATCGTCACCGCCGAAGCGGTATCCGGGGAGGTGGGGAGGCGGCGACCGGATTGATCGACGGGCCGCGGTTGTCCATTGAAACGGACGAACACATAGCTGATGCCGGACTTCCTGAAGAACAGTTTCGCTCCCCCCGCCTCCGTGGTATAGAGGATATCGGGACGGGGCTCTCCCGCCGCATCGATAACCTGTCCGCGATTTTCAACGAAACGAACATCCCCCACCCCAACCGCGCGCGCAATATCAACAGGCTGCGACCGTGCGACCATCGTCAGCACGGCGCTCATCAGAAGATACATGCCCGGCAATAGGGTAAGGCGTAGCTTCATCAAAAACCCCTCAACTAAGTGAGAACCAAACGAGCGAAAAGGGAACGTTCCGATACGATAACCACACGGCGGCACGGCCGAACGGCAAGTGGGGTGAGTGAGGAAGCTGATGCCGCCGATGCAATCTACTATTACCCGAACGTAAAATAGATAACTATCCCGTAAGACGATGCCTGACAGTCATGGGATTCGGAAGCAGGCGACGGGGATGTCGCGCGCGGGGCACGTTCCTGATCCGGCTGTCCGCCGGCGGATCAGGGCCCTTCCGGAGCGAAATATCAACGGCACCCGGGAGGAATTCACCGGCAGAGGATATACCAACCTATCATGCCGTATTATATAGAACGCATGGCGGAGACGAAACATCACAACGAAAAAAAAGATCACCCCGTGTGATGTTTCATCGAGCTGCCCCGTTATTGATGTACACTCGATGTAACGATTACCATGAACTGGTACAGTACTATAATCGCATCTCCTCCGGCCGTGAAGAACGACAAGGACCGCACACGTCCGAAGCCGACGAGCAATGATATCGAAATCTTCGCTCGGTTTCTAGGAGGAGATGATTCCGCTCTGGTGGAATTGTTCGACCGGCATAATCACCGGTTGTACATGTACTGTCTTCAGTTCGTCAATGACCCGCAGCAGGCCGAAGATATCACCCAGGAGGTCTGGGAACGGGTCATCCGACTTCGGTCGGATCAAAGCACGAGCGTTCACAATCCGGTTGGTCTGCTTATGACCATCTCCCGGAATCTCTGCATCGACAACATCCGGAAGAACCGGCACCATACGGGGCTGGACGATCTTCCGGAAAACAGTCATCCGGTGGCAAACATCCCGGAACTCTCGCACCTGGAGGAACTTGTCATTCTCGCGCTTCCGCACCTCCCTGCGGCCCAGCGCGAGGTGCTTGCCCTCCATGCGTACTCCGGCTACCGTTTCGACGAGATCGCGGAAATTCTTGGAGAACCTGTTGGCGCAATCCGTACTCGAGCCTGGCGGGCACGGGCGCACCTCGGCAGAATCATCTCCGTGATGATCGGGCTGGAGGATGACAAGACCGGCGGCAATGATATTCCAGGGGAAGGACGATGACTCGCTCCGAACAGGAAAAGTTGGTTGAACGCTACCTCGGTGGCGATATGAACTCTTCGCAGGAAGAGGAATTCTTCATCCAGGTGGCGGTCAACAACGATCTGCGCCAGACGTTGAAGGCCTATCGCGTGGTTGAGAGCGCCATCCGGAAGCATCGCGACACGGTGCCGCCGCATCATGCGGAATCCCGTGCCCGCGTCATAGCCCTGCTGAGCGCCGGAGCCGCGGCACAGCCGCATGCCGGCTCAAACGCAACGGGCGTGACACGGCCGATGCTGGGCCACCTGACGATGAGCGCGTCCGCGCTGCGATGGATCATCGGCTCGGTTGCCGCCGTCGGCCTTACGGTCGGCGTGCTGGTGGTTGCCCCGATGATGGAAAAGAAGACGACTGTCCCCCCGGCTGCAACTGCGCCGGCGCGGAAGGCGGAGGTTCCGAAATTCGTCGAGCCTCCGGCGAGCACCCCCGAGATCGTGACCGGTACCACCCCGCCGGTCGCGCTCTCGGAGGACTCGTTATCCCCGGATCGCGGCGTGACCCCGCCGGCCCGTTCCCTGCGCGATCACGCAAGGCCCCGGCTGGAATCGCAGGCGATCGCCGCGCGATCCCATGTCAGGAGGACCGGCCTGACGACGGGGGCCGAGAGCTCATCAGTGACGGAAACCCCGGACCTCAGGAATATCGACCGGAGACGGAATCAGCACCCACCAATCACCGATAAAGCGGTAAAGCTCCGCCTGGAGATCGACTCCAGCGGCAGAAAGCCGTCATCGGTTGACGGGAAGCCGTAGAAGCCGTCATCCGGCCGCAGAAGATCGAAGATCGCATCGCCCGCATCACCATGCGCAACCGGAGGACTTTCGGGGAATCACCCTATCCCCAGAGTCCTCCGGGAGCCCCCCTGCCCCCACGCACCCCAACCCCACAATCGCCGCGTCGCTCAAATACGGTACATTGCCGGCGGATTTTTCCAGTTGACTCACGGAGCCAGGCGCAATGACCGACGAGGAGATCAGCAGACTGCATCATGAGCTTATCGACCGGCTGAAGGAGGAGGGCGCCATCCGCTCCCCCCGTGTCGAGGCCGCGTTCCGGGCCATTCCACGGCATCTCTTCCTCCCCGATGTTCCCATCGAAAAAGTATATCAGGACCAGGCGATCGTGACGAAGTGGGATGGCCGGATGCCGCTCAGCTCATCGTCGCAGCCGTCGTTGATGGCGATGATGATCGAACAACTGGACCTGCGGCCGGGGCAGACCGTGCTGGAGATCGGCACGGCCACCGGCTATAACGCCGCCCTCCTGGCCCATATCGTTGGCGATGCCGGGGCGGTCCACACGATCGATATCGATGAGGATCTTGTCGAGGCGGCACGGCGCCATCTGGAGCTGGCCGGCGTTCCGGGAGTCCATGTCATCCTGGGAGATGGGGGATTCGGCCATGAGGAGGCGGCACCGTACGATCGGATCATCCTCACGGTCGGCTCGTGGGATATCGCGCCGGCCTGGTACCGGCAGCTCCGCGAGGGAGGACGTCTTGTGCTTCCACTGGCCCTCGTCGGCATGCATCAGAAATCGATTGCGTTCGAGCTGGCCGGGGATCACCTTGAGAGCATCTCCCACACGAGCTGCGGATTTATCAGGCTGCGCGGCGCGTTCTCGGAGCCGGAAGGAGGGAAAATCGCGCTCGGCCCCGAGCCCAACGTGGAGCTGCAGCTACCGTACGGCGATGATCGCGCCATCGATCCGGACGCCGTCTACGGAATGCTGACCGGCCCGAGCAAAGTATATCCCATCGGCATCCGCGTCTCCGAACGGGAGATGCACATGCGCCTGCTTCAACGGCTCTGGCTCCGTCTGCGCGGGATTGTCGCCCTGGTCGCCACCGGCCCCCTGGCGGACAAGGGGGTGATCCCCTATCTTTCCGGCGTCTCCGAAAAATTCTGCTTCTCAACCGGCCTGCTGAACGATCGGGGCATGGCGCTCATCGTCCGCTCTCCCGGCTCCTCCCTGCCGGCCGAAACAGCGGATGAGGGGAACACGATCGATCTCTTCATCCGCTGCTTCGGCGCGGGGGAGGAACTGGCCGATCAACTGATCGCGGAGATCACCGCATGGGATGCGTCGGGACGGTCGGCGGAGGATGCCGGGCTACGGATCAGAGCGTATCCGATGGAGAACCCGTATCCGCCGGACGCGAATGAGCTGGTGATAGAGAAGCAGCATGTGCGCCTGCTGCTGGACTGGCGATAAGGTTCCCGCCCCGACGCCAATCGTCGATTGCCTTCGCGGGCCGCCATGAACGATGGTTGCATCGCCGCCGGAGCGCGCAGCACGCCCCGCCAGCCGGAATATCAATCCATACACTATGCCGATAACCAGGTTTCCAGATCCGCGCAGGGGAAGCTACGATGGGATTATCGCCGTCGGGGGCGATCTCCACCCGGAGAGCCTTCTGCTTGCCTACAGAAGCGGGATCTTCCCCTGGCCGATGGACGGGCTGCCCCTCCCCTGGGCGTGCCCGGATGAGCGGGCAATCCTCCGCTTCGGCGATCTCCATATCCCCCGCAGCCTTGCCCAGTCCCGCCGCCGCTCCACGCTTCACTTTTCGATCGACAGGGCGTTTCCCGACGTGATCAACGCCTGCGCGGCCGCGAAGCGACCGGACCAGCCGGGAACATGGATCACGCGGGAGATGGTCAATGCCTATATCGCCTTCCATCGCCTCGGTTACGCGCACAGCGTGGAGGCCTGGGACGGCAAGGAGCTGGTCGGAGGTCTGTACGGGGTGTCGGTTGATGGCGTCTTCGCCGGCGAGAGCATGTTTCATCGCCAGCCGAACGCATCGAAGCTGGCGCTGCTTCATCTGATCGATCACCTGCGGGATCGGGGCGTGGAGTGGATCGATACGCAGACGATGACGCCGCACTTCGAGGCGCTCGGGGCAGTGCTGATATCGCGTGACCAGTTTCTTGATCTGCTGGCGGCAACGCGCGCCAGGGGGCTTGATCCCTTCGGCGGGGCGATCGGGATTCCGGGAGCATAGCTCCATCATCAACAACCGTTGCGCGAGCCTCGATGAGAGGATGGCAATCGGCACCGCCGGCAATCATCGCGGCTCCGGCAACTCAAGGCGTGGAGACAGGAGAATGGAACGAATGAACATCTCATCGGGCGCTCCGTGGGAGCCCATCGTCGGCTACTCGCGCGCGGTGCGGATAGGGCCGTTTATCGCGGTGGCGGGGACCACGGCGACGGGAACCGACGGCGAAATCGTGGGGGTGGGCGATCCATACGCGCAGACGATACAGACGCTCCGGAATATCGAGCGTGCGCTGGAGGGCTGCGGAGCGCGGCTGGAGGATGTGATACGGACGCGGATGTTCGTGGTGAATATCGCTGACTGGGAGGCGATCGGCCGGGCGCACGGGGAGTTCTTCAGGGATATCAGACCGGCGGCGACGATGGTGGAGGTACGGGGATTGATTGACCCGCTGATGCTTGTGGAGATCGAGGCGGATGCGATCGTCATCGCCCCGGCGGGCTGAGGGTTCACGACATCACCGATTGCCGGGCTGCGATCGGGGAGGTTTCCAGGGCGCGGAACATCTCTGTGAACCTTTTTCGCCTTGCTGATGTTTTTTCGCAACATGGCATATAGTGAAGGAATGTAATCGTAAATTATCTTTCGCCGATCGTCCCCATCGAGTCGGCCAGTTCGCAAACCGTGTGTGTGCTGGAAGATCCGCACTCTTCCATCCGACGGCATCATCAACCAGCCCAATAAGCCACGCGGACCATGTTACTGCAAAACTTTCCAGACTATACCAGAACAGACTTCAATCTGGACGCGCCATGCCCTGACTCCGGCTGGCCGAACATGATCATTCACGCAAGGGGGGCTTCGGTACTCTACCCCGAGCACTTCGGCCCGCTCTCGATCAAATGCGCCTTCGGCGGCGAGGAATCCTATAAGGTCAATCGCCGGGAGTTCTCGGTGGACGACAGCGGCTACCTTATCGTCAACGAGGGGAGCCGCTACTCCAGCACGATCACCGCCGAACGCGCGGTGGAGACATTCTGCATCTTCTTCAATTACCCGTTCGTGGAACGGGTGCTCACCTCGATCGTCGTGCCATCGGACAAGCTGATGGACAACCACGATCTGATGCACGGCGGCATCCCGAAGTTCATGGAGAAGCCGTACCGGCACGACCGGGTCATCACCCCGCTTCTTCAGGAGATGCGCTCCCACACGCGCCAGATCAGGGTGACCGATGAATGGATCGAGGATCGATTCAACGATCTCCTGATCCAGATGATGCGGATGCATCGCGATGTCTGCCGGACCATCCAGCGCCTCCCCTCGGTCCGCACCACGACGAGGATCGAGATCTACCGTCGCCTGGAGATCTCGCGGGAGTTCATCGACGACAATCTTGCCGAGCAGATATCGCTGGCCGACATGGCGAGAACCGCCTGCCTTTCCCCGCATCACTTCCTGAGACTCTTCAAGCATGCGTTCCAGGAGACGCCGCACCAGTATCTGACCAGAAAACGGCTGGAGTGGGCGCAGGATCTCCTGACCAGCACCGAACGCTCCATCACCGATATCTGCGTTTCGATCGGCTTTGAAAGCCTTGGCTCCTTCAGCTGGCTCTTCCGCCGCAGATTCGGCGCCTCACCTGATCTTTTCCGCCGGCGAGCCATCACCGGATCGCTCGGCAGCGCTGTCTACGGATAACCCCCCCGACCCTTCCGGGGCCATCCATCTCACGGATGGCCCCACAATCTCCCCGATTGCCGGACGATGCCCGCAATTCCGCGCGGGCACTCCCGGAACCATCAGCCCGCCACGCCCCCGGCTTTATGTCGGCAGGCGAGATCGGCAACGGCAGAAGACATTTCATAAAGAGCTTTTAGCAAGATTCGAGAACTGGTGCATCCGGCAAACTCCTTATGTTCGCGGGCGCCGGATGGTAATCATCTGAACACTCCCGCGCTTTTCCGATGGCGGAACGTACCATCCGGCATCTCCGGCCCCGGCCATTGCCCCAAACACGGGGCCGATGGCATGCACACCAAATGACTATCCCGGATATCATCATGAAGCTCGGCCACATTGAACTGTTCGCGCACGATACGGCGGCGGCCGGCAGGTTCTACCTGGATGTCCTTGGCTTCGAGCTGGTGGCCGCACAGGATGGTGGATTCATCTGGCTGAAACTGGGCGATTGCGAGATCCTTCTCCGCCCCGGCGCTCCCCCCGCCAGCGCATCCAGCTACCGGACGACGGCGGCCGGAATGGTCCTCTACACCGATGACCTGCCGGGAACGACCGAACGGCTCCGCGAGCGGGGTCTGGAATTCAGAGGGACGGATGGATCGGAGGACTGCCTGACCTTCACCGATCCGGATGGCAACTGGTTCCAGCTTGTGGACCCCGCAATGCACCACTGATAAAAAGGCCCCCTCCCTGTCGAGAGAAATTCAGCACCGGATGGAATAACCAACGATTCAGGAGAACTCATGGAAGCAGCAGCAATGACGGAAGAGGAAATCGACCAGCAGATTCGGGAGCTGGATAAGGAGGTCACGGCGAAGCGGGAGGAACTGGTGGCGCTGAAGAGGAAATACGCGCGCGATGTTCCCGATTACGCGCTGAAAGGGCCGGACAACGCCGACGTGCATCTCTCCGATCTCTTCGGCGACAAGGATGAGCTGATGGTTGTTCACAACATGGGAGCCTGCTGCTCCTACTGCACGCTCTGGGCCGATGGCTTCAACGGCATCTATCCGCATCTCGCGGACCGCGCGGGGTTTGTCGTTGTTTCGCCCGATGCCCCCGAAAAGCAGAAGGCGTTTGCCGAGGGACGCGGATGGAAGTTCCCGATGCTCAGCGATGCCGATGGCACCTTCAGTCGCGAGCTTGGCTTTCTGATCCAGCATGAGGGAAAGCCATACCACATGCCCGGCTTTACCACCTTCCGCAAAAACGCCGGGGGAAACATCACCCGCGCGGCAAAGGATTATTTCGGCCCGGGCGATACCTATTGCAGTCTCTGGAATATGTTCGATCTCCTCCCGGAAGGCCCCGGCAACTGGCAGCCGTCGATGAGCTATTGATGCTGGTGAATATCCGTTTTCCCTCACATATTCACCCGCGGAACTCTCCTTTCTGCAATTAATTATCGGGCATCGGATATCATGGCAGTCAACATCGGAATCGTCCAGATCAATGTGACTGATCTGGACCGGGCGAAACGATTTTATGGCGATATCCTCGGCTATGAAATCACCGGCGGAACATCCGGCGTCGCAACAATCGAGAGCAATGGCGGCCCCGCGCTTCTCCTCTATCCGGTGAAGAACGCCGCTCCTGTCGATTATCCGAATCAGACCGGCACGACCATCGTGTTGTATGTGGATGATATTGAAAAGACCGTCGCCGAATGGCGCGGCAGGGGCGTGGAGTTTATCCCCATCGCGTGGTCCACGGATGCCAGCGGCATAGCCGATTGTCCATTCGGCAGATTCATCGCGTTTCGCGATCCGTTCGGCAATGTGCATGAGATCCTCCAGCCCGGCGGATAACCGCGCGATGTTCCGACAACCGCATTCACGAATCGAGAGCATCCCATGAGCGATGATTTTCCGATCTCGAAACCATCATCTCCCCCGGCTCCCCGGTCGGCCGGCACGCACGTGCTCTCGCAGTTGATGATCCGGTCATCGGCATCCAGCGCATACGCCGCCTGCGCCGATCCCGATCTGCTCTCGCAATGGTTTACAACCGGCGCCAGGCAGGATGTCCATGTCGGAGGTCGCTACAGCAATAATGATGGCGACAGCGGAGAATTTCTGGAGGTGGTGCCGAATCAGCGATTGAAATTCACATGGGAGCAACCAAGACAGGCGCCCGGAAGCCGCGTCACCATTGAATTTATTCCGCAGGGATCGAACGATGTGAATGTGCGGCTGACCCACTCGAATATCGAGACGGAGGAGGATCTGGCCGGGCTCGAGGATGGGTGGCGATGGGCGCTCGATTCGCTCAAGTCATTTCTCGAACGGGGGATCGGAATACGTTACGCGGAGTGGACGAGCAGACGGCGATAATTCGATCGATAATTCCACACCCATAAACGCTGCTGTTTTCTTTTTTTATCGCGGCGCTTCTCCTTCCGCCGGCTCATCATGCCGATGATACTGGGAAATGTCCGCGCTCAACTTCATCTAGAACTGGAAAAGGTTATCGGATGGAAATCAAAACCATCGATGGGCAGAAAACCCTCTGCATCCGGCAGACGGTGAAACCTGATGAAATAGGACCGACGCTCGATCGGATATTCCCCGAGATCTGGCAGTACGCAAGCTCGCAGAATCTCCAGATCACCGGCCCGCCATACGCCAGAACATACAGCATTACCGATACCAGCGTGGACCTTGAGGGGGGAATGCCGGTTACCGATCCGGGGGCCGGAAATGGGCGTATTGTCCCCGCTGAGCTTCCCGGTGGAAAAGCCGTGAGCGCAATTCATATGGGTTCATACGACAAGCTGTGCAATGCCTACGAGGCGGCAACCGCATGGATCGCGGAGCGGAAACTGGAAAAGAGCGGAGCGCCGTGGGAAACGTACCTGAACGACCCGCGCGAGACGCCCGAGGCGGAATGGAAGACCCAACTGCTGTTTCCCGTTCAATAATATCAGGGGGCATTGACGGAAAAATCCCGGTCAGTGCCGTAAGCGGGACTGGCAACAACCATGTCCGCAAATATCTTTTTACCGGCGTCCGCTGCGTAAAGAGCGCCATATATCAAATCACAGCAACTGTACAGGGAGGTTTTCATGGAACGCGTTGTCCATTTTGAGATGTTCGCGGATCAACCCGATCGCGCGGCGAAATTCTACAGCGATATTTTCGGGTGGAAATTTCAGAAATGGGACGGAAATCAGGATTACTGGCTGATCACCACAGGCGAGGAAGGGATGGGAATCAACGGCGGCATGGCAAACAGGATGAGCCCGGAAATACAGACCATCAACACCATCGGCGTGGCATCGGTTGATGAATGCGTCGGCAAAGTCACCGAGGCCGGAGGAAGCATCATGATGCCGAAGACGACGATCCCGGGCATCGGCTATCTGGCCTATTGCAGGGATACCGAGGGAAATGCCTTCGGCATCATGCAGCCCGATATGTCCGCGCAGTAATTCCGCAACCCTCACGGCCATCGGAATTAATTATTCCCATGGCTCAATTGGGCAATAATTGACTTAACGCACCTGTCGGGGAAGGACAACCCCGTTCTCTTCCTCGGCAGGTGTCTCAAGCCAATTATCGCCTTCGCAAGGAACCGGGAGGTGGTATACGAAAATTTCCGTTCGGATGCGTCAAGTATATTAGCGCTTAATAACATGGGCGGGCACGATAATGCCCGCCCATGATTATGATACGTTGACCGTGGCTGCGAGACGGTGCCCGGGCATCAGTTGCACGGCTGGCCGAGGCAGAGCGCAACCGGCGTTATCTCGATGCGCGGGCATCGTTCGTCGGGCGACTGCACCCGGCATGCACGCACGCAACAGACCGGCCCCACCTGCAATGACGGCGTACACTTGCTGTCAGCCGCGGCATTGAACAGCGGGTAGCATTTGCCGCCGCAAAGCTGAATGCATGCGTCCTGCCAGTCGCCGCATGGGATCTCGAGCGAGCGCCCCGGCGATACCGCCACGCATGTAGTGAACCCCGACGGCGAGATGCGATAGCAGATCGTCACGGGGCAGGCGACGTTAGGAGCGACATCGATTCTGACTGTCGAGCAGACGCAGGGGAGACCCTGCGCTACGGTGGCGCTGGAGGCCGTAAGCAGCAATGCGGCGGCCATCAGGATGATCACAAACGCTGCGCGAATGTGACGCGGATAATGAAGTGCCATGAAACCCTCCGTGGAATTTGATATGTCCGTATTCCATCGCGACGCATAACGCGCGTGTATACGGTGAATGTAGGGGGCTATGATTGCGCCCGGGCGCCTTGCATGGAAGCGTAGCCGAACGACCGATCCGTAATGCCACAGTCCTTCAACATGCCCTCAACAGCCGACGCAGATTGATGGCGTCACGCGCAGGATCAGGCATTCCGCCATCGACGACTCCATGCAGATATCCACACAGCAGCCCGTGCGGGCACAGACGCACCTGATACACTTGCCGAGCTCCGGCAGACACAGCAGATTGCCATGACAGTCACGCAACCTGAACCGGTTAAGCCGGGCGCAATCGACGATGTGAGTGCCCGGGCCGAAGGTGACACAGCTGACGGAGTTGGATTCGCAGAGCTCGATCCCGCACAGATTCTGGTCTACCGAAATGGTGGCGTTGCCGCATGCGCATGGCGAGGTCGGGCATGCGGGCGTTTGCGCCACCGCCGTTGTGACGCCGGCTGATGATAGAATCACAATGGCAGCGGCAAGAGCGCTGAGCCATATTCGAATTGTACGAATGTTCATGATTGTCCTCCCTGTGGATAGTAGCATGTACCCGCGCTCCCTGTTTATCGAAGGCAGACGCAATGCGTGCCTGGCACGGGAATAAAATTCCGGTTCAAGTACATCAGTGGTAACGTGCTGTATTACCACCTGTACGTTCGCGACACCACGGAACTGAACATCGCTCTACAACTTCGCAATTGCGATGATGCGCGGGGAGTACATCAACGTGTACCCCCCTTTCTCCCACATCCCATAACCCCGCACTCCGGAGCTGACATCCACTGTGAGAGATTGCGTCGCGGTTTGATCGGACTACATTGGGCAATAATTGACTTGCAACACCTGACGAGCGTTTGTGAGAGTAGGCCCGTATTGTCATCCTGAGCGCCAGCGAGATGCGCTGCGCAGGCCGGTGGCTCTTCGCCTACGGCTCAGGATGACAGACCGCCTCGAACATTTCGTGGGTGAACCAGGTCAATTATTACCCCCTGAATGACGGCATGATTATCAGGCATATCGATCAGCGTTCATTATTTATCCAACATTATTCCGGAGCGCTATTGTCATGAGCGATACTATCCGGATCATCGGCCCAACCGCGATTACCGGCGTGGCGCTTGTCACGATATATGCGGATGATTTCGCGAAGGCAATATTCCTTTTACAGGGATATTCTCGGTCTTGAACAAGGATTCGAGATGGGGCAGCCTATTATTTCAACATCGGCGAGAGTGTGGGGCTGTATCTGGAGGGAGAGCCCGGACGGAGGTCGACGAAAAAACTGTCCGGTCCTCCTTTGCGCTCCATGCTGAATCGGTACGCGCGATGTTCGAGAAGCTGGCGGAGGCACGCATCCGATCGGTGCAGAAAAACCCGACACATATGGGGGGAGATAATTTCTGGTTCCAGTTCCACGATCCGTGCGGAAATATTCTTGAGATCGTAGGCGGGAAACAGCCCCCTGGAGGCCCCTCACATTCCATCGCAACCACGTAATATTTGTCAGGCGAACCGCGAGAGGAGATCGTCAGTCCGGGCGGGTTATATTCGCTCCGCGTCCCCATCGGAATCATGAATTTCCGGCGTTCCCGGAACCGGCGGCGACGTATCAGCATCGGAACAACCCGTCAATGTTCAACGAACGCACGCTTCGTCTGGTCTTCCGCGCCGCGGCGGTCTACAATATCATCTGGGGAATCGTGGTGATCATCTTCCCTCAATTCCTCTTCGATCTGGGGGGATTGCCGCGCATCAACTACCCGTTTCTGATGAGCGGCATCGGGATGTTCGTCGGCGTGTACGGTTACGGCTACTGGGTGGTGGCGAACGAGCCGCGGCGCTATCCGCAGCTTGTGATCATCGGCCTGCTCGGCAAGACTCTCGGGCCGATCGGCTGGGTCTATCACGTCTTCAACGGCGATGTCCCGGCCAGAACGCTCTGGGTCAATGTCTTCAACGATCTGATCTGGCTCCCCTTCTTCGTGGGATATCTCTGGTGGTATTATCGGGGAGCCGGAAGGGATACGGCCGCCACGTAGCCGCTACATCGGCGTTGTCTGATCGGTCGGCACCAGCGATGAATCGGATTTTACCCTGTTCCAGTCGATCCTGTCGTAGATCCCGAGCCGGCGAAGCACCGGCTCCGCGTCGAACTGCCCCACCACCGACCAGCCGGGGCCGTTCCGTCGCCGGAGGGAGATCAGCGGCTTGAAATTCTCCGAGCGCCGGGCGATGAAGACGAGAAACCAGACGTCGTTTTTCGGACGAATCCTGAGCCGCCCGAAGTAGTGCCAGGGATCTTTGGGATCGTCGGTAAACTCATCGGCTGTCGGCTGCATCGTCGCCATGGACCGCATCAGCGCGCAGGTTTCATCGCGGTCCATCAGAATCGGCCTTCCCTGCAGCTCGAACGAGGTCGCCAGCAGCGATTTGCATTCCACTCCCGCAAGATCGGCCTGCGTCCCCTGCTCGTTGATGTAGAAATGAAGATAGAGCAGTACCGCCAGCGCCGAGCCGACGATGGCGAAGACGGTGAGAGTCCCCTTGTTCATACGCAATGCATTGAATGTGTGAACGATGCTCCGCCGACCCGTTACGCCGCCACGGTATCCTGGGTCGCGCGACCCACAACCATCTCGGCAAACGCGCAGAGGAGCGCCAGCACGAGCATATATTTCCATAGCTCCAGGCCGAACCTGGATTCCACGATCGACTTCCCGAAATCACCGCCGCTCGATTGCAGCACCGTCAGATTCTTCGGCGCGGTCATCCGCGCGGCGATGATCGAGCGGAGACGGTCGCCGGTCATCTGTGTCAGATCGCTCTCGCCGCTCCCCATGTCCGCCGTGAAGAGCGCGATGGAATCATTCCCCGACATCACCTTGTATGTCCCCGGCTCATCGGTGCGATCGTAGGTGATGGAGACGCCCCCCGGAAGACGCCGTACCGGCACGAACTGATCCCGTCCCGACGGCGCGATCACCTTCACCTGATCCGGGATCGTGGCGAGCGATGGAAGGTTCACCGTCACATTCTCGCCGACGGTGGTTCGCGGGAACGCATCGCGGTGGGAGCCAACATAGAGGGCGCTCCGCGTCGCGATCGGAACGAAGATCCCCTTCAGGGGAAGATCGCTCCAGGCGCCGGTCGGGGGGGCCGCGATATAGATCACGCGCCCCTTCCCATGACGGAACTCGCTCATGAACGGCTGGCCGTTGGAAAGCCTGATGATGGTCTCCCCCCCCGCCGCGGGCATCATCTGATAGATGGCCGGTGACTCCACGAGGTTGCCGGGGTTGGCCGGATCGAACACGCCGTTGAAGATGGGATGTTCGCGATCGACGGAGGCGAAGCTGAAGCTTTTGCTTTTATCGGCGGCGTTCCCCGCGCCGGCGCCAAGCCCTATCCCCAGCGCCGCGCCAAGCCCGCCGTTGAAGGCATTCCGATCCATCCCGGGGCCGCCGTAGATCACCATCCCTCCCCCGTTCGCCACGAAATCCCCCAGCCGCGCAGCATCGGCGCCCGCCGCGTCGGCAAGAACAACGGCGGAA
The DNA here is from genome assembly GCA_028287785.1 of Chlorobiota bacterium. Taxonomy (GTDB): domain Bacteria; phylum Bacteroidota; class Ignavibacteria; order OLB7; family OLB7; genus JAFDZV01. Next base: position 111,420 of record JAQBOZ010000001.1, read on the forward strand.
ACCCTGGAAAGATCGACAGCGCCGAGCCCTCCGGGGGATGTGCGCTCCACGTTGATGGCGCCGCCGGCAAGCGGAAGGGCCAGCCCCAGATAGTTGAGGCTCTCCGGCGATCCCGCCACCGCGATGGTGATCCTGTCACCCACCGGAAAGGCGAAGTACCGCCGGTTATCGGCATCCAGTGCATCCCCCTCGATCTCCACGCGACCGCTCAGCAGCCCCGGATGCTTCGGTGGCCCGGACAGCTCCACCGCCTCGGTCTTCCCTGCCGCCACCGTGACGCTGGACTGCCCGGCACGTTCGCCGTTCAGATAGATCGACACCGGCACATTCTGAACATCGGACTCGCCATAGTTATGCACCCACGCCCGCATCTCCACCGGCTTGTTGATCTCGAACACGGAGGAGAGGACGCGGATGGAATCGAGGCCGAGATTGGCGCTTCCGAGCGCGCTCCCGTTCCCGATCGGAAGCAGATAGATCCGCGTGGCATCGCCGAAGATATGGAGGGAATCGACGGCACCGGAGGCATTGCTCCGCTGCGCGTCGGTGATGATGTACAGCTCCTTGTTCAGGTTCTCCGATTTATCGAGAAGCGACGCGGCCACCCGAAGCCCGTCATCCAGATCGGCGCGACGGTAGCCGAGCTTCATCGAGGAGATGGCGTTGCGGAGGCCGTCGCGACTGCGGGTCGGCTCGGCATCGTTGGCTCCCTTCAGATCGGTCATCGGAATCAGGTAGGCATCATCGTTCTCCTGAAGGAGATCGACCAGATCGAGCGCCGCCTGCTGTGCCTGCCTGAACCGGGAGCCGCGCTCATCGCGGACATCCATCGAAAAGGAGTTGTCGATCAGGATCACGGCGGTTGTGGCGGCGCGCGCGCCGGGAAGCCCGGCGGAGCCACGGAGGGCCGGACGCGCAAATGCAAGCACGGCGAAGATCACAAGGGCCGTGCGGAGAATCAGCAGAAGGATCTGCTTCAGCTTCAACTTCCGGATGCGGGTCTTCTGCAACTCCTTCAGGAAACGGAGCGAGGAGAATTCCACGGTCCGCAGCTTCCTGAGATTGAGCAGATGGAGCAGAAGCGGGACTGCCGCCGCCGCCATCGCGACCAGAAGAAAGGGGTTCAGAAATGTCATAAACGGTCAATATTACGAACCGGCTCTGCCGGTCACAAGGTGCCGCTTCGTATTTTCACGCTATCGGGAAGATTTCTCCGGCCCGCCTGCCTCACCATGCCGGCGCGGCCGGTTGCCATGATGACGTGCGAACATAGCGAAGAAGTTGCAGCATCCGGTATGAATATCGCCGCCGAAGCGGAACCAGGGCATCATTGCCCGCGGGAGCTCATCGAGACACAGGAATTTCAGAGACAGACATCCATGGCAAAAGCAAAACGCCTCTATCTTATCGACGGCATGGCGATCCTCTTCCGGGGATACTTCGCCCTCCTCTCCACCCCCCTCACCTCCAGGAACGGCGAGCCGACCGGGGGAACCTACGCCTTCTGCACCGCGCTGGTTCGCCTGCTGGAACAGCACAGGCCGGACCTGATCGCGGTAGCGTGGGACAGCCGCGAGCCGACCTTCCGGCACGTACAGTTCTCCGACTACAAGGCCAACCGCGCGGCGTTCCCGGAGGAGCTTGCGCCGCAGCTCGAACGGGTGAAGCAGATCGTCGGGCTGTACCATATCCCCTGCCTGGAGGCGCCGGGCTACGAGGCCGATGATATCATCGGCACGCTGGCGCGGCGGGCGGAACAGGAGGGCTACGAGGTCTTCTGCGTCACACCGGACAAGGATTTCTTCCAGCTTGTCAGCGAGAAGATCTTCATCTATCGCCCCTCCAAGCCGGGCATACCGGAGGAGATCATCGATTTCGCCGGCGTGGAGAAGAAGTTCGGCGTGCTGCCGGAGCAGGTGATCGATGTGCTTGCGCTGATCGGCGATGCCTCGGATAACGTGCCGGGGGTAAAGGGGATCGGCGAGAAGACGGCCATCCCGCTGATCCAGGAGTTCGGATCGCTGGAGCAGTTGTACGAGCGGATCGAGGAGGTGCCGAAGGCCGGCGTCAGGAAGAAGCTGCTGGAAAGCCGCGATATCGCCTTCCTCTCCAAACAACTGGTCACGATCGATACCAACTCGCCGGTCGATGTCACCTTCGATCAACTCCATCTCGATCCGCCCGATGCCGCGGCGCTCGCGCGGATCTACGAGGAGCTGGGCTTCAGAACGCTGATGACCCGGTATCTGAATGTCGAGACGGCATCGGCGGCCGCGATCGCCCCGTCGACAGAGCCCGGAACGCGGCAGCCGGTTGAGGATTCACCGGTCGAGATGACCGACGACGACGAGCGGACCGCGTTCGATCCGATGCCGGGCGGCGACGATGCGCTCTCGTTCAACTTCGGCCTGCAGGAGACGAAAACGCTGGCCGATGTGGAGCATCGCTATGTGATCGTCCGCACCGAGGAGCAGCTCCGCGAGCTTGTGAAACACCTTGCGTCGGGATCGATCCTCTCGTTCGATCTTGAGACCGACGGGCTGGACTGGTGGTCGTCGAACATCATCGGCTTCTCCTTTTCGATCACCCCCGGCGAGGCATTCTACGTCCCGGTCCGCCACGATGAGACCCGGACGGTGGAGGAAAACGGGACGCTGTTCGACGAGGAGAAGATCAGGAAGGCCACCGAGGGATTTCCGCTCGACGTGGCGCTCCGCCATCTGAAGCCGGTGCTGGAAAGCCCCGACCTCCCGAAGACCGGCCAGAACGCGAAGTTCGATATGCTGATGCTCCGCCAGCACGATGTAAAGGCGGGGCCGATCGCGTTCGACTCGATGCTGGCGAGCTATGTGATCGATTCCACCCGCGAGCACAACATGGACGATCTTTCGACACGCTACCTCTCCTACAAGCCGGTCTCCATCACGGAGCTGATCGGCCCGCGCGGCAAGGGGCAGCTCAACATGCGCGATATCGATCTTGACGTGGTGGGCGAATACGCCGCCGAGGACGCCGATATCACCCTTCAGCTCCACGACAGGCTGAAGAAGGAGCTGGAACGGCTGGGGCTGGAGAGCGTGGCGAACACGATCGAGTTTCCGCTGGTGGAGGTGCTGACGGAGATGGAATACTGCGGCATCCGCATCGATGTCGACTCGCTCAAGGATATCTCAAAAAGCCTGGAGGAGATCGCGCTCCGTCTGGAGGGGGAGATCTACGTGCTTGCCGATCAGCCGTTCAATATCGGTTCGACCAAGCAGCTTGCCGAGATCCTTTTCGAGAAGCTGAAGCTGCCGACGAAGAAAAAGACCAAGACCGGCTACAGCACCGATCAGTTTGTGATGGAGGAGCTGGCGGCGCTCCATCCGCTTCCGGAGAAGATCCTGGAATACCGCCAGGCGATGAAGCTGAAGGCAACCTACGTCGATGCGCTGCCGCAGTTGATCAACCCCGCCACCGGAAGGGTCCACACCAGCTACAACCAGGCGGTGGCATCAACAGGTCGGCTCAGCTCCAACAACCCGAACCTTCAGAACATCCCGATTCGAAGCGAGATCGGGCGCGAGATACGGAAGGCATTTATCGCCGGAATTCCGGACGGGCTTATTCTCTCGGCGGATTATTCGCAGGTCGAGCTTCGGATCATGGCCCACGTCTGCGGCGATGAGACGCTGATGAATGCGTTTCTCGAGAATTTCGACATCCACACCGCCACCGCGATGAATGTCTTCAACGTCACAAAGGAGGAGGTGACGCCGAACATGCGCCGCAAGGCAAAGGAGGTGAATTTCGGGATCATGTACGGCATCGGCCCGTTCGGCCTGGCGCGACGGCTGAAGATATCGCAGAAGGAGGCGAAGGATCTGATCGCAACATATTTCCAGAAATATCCGGGCGTGAACGAATATATCAGCCGCACCCTGGAAATGGCCCGCAGCAAGGGCTACGTGGAAACGCTGAGCGGACGGCGGAGATATTATCCGAATATCGCGGCGGGAAATCAGGCGGCGCGGTCAGCCGAGGAGCGCGCGGCGATCAACATGCCGATCCAGGGAACCGCGAGCGATATCATCAAGCTGGCGATGATCGATATTCACCGGGAGCTTCCGGGGAAATTCCCGAGGGCGAGCATGCTTCTCCAGGTCCACGATGAACTTGTCTTCGAGGCACCGGCGGATTGCGTCGAGGAGCTTGCGGTGTTTGTGAAGGAAAAGATGGAGAGCGCATTCTCCCTTGGAAGAATCCCGCTGATCACCGAGACGGGAATTGGAAAGAACTGGTACGAGGCGCATTGATACTGTAATCGAAGGCGGGCCGATTTATCCGGCCCGCCTTCGATTTGAGCCATTATCGAGCCGTAATTCGCGAGATTTCCCGCACAGGCAAGCCACCCACCCCTCTGCTCTCTGCTGTATCGAGACGCGCACAGTTTCATTTTCTCTTCACCATCGCCTGAATAAACAACATCACCGGTTTTCGCTAACATTTTTCCGGTTTATGGTTTAGGCGTATGAGTGCGCGCTCGCCATGAGAGTTTTTTTACAGATCTATCCGGAAGCATGATATCCCTGCGATATACCGCGCGGGGTCAACGACAATGGAGATTTCCACTCTCCTCATCGATCCATGCGGCTGCCTGAGATCATCATCACATTTCAACACCATACCATGAGACCACTACATTTACTTCCGGCTCTGATGACGTTCCTGCTTGTCGCGCACCATGGCAATTTGCTCGGCCAGCAGTTATCCTGGGAGAAATTACCCTTCCCTTATGGGGGCCGCATCCAGGCATATGCCATCGATTCAAGCGGAGCACTGGTTGTGGGGGATTACTATGGAGGGATATTCACCTCCGGCGATGGAACCAACTGGAGAACCCTGTCATCATATGGCTCAAGCTTCCAGCCATATGACCCTCGCGCCATCGTTGTCGATTCGCGAAAGAACATATTCGCGACGCGATCGAGAGAGGGAAACAACCGGATCGGCCGATTTACCGACAACAACGATGTGAGGGAGAGCTGGCAAACCGCCACGGCAACCGATGCGACGTTCACCGCCATTACAGTCGATACCGCCGGGCACGTCTATGCCGCGCTGCACAGACCTGATAATCTCAGTTACGCTTTCTACTGGGACAATAATAACGGCCCGTATCCTCCCATGGACAGCACCCTGCTGAGCGAAAACATTGTCGACCTCGGGGTGGTATATGGTCGCACTGTGATAGCAGCTATGAGCCATTCCATCGCCCGATCATTCGATTACGGCCACACGTGGGATTCGGCCGTGGCTGGATTGCCATCACCGATCGACATCCGTTTTCTGCGGGTCGGTCCGGATCAGAGCGTGTTTCTGGCGACGAGCGCCGGGATAATTCAATCGAGCGATGGCGGCGGGATATGGAAATCGCTGAAAACACCATTTCCTTCAAGTGACATTATCGATATCGCAATTTCCCGGCCCAGGGAATTATTTATTGTGACCGGACATGGGGATTTTTATCGCAGGTCGGCGGAGGGAACATGGAGTTCGATTCCGACTGATTGGAGTTCGGAGCCACTGGAAAAGGTTGCCGCAACGCCAAACGGCAATTTATTTGCCCTCACATCCGACAGCATATTCGTGTCATCGGATCATGGCAATACATGGACTGCATGTGCATTCCCTTCCTCCCACCCAACAATCGAATCGTTCGCCGCGGATGCCAGCGGGACATTATATGGGTTCACGGAGTACGCAGAATTGTATACCTTAAAGGAAGGCGGGCAATCCTGGACCCAGGTTCACCGGAATGCTGTATATACTCCACACTCCAGGTATCAATCCATCTGGACTCCCCGCACGTTAATGATTGCCAACAATTCCATCTTTCTGACGATAAACGGCTCGATCGAGCGTTCCACCGACGGTGGAACCAACTGGTCGGGGTTCGCACCCGATGGAAGTCTTGTCTGCTCCCTGATAACCGCCCCCGATCATGTTCTCTATTCGGGCGCTGACAGCGGAAGAATATTCCGGTCATCCGACAACGGCAGCACATGGACGCTGGTGATGAGGACCGACAGCCACCCGATCGTACGCATTTTCAGCAGTTCGCATGGAACGCTCTTCGCCACCGACGATCATTTGGAGAAATGCTTCAGATCTCAGGATAACGGATTAACCTGGGATTCAGTCGATATCAGCACAATTAACTCCTCCCCCACCCGAGGCCTGTATTTTATCCAGGTGTCGGACACAGGCATTATGGGCACGGCCTTTCGCGACAGCACTTTTCTCTCAACCGATATGGGGTTGCACTGGCACACGGCGAACGTGGACACAGCGTTCACAAACCATATCACTTGTGCGGATTACATCCGAAGACCGGCCAGCCAGGCTTTCTGCGGCACTACTGGCGGGATCTATTATTCGCGGGATAATGGCATTCACTGGAATGCGGTGGATAAGAATTTCGATGCAAGAATCTCTGCCCTTGCGATCGATTCATCATCCCGGATTATCGCGGGAACATCCACGGGGACATCGATCGGTTATTTCCGGTCCAGCCGAACGAGCGGTGCCCCGACACTCCCTTCAGCTACTGGAAACACGTCGCTGAATCAGAATATTCCCAACCCGTCATCGGATCAGACACGGATTCGATTTACGCTACCGAAGGCCGGCATGGTGACGCTGCAGGTGTTCGATGTTCAGGGTCGCGCCATTGCTACACTGGTCGCCGGACGGATGGAATCCGGCACATATGAATCGGCGTTCGAGACGGCGAATATTCCCGAAGGAATCTACCTGTACCGCCTGAATACGCCGGACGTTGCCGAGACGAACATCATGACCGTGATACGATAGAAGAACCAGGCACACTGTTTCCTCCCCGCATCCCGTAAACAGTCGCGGGGGATAATCCCGATTCGGCGGCCCACGAAGCCGTTCCGATCCGATGATCATCCCCCGCGCTGCTCCCATCAGCCCCTACTTCACCAGCGTTATCCTCCCCGTTCCCCTCCCCTGTGACAGCTCCGCGGTGATCGTATACGCCCCGGCCGCAAGCCCCTCCAGATCGATCCGCATGTCACCATCGCCGTTGTATCGCAGCGAGCGGACGATCGCCCCCGCCGCGTTCGCGATCTCCACCGTCCCTCCCTTCCGCATCTCCCCGCGCAGATGGACAACGCCACGGGCCGGGTTCGGGTAGAGAATCAGCGCGCTTGCGGCAGCCGGCTCATCGACTCCCGAGAGCACTGTAAGCGTTGAGAGAACCGTGTTGGTCAGCACCGGCGTGTTGTAGTCGAAGTAGATGCCCGCGCGGTTCTCGATCCGCGTGTTGGCCGGAAGGCCGCGCCGCAGCCGGACCGAGTACTTCAGATATCCCTGGCTGCGAAGATTTTCATGCGCGCTGTCGGGAAGGTTGATGTTCTGGAAATCCCAGATCAACTCCCCGCGATCGCCGATATGAAGCGTGAACGGGTGGCTTGTGGCGCCGAGCGTAAAGGAGGTCAGATCCAGATTCCTGCTGAGCGTGTCGATCACCACCACCCGCTGCGCGGTATCGTTGCCGTTGTTCTGAAAGCGGATAGTGTAGGTAAGCACCGAATCGCGAGGGGTGATATTCCCCGCCTCGCCGGTGCCGACGGGGGCCACCGCGATATCGTTCGGATCGTGGCTGGCGATCACCGGAATGCATTCGGTCTGCCGGTTGTCGGCGGGGTTTACATCCCCGTCAACATCGGCCGAGGCCGAGGCGCAGACAGTCATGCCGAGGAGAAGATCCCTGGAGACGGTCCCCCAGACCTGGATACCGACCGACTCGCCAACCCCGATATCATCCGCCTCCCAGACCAGCTTCCCGGCCACGCGATCGGCTTTCGGCTGGCTGCCATCGTACGTCAGCCAGGAATCGGGATCGAAGTGGATCGTGCATTTCTCGATCGGGACGGTTCCGTGGTTTGTGCAGGTGATCGTGTAGGAGATCGCCTGACCGGGGCGCGCGATTCCGCCGGTGACGCTGATGCCGATATCGCGGATGCCGGGCATCGGCTCCGCCGCGAAATTGTTCCCCTTCGATGGATCGCCGGGCGTCATCAGCACCGCCGATCGATCCCCCTGAACATCCGGGCACGTCTGGTTCCAGTACGGCTTTGGAACGAGATGAATACCGTAGGTTCCCGGCTCGGCATAGCGCCGGTAGCCGCCGTCGGATTCGGTGATCGCGTAATGCGGGCCCGGCGTTATCTCGATGATCCTCCCCTCCAGCCCCGGCTTTCCGGGATCGGCCGCGCAATCGTCGGAGGTGCTCTCCATCACCCGCCCGGACATGCCGATGCAGTCAGCATCGGAACAGAGCTTCGCGACATAATTCAGATTCTCGTTGCACGAGCCTGTGAACTCGCCGCCGGCATAGAGACCTCCCTTGTACTCGATCAGGAAGTGGGCCAGGGAATCTGGCCGCGCCAGGTTCCTGACGCCGGAACCGCCATCCCACACCAGCGCCGCGGGGATGGTGTGCATCCCGTTGCTGAAGTAATCCCGTGCGCCGATCAGATAGACCTTGTCATCATACACCGCCGCGCCCAGAGCACGGAAGTCGCCGTTGACAAGTTTGGATGTCCCGGCCATCGGCCTCCACTCGGCGCCATCCCATCGCTGGATGGTCGCGTCCTTGGCGGGGTTGAACCCTATCTCTGTCCCGCAGAGCAGATGGAGCTGGTCGTGATAGATGAAGATGTTCGCGACGGGAACCATATTACGACCCCCGACAGTCCCCCATGCCGTGCCGTCCCACTTCGCGATGCCATGCGCCCCCACCCCACCGATACGGCTGAAGTATCCGCCGACGTAGAGATCGCCATGCCATTCGGCGAACGCGGTGACGTAAAGGCTGTCATTCGAATCATTTGCCTGGGCGATGGTCCGCCATGCCGACCCGTTCCAGGCCACCACTGCCTCCTGGGGATTTCCCCCCTTGTCGATCGTTCCGGCCACGATCAGTTCCCCCTTGTAGGAAGTCATCTTGAATGACTCCGTCTGATAGGAGTCGAGTATCCATGTCAGCCCATTACGCAGGGGATTTCCCGGCACCCCCTTCCAGTTCACCCCGTCCCAGACGGCCAGCCCTGAGGTCTCCGGAAGACCATCGACGGCATCGAAGATGCCGGTGACGTAGAGCAGCCCACCATGAACCACAAGGTCGGAGATGACCACCCTGTAGCCTCTGGCCTTCGAACGGCTCAGATGCATCGTCGTGATATCGATCCATGCCGCGCCGTCCCATTTCGAGAGCGTGACGGTGGTATCGTAGCGATTGTGGAGCGCATAAAGCTCGCCGTTCCAGACCACGGCGTGCACGGCGCCATCCGCAAGCCCGGCGCCGACCGGCGTCCACGCCTCGGAGTTCGAGCATTCATCGAAGGGAAACTGCGCGCTGGCCGTGCGGGGCAGGCAAAGCAGGAGGAGCGATCCCAGCAGCGTGAGAAGAATCGTAGATCTGTTGAAGCGTATGTTCATGACGAAATCCCCGTATGATCGGTCGTGGAGCGGAAACGCCGCCGTGGGGCCCATGATCGGGCGGCCGGTCCCATATTGAAGCGGATGTGAATGGATCGCTCGCACGGCCTCCGGTTGATCCACGTCGCCGGCGAGCTTCTCAATCTGATCAACACGAAATCGCGCTTCGCGTTGCAGCTTCATCGCCGCGATCTTCCCGCTCCCCGTTTCCGGAAATTCACTGCATCGCTTTTACGATTTTCGTGTTATTCCGGTATGAGGGGTTTCCTCCCCCGCCGTTACTCACAAACGCAGCAGTACCGATGCGCTTCCGTCTCTCCTCACCCAACCTCACGGGCCGCCCCGATGCCGAGCTGTATGGCATGCTCCGCGGCGGCCGGAGCGATTCGGAGCGGGCGTTCAAGGAGCTTTATCGCCGGTATGCCTCGCGCATCCACGCCTACTGCTATAAGATCCTCGATAACAGGGAGGACGCGGAGGATGTCTTTCAGGAGACATTCGTCAGGCTCTATCTGGGGGCGCGGGAACATCGGGAGATGACCAACCTGACCGGCTATATCTTCAGAATCGCCAGAAACCTGTCGCTGAATCGCATCCGCGATCACGACGATCTGGAATCGCTGGAGGGAGTGGAGATCCCGATCCACGCCGATCGCTCGCTGGAGGATGGCGAACTGCTGGATCTGATAGCCGGCGCGGTGGAACTGCTCGATCTGGAGTTCCGCGAGGCGTTCGTCCTTCGCGAGTACGAGAATATGTCGTACGAACAGATCGCCGAGGTGGTGGGCTCATCCGTCGCCAACGCGAAGTCGCGCGTCTTCCGCGCCCGGCGGAAGATCAGAAAGCTGCTGGAACCGAACATCAAGGAACTCGACTGATTCCGATTGTCATCGTTATCTGGAACCGGTATGACCTACGAACATCTGCTTCACGATTTCATCGACGGCACGCTCGACTATCAGGGGGAGATCGCTCTCTTCTCGGAGTTGCGCGCCAATGACAACCTCCGCCGCGAGCTGAAGCTGCTGATGCTCATGCAGAAATCGGCGGCGCACGATGTGGGCGCCTACATGCCGGCCGCCGATTCGCAGGAGGCGATCTTCCGCAGGCTTGGCTTCTCCGCCGGGCCGGCAACCCCGCCGGCCACGGGATATGGATGGCGGAACATGTTCATCGGCAGATATATGGATGGTTTGGTCGGCGCTCTGGTCGGAACGCTTGTCACGCTGCTGGTCATGTTCGGCACCGGTCATCCGGCCGCGAACGATGGCGGCAACGAAATCGCGTCGGCATCCCACGCGATCATCCCGGCATCCCCGGTTCATCATGACACCCTCTTCCTCCACGATGTCACGGCGCAGGGGAATGGAAATGCGATGGGGAACGGAGCCGCCGCAATGGTGGCCGGGCGGAATCAGGCTCCGACGGCTCCCGGACTCCATCGCCCGGAGCAGCGGATGATGCACGGCAATGGAATGGGCGACGGGGAGATGCCCCGGAGAACGGTCTCCGATCGTACAGGCACCAGCCATGAGATCGGCACGCAGGCGCCAGCCGGCGCGATGATCTCGTATACGGCACCGCGCCACGTGGCAATATCCCCCGCCGCCGGCACGATCAGCGAAGCCATTTCCACTGCCGAACCGATGCCGGCGATCTCCCTCCCCCGTTCGGAGGAAACCGCCGATGACCTTCTCCCATTCTCGACGGAGTACCACGCGGTCGCCAGCAGGAATTTCATCACGCCGCCGGCTGGCCTCGAGGTCGGCTCCAGCGGCCTCCTCCGCGACCGGGAGCTGGCGGGATTCTATCATCTGGGGAACGGAGGGCGGATCGGCATCGCAACAGGCGAGGAGACGTTCTACCAGCGATTCAACGAGCTGCTGCCGACGGGCGATATCGTCCGGCACGAGCAGAGCCCCGCGCTCCTCTGGGGGGGCGTGGCCTTCCGGCAGTCGATCGGCACGATATCGGCGCTGGAACCGTTTGTGGGGGGCGTCATCGGCGCCACGCGTCTCGGGCCGATGGGTCGGATCTCCCTTGGCGCGGCGTACGGCATCACCACCGATATCAGCCTCACGGCCGGTGGAGAGATGAGCGCCCTTGCCTACCGGTTCGGCGGGAGCTGGTATCTCTCACCGAAATACGGCTTCACCTATGGTCTTTCACTCAGGTTCTGACCCGATGCGCGCTCACATTATCATGATCATGGCGGCCGGCATCCTGGCCGCGCTCGCCTCGTGCGGATCACCTCTCGACGTTACCACGCCGAGGATCGACACGCGCCTGACCAACGCCATCAAGCTGCGGGAAGTATCGGTGAACGCGAGGATCGTGGGGACTGATGATTCCGTGACGATCGACTCCTGGCCGTACGATGTAACCGGGTCGAGCCTCTCCGCCGATACCAACGCGGAGCCGCCACCGGTATCGCTCGACCGGAGCATGACATCCCGCGCCGCCGATACCATCCGCGCCGTCTGGCTCCAGGAGCTTCGCATCCGCATCGACACGGCCAGCTCCAACGGGATCATCACGCTGAACGGCAATGCCGCATCAGGCTCCGGGGCATCCGCCCGGATCGTGATCGATGGCGTGGAGCATCTGATCGCCACCGGCTACAATGCCAGCGCGGTCCTGCATTACAGCCGCGACAATCGGCGGACCATCCACGGGACGATTCTCATCGGCGCGGAACGTCCCTCCGCCTTCATCCTCCTGATCGCCATCAACTTCACCGCCAGCCAGGACTGATCGTCGTGCCCGCGCCGGTAGTGACTCAGATTGGGATAGGGTTCATGCTGTTTGGGCTCATGGAGGGCATTCGGCATCTCTCCGTATCTGTCCTTCCAGCCCCATCGGGGCGCGCCGGTTGTAGCGATGCCACGTCTTGCATGAACTCGAGCTCCATCGGAGCGTACCATTCGGCACGGATGCGGGGATGGTACGCTCCTGAGCGGGAACGGGGGCCTCGTTGCTACAACCGGCGCGCTCCGTTGGAGCTTGAAGAGTGATAACGTGATCGATGATCGTTCAGGGGACCGGGGGAGGGATTCAACATCAGTGACTTCCCCCGCGCCATCCAGGTTGTTCCCCACGCTCCACTTTCCGATCTTGCCATCCGTCGCCAGGGCGTATCAGCCATTGAACGGCGGCATTCATCGGGCGGACTATCACTGGAAACGGCAGCATGAAACGTCGCAGCTTTCTTCAGGCGTCGGGATTTACCCTGACGGCTTTTTTCGTATCACGCACGATCGTCGCGCGCGAGCTTCTGCATGGCTTCTGGCTGAAGATCGCCAACCCATCGGTCGTGAAGGACGCGCGGCCCATTCCGGCATTCACCCCCTTCACCCCGCCGCGCTCGGAGGGGATGCGGTTTCTGATCCTGGGCGACTGGGGAACCGGGGGACGCGAGCAGGCCGATGTTGCCAGGGCGATGGCCCGCACCGCCACGCAGAGCGGCTGCGACTACGTCATCTCCGTCGGCGACAACATCTATCCCTCCGGCGTCTCCTCGGCGGCCGATGAGCAGTGGAAACGGAAGTTCGTCGATGTCTACTACGGCCAGGGGCTGCGCCAGCCCTTCTTCCCCACGCTCGGCAACCACGATTACAAGCTGGAGCCGGACGCGCAGATCGCCTACAGCAGGGTCAACGAGCAGTGGCGGTTTCCGGCGCGCTACTACACCCAGAAGCTGACCGCGAAGGATGGAACCACGGTGCAGATCTTCTCGCTCGATACACAGCTCGTGGACAGGAGCGTGGCGGGAGCGGCCGCGGAACAGCGGGCATGGCTGGATAGCGAGCTGGGGAAATCGACTGCGCGGTGGAAGATCGTCTTCGGCCATCACATGCTCTACTCCAACGGCGTCTACGGCAACCTGAAGCCGCTCCGCGCCGCATTCGAGGATATCCTCGTAAAGCACAAGGTCCCGCTCTACATGTGCGGCCATGACCACGACATCCAGCTTCTGAAGCCGGTGAACGGCGTCAGCTACCTGATCTCCGGCGGCGGCGGCGGCCACCGCGACACATCATGGCGCGACAACACGATCTACGCGGCCACGAACATGGGATATGTCTGGATGGTGGTGACGAGGGATGGCATCCATGTACACTTTCACGATGCTGACGGGGCCTTGAAGTACGCGCACAAGGTGATTTCCGCCTAGAGCGCGCCGTCAGATCGGGGGACGTTTGAAATGTCCCCCGACAGAGAGTCCGTTAGCGCTGGCCCACCGTAACCTCCACTGCCACCAGCCCCTCCAGCTCCGCGGCAAGCCTGTCTCCCGCCACCACCTGCCCGACTCCCTCCGGCGTGCCGGTGAAGATGCAGTCGCCACGCTCCAGCGTGAAGATGCGGGAGAGATAGCTGATGATCGCGGGGATCTTCAGGATCATGTCGCCGGTCGATCCGTGCTGGCGCGTCTCGCCGTTCACCTTCAGGTTCAGCGTCAGCGCGTGGGGATCGGCCACATGATCGCGCGGGAGCACCTCGCTGATCGGCGCGGACGTATCGAAGCCCTTTGCCACCGCCCACGGCTCTCCACGCTTTTTCGCGGATGACTGGAGATCGCGCAGCGTCATGTCCAGGCCGACGGCATAGCCCAGGACATAGCTCATCGCCTCATCCTCGGGGATATCCTTTCCCGCGCGATCGATCACCACAACCAGCTCCACCTCATGATGAAGTTCGTGGGAAACGGTCGGGATCATCACCATGCCTCCGCCTCGCAGCAGCGCCGTGGCAGGCTTCATGAAGATCACCGGATCGGCGGGGACATCGCCCCCCATCTCCCTTGCGTGCTTCTCGTAGTTCTTTCCCAGGCAGAGCATCTTGCCGACCGCCAGGGTGGTATGAGTTGCCTTCAGTATAAGATTGTGCATCCTTGGCGTCCTTGAATTATCGTTGAGACCGGAGAGGGAACATCGCGGCACCGGCCGGGCATCGCGGAGTGCGATGCGGCGGTTTGAAACCGCGAGCGCGGGGGCCACTCTCCAGGCCACCGCGCTCGATGAAATCGGAACCCGTTATCGGAAGATTATTTCCCCGCGGGGGCCTTCCCCGGGGTCTTCTTCATCGCGTCGGTGTCGGAAGTGCCGGGGGTCTTCTTCATATGGTCGGCGGTCGATCCGGCGGTGGTCTTCATGCCGGAATCGTGCTTCATCCCCCCCATCGTGTCCATGCCATGCTTCATGCCGGACATCGTATCCATCGGCGATGGAGCCGCGGCTGCCGCTGCCGGAGGGTTGATGTTGATGGTCCGCTCCACCGAGTTGTAGACGCCGGGGACAACCTTGCCATCCGGCCCCACCAGCTCCAGCTTCACCTTGTGGGCGCCATCGGCAAGCCCCTCGATGAAGTAGGGAATCCACTCGGTAAGCGTGTCGATCACCTTGCCGTCGACGGAGGCAACCACCTTGTACTTGTCCTTCCCCAGCTCCACGTTGGAGAGATAGAAATCGAGCAGCACGCGCTTGGCGTCATCCCCCTTGTAGTCCCCCTTCGGGCGGCTGTAGGTGAGGAGCGGGCCGTTCATATCCATCGGGGCATCCCCCTCCTTCTTCATGATATAGAAGGTCTGGTTGACGAACAGCCCCGGCTTCTTGATGCTCTCGTGCCAGGAACGGCTCGGGAAGGCGCGCAGCGTATGGATGCCCGGCGCCAGCTTGGTCACAAAGAAGCTGTCGGTCTTGTACATCGCCATGTACGGCTTGTCGTCCACGATCACATGGATATGCTGCCCTTCCTTCGAGAAGGCAATCCCTTTCTCCGTCTCCCCGGCGGTCGGCGATCCCAGATCGACCCCCTTCAGGTCCACCTTGATCATCACGCTGTCGGCATTGACGACCTCTCCCGGCGTCGGCGCAAGGACCGCCAGCGACGCGTTCGGAAAGTCGTCACGTCCGGGGACGCCCTTGACGATGCCGACCGTTTTCGGAGCCGCCGTCGAATCGCTCCCCGGCTTGTCCTCGGTCTTGGTGTTGCAGCCGGTAGCGGCCACCAGCGCGACCGCCGCGAGCGGCAGGACGAAATGACGTAAACGCATGGTTCTCCTCTGAATGAATAGTTGAGAATCGTGAAGATTCGGATCGGCCGCAAAAATACTACCTAATTGTATCACTCATCCAAGTTTTCCGCTTCAAACAAGCGATTCATGGCGATATGGGGCCAACCGGCGTCTGCCGTTCCCCGCGCCTGACGCTTCGGAGATTGCGTATGCACGCCCGGTTTTGCATCT
The DNA here is from genome assembly GCA_028287785.1 of Chlorobiota bacterium. GTDB lineage: Bacteria > Bacteroidota > Ignavibacteria > OLB7 > OLB7 > JAFDZV01. Next base: position 127,174 of record JAQBOZ010000001.1, read on the forward strand.
TGGTTCGCTATGACAAAATCGGATATTATCGACCGGGTCGCCGACGGAACGGGGCTGACCAAACTGGAGACCGAAGCGGTGATCGACGGGTTCCTGAAAACGGTTGCCGAGGCGCTCTGCCACGACGAACATGTGGAGATCAGGGGCTTTGGAACCTTCCGTGTAAAGGAGCGCGCGCCACGCATCGGCCGCAACCCGCGGACCGGAGAGGTGGTCGATCTGGATGGACAGTTCGTCCCTCATTTCAAGGTCTCGCGCGAACTGCGCGATCTCGTCAACCGCGCGGTCAAGGCGTCAACGATTCAGAAGAAGGATGATGAAGTATGAGTAGCTCCTGCCCGAGCTGCGGAAGCTCCGTGGAGCCCGGCACGGCGGCCTGTCCGGTCTGCGGAGAGCCGCTTGAGGAAAACCCGCTGCTGGCCGAGGGATATGGCCTTCCCGAGGCCGTTGCCGGAGCGGTGAAGGAGAAATCCCCCGCGCAGATCTGCCCGAAATGCTCGCGGGAAAACCCGCCCGACGCGAAGTTCTGCTCCGGCTGCGGAACGCCTCTGACCGGCGCCCCCGCCAGAAGGAAGTCGGCCGCGGCACCAGTGCCGGCCGGACGACCCAGATCCGGCGTCTATATGATTGCCCTGCTGGGCGCGCTGCTGATTGCCGGAGGCGCGTTCATCGTGGCGCCGAAGTACTATCCCGCCCCGCAGCCCGGCGCCAACCCAGCCGAACAGGGGCAGGCGACCGGGATGCCGCAGGGACATCCTCCCACCGACGAGGCTCCGAAGGGGCCAACGCCCGAGCAGCAGCAGTTGATAGCCGATGCCGAGAAGGCGCTCGCCGCCAAGCCGAACGATCCCGAGCTGAAGCTGAACCTGGCAAACCGCTACTACGATGGCGAGCAGTACCCCATGGCGATTCCCCTCTATCGGGAATATCTGACCACCCATCCCGACAACGACAACGTCAGGACCGACATGGCGTTCTCCATCGTGGCAAGCAACGGCAGCGTGGATACCGCCGCCAGCGAGTTGAACCGCGTGGCGCGGCACGACCCGAAGCACCAGAACGCGGCATACTATCTCTCGATGATCTATTATTCGCGAAAGAACCGCGACAGCACCATCTACTGGCTGAACCGGGTGCTCCAGATCGATTCGACCACCCGGCAGGGACGATTTGCCGCCAGCGTGCTGAAGGGATTGAACGATTCCACCGGCGCCTCCCCCCACGGCATGTAAAGGCCCGCGCGCGATGCTCGATTGGTTTATCCGCAAGAAACGCTGGTTGACTCCCCCTGTTTTTGTATATTCGCAGTCCAAGAAAATTTAATTCTTCGTTCAATACTCATCTAGCAAGGAGCCGACAATGCCCTGTGGCAAAAAGCGGAAGCGCCATAAGATGGCCACGCACAAGCGGAAGAAGAGACTCCGTAAGAATCGTCATAAGAAGAAGAACCGCTAGTCGGCTCTTCAAGAGCATCGATGGAAGGGGAGCCCGCTACGGCTCCCCTTCTCGTTTCGCGGGAATCGCCCCGCCCCGGCGGCCGTTTCAACGACCGCGCCGGAACGTTATATTTCGGTTTGCCAGTCGCGCGCATGGAATCCCGGAGCATCTCCGGCCGCACGTCCCATTCACATAACGCACACTTCTCCGATGTCTCTCATCGATCGCGAGCACGAACATTTTCTTCAGACCTACAAGCGCCTCCCGGTCGTTGTCGACCGCGCGGAGGGGATGTACGTCCATGCCGCCGACGGCACGCGCTACCTCGACTTCCTCGGGGGGATCGCCGTCAATGCGCTCGGCCACTCCCATCCGAAGATCATCGAGGCGATCGACCGACAGATGCGCCGGTACATGCATCTCTCCAACTACTTCTACCAGGACGCGCAGATCGAGTTCGTGGAACGGCTCTGCGCGGCAAGCGGCTACGAACGGGCGTTCCTTACCAACAGCGGCACGGAGGCGAACGAGGGGGCCATCAAACTTGCGCGGACGCACGGCCACGCCAATGGAAAGGCCGGGATCATCGGCTTCTCCGGGGGATTTCACGGTCGCAGCTACGGCGCCCTTTCGATCATGGACAAGCCCCGCTACAAGGATGGCATGGGGCCGTTCCTCCCGGACACCGCGGTCCTTCCGTTCAATGATGCGGCCGCGCTTCGCGATGCCGTGAACGAAACCACGGCCGCGCTGGTGGTGGAGTTCCTTCAGGGGGAAGGGGGAATCTACTGGGCGAGCGAGGAGTTCGTCGCGACGATGTTCGAGCTGCGCGAGAAGTTCGGCCTCCTGATCGTCGGCGATGAGATTCAGGCCGGCGGCGGGCGGACCGGCGATTTCCTCTCGTTCGAACGCTTCGGCGTCCGTCCCGATATCGTCACCGTGGCAAAGGGGATCGGCGGCGGGCTTCCGCTCGGCGCGATCCTCGCCACCGAGAGCCTTGCCACCGTCTGGGGAAGCGGTCAGCATGGGACAACCTTCGGCGGCAATGCCGTTGCCTGCGCGGCCGGCAGCGCCGTGCTGGATGAGCTGGCCGGCGGCGTGATGAAGCACGCCCGCGAAACCGGCGAGATTCTCCTGGCCGGGCTGAACGCCCTGGCGACCGAATTCCCGGAGCTGGTCCGTGAGATCCGCGGGGCCGGCGCGATCTTCGGCATCGAGCTGTCAGTCCCCTCCGGGCCGTTCGTCGATGCGATGCTGGCGCGCCATATCATCGTCAACTCCACCAACGATAACGTCATCCGCCTTCTGCCGCCGATGATCTACGAGCGGGAGCATATCGATGAGCTGATGATCGGCCTCCGCGCCTGCTTTTCCGAGGCGACCGTCACGGCATAGCCCACGCACCAGGTGTTGATGAACGCGAGCGCGGTCGATCGGGATGATCGGCCGCGCTCGTCCCGTTTTCGGATATCACGGTTTCCGGCCATCCCGCTCCGCGAGGAATGGACGGATGGATGCCCCCTCTTCAACCGCTCCCCCACGCATCGCGGAAAACAGTTGCGCCGTTCCTCACGGCAGGTTATATTGCTAATCGGTTATACAACAAACTGGTTATATAATGATCCCATCTGAACGACTTGACGCAACGTTCGCGGCGCTTGCCGATCCCACGCGACGTGCCATCCTGACCCGGCTGGCATCGGGGGAGGCATCGGTGATGGAGCTGGCCGAACCGTTCGCGATGAGCCAGCCGGCCATCTCCAAACATCTCAAGGTGCTGGAACGGGCGGGGCTGATCTCACGTGGCCGCGACGCGCAGCGCCGCCCATGCCGGATCGAGGCAGCGGCGCTTGCCGAGGTCACCGGATGGCTGGAGAACTACCGCAACCTGTGGGAGAACAACTTTCAACTCCTCGATTCCCTGCTGGATGAGATGAAAGCCCCCGCGAAAAAAAATGAACGCAGGAAGAAATAACGGAGCAACCATGAGGAACAACACATTGAAGGTCACCGCCTCCGGCGACCGCGAGATCATGATGACGCGCACCTTCGATGCGCCGCGCCCGCTGGTCTTCAAGGCAATGACCACCCCTGACCTTGTCAGGCGATGGCTTGGGGTACACAACGGCTGGAAGCTGGATGTCTGCGAGATCGACCTGAAGGTGGGGGGCGCCTACCGGTATCGCTGGATCGGCCCGGATGGCGCCGCGATGGGGATGAGCGGCGTCTACCGCGAGGTGGTCCGGCCGGAACGGATCGTCTGCACGGAGGTGTTCGATGAGGCGTGGTATCCCGGCGAGGCGGTGGGAACGCTGGTGCTGACCGATGATGGGGAGAGGACAAAACTGACGCAGACGGTGCGCTACGATTCACCCGAAACCCGCGACGCCGTCCTCAAAACGCCGATGGAGAGCGGATTGACCGCCGGCTACGATGCGCTTGAAGATGTTCTTGCCGCGATACCGGCTCCGGAGGGCTCCGAAGCATGAACACCGAAACAGAGAAACACGATCTCGCGATCACCCGCACATTCGACGCGCCGGCCGCCGAGGTATGGAAAATCTGGTCCGATCCCGGCTACGTAAAGCGGTGGTGGGGGCCTGATATCTTCACCTGCCCCCTTGCCCGCATCGATTTTCGCGAGGGGGGAACATCGCTCGTCTGCATGAACGCACCGCGGTTCGGGGATATGTACAGCACGTGGCGGTACACGAAGATCGAGCCGATGAAGCTGATCGAGTTCATCCACAACCTGGCCGACAGCGATGGCAACGCGCTGGACCCGGTGGCGCTCGGGATGCCGTCGGACTTCCCACGGGACCAGCGTCAGACCGTGACGCTTACCCCTGTCGGCGATGACAGAACGGAGATGACCGTGATGGAATACGGCTGGACGGAGGGGCGGATGATGGATATGGCGCGCATGGGGATGGAGCAGTGCATGAACAAGATGGCCGCGATCCTCGCGGGGCCGCCACCCGGAACCGATTGATGAATCGGCGGGGGTAAACCGGAATATCACCGAACGAGCGCGGCCGATCGTCACACGATCAACCGCGCTCGTTGTTGGTACCGGGAGACTCGGGAACCGTCGCCATCGCGGGACGATCACCCCATCATCTCAATATTCATCCTCGTCATCGGCCCGCCCGCGCATCGTGAAGATGGAGCCGAGCATATCGCTGTAGCTCACCTTCGTCGAGACTTCTCCCTTGGCGATCTTCGAGTTCTGATGCAGGCCGTCCAGCACGAACTCCATTCCGGTCGCCAGCTCGTACGGGTTGGACGGCGACAGCCCCAGATGCCGGATCGTCATATCGCGCAACCCCGGCACCTTATCCAGCTCGTTACGGTAATCATCGAAGGACATCATGTCCTCCAGCGTCACGCTGTTGCCGGCGCCGAAGAACTTGAGGATGGCCGCGTAGGGATCGGGCAGCGGGGCTGCTCCCTTCTCGCCGCCCCGCTGTTTCGGACGCTCCAGCGGGTTGGGGAAGTACATCGTGAACACCTCCCGCACCGCCTTGTTGACCAGGACGCGCGCCACCTTCGCCGGCCCCTCCTGCTCCCCCTCGAACACCAGCTCCACCTTGCCGGTGATCCCCGGAAGCGCGTGCTGAAGGTCGATGATCCTTGGGACGATGGCGTCGTCGCCGTTGATGATGGCGCGCCGTTCAGCGTTGGAGACCAGCGCCTCCATCGTGGCGATGGTCATGCGCGCCGATACGCCGGACTGCTGATCGACGAACTCCGACTGCCGCGCCTGCACCGCCACCATCTCCACGATCTGCTCGATATACTCAGGCATGATCAGCGTGCTGTCGGTCTCCCGGACGCGCCACGCCTCCTGCCGCGTGATCTCCATCCCATCCTCCAGCGACTTCGGATAGTGGGTAAGGATCTGCGAGTCGATGCGGTCCTTCAGCGGCGTGATAATGGAGCCGCGGTTGGTGTAATCCTCCGGGTTGGCCGTGAAGACGATCGACAGATCGAGCGGGATGCGGACGTTGAAGCCGCGGATCTGGATATCCTTCTCCTGCATGATGTTGAAGAGCCCCACCTGGATGCGCGGCTGAAGATCGGGAAGCTCGTTGATCACGAAGATCCCCCTGTTGGTCCGGGGAATGATGCCGAAGTGGATGGCCCCCTCGTGCGAGTAGGAAAGCCGCTGGTTGGCCGCCTTGATCGGATCGATATCGCCGATAAGATCGGCCACCGTCACGTCCGGCGTGGCGAGCTTCTCGCCGTAACGGGTGGAGCGGTGAATCCAGTCGATCGGCGTCGCGTCGCCATGTTCGGCAATCAGGACGGAGGCGTAGTTGCTGACCGGCGCGAACGGGTTGTCGTTGATCTCCGAGCCGCGCACCACCGGGATATACTCATCCAGCAGATTCACCAGCAGCCGGGCTATCCGGGTCTTCGCCTGCCCGCGGAGGCCAAGCAGAATCACATCGTGCTTGGCGAGCACCGCGTTGACAAGCTGTGGAATCACCGTCTCATCGAAGCCGACGATGCCCGGAAACAGAACCTCCTTCGCGCGGAGCTTCCGTATAAGGTTCCGCCGCATCTCCTCTTTCACGGGAAGCACTTCGTAGCCGGAGGCCCTGAGGTCGCCGAGCGTCGAGGGATGGGATGATGTTCCTGTCATGATATCTCTATTGACTATGGTACTTGAAAATCTGGTAACGGAAGCGCACCTGAACAACTGCCGCCGGCCGCCCGAAGTTCCGTAACGTGCCGGCCGACCCGCAAGGTATGAAAACATCGTTGAACCGCTCCCGATACGGAATGCGTTGCCATCACGACGTCCGAACGGTGGAAAGATTCTTTCGATACGACCGCGCACCGAAGATGGCCGGAACATCCACACTGAAATCATCACCGGCGCGGTCCGTGATTCCTGTCGGGATGATGTTCAGCATCACGCAGCGCATCCGGCAGTTGCCTTGACAGCCCCATCGGGGCGAACCGGCTGTAGTCATTCCACCTCTTCCATGATTTCAAGCTCCAGCGGCGCGAACCATTCCTCATCGATGCGAAGATGGTTCGCGCCGCTGGAGCTTAAGAGAAAACCGGCGCGCTCCTGACGGAGCTTGAAGAACGAAGATGGCTCGCTTCGATGGTCGTTCAACAGACCCGAATCGGAGCCTGGATGCAACCTGATCACTATCCCGGCGCGCTCATCGGCGGCGCGCGATCCCGAAAGTCGCTATATTCGGCGGCTCCATTCTCCGGGAGGGAGCGCATGCCGTTCCGTTCCACTCTCTGTCACTGAACCATCATCGAATCATCGGCATTGCGCGGCGCAACAGGCCGCCGTCGCAAGCCGGATTCGATCATCCGCATGAACATACTCGTCATCCGCTTCAGCTCCGCCGGCGATATCATCCTGACATCGCTCTTTCTCCGCGCGCTCCGCGGTCGCTTCCCGGAGGCGACGATCGAGTTTATGACGAAGCGGGAGTTCGCGCCGCTGGTGGAGCATTCTCCGCATGTCGACCGTGTGATCACCATCGAGCCGGGCTGGGGCATCCGCGATCTAGCCGCCATGAAGTCGGGGCTGATCCGGGAAAAGGGGGGCGATTACGATATCGTCTTCGATCTCCACAATTCCCTCCGAAGCCGCTATGTACGGGGCGCGCTGGGAAAGGAGACGGCGGTGATCGCCAAACCGTCGCTCGCGAAATGGCTGCTGGTCCACAGGAAGATCAACCGGCTCCGCCCCATCGTACCGATCCCCGAACGCTATCTGGCCGTCGGCGAACCGTTCGGCCTGAAGAACGACGGGATGGGGCTGGAGCTGTTTACCGGCGGCGCGCTCTCCCCCATTCTCCCGGTCACCGATCGCCCCACGATAGCGCTGGCACCCGGCGCGCGGCACGCCACCAAGCTGTGGCCGGCGGAGAATTTCGCGGCGCTGGGGACGACCCTGGCGCGGGAGCGGAATGCGCGGATCATCCTCTTCGGCTCGGCCGGGGAGCGGGAATTATGCGGGTCGATAGCCCGCGATATCGATGGCGATGTGGTGAACCTTGCCGGGCATATCACGTTGCCGGAGGCCGCCGCCGCCATGGACTGCTGCGATGTCGTCGTCTCCAACGATTCCGCGCTGGCGCATGTTGCCGCAGCGCGCAAGCGACCGGTTGTCGCCATCTTCGGATCGACGGTCCAGGAGTTCGGGTTTGCGCCGTACGGAACGCGGTCGCTGGTGGTGGAGAACGAGGGGCTCTACTGCCGCCCCTGCACGGCAATCGGCCGGGAGAGCTGCCCGGAGCGGCATTTCCGCTGCATGAAGGAGATCACGGCGGCGGATGTGATGGGGGCGATTGCGGAGATCAGTTGAGTGTATGATCTGATGTTCACGTGTGGGAAGCCGACGCCGAAGGGCTTCACGCCTGGCTCGCCGCCACCGGATGCAGTGCCGGCAGCCCCTTTACAATCGCCATCGTCTCCAGGCTCACGGTGATCACCTGCTTCACCAGACGAACGATATACTCCGGGTCATCCGCCCGGTTGGGATCGTTGGTGATGCCGCTCCGCTCGTCGATCTTCACCCGATACTGATCGATCACCCACTCCAGCGCCGAACGGTTCCCCAGCCTGTACTCGAACGCCTCCGGGGGAATCCCGGCAAGCGTGAGAAAGCCGTTGTACTCGATCTGTGTCTTATCCTTCGAGAGCTTCATCCGCTCCACGCGCCAGTCCAGCGGGAGATCGGAATTCTCCACCATCCGCAGCCGGTATTCCGCCGCCGATTCGTAGTTCACATGCAGATCCGCCAGCCGCTCCCCCGCCGGCACGAACGCCCGGAACTCCGGCGCGTACGGGATGCGCGGCAGATCGCGCTTCAGGTTGGCCGCGTACCGCTCCCGATACTCAGGATGGTGCAGCAGCGCGTAGATATAATGGAAGATCTCCCACTTCGTGATCGTCTCGTCACCATACCGCGCCCGATATTCCCCAAGCGCCCAGTCGGTGATGTTCTCGCGACGGTTCGTGCCGTCTTCGTCGTAGGTGTAGAAGGGGAAGGATTGCTGCGGATCACCATAAAAATTCAGATCGGGAATATGATTTGTCAGAAGCGCAGCAAATCCCTTACGTCCATAACCACCAACGCAAATCACGCGGCTTTCTTGTTGGCTGTTGGCTGTTGGCTGTTGGCTGTTGGCTGTTGGCTGTTGGCTGTTGGCTGTTGGCTGTTGGCTGTTGGCTGTTGGCTGTTGGCTGTTGGCTGTTGGCTGTTGGCTG
>JAQBOZ010000005.1 GCA_028287785.1 Chlorobiota bacterium
CCAGCCCCATCGGGGCGTACCGGTTGTAGCGATGCCACGTCTTCGATGATCTGAAGCTCCATCGGAGCGTACCATTTGGCACGGATGCGGGGATGGTACGCTCCGATGGAGCTTGAGCGGGAGATGGGAGCATCGTTGCTACAACCGGCGCGCTCCTACGGAGCTTGAAGAGTGAAGGAGGGATCGCCGCCCGATGATTGTTCAGCAGATGGAAGACTGGATTCAACCTGAGTCACTACCGTGAATGAGGGCGATGGTCGCGTGGATGGGCCTGCTCAGGCGCCGACGGCAATCCGGGCGAACTTGATCGCATCGACCGCCGCCCGGCGTGGTGATTATCCCGGATCGGAAATGGCCCCGGCCATGAGCACCGCCACCGACACGCGCTCGCGGATCAAGAGAAGAAACGGCCGGTCGAACACCAGCGATGGCGGTAGCGATGGGATTCCCCTTCCCATCATCATCGTCACGGCGGCCGCCTCCGTCCCCTCCTCATGCACGTCGAGGAAGGTTTTATGCACCACCGAGCCCACCGCCAGCTCTCCGGGGGCGCCGCCGATGCCGGAGAGATCGATCTGTTCGGTTGAAAAGAGATCCCCCAGCCCCATTGCCGCCAGCGCGTTCGACAGATCCACGCCGTACTCCACCCCGGAGGCACCACGGCTGGATTCCCCGCTGAACATCTCTTCAAAGGGATGCGGTAGTATTTCCGGGAGATTCATGATGGAACCCCGTGGATATCGATTGAATGGAATGACGTGAGTTTCGCATTGGATATCGGAGAGCGGGGTTAACAACTCTTTCGTCAAAGGCACCGTCCCCCCGTATCTTGTCCCGGCAGGCCGACGATCAACCGGGCGGCTCTCTGCAATCTCCCTGATCCAATCTACCGGAATCCGCCAGTATGGAAGTCGTCGTCGTCCTGATGGGGCTGATCTTTCTTATCCTCCCCGTGGTGGCGCTCATCACCGCGCTGAGCAGCCGGAGCGCACTGCTGAAACGTATCGAGAAGCTGGAGCAGCAGGTGAAGGTGCTCCGCGCGACGGTACAGGGTCCGGACCCTGCGCCCCAGACGCAGCCCGCATCGGAACGGCAGTCCGCCGATGCGAAGATGACGGAGCCCGTTATCACGCGACCACGGCAGAGCATTCCGGAACCGCACGTAATCATTCCGGAGCCGCGAGCGATTATCACGGAAATCCCGCCACCGGCAATCGCCCCGGAACCGCCGGCCACAATCCCGCAGCAACCAGCACCGGCAGTGCCGTTGAAGGAGCCGGAGGAAGAACCTCATCCTCTCCTGGACTTCACGCGGCCGCCACGGCAGTCGGAGCGGCCCCGCACGGGGGCGCGCCCGCCGAAAGTCGCGAAGCCATCGAAAACCAGCCAGGAGCTTGAGGCGCTGGTCGGTGGGCGGATACTGAATCTGATCGGCGCGGTGGCGCTGATCATCGGCATCGGGTTCTTTCTGAAGTATGCGTTCGACAACAACTGGATCAGCGAAACGGTGCGGGCGATGATCGGGGGAGCGGTCGGCATCGGGCTGCTGGTGCTGGGGGCGGTCTCGAACAAAAAGGGCTACAAGGTCTTCAGCCAGGGGCTGATCGGCGCGGGGATATCGGCGCTCTATCTCTCCGTCTACGCGGCGTTCAACTACTACCATATCGGCCTTTCGCAGACGGCGGCGTTTATCATGATGGCCGCCGTGACGGTCATCGCGTTCCATCAGGCGTTCACCTACGATTCGTTCGCCGTTGCGTTCCTGGGGCTGATCGGCGGGTTCCTCACCCCGCTCCTCCTCTCCACCGGCACCGGCAACGAGGTCGGGCTCTTCACCTACCTGGTGCTGCTGGACGCGGGGATTCTGGCGATCGCCGCGCGGAAGCGTTCGTGGGACGCGCTGATCTCCTTCTCCTTCATCGGCACCATCCTCCTCTACGTGGGGTGGTATGATAAATACTATCTCCCGACCGACCGGGTGATCACGGTCATCTACGTCACCATCTTCTGGCTCCTCTACTACGCCACCGATATTCTGGCGCAACGCCGAACCGATGAGAAGAAGAATGGAACAGCGGGGCATATCGTGGCGATCTTCAATATGCTCTGCTACTATGCCGCGCTCTACACGCTGCTGGAGGATAGGAAAAACCCGTGGCTCGTGGGAGCGACAGTCGCCCTGGGAGCCGCCTACATCCTGCCGATCTTCCTCCCCGCGTTCAAAACGAAGGCCGGCTCCTTCTTCGCCGAACGGAACCTGATCGGCGCGATGGCGCTCTTCGCACTGGCCGCGCAACTGGCCCCGCTCGCCGCCGAGACGGAGTATATCCGGCTGCTGATCTGGACCGCGCTGGGGGTTGTCTTCATCTGGATCGGAACGCGCATGGCGCTCCGCACGATGTGGGCCGGCGGGCTTCTCCTCTTTATCGTCGTCCTTGCGGGATCGGAGCTGTATGATACGATCGCTCCGCTTCTCTGGACGCCGCCGTATCCGGTGGTCTATCGCGTGGATCTGGTCCTTGCCTTCCTCGCGGTCGCCCTCCATGCCTCGGCGTGGATAGCCGGCTCCGCGACCGGAGATCTCCGCGGGTCGCTGGGGAAGGTGCTGCGGGCCGGTTTCTGCGCGACGGTTTTTCTGCTGCTGTTCCATGTGACCAGCCATCAGGTGGAGGGATATGCCTACGCGGGATCGACCACGACGACGGGGGAATTTTCGCAACGTCTGTTGATTTCCCCCGCCCGGTTCGAATTTCTCGGGTCGCTCTGGGAATCGATCGTGTGGCTGGGATATGCGCTGCTGCTCCTCTGGCGCGGCGTGCGGCGGAAGGAAATAGTGATGATCTATGCGGGCGTCGCGGTGCTTGCCATCGCGATGGTCCTGGGGGCCGCCAGCGGCATCACATACGAGCCGATCGAGAGCTTCGTGGCAGTGCTGAATATTCGCGCGCTCGCGCTGGCAGCGGCGGCCGTCGCCGGGATGATCGCGATGCGGATGATTCGCCGGTTCGACTTCGGCGATACCAGCGTGGCCGTCGCGCTCTCCAAAGTCCTCGAGATCGCCGTGGTGCTGCTCATCTTCGAGTTCCTTTCCGTGGAGCTCAACGATCTCTTCGGTCGCATGGCTCATGACGCCACCATTGCCTCGGGAGGCGCGAACATCACCGGCCAGCTCGCCCGCTTCCAGTTCCTCCAGATCATGTGGGAGTCGCTGGTGCTGATGGCCTTCGCGCTGCCGCTCCTCTGGCGCGGCCTGCGACGGAAGGATATGGTCGCGATGTACTCCGGGCTTGCGATGCTCACCATCGCCATGATCCTCGCCGTGTTCCGCGGCATCGCATACGAGCCTGTCGGGAGCTTCGTGGCGGTGCTGAATATCCGCGCGCTCGCGCTGGCGGCGGCGGCGGCGGCCGGGATGATCACAATGCGAATGATCAGGCGGTTTGACGAAGCGCGCTGGCTGAACACGCTCTACATGGTTACGCAGATCGCCGTGGTGATGATCATCTTCGAGCTGCTCACCGTGGAGACGAACGACCTGTTCAACCACATGATCCAGGGCACCATCGCCGTGGGGAGAGGAGCAAATCTGGAGAACATGAAGCAGATAGCCCTCTCCGGCATCTGGCTCTGCTACTCCGCCCTGCTGATGGTGGTGGGGATCGCGCGGAGCGTCAGGGTGCTCCGCATCATCGCCTTCGGCCTGTTCGGGCTGACCATCCTGAAGATCTTCATCTATGATCTCTCGTTTCTCGACACGCTCTACAGGATATTCTCGTTCATCGGGCTCGGCGTGATCCTTCTGCTGATCTCCTTCCTCTACGGACGCTACAAGGATCTGATATTCGGCGCCAGGCCGGAGGAAGCCATCAAAGAGCCGGAGGAGATCGCCAGGGAGGAGGATATGTAAATTGGCGGCCGAAGCGCCGGAGAGATGAGCATCGCATAATATCAGCATGGCGATAGTGCCAACGATATCCGGCTGGCAATATCCGCCATCCCCCCGCACTACAGCGGAATACATTATCAGACCGCGTCGTGTAAATATTCGAGCAATTTCAACGCGAACCAACGATATATGATATTCTTTTTAGTACCGCTGGTAACGCTTATTTCCTATGTAATCATCGTCGTTCTCCATGAATTCGGACATCTGTTCATGGCGATGCTGCTCGACAAAAGGAAAAGCAACTACACGGTATTTCTGGGATCGCATGGCGACAGGGCCGCAAGCGTGGCATTTCATATGGGTCGCGCGGAGATAGTGATCAATAAAAGACTGCCGCTATGGAAAGGAGGATATGTTTCCTGGATTCCGGAAGAGCTTTCAATGTGGCGGATGATCCTTATCCTGCTTGCCGGCCCGGTTGCGCCGTTCGTTGCGGGAATAGCGGCATCATTATCCGCCATAGCATTCAAATGGCCGTACCCGCTCAATATTTCCCTGATAATGTTCTTTTTTCTCTCGGCGGCAAGCCTCTGTGGAAGCCTCTTTCCCCGATCTGAAGCGTTGCGATTAAGTGATGGAAGATTTATTGGCAACGACGGAACGCAGATATTTAATCTGTTGAAAGTGCGGAAATACATGCCGCAATTGAACATCGCGATAGGCCATTACAACGCAAAACAATATGCGGAAGCGGCGCCGATATTCGCAAGGATGATGCGTACATGTCATGTGCAAAGACAGATTTTCCACATGGCAATAAGCTGCTATATCCTTGATTACGATTACGATACCGCGACCGAAATCTTCGGCCTGTTGCAGGATCGTTTTGATCTGAATTCGCAGGATCTCATGCTGTCGGGAGCGCTCAATATCCATTTCGGGGAGATTGAGAAGGGATTGGAGGATTACGAGCGTTCGCTCCGGCAGGATCCCGATAATGCCATCACGCTGATCAATCGCGGGGGCGATTTGAACGAGATTGGACGATATTTCGAGGCAATCGCGGACTTCGACAGGTCGATCGAGCTGAAACCCGATTTCCCCGACCAGTTCTCCGGCCGGGGATTGGCCCGCATCCATACCGGAATGCTCGATGAGGGAGGCGCTGATATCCGGCGCGCCATCGAGCTCGACGGAAGCCATTACATGGCATATCGAAATCTCGGCATCTGGCATATGCACCGCGAGGAATATGCTCAGGCGTTGAAGCAGTTCGAACAATGCCGCGACATGGAGCCTCGCACGCCGATGATCCACGATCTGATAGCGCAGGCAACGGAGAAGATTGCCGGCGCGGGACATCCCCCCTCCCCATCTCCAAAATGAATCATCGATATGGCGTCGAGCAACGAAATACTGGAACAGCGGAACCGGGAGCTGGTGATCCTGAACGCGATAGCGCAGGAGCTGAACCGGCGCGTCGATCTGGCGCAGTCGCTTACGACGGCGCTGGCGCAGGTGGCGGAGCTGCTGAACCTGCGGACCGGATGGATTTTTCTGCTGGATGAGGAAAACGGGACGCCGTATCTGGCCGCGGCGCAGAATCTTCCGCCCGCGCTGGAGGCGGAGCCCGAATGGATGGATGGAAGCTGCTACTGCCTGGACACCTATAAAGCCGGGGATCTCTCCGGCGCGGCGAACGTCAACGTGGTGACATGCACGCGGCTGAAATGGTTCGTGGATGGAACCGACGGGCTTCGCTGCCACGCAAGCATCCCGCTCTACGCGCACGAAAAAAAGCTCGGCGTCCTGAACGTCGCCAGCGCCGACTGGCGCCAACTTTCGGCGGATGATCTCCGCCTTCTCTACACCGTCGGGGATCTGCTCAGCATCGCCATCGAGCGGGCGCGGCTCTTTGCAAGGACCGCGCAGCTCGGGGCGCTGGAGGAGCGGAACCGCCTGGCGCGGGAGATCCACGACACGCTGGCGCAGGGGCTTACGGCAATCACGCTCCGTCTGGAGATGGCGGATGCGCTCATGGAAACCGGCGCCAGCCCCAAGCGGGCAAGGGATGCGGTCCGTGGAGCGCTCGATCTTGCGCGGCGCAATCTGGATGAGGCGCGCCGCTCCGTGCTGGATCTCCGCGCCGCGCCGCTGGAGGGACGGACGCTGCCGGAAGCCCTGGAATCGCTCGTCGCATCACATCGCGGCGATGGCGCCCCGGCGATCGCGCTGGAGATTCGCGGAGGAAATCTTCCGCTTCACCCGCGGGCGGAGATCGGGTTGTACAGAATAGCGCAGGAGGCGCTGAACAATATCGCTCGGCACGCGAAGGCCGGCAACGTAACGCTCCGCCTGACGATTTCGCCGGAACGGGTGGAGATGATCATCGAGGATGACGGGTGCGGGTTCGAGCCGTACAGCGTTATCAAGGGACATCACGGGGTGATCGGGATGAATGAGCGGGCGAAACTGCTGGATGGATGGCTCAGAGTCCAGAGCGGGCCAACCGATGGAACGCGGATCGAGGTGAGCATCCCGCTGACGGAGGAGGAATGAACGCGATTTCAACAGCGCCCCGTGGCGCGCAAACCGGGAGCCGACGATGAAGAATCCGATACGCATCCTCATCGCCGACGATCATCCCATCGTCCGCGAGGGGCTTGCCGCGATCCTGGGGACGCAGCCCGATTTCGAGGTAATCGCGCAGGCGGCCGACGGCGCCGAGGCCATCGCACTTGCCGCGCGGCTCCATCCCGATGTCATCATGCTCGATCTGGAGATGCCGACCGTCGACGGGCTGGAGGCGCTTCGCAGGATCAGAACGGAATGGCCGGAGGCGCGGGTGATCATCTTCACGGTCTTCGATACCGATGAGCGGATTCTGAGCGCGGTTAGCGCCGGCGCGCAGGGCTATCTGCTGAAAGGCGTCCCGCGCGAGGAGATCTTCGCCGCGATCCGCGTCGTCAGCCAGGGAGGATCGCTCCTCCAGCCGGTGGTGGCATCCCGGCTGCTCCGCCATCTGAGCGGCGAGTCCGGCAGGCCGGCGCTCGATCCGTTGACGGACCGGGAGATGGATGTGCTCCGGCTGATGGCCCAGGGGCGGGCCAACCGGGAGATCGGCGTGACGCTCTTCATCAGCGAACGAACTGTGAAATTCCACGTCAGCTCCATCCTCTCCAAGCTCGGCGCGGGAAACCGCACGGAGGCCGTGGCGATCGCCGCGCAGCACGGGCTTGTGGAGATGTAGCAACGAAACAGTCCGCGCCATCATTAAGACAGGCGCGGACCGTGTTGTATTTCCGTCGAAGCCGGACTGATCAGTTCAGACGATCAGTTAAGCGTGATCGTTGTCCCCTGAACGCTGAACACCACGACGCCCGGAGTGAGCACATCCTCGAAATCCACCTTGTCGATCTGGGTAAACCGCTCCTGCTTGTGCGGAGCAAACGACCGCACATTGCGGCTGCTGAAGTGGAACTGCTGGATGGAGCGGAACTGCCTGCCGGCAAAGCTGGTAACCGTGGCGTTCGCGAAGAAATAAAAATCCTCGGTGGCCGGGAACTGCGCCGTGAGCGACTGCGAGATGATAAGCGACGGGGTGGCCGGACGGGTGGCATCAAGCGTCGTGTGCACGGCGCCAAGCGGGCCGGCGTTGCTGTTGATGTTGATCGCAACCGGAGCAAGCGTCGCCTGGCACGGGTTGGTGGCGGTGTTGGTGATCGTGAACGATCCCGTTCCGCCGGTCGTTGCCGGGAAGATGTTGCCGAGAGAATCGACATAGACCTTTGTCCCGCCCGGTCCAAGTGTGCAGGTGAGCACCGTGCCATTCGGCAGGACGATCGACGAGCATCCCTGCCCGGCCTGAGCGAATGCCGTGCTGCCGGAGAGTGCAAGGCCGGCAACGGCTGCCAATGCAAGCGCGAATAATTTGAGCTTCATGATCCGTTTCTCCATGAACTGTGGTTGAGGATAGTTTGTCATGCCGGATGGGGTTCGATATCCATGGGGAGGATGACCGTGTCAACTTATCCTTCGACGGAAACACTAACTTCTTCCGCCTTGCTAAACGGTGATGGGAGTGTCGATATGTTGGTCTGCCCGCGGAAGCGTCATATATGGAGCGACCCAGACCCGTTCATAAGAACCGGCCTGGGTCGCAAACATCGGCCGCGCGCGGCGCGGTCGGGATTCAATGGGATCAGTTGTTGAGCGTGATCGACGTTCCCTGAACGCTGAACACGATACGGCCCGGACGATTGATATCCTCGAAATCAACCTTGTCCACCTGTGTAAAACGCTCGTTGCGATGCGGGTTGAACGACCGAACGTTGCGGCTGCTGAAGTGGAACGGCTGGATCGAGCGATACTGCCCCGGAAGGCTGGAAACCGTTGCGTTGGCGTAGAAGAAGAAGTCCTCAGTCGCCGGGAATTCAGCGCCGATAACCTGCGAGGTGATCGACGACACGGGCGACGGACGGGTCGGGTCGAGCGTCGTGACCACATTGCCGAAGATTCCGGCGTTGCTCTGGATGTTGATCGAGCTCACGTTCAGAAACGCCTGGCACGGGTTGGTGGTGCTGTTGGTGATCGTGAACGCCCCCGATCCTCCGGTCGTTGCAGGATAGCTGTTCCCCGCCGCGTCGACATAGACCTTCGTGCCGCCGACGACCTGGCAGGTAAGCACCGTGCCGTTCGGAAGGACGATCGAGGTGCAGCCTTCGCCGTTCTGAGCGAACGCGGCGGGGCCGGAGATGGCGAGGCCGGCAACGGCGGCAAGGGCAAGTGCGAGTGATTTCAGTTTCATGATCCGTATCTCCGAATGATAGGTTGAAAGGATGGTTGTCACGCCCCGGATGGCACCCGCCATTCCGTGGGACATATGGCCGGCGTGACAGATACAAACTTATTCCCGGCCGCGGGGCCGAACTTCTTCCGCATTGCTAAACAGCGATGGCAATGCTGATAAGTTCATGCGGCGTGGACGATGGAGTCGCGAAAACGAAGCGGTCCACGCCCGCCGATGAAGGCAGGCATGGACCGCGATGGGGGGAGCGGATCTCACCGCATTAGTTGAGCGTGATCGACGTTCCCTGAACGCTGAACACAACGATGCCCGGACGGTTGATATCCTCGAAATCGACCTTGTCCACCTGTGCAAAACGCTCGTTGCGATGCGGGTTGAACGACCGTACGTTGCGGCTGCTGAAGTGGAACGGCTGGATCGAGCGATACTGCCCCGGAAGGCTGGAAACCGTTGCGTTGGCGTAGAAGAAGAAATCCTCAGTCGCCGGGAACGCGGAGGCTACGGTCTGCGAGCTGATCGACGACACGGGCGACGGACGGGTCGGGTCGAGCGTCGTGACCACATTGCCGAAGGGACCGGCATTGCTCTGGATGTTGATCGCCGCCGGCGTCAGCGTGGCATTGCAGGGGGCCGTGCCGCTCGCGATCACCGTAAACGTCCCCGATCCTGCCGTGGTCGCGGGAAATGTGTTGCCGAAGGCATCGATATAGACTTTCGTGCCGCCGGGTCCCAGTATGCAGGTGAGCACCGTGCCGTTCGGCAGAACGATCCCAGGACAGCCCTCCTGAGCGGATGCGATATTGCCGGACAGAGCAAGGCCCGCAACGGCAGCCAATGCAAGCGCGAATGATTTGATCTTCATGATCCGTTGTCTCCGTGAATTAAGTAAGTCATGCACGGATGGCACTCGCCATTCCATGGGGAGCATGATGAAAAACAAACTTATCCTTCGCCGCAATCGCTGACTTCTTCCGCCTTGCTAAACAGCGACGGGAATCCGGAGATGTTCACATATGGCGGGTTATTACATTAACGAAGTGTATCAGGGGAACCGCGGGGCGTGTGGCGCGCACGGCAGGCCCATCCCTCGATGGCTGCATGCCGCGATCATCGTCTCCGCAAAAAAAATCGTATGGATGGCTTGAATGTACGATGCGATTGGCAGGCCCTCGTCGCGCTCAGAACGCCCCGAACCACTTCCTCTTCCCCATTTTTTTCAGCACGACGTGCGCGGTGTTGTAGCCGCTGGCCGCGAAAATCCCTCCGCCGGGATGCGTCCCCGCGCCGGTCAGATAGAGATGCTCGATCGGCGTGCTGTAGGCGCTCAACTCCGGCGTGGGACGGAAGATGAACATCTGATCGAACGACATCTCCAGGTGCATCACGTTCCCGCGGAGCATCCCATGCTTCCGCTCGATATCCAGCGGCGACTGGATATAATAATCGGTGATGGCGTTGCGAAGGTTCGGCGCGTAACGGCTTGCCACGTCGATCAGCTTCTCCGCCTCCCGCTCCCGGATATCATCCCAGCGCTCGCCGTTCGCCAGCTCGTATGGATGATACTGACTCCAGATATAGACGGTGTGCTTCCCCGCCGGCGCAAGGCCTGGATCGATCGCCGAAAACGTCATCAGCAGGCACGCGGGATCGCGCGAGGGGATTCCGCGGAGATAATCGGCGTAGGCGTGATCCAGATATTGCGCGCTGGGGCAGAGAAGCTGCAGCCCGGTGTGCGATGGATGCGGGTTGTCGGGGTCGAGCGCCGCGGGATCGTGCGGCATCGCGGTGTAGTTCGGAAGCTCATCTGAGGCGCAGCGAATGATCATCCCGAAGCCATTTCCGATTCTCAGATCCCTCACCCGTTTCGCCAGCCCCCCCGGAAGATTCTCAGATCCCACCAGCGAAAGCATCGTGGTGACGACGTGGGCGTTGGAGACAACCGCGCCGCTGGCCGTGTACAGCTCGCCGTTCTCCAGCTCCACGCCGGTGGCACGATTATTTTTTACAGTGATCCGCCTGATCGCGGCGCCGGTGAATATCGTTCCACCGTCGGACTCGAATCGTCGCGCCATCGCCTGCGTCAGCATGCCGCTTCCGCCGCGCGGCCGCTTGGCGCCCGACTTGTGGATCATGGAGTGCCAGCCGACGAAATCCGCGGTGGCCGGCTCCGATGGCGGCGGGCCGGATTGCGCGGCAAGCCAGAGGAGCGATGCGCGCACCGGCTCCGATTCGAACGTTTCGTTGACGATCTGGCCGTAGCTGGAGAATATCTTTCTGAGCGTGGAGGCAACATCCTTCTTCTTCCCGAATTTCCCGCTCATCATCGTCCGCAGAAGATTTCCCGGCGTGGGCGGCTTGAGGAACGATTCAAACACCCCCTCGTTGATCGCCCCCCAGAAATCGATGAACTCGCGATAACTCTCCGCGTCCCGCTCGCTGATCTTCGCGATCGATTCGATCGTCCTCTCCACATCGCGATAATACGCCAGCCAGCGTCCGTCCGATGTGGGATGCCACGCGAACGGGTCCATCTCGATATACTCCAGCCCGAAACGCTCCAGCTCCAGCTCGCGGATCACCGGCGTCAGATGAATCATGATATGCGCCGATCCGCCGACGTCCATCTGATATCCGCCGAACATTTCCTCGGTCGCCACGGCCCCGCCAACCATGTCCCGACGCTCGAACACGGCAACCTTCAGCCCCGCCTTCGCCAGATAGCAGGCGGTGGTAAGCCCGTTGTGCCCGGCCCCCACAACGATGCAGTCGAATTGATGTTCAGGCACCGCGAATTGATTTAATGGGAATGAGGAACCGCCACGGAAATCCCGGCCGGACGAACAACGCGCCATCCCCCCGGTTCAGTTCCCGCAATCGGAACAATGGAGGAGAGAGCTGATGTTTTTTTCAGGAGCCCACCTTCGCCGAACCATTCGTCTCATGAACCTCCGGGGCCGGAAGCTCCGCCGGCTGATGGATATGAAATTTCCTCATATCCACGCGGACGATCCCATCATCCGATGGCTCGAACGGGTCCACGAACTTCGCCCCCCACGTCATCTCGTCGAATCGGTAGGACATGCGCGAGTGAACGGTCTGCGAAAAGATGTCGTCGATGGCGCTGATCTGCACCAGAAATTCCGTCTCGGCCGCCGCCACCTGCTGCGGCGTCAGCCCATACAGCGGGCTCTGCTCGGTGATCGGATGGACGACGGTGAGATGAAGTGGAAAGAAGAGGACGTTCCGCCGCTCGAGCGGAAGCTGAATATATTCGCGCGTCCGGTGCCCGTGCTTTTCGACGAGACGGGTCATCACCACATTGACATCCACCTGGAACAACTG
The DNA here is from genome assembly GCA_028287785.1 of Chlorobiota bacterium. GTDB lineage: Bacteria > Bacteroidota > Ignavibacteria > OLB7 > OLB7 > JAFDZV01. The sequence goes on from JAQBOZ010000005.1 coordinate 12,036, forward strand.
GCTGCGACGCTGATTGGCGATCCTGAACTGGAACGATGTGATGCCGTGATACGGCGCAACCAGCGCCTTGTGGCTGTACATTATTCTCGCCGTCGGTCGCGAAAATCGCGCAAAGAGAAGCCCGGTGGCAAGCGCGAACGCGGAAAGCCCGATGAACGCGTCGAGCATCGAAAGAATATCGGCGGCCAGCGTTCCGGGGCTCAGATTTCCATAGCCGACCGTGGTAAACGTATCGACGCTGAAGAAAAACGCTTCGCGGAATCGCTCGACAAATGTGATCCCCTTTGCCCCGATCAGCGCCTGCGGCCCGCAGAGAAGAAACCCGGCGGTGAAGAGCAGATTGATGAAGCAGTACGTGGCGAAGAATGTGAGGATAAAGCGCCCCCACGACATCTCCAGCAACGTATGATAGAGATTGAGCCGCTGCACGAACGAAAGCCCGCTCCGGGCAACGTTGAAGCTGCCGTCGCGATTCAGGAGACGAAGCCGCGCCTGCTCGGAAACGCGCGATCCGAACCCGAGATCCCGAAGATCCTCCTGCAACGGATCGGGAGTCTGTTTGCTCATAGGCCAGTGTCGAGAGAAAAAACGATCATAAAACCATCCGGTCCGCTGAAGTTAGGATATTGCGATGAGCCGGGGAAATCCCCCCTTACTCCCCCGTGACGGGGAAATAATGTGCGTGGAGACGGGCGAACTCACGTGGTAAACTTTTTCAAAATCTTTTGTGGCGCTTGCTCGATAAAAAAATCATCAGCGCGCATCGTGTGAGGATTTTTTTCTTCCGACGGATGACCGGGCGGATTTTTTTCGAAAAGATCCCCGCGCGTGGTTCCACGGGGGTTCGAAACACAAACGCGCGACCGGGAATCATTTCCGAACCGCCGGCTGGCGAAATGGAGAATATTCCAGCACCACCGGCACGATTTCCTCCAGCGGCCGGAAGCACATCATCTCCCCCATCCGCGATTCGGCATGCCGTTGATCAGGCGCAGATACTCGCGAACATCGGGCGGGAACGTAACGCCGTGAAACTCCCCGGCGGCATCGATTTCTTCATTGGAAAAACGGATGCAAGCCCGATGTTCCCTGACAGTCATCGGGCGCGAATCCGGGCGATCGGCGATTCCATGATGGCATCCATGACAGGCTGTTGAATTGATTCCGGCGTTCGAACCGTTCACCACGGAAATCCGCGCGCCGAACGGGCCGGCGGGCGATAATAGCATATCCCGCCCTCTCCACAACTTTCGTTTCCTCCCACATCCGTACCTTTACATTATTCGTTCACAAATCCCAGTACGAAACATATGAAGATTTTTTCCTCGTTACTCCTCACCCTGATTCTTGGAGCGGCCACACTCTCCGCGCAGCAACTTCATCGCCAGCCGCTGGTCGGCGCCGTCACCGATACCAAGGCCACCATCGCCGCATGGTGGACGCTCTACGGCGATCTGAAACTCCAGTATGGAACCGATGAGACGTTCAACAGCGGCGTGCAGAACACGACACAATCGACGAACCAGCAGAACGATCTGGTCGCGAAATTTTTTCTGTCGGCCCTGACCCCCGACACCCGCTACTACTACCGGGTGATGGACAAGTCAGGCGTAGTTCTCTCCAAGACCGCATCGTTCAAGACATTTCCTGCCGAGGGAAAGGATGCGCCGCTGACGGTGCTCTTCGGCTCGTGCCAGCAGGGGACCACGAGCGATGTCGGCAAGACGTTCGAGGCGGCGGCGCAGATGGGAGGGGATCTTTTCATTCAGCTTGGCGACTGGGGATATCCCGACGCGCTTATCCCCGGATATCCCGGAACGCCGGGAACAATCCGTCAGTCGTACGAGCTGCGGCTGGACACCACCTATCCGTTTGCCCGCGACATTCTCTCGCAGATGCCGCTGGCATATGTCTGGGACGATCACGATTTCGGCGGCAACAACAGCAGCGGCGCGCTTCCCGAAACGCTGCGGAAGGAGTTGATCCTCAACTACGATCAGCACATCCCGCATTACGATCTTCCGAGCAGCGAGGGGCTCTGGCACTCCTTCAAGATGGGGAATGTGGAATTCTTCATGATCGATGATCGCTCGCAGCGCAACCCCGTGGACTCCGCGTTTCCCGGAGGAAAGTTCAAGCCGCCCGTGGGCCACTCGATGCTTGCCGGCTATCCGGTTTCGGGAGTCGATCAGCGGACGTGGCTGCTGAACGCGATCCGAACCTCCACCGCGCGCTGGAAAGTGCTCGTCAGCCAGGTATTCTTCAACCCGGCGACGAGCGTCGGGATCACGCTGGCGCTGATCGGCGGCCGCACCGATGTGGCGAAGGAATTCGCCGATAAATGGGTCGGCTATCCGGCCGATGTCGATTCGATGAAGGCGCTGTTCCAGGCGGGCTACAAAAAGAATTTCCTGATCATCTCGGGGGATGCCCACACGAATCTGTACGACAACGGCGATCACTCGATCGTCCCGGAATTCATGGCGGGCGCGCTCGACAAGCCGAACTCCAACCTGAACGATGTCCTCAAAAGCTACGGCCTGAACATCTGGACGGCGAGCCAGACCGGCTCATCATCGGCGGTGGGACGCATCAGGGTGGAGACCACGCCGCGCCACAGGATGATCATCGAATCGTTCGACACGAACGGCGTGAAGCTGCTGGGCTACGAGATGGTGGATGCCTCATCCTCGGCGCCGGCAATGGCGGAGGGAACGTGGCGGATCATCGGGAGCGGCGGCACGGAGCGGGGGCTCCGTCTGGATATGATCAACGCGCCGGAGGGGGATGGAACGATCGCGGTGTTCGATATTCTCGGCCGGAAGATCATCGGCGCGCCGATCACGCTGAACCGGGAATCACGGATGACGGTGGCGCTCCCTCCCACGCTGGCGAACGGCGCCTATATCGCGCAGCTTGCCGTTGCCGGCACCACGGCAACAATTCGGTTCGATCTGGCACGCTGAGATTTCCCCGCAATATCCTGTGCGCGGGCATTGCGTCCCGCGCACCTCCCATAAGCACCAACAGGGCGCAATATTGATCCACAGGGCGCTGAGATTTCCCGCAATATCCTGTGCGCGGGACATCGCGTCCCGCGCACCTCCCATAAGCCCCGGCGGAGCGCAATATTGATCCACAGGGCACTGAGATTTCCCGCAATATCCTGTGCGCGGGCATTGCGTCCCGCGCACCTCCCATAAGCCCCGGCGGGGCGCAATATTGATCCACAGGGCATCGCCCTGTGCACATTGAACATCATGAAACCTACATTTTTCGCGCTGCTGGCGCTTGCGGCATCCACATCGCTTACGGCGCAGGAACATCGCCCGGATGATATCACGCGCCGGCTTCCCCCTCTTCCCGCGCCGTTCGCGCGGGCGGAAATCGCCGATGATCAGTTCTTTTCTCCGAGCAGCGCTGTCGCGGCCGATCCCACGCTTCCCGCGCGACTCCAGCAGGCACTGGAGAAAACGCTTGCCGCCGTCGATGTCCGCGCGCGTCATGGGGTGCTGGCAAGCGTGATAGCGCCGGGGCTGGGGCAATGGACGGGAGCCGCGGGATATTCCGACAGCGTGGGCCCGGCGATGCCGGATATGAGATTTCAGATCGGCAGCATCTCCAAGACATTTATCGCTGCCACGATTTTTCAGCTTGTGGAGGAGGGAACATTATCTCTCTCCGATTCGCTCCACGCATGGCTTCCCGGTTATGATAATATCGACAGCACGATCACCATCCGCCAGCTTCTCGGGCACACCAGCGGCGTCTTCGATTTTCTGAACGATGACCGGACGGGCGATCTTATTTCCGACGCATATCTTTTCCATCCCGATAAATTCTGGACGCCCGGGGAAATACTTTCCCAGCATGTCGGCACGCCGAATTTCAAACCGGGAAAAGGCGCGCGATATTCCAACACGGGATATATTCTGCTCGGCTCGATCATCGAAAAAGTGACAGGCCAGCCCGTGGCGCAGGAAATCCGGAATAGATTTCTGACACCGTTGAATCTGGGGGGCACATATCCGGGCTGGGAAAACAAACCAACCGGAAAACTCGTGGATGGATGGAGCACCGGGTTCGACGCGGACACCATGAAGCAGGTGGATGTATCGTCGATCCCGACCACCGCGGCGCTCAGCATGGCGTGGACGGCGGGGGGAATGGTATCGACGGCGGGGGATGTGGCGCGCTGGGCCGATGCCCTGTATCGCAACGGCGGCGTGCTGAAGGATAGCTCACTGAAGGCGATGCTGACGTTCAGAAGCACATCGGATGGGGATGTGGGGCTCGGCGCGTTCCGCTATCATTATTATTCGAGGATCGCGTACGGGCACACCGGCGGCATTCTGGGATATTCCTCATGGGTCCTCTCGATTCCGAAGGACAGCGTTTCCGTCGCGGTGCTTATCAACTCCTTCCATCCCTATATCGACGCCGGCTCCCAGGAGTTCATGACCGCGCTGCTTGCGGAAGTCTACAGGGCGGTGAGCGGCGCCGATGCCGGAACCGATCCGCAATCCGCAATGCAACTGCACAACAGCCCCAATCCATTTCATGATGGAACAATCCTCTCATTTTCGATTCCATCGCGCGGGCACGTGGCGCTGGAAATATTCGACGCGCTCGGCCGGAGCGTGGCGATGCCGGTGAATGAGGATCTTGAAGCGGGCGCGCACAGCGCCACGGCGGACCTGAACGGGCTTCCGGCGGGGACATATTTCTCCGTGCTCCGCATTGGAGGAAAGCGCGAAGTGCGCGCAATGCAGTTGGAACGGTAGAATCCGTCGTACATTCTGATCGCGGAAAGCAATTCCACAACTGGAAAAGAACCGGAACCATAATTCAGGACGCGCCATGCTTCAGAAACCGATTGGATACTGGGTGAAACTTGCCGACAACGCGCTGACGCTGCGGATGAACGAGATGTTCAGCGCCCACGGCATCACCCGGATCGACTGGCAGATATTGAACATCATCGGCGGAGAATCGATCGCGTCGGAGTCCTATCTGCTCGGCACGATGCGTATCCACACCGACGATGAAACGCTGCACGGCGCAATCGGGAAGCTGACCGGAATGGGATGGGCCAGCCGGGCCGGCAACGGATACTCGCTGACCGAGGAGGGGCGGAAACAGTTCGACGCGATCGGATCGACGAACAGGAGCTTCAGGGAGATGGTGGCGGAGGGAATCAGCCCGGAGGATTATCAGACGGCGATCTCCGTGCTTCAGCGGATCATCGCAAACCTTGAGACTGCGGGATAGTGGCTTATGGCGCGGGGGCTTGTCATGCTGAATAAAGTGAAGGGCATCTCACCGGTACGATATGCCCTTCATGGCGATAATGCGGAATCGTCCGCTTCGCTCACGATGACAATTCAAAAAAATATCTCCGCAAAAAAATGGCGGAGGGTAAACTCCGCCATCATCGGCATCGAAAAAATATCCGGAATATTCCCGGATGATCACCCGGTTATTCCACCATCTCGAATTCCCGTTCATCGAACACCAGCTTGCGGGCAAGCTCCGCGCCGGTTTCATCAAGCCGGTAGAGCGGCAGGATTTTCGAGGCGTGGACGATCGCCATGTCCAACCCCGCCTCCACCGCGTTGTGAAGATAGACGGAGTTCACCACCTGGCGGGTGACCGGCGAGAGGCCGAACGAGCAGTTGCTGAGGCCGAGAATCGTTTTCACACCCGGCATCAGTCGCTTGATTTCACGGATGGCGCCAAGCGTGTTGATGCCGCCATCGCGCAGATCCTCGCTTCCGGCGCCGAGCGGGAATGTGAGCGGATCGAAGATCAGATCCTCCTCGCGCAGCCCGTGGACATCCACCGCGTAATCCCGAATCCGTTTCGCGATCGAAATCTTCTTCTCCAGCGAATACGCCTGCCCATCCTCATCGATCGACAGCGCGATCACCGCCGCGCCGAACCGTCGCGCAAGGCGGAGAATCTGGTCGGCCTTGTCGGTGCCATCCTCGAAGTTGATCGAGTTAATGATGGCGCGTCCGGCGCAGAGCTTCAGCGCGGCCTCCAGCACCGGGACTTCCGTTGAATCGATCACCAGCGGGAGCGTGACGCCGGTATTGAAACGGCGGATCACCTCGATCATATCCCGCTTCTCATCGCGGCCGACATAGGCAACGCAGACATCGAGGACGTGCGCCCCCTCCCTGATCTGTTCCTTCGCCATCGCGACCATTGCGTCGTAGTTTTCAATCGCCAGCAGATCCCTGAACTTCCTGGAGCCGTTGGCGTTGCAGCGCTCCCCCACCATCAGCGGCGCCGGTTCCAGGCGCATCGGGACCATGCTGTAGATGGAGCTGACGGACGGGATAAACTCGGGATTCCGCTCACCGCGCTCGATTGAATCGATCAGCGTTCTGAGCGCCGCGATATGCGCCGGCGTGGTGCCGCAGCAGCCACCGACCACCGACACGCCAAGCTCGCCGATAAATTTCCGCATCCACTCCACCATCTCATCGGGCGTAAGGTGATAGTGCGCGTGTCCGCCGATGTTTTCCGGGATGCCGGCGTTCGGCATCACGAAGACCGATTTCGGGGAGGTCGAACAGATATAGCGGAGGTTTTCCTCCATCTCCTTCGGGCCGGTGGCGCAGTTCATGCCGATCACCGTCACCACATCGTACGGCTCCAGCGTTGTCACCGCGGCAGCGATCTCCGTCCCCATCAGCATCGTCCCGGTCATCTCGATCGTCACCGAAACGATGATCGGGACGCGATTGCCGCTCCGCTCGAAATATTCCATCGCCGCGTAGAGCGCGGCCTTGATCTGAAGCGGGTCCTGGCAGGTTTCGATGCAGAGCACATCCACCCCGCCATCGACCAGGCCGGCGATCTGCTCCTCGAACGATTTCGCCATCACATCGAAATCGATCTGGCTGAGGGAGATGAGCTTGGTGGTGGGGCCGATGGAGCCGGCGACCATGCGGGGCCATTCCGGCGTGGAATATTCATCGGCGCAGGCGCGGGCGATCTCCGCGGAAAGCCGGCTGAGCTCGTACGCCTTATCGGCGATATCGTACTCCGCCAGCACAATGGAGCTGGAGCCGAAGGAGTTGGTTTCGATGATATCGGCGCCGGCATCCAGAAATCCGTAGTGAACCCTGCGGACGGCGTCGGGGCGTGTGATGCAGAGATATTCATTGCAACCCTCCAGCTCCGGGCCGCCGAAATCATCGGCCGTGAGATGCTGCTCCTGCAGCGACGTGCCGGTGGCGCCATCGAACAGGAGGACTTTCTTATCGAGCAACTGGAGGAACCGATTCTTCTCCATGAGTCATGCTTCCTGATAGTGTTCATCAGTCCTGAACTGGGGCCTGGCGGATATCCACGGGCCTGATCAGGCAGAGCCTGAAGTTAGCGCATCGCGGGGAAAGGGCATACTCACAAATTGTGCATGGGGCGGTGAGCCGCGTTGGGTCCACAGGGTGGTGCCCTGTGGACGGATAGTGCGCCCCGCCGGGGCTTGGCAGAAAGAATACCGACATCATGGCTGCAACCGCCGCGCCGGGGCCTGGAGAAAGAATGACACACCCGGCGGCGACGGAACCGGCGGAATGATCGGCCGCAAATCCGTAAGTTTGCCTTTCTTCATTCAATCTCTCTAGCCCGAGGACACATGCTGGACCGTAATCATACCGTGCTCGTCGTCATCGATGTTCAGGAGCGGATGCTCCCCGCGATCGATCAGGTGGAACACGTTCTGGATAATCTGGGGCGTCTGATCGACGGATGCCACGAGCTAGGCATTCCGATGCTTGTCACCGAGCACTACTCCAAGGGGCTTGGCCCGACCGTGGCGCCGGTGCGGGAGAAGATGAAGGAATGGTACAGGCCGATCGAGAAGATCACCTTCTCCGCGTGCGACAATGTCTTCTTCATGCAGCAGCTTGAAACCGTGGCTCATCAGAATGTGATTCTCTGCGGCGTCGAGACGCACGTCTGCATTTATCAGACGGCGATCGACCTGCGGAACCTGGGCTACAACGTGGAGGTCGCCGCCGACGCGGTCGGCTCGCGCGCGCCGGGAAATCATCAGCTTGCCATTGCGAAGATGCTCCGTATCGGCGTGGAACTTACCTCCACGGAGATGGCGCTCTTCGAGATGATGGGGAGCGCGGACATCCCGGAATTCAAGGCGATCGCGAAGATCGTGAAGTGATGGCCGGCACGGCGCCCCGTTGATTACCGAAACTCTCTATTCGACATCATAATCCTATGCTCAGTCCCAAAGTCATCGTCGGCATTATCATCGGCATCACGGTGCTTGGCCTGATTCTGCTCGGGTTCCAGTGGTGGATCACCGGCGGGATCATCACCGCGATCGGCCTGGCTCTTCTCTACGTCTGGTGGAGGATGGATCAGATCCTGAAGATCTCCAACGCGCTGACCGCGAACGATCTGCCGCTTGCGCGGAAGCATCTGGAATCGGTAAAGAACCCGGAGAAGCTCAACTCCTATTCGAAGACCTACTACTATTTCTTCGCCGGGATGGTGGACGTGCAGTCGAACAGCCTGAAGACGGCCCGCGCGAACTTCAAGACCGCGCTTGAGACAAACCGGTTCCGCTCGGTGGACGAACGCGCCACCGCTCTGCTGATGCTGGCGCAGCTCGATCTCCGCTCACGCAACAACGAGGGAGCGAAGCGATATCTGAAGGAGGCGAAGGCTCTGGGCCCCGGCGAGCAGATCAAGGAGCAGATCAACTACATCGTGAAGACTGCGCGGCTCAGGCTGTAACTGCCGAAAGACGCATCAAAACGTCTCTCCACTTGCGGATTCGCATCGGGCGAACGTATATTTGCACTCCCAATATGGGCGATTGGCACAGTTGGTTAGCGCGCTTCGTTCACATCGAAGAGGTCGTAGGTTCAAGTCCTACATCGCCCACTCAAAGCCGCGAAATTCTCAGAATTTCGCGGCTTTTTTGTTTGCGGGTAAGAATCCGGGTAAGATTTTAGTTCGATTCAGGTTTACTAGTTGGCTTGATTTCGTCCCTTTCGCGTCTCACATTCGACGCAGTAGTTGGACTCGGCGTCATCCCTTTGCGTCGATCGTGTTGCAGGCACCCGGCAACTTCCCGGAGACCCCGATGATCGTTACCACGCTGTCCCATGATCCAGCTTCGCCATGCTATCGCGTCGAGTACGCGAACGGAACGATCGATGACCATGCAGTTCAACTCCCCGACGCATTCTCCTCGATTGGAACCCGCAAGTTTGAACTCACCAAACCCGACTACTCCCGCGAGTACCGCACACTTACCAGGCAGCTCCGGCTTGTGCTGAACAGCCTCCCAGCCTTCGAGATACTCATGGACTCCGATGAGTTTCAATCACTCGATCTCCCCGTCATTGCCCGTCGCGATTTTGCGCTGTCGATCCTCAAACGCATCCCCACCGCTCTCAAGCACTATGCTCCCTGCAATGAGAGCAACAGCCGCGATATCGCCAGAGCCTGGATCGATGACTACTGCTCGAGCGCCCTGGCTGACTACTGGACGCAGTTCCATTCCTATGATCTGCCGCAGTTCGATTTCGATGGCATTCGTCTCCACCTTGAATCGCTCGACAGCATCGAGAATCGCCACGCATTCCTGGAGGAGATTCTTTGCGAGATGGCTCAGCCGGTCTCGTGCGCTCTGATTGATCGAAACCAGGAGCGCCATAATCGACTCTCAGGCTACGATTGGAAGATCGTTCTCTTTCACCGGCATGCAATCTCTCCTGATGAAGAGATCTGTCTTCGGAACATCCGGCACGATCTGCGATTGCAGCGAGATCGAAACATGCAGCGTGAGATGGGAGGCCATGATGATAGCGCCGATGGGTCCAGTGTCCAAGCTCCTTTGGCTACAGCACATCATCTCATTGAATGGATGGCACACCAAGTTGATCTGGTGTTTATCATCGACGCCTTGAAGGAAGCCGGCTACTGTCGAGCAACCGATGCGGTGATCGTCGATCACTTCGATTATCGAAGCCAGTCGAAGGACAAGGCCAAGACCTACCGCGACATGCGGAAGAAGCTCCGCGAAGGAACATCCTATGCGGATCGGGCTCGCCTTGATCATCTCATTCGCATCTTGACCGAGGGACGGCGGTAGCAGATAACCCAGTAGCAGTTGCAGCCTAATCTCCGGCTCATAGTGTATGCTCCTACCGCATGCCTACTGACATTGCCCCGTCCTGTTCTCCATTTTGCATCCGTATCTCTCACGAATTACGGGTGAATAATCATGGACACGATTGGCTTTCTCTCCCTCACGATCGATGAGCTTCGCGATCTGATCTATCGCACCGTTGGCGATGCCCTTGACGCCAATAAAAAGAACTCGCCGCCGCCGCCGGCCGAACCTGCCGGCAATGAACTCCTCACACGCAAGGAAGCTGCCGAGCTGCTCCACGTTTCGGTTCTGACGCTTAGCAACTGGGAGCGGCGCAACATTCTCCACCCGCGCCGGATATCGCGGCGGGTTCTCTACATGAAGGCCGATGTCCTCGCAGCCCTGGCGCGCGCAGGTCGGCCGAGATAAAACCGACGCCTGCGAGATACTTGCGGTTCTCCAATTGGCGATTGCGATATCCCCTATCCGATCGAAATCGGGTAGGGGATAATTTTGTGGATTCAGTGTATATCAGCTTCGAGGAGAAGTCCCTGTAGTTGGTGCAACTCGCTTGAGTCTTACCACCACAATTCGGTATATTCCTCATACCAAACTCAACCCCGTTCCCGCAGGGTCAACGCGGGATTGTCGTATCCAGCCCTGAGCTATTCGTAGCTCTGAATGGTTGTATACGGCTCTATCTATGCCTATAAGTCATCCGGATGCGGGTAGCGGTAACGCCCCGGCGACGTTGAGTCGTGGTACATCCGGATGCTTTTTAGTATGGATTATGAAAAACGCTTCACGACCGTCCGCAACGACGGTCACCGCACCAGCAACGGAAGACGACCCGCAGACATCCATCCAACGCATCCTCCATCTCCTCTGGGAAGCCATGCCGTTCCTCGATGCCATCGGCGACTCCTTCAGAGTGCTGGCAGATGATCCCACCGACGACGTAGCCTCAAGAGCAGCAATCCCTGCACATGTAAAATCCCTCCTTGAAGAGGCGGTTATCGAAATCGCTGAACTGGAGCGGGAGCTGGGATTCGTCAATGATAACGGTCCCGCTGCATTGCCTACGACAGGGCAGAGTGATATCGTGCCGAACGTTGTTCGTGATGGGAATTCTATTCCCTACCGCATTCGCCATCTGGAGCCTGTTCCCGATGAAACGTATGTGGACCAAGGCGAAGGAGCGGAACGCGAAATGAGCTTGAACGAAGTATTGCGTGGAACTGGAGTGGTTACAGCGCAATAGTACGCCGATGACGAGAAACCGGGCATCAGCAACGATCGCTGATGCCCGGTTTCTATTTCTGAGCTACGAAGTCTTGCCACGCCCACTCGAGCTTTATGGCTCCTCTCGAGTGTGTTCATTTAATGCCTTCCGTCTGTCCCGTCCCCACTTGATCATCTCATGAAGCTGGCCGGCAGTCGTTGCCGCACGTGCCATCTGGAGAAGTTCGTCAAACGTCTCCGCACCAATTATCCGACGATAGTGCTCTGCGAAGAGAACAGGCACTGTCGCCAGGCGTTCGTACCGTTCGAGAGACTTCACGCATGATCCAAGCTCACCATCGAATTTCTCCCGTTTCAAGAGAGTCGCCAACGCTGGCCGTGATAACCCCACCTTTTCGCGAATCCACCGCAGTTCCAAGCCGGTGATATCAATCAAGCTGATCGTACGCATACATACCTCCATCATGATTATGTGATCGTTTCCAGTTCATCATCTTCCGTCCATTCCCTATGCGCCAGTACACAACGCCCGAACCTGATCCAGCTATAGCTCCTACTGCCCTCCTAGCGCCTTACGTCGCTCCTCCTGTTGCCGAATCCTCTCCTCATACCGTTTGATGACCTCCTTCACCAACAGCAGATAGTGCTTCTTGCCAATGAGATCCTCCAAAACATCGGCGTATCGTGTCGAGACCTTGTCGCGTGTCATCAGCCGATACACCGAGCGGATCGTCGTAATCCGTGTGCCGTAGCATCGCATGTGTTCCGCCAACTCCCGCACGGTATACCCACTTCGCGTGAGGATGTAGCGAATATCCCATCCACGCAGTTTCCACTCCCGACATCTCCGATCCCAATCCGCCTCTTCCTGGCCAGCGTCTGCCGGCCGGCCTGGTTGCGATTCCATCTTCTGTTCCATAGGCACCTCCTGTTCTGTTGCCTCTTCATCCGAGTCCGTGAATTGGGGTGATCGAGCGCCATTTTCCGGGCATCATTTCACCACCGCTTAGTCATCTATTCGTCATCGTTTCATCCTTCTAGGTGTCATTGCCAATACATCGTTTCGTCATCTGCGGTTCATCGTCTTGCCATCATTTCATCATCAATCTGCCGTCTGCTTCTTCTCCGGCTCGTGGAGAACTGGCCTGGAATAAATGTTTTGGAATATTTTTTGGCTATTTCGGACATGCCTGGAGCCCAAACCACAGGATTTATTTCCTCGTTCGCCTCCATGTTTTCGGAATAATGGCTGGTCTGCAACCGCATTCCGAGTACTGCCGTGATCGCACCGCACGTAATCTTGTGGAGATGATTCAGGGAAATGGAGAAGAGTCGGCTTACTTCCATGGCATCACGCATTCTGTCGTGTAAGAATTACGGATGCAAGATCGGGGAGGGACAGAACAAAGTCAGTGGGTGTAGTGTCGGCGCCTACCGTAAGAGTGATATGGAGTTAAAGGAGGTGTGAAAGGAGCCAGCAGAAGGGACAGTCGGAGTATTGAAGAAATACAGCGTGGCCTTGAGAGAGAGTGCGTGGAAGTTTGTGTAATAGGGAATGGGGATTTCAGCCAATACCTATCCGACGCTGCATGGCGGCGGGACCCAACACGCAGGAAGCATGTCGAAGCAACCCTCAGCCGGCGACGGTAACAAACGAGGTACATACAAGCGTCGAAGCATCGAGGATCTGAACCTGCCGCCGGAGGTGCAGGAGATCTTTACCGCCGCTGTCAAGGAAGCAGCCGGCAAGCCGCTGTCGATGGCGCCGGAATCGCCGCTCGGTCGGGTAATCGGTGCGTTTGTCGAACATAGCCTGAAGCAGGAGATGCGCGAGCATCTCGGCTACGATGCCCATCAGCGGATCGTTCCCGAGCCAGAGGCACCGTGCAGACGATCGAACACGCGCAACGGCTCGTCGAAGAAGCAGTTGAAGACGTCGATGGGATCGACCGCGATCGATGTGCCCCGCGATCGTGATGGATCGTTCACACGGCAGTTGCTGGGCAAACATCAGTCGATGAGTGGCGAGATTGAACAGCGGGCGATCGCGATGTATGCCCACGGGATGACCACGCGCGACATCGCCGAGCACATCCGGGAGCTGTATCACTTCCACGCCAGCGATGGCTTCATCTCGGGGCTGCTGGAACGCGTCGAGCCGGAGCTGATCGCCTGGCGATCGCGGCCATTGGAGGATGTCTACGCGATCGTCCACATCGATGCAATCCATCTGAAGATCCGAGATCCGAACGGCGTAAAGTCAACAGCAGCCTACATTGTCGGGGGATATGGCGAGGCTGGACGGCATGATATCCTCGGCATCTGGATCGCTCCATCGGATCACACGACCGGTCATGGGGAGTCGGCGGGGTTCTGGCAGACGGTGTTCGTCGAGCTTCAGAAACGAGGTATTTAGCAGATGCTGATCGTCTGCTCGGACAACCTGACGGGGATCGATCAGGCGCTGGCGGCGAGCTATCCATCGACGCAGCATCTGCCATGTATCGTCCATCAGATACGTTCCAGTCTTCGGCACGTTCCGTGGGCGCAGCGGGCGGCGGTCGCTCGGGCGATCAAGGGGATCTACCAGGCGCCGAGCTATGAATCGGCGGAGCTAGCACTGGCGGAGTTCCGCCAGGAGTACCAGTCGCGGTATCCGGCGGTTGTGCACCAGTGGGAGATCTTCCTGCCGCGGATCGCGGTGCCGTGGAGCTACTCGCCGGGCCTGCGGAGGATGGTCTACACGACCAACCCGCAGGAGAACATCAACTGTCAGGTGCGGAAGGTGACGAAGAACCGGTCGCAGATGCCGAGCATCGACAGCGCGATGCGTCTGCTGACGCTGGTGCTGCGCGACATCAACGAGCGATCACTGAGCCGAGATCGTGCTCGTCCAGACTGGACGGGGATCGTGCGGGAGTTGCACATCCACTTCGCGGCGGCGCTGCCGGAGCAATGGGGATTACGATCGTAAATTGACAACGCACGCCCGGCCTATTACACAATTATCAGCGCACTCCCCCTTGAGAATCGCTTGATGGAGAGTGCACCAAAACTTGTGCAACAAGGAACAAGAAGCCGGTACCATTCGTGGTGGAACGCCAGCGAAACACACAGCGGAACTCTGTCGAACGGACTCTCAGTTATTCTCCCAAAATAGGACTAAGAAGCCATGGATTCCGCCCAGCCAATCAGTAGCACGCAATGGTAAAAGTATCCCCTTAATCCGGCAATCAAGACACAAGCTGCACCTCAGGCAAGGACAAGGGGAAGTAAGAAGATTGAACCTGGGAAAGTTGTGGCAGGTTATAGAGTTTGAGATCTGCTAAAATGTGCAAAACTGGCCCCATTTCGAGGTTTTTAGGCGGGGCCAATGGTTATCCAGTGAACTTGTTACATAACTGTTGTTGCGGACCACAGGTCGTTATCGCTACTTTTGCACATACTTGTTAACAAGTTACCCACATCCACACTCATCATTCGGTCGTATCTCCGTGCGTCGGCATTGTTATTGATGTAATACTCAGAGGCTAAGTCTTGGCTAGGATTCTGAGGGACTTCAATTATTGTTAGGACATAGTAAGGGGCCACACATGTACCGCGTTGTGCTACATAGCAAGATTGGGAACCTGATTGCATATCTCGCTCAGGAAGTACCGGATCTAGCTCTTACGAAGGTCCTCAAGCTCCTCTATCTCATTGATGAGACCTCAGTGCGCGAAATGGGCTCCCCGATAACGTGGCTTGATCATAAGGTGTGGAAATTGGGACCGGTTGCGGTTGAGATCTTTCGGGAGATTCGACACGGTGAGAAAACGCTTGTTGGAGACAAGACGTTTTCCCTCGAAGATTATATCCAATGGGATGTACACCCTAACCCTCATTACAGCGGCCAAGTTGAGGTCTCTATTCTATCCAAGCCAGAGGTTAAGCCTAACTTGATGGAGTTCTCCGAGTTCGAGGAGGAATTGATTAAGGGAATCGTTGAGGAGCATCGTTATACCACTGCTGTGGATCTTGTTCAACTCTTACATAAGAAGAACACTCTGTGGCATCAGAAAGTTGAAGAGTTGGAACTTGAGCGAGTATTTGAGTTTCGCAATACTTCTACTGTTTCCATTGATTTCACTGAGTTGATAAAGGATGACCCCGATAAGGAGTTGGCTGCGCAAGCAGCATATGCATCGCTTGAATTTGAATTAGCGCTTTATGAACTCGAGTTATGATCTCTTCTGCCCTGGCGCGATATTGAAAATCAATCAGTATGACTTTGAAGATGGTGGACCACCGCGCGATAAGTATCTGATTGGCCTATGCTCCAATGACAACGAACTCATCTATATCTATTCTCTTACCACGTCGCAGAACCCCCGCAATGTGACCCCCAATGCTTCAGGGTGCAATGTTGCTAGCGGTCTACCCTATTGGTACTTTACACCTGGCGATGAGCTAGATGCCAATGGGTTTACTTTTAACCTCCCGACATATGTCTTCTTTTATAACAACGTCAGGAAGCACGAATTTGCCGACCTTGAACGAATGGGGAAAAGTGGTTCCCAGCTTGGCGCAGTGAAGTTGGCTCAGCTTAGTGAGCAAGCTTTAAAGCGCTTGTTGAAATGCGCGTTGAAAGCCGAAAGATTTATCGCCCGTGACTTGCTGCCCTATCTCCGAACCGCGAAGGAGCTACTATCAACGGGCAGCGTCAAGAGCTAAGCCCACACTAGCCGCTATCATTTCTCTCGGCACGAGCTTCGCAATATCCTCTACACTCCGCAACCGATTCATTACCCCTACCTCCATTGCCTAGGTGACAGGCAATATCTTGTGAATGCGGGCAAAATTGTAGTGCATGAAACGGAACGCCACCACGTGAGCGTAATTCTCAACCCTCTTGCTGAAGACATTGGTCAGCCTCGTCAACCGTCACATCCGCCTTCATCGTCCTGTATATTCAGCCGGACTGTATCGGTTATCGCCGCCGATTGCCGGGCCATAGCCCTTCACCAGCATGCGTGATTATAGTGGACCCCATGTCCTGGACCACGAAGGAGGGATTATTAGGTTGTCAAGGCGGCTGATCGATAGACAGCCTCGGGCGTTCTGTAGCCCAGCGATTGATGCGGTCGCTCGCTGTTGTAAAAGCTGAAGTACGCATCCAGGCCCTCCTCCAGCTTCTGCATCGTCAGGTATTCTCGCAGATAAATCTCCTCGTATTTGACTGATCGCCACAGTCGTTCGATGAAGATGTTGTCGTGACACCGGCCCCGGCCATCCATGCTGATCGCGATGCCTGCCTGCTCCAACCGCCCGGTGAACACAGCGCTGGTATACTGTGACCCCTGATCGGTGTTGAAGATCTCCGGCGTTGTCTGCTGCAACGCCCGATCTAACGCCGTCAGGCAGAAGTTCACCTCCATGGTGCGTGAGACTTCCCAGCTCAGCACGTACCGCGAGTGCCAGTCGATGATCGCCGTCAGATAGGCGAAGCTCCGTCCCATCGGGATATACGTGATATCGGTGCTCCAGACCTGATCGCACCGCTCGATCGGCACATCGCGCAACAGATACGGATAGACCCGATGCTGCGGATGCGGCTGGCTGGTCCGCGGCTTCGGTGCGATCGCCTCGATGCCCATCGCGCGCATCAGTCGCTGCACGCGTTTGCGGTTGATCTGGCAGCCCTGCTGCTTCAGGCGGTGTGTCATGTTCCTACTGCCAAAGAACGGATGGGCCAGGTACTGCTCGTCGATCATGCGCATCAATCGCGCCTGCTCAGCAGCCGCATCGACCTGCGGCTCGGCCCTGCGATAATAGTAGCTCGATCGTGCGACACCAAGCAGCGCGCACTGCCGACGGAGGCTGACCACGCCACTGGGGCTGCCGTCAATCATCTGGCGCCGGGATGCGAGGGGGATCAACTAACTCTTTTTTTTTATCCACTCCAGCTCGACCGACAGTTGCCCGATCTGTTGATAGAGCTTGTCGATCAGCTCCTGCTGCTTGGCCTCGGCGTTGCCGACGGTTCCAGCGAACAGCTCCGGCGCATGGTCAGTCAGATACCCTCGCCATTGCGTGATCTGGGTAGGATGGATGCCATAGGCTGAGGCGAGTTCGCTGAGCGATCGCTCGCCGCGAGCGGCTTCCAGAGCGACTTTCGCTTTAAAATCTGCCGAAAATGTTCTGCGGTGCCGTGCCATAAGGGTTCTCCGATTGGACGAAGGTAATGGGAATCATCCACTTAACCCTCTGGTCCAGTTTTCGGGGTCCACTATAGATCGATATCTGCACCAAACGCCATGTCCACTGCCAACAAGGCAGTGAAGAGTCTGGGTACGCTTGGCGAGTTTGAGCTTATTCATACCACAAAGACAGTACTTCATTCTTGATCGTACAAGCATGAAGGTCAATTTGACCACCAATTGTGTGGCGCGATAGAATCGCCTGGGGTACTTACTAATATGAAGCAAGGCCCTTTATGGGGCCTTGCTCTTGCGCTTTGCTGACTTCTTGGGCGCTTCTTTCTCAGACACTGCTTCAGTGATCGCACTCTTTTCTTTTAACTCCTTTGAAGTCTCCGCATTCTTCATTTCAATGAAAGAAACGGTCGGCAGAATCAACGGTCCCGCCCCCCCTCTTCCAGTAGTCATTGCGATGAATTCACGGGCTGCCGAATAGAGTAATGCCGGAGCGTTATATCTCACCATTTTCCGGAGGCTCTCAGCCGGATAATCTTCAGCAACCCTGAAAAGCCCCATCAATGTGATATTGAAATCATAGGCAACCCGCCCCTTAATATGATCAGCATTCGCAACGAAAAGCCGACATGCAATTCTCCTATCCTGCTCCGGGTGATCCCATAACTCAAATCCCACTTCAATATCTTGTGGGGTTGGGTCTGGCAAAGACTCCTTAACAGCTAGAATCGCCTCAGTATTTGAAAACGAATACTCCTCCACAAAATACATCTCAAGCAACAGCGCTGCGGGGAGCATCGTTTTCGACGGAAACTTCTTCGCTTTCGGGTTCATTGTCATGTTGTTGAAACTGCTCATTAGTAGGGAAACGGGAATATGCTACCCAAAGGACGTCACGATGGCCGTGATCTCCACGGTTAATGTACCCCCACGGGTTAGGCCCAGATACTTCGCATGCAGAAGAGTCCGAACGGGAGACAAACAAATTCCTAACATTGAGCTTGTATCCACAAGCCCGAGAGACATGTACCAATGTTGATATTTCAAAATTGTTGTTCCCGCTTAGCAATTTTGTAACAAATGGCCGACTTCTGTGCATTAATCCCGCTAATTTCGCACGACTAATACCTCTATCTTCCATGATCTTAAAGATTAGGTCAGAGATGAGATATTTAACCTCCTCAATCTCAAATTCAATAGTATTCTCAATCTCTTTTGTTAAAGAAGAGAGACTCTGCTTTTCCTGCGTTTTGGTTTTATGTTCGAGCATTGGAGACCTCTTGCCAATATGCTTCCATGATTGATGATGCCTGTGCACATTCCCGTGAAACCTTCGCCCCCTTTTTAGGGAATGCATGTGTGATAATAATCGTCCCTGCCTTCCCAAAAAACCAGACAACACGAGTGCCGCCTGGCTTCAGTTCGTAGAGCTTTTTGCATTCAGCTCCGTGTAGCTCATGCCCTTTTTCCTTTTGCCTCGGGGGGCCAGCCTCAGCAAGCATCCTTACAGCAACTACCACTTTAGCCGCGTCAGAATTCCCATGAGCCCGCAAGGCGGCCAAAAAGTCGCTGTAGGCACAGTCCCCGTCAACACCCCAAGCTGCAACGGTATACCGCGCGCCTTTATGTATGCAGGTAATAGGCATCATCTAGTGTGCCAAGTTAACCTATACGTTAACACGATGCAAGCCTTCTTCTATTGGAAATGGATATTTGACAGTCCGTAACGGCCAATAGAAGAAATCCCTTCCCGCTTTTCTTCTGCCGCACCTCTGCTGCCCCTTTGGCGATCTCCTTCCGTCGTTCTGACGTCATCTTCGGCGCACGCCTTGCCGCCCTTCAACCCTCCCAGACGGCCTAACTCCATCGCTGCGGGGTTCTGCGTGGATGCCGGTTCAATCGGCTCGTCAGTCTCGCCCGTGGCAATGTCCACGATAGACTTGGCGCGTTGGTGCGGATCATGGGGGAGCTTCTGTTTTTTCTCTGCCATGTGTATACCATAGGTGGCCTGTGTCCAATCTGGAAATGCTTATGCGGTCAAGCGTGATTTTTGTGGTGGCAAAGGTCGGGAATCCAAAGTCGGTCGCAAGCAGCAAATCAAAATGATTCGCTACCGATCCTACCGCTCAATTGCATAGCCGCAACCGATTCTGCATTTTCCACACTAGTGTTGCAATCAACAAGACAGCACACGCACTGTCTGTCGTATGATGTTGTTTACGACCAGCCCGTCGGTCGGTCGCCGCCTATGAATTATTTCAAAGCTGGCATCCAAACGGCAATCTGCCACGCGCTGCCCCCCCAGTTGCGTGGGGAACAGTCACCCTCCCCCTCTCTCCGATTTCACATCAATCATGGCCTTAATCCGAGACCATGATCATTGAAGACTCGCATGGCTGACCTCACCGCACCATGCAGACATTTATATTCACCTATTGTCCCGAGTACGATGCGTCAGACAATCACTGTTTTGGTTACAGGAACTTCACCCGATATTCGTACCCTGTACGAGCGCATTCATGATCAAACCCTTATTGATTTCCAACAAGAGTATCGACGTCGAGGGATTGATGTGCATGTCGGCGAGCTCGATGATCAATCGGGGAAAGTACTGCTCAGCTCGGGCGGAGCAATACTCTGTGTCGTCGGCAATATATCGCAGCCCAGCCAGAACGTCCCATTCAATGCTCACGAGGAGGAACAGGCAGATAAATGCCGCTATTTGCTGCAAACCTATGCTCCGGCGGCTCATCACGTGTATTTCTATACCATAGGAAACGGCACTGATGCATCATCACATCCTGTGCTGCGCCACGCAGCAACGCAGATTGCGACCGGATGCCGTACGATACAGCATATAAATGACGGTTTCGACATGCTGGCCCATGCGATACACAACGATCTGCAAAACCTGCCAAGCGGCCTTCTCCCCGTCGAAACCGCCGACACAGCAGTAGCGCCGCTGCGCGCGCAGAACGATGACCTGGCCCGTGCATATACTGCCGGAGCAATTCCGATACCCCGACTGACTGATCTCCTGATCAAGAAGCTCCAATCTGGGAAAACACCCATCCTTGTGCACGGCCCGGCCCGAGTGGGCAAAAGCACGTTGCTAGCGCTTCTGAGCATAGAGTGCGCGCGCCGGTTTCCGGATGCGTTGGTAATCCGTCATTTCGTAGAAGCTGAAGGCGTTGCTCCTGATCACGGCTTACTGTTGCATCACCTTCTTACCGAGCTGGTCCCTAACGAATTGGCATCAGGAACGCCACAGCCTACCCTTGAAGGCATGCAGGAGCAATTCCTGGATACAATCGCATCGCTGCGGCGAAGACGGGTGATCATTATCATCGATGCGCTGGATGAACTGCGCAACTCCAGTCAGAATCTAAAGTGGCTCCCCCAACGGCTTCCGCCTGGTGTCTCGCTAATTGTTTCGGCAACACCCTCGGATGCGCAGCGCGATGCACTACGCCGCAAATGGCGGCAATTCCAGATAGACGAACGGCCGAAGGAAATCGATGCAGAAACCCTTCGGCACATGCATGATGCAATGGATGCATCGCAGATCAGCAGTAGAATAGACCCTCTCGACGGCGACTATCTGGACAGCACCACCGAGGCAATGCTGCATCCCGAGCCTGGTGCTCCAATACGGTACATGCTAGACCGCATGCTGAATAACGAGAGTACAGAATTGGATAACGGAGCTTCCAAACGCGCCCGCACCTTGCTCCAACTGCTGTGCTGCTCGCGCCGTGGTCTGTCGATGGAGGAACTGTGCGGGTTAGGCAACATTACACTCGGTCAATGCGTAGAGTTTCTAGCAGCAGCACGGCACATTGTAACCCGGCATGGAATATTTATCGTGTTCTATCATTCAACAGTACGCGCAGAAGTACGCACAGTGGTGTTTACAGATCCAGACAATACAACGGAAGAGCACACTGAAACTGACGCGATCCTGAAACACCAACACGAGGAGATGGGCGATTATTTCCAGAAACATTCGTTACCAGAGCGCCGCACCGAAGAGGCGCCCTGGCAATGGAACCAGGCCGATGCGCGTGAGAAACTTCGTGCCTATGTGGAGGATTTAGAGATGTTCGAGGAAATGATTTCCAACGGCCGAGGACATGAGCTGCTTCAGTACTGGCTGCTGCTAGGTGATATGGAGCTTATGGCAGAGACATATCGCGTAAGAGTGAATGAATGGCTTGCCCGCGATGGAGTGACTAAGGAGAACGCCCAAGGCGTTGTGCGACGCCTGGAGCAATTGGGTCAGTTCCTCAGCGCATGCGGCAAGTATGATGCATCCGAAAGATTCTTAAAGAATGCCGTGAATCTGTGTCGACGGCATCTGCGACATGACCAACGTGGCTTGGCTATGCTGCTCGCGATGCACGGCGAAGTGCTGCGGCTGCTGGGACGATACGACGATTCAATCGACGCTCTTCATTCGGGGCTGAACTCTGTGCAGTCGCTGCAAGAACCCGCCCCCGTGATGAAAGCGCAGATTGCCAACGATCTGGGCCTTGCACTGGGCGAGGTAAACGATCCCGAGGCACTGAAGTTTTTACGCCAGGCACTTCAATTGAAGCGGAACCACCTCGGCGAGCATCATTACTCAACCGCTGAGACACTGAACGATATCGCGGTTGTCCATCTCGGCCAAGGACAATATTTCGCCGCAATGAAGATCCTTGATCTTGCGATTCCCATTTTGTGTCCGCCCGGACTTCAGCGCACCCAAGACTATGAAAGCCCCATGCTGGCAACATGCATGCACAATTACGCCAGTGCGCTCGACGGCTGCGGCGAAAAAGGCCCTGCAATGGATATCCTTCTGCGTGTGCTGGAGATGCGTGAACGCATCCTTGGAAACAATCATCACTTCACCATCATCACGCGTATCAACGTTGTAGTATGGCTGTATCGCGACGGAGATACGGAATCGGCCCGCGCTTGGGCAGCTCAGGCTTGGAAGGATATAGCGGCAGTCCTGAACAATGAACATCCGCACTACCTGGCAGCCACCATCAGCCTGGCGCAGGTGCTGCAGGTATTCGGTGAAATCAATCAGGCACAGACGATGCTGTTTCAAACCCTCGGCACGTGCCGTCGTGTACTGCCACCACAACATCGTATCACCGCTTCATGTCTGCACAACTTTGCGCGACTACTCGATATTATGCATGCGGGCACAGAAACACCCTGCCTTAGCAAGGAACTTCTTGAGGCTGAACGATTTGCCAAGGAGGCAGTTGCCGCATGGCGCGCAGCCATAGTTCCCAACTGCGTTTCGATTGCCAAAACGCTGATACTGCTGGGCGATATCCGCGAACGCATCGGAAGGAAACGCGAAGCACTCAGTAATTACTGCGAAGCATGCGAACTGTATGAAGCATGTATCGGTCCAGATGATGAGCGAACTCGCGAGGCCAAACGCCGTAGGGTTCGGCTTGGTGATGAGCTTGGACCTGAGGACGACATGACCAGCCCATCATAAGAGCCTGCGATTGCAACAATGTTGGATTTCCTGAGACAATTCTAGGCTGTTATCCGTCATGGCCCACCTGTACGCAACGTGCCCGCAATACCCATTTAATATTTTGGTACTATCATGGCGAAGAAGAAGAATATTCCCGCCAGCGTAGCGCATATCCTTGCAGCTCTGGATTTCGATGCGCCGCATCGCGGCCTAGACCTCGCGCTCGAATTTCTTCGAAGTCCCGGTGACATTGCTGTACACTATCAACTCACTTTAGCGGATAAGGCGCTGTCGCTGCAAACTGGGAATGTTGTGCGCCAAAAGCTGTTTGGAACGGAGGAGCAGGCACTGCATCTACTATTTGCTGAACTGCATCTGCGGCGCGCTGGCTTGTATCAACATCCGGAAATTGACCAGCGTGAGAAGGCAAAACGGGATATACATGATGCGGAGAAGAATTGTGGCAATGGAGTCACGGCTGCAGCAGCGGCGTTGCTGCTGGATGTAGCAATCGCATACTACGCTGCCAACTATCATGAGCGCGCTGTACTCGCATTCCGCACGATAGCCCGACCCCGCAACGCAGCCGATACATCCAAGATATCCGCGAAGACTCTAGACAACCCTGTGGAGCGCAGCAACCGCATGCGGATCAGGATTCCGGCAATTGAATGGCTGTTGAGGGTTGCTCGAGACCGAGAACAAACCAACATCGCCGATGCGTTCGACGAAGCAGAGCGCATATATACTATTGCGGCCGAAGCCTGCGCAAGCCCTGATGCGGAGACACTTCCCTCCATCGACCGCCGGGCTCGAGCACGGGCTGGGTCAGGCAACGACAATGCCCGCAAAGCCGATGGGGAGATCGGCACCCTACCCGCCGAATTGCTGCGTCTGCACGCCGAGGCACGGCATGGCAGTGGAGGCTGTCATATGGCACTCGGCCGATACAGCAATGCGCTTGCCGCATATCTGGATGGGCTCAGGCTACGCGGCTCACTGAACCGTCACATGATGGACCATACGGGATTGGAGGCTGTTTCACTGGCGGCCATCGCCCATCTCTATGCCCTACTAGGAAACCCAAAAGCCGGTATATATTATAGGGATGCCCTGCGTACCGCGAAAGCAGCTGAGAAGAAAAGAGATGTTGCACCTCTGGTGGCAAGAGCATTCGAGCATCTGGCTGCCGCCCAGTTGACGGTCCGGAAATATAGTACAGCCCGCGACAACTTGGGCCGCGCCGCAACGATTTATGAGGTACTCAACGACACCATTGGCACGGCACGCATCCATGCTCTGGAAGGAGACATGCTGGCATCCGAGGGAAATCCAGATACGGCAGTTGAACGATATCGAACAGCATACATTATGTTCGAAATGCACAGCGATAAGAGGTTCATGGCACATGTGCTGATAAAGCTCGGCCGTCTGTATTGCGATACGAAGGAATTCTTCAATGCGATCGACCGGCTCCACATGGCTCTGCAAATCGCTAGCGACGAAAAGATCAACGACGTACGTTTGCAGCTAAATGCGCATCGGGAGCTACGCCGAGTCTACGAACTGAAGGAAAACTGGAAGAAGGCATTCGATCATCAGAAGGATGCACACAGCCTGGAACTGGAGCTCATCGAAAAGGAACAGCACCGGGCGATTGCGATGCTGCAGGGATCGTTTGATCCAGAGCAGGCAAAGCGCACCGGATTGCAGTTGCGTGCAACCCAGCATGAATTGTTGAAGCGGAACAAGCGGCTGGTTGAGCTTGGAATGCGTATCGTGCAGCAAAGCGAATGCCTTGAGAAACTTATAAAGAAAACAGTGCTTGTGCAGACGCAAACGGCAAAACATCGGAGGAAAACATTGGCGGACATAACGGAACTGATGCAGGCAACACGACGATCCGTTGCGGACTGGCAAACGTTCAAAGAACAATCCGACGAAGTGTATCCAGGCGCAATGGGACGCATTCAACGACGGTACAATCTTACACAAGCCGAAACGAAGGTGTGCGCAATCAGAATGCAGGGAAAATCGCACAAGCGGATTGCCGAGATACTATGTGTGGAAACGGATACTGTCGATCACCACATTAACGCCGCCCGCAAGAAGATGGGGCTCAGTCAAGACGACAACATGATCACCCGCCTTCAATCGTTAGCCGAAGATGAAAATCGCAATGATATTGATGATGCCGACGGTGCGGATGGGGCAGAAGAGTATCCCGGGCCGGAGGATGACCCGCGTTTGTAATCGGCAACGCTGAAGTTTCGACCAGCCTGCAATGGTAATGCGTCGATGTCCGCCGCCCCATTTTCGAGGCGGCGGCATGAATTCATTGCAGTATAGTGTCAACGAACTTCGAAATTACGCGGGTTCGTTCGCGTGTACGGATCGGTAAGCTCTGCGCCATTGCGGATGCGCAACCGGAGTTCGATGCTATAGCTCGGTGCCGGCGCAAGCCCGACGATCTCGTAAGGGTTCCAGTAATTCAGAACGTCGGCCAACTGTCCGTCGATGTAGACATTGATCTGATGATCGCGCATCCATCGACGCGTGACTGGCGTGCCGGGAGGGGCGCCGCCAATTGGTACGTTCACCAACCCGAAATCCAGAATCACATTGCTGGCTCGATGCACCGCGCGCGGCATGTTGTAGATGATGATCGGCCCGGAATCGACCAGTGTCGGCAGGCTCTTGGCCTTGATATGCACCACCTTGCTGAAACAGTTCCCACCGTTCTTGATACACTCGCCGTCGCCGGAACTGAGCATGAAATGGAGCATGTGCGTTCCCGGTGTCAGCGTCAGCATGTAGGGCACAGCCGTAGTGATGCGGCTACTTGGCGGTGCATCGTCCACGATGATCTCGATATACTGCCCGCCACCGGGGCCACCGATGTCTGGCTTCGCGGGAATGCCGAGTCCCGGCAGGCTGGCGTTGATGAAGATCGCCTCGGATTGGATGATGTCGTTGATGTCGGGCGCCGGCCCAATATAAAGCGGGGTGAGCCCGCCCGCAATGACGAACGAGATATAATCCAGAGGGTTGAAACTGTAGCTCATTGCTTCTCCTGATATATTATTGGTTATTGCTTTCTGTACAAGCGAATCATCTGTATCGTCTGCCAGTGCCAGCAGTGAATTCTCGACAGCCCTCAGCATGGTAGGGAACTGAGGGTCTTGTGCCCGTGGATCCAGCATGCCTCTGATCACCTCCACGAACTCCATTAGCGGCCACTCCGTACGACCGGCCAGTTCCGGCGGCACGGGAGCAATTGGAATCGCGATCGAGTCATCCCAGTTCCCGGCATCCATGATTACGGCGCGTAATGCAATTGTGCGCAGATGCAACACTTTCGGGGTATATACCTGCCTGGTGTCGCTGAACCGCGCAATGGCCTCTACAACTGCCCTGACTGTCTGCCGCAACCGCGCACCATATACTGTTGCGACACTCCGCCATGGATCAGCATCTTCTCCCCGATCTGAATCGGGCGCCTCGAGAACAATCGGATGCTCTAACGAACCGTAAATGAACTGCCACGCATACGGCTCCAGTTTGAACGGCTTATCCTCCACATGCAGCCACAGAAAAACGTGCGGATATTTCAGCCAGGGCTCTCGCCCGTCTGCGGACGTCTCGATGAGTAGCTCAGCCATTTCATCCCCCTCTGCACGATGCCCGGCATCGTGGGCTTGTCGCGCCCTCACAGCCTTAAGCGCGAATTCGGTTGGTTTCTGTAATAGTATCGACATGAAGGCTTCCCTGTATTATGCATGCATGAATGTGTCGGACCAAGTGTAAACGTCTGGATTGTCTCTGTGCGATTCACTCAGGATGCGGAGTTCGGGGTTGGGATCATAGTCCTTGCAATCCCCTTCGGGATCCACAATTGCTACCATACCATCCCGAAAGCCAACGGCCACCAGAATGTGCCCATTCCCATTGCCATCGTCCCGCCGCAGGACAACTGGACGATCCCTTCGCAGCTCATCCATGATGAGTGGCAACAAATGCCTCCCAACGCCGAACTGGTTGTATCGTAATCCATGCTGTTCTACCAATACCTTCAGAACCACAGCGGGATCGGCGCGCTGATTGCACTCCTCCTGACCGTGGCATCGGTCCGGGTATGGTTGATGATCGTCATTGCAATCGATCGTCTGCCCGCATGCTACACAAGCGCCTACACAGCAATCGGCGGTGATAGGAGGCGTGCTTTGCCTGAATACCTCTCGTGCAAAGGCACACTGTGTTAGCTTAGACTCCGGTTGGAAATGGCGCACTAAGCTTACCGCTACCGCTGCCCAGCACCACAGATCCCTGCACTGGTACTGCTGGCGATAGCTTCTGTTGTTCTCTGGCATCCTGCCCTCCAAGGGTACATTATTGTTGAAATCCGTCTCCTCTATCGCGTGGCCCGTCCGGCTCTTACTAACGACCGCACGATGCCCTGCCGGGCTGCCCGCAAGCACGACGCAACATGGCCCAAGGCCACATGCATTCCGCTATGAAGGAACTATGTATGCCCTCCGATTCCGAAGGCCTGAGACAGTGCGTGGTGATGATAAACAGTAGAAAGAATCTGGGGTGATTGCAGAGCAGAGCTTGCTCATCGGCCGTCATGGCATCGGGGCCGATGACAACGTTGCCCTTATTATCGTCGTCAACGTGGGCAATGTCTCACGAGGTCGCCTCGTGCAATGCAGCCAGCGCGGCTGGAGCGTTCGGCAGTCCGCGACCAGCGCGCTCCTCGCGCATCCGGTCGCCCGGCCGGCACGATTGGAAGATGGCCCACTCCACGATGCCAACAGCCGCTGTCGGCGCAGCCGAGATTAGCAGCGCGGCAAGCCCAGCAACATGCGCTGCTGCCATGGAAGTACCATTCATGCTCTGATAGCCGCCGCCCGGCGCAGCCGAAATCACACCAACTCCCGGCGCTACCAAGTCTGGAACGACAGGATCACGCATCCGCAGAAAGAGCTGCGAGGACGAGAACCCCGCCACGGTATCGCTGTGATCAGAGGCCCCTACCGAAAGCGCCTCCGCATGATTGCCCGGAGAGCGGCCGCTGCCGGCCCCCTCATTCCCTACTGGAAACACTGGAAGGATATTCCGCTGCCGGAGAATCCGCGTAAGTGAAAGGAAACCCTCATGGTAGCCGCGAATTCCGAGCGGCATGCTTAACACACGCACGCCTAGCCCGACGCACCAGTTCATCCCGCTCAGCACCCGCGCAACCACATCGCCCCCTTCAAGAACTACTGCTGCGGCAATCCAGGCATCTGGTGCAACACCGATATGCCTCCCAAACACCGCACGCCCGGCAATCGTCCCAGCGGTGTGCGTACCGTGCTGATCCGTATCGAACGGCTTTTGCGGCGACCGCATAGGGTCACCGAAATCATCAAAGGCGGCAAAGTGCTGAACAGCACCCCGCAGCGCAGCATGGCCTGCGTCAACACCGGTGTCGAGATGACCCACTAGAACATCTCGGCCCGTAATGCCCTGCTCCCATAATTCCGCGACCTGCATTGCATCTAGCCCCCACGTGCGCTGCTCGGCAAGACGCGTTGTCTTCACCTGTCTCGGATGGATCAGGCTGATTCGTGGTGCTGCCAATACGCACTCGATAATATCGAAACGTGCCTGGAGCGCCTCATATCCAGCGGCATCCACTGTGCCGTACAACATACCGAGATGATTGTACCAGCGCACCGGTCGCTCGCTCCCCAGTGCACCACCACGCTCGCGCGCCAATGCCGAGGCACGGCTTGTCTCACGCTGCTTGAAATACTCTTGCAGATCTGCCGCTTTGGCCATACCAGCATGATCCGACCCCGCGCCACGTATTACAACCACAATGTTCGCCACACCGAAAACCTGGAGGTCCGTGTTGATCTGTTCGCCCATGATATTTGCTCCTGAGGATGTAAATGTGACAGCGCGCTCAATCCCGGCAGACCACGGAAAACGTATATGCAGTATCATCGTGAGGGCATAGGGCGCATGAGAACAACAACTGAGAGATCGATAACAGTGCCGCAAACAAAGGCAGGGAGCCCATGGACAGGGGCTCCCTGCACAACATCACGGAAGCTTCAACGAACCGACAAGGCTGATACGTATATGATCGGACAACTTTGCTGAACTCATGCCGCCTGCATTTATCAGCTCAACAACCACCCCGCCCGCGTTGTCCTTAAGTGGATTCCCCCCCTTTAGCGCATACAGGCCCAGGCCGACATGCAGTTCGTCAGCACCAGAACTCAACCCGTAGTGAACGAAGCCGTGCAGAGCGTAAGCCGAAGTTGCGATCACGTCAACGATGTCGCCATTCAGCCTCCAGGTTTCCTGTTTCCTGTATACCTCCACATTGATGGCGTCATCGGACTTCGACGTTACCGCCTCGCTTGTTCCCGTAGTCGAAACCGTTGAACTTGTCATAGTCGTCACCGTCACCTTGTCGACTGTATTGCTATTGTCAGTCCGTGCATATCCTAGCGAAATCGCCCAGAGCAACGATCCGTCTCTGAAATCGTTATAGTGGAGGTCCAGACTTGCATCCGTAAACGGTGCACTGTACACACGGTTGCCGACCGGTCGTGACGGATCGTACAACGATACATCATGCTGCCCCCCACCAGCGCGCAGCGCGAGCCACGACACTTTCGAGTCCTCAGTTGAGCTCTTCGTTAGATACAATCCCAACGATATCGCCCCCTTCCCGCCGATTTGGGCGGTGCCACTTTTGAGCGCCGAAAGCAACCCGTTCGCAACGTCCAGCGTGGCGTCAGCTCCAAGGTAGTACGGCTGTGCGCTACCCATTGAAGCGTACGAAAACGTGACGCTCCCTTTGGTGAGGTTTGTCCGGAGAAGTCCCACGTTACTCAGCAGCAGCGCGCCCTCGCCGCTGTAGTCGCCAAGCGGATTCTGCGCCGCAACCTGCCCAACGGCAAGCACTATCGCGGCTATCGCAATCATGGCGATCGATCGTAGAGTGTTGGCCATATTCATTCTCCTATGTCTTGAAATATGTTATTGATGCCGATCACACTACCCCACGTCAATGCCCGTCTCGAACACCACGAAGCCTTTCGTTATCGTGAGCTTCTTCTCGAGAAGCGCCACGCCGTCGCCAGCGATTTTCAACGTGATATTGACGCCGTTGAACCCCTTCGCTATCATCTTCACATCCAGCTTCCCTTCCACCGGAACGGTATCACCCCAGTTCCACGAGCCATCACCGTTATCGAAGCGCATGTTCACTTCCTGTCCCTCGATTGCCAGAAAAGGCGGGAACGATGTGCCGGCAAGTGTTGCCGCCAGCTTGAGTGTTGAAGCCATGATTGTTCTCCTGTGATTGAAATGTTCTGAAGCAGTATCCATTGTTAAACGGTATCGTCTGATCTATCCTTATCTCTTCGATTCTCTCATCTCTTGATAGCATCCGGCCGATCCATCGGAGCCTCCGTTCTTCGCATCTCCTTCAGCGCAGTGTTCTTGATATCCTTCGCTGCCGAAATGAAGCTGATGGTACTGGACCAGAACGCGGAGCCGGCAAGCCCGAACAACGCCACCACCGCTACCGGAAGCGTATGCTCCTGAGTGGCACTGACCTTGAGCACAAGGTGCCCGTCAACACCCCATTTGCCGCCCTCGCCCCAGAATGCTGCGACAATCAAACCGCCCACATATGCCACGGCATACACGCAAATCCCGCGACCGTCAATCCCTTTCGGCGGGGGCTTTGTAGGATCATCACGAAGATCCTTGAAGAGCAGCTTTGCGATGGCCGTAAACCGCTCTGCAGCTGCAGCGACCGATCCAAACACAGCGGTCACAAGCGCTAGATATTCCAGTCCCATTACTCCTCCTGATTGAATGTGAACGATTGCCCGTCGGACTGGCACCCAGCAATTAGGTGCCTGGCGAGCTTGCTGAAGCGGTAGCAACTTCGGGTGGTGGTGGTCTCAATCCGATATGAAGAAACTATGTAGATCGACGCACAGCGGCGGCTGTTCGCATATCCAGATGCAGAAAACCGTTGGTGGGCAGTAACGCCCATCCTCTTGTCTAAGCTTAGCGCCGGGCAACACTATCTCTGACAGAAAACTCTTTAGTGAACCTCCCCCGCTATGGGGGAGCCCCAGATAAGGGTCTATTTTAGACCCAAGGAGATCGACATGGCAGAACAACGCAGGGTCTTTACCAAGGAATTCGAGCTGGAAGCCATCTGCCTGAGCAACGAGTCGGGCAAACAGATCAATCGGGTAGCGGCCGAGCTTGGCGTACCGCGCAGCACGTTAACCCAGTGGTGTGCCGAGGCGGCAGCTGAAGTGACTGAGGCCTTTCGCGGCAACGGCAAGCGCACTGGAACGCATCCGTCAATTGGAGCGTGAAGTTGAGCGATTGAAGCAGGAGCGAGCGGTTTTAAAAAAAGTTCTGGGCATTGTCACACAACCATAGCCGAACGGTATCAGCAGATTGCGAGGCTGGATCGACAGTCGCCAGGCCTCTTCTCGGTTGCGGTGATGGCCTGGGCATTGGGTGTCTCCGAGAGCGGATACTATGGCTTCAGAAAGTGGGCATCCTCCAAGCGATCCAAGAGCGATCGTCGGCTTGTCGAGACAATCCGGCAGCCGCATACGGCGAGTCGCTAGACCTACGGCTCGCCGAGCATCCATCAGCAGCTTCGGCTGTCGGGCATGGCCATCGAACGCAAGCGGGTCGAGCGATTGATGCGGGAGAACCGGATCGTCGGGCTGATGCCGAAACGACGACGTGTGGTGACAACCGACTCGCGGCACGGGCATCCGATCACCGACAACGTGCTGGATCAGGACTTCACCGCTGCCAGCGCCAACCGGAAATGGGTCAACGATATAACGTACATCGCGACCAGCGAAGGCTGGCTGTATCTGGCGAGCGTCATCGATCTGTTCAGTCGCCGCGGCGTCGGCTGGTCGATGAGCGATCGGGTCGATCAGCATCTGACACTCAACGCCCTGCGGATGGCCGTCGAGCGGCGGCAACCGGCCGACGGACTTCTGCATCACTCCGATCGCGGCAGCCAGTACTGCACGACAGCATATCAGCAGATGCTCGCAGACTGGCGGATGATCCCGAGCATGAGCCGCAAGGGCAACTGCTGGAACAACGCGGTGATCAAATCGTGGCACCGCACCCTGAAGGTGGAAGTGGTCTATCGCCAGCGGTATCGCAGCCGTTCGGAGGCGCGTGCCAGCACTCGACATTGGGGTATCTCAGCCCCGACCAATTTGGACGTCAGTACGCTGCTGACTCGTAACTCACCGCTCTACAAAAGCGGGGGAACTTCAGAAGATCACTATGTGGCAGCCGTCATCGGTGCATCATGGGCATGCCGTGGAGATGCTGGGTCATCGGAACGAGGTTCTTGCCGAGGCATACCGACGGTATCCGGAGCGATTTGTCAAGGGGTTGCCGACGGCGGGAGTGATACCGTCGGCGGTGTGGATCAACAAGCCGTCAGCGATCTTGTAGCGGCTAGCGCTGAGAGTCTCAATTGATCACAACTGGTGTCGCATTTTTATTGGCAGGTTCCGAAGGTTGATGCGGGTGGCGCGAGCGCTACCGAACCCGGCGGAAGGCATCGCAAAGCATCTTCGAGTACATCGAGGCGTTGTACAATCGCCAGCGACTCCACTCATCGCTCGGCTACCGGGCCCCCGAGGATACCGAGCTTCGACACTGTGCTAAACTCTTTATCGGGGGAAGATCAGTGTTGCCGAGGCGATCACGATGATCGAAGAGTATCCTCAGAGTTATGGCCACACAGCACGTTGAGAACGTGCCACCGGCGTGCTTTCCAAGCGGATCGCGGCTCGTCAACTCATCCATTCTCCCATTGATTTTGATACATCATCAGAAGGGCTGGTCAGCTCCGGACTTATGACTTGCTGTTCATCCAAAATCTGTCGCTTCCTGTTCCCGTTCCTCTCGCCGAGCTTCTGCTTCGAAGGACTTAGCAATTCCGCTAAGCACTTCACCAGTTCGTGGATACTTGGTTCGGACCGATTTCTCATACTCTCGGAACTTCTTAGCTATCGCGTGCTCCTGATGACCGTTAGCTCCTTTGGAGTGGATGCCCCGGCTATTCAATACTCCAATCACGATCCCATCGTGAAACCGATCGTCTTCAATGGATTCGATCAGATCACGAACAGAGGAACACGGCCAAGTTCCATCTTCACCGTGCGGAGAGTGTGAGAGTACTTTCCCAAACTCCGTATAGAATGGCCCCTCTCGGCCCGCTTCAGCTGCGAGTTCATGAGCATGCCTATACCATTCAAAGAGGATCATGCGATCAACAGTACCCGACGGGAACACGATATCTCCCTCTTTCACCTCTGTTGGCCGTCTGATGTCCCTTGCGCCTGGAACTCTATCCAATGAATGCAAGACGTGATAGGCCTGAGTAGCAAGCGCAACTGCATTTTGGCTGGCCTCGGCATTCTCATTGCCATCTGCATGATAGAGGTACTTTATCATATCCACAAACAACTCTGGATCACTGGCAAGCGTCTTGTAAAGAGCTTGTGAGCCGTATTCGCCATGTTCCAGCGCAGAGAACCATATCCACTCCAATCGTGCGAGTGTCTTTGTCGCGACTCGTCTCTGGCGCAATATCTCCAGCACGTGGTCGATATGATATCCCAAGCCTGAACTCGGCGGGAAGGGCTCCTCATCAGTAGAGTAACGTACTGTGTCCTGTAATACCTGGATCACAAGTTTCGTAGGCACTGGCAATTCCGACCGCCCATGCTTTTTCTGATTTGGGTCACCAATATATAGACACATAAGGTCCACTGCACGCCAGTAACGTCCAGCTCGCATGAGTCCGCGCATAGCTGGCTCCAAATCCCTAACTCTATCCTCAACACGCCACAGTGGAACCCATGACCAATACAGATTTGAAACATTCGGTGCTTGCGACTCGACAAGATCCCAAGTCGATGTTTGCATTGGGAGACCTATCGCCAAGTTAGCAATGACAGTGGGTGATGCCCATTGCCCAAGCTGTACGATTGCCTTCTTCTCCCATCCAGCTCGCGCGCTTCGGCTTTTCCAACCAACGTATCCATACCCCATGAGCAATCGGGAAGGTGCTCGGCCTTGTTTAGGAGTCAGGGCAAGTGTTTCACTGAGAACTATTAGTTCTTCCGATTTCTTCAATTTGAGCAATGCCATCGCTGCGCCAACAGATCCAGGTGCGGGAACAGAATCGGCGAATTTCAATACACCATCACTTCCAGCAACCTCATAGATTTCGCGAATCGCACTTGCCCGTTCCTGCTGAAGCCACTTGATACGCTCATCATAACTCAGCTCATACTCTCCCGGTATTGTAGGCCAATCATGAAAGAGCCACTCATGACGCATCATTGGATCATCAGGATCAAGGCTCTTCAGGAGCAGCTCAAAATTTTCAAGATCCTCGTTTGGCATTACCCATGCTGCATCAGGTAGATTCCGATGATTGAGGATTAACTTGCGTATCTTATCTGCGATCTCCTTTCGGTCGCTATCGCTAAAGTCGCTTGGGATAGCTTCCTTCAGTTTGTCGATAATCATTGTGGCCCAATGAAGACCATGTTGACGAATCGTTGTGTATGAACCAATCAGGTCTCCCCATCGGGAGCCTAAATGGCCTACAAGGCCTAAGATCCGTGTAAGTATCCCGGTGACAGACTCCTCATAATCGCCTCGGGTCGTAGTCACTTCATCCTTCTCTTTCCACGATCGTAGCTCCGGTTCATGTAAAGATGAAGCTATCGTGGTACCCCCAGGTAATAGAGACATCAGTAATGTCCATGCAATATTCGGGTGGCGGTCGATAAGCACATCCAGTACCTCCAGCCGCACTGCAACGGTCGCGGAAGTCGCTGGATACCACGGAAGGAAAATTGCTGTAAGGACATCAATTGGACGTCCTCGGTAATTGCTGCTTGGATTAGGATCATGTTCGGCAAGGCTGCCCAATAGCAACACTACCCTGCTCAACCATTCTTCTGACCACGCTAAGGAGGCAAGGGCCCAACCTACCTCAATGAAGCCATACATCCCGAAGATAGTCGCTCCCTCAAAGAGCTGACCAACATCAGCTCCGATATTAAGGAACCGCCGTAAAGATGTTATGAATACTTCTGGGGCTGCTTCTGCAAGTGATGGTAGAAACGTCTTGAGTGAAAGCCATGTTTCAGCTCGCTCGGCTCTCTCTCCATCGAGTAAGGATCTTACAATATCATTG
Source organism: Chlorobiota bacterium (assembly GCA_028287785.1). GTDB lineage: Bacteria > Bacteroidota > Ignavibacteria > OLB7 > OLB7 > JAFDZV01. The sequence goes on from JAQBOZ010000005.1 coordinate 47,393, forward strand.
ACTACGCGAGGGCCATGGAAATTTGTACGATGTTCACCCTGTACTGCCAAGTACAAGAGGGATTTCACCAACCCCATTTGAAGAAGAGAGGAATATGGATGCGTCTTCCCATGAATTGCGGCCATCCATCGATCTCCCACTGGCAAATCGAGCGCGGGATCGCGAGTGCCAAGAACCTTAATGCAAACTGAGGTGAATCGGTCTATCACAGACTGCGTTATGCCACTTGAGAGAGAAGTAAATGCGAATGGCCATGCGACCCAATCCCATATGGTTTGTCGATTGAAGAGAGGTCCATAGGGCCTCTTCAAGCGAGTACAGAACTGTTCAATTTCGTCATAAGAACGCTGGCAGAGAGCTTCGATTATTGAACGATCTCCTTCCATCTGCGAATTCCATTGACCAGCTAAGAGGATTGGCACTAAACCAGCCATCACTTCACCTCGCGCCCAATCAGGTGGACCATCCGAACGTGTTGCGACCATCATAAGCGTGGCCTCTAAGCTTCCCTTACTCTCACGCGCAATGTTATATGCTTTTCGCTTGGACCCAAGAAGAGAAGCAATCTCCTTCCCTATAACAGAAGACTGAAGAGGAGCAAGCCGAATCGTTGTGCTTGCTTCGCTCTGAGCATCCGACCCGATAGGGTAAATGCAATGGACCATAGGAGAGTTGATAGCTTCGGCTCTGTGTATCACCGAGGGAGTCAACGCGACGACGATGTGCCGCACCTGTAGTGCACCTAGGAAGTCCAAGGCATCGGGATCGTCGATAAATAAGGTCCGAGCCGCTATAGACTCGCGGTCATTACGATCCATTGATTTGATCACCGCAGCTATAAATGCCGCGCCTTCAGTTGGCGATTCGCCTTGTATCCTGATTATGCGTTCGTCATCTGTTAGCCACTCCTGCACCTGCTGTATTGCGCCCTGCCTTTCACCGAGGATCAACCGTGTAGGGAATTCAATACCATAGACTGCTCTGATCTTTTCTGCGAGATACCGGTCAATGTCATACATCCCCTTGACGGGAACGCCAAACTCGGCGGCGAGCCAACGAGCAACGGCTGGAGCTTTGAGCAACCACGTATCAAGGTCGGTGGCATCCCAAGTCTCGACAGATTTCCATTTGCGTTCGCGCCGCTTTTCTTTCATCCACGTCGCTTTTGCGGCCCAATCATGCGGCGTAACGAATGCGAACGTCGATGTGGAACGTAATTCCTTATTGGGGTCATTCTCGTTATCTGGAGGCTGTGTGCGCTTTGTAGCGGATGACCTTTTTGCAGAAGACTTCTTCGCAGAAGACTGCGTGCGTTTCTTCGCGAGGGACCCGGTGCGCTTTGTATAGTCCTTTTCGGCTTTCTGCTTCGCACTCCGCTCCGTCCCCATTTCCCATACGGACCTTCCTGCCGGTACATATAAGGTACCCCGCCGGACCTCTACTACGCCATCGTATCCAGGCTGGGTGATTTGGTCACGCGATGGGATACGTAGCTCAATGAGATCGTCAGGCGGTACGGTGGCAAGAATAAGTAAACGAATGAGTTCGGGAAGCAGCCCTTGAGTTCGCAGTTCCTTTGGATCGAACCAACTATTGAGTTGTGTGGCAGTAACGATCGATCGCATAGAAGATTCCTGAGTTACGAAGAATGGAGAGCTACATGAGGCAGTTCCGGATCGAAGAGGGCAAAAACTACAAGTACGGACGAGGCGAGTTTGCCCCGAAATAGTGGATGCTGTAGATCCTAGGCCGTGTCTGACGCCCTAAATTGGATCGTCTATACAGGACGATGAATGAACAGGAGCAGATACGACCTGGCAGTCTCAACCGTGCATGCGAAAAGCACCACTCAGGTACGTCAAATCGATTATTGCCGACTATATGCAGTTACCGCCAAGTGCTATTCAAAGGCTGAGCTTACCTAAGTGTTGTTGCATCTCGGCCCGAACGCATTGCAGCTCCCTTTCAATTGACTCAATTTCCCGCTCTATTGTTATAGCATCAATTTCCTGCTCGTCCTCAAAGACGTTCACATAACGCGAAACATTTAGATTATATTCATTGTCCCAAATCTCCTGAAGGGTAACATTACGGCTGTATTTCTTTAAACTTAACCTCTCTCGGAATGTTTTAACAATCTTCTCTATATGAGACTCGGCAAGCTTGTTTTGATACTTTCCTTGTTCAAACTCTTTGCTGGCATTAATAAAAAGTACATCGTTCGTCTTTTTACCTTTATCAAAAATCAGAATCACTGCCGGGATACCAGCCTCATAGAAAAGTCTTTCCGGCAATCCAATAACAGCATCAAGAAGATTTTCATCCACAAGATTCCTGCGGATAAGTCCTTCCGACCCACCACGGAATAATGCTCCATGCGGAACAATAACACCAACCCGTCCGTGCCCTGGCTCGGCAATCTCAATCATGTGACTGATAAAAGCGAAATCCGGCTTCGACTTCGGAGAAATCCCCCGATGGAAGCGCTGATATTGGTCCTCAGATGCCCGATCAGCTCCCCAGCTATTCGACGAAAAGGAAGGCCTAGCTACTACGATGTCGAATTGCATCAACTGGTTATTCCTAACTAGCTTTGGGTCGTTCAGCGTATCGCCATACTCAATACGAGCTGAGCTTATACCATGTACGAACATATTTATCTTACAGAGCGCCCACGTGCTTCGATTACTTTCTTGGCCATAGATTTTAAAGTTACAGTCGCCGATCTCCGATGCCACTGCGATCGCGAGCGACCCGGAGCCGATTACCGGGTCGCAGATTTGATTGCCCGGTCCAGGGTTAAGTAACTTGCCTAGAAGTCTGCCCACTTCAGTCGGGGTATAGAACTCATCTCCTTTCTTACCTGCATTACTCGCGAATCTCTCGACTATCTGCGTATAAGCGTTACTAATGAGACACTTACTATCAATGGAGGATGGAGGGAAGTTGAATTTTAGGGCACCTAATTCCTCTATCAGCGCTTTCAGCATGTTATTTCGATCTTTTTTTAGCCCCGAGTTGGTTCCTTTGCTGAAGTCAATATCGCGAAACACCCCTTCCAATTCAGGTTTATTTGCCTCTTCGACCACTTGCAGTGCTTTATTTATCCTAACACCGATATCCGGCTCATCTTTCTGTCCGACAATATAATCGAATGCCCCCTGTTCAGGCAGCACAAATCGCCTCATCGGCATATTATTCTGCATGATGTTCAGATCATCTCCAGATCCCAGTTGACGCATTTGACACTGCTCCTTCCAAGCGTCGTTGAGATACTTAAGAAAGAGAATCGCTAGGATATAATCCTTGTATTTGAAAGGTTCCCACACATTGCGCGAAGTCTCGATTACCTTCCAAAGAATATCGTTCATCAGTTGCTGGTTAGAGTTCTCATTTTCTAGTTTCATTATCGTATTTAATTACCGCAACTGGTTAAGTAAAAGCACTTCAAGCAGCTGTGCCCGTTTCTTGGCAAGCTCTTCCATGAGATGGCGCTCTCTGTTCAAGAGCTGGCTAATTCTCACGATATGTCGCTGAATCACTATCGGCGGCAATGGCAACATCAAGCCACTTACAGTTTCAGTTGTAATTATCGGAACTGTAGAACTCAATTGATGCCGTTGAAAATAATTTCTAGCAGTAGATTGATTGATATACCATGAGAGATATTCAGGCAGCACACGGCTCTGATTTACTCGCAACACCATAAAATAGTTAGCAGCAACAGTTCTAGGCATCTGGCCCTTTATAACTGCCGCCAAGTTATTTGTTCCACGCGCCATGATCAACACATCACCATCACCAATTAAGTGACCTACTTTCGGCCGGATTCCGGATACATGGGTAAGCACGTCACGGCGAATGCCCCCTCCAGCCACAATATCTCGCATCTGTACTACTCCCCATGTTCCTTCCGGATCATGCTGAATCTTCCCCCGGAATGGATAACCAGAGCGGATAATTGCTAATTCACCAAGTGGAGCCGATTCGATGCCGTCAGGACGAGATGGTATAGAATGATGTTCAAAGGGTCCGGAGCCCTCCAGATGCTGGATCGAATTGTTTCTCATATCGTTGTTTATCTTCTAAAAGTCTGTCGCACAGCACTCCCTTTTCCGGCCGCTCGATCAAGTCCATACGTTTGATCGCCATATCAAGCGAAGCCTGGCTTGTAAGAGCACGAACTCGGATATCTTCCGAGGCCATACAAATAGCCGCAATTGCCTCAATGTCTTTCAGTCCATGCGCATGGGCGAACTCAATCGCCTTGATATAGGCTTCGCGTCCTTCTTTAGTAGATCCCTGCCTATATAGTAGCAATCCGCTGGTCGCGATCAGCACTGCAGTCGTCTCTTTTTGCGGCGCAGGCCTAATCATTGCTCGATGTAACATTATCTCAGCTTCTCTCAGCCGCCCAATATGTGCAAGCGCAACGGCTCTATTATTAAGCAACATATGATCGTGTGGATTTGCATATAACCCGTACCGAGCAATAGCCTCACTTAACTCATATTCCTGCAAGATCAAGCCAGAAACGTAGGATCCCAATACTGCTGGACGACTAGAGAATGGTTGATCAATTAGCCAATTGCTTGACTCCTCAACAGTTCCATTCCAGTCCCCTTCACTTCGGGCTTGTGTGGCTTTCGCCTCGTACAGCCTGGGGATATCAAAGTCCCATGGGTTTACATCCAGATCACTATCCCGGTTCGCGACCCATAAAGCCTGAGCGACAGTGTTTTCCGTTGGCGTCTCCAGGCTCTCTCGCAGTAATTTCCTAGCCTTTCGGTGTTTCCCCGCTTCAAACTCAAGCTTAGCTAGTGCAGCTCGTAATTCCGAAAGATGCCGTGGCGAGAACTTGCCGCTATCAATTAGCTGGCGCGCATTCCGCACTAGCCGCGAGGAACGATTTAACGCGTTGGCCAAAGCGATCTCCGCCGACATAAGCCATGGATCTCGGTATAGAGACCGAGCGCTTTTCAGGAGACTATGCGCCTTTTCTAGATTATCCTGATGAACATACATCCGCGCGGCTGAGCGGAGTACAAGCCGGTTATCTGGCGCCAAGTTAATTGCGCAAAACATATATTGTTCTGCCTTCACGGAGTAGCCAAGAATTGAATACTCGTGTGCCATATCCAGATAGAGCATTGCATTCCGGGGTTCTCGAAGTAACCGTTTACGCAGCCACTGGATACGTACTCTAGCCATGTTGAAAGGTGCAACTACCTTAGTCTCGATATTGCTACTATCTAGGTTCCCTGTAGAGCTTGGGGGCACCTTGGTAGAGTCTTCAGTCTGTTCTATGCCTATAATCCGTTGTGCTAGAGATCGAGAAGACACTGCACCAACAGGTGCCTCCCGGAGGATATAATGCGCTGGCTCACGTGCGAGGTCGACATTGCCTAAGGCAAAGGCTGCCCCCATAAGATCGGTAGCATATGGAAGAGCTTTGTGGTCATTCCAGGCCGATACTAAGTCCTCTAGACCCTTTTCGTCAATGGTAACCATCGCCGATGACTGCCCCATGTCAAGCTCGCCCGTAGTTGCAGCAATATCAACCGGGCGCCATCGCGGAATCACATTGCGATCTTTATCCAGAAGGTCATCACGCATGGCTATTTACGCCTCCCGTAACCTTAATCTCAGCACGACGTGCCATAAGGTCAAATCGCGTAACATACCGCTCCAGATCATAAGGGTTCGGAGCTCCGCGCAATGCCGGATAGCCACGAAAGGCGGGGTCAGGATCGCATAGTTCGCGGACGATCTGAGTTAGATCCTCTCTAATAGGCTCAGGAACTTCCTGAGCGAATTTATCCAGAGCTTTCCCATATGCATCTCGGACGTAGGGAAGGACTTCTTCATAACTTCCTCCCCACTTACCAACTCCTGGATGCATCGAGTCCTGCAGCTCATTAAAAATCAGGCTTGACATGCTGAGTCCTGTGAAAAAGGAAGCAACCATACTACCAAGCAGATACATATCGCAGGCGAACCGGCGAGCGTTCCAATCCGGGTTAATATGATTGTACCGAAGCTCGGGTGGGGCATAGGGCCGAGCGCCTGCAATGGTAAACGTATCGTGCTTCACCCGACGGTCTGGATGAGAAGATCTACCAACATCTCCGACCTTCGATACTATCCCATCAAATACTAGCACGTTCGATGGCTTAAGATCTTGATGTGCTACCCTCATCATATGGAGCTGCTTAAGCCCCGTTGCCACATGATGGAGACTCCGAAGAGCCCACGCACAATCGAAATCGGCCGTATGGATCATCTGCGATCGAACATCGCCATCAGCCATCTCAAAGATCAGATACTGTACTATGGGAGGTACCTCTCCCGGCACCGATACCTGACCATCGTCGAGAATCCGTATAACACGATCAGCACGCCTGTCTCGGCACTCTGCAAGTAATGCCCGTTCGTGATTAAATGCTTCGGTAAGCGATTGCAGCGCCACAGCGGGATCGCTGGCGTTTATAGCAGCCGAGAAGTCGATCGCCTTGAGAAAGGCAGGTGTCCCATCCGGCCCCAATACCCTATATCCATATGAGAAGTGCCCCCCAGTGTGTCCCTGCGGAAGTGAAAGTCGAGCCTCAACGACCCACCCACCATCAAGTTCTAATCCTATAAGTTTTTCTGCTGCTGACATAGTCCCCCCGGATCTATATAAATAATCTGAATAAATATGGCGTTTTTCCTAAGAAAACACAGGAGTCGTTTCTATACAGATCGAGTCGCCCATAAATGCAATATGCACCATACTGTATTACGCTAACATAACTGAAACACCTCGATGATGCAAGTAATCGCGAAGATTATTTGCAATATGGCAATTACTGTAAGTTCTACGCTATTAGAGTAGTCTATGTACGGTAGTTCTATGAACAGCAGTGCATCCGACAGCTATGGGCGAAGTCGAGTGGCGGAGACAGGTAGCCCCTTAATCATATCATTGTCCTGCAACCGTACTCGAGCAGTATCAGCGGATTACGTCGCTTGATCTGGAGTTATTAGCTACTACTCGATTGTGGTGATTACCTCAGCATTATCATCTCGCAGAACGAATATCACCACTTCAGTGGACACCTCGACGTGATCCGAGAGCGATCATTGGCTTGAAGGTGATCCAAGCGCTGTGTGGCCAGTGGCCAAATCTAGGGAGAGTGCGCCAGCGTTTACTCAACTCCGCACAACCTTATCGCGACAACTCGGATTGCTCACACCTATTGCTTCAATAAATTCAGCAAATCTAGATCACTTCCATGCCCTCTCAATCTCCCTCACCGCATCATCCTCCGTGCTGACAATATAGGTCTCGATAGTCCTGCGAGAATTCCCCGTTGCCCGCATGATTGCCTCGATTGAGACATTCCGCTGCCGTAGGATCGTGATGAAGGTTCGTTTGGCTGAGTGCGTCCCAATCAATTCGTACCTCGGGACTGTCTTCTCCACTCTCTCCTTCCCCTTATGATCGACAACCACGACGGGCGCATCGATCCCGGCCTTCTCCATCAGTTCCTTCAGGTATTCGTTCTGCTTCTGATTCGAAATCGCGGGTAGCTCGTATCCGTACTTCTCCAGGATCGCGCGGGTTGGTGGCAGTATCGGTATCACGACCGCTTTCCTGTTCTTCGATGTCACCATCCGAATCGTATCCCGCTGGATGAGCTGCTTCTTAAAGTTCACAACATCGCCGTACCGCATTCCCGTATGCGCCTGGAAGATGAACAGATCCCGAGTCCGCTCCAGTCGAGGATCAGTCGAGAGATCGAGGTCGATCAGATGCTGTAGTTCCTCCACTGTGATATACGCCTTCTCAGACTTCTGTCCGGACGGCAGGCATGCCTTGGTGAAGCGCCGATACTCATCGTTGGAGGTATATCTATGCTCATGTGCCCACCGTAGAAAGACCCGCACAGTCCGAACGATCTTCCAGACAGTTTCGTTGTTCTGGCCGACCTTCTTGACGAGGTAGGTACTGAACCGCTCAAAGAAATGGGTGTCGATGCGATCAAACATGATCGGCACCGCCTGATCCTTCTCAAAGTTCCTAAGATGCGTCTTGGCGGTCTGGTGAATCTGCAATGTCGCGTGTTGCCACTTCTCCTCTGTCTCCGCTATGAACTCTTCATATCGATCGAAGAAGCTCCTCCCTCTCCCCGATTCACGCGGCTCCCTTGAGGCTGCATACCGAGCCTTGAAGAGAGCAGGTGTTGGCGTCTCGCCATTGGTTTTCATCGTCAAAAAGATGCGGTGGATCTCCGACTCCATCGCGCCCAATGCCGCGTTCACGAGCGCCTCTTCAGCAGCTCCCTTTCGGACTCGTAGGCGGTCTTGATTCCAAAGCTTGGGATGCACATGTTGTCCCGTGGCAATCTTGACCTGGTAATAATTGAAATGAACGTAGCAGTGAATGGGAACCAACCGATCGGCTTTCGCATCTCTAAGGCAGAATGTGATCTTCATGACGTCCTCCTGAGGGAGTTATGGGGCCTTGACGTCAGCAATATACAATCGGGTAAGAAAACGGGTAAGAATAATAGTGTATCCGGATAGATTTATATGGTGTTCGTTTAGTGGCCCAGTCTCTAAAACGTGCTAAACAAGCAAAATACGGCAGGAATCTACCCTTATCAGGCTACCCCCGAACCTATGCTTTCAAGTCCTACATCGCCCACAGAAAACCCCGAAACCGTTAGCGGTTCGGGGTTTTGCGTTTTTGGGGAAGATTCGGATTTACGACCTGGATCGCTTTCCCCGTTCTGGCACCTTGCCTCCATCGTTGAGTTGGATCAGTAACAGCCGTTTTTTGGGCCTATTATGTTGCAGGCACCCGAGCAACTTCTGGAAGTCCACCAATAATCGTTACCACGCTCTCTCAGCAATCCGATACCACCGCACTATCCGATCAGCCCCCTCTATCTCTCGTCTACCGATTTTGACAGATCCTATGCTCCATTTTGCATCCGTATTCCCCACGATTTACTTGCTCGTCCCATCCTGACCTGACTTTACTCTCTTCATGACAATTATTTGCTTCACTATTACCACGTCTCTCAAACGAGGTCCGATTTGCAAGCCATATCGTACAAAATTGCCAAAATCATGAAAGGCTAATCTATTGACGTGCATTTTCTTGAAGACAAAGCATCTTACCGGTAAGAAGCTTTTTTACGCTTGCGCCGTATCCAATTCACATTGCCATTTGATCTGTTCGTCGTATGGCAAACAATATGGTTTCAGCGAAGCTTGCCTTCGAAATATCGTGTCAAGCACTGTCTGACAACTACTTCCGCACATCGAATGAGCAGAACAGGAAGGTTCCATGATCTTGTAGAATCAGGCCTGGCGTGGCGAACGCAACAATTTAGTAACCCGTAAATCGTTCCGAAAAAGATTTATCAGAGAAAACATGATTCAAGAAACCGTGCCCATCCGTAGCTGGCATCCCGAAACGCGACTAAAAGACAGCTATCACGTACGCGATTCGCCCAAAACAATGATAGGTAAACATCCGGCGTGTAGATCTTTGATATTAATACGGAATACCGGCGACCAGCATTCTACGATATATTTCCATGATGCAATTTTGTACCAATACCCCCCAACCAGTACCTCATTGATAACTTTGAAGGACTCACAAAATCATCGCTCCTGTCTCAGGGGCGAAATTTCTAATAATCCTTACTTGGAGTATCATTATGCCGAACGATCTCGATCAACGGGTGCAGGTCCTTGAAGGACGATTCGATCAGCTTATTCAGCAGCTGGGGGATGAAATCAGCCCATTCCCTCCGGCCGGTGTTGATGGGTTTCTCAGTCACTTCATCATGACGATTGAATTCCTGCAAGGTGATTTGTCTGGAAAATCGGTTTCAGTACAGTTTCCACCATCGATACAAACTGTTGTTCGGTCCGAACCGTTCATCTATCAGGGAGCTGACGAGGGACATGTTGCGGACCTGACACTTCCTGCCAATTGTACGTTGCCATCCACGATATCGGAGAGTGACTTTATAGAACGTCCCGATGAGTTCTTCGTAGTTGGACAGGAGACAGTGTGGTTGCAGATCCTTAATCTCGATTCACGCGTGGAGATAGAGAACCTTGGATCGGTCCGGGTTATTCTTGGAGAAACGCTCAAACGAGAATATCCAGACCTCTTTGTTGCCTCCCTCGGAGTGGCCCAATCGCTTGGGCCGACGGGATTCCCGGCAAAGCTATTCTTCAATCCTTACGCAATTATCGAAACTGATCTGGGACCGTTACGCGCCATCCATGGCACTCTATCCTATGGTAGGATAACGGCATTCCCACCATTGGGTACGCCCGTTACTCTCAATCAAATCAATCCGCTTGAATCCGTGTCCGCCGTGCGGGCGAGAATTGCAGCGGGCGACAAGGATGCGCTCACGCATAACATCAATCAACCGGACCTACCCGCGCGAATTGTTGCCCTTTCTCATCCAATCGACGTTTCTTTGCTTCTGTCCGGTGATGATGTCTTCAACTTTGTTGAGCATGCCATAGATAATAGCGCCGCCGGCTAATGAGTGCATGCGCACTGGTCAAAGGCAGATCGATTCATCGGTTCGCCAGTTCGAGCCCCATTCTGGATATAGTATCATTCAGAGGCCTATATTGCACAAGCAGCGTACGTTGCCGACCGCGTCCATGCCCGATAAAGCAGACATGTCCAGGTTTGGTACATGGAATTAAAGGGAGCGTGAGGACGATTTGAGATGCGTAACCTCTGCGATTTGGGCTGAGATAGTGTGGACGTAGAGAGAGATGCACAATGCACGAAATTCATTGAGAATTATCCAACGAATGGGGCTCGGCATGTATATATGCCGATGCCCGATCAATCCTCAGCAAAGCGACAAAGGAAAATCATGGCGAATCCATTTGTTTATGTTCAATTGCATACACAACAACCGGAGGCCGCAAAGAAATTCTACGGAGATTTGTTCGACTGGAATTTCGACGATTTATCGACAGCATTTGGAACGTATACGGAAGTCCTTGTTGGTGAAGGTATAGGAGGCGGCATCATGAAAGGTGGGGCGAATGCACCGACGCATTGGCTTCCGTTTGTAGATGTTAACGATGTGGCCCAATCCACCGATCGTGCCCGCGCGCTTGGGGCCACGGTAATTGTGGAGCCGAGCCTGGTTCCGGGCAAAGGCACATTCAGCGTTATTATTGATCCAACAGGAGCAACACTGGCGCTCTGGCAGAAAGCGTTATAGCTGATCTATTAATCAATGGAGCGATTCCGTTCGCCGTCCATTCAATGTTGGCGGCCCGCTGTAACGTCTGGCAGGTCGCCAACATTTCGTTTATTTCGAGGTTCTTGATCCTCAAGACAGTCGATTAATCGTACTGCCTCGTTGGATGTACCCCAAGCACGCGGATACAGCGTACCTGTGGAACGCTCCTTGGTGGAATCGGAATATCCAGCCAAGTCGTCCACCACCCCAAAAACATCTATCGCACCACCCCGATCTTCCCCGATACAACGCTCCCACCGCACAGAATCCGCACGTCGTAGAGACCACTCGGCAGAGCGGAGAGATCGATATCCAACGCGTCCCTTCCCGCCTCGCGCCAGCCGGTGGTTATCTCCAGAGATCTTGTGCCGTTTATCGCGTAAAGCTCGGCGCGTATCATTCCCGGTTTTGCGTGAAGAAATTCAATCCGCGCGCGCGTCCTTGCGGGGTTTGGCGAAATTCCGGTCAGCGACATTCCCGGCGTGGCGGCGTTGACATGATCATCGACCGATAATGTCGAGCTGGTGCTTCTGAAGATGCCGCCGCCGCGCGTGCCGGCAACGAGAAATCCATCGCTGCCGAGAACGAGCTGGGAGATGCTCGGGATCGTCAGGCCGTTGTTGATGGGATGCCAGTTGGCGCCTGAGTCGATGGACGCGAAGACGCCGCTGTTTCCCGTTCCCGCAAATACCTGATCCTTCGCGTCGATCGCAATCGCGTAGACATTGGTATCGGTCAGACCGACGTTCATCTGCCTCCAGGTGTCGCCATTATCCGTCGATCCATAGATGCCGCCGCCGAATGTCCCCACGTAAATCCTCCCCTTCGAATCGATCGCGATGGCGAAAATCCCACCGCTCGGAATCGAGACGACGCGCGTCCAGTTGGTTCCGCCATTCGTGGACCGATTAATTCCCGCCAGCGTCCCCGCAAAAATATCCCCCGATTTATTTACCGCCAGCGCATGCACGTTGGAATCGGTTGCGTCGCCGTTGATCGGCAACCACTTTGCCTGTCCCTGATTGAATTTGTAGACTCCCCCCTCTGATCCCGCATAGACTCCGCTGCTGGAATCGCGCGCGAAGACATTGACCTGCGCGCCGAGATTATCGCCAAGTCCGTTGCTGAGAAACGACCAGGAAACCCCATCGTCGCCCGACTGAAAAATTCCTCCGCCATAGGTGGCCGCGTATACAGCCCCCCCCGATGCGGTGATAAATGCACGAATGGCGGCGTTGGTGATATTGCCGTTCGATGGCGACCAGTTCGCTCCGCGATCGGTGGATTTGAATATGCCGCTGTTCGGATCGGCGGAAAACCAGTCGGTTGCCGCGAACACATGCCCCGCGCCGGTGACCTGAAGCGCCCGGATCTGTTCGGCGGCCAGCCCGTTGTTATTCTGCGTCCAGGTTGATCCGCGATCGTTGGAGTAATAGATACCGCTTCCATTGCTGCCGGCCAGCAGAGCGCCACCGGGCAATAATGCCACCGCGTTGAGATCGGTATTTTTCAGGCCGGTTCCATTAATCGGGTTCCATGCCGTGCCGCTCGCATCGGAACGATAGACACCGCCCGCCGTGGACGCCACGATCTTCCCCTCGCTGTCGATATGAAGCGATGTAATGCGGAGGCTGGTCAGCCCTGAATTTACCGCCGTCCAGGTGGCGCCGGTATCAAGCGATTGATATATTCCAAACCCGTCGGTGGCGGCGTAAATAATTCCCGCGGAACCCACCAGGATATCGTTCACCTGTTTCTTGGGAAATGCGGGGCCGACCTTTATCCAGCTGTCGCCATGATTTATGGAGCGATAGATGCCGTCGTTGAACATGCCGGAGAGGAGCGTATTGTCGGGCGCAACCGTCACCGAGTAGATCGATTTCGGGATGATGCCCGTCTGCGCCGTCCCCCAGTTGGCTCCGCCATCGGTCGAGCGGAAAAGTCCCTTTGCCTGGATCGAGGCGAATATCCGGCCATCCCGGTCGACCGCCAGATCGAGGACTCTTCCGCCGGGGAGCGTTCCGGTAATCGCAAACCACTGATCGCTCCCGACCGGCAGACGAAATACTCCGCCGTTATCGGTGCCGGCAATCACGTCGCCGCTGGAATCGAGTGCGAGCGCGCTGACATTATAGGTCGTGAAGCCCCCGGTGATGCGCGTCCAGGCGGCGCCATCGGTCGAGCGGAAGACGCCGCCGCCGTTTGTGCCGGCGAAGATCCGGCCATGCGCGCCATCGACCACCAGCGTGGTGACGTTTCCGCCATAGATACCGTTCGCGGCCTCCCAGCCGATAAGCTGGGCATAGGCGCAGACACTGGTGAAAAAACTGATGATTGCCACGCACATGGACGCGGCGGCGCGGAAACGGAAAGCCATCGGGGGAAGGGATTTCATAGCATCATCCATTAGGAAACCGTGAATGTCACTCGGCGCCGCCTGCACGGCCCGGAACGCGGAACTATATATACAGAATATTGAGCGAACGGTAGTGACTCAGTTTGAGATACGGTTCATACTGTTTGGACTCATGGAGGGAATTCGACATCTGTCCTCCCAGCCCCATCGGGGCATCTCTACAACCGATTTGCCCCGATGGAGCCTGAAGGCAGCGGCTGGATGCTCCCCATGATTCTCATCATCATAAACCTCATACCAACAGATAAAAAGGCCGACCGGAATGAACCGGTCGGCCGATATACCATCTGACGGATATGCCCCGCTATTTACGCTTGTTGAACCGGATATTCTTCACGCGCCCCACCGACACCAGCATCGCGATCACTCGTCCATCGCGATTGCGTTCGAACGTCACAGTGTTCAGGTAGAACTGATCGCCGGAGAACTCATCATTGCCGACGGGAGTCAGCAGAGCAGAATCCAGCGAGCGGTGCCTGGCAATGAGCTCCCCCTTCCCGGCCGAGATCGAGAAGGCGCTTTCAAGCTCGGGAGCATAATATTCACCGGCGTAATCTCCCAGCTTATCGGCCGGAAGCTCGAAGTGCGCCACGCGGCTGGCCGGATGATCGCCGCCCTGATGCAGCGTCATCGTCGTGATGGGGCCGGCAGATCCGCGATGAAACGTAAAAAAGGCACCGACCTCCTTCGAGAAGAATGTCGTGTCGGATGATGCGAATATCTCATTCCGCCCCTGCCCCGTCGCCTGCGCGTAGAAATGCCCCTCCTCCCGCGAAAATGTGATGACGAAATCCTTTGCCTCGTCCATTGCGAAATCCCCCGCATAGGCATCGAATATCGTCGGGTCGATCGCCTTGATCTTCATATCCGCCACCGACGCCGGCGGCGCCCCCTTCACGGGGGAAGCGGGAAGCATCAGGGCAAGGACATTGCGTGCAAGGCGGGTCGGGTTGCTGGCGCCCAGATTGCTCAGGACCGCTATCGAAAGATGCTCCGATGGAATCCGTATAAGCTCCGCGCGATAGCCACCCCATGCGCCGCCGTGGCTGATGGCATCCAACCCGCGGACGGTTGTTTTCATAAGACCGAGACCATAATCGAGCGTATCCCCGTTCTTCAATATCCCCCACTGCATCAGCGCCTTCGGCAACCCCGCGCCGCCGATACGCGGCGTATAGAAATTCTCGTCCCATTTCAGCAGATCCTCCACGCTGGTGTTCACGCCGCCATCGCCATTCTGCTCCCAGTAGGAGACATCGCGATGGTAGGTTCCGCTGTCATCGGGAGAATAGGCGACGGCGCGGTCCGGCACCAGCGTGGTGTGGTTATCGACAAATGTGGTGTGGGACATTCCGAGCGGCCTGAAGATATTTTCGGCGGCAAAATTCCTGAGCGATTTTCCACCGGCCCTCTCCACAATCTGCGATGCAAGAAAATATCCCGAATTGCTGTAAAGAAATTCCGAGCCCGGCTCAAAATTCAGCGCCGTCTGCCGTATTATCGCCTGGAGCGCATCCCTCGGCGTGGTAACATCATCGATATCGTAGCCGCTCATCGCCATCAACTGGATATAATCGCGGATGCCGCTTGTGTGGTTGAGGATATTACGGATCGAGATGGGATGTCCGTAATCGGGAAGCTCCGGAATATATTTTCGAATATCATCGTCCAGCGAGAGCTTTCCCTGCTGCGCCAGCAGCACAATGCAGGCCGCTGTAAACTGCTTCGATGTCGATCCGATGTCGAATATCGTCCCCGGATTGATTTTTACATCATGTTCCAGATCGGCCAGACCATATCCTTTCGAATAGATGATCTCCCCCTTCCGGTAGATAGCCATCGCGCATCCCGGAGATCCGCCATGCGTGAAACCGGCAAAGATGGAATCGATTTTTCTGGTGAGCGGAGCCGGAATTTTCTGCGCGGCCGTTGGAACAACGAGGGCAATGCAGGCGATAAGGAGCACGACGGGATATGCACGTGGGAGCATGATTTCCAGTGAGAATGGATAGAATAATTCGGGCGGAACCTCCGCGGCAGCGGAGCCGTTGGAATATGAGATGGAGACAGGGGAATCCCGTTCCACGATGCCGCAACGTCATGGCATCTCTTCCGGTAACGGATGGTGGCTACGCTCATTGAAACCATTGGTTGCAATCGCAAACTCTTCATGGGAGGGGCCGTTGGCGCATCAATCGAAGCGGGTCCGGATTTCTTTCAGAAGCTCTGTCATTTCCGGGATTTCGATCGATATCCGGGCTTACAATTAGCAACCGCAGCCTCCGGCAACTTCCGCGCCGCGCCCGCGTGAATGCCCGTAACCAGCCCCGAAACCGCTGGCTCACATCATTCCCGATCGGGGGATTATTCACATCATCAGGGAGCAACCATGAACGGCGTTGAAACGGTCAGACGCTATTTCGATCTGGCGGAGAATTTTTCGAGTGACGCGGATGAATTATTGGAGATTATTCATCCCGATATCATCGCCACCGAATATCCCAATGCGCTTTCTCCACGCATGCGGAGCCGGACATTCCCGGAGATGCAGGCCGGGCTCAAGGCGGGCGGGACAATGCTCAAATGGCAGCGGTTCGATATTCAGCGGTCGTTCGAATGCAATGCCATGCTGATTGTGGAGACGCAGTGGACGGGGGAGATGAAGATCAGCGCGGGACCGCTGAAGGAGGGTCGGATCCTTACCGCGCATATCTGTTTTTTCTTCGAGTTTCAGAATGGCCGGATTATTCGTCACCGGAACTACGACTGCTATGAGGCATTCTGACAACACATTCTTTTACCGGTGCTGCCGAGCGCATCGGTTCATGACGTGCATCGACTACGGTTGCGCGACGATATGGCGGGAATAGGCGTATTGGATGATATGGCGGTAATAAATACTCCACAAAAGTGGAATTGATCGGGGCTTGATATCGGCGTAATTTGCATATGCTTCAAAGAAGCATTAATGCACTCCGGTACACATCGTTCACACGAGCCGTATTTCCGGAAGAAAATTTCATCGGCGAGCGAAACGCCATAATGTAGCAACAGCGGCCCGGCCGCCCGCGAAGATCATCGATGTACACAATCCCCGTTTATTCAGTTCACACCGCGGTTGATGGCAGCATCCCCCATGCCGAGCTCGTCATCACCGGCAGCATGCCCATCAGAAGAATACCGATCACCTCATCCCAGGTTGCGGCCCGCCTGATTGCCGATATCCCGGAATGCGTCTGTTCTTTGAACCTGATTCTGCTCGTGCTGGACGCCAGCGACCTTCCCGTCCGCGTCTGCTGCGCCAGCGACGCGGCGATCGACGCGGATTGCCTTATGACATTATTCGGGTTCGTGGGGCGTTCGGGGCACCGGATGATTATCGCCGGAGAACGGCAGAACGGCCTTGCGGCCCAGGAGTACCACAACGAGCGTATTCAGAAGCTGGTCGAGGCCGCCAGGGCAATGGATGTGGTAATGCTCGACTATATTCTTGTAAGCAGCAGTGGTGAATTCATCAGCCTCGCCGTTGAACGGCAGGATCCTGAGCTGGCCGATGCCGATAATGGTTACGTTCTCGCCTAGATCGATTCACGATGCCGCAAGCGCGGCTGAACGCCGCGCCCTGTATCACCTATCACCCCACCACATCGCTTCCCTTTTCTACTGTACACCATACGCGAACACCAGCCTCAGGGAGCCTGGAGGCTGGCGTTCGTGGAGCACGCGATATTGAGCGAGCTCTGGGCTATCCGGTTCGAATATGAGGGGGTCCGGTCCTCATTACGGCACAACCTGGACACTCGCCCGACCGGGAGTTATCGCCTGCTCAGTTCGAGTAAGCTGCGCTTACCGTAAATGTTCCGCTGTAGCTTCCCCGCTGCTGCGTGGCCGCTGGCGCCACCGAGCCACCGATGGTCAGATAAAGCTGGCCCAGCCCGTCGCTGTTATGCGCGTCGCCGCCGGCATCGGAGGAAAGAGCCGTGGTCACCGATCCCGATGCCGCGTTCAGAACCGCGCCGGTGCCGGAAGTCGTCGTGTTGCCGCGAAGATTGGCGCGGTCGATCGTCACCGTCATGCCGGCGCCCGCGCCGGATGTTGTCGAAATAGTCGCGGTGGCCGGGACCGTGATATTATCGCTCTCATTGCCGCTGAAGGTAACAGCTCCCGCCGATCCGGTCGTCGCCGCCACCGATGAGGTCTGCCCCTTGGTGATCGTGCCGAATGCCAGCGGCGCCGTTGCCGTTGCCGCTATCGGCGTCACGATCGTCGCGCTGCTGGTAAGGCTTGCCGATTGCGCCATTGCCTTCGAACCGATTGCCAGCATTGCGATAACGATGAGGATGATAACCGTTCTGTTCATGATTCCCGGTCTGCCGTAGATTGTTGATTGCTTTACCGATATCATCCTCTCCACGAACAACCATGCCATGCGATCGAAACCCGATTTTTCAACGGATTTCCCGATTTTTCGCCTGCCCAAAGCGTCCGAAATCCGAACACTATCCGGATATCGGACGCTGTCCGCCGGCACGGTCATCGCGCCCGGAACGCTCCCCGGCCGACGCCCGAGGCCGCTTCCGCTCCAACGGACAGTTGAATTACCTCGGAAATCCAGCCCGTTCAACAACGATCAGATGCACGGCGGCCGAACATGAGGTAGTGACTCAAGTTGAGATAAGCGTCAGGAGCCTCGGCATCGTGGGAAGTACCAGCCTTCATAGCCCCATCGGGGCGAACCGGCTGGAGCAATGCCACGTTGCCTGTTGATCCCACGCTCCATCGGAGCGTACCGTTCCGCCTGGATGCGGGGGGGGTACGCTCCGATGGAGCTTGAGTGGGAAGAGGGAACATCGTTGCTACAACCGGCGCGCTCCTACGGAGCTTGAAGCGTGGTGAAGAGAGGGATGATCGCGCCGTGGAGCGGAGGCTGGATTCAAACTGAGTCACTACGGAACTGTCGCGAATGAGGCATCCTCCGGGAGGCCCCAGTGAGCGACGGTGAAGGCCAGCGCCACAGATGACCTCCTTCAACAGCCTGCCTGAGCATTCTATCGCTCCACGATCACCAGCTTCTCCGCCTGATTCGCCGCCCTCGCCGACAACCCCAGGATCAGCCCGATGATTCCCCACGATACCACCAGCGAGCTCATTCCGCTGGAGACCAGCGGGAGCGTGATGCCGGTCATCGGCAGGATGTTCATGGTGCCGGTGATATGGACGAACGCCTGCGAGACGAGAAGAAGCGTATACCCGGCGGTCAGCAGCGCCGGGAAGGAATCCCCTCCCAGATCACGGGCGATCCTGAGCCCGACGGCCGCCAGCGCCACGAACAGGAGAATCACCATGGCCGCCCCCGTAAACCCAAGCTCCTCCCCGATCGCCGCGAAGATGAAATCCGATGCCGCCTTCGGGATCAGAAACGGAGTGCCGTACCCAAGCCCGTGCCCCAGCAGCCGGCCCGCATCGAACGAGTAGAGCGCCTCCACTACCTGCTGCGCGTGGTCCCACCAGTGCGCGTTGCCATGCCGCGAGAAGAGATCGGCCCAGAGGAGAAATCGCTCGCGCGGCGTGGAGAGCATCCTCCCGACAAACGGCAGCTGAACGGCAACCGCCGCCACCGCCACATAGGCGACCAGCACCAGCGATGCCGAGGTCCAGAGCGCATCGCGCCTGCGGAAGCGCTCGAGCGCCGCGATCGCAAGCACGGCCGCCAGCACGATTCCCAGCACCAGCATGATCGTGCTGGTGCCCCCGAAGAGAGCCGGGCCTATCAGAATGACGCTCGATGCCAGAAGCCCCGCCGCAAACAGCACCACATAGAGCGCGCTCCGCGTGAAGTACGCCAGCAGAAGCGTCTGCGCGATGCTGATCACAAGGAACTGGCCGAAATCCCGCACAAGCACGAAGACCACCAGCGGCGAGCTGAGAAGGGCCAGCACGTAGAGCCAGAGGACGAGCGGCGAACGGGCGAAACGCTCCCGCGTCTCCGGCTGAAACGCGCCGCGATAATGGATAAGCAGCCCCGCCCATGCAACCGGAAGCGAGAGCTTGAGCATCTCCTGCGGGGCGAAATTGGCGCCACGGACGCCGCCGGTGGAAACCAGATATCCCAGCGTCAGAAGGCATATCCCAAGGCTTCCGTAGAAACCGGCAATCCGCCAGCGGGCCGAGAGGAGCGTTGCCAGATTCCCGCGGGCCATGACGCCCGCCGCGATCAGCAGCGCAAGCACCGGCAGAAACCTGAAGAACGGGTTATCAGCCGACGCGGTCTGCCGGTCATCCAGAATGGCCCGCGTATCGGGCGTCGGCCCGTACGCCCGCTCCAGCGAGCGGGCCAGCCGCGTGTCGATGCGCGATGCGTCGAACTCCCTCCGCAGCCCCCCGTTCTCCCCCCGCACCAGCCGCGATGTCAGGCGACGAAGGGAATCGACGGAGGCGCCGGCGTTGGCGCGATGAACCGAATCGCGAAGGGCGACGATTGCGTTGTTCGAAAGCTGCCGGGGGGCATCGTGCCCAAGCCGGAACTGCACAGCCAGGCCGATGCCGAAGAGCGTTGCCGCCGCCAGGAGAATCGTCTCGGCACTCCGCTTCCTCCCGTCGCGCGGCAGCAGCAGCCAGCCGCCGAAGAGGATCACCGCCACGGCCAGCACATTCCGCCCCACCACAAGCAGCGACGGCTTCTGCACAAACCATTCGATGCCGGCCTGATAGACCGCGTAGTTGGCAACCCCGGTGATGGCGATCACCAGCAGCGCGAGAATCGGAAAGGCGACGGCACGTTTCATGAGCAGGCGATTGGTCCCAGGAAATTCAGCTATGACGCGGGCTCGATGGCGATCTGACGATGACATCGAATCACAGGTTGCGAAACTACGAAGCCCGTGCCGATAGTCAGCGGCGGGAGGCAGTGACTCAGTTTAAGATGCTGTGGATGATGCTCAGAATCATCTACAGCATCTGGCTTCCCAGTCCCATCGGGGGGCACCGGTTGTAGCATCGCCATGCCTCCCATGATTTCACGCTCCTCTGGAGCGTGAACGGGAAACGGAGATATCGTTGCTACAACCGGCACGCTCCTGACGGAGCTTGAAGAGAGGATCATCGATGGATCATCGCGCTATCAATCGAAGGCTGGATTCAAATTGAGTCACTACCCGGCGGGATTTGGAATCGAAGTCCGGCGCATACCGGACTTCACAGCCGGCCATCATCCCATCCACTCTGCCATCTTCGACTTCCTCAGCTCCCCGCGTTTCAGCGCGCGCTCCTTCATGATGATGAAGAGCACCGGCGTCATGATCAGCACGTGGATGGCGGAGGTAAAGAGCCCGCCGATCATCGGGGCAATCAGCGGCTTCATCATATCGCTCCCCACGCCGGTGGAGAACATGATCGGCACAAGGCCGAGCAATGCCGTGCAGACGGTCATCAGCTTGGGACGGAGGCGCTGCACGGCTCCCCGCATGGTTGCGGCGTGAAGATCGTCCCGCGTCACGGCGCCCGTCTCCGCCAGCGTCCTGTCCAGAGACTGATGGAGATAGACCACCATCACCACCCCCGTCTGCACGGCGATGCCGTAGAGCGCGATAAAGCCGACCCAGACCGCCACCGAGAAATTGTAGCCCAGGATGGACATCAGATAGACGCCGCCGATCAGCGCGAACGGCACCGAGAGCATCACCACCCCCGCCTCCTTCCAGTCGTGCATGGTCAGATAGAGCATCAGGAAAATCACCATGAAGACGATCGGGATCACGATCGCCAGCGTCCGCTCGGCGCGCGCCTTGTTCTCGTACTGGCCGCTCCACTCGTACGTGTAGCCGGCGGGGAGCGCCAGCCGCCCGTCCAGCGTCTTCCGCGCCTCATCGATAAAGCTCCCCATGTCGCGACCGCGAACGTTGAGGAAGACCACGGATCGGAGCTGGCCGTTTTCCGATGAGATCATCGCCGGGCCGGGAGCAAGGGTGATCTTCGCCACCTCCCCCAGCCGTAGGAATGCCTCCGCCGACGCTCCCGCCAGCGCCGAAATGGAGCTGCCCGATCCGGTAACGGCGCCGCGCGCCCGGTCGCCATTGCCGCTGCTCATCGTTCCACCGCTCATCGCGCCGCTGTTGGTTCCACCGCCGTTCATCGAGGCATCCCCCGCGCTCCCCGGCATCCCCGCCGGTGCGGAGGGGGCCGGCGCGCTCCGGCCGATCGGCACGAGGATATTCCGGAGATCCTCCACATTATCGCGAAGCTCGCGGCTGTAGCGGACCCGTATCGGATAGCGCTCGCGGCCGCTGATGACCTGGGCGATATTCTCGCCGCCGATCGCCGTCTCTATCAGCCGCTGCACATCCCCGATGGCAAGCCCGTATCTGGCGCTGGCGTCGCGATCGACCGTGATATCGAGAAACGAGCCCCCCTGTATCCTGTCGGCGGCCACGTCCGCGGCGCCGGGGATGTTGTTGAGAAGGCTCTCCGCGCGGATGGCGTAGGCTTCCAGCGAGTCGAGATTATCGCCGTAGATCTTCACCCCAAGCTCCGTCCGGACGCCGGTGGAAAGCATGTTGACGCGGTTGATGATCGGCTGCGTCCAGCCGTTGCGGACGCCCGGGATCTGAAGCTCGCGGTCGAGATCGGCGGTGATGGTGCTCTTTGTGATGCCGGGACGCCACTGCTCCCTCGGCTTGAGCAGGACGATCGTCTCGATCATGGAGACGGGAGCGTTGTCGGTCGCCGTCTCCGCGCGGCCCGCCTTGCCAAGCACATGATCCACCTCGGGATAGCGCGCGATGATGCTGTCCTGCACCTTCATCACCCTGTTCACCTCCGCCATCGATGCGTTCGGCAGAAGGATCGGCATGAAGAGCACCGAGCCCTCGTCGAGCGACGGCATGAACTCGGAGCCGGTGGAGAGGATCAGCGGGATCGTGGCGACCAGCGCCAGCAGGTTCAGCGCGACCGTCGTCTTCCGCCAGCGGAGGCACCAGGAGAGAACCGGCTCGTAGAGCCGGTGGAAGAAGCGCATCACCGGGTTGCGGTTCTCCGGGCGGAACGTCCCGCGCATCAGCAGCGTCATCAGCATCGGGACAAGGGTGATGCCGGCGATCGCCGACGAGGCTATCACAAACGTCTTGGTCCACGCCAGCGGATGGAACAGCTTACCCTCCTCCCCCTGCAACAGAAAGACCGGCAGGAAGGAGATCACCATGATCGCCTCGGAGAAGAAGATCGCCCGCCCGACCTGCCTGGCCGAAAGGACGGCGAGCCTGAAATAATCATCGCGCGTCAGATGCGCGTTCTCCCTCTGCGCCTCCGCGATGTTCCTGTGCGCGTTCTCCACCAGCACGATCGATGAATCCACCACAACGCCGATCGCCAGCGCGATGCCGCCGAGCGACATGATGTTGGAGGCCATGCCGGACAGTCGCATCAGGAGAAAGGCGCAGAGCACGGAAACCGGGATCTCGATCAGGATGCGAAGCGCGCTCCGCACGTGAAAGATGAAGAGGAGCACCACCAGCGTGACGATGATCGCCTCCTCCACCAGCGTCCTCTCCAGCGTGCCGACGGCCGCGCGTATCAACGGCGTCCGGTCGTAGCTTGGGACGATCTTCACCCCGCGGGGCAGGCCGGGGCTGATCTCCGCGATCTTCGCCTTCACCCGCTCGATCACCGTTGCCGCGTTCTCCCCCTGCCGCATCACGATGATCCCGCCGACCGCCTCGCCGTTCCCGTTCTTCTCCAGCGAACCGCGCCGGATCTCCCCGCCAAGCTGCACCGTGGCGATCTGATCGAGCCTGATCGGCAGCCCGCCGTTCCTGGTGGCGACGGTGATCCTCTCGATATCGCCACGGCCGCCGATATATCCCTCCCCCCGCACGAAGAACTCCGCGCCGGCCACGTCCAGCAGCTTTCCGCCGACCTCGTTGTTGGAAAGCTGAACCGCCGCGATGATCTCATCGAACGTGACGCCGTAGGAGCGCATCAGCTCCGGGTTCACGTCGATCTGGTACTGCCTGACAAAGCCGCCGATCGATGCAACCTCCGCCACGCCATCCACCGATGCGAGCTTGTAGCGGATAAACCAGTCCTGAACCGAGCGGAGCGCGCCAAGGTCGTAGCCCCCCCCTTCCACCGTATACCAGAAGATGTGCCCCACGCCGGTGCCGTCCGGCCCGAGCGTCGCGGTGACGCCGGCCGGGAGCTTCGCCTGCGCTGCCCCCAGGCGCTCCTGCACGCGGGTCCGCGCGAAGTAGAGATCGACATTGTCGTTGAAGATCACGAAGACGAAGCTCATGCCGAACATGCTGTTGGCCCGAACCGCCTTCACATCCGGCAGCCCCTGAAGCGTGGTGACGATGGGATAGGTCACCTGATCCTCGATGATCTTCGGCGAGCGACCCATCCATTCGGAGAAGATGATCACCTGATTCTCGGAGAGATCGGGGATGGCGTCGACCGGCGTGGTGATGACGGCCCAGACGCCGGCGCCGGCGATCAGGAGGAAGAAAAGGATCACCATCAGGCGATTGTTCGCGCTCCATTCGATAATGCGTTCGATCATCGCGCTCCCTCCGTTCCACTGGTTCCGCGCGCGGCCTGCCGACCCGCCGGAATGCTCAGCCGGCTCTCGGAGTCAAGAAGAAATCCGCCCTCCGCCACCACGTTGTCCCCCTCCTTCAGATCGCCGCCGGCGATCTCGTAATAGTCGCCATCCTTCAGCCCCAGCGTCACCTCGCGCGGCTCGAATGTATTGGTCCCCACCTCGACATAGACCAGATCGCGGCGGCCGGTCCGTATCACCGCCCCCGCCGGGACCGCGAGCACATCCCTCGATGGCATGCTGATCGTCGCCGAGACGTACATCCCCGGCTTCAGGAGGAGCCGCGGGTTGGCGAACAGCCCGCGGACGCGGACGGTGCGGGTATCGGGATCGACGGCCGGATAGATATAATCCACCCTCCCATCGAGCTTCTCCCCGTTCAGCGCCGGGCCGGAGAGGCGCATCGTCATCCCCTGCTTCAGCCGGTTCACCTCCGCCTCGCCGACATTCGCCACCACCCAGACCGATGAGAGATCCGCCAGCTCCAGCAGCATTGTCCCCTCGGCCACATATGCTCCCTCGGTGGCGCCCCGCTTCAGCACAACGCCGGACTCCGGGGAAAAGACGGTGGTGGTATAGGCCACCTCCCCGTGACCCTCCAGCGCCGTGATCTGCGCCGCGGACATGCCGAGCAGCTCCAGACGCTTTCGCGATGCCGCCACCAGCCGGGCCGACCGCTCCCGCATCCGCTCCTCGGAATCGCCATCGCCAACCCCCATTCCCATGTGAAGGTTCCGGGCATCGCGGGCGATAAGGTAATCCTGCTGCGCGGTGACAAGCTCGGCGCTGTAGATATCCATCAGCGGCGCGCCGCGACCGACCATCTGCCCCGTCTCCCGCGCGTAGAGCCGCTCGATCCGCCCGCCGTATCGCGCGGATACCACTCTGTGCGTCGCCTCGTTGTAATCGACAGCGGCGGCGGCATCGATCCCGATGGACATGTAGCGATACGCCGCCCGTACCGTCCCCACCTCCGCCGTGATCCTCCCCTCCGGTGTGATCCTGAGCGCATCGGCGCCCGGCTTCGCGGTTGCATGGGAGCCCGTGTCGATCGCCGCATCGGTCCCGCGCACGGGGACCAGTTCCATATGGCAGATGGGGCATTCCCCCGGCTGATCCCGTATGATCTGCGGGTGCATCGGACAGGTGTATCTGGTCGCGATGGCGGTGTGGACATGGACATCGGTCGTGCCCCCCCACGGATGGAGGATATAGGCGGCGACGCCGAGGCAGAGCGCCAGCGCGACGGCGATGATGATGATCGTTGCCCGTCGCGCGGTGCCGGGGTTACGATCCGGCTCAGTTGTTCCCCCGGCGGAGAGGTCATGGTTATCGATCATGCTCATGGCCTGCCCCCCGTCAGTTCGGTGATCATGGAAAAGGCCATCGCGTATTCCATCTCCTGCATGTACAGATCCATCTCCGCCATCATCGGCATGTGGTAGGCGTCGATCACCGAGGAGAATGTCGCGCGGTTGTTGGTGTAGTCGGCAACGATCGATTCAAGCGAACGGTCCAGCATGGGGAGCTGCGTCTGCTTGTAGAAGCTGATCCGAAGGGCCGCCCGGCGCGCTCTGGAATAGGCCGACCGCAGCTCCGCGAGCATATCGGCCCGCATGGCATCCCGCTCCAGCAGCTTCCGCGATGCCTCCAGCGTGTGAACCTCCGCCGCGCTCTCCGGCCCCGACCGGGACCAGGATGCGAGGGGAATGGAGATCATCGCCCCCACCGCCAGCGCGACATGATCGACGTGCGGCTCCATCCCCATCATCGACTCATTGGACATGGAGAAGATAGTTCCCTCACGCACCGGATGCCCCTCCGGCATGTAGCCTATTCCCCCGCGGAGCATCAGCATCGGCTTCAGCATCTCCTTCTGCGCGTCGGCCTCCGCGCCCGACATCGCCGCCATCCGCTCCATCTCCCGAAGCGCCGGGTGGCCGTCGATGGCCGGTGCAAGCGAATCGAACGGCGGAAGCTCCGGCATCGGCAGCACGCCCGGAATCTCGGCCGGCGTCCCCTCGGGTCGTCCAAGCAGCAGATTCAGCCTGCCGAGCGATTCGGCGCGCTCCTCGGCGATCTCCTTCCGCTCCATCAGCAGCCGCTCGGACTCAATGCTCACCGTGTAGATCTCCGACTGCGTTCCGCGGTTGTTGGCGTAGCGGGTTTCGGCGGTCTTCGCCAGGAGGTTTGCATGCTCACGCCCCTTCGCGTTCACCTCATCGCGGCGATCGAGGAGCCAGAGCGTGTAATACTCCCGCTCCACCCGCCCCCGCAGCTCCCTCTCCTCCTTCAACACCGCCGCCCTGCCGATATCGGCGCCGATCCCCTCGGCCCGCGCCATCGCCCGGTTCCGGCCGAAGACCGGTATCTCCTGCTCCACCATCAGCATGGTCTCGCCACGGGCAAACGGGTTGGGATTGGAGGGAGGGAGCATGGAGATATCGAGACCGGCTTTCGGCGGCTCCCAGGCAAGCGCCCCGCGCGCCCGCGCATCGGCCTGGCGAATGGCGATGCGCGCGGCCTCCACCGATGGATATTTTTCGATCGCGAGATGGACCAGGGAATCCAGCGTCTGCGCGCCGGATGGGATCGAGGCCGTCAGAAGCAGCCCGAGCGTTACGGCCCATCTCCACGGCCGCGCATATGCATTTGTTCTCATCGCTTCACTTCCACTGAAATGGATTTCATGCAACGGGCGCGGCTGCGCTCACGGCATGTATCCGAGAGAGAGATCGACCGGGAATACGGAACGGAAGGAAATGGGAGTGCGAGCGAAACGGCCCCCACGATCGCGACCATGCGCGACGGGTTACCGATGCTCCATGCGGGCGGGTATCAGATCAGGAACGTGGCGTTGAACAGGTATGCGGCCTGCGCGTGATGCGCTATCGGAGGTGGATGATCTATCCAGAAACGGCCGTGGGCATCGATGGCGTGAAGATCGATTCCGGGGACCAGCAACGTGATCAGCGCGACGAGGAGCGGCGTGAATGAGATCGCGGTCATCACCGTGGCCGTGGTATCGGCATGGATGACCGTATGCTGCTTCTGGCAGCATGGCGCCTTCTTCGGTGTCCCGTGGCAATCCTTCGCCGGCGCGGGGTCGGCCGACCGATTACACATCGGGCACGATGCCTTCATCGAGCCACGGGCATTCGCCATCTCGCACGAATAGAGCGAGACGGGCCATCCGATGGAGCCGATCAGGAGCGCGACGACGGTCGCCAGTATGATGGATGCGCGATACATTGGGGATCAAGATAGCACGGAAGAAAACGGATAGCAACCACGGTTTGAAACGGGTAGTGACTCAGTTTGAGATGCTGTGGATGATGCCCGGAGTCATATACGGCATCTGGATTCCCAGCCCCAGCGGGGCGTACCGGTTGTAGCATCGCCATGCCTCCCATGATTCCAAGCTCCAGAGGAGCGTACCATCCTCGCATGCCGGGGGAATGGTTCGCTCCTCTGGAGCTTGAGCCGAAAATGGGAGCATCGTTGCTACAACCGGCACGCTCCTGACGGAGCTTGAAGAGTGATCAGAGGATCGCCGATGGAGCATTGCGCTGTCAACCGGAGGGCCGGACTTAACCCGAGTCACTACCTTGAAACGGAAAGCGGCGCTTACGGCTTCTTCGCGCTCCCCTTCGCCGGCGGTCGCACCGGAGCGGGCGGAGCAGCCGCCTTATAGTATCCGAGCCCATCGAGCGCCTCGTACATCCTTCGCGCCATCGGCGCGTTGAGGGAGCCGGCGAAGAGGCCGCGACGGTTCTGGATCGCCACCACCACCGCGTAGGTCCGGCCGTTCTTCCGGCCGTACGAGATAAACCACGACGGCTCGCGACCATCCGGCTCCATGTCCGCCGTTCCGGTCTTGCCGAAGATGGTGATGCCGCGCGCAATCGGCCCGCCGAACGCCCCGGCCGCCGTTCCCCCCGGAAGAAGCGGCTCGCGGAGAAGCGCCTCCACGCGCGACGCCGTGCCGTTGTCCATCCGCCATTTGAGCGTATCGGGAGGCCGGCCCACTTCGAGCGTCGGACGGTAGAAGAGCCCTCCGTTGGCGATCCCCGCCAGCATCGTCGCCATATGAACCGGGTTCGTCTTGACCGATGCCTGCCCGATGCCGAGCCGGGACTTCGCGATCTCATCCCTCCCCTTCACCCAGCTTCGCGCCGGCAGGAGCGTGGCGTACTCGTTCAGGAAAATCCCCGTGTTCCAACGGAGCCGGTCATCGAAGCCGATGCCGTCGAGATAGCTTTTCGTGGCGTCGAAGCCGATGATCTGGTAGGCGAGCTTTGAGAAGTAGATGTTGCAGGAGTAGCGCATCGCCCGCGCGATATCCACCGCGCCGTGAGCGGAGCCATGCTCGGTGATCGGCCTGGTGTCCGGGATCGGAACATAGCTGCCGGTGCAGACGAAGCCGTTGAACTCCGGAAGCGTCGCGTTGAGATGATATGCCGCCGCCGCCACAAACGGCTTGATCGATGAGCCCGGAGAGAAGTTGTCCTTGATGGCGCGCGATGTCAGCGGCCGCCGGATGGTGTCCACCACGAAGCGCTTCCAGGCGGGATCGCTCCAGATGCTGTTGGGATCGTACGTCGGGTTGTTGGCCGCGACAAGGACCTCGCCGTTCGATGCGTCCATCACCACGATCGCGCCGATATCGTTGCCCAGCGCCGCCAGCGCCTCACGTTGCAGCCGGAGATCGAGCGAGAGGCTTACATCGTGCGGCATGTCGTCGCGAAGGGAATCGTTCACCATCGTCAGCGCCTTCTCCACGCCGACGCCGTCGCGCAACGGCCCGGTCCAGTAGCCGACGATATGCGCCGTCGCGCCGCCACCCGGATATGTTCTCCGGAGATGACCGCTCAGCTTGTACCCCGCCAGCAGCGCCCCGTTGCGATCGAGGATCTTCCCGAGCGGCTGCGCGAGCGACCGGAAGCGGCTCTTGTCGTCGTAGCCGAGCGAGATGGAATCCCCCGGAACCCGGCCGTGCGTGATCCACCGCTCGCGCTCCGGAGTCATATACGATGTCGATCTGTAGAGCAGTCCACCCAGAGCCCCGAGCGCGGCAATCCCCAGCACCACCCTGGCGCCGTACCCCTTCAACGCCCGCAGGCTCTCGAAGACGCCCCCGTACTGGAAGAGCAGGATCAGAATCAGAATCCCCAGGAGGATCAGAAGGATATGAGAAAGGGAGATCGGCATGATTCTCTATAAATACTATCGTAGATTATCATCAATTTTCAGCGCGTAGAGCGATGTTGCGATCAGCTCGCGCCCGCCGTCCGGGGCCGAACGCCACGTCTCCACAAGGCTCGTTCCCCCCGCCGATCGCACGCGGACGAACTCTATATCACGCCTTGGAATCGGCAGCGGCGCGCAGCAGAAACCGGCCACGGAATCGGCGGCGATATCAACCCGGAGATCGACCGGAAACCGATGCGTGTTCACGAACCGGAGATCCTTGAAGCCATAGGCCACCGCCGCGTCGGAGCCGAGAGGGGTATAACGTTCCTCCTCGGTATAGATATCAAGCGTGTGCGGATGCCGCTCGATCACCGTCAGCCCGGACTGCAACGCCAGATGGTAGAGGAGGCCGGACATCTGACAGAGACCGCCGCCGTAATCGAGCGCCAGGCGGCCGCCGAGAAGCGAGCGACCCGGAAGAAACCCGCGCGCGGCGGAGGGGCGCCCCACCATATGCCAGAAGGAGAAGATGGCATCGGGCCGGAGACGGACGCCGTTGATTGCCGACGCGGCAAGCGCCATGTTGTGCAGCTTCGCCTCGACGTGATCGGACCGGGTGATGCTCTGCTTCAGGGCGATCCGGGCCTCCGCCACCTCGTCCTTTTCCACGCCCGCGAACCGCCCGCGACTGCCGGAGACGGTATCGGAGAGGAGCCTGCGGACCTCGCATCCACGGCGCCGGATATCGCGAAGCATGCTCTTCATCGGGCGCGCTCCAGATGGAATATCGTATACGATGCCATATCCTTTATCACGCTCCGGCCGATCATCATATCGGCAGCGCGAACCGCCGGGCGGAGACGATCGGGGATGCGATGGACCGGCAGCGTGAGAATGCCGCGCCGCGCTTTCAGACGCCATCCGTTGCCGGCCAGATCCAGCACGTCGCGCGGGGAGAGCGCGGTCGCGCCGTGCCATCCCTCCTGGCGATGCCCGGTAAGCCGCCGCCGCAACGCCGATGGGGCATCGAATATGAACGATCCTCCCGGACGGAGCAGCCGCGCCGCGTGGCCGATGATGGAGCGCACCTCTTCCAGCGGCAGGTGCATGAAGACATGCATCGAGAAGATCGCGGCAATCGGGACATCACCTTCCGGCATATCGGCCAGCGATCCGTGATGGACCGTGATGCCGGGAAACTTCGCGCGGGCAACGCCCACCATCCCGGCGCTCGGGTCGATCCCCTCGGTCGCCAGATCGAGAAACCGCCCGGAGCCGCAGCCCAGATCGATGACGCGCCCGCCGGCATGCGGCGCAAGCCACCGCCGAAGAATCGTCCGCTCCTCGGCATCCACCATCCGCCCGTAGGAATTGCCGAACCTGTCGGCATCGTAGCGGGTTGAAAGCTCGTCGTAGTATGCAATGATATCGTTCATGGAATCACCTGCTCCGCTCCGTGAATCGAAGCCCCGTCCGGAAGATGTTGAGGATCTCAGCCATGCGCCCCCCGCCTGATCTCCTTTACGACGATCGAGCACTCGCCGCACGCTATCAGATCGCCACGCCGGAGCACGGCCCCCGCTTCCCCCAACGGCGCGCCATTCAGGGTTGTGAGGTTGCGACCCGCGAGACGGAGATGAAGATCGAGATCGTGATAGGTCAGGAGGAGATGTTCCCGCGAGAAATATCGCCGACCGTCGTACACCGGCACAAATCCCCTGGGATGCGGCGTATGCTCCCGCCCGATGATCGTGGGATTGCTGCCGGCATCCACCACGCGCGCGCCGCGGTCATCCCGCACCTCCAGCGCGCAGACGCTCCGGGCAATCGCCGCATCCACCGTGCACTCCTCCCCCATCTCCCGCACCACGATGTTCATAAAGAGCATGCCGCTCCCGCCGATGATCCATCCATGCGATGCAACAAACCCACGCATCGCCGCCTCCATGTCGCGACGGAAGCGCTCGCGCTCATCCTCCAGCGTCCCGGAATGCGCGCGCTGGAAGCTCTCCCGGCTCAGCGTGACCACGACGAAGTTCGGCGCCCGCGGCGTTCCCCCCCGCGCGTCGAGATTATCGCTCAACGCCCCCTGGAGCCTGAGCTGGGCGGTGCCGAAGAGTGTGGTCAGTGCCATGCGTTACCGATAACGTGGGCGTATCGTGGGAAGGAAGCGGGTGAGGTCAACGGCATATCGTGATCTGGTGATCGTCGATGGAGAATGTGGCGCCGACCGGGAGGAGCCGGCTTTCCCCTTCGGGAAGCGACTCACCGCCGCCGAGCAGCATCGGCGCCTTGCCGATCCTCTCCACGCGCATCCTGTCGTCGGCGATCAGATCGATCCTGGCCTGCTCGCGCGAGACGGTCGGCGGAAGATCGAGATCGACCTTGATAAATCCCTCCGGCAGCGTCCGCCCACTGCTCCCCTGCCGGCCGATGATCCAGCGTCGCCCCTCCAGCACACGCTCGCGCACCTTCCCGTTTCCCTTGACGATGATCCTCAGCAGCCCCACGGAGGGGGCGGCCGGGGGCGCCTCGCCCAGCACGCTGGTCCGGTCGGGAGCGGCATGGCGTCCGGCGGGGATATCATACTCCTCCTCCTTTCCATCATCGGGCCGGAGGATGGCAGCGTAGATCTCGTTCGGCTGGAGCGATGTATCGGCGGCGATGGTGATGTAGACCGGGTGATCGCCGAAGGTGCGAAGCCGGTCCGAGGAGAGATCCTTCATCAGCTCATCGTTGAAGAAATATTCGATGTCCCGCACGGCCCCCATCTCCGCCAGCTCGTCGTACCGGATCTGCGGAAGGCGCAGCTCCAGCCGCGACGGGACAAGCGTGGCGGCGCCGGCGGAGAGGGCGCGCTCATCGCGGGCCGCGCGGAGCGCATCGAGACCACGATCGATCATCTCGCTCGTTTTCTTCTTCGCGTCCCCCCTGGGGAAGAGCGTATCAAGGAGGCTCCGTCTGCCTTGTCGTGCCATTGTCGAATCGTGTTGTTGTCGAACCGATGAGAGTTGCCGGGTGAGAAATTCCCGGAGTTGATCGGGCGCCGGACGGTCCCCGGACGCCGTGGAATTATCGCGGAAGCGTATCTCCCGGATGGAGCGAATCGGCCCTGGCCGGGGCGTAGCTGCTGGTATCGAGCCACCCCGAGGAGTCCGAGGTTGCCGGCGCCGCGACCGTATCGTCCGGCCCCTGATGATCGGCCCCGTTGAAGAAGAGCGGGCGCTTCAGGATGCTCATCACCACAACCACGATCACACTGGCAATGAGGAGCGCCGCTATGATCTTACCGATCGTGGTCCCCTTTTTTTTTACGGCATGCGCCCCCGGATCGGTCGGAACCTCGGTTCTGATCCTTCCGGCCCCCGGAGCAATCAACGCCACCGTGACGTTATCATCCCCTCCCGCATCCAGCGCCCGCTGTACCAGCAGATCGCAGATGCGGCTCATATCGTCACCGCCGGCAAGCGCATCCGCGATCTGGGCGTCGCCGATCATCCCGTGCAGCCCGTCGGTGGCAAGCAGGAGCATATCGTCACCGCCGAAACCGATCTCGAAGATATCGGGAATGACCTGATGATCGCCAAGGGCGCGGGTGATGATGTTCCGTCGCGGATGCTGCGCCGCTTCCCCCTCCGTGATCTCCCCCCGCTCCACCATCTCACCGACGAGCGAGTGATCGCGCGAGACCCTGGAGAGGACGCCGTCGTGCATCAGGTAGGCTCTGCTGTCGCCGATGTTCGCAACCGTGGCGCCATCGTTCCGCACCACCGCCGCCACCATCGTGGTCCCCATTCCGGCAAGCTCCGGATGCAGCCCGATTTCCCTGATGATCGCCCGGCCCGCCCGCATGGCGCCATTCCTGAGCAATGCCTCCGGGGTATCCTCCCCTGAAAGCCCCTCCATGAACGCCTCCACCGCCAGACGGCTGGCGCGGTCGCCGTTGCCGGGACCTCCCATGCCGTCGCAGACCACCATGAGCATCCCCTGCGGCACGGAGCGGACATCGAGAAAATCCTCGTTCCGCTTTCTGTGCAGACCGATATCGGTGCGGGTGCCGACCTGAAATCCGGCTCCCTTTGATTCCTCGTTCTCTCTGGGTGTGGACACGATAGTTCTCTCGCCGGCTAGGTTGATATCGTCAACTCCATCCAATCTCTCGGCCCATCGTACGGGACATCTTCAGCGGATCGCAATCTCACGGGTTCACGCGGAGTTCCGTGATCTTGTATCCTCCCACCTCGTTCGCCAGCCTGCACTGCACGCGGACGATATTCTGAATCCCCTTCCCCTCCTCGTGCGCCAGCCGCGCGATGATCGCGTCGCCGCTGGCGGACACATCGAGAAGATCAAACCCCTTGCCGGAAAAATTGCCCAGAAACCGCGTCTGTTCGTCGGATGTCTTGAGCGCCCCGGTGGTCATGCGGTTCCATGTTGTGAGCGCATCGCCGCCGGTGACGCCGGTGATAAAGGCCCGCACGGCGTCGAACTTCGCGTCGCGATCATCATTGGCGGAGGGGGTCTGGGCGTGCTTCACGCTGTCGGCGGCGGCGGAATCGGACTTCGGCTTCGGGGGGGGCGGGACGTTGTTGCGCTGCGTCCAGTTCTCCCGCTGCGATGTGATCAGCCAGTCCCCGGCAACCAGCCGGAGCCGCGTGAGGTTCGATGTCGATCCGCGGAGGATGGAGCCATCGTTCTTGGTCCGCTGGTAGTTGATGATCCATTCCGACTCGATGGTGGAATCATCAAGCGCCCTGGCCCGCTTCACATTGATATCGAACTGCTCGGTGCTGGCGAGCGTGCTGGTGAGCTTCGCGATATCGGCCCTGATCTGATCGCGCGTGGCCTTCTTCATCTTGAAGAACTCCACGTTCTTCTCATCGAACAGCGACGCCAGCGCCCCTGCGTTGCCGGACATCTGGTACTGCTTGGTATCGGCCGCCACCGAGCGGGAAATCCGCATCGCGTCGGCATCGGTAAGGTGCGCCACGGGGAGGGCGTTGCGCTTGAGATATTCCTGATAGCCGAAGTATCCGCCAACGCCGAGCACCACCATCACCAGAAGAATCCAGGGGAGCACGCTCCTCTTCGGCGGCTCCTGGCGGGCCACCGGCCGTGCGGCCCCGGCCATGCCGGTCGGCGCTGATCCGGCCCCGGCCGATCGCGCAATCGTCGGCTCCGATACGCGCGCGCCGGCAGCCGTCCTGGGAACCACCACCGTCGGAGTCGATGCGGCGGAAGGGGATGATACCGGCGGCGGCGCGATGGAGGAATCGACGATCTCCAGCGCCCCGAGAAACTCCGCGCAGCTCTGGAACCTGTCGGCCGGGTCCTTGGCGGTGGCCTTGTTGAGCAACCTGACGACATCGGGGGAGATGGCGGGATAGAACGCGCGCGGATCGGGGAGCGGCTTGGTGAGGATCTCCTGAATCACCTCCACATAGGCCATCGGCGTATCCTCCTCGCGGGCGAACGGCTTGCGGGCGGTCAGCGCCTCGAAGAGGGTGATGCCGATCGAATAGATATCGGTCCGCGGATCGATCGACTTGCCACGCGCCTGCTCCGGCGACATATACTCCGGCGTCCCAAGCCCCCGCTGCGTCTTGGTCTGCGCCCCCTGCCATGTAAACTTGGCGATGCCGAAATCCGCCAGCTTCACCGCGTCATCCCAGCGGATCAGGATGTTGGACGGCTTGATATCGCGATGGACGATTCCCAGACGGTGGAGATGATCGACGGCGCGGAGCACCTGCCGGAAATATCCGCGGGCGCGATCGAACTGAAGCGGCCCAGCCTCCTCATGGATAAGCCGTGCCATCGAGCGACCCTCGACATATTCCATCACCAGGAAGAACTCATCGTGCTCGCGGAAGCTTTCGATCAGCCTGACGATATTCTCATGCCCAAGCCCCTTCTGCACCTCCGGCTCGCGCCGCAGCCGTGCCTCGAACTCCTCATCCATATTCTCGACCTGAATCACCTTGATGGCGACCAGTTCCTGGCTCCCCTGAAGTCGCCCACGGTAGACGCGGCTCATCCCCCCCGCGCCTATCTCATCGAGAAGTTGATACCGCCCCACGTTCCGGCCGCCCGGCGATGGCCGATCCTGCGAATTATTATCCGACATCGTTTTCAGAATATGATATAGCGTGCGCGGGGCAATGCCCCGCGCACCAGAGATTGCGCCCCGTTGGGGCTTGGGAACACTCTTCCGCCAAGGCGCGGGGATAATGTTGTTCAACAGCCTGTAAAATAACCATCCGGCGACGAGAAGCACGCATAACTCCGGCAACCCGGACGAATGGCGGTATTCGGCAGATGGACCGAAAAGGTTGCTCCGGATTTCATCACCTCCCCTCTTTCCTCTCCGGTGGTGGCCGAAGCCCCCATCATGCGTAGATTGCACGATTGCTTATGGACGAACAGATCATCAACTCATAACGGATAACGATGAAAGGGACTCCTCTCAACGACGATATCGTCGATTACATGGTCGATCTCTTCCCGGTGGAGGACGATCTTCTGCGACAGCTTCGCGAGGATGCGATCACGGCCGGGATACCGGAGATACAGATCAGCCCGGAACAGGGGGCGTTCATGCAGGTGTTCCTCCGCTCCACCGGCGCGCGCAAGGTGGTGGAAGTCGGGACGCTCGGCGGCTACAGCGCCATCATCATGGGGCGCGCCATGCCGGAGGATGGGCATGTGGTGACGATCGAGCGTGACCCGCTGCGTGCGGAGTTCGCGCGCGATCAGATCAGGAAGGCGGGGCTTGAGAAGAAGATCACGGTGATGACCGGCTCCGGCATCGATGTGCTGGAACGGGAGCTTGCGGGGACCGGGCCGTACGATTTCGCCTTTCTCGATGCCGACAAGCCGGGCTATGTCCGCTATCTGGAGCTTGTCTACCCGCTGATGCGGAAAGGGGGCGTGATTGCCGGCGATAACGCGCTGGCATGGGGAAATATCGCCGACGCGAAGACCGATGACCCCGACGTTCAGGGAATGCAGGCGTTCAACCGCGCGATGGCGGAGCATCCCGGAATCCAGGCATCGCTGGTGCCGGTTGGCGATGGAATGTGCATCGGCGTGGTGATGTGAGTTGTTCTGTTCTGTCGGGGGATGTTTCAAACGTCTCCAAACGGCACAATGTTTTTGATATACGGAAGGCATGACACAGCAGCAGATTTATGATGAGCTGAAGCTTATCGCGGAGCAGCTCGGGTTGACGGTTCGCGTGGAGATCGGTGATTTCGGTGGTGATATCTGTACGGTCCACGAACGGCGGATGATCCTGATCAACCGCCGCCACCCGCTCGGCAAACGGATCAACGTGATGGCGCGATCGCTCCACGCGGCCGGGCTTGGCGATGTCTTCATCAAGCCGGCGCTGCGGGAGATCATCGAGGAGGAGCTTGCGCTCCACGGCGGAACCGAACCATAACCGGCTTCCAATACCATTATCCATTCCAGCATTATCTCCAGCTCATGTTCACAGGATTGATTGAAGAGATCGGCCAGGTGGTGACGGCGGTCGATGACGGCGGCGCGCGGCGCATCACGGTTCGCGGCGCGAAGGTGATCGACGGGTTGAAGGTGGATGACTCGGTCGCGCTCGACGGCTGCTGCCAGACGGTGGTGGCGCTCGATGGCGACACGTTCACCGTTGTGGCTGTCGAGGAGACGCTGAAGAAGACGACGCTCGGGAGCTTTATCGCCGGACGCCGCGTCAACCTTGAGCGGGCGCTCCGCGTGGGCGACCGGCTGGGGGGGCATTTCGTGCAGGGGCATGTCGATTGCGTCGGCTCGGTGATCGATGCCTCCACGCGGGAAAGCTCCTGGCTCTACTGGATCGGCTACCCGGAGGAGTTCGCGCGGCTGGTGATCCCGGTCGGCTCGATCGCCATCAACGGCGTCTCCCTGACGGCGGCGGAAGTCTCCGGGGCGTGCTGCATGGTGTCGATCATCCCGCACACGCACGATGTCACCACGTTCGACGCGCTGAAGCAGGGCGATCCGGTGAATGTGGAGCTGGATATGATCGGCAAATACATCAGGAATTTCGCCGACCCCGCCCGGCACGGTGTTGGTTGATAAGTGCCTGGGACCAGGCCCCGAGCAGAAGGGATTGCGCCCCTCCGGGGCTTGGGAAGCTGCTTGTGCCAGTACGGTGGATGATGGTGTTCAACAGTCTGCCTGAATAACCTGTTTTTTCTGAATCCGAATATTCTCGTCATGCCTCGATCGCTCCGTTATTATATCGAAGACAGCCCGGACAACCGCATCGCCGACAGCGAATGGAAGGAGATTGCCCGGCTTCAGCACTGGTACAATTCCGAGTTCATCTGGAGCTGCGACCGGATAGGGCTGAAGCGATATATCCTTTTTCCGAATTACGACCTGATGCCGGAGATGCCGTACCACACGGCGAAATATCATTTCCGGAAACGGCTGCTCGCCAAGAAGATCGAGTTGCAGGATGAGATCGGGGCGGTGCGCGCGATGGAGGAGGAAGGGTTGTTTACTGTGCGCTGGGGAGGCGTGCGGGATGATTCGATCGCCAGCGGCATCACGCACGTTGCCGACAACGAGTTCAACGCCTATCTCCTCTGCGAGTTCCTGCTGAAATGCTCGACCATCGCATCGGGCGCATCGTTCGTGGTGGAGGATGAGGGAAAATTCATCCTGACCCATCGCGCCATCTTCCGCAATGCCGAGGTGCTTGTCCATCGCGCCGATATCTACGGCGATGCCGAGGAGATCCCGCTGGACATGCCGCAGATATTCTCCGTGGTCAACCCCGACAAATACAACGAGCATCCCACATTCACGCAGAGCCTGGAAGACCTGGGCGATCTCGACGAGGAGGCGATCACCGAATCGATCATCAAATCGGGCGCCCTCGGCTTCGCGCAGAATTACGAGACGGCGTGGGGGGACGCGGAGGGGTTGAATTTGCAGCAGCGGGCGCGGAAGGTGGGAGTGGTGTAGAAGATTGATGGTAACTGATATGGAGGTGCCGCGCTGGGAAATGTTCCGGCGCGGCGCTGGTTATTTCAGGGCATGCGAGCTATTTAGCCTGTGGCTCGATGAACGTGAAGGAGATGGTTGGATCGCTTCCCACGGCTTTTTTCCATGCCTAACGACATACACCCGTCTGAATCTACCTCAAGGATAGTATTCAATTGCTCGCCTTCTCATCGCAGAGACAGATTGACCGGCAATCGATGTATGTGGGGGAACACCGGATGGATGCCGGTATATCATCCTTTTTATCCAATTCCCATGATCATCGTACTCATATGAAGACTGGGCAATGGATGGATCATTTTGAATTTCTTCAATCGGGTTGCCAACGTGCCGGCATTATCCCGGAAACTCAGTTCCACAGTCGTATATGTAGAGGCCCCAAAACTCAATGGGATGTGCATCTCCCAGTCCAGGCCGCCACGGAGGAAGATCACCTTCCGCAGAGGCGGGGCAACGGTAAGGTTCGCCGTCGTATGCTGCATGTTCCATTGAGCGGCATCGGCGATTTTCTGTTGACTGTCGGTGCCGAGAGCCACGCAGAGTGGCGCGCTGGCGAGCGTGAACGGATTTCCGCCGGAATACCATGACGAGGGGTTCCAGTAATTGGAGCTTCGCGCGAACACACCCTGAGTGCCGTTCAGCGTGGCATTGGCGATCAGATCAAGCGGATTCTGTGGTTCGGTATCGGCCCAGCCAATCCAGCTTGTGATAGTGTCGGGAGCATTACATGAGCAGCCCATAATAGATAATGGATTAGATGAAAAAATAGAAGCGGTGCTCAGTTGGGAGCAGGAGCAACCATAAGTTTTGTCATCGACAATGTCAAAACCAATGCCGAGTCCGGCAGGATTTTTTCGATATATGTCCTCACTCTTCCCTCTCCAAATATTTAAATTCCCTCGTCGGATATTCCCCCACGGCCTCCCTCCAGTGCTCCCTCCATATTTTTCCAGCCACGCCGCGGATCTGGCCGTCCACATCGCGTGTTCCCAGCCGACGATTCATCACCCCCCATGTCCAGAGTTGTGCGTTCGGATCGCCGGGATGCGGCCCGGAATCTCCGAGGAAGAGATAGATATCGGCGTTTGTCGGGGGATGGTCGTAGGTCTGGATGGCCGGGAATCTGGTGACCAGCTCGGCCGCGGCCAGCCTTTCGCGCGGCACCGTCATTTCCAATCCGGCTGGGTGAATCGAATCGTTTATCACGGACGAATCCTGCCTGTCACTGTCGACTCGTTGTACGGGGAGTTCAGCATCCCCATTCCCGTCGGTCGGCGGCAGGGGGACACCTTCAACTTCAACGAACATCCCGTCCCCGCCGGACCGGCCCTCCCGCGACCCGAAACCGATTCTCCACCGATGACACTCGTCCGAAGTATCATTGGACAATTCTCTTCCGAGCGCCCATCGGCGGCGCCCCGTTGTATCCCGAAAACTTGCCCACACCAGCGCGATCGATGTGACATCCGTTTTTGTTCTATCGTCCGCCGTGATCGAGGTTGTCCAGAGGAGGAGCCGGAGTTTCTCATCCCGCGTCTCCCGCCATGAGCTGTAGAATTTCCCGGGGAGCGCGTCCAGGTTCGGCTCATCGCCGGTCATCCGTATCCGTCTGAGATCTCGCTGTATCGAATCGATCGCCTTCCGGCGTTCCTTCATCGCATTCTTCGCATGCCCGTTCCAGCCGGCCAGCCAGAGGCCGGCGATCATCTCCCGCATGATCGCCACCGAATCGCACCGGGCAAAGCGCAGGCTGTCGTCGATCAGCGGTTCAAGCTGAACCGGCGCGTCGGGCCGTGGCTGCGCGGCCAGCGTTCCGGCGGAGCATATCAACGCGAGCATTGTGATGATTGTGCAACGTCTGCGGTGATCCATCTTCATTCCTGCATTGTCCGATGATGTTCCCGGTGGATTTCATGCGGAAGCGAAAGCTCTTCGCGCGACCGATTCCAAATCGGCGGAACATACAGATGCGCGGGCGACTTTTCCAGGATATTCCCCACTGCGGACTCTCATGTATATTGCGTTGCTCTCCAGTGCTCGGGGCGATGCCCCGAGCAGGAATATTGCGCCCCGCCGGGGCTTGGGGATAATCCTCGAGGCTCAGGCTGTTCAATAGTCTGATAACTGATCATCGCACTTTTCCCGTCGCCATGAACAATGCCCGCAGCATCCTATCCCTCGCGCTATCCTCGTTGATCGCGCTCTCGGCGTGCAGAAAGGATCAGGAGAGTCCCGGAGGGATCAAGGATGATTCGTTGCCGCATCGCTACGCCAACGGGATGGTCTCCTCCGCTACGCCGGAGGCGACGCAGGCGGGGATGGAGGTGCTTCGCGGCGGCGGGAACGCGGTGGATGCGGCGGTGGCGGTCGGGTTTGCGCTGGCGGTTTCGCTGCCGCAGGCGGGAAACCTCGGCGGCGGCGGGTTTATGGTGATCCGCATGGCGGACGGGCGGAGCACCACGTTCGATTTCCGCGAGCGGGCGCCGGGGAAGGCAACGCGCGATATGTATCTCGATTCCGCCGGAAACGTCATCCCCGATCTCTCGCTGACCGGAGCGCTGGCGGCGGGCGTTCCGGGATCGCCGGCGGGCCTGCTCGCCGCGCTCGATAAATATGGGACAAAGCCGCGCCGTCAGGTGATCGGCCCGGCAATCCGGCTGGCGGCCGAGGGGTTCCGGGTGCAGCCGGGGCTTGCCGCAAACATCGCCGAAAAACTTCACGACTTCTCCCGCTTCCCCAGCACCCTCGCGATCTTCGCCCCCGACACCATCCCGTTGAAGGCGGGAACCACGTTCCGCCAGCCGGCGCTCGCGCGGACGCTCCAGCGGATTTCCGACAGCGGCGCGGCGGGATTCTACAGCGGTACAACGGCGGACATGATCGTCCGGCAGATGGAACGCTCCGGCGGCATCATCACCCATCAGGATCTTCTCGATTATAAACCGTCGGAACGCCGGCCGGTGGTGGGAACGTATCGCGGCGACAGCATCATCTCCATGCCTCCGCCGTCGAGCGGCGGGCCGCTGCTGATTCAGATGCTCAACATGATGGAGGGATACGATTTCCACACGATCCCCTTCCACTCCGCCGCCCACGCGCACGTGATGGCGGAGATCATGCGCCGTGCCTATGCCGACCGCGCGCATCACCTCGGCGATCCCGATTTCTTTTCAGTGCCGGTCGCCGGCCTTGTCAGCAAGGAGTACGCGAAGAGTCGCGCCGCCACCATCACCGACAGCGCCACGCCAAGCGCGCGCATCAGCAGCGGCGACATGAGCGCCTACATGCACGAGAGCCCGCAGACCACGCACTACTCGGTGGTGGACAAGGACGGCAACTGCGTGAGCGTGACGGTGACGTTGAACGCATCGTTCGGGAGCAAGCTGGTGGTGGACGGGGCGGGATTTTTTCTGAACGATGAGATGGATGATTTCGCCGCGAAGCCGGGAGCCCCCAATCTCTACGGGCTTCTCGGCGATACCGCCAACGCCATCGTCCCCGGCAAACGGATGCTCTCATCGATGACCCCCACCAT
Organism: Chlorobiota bacterium; assembly: GCA_028287785.1. Taxonomy (GTDB): domain Bacteria; phylum Bacteroidota; class Ignavibacteria; order OLB7; family OLB7; genus JAFDZV01. The sequence continues at coordinate 89,443 of JAQBOZ010000005.1, forward strand.
CATCATCCGCGATGGCAGGCCGTGGCTGGTGGTGGGAACGCCGGGGGGATCGACCATCATCACCACGGTCCTCCAGGTCATACAGAACCAGGCCGATTACGGGATGACGCTTCGCGAGGCCGGCGACGCGCCGCGCATCCATCAGCAGTGGTATCCCGACACCGTTTATTATGAGAAGGGGGCGTTCACGACCGCAACGCTCGACACATTGAAATCGCTCGGCTACAAGACGGTGGAGCGCGACGCGCCATCGGGACGGGTGGACGCCATCAGGATCATCGATGTTGATGGAAAGCGATGGATGGAGGGATATTCCGACAGCCGGGGCTACGGATCGGCGGAGGGGTATTAGGATATCGGAGCGTACCATCCTCGCATGACGGCAAAATGGTTCGCTCCGATGGAGCTTGAGCGGGAAATGGGAACATCGTTGCTACAACCGGCACGCTCCTGACGGGGCTTGAAGAGTGATCAGAGGATCGTCGATGGATCATTGCGCTGTCAACCGGAGAGCTGGATTAAACTGAGTCACTACATGACTCCGCTGAATATTTTCCAATCGCCCGGGTGGATCTATCTTGATGCTTCGATCGCATCAATCCTTACCCGCGTCACAGCAACTCAGATGATCAGCACATCCTCCTTTACCGTCGAACCGATCGGCCATATCCGCACCCCGTTCACCGAGCGTTATACGGCGCCCCGGCAGCCGGGGGCGGACGCCGGTGAATCCACGGGAAAAATCGTTCTGCTCCCCGGCCACAACTTTCAGCAGGCGCTGGAGGATCTGGCGGGGTTCGAGATGATCTGGATCATCTCATGGTTTCATCGCAACGATGGATGGAAGCCGAAGGTGCTGCCGCCGCGCGGCGGGCGGAAGAAACGGGGCGTCTTCGCGACACGTTCGCCGCACCGGCCCAACCCGATCGGGCTTTCGCTGGTGCGGCTTGTCGGCATTCGCGGACGGATCATCGACGTAGGCGCCACCGATCTGCTCGATGGAACGCCGGTGATCGATATCAAGCCGTATATCCCGACTGTCGACGCGTTTCCCGATGCCCGCGCCGGATGGCTGGAGGATGTGATCGTGATGGAGCATGAGATCTCCGAAGGGGGGGCGCTCTTCGCGGTGGAGTGGACGCCGCTCGCGCTCGAACAAACGGAATGGCTCCAACGCCGACATAACATCGATCTGGCCGATCTCGCCACCTCGGTTCTCCGTCGCAACGCCACGCCGCACCCCTACCGTCGTATAACGCAACTGCCGGACGGCGCGCTCCAGCTTGCGATCAAATCGTGGAGGCTCAGGTTCACCGAACGTGGCGGGACCGTGACGGTGGAACGGATCGCGAGCGGATACGGCGTGGCGGCGCTGGCGGCTGCCGGAGCCGGGGAGCTTCACGACCACGCGGCGCATCTCGAATTTCACGATCGGTGGCCGGCGTGAGCGGCGGAGATGTTCCGGATATCGGTAGATTACTTCCGTGATCGCGCTCGACTCAAAACAGCTCCGCCATATCATCCTGGGGATCGCCCTGATCGCCGGGGTATTTTTTTTCCGGTTCACCGCCGACGATGGATACATCACCGCGCGGTACGCCGAGCATCTGGTTGATACCGGCGCGCTTGTCTTCAATTCCGGCGAACGGGTCAGCGCGCTTACATCGCCGCTGCACGCCATCGTGGAGGCGGGGCTGTATGCCGTCACCGGGCAGACCATCATCGCCTACAAACTGCTGGCTGCGCTTCTGCTTCTCACCGCCGGGTTTGTTCTGACTTCCCGCTTTCCCGATCACAGGATCGTGGTGCCCCTCACCTGCCTCTCCCCCCAGGTTCTTCTCTGGACATTCGGCGGGCTGGAGACGCCGATACTGCTGCTGCTGATCGCGCTCTTCGCGATCACCGCGCACGCCGGTGGCGCATCCGATCGTCGCCGGCTTCTCCTTCTCTCGGTCATCGCCGGCATCGCATTTATCACCCGGTTCGATTCGGCGCTCTTCACCGCCCCGGTGCTGATCCACGCCGCGCTGAAGAATCGGCGGGCGGGGGAGATTGCCAGAGCGATCGGCATCGGCGCAGTCATCCCGGTCGCGTGGATCGCGTTCGCGGCGCTCTACTACGGCGATGTTTTTCCGACATCGTTCTACGTGAAGACGCCGACGCTTCACGGCGAGCGGATGCTGGAATGCGCGGTGAACATCATCGAGTTTCTTCTCTTCACCGGATTTCTTCCGTTGATGATCGGCGGCGTGCTGATTGCGCGGAGGTATCTGCCGGATGCGCTGCGCGATCACCTGCGGCGCGTTCTTCCGCTGCTGGTGGGGCTTGGGGCGATCATCGCGTACGGCCAGTTGACCGGGATGATCCACATGATGTTCTCCTTCCGAATGTTCGTCCCCTATGTCCCGGCGCTGGCGGTTATCATCTGCGATTTATTGGGTCGCCTCCGCGAGCCGATCGCCACGATCATGGCGTCGCCGCGCGGCCGTGTCATCATCACTTCCCTGCTTCTGCTCGCCATCGCGTTTCAGGGAACGGAGAGCTGGGTGATCTATTCGCGGTCGCTCAACGGCGTCAGCATCGTTGGGGAGTACCGGCATATCGGGATCGCGGGATACATGGATGATTTCATACCGGCGCTCTTTGCCGGCGGTGATGATATCGCCTCGCACTGGAAAAGCACGGCGGATTCCGGCCGGGCGCCGCGGGTGATGACATTCGCTGCCGGGGCGCTGCCGTATCGATATCGCGCCGCGTACATCTTCGAGCCGCTTGTCTCCTACCGTCGCTCCTGCAAGGCCACCGGCGCTGAATCGGCGGACTACATTCATCTGCTTGTCGCCACGCTGGACGAGGCGGCCGCGTTGCTCCCGAAGCCGATCGGGCATTATCAGATGGTATCCTATCGTACAATCATCTTCGACGGCGCGCCGCGGAGCTTTATCGTCCTGTACGATCCCGACCCCGGCTGCAATCCCCTCCCGCCGACCGTCAACGGCCCCTGCGCCGACTGCACCGATGAACACACCGTCGGCAACGAGATACGATACGACCGGTGACGAACGCATCCGTCGCGATGGCGTATATTCGTGATTGCATGCGTGCGGGGTACGTTGACATTATATCATGGCGCTGTACGAGATGTCTGTCGGGGGCGGTTTAAAACCGCCCCTTACCCCCTGCAATCGCCGGCGGACAACGACAGATCACATTGACGTGACATCGTACGAGCTATGCGAAACATCCGTGCACGAACGTGATTGCATCCGTGCACGAACGTGTACGGGGCGGTTTTAAACCGCCCCCGACGGAACGACGGATCACAATTAACGCGACATATCGATAACAACGCGATCGCATCGCAACGCGGACCGCATTTTCACAAGAACATTTCCCAACGATGAGCGATACCAAGATTATTTTTTCCATGATAGGCGTCGGCAAGGTGCACAAGCCGAACAAGCAGGTACTGAAGGATATCTACCTCTCCTTTTTCTATGGCGCGAAGATCGGCGTGCTGGGCCTCAACGGCTCGGGAAAGAGCACGCTGCTGAAGATCATCGCCGGCCTTGACAAGGATTACGTGGGGCAGATCAACTCGCAGAAGGGGATCACCTTCGGCTATCTCTCGCAGGAGCCGGAGCTGGACCCGACCAAGACGGTGAAGGAAGTGGTCGAGGAGGGAGCGCAGGAGACGGTGAACCTCTTGAAGGAGTACGAGGAGATCAACGCGCAGTTCTCCGAGCCGGACGCCGATTTCGACGCGCTGCTGGCGAAGCAGAGCAAGTTGCAGGAGAAGATCGATCATCTGGACGCGTGGGATATCGACAGCAAGCTGGAGATGGCGATGGAAGCCCTCCGCTGTCCCGACGGCGATACCCCCGTCACCGTCCTCTCCGGCGGTGAGCGCCGCCGCGTCGCACTCTGCCGCCTTCTGCTTCAGGAGCCGGACGTGCTGCTGCTGGACGAGCCGACAAACCATCTGGACGCCGAGTCCGTGGCGTGGCTGGAGAGCCATCTTGCCAAGTACAAGGGAACGGTGATCGCCGTAACGCACGATCGCTACTTCCTGGATAATGTGGCCGGCTGGATTCTGGAGCTGGATCGCGGCCAGGGGATTCCGTTCGAGGGAAATTATTCATCGTGGCTGGAGCAGAAGAAGCGCCGGCTGGAGCTTGAGGAGAAGCAGGAATCCAAGCGTCAGAAGGCGCTGGCCGAGGAGCTGGAATGGGTCCGCACCAACCCGAAGGGACGCCACGCCAAGAGCAAGGCGCGCATTTCATCGTACGAGAAGATGCTCTCCGAGGAGAACGAGAAGCGGAACGAGGAGATGGAGATCTTCATCCCGAACGGCCCCCGTCTCGGCGATGTTGTGATCGACGCGAACGATGTGGCGAAAGCCTTCGGCGATAATCTCCTCTACGAACATCTCACCTTCTCCCTCCCCCCCGGCGGCATCATCGGCATCATCGGGCCGAATGGCGCCGGCAAGACGACGCTCTTCAAGATGATCACCGAACGGGAGACGGTGGACGCCGGAACGTTCAAGATCGGCGAGACGGTGAAGCTGGGCTATATCGATCAGAACCGCCCGCTCGATCCCGAGAAAACGATCTGGGAGGAGATCTCCGGCGGGCTCGATCTTATCCTCCTGGGAAACCGCGAGGTGAACTCCCGCGCGTACGTGGCCCGCTTCAACTTCGGCGGACAGGATCAGCAGAAGAAGATCGGCATGCTCTCCGGCGGCGAGCGAAACCGCGTCCATCTTGCCAAGGCGCTGAAGGAGGGAGCAAACGTTCTCCTGCTGGATGAGCCCACCAACGATCTGGACGTGAACACGCTCCGCGCGCTCGAGGAGGCGCTGATGAGCTTCGCCGGCTGCGCCGTGATCATCTCGCATGATCGCTGGTTTCTGGATCGCGTCGCCACGCATATCCTCGCATTCGAGGGGGATAGCGAGGTGCTCTGGTTCGACGGCAACTACTCGCAGTACGAGGAGGACCGCAAGCGGCGGCTGGGGATCGAGGCGGATCAGCCGCATCGGATCAAGTATAAGCCTTTGGTCCGCTGACAACGCCGCACAGGGCGATGGCCTTGTCATGGGGCGATACCGCATGGTTCGCGGCATTGCTCGGCGTCGATGATGGCGATACCCTTGCCGCGGGGCGTTGCCCTTCCCGCGGGTGGATGCCCTTCCCGCGGGGCGCTGCCCCGCGCTTTTTAAGCCCCGGAGGGGCGTAATATCTATGCGCGGGGCAGCGCCCCGCGCACATTAATGGAACAACTCCATGCGCTGGTCACAGCTTTTTATCCCGACGCTCAGGGAAGATCCCGCCGAGGCGATGGTCATCAGCCACAGACTTCTTCTCCGCGCCGGCTATATCCGGCAGTTGACCGCCGGCGTCTACAGCCTTCTGCCGCTGGCGCAGCGGGTGCGGCTGAAGGTGATCGATGTGATCCGCGATGAGATGAACCGGATCGGCGGGCAGGAGTTTCTGCTGCCGGCGCTGCATCCGTCGGAGGTCTGGAAGGAATCGGGCCGATGGGATGTGATGGGGGAAAACATGTTCCGGCTGAAGGACCGCAAGGGGGCCGACATGGGGCTGGGGATGACGCACGAGGAGATCTTCACGTCGATCGCCCGCAACGCCGTCAACTCCTACCGCCAGCTCCCGCAGATCTGGTATCAGATCCAGACAAAGTTCCGCGATGAGGCCCGACCGAAATCCGGCCTCCTCCGCGTGCGGGAGTTCACGATGAAGGACGCCTACTCGTTCGATCTGGACAGCGACGGACAGGATGCGGCGTTCGAGGCGCATCACTCCGCGTATACGAAAATATTCACCCGCTGCGGGCTCCGGTTCAACGCAGTGCAGGCAAGCTCCGGCGCAATGGGGGGCAGCCAGTCCACGGAGTTCATGGCCCGCACCGCCGCCGGGGAGGATCTTATCGCCAACTGCCCCTCCTGCGGCTACGCGGCCAATGTGGAGAAGGCGGAATCGCGCATCCCGGCCGTGACGGATCAGGAAGGCCCTGAGTTGCCCGAGGAGTTCGCGACCCCCGGCATTCATACGATCGAGGAGCTGGCGGCGTTTCCCGGCGGTGCCGAGGCGGAACGACAGATCAAGACGCTGATCTATGTGGTGGATGAGAAGATCGTGATGATCCTGATCCGCGGCGATCACGAGTTGAACGAGACGAAGCTGGCCGATATCACCGGCGGCATCGCCGTGCGCCCGGCACAGCCTGATGAGATCGTCCAGTCGCTCGGCGCCTCCCCCGGCTCGCTCGGCGGCGTGGGCGTTACCACAGCATCCCATCCCGGAATCTCCATCATCCTCGCCGACGAGGCGCTGCGCGGTCGCCGGGACATGACCACCGGCGCCAACCGCGACGGATTTCATCTTCGCGGCGTCTCGATCGATCGCGATATCGTCGTGGGTCGCTGGGCCGGCCTTCGGAGCGCGCAATCGGGAGAGGGATGTCCCGTTTGCGATGGAACGCTGGACACGTTCAAGGCGGTGGAGATCGGGCATATCTTCAAGCTCGGCACAAAATATTCCGAGAGCATGGGGGCGCGCGTGCTGGCGCCGGACGGACGGGAGATCCCGATCGTAATGGGAAGCTACGGCATCGGCGTGGAGCGGATGATGGCTGCCGTGGTGGAGCAGTCCGCCGATGACGCCGGGATCATCTGGCCGATGGCGATCGCGCCGTTCCACGTTATCATCACACCCGTCAACATGAAGGATCAGGCCGCGCTCGCCGCCGCCGATGCCCTCTACACCGACCTTCGCCGCCACCGCATCGATGTCCTCCTGGATGATCGCGACGAGCGGGCCGGCGTGAAGTTCAAGGATGCCGATCTGGTCGGCATTCCGCTGCGGGTGACGATCGGCAGGAAGATCGGCGAGGGGATCGTGGAGCTGGTCGATCGCGGGACGGGGGAATCGGGGGAGATCGCGGTGAGCGATCTGATGGAGAAGATCCTGACGATCATCGAGGCGAGACGGAGATGATCATACGCGGCGCCCTCCTCCTCTGGCTTCTCTCCTGCTGCGCCATTTCGGCGCGCCCGTATTATCTGAACTCCGGCATCGGAAACGACAAGGCGGACGCGCGGACGCCGGCCACCGCATGGAAATCGCTGGCGATGCTGGGGGATGTCCGCTTCGTGCCGGGGGATACGATCTATCTCGAAACAGGGACGGCGTACGCGGGGAATATCTATCTCGATCCCACCGATGGCGGCACGGCGGGATCGCCCATTGTGATCACATCACGCGGGATCGGCAGGGCGGTGATCGACGTGCCGGATGGGGCCGGGATCTACGCCTACAACACATCGGGGATCGTGGTGCGGGGGCTGGAATTCTCAGGACCCGGAGCAACGGTTTCCGACGGGCCGGGGATCATGTTCTATATGGACAGCGCCGTCGGCTATCGCGATCATATCCGCGTCGAGGGGTGCGATGTTCACGGGTTTCAGCAGGGGATCGTGGTGGGGGCATATCATCCAGTGTGGGGATTCCGGGACGTGGAGATCACCAACTGCCGCGCGCACGACAACAGCCGCGTCGGCATCAGCTCCTTTGGCTACGAGTCACGGTATACGAACAGAGACTTCACGGTAACGCGCTGCGTGGCGGACGGCAACAGCGGCGAGGCGGGATATACGCAGAGCAATTCCGGCAGCGGCATCGTGATGAGCGGCGTCGATACGGTGCTGGTGGAATATTGCGTGGCGCACGACAACGGCGCGCTGAACTCCCATCGCGGCGGCGGCCCGGTCGGCATCTGGATGTTCGTCTGCGCCAGCGGCAGCATCCGAAACTGCGAGTCATACAACAACAAGGCCGGGCAGGAGGCGGACGGCGGCGGGTTCGATATCGACGGCGGCTGCCGCGATTGCTCCATCCTCTACTGCTACTCGCACGACAACGAGGGGGCGGGATTCGAGATGGCGGAGTATGGCGCGGGGACGCCGTTCGCCCGGAACACGATCGCCTGGAACATCAGCCGGAACGATGCCCGCAAGAACAGTTGCGGCGCCATCAACCTCTGGGCGGTGGATGCGCTTCACTCCTTCCATGACTGCCGGGTGTACAATAATACCATCCATATCGATGGCGATCGTCTGGCGATTTCAACCCCGGTCGCGGTCTGGGTGCTGACGCCGTTCATGGATGGCGTGGAGATACGAAACAACATCTTCATGACCCGCGGCCAGGGGATGACACGAGCCCCTCTCCTCGATTCGTCGCAGGTCCATTTCGTCGCCAACGATTACTTCTCAGCCATCGGCCCGCCTCTCTTCGTCACCGATGCCGACACCTCGCTGACGCTTCTGGAGTGGAAGGGGAAATCCCCCGGACAGGAGCGGATTGGAACCGCCGACTACGGCACCACCGCCGATCCGATGCTGGAGAATCCCGGAACGGGCGGGACAGCCGGCTCCATTGATTCTCTTGCGGCCTATCTCCACGGCTACCGTCTCCTCCCCACTTCACCGATGATCGATGCCGGGGCGCCGGTCACCAGCGCGATCGCCGGATGGCTCTATCGCGACTTCTTCGGAAACAGAGTCGCGCCCGGAGGGCCACTCGATATCGGCTGCTTCGAGTCGCCGGCAGCACGGGCCGAAGTGTCAGGTGAAACGCCGGTGGAAGCCGGATCATCGCTCGCCCCGAACCCCGCGTCCGATATGGTGCTGATTCAATCATCCCCCGGCGCGACGCGCTACGAGGTGATCGATATGAACGGAGGCATGGTGATCTCCGGCGGGATCGGCGATCGTGCCGAAGCGATTTCGCTGACCGGCATCCCGGCGGGATTCTATCAGGTCCGTATCACCGGGCCGGTGATGCGGCCGGAGACAAAGGCGCTGGTGATTGTGCGGTAGGGCGTGCGCGGGGCGATGCCCCGCGCACCAGGGATTGCGCCCCTCCGGGGCTTGGGGAATGTCTCCCGTTCATTCAGGCAGGATAGCATCAGTCTTCATAGCCCCAGCGGGGCGAGCCGGTTGTAGTAATGTCATATTCAAGCTCCATCGGAGCGCACCATTCGGCCTGCATGCGGGGATGGTGTGCTCCAATGGAGCTTGATCGGAAAATGGGAGCATCGTTGCTACAACCGGCGCGCTCCTGACGGAGCTTGAAGAGTGGATCGTCGATGGACCATTGCGCTGTCAATCGGAGGGCTGGATTCAAATTGAGTCACTACTCGATAACGCGCACATGGCCCCGCGATTCCTGAAAATTCATAACTTCACGGAATGAATCGATTCCGTCCGCGGCTTGCTGAATTGTTGCGCTCTCTCCTTCCTCTCCGGGGAACCGTTCAGGTTCTGATCGTGATCGCGGCCACGCCCATTCTCTCGCTCCTCTGCTCCTGCGCCGGCGGCCAGGGGACACCTCCGCCGGGCGGGCCGGCCGATTCAATTCCTCCCGCCATCATCTCCACGATTCCCGGAAACGGCACCCTGAATTTTCATGGGCAAAGCATTTTCGTGGAGTTCAGCGAATATCTGGAGGAGTCGAACATCGCGCAGGCGATCGTGATCACCCCCATTCCCGCCGAGCCGCCCACGCTGGACTGGAGCGGAACCACGCTGGAACTCGCGTTCCGCAAGCCGCTGCTGGAGAATCGCACCTACGCCGTCACATTCGGATCGGGGATCACCGATCTTGCCCGCAACAGGCTCGGCACCCCCTTTACGCTCCGCTTCTCCACCGGCGACAGGATCGACAGCGGAAGGATTCAGGGGCGGGTGATCAACAGCTCGAAGGTCCGCGCGAAGGCGTTTGTCTTCGCCTACCTGATCCCGGCGGACTCCGCGCGGTTCAGCGATACGCTCCGTCCCGATTCGGTCCGTCCCGACTTCATTGGCCCGGTCGGGGATGATGGGACGTTTACGCTTGAGGGCCTTCCGATGGGGAACTTCAGGCTGCTGGCGGTGGTCGATGACGCGGGCGATCAGATCTTCACCCCCGGCCAGGATGCAATCGGCCTGCCGATCGGGGATGTCCGGGTGGTTTCAGCGGAGAAGCCCGTGACCGGCGTCGCCATCAGGCTCCGCCCGGCCGCCGATGATATGACGCCCCCCGCGCTCTACTCCGCCAGCTCCATCGCCCGCACGCGAAGCGAAATCCGATTCAGCGAACCGATCGACACCGCGGTGATCCTCCCGCGGAACTTCGAGCTGACGGCGGGGGGAGCGAGCGTGCCGGTCAGCGCGGCCTACAGGTCGGCGGCAAACAGGCTGGCGGTGCAGCTTATCCATGCCCCGCTCGCGGCCGGCGCCGAGGCAACGATCCACGCAACCAACCTCCGCGACACGATCGGCAACCCGATGCCCGACAGCGCATCCACCGGAAAATTCACAGTGACCGGCGGGATCGATACGATTCCCCCGTCGCTGCTGCCGCTTGAAATCGACAGCGCGCACGCCTATACATTCCCGGACTCCATCCGGCTCCGGTTCGACGAAGGGGTGGGGGCGTCGAGCCTGGAGGGGGCCGTGAGCCTGAGGGATACGGCCGGGCCGCGCGCCGCGTTCAGGACAACGATGATATCGCCGGTGGAGCTGATCGCCCGGCCGATCGACACGCTCTACGGCGCGGCGCGGGGGGTGGTGGAGATCAACCTGGAACGATTCACGGACCTGGCCGGCAACCGACGCGATTCGATTGTGAAGGTGATGGTGCCGATAGGACAGACCAGACAGAATGGGACGTTGCAGGGATCGATCACCGACTCGGCGGCGCCGGGCGTGGCGCATGTGATCGTGGCGCGGGGAACAACCAGCGGCGTGGAATACCGGAAGCGTGGGATAAAGGCGGGACCGTGGGAGTTTACCGGGCTCCCGGAGGGGGAATACGAGATCAGCGCCTTCCGCGACAGCGACGGCAACGGCGAGTACAACTACGGATCGGCGGTCCCCTACCGCCCGGCGGAACTCTTTATCGCCTGGAGCGGCCCGGTCAGGGTCCGCCCCAGATGGATCACCAACAGGATCGATCTGATGTTCCGGTAGTCCTGCGCGGGGCGATGCCCCGCGCAGCAGGGGTTGCGCCCCTCCGGGGCTTGAAGGGAACGGCTTTGTCAGGCCGTTTCGTCGGAATCGGCAGACTTCTTTTCCCCATCATCATCATCGCTCTCCGACGGAATCTTCGAGGACATGGACTCCATCACCTTCGGCCAGAGAAACTGGAAGACGCTCTTCTGATCGGTCTCCATCTCGCTCAACACCTCCTCGCTCGATCGCTCCTCCAGCTTTGCACGGATGATGGCCTGATTGCGGAGCATCACCTCCAGATACGACTGCGTGGTCGCGATCTCCTCCAGGATGGTCCAGAGCAGCGTGGCGCTATCTCCCTTCGGCGTTTCGGGCTGCTGCTTCGATCCTTCATTCTCCGATGTCATGCTGATTCCTCGCTTGTTCAATTATTTTTTGGGGTACGGGGGGTTATCGTGCAAGCAGCACCGTCCCCGTCCGGCTCCAGTCGCCGGAAACGATGCGGTAGAAGTAGAGGCCGGATGGGAGGCCAACCGGGTTCCATACGATGCTGTGACGCCCGGCCGGCTGATAGCCGTTGACGAGGGCCCCCACCTGCTCCCCCCGTTCGTTGAAGATCGTGAGCGCGGTGGGGCCATCCAGGCCGAGCGAGTAGATGATCTCCGTGGCGCCGTACGTGGGATCGGGCCGCGCCCTGTTGATCTGATAGGGATCGCCGGTCGCCACGATCAGCCGGTTTCTCGATCCGCAGACCGGAAGCCTGATAAAGCCATCCTGCGCCAGCGGGACCACGCAGGGAATGCCGGGCACATGAAGATCGAGCTTCAGCGCCGAGGAATCGGCCGAATCAAGGAACGTGAGGAACCGGAGCATGAGAAGATTTCCCGTGCCCGAGAGAGTCCGCCCCCGCGGAGCTGTAAACCGCGCGGAGAGCGTCCCGGCCCCCGCATCATTCCGAAGCGAATCGACGCTCCAGCCGTTCAGGAGCGCGCCGGCCAGCAGCACGGTATCCAGCCGGAGCATGCCGGGGGTATATCGCAATGAGAAATCGAGCTCGTGGAGCGCGGCCATATCGACGGGGCTTTCAAGGCGGACGGCGACCAGCACCGTATCGCCGGGGGATGCCGTGTAGTCGGTGGCGATGCGCGTCCGGATCTCACCTCGCGGAAGCACCGTCAGCGTCCGCTCAACAGTGGACGTGCCGACCGGATTGGTGACGGCAAGGCGGATCGGATAGCTGCCGGGGGTATCGTACCGAAGCTCCGGCGGAATGCGGTCGCTCCAGGCAGCCGGGCTGCCGCCGGGGAACGACCAGGCCCAGCCCGTGGGACCGTTGGTGCTCCGGTCGGTGTATTGAACGCTCTCCCCGGCGCAGATGGTATCAGGCCCGGTGAAGCTGACGGCGGGGCCGCCGCAGAGGAGATTGCCATTCACGAAATAGCTTTCGATCAGGTTCGGCAGCCCGTAGACGGAACGCCCCCTGGGGCCGAGATCGAGCGCGTTGAAGCGGTAATCGCAGGCGGTCCCCGATGCGTTCGGGTTGACTATCGCCCCGATCCAGCGGCTCGGGTTCCGAGCGTGATAGATGCGCCCGTCCGGCGCAAGCTGAAGCATGCCGTAGGTATCGTAATTCTTCACATCGGTCGAGTCCGAGATCAGCACCTCCGTGGCCGCGATGGCGGCGGAATCGGCGCCGCGAACATCGTACTGCACAAGTTGATTCGGCTCGGCGGAGATATAGAGTTTGCCGTTATCGGGGGAGAAGCTGGCGCCGTACGGATAGCCGTCGACGGCGATCGTTATCGGATTGGAGATGATGCCGGTGGCGGGATCGAAATCGAAGAGCTGCGCGATCCGCATATCGTACAGAAGCACGGCAAGCCGCCTGCCGTCCGGCGACGGCTTCATGACGCCGATGGAGCCGACCCCCGGTAACGCCGCGTGATCCTGATGAACGATGCCGATACTGGAGATCACCGGCGGCGCGAGCCCCGTATCGGAGAGGCGCCACGCGTAGAAGCCATCGCTCCCCCAGCCATGCGCCAGTATCCAGTAGGAGCAGCCATCGGAGTTGCGGACCGTTGTCAGCTTTTCGGCGGCGGAATCGAGTATCCTGATGTTCTTCCTCGTCACCGCGCCGCGGCCGCCATCGAGCCGCATATCGATCAGCGAGTAGTTGATCCCCAGGTTCGGCAGGTGATCGTAGGCGCCGGCATCGGCGGTGAAGAGATAGTACCCCCTGTCATCCCCCGGCTTCGGAACGATCAGCGCCGATTGCGTGCTGGTGGGGTTTCCCCTGAGGCTGTCGCCGTTGAGCATCACCACATTATCCTTCCGGCGGACCCTTACGCCATCGGTGTAGAACAGGAGCGCGCCGGTACTCCTGTCGGCGATGCTGGCGCTCCCCTCCTCCTCCTTCAACACGCAATCGATGCTGACGGGGGCGGGCCCGTTGAAATCTATTCCGGCACCGAAGCCGAAGCACCAGACGTTGAACTCCTTCTGCGCGCTACAGATGCGCGGAAGGAGGAGCAGCGCAAGCACGAAAAGAGATATCGCGAAGCTCTTCATCGATTGTTCGCCGTGACAAGGTTCATGGGCTGAACGAAGGCCGGAGCTGATCCGGACATGGGACATCCCCCGCGCCGGGTGGAACCGCCGCGGGAAGCCGTCAATTTAACATTCCATTCACGGGATAACAGCGCGGTTTGTTGGCAGACCCTTGAACAACGTTATCTGCGGCGTGGTGAATCGAACAATACAACCACCCCATGCAGAAACTATGGCGCCCCTCCGGGGCTTGAGGAAGCTGCTTTCTTCTTCAAGCCCCGGAGGGGCGCAATCCCTGGTGCGCGGGGCAACGCCCTGCGCCCAGGGTCGAGAGAGAGAGGCTCGACCACCGGGCGCCGGATATACGATAACGAACCGATCGAAGCCTAGTGAACGATCGTCAGCGAGCGGCTGAGGTTCACATTCATCCCCTGGACTTTCACGAAGTAGATCCCGCTTCCGAGACCCTCCGTCCGCAGGTTGATGATGTTGGTCCCATCCACCGTCTCGATGTTCCGGGCAAGCACCTGCTCGCCGGCGGCGTTCACCAGCATCAGGCGGGCACTGCCGTTGCCGGCGGTAAAGCTCAGCGTCACCTGGCTGCTTGCCGGGTTTGGAAGAGCGGTGAGCGATGTTCCGGCAACTGCCTCCGTCGGCACGCCGCTGACCCCCTCGACTCTGGTCAGGCTGACGTTCACATTCGGCATCTTAATGCCGATCGTGATGGTCTGGATGGAGCCGGTGAATCCGATCCTGTCGACCTGCACCGTATAGATTCCATCGCTCAGATTGTCGATCTGGAACATGCCGGCGGCGTCGGTAACGGCATATCCGCTCACCGTGGACTGATCATCGATAACATAGACCAGCGCTCCCTGAAGAGGCTTTGATCCCTGAAGGCCGGCGTCATCACGCTTCGCCCGGCCCCCGCCCTCGCTGACCGAACCACGGAGGTGGCTGGAGCCGTGATGACCATTCTCCTCGTCGAGCTTGATCTCGATCCCGGTGGTCATCGATGTCCCCGTGACGGTAAGCTGCGTGGCATCCTGCCAGCTCCGCTCCGCCTTGTGATTCTGGCGATAGTATCCCGGAACGCTGCTGCTGTCGTATGCCGTGGCGAACAGGATGTAGGTGCCCGGCGTCAGGTTCGTAAAGCTGAAGCTGCCGTTGGGAGCGCCCGATTGATCCACGTACGCGATATGCCCGTTGGCAACGGAATAGGCGGTGATGATCCCGCTCAGCAGGTTGTTGTTCTTGGAGACCAGCGTGCCGGAGATCGTGTTGTTGTAGACGATATTCGGCAGCAGATCGAAGTTGAGCGTGCGGACGGCTCCGCCGGTCGTGCGAATCCGCGTGGCCTCCCCGAGCGTGGCGACGTGATCGTAGTACTGGCTGAGAAGAGCGCCGCTGAGAGGAACGGCCTGCACGATGTAGGTGTTGAAGGCATCAACGAGGACGCTGTAGTGTCCGTTGGAATCGGTCGTCACATCGTAATCATGGCCGCCCAGGCTATCCTGCTGCCTGAAGTGGATAGTGGCGGTAACCGGCATGCCGTCCGAGGCGCGCCGCACCTGCCCGGAGACGGAGTCCACCACGGAACTGACAACATGATAGACATCGAAGTTCATATGAGCCGAATCACCGCACTTGCCCGATACGCCACTATTCGCGGTGTATACCGTGGGGCCGGTGACCGTAACTCTGTAGGTGCCGGCCGGGCCGGTGAAGTGATACTGGCCGTTGGTAAAGTCCGTGGATATCACGGGCTGGCCGCCGGCGCTGTCGTACGGAACGGCGGTAATCCTTCCGGCGGGAACCAGGGAATGGTCATTGGCATAGCGCACCTCACCATAGAATGTCAGGCAGTTCAGCACCGGGTTGGGAAGCACGAAGAGCGCCAACGATTTCTCAAGCTGCACAACCGAATTATTCGCCAGGTATGCGATGACATACACCTTGTAGGCACCGGTACGGTACGGATGCCAGCGGAACAGCCCGGTAGTGGCGTCGATCGTCATCCCGACCTCCGGATTGGAGAGCCTGTACTGGATCACGTCCCCCTGATGCGAGGAGACGGCATGAAACTGAAACTGATAGTCGACGCCTCCCAGCGTGCTATCCTGGGTTGCTGATACAAAGCTGATCACCTGCGTGTACACGTGCACGGTGACGCTGTTGCTGGCCGGGCTCTCCTGGTTTCCGCTGACCGCCTTCACGTAGAACGAATACGTCCCGTCCGGGAGCGTAGCGGAATAGTAGCCCATGCCGTTGGAGTCGGCCACGGTGGCGATCTTCGCGTAGGTGGGATGGAGGCTGTCCGCCCCGTCCGCCTGATAGACATTGTAGCTGCCGCCGCTGGGGTTCAACGAATCGCCGTTGAACCACATAAGCTGGACGTATCCCGGGCCGGGATTACCGGCGACAAACCAGCCGCGAAAACCGGCGGGAGTTCCGGGTGTCGTCGCCATCGCCGTGGCACCTCCGATCAGAAGGAGCGCCAGCATCACGAAGAGCGATCGATGCAATGAAAGTCTGTTCTTGCTCATAGGATGATGTCCTTGGAGAATGAGTCCTGATAATGTTGTTCTGTCTGGCCTGACATGTCGAGAACCAGTCGTGATATCCGTCCTCCGGCCCGTGCGGGCCGGCCATGCCCGCCCCCCGTCGGGCGCGGACCGTTCAACCAATGGAATCACGGAGACTTATTCCAGAGGATCTGCTACTTGTTGCCGCCGTTCGGGCTGATCCGGATGCGGGCGTTGAGCTTCAGCGTATCGATCTTCGGCTTCTCGGGGCGGTCCGGAGCATCGGCATCGCCGATACCACCGCTGCGGTTTCCATTCTCCACGGACGCTGCGCCCGCGCTGTTCCGCTTCTCGCGGAGAGCGGCCGGGCGGCTGGCGGGGCTGATCTCCCGCGGCGAATCCGCCCGTTCCGTCTGCGCGCCGCGGGCCGCGTCGGCAGACGCTGGAAGTGCTGTCGCGGAGCGGCCATGCGATCCCGGCGCGGCCTCCGATTTCACGGCTGATGGCGTGGCCGGTCCGGCGGCCGGAGCCGATCCCCGAGCACCTCCGCCGGTAACCGCATCTCCCGATGGGATCGATGCGGGGCTGGAGTTTGCCGGAGCCGGCTGCGCGGAGATCGCCGGAACCCGATTCGAATCATCGGAGGGGATCAGCATCACGCTCCCGACCGCAACCGCGACCGCCACGGCTGCGGCGATCAGCCACTGCGCCGGGCCGAACCCGAGACGGCCGGCAACCCGTGCAATGCCCGAACCGTCCGGCAGGGAGGCGGATGGGGAAGGCCGGGGCACCGGCTGGTTGACAGGAGCGGCAACCGCGAGCATCGCGGCCATCTTCAGCCGAAGCCCGGTATGCTCGGAGGCAACCCCCTCGCGATCCTTCCGAAAGGCGCTCTCCACGGTCTTCTGCGCCTGGAGATCGTGCCGAAGCTCCTTGTCGAGAGCCACCTGAAGGAAGAAATCCCCCTCCTCCGATGATGTCATCTCCCCCGACAGATAGCGCTGGATCAAAAGTTCTCGTTCAGAGCGTGTCATTCTTCGTTCTCCCTGTTGCTTTCACTCCCCTTCCCACCGTTCTCCTCCTTGTTTTCATCGAGCCCGATATATGCCGATATGATCCTTCCAAGCTGCATCCTCCCGCGCCACGCCCGCGTCCGCACGGCTCCCACCGGCTCCCCCAGCATCTCCGCGATCTCATCGAAGCGATAGCCGGAGTAGGCGTTGAGGATAAGCACGTCGCGCTGGGAATCGGGAAGCCGCGCAAGAGCGGCAACCACAAGCTCCTCGTTGTGCGACATCTCGCTGCCGGCGGAGCTGGGGTGATGCTGCTCCGGGAGATCATCCAGCGATGCGGTGTTGCGTCGATCACGGATATGGTTCAGGCTCAGGTTGCGCGCCATCCTTACCATGAACCCGACCGGGTTTATCACCGCGTCGCGACCGTCGGCCCGCAGCCTGATCACCCTCTCCCAGAGATCCTGCACCAGATCCTCCGCCTCCCGCTCGTTGCCGACGAACTTGAGGCAGTACATGTAGAGCCGGTGCGTATGCCGGTCGAACAGCTCCATGAAGGCCGCGTCATCCCCCGCCATAAAGCGGGCGAAGAGCTGCTCGTCGTTGCCGAGCGGCTTCGACGCCTTTGTCTCATTGTTCTTCGCCACGAGGTTCTCAACCGATGCCATTGTTTCTCTCATCCCGGTCAGTTCTTCATCAGCCGTTCAATGCTGATCTCTGGGTTGATAACACGGAAGCTCCCGCAAACATCACACGCCCGCAAAAGCCATCCCGCCACGGCCTTCTTTTCAGGCATTGGCAACGGGCTTCAAAAAAAATATTTCCGGGGCGTGATGTTTGCCGAATGGATTGTGTCATATCTATGAACTATTGAACGACGCCGGCAATCATCTGCCGCCCGATCCCGTGGCGGCGCCGGCCCGACATCTTCCGACAGGTAACCGCGGATTCCGGAGCGCACCGGAGAGCAATCCGAAATCAGTGTGTTACCTGTCGTTTTTTTTCTCCGGGAGATCGCCGCACGGTGCGGCGCCCGGAATCGCCGGGCGTTCATTCGGCCGGGAGATCCCAATGATACAGTTCTACCTCTGCATACTCGCCCTCTGTCTCCTTCCCGTCATCGGCCACGATCATCCGGCCATCACCGAAGATCCACGCATCGTCGCAAACGGATTTCACGATACGTCGCATCGCGGTGATTCCTCCGCGCTACCGCCCGATCCGGCATCGAAACTCGCGACGTTCGTTCCGGATTCGCTGGCGTTTGCCATTACCGGCATCGGGTATTTTCGCGATGACACGATGCTTCTCAGATATCCCCCCGCCACCGTCAACACGCTTCTACAAGTCAGCAAACGGGCGATTGGAAACGTGTATGGCGAGGGCTTCTTCGGCGTGACGACCGGCCCCGTTCATTTCGCGGGGGACAGCGTCCTTCTGCCGCTCCGATTTGCCCCCGACACGGCCGGGCTTCACGGCGTCATCGCGGTGGCGAACATATTCGACAGTGTGGCCGCCACGGGCGATACGGCAGGCGCATCCATCTACGGAACCGCGGCGCGCATCCCGCTTCATTTCGCCAGTGGGACTATCAATTTCGGGACGGTGACGGTCGGATCGCGGAATACCAGATCCGATACGCTGATGCTGGACCCATCCGATACCCTTGCCAGCCCCGGCACGCTCTATGTGACCGGCTATTCCATTGCCGGCGATATCACCAGCTTCAGCATCGACGGCAGCAGCGTGCCCGATTCGTTGAATGCGCTTCACCCGGGCGGCGCGCCGC
Source organism: Chlorobiota bacterium (assembly GCA_028287785.1). Classification (GTDB taxonomy): domain Bacteria; phylum Bacteroidota; class Ignavibacteria; order OLB7; family OLB7; genus JAFDZV01. The sequence goes on from JAQBOZ010000005.1 coordinate 108,337, forward strand.
TGACGGTGATCTTCCAGCCGGGGGCCGTCAGCAAGGATACGCTCCGCGCAACGCTGACCATCCACACCAACTACGGTCTCCGGACGATATCCCTGCGGGGAAATACCGTGAATAAGCCGGTAGCGGGGGATTCGCTTACGCTGCTCCCGCCGGACGCGATCAATTTCAAGACGGTCCCGCTGGGCCAGGCCATCGACAGCCAGTTTCAGATCACCAACGTGGTGTCTTCACCGGTCGATGTCACGGTCTATCTGCCCGACAGCACGCAGTTCCACCTGACCGATCCGGTGCGCCGCTTCACGCTGGCCCCCGGCACAAGCCGGAGCATCCCCATCCGCTTTCTGCCGACGGCGACCGGATTGCAATCGACCCCTGTATTGATATCGAGCACCGGTAACTTCACCGCCCGGCTCAATCTGATGGGAAACGGCTTCAGCCGGACCGTGGAGATCCGACGGGATTCGACGCTCCTCCAGCAACCGAACGCCCTCAGTTTCACCGGCAGCGTCGGCGCCTGCACGACCATCCCCCTGACCATCCGAAACACCAGCGTTGATACGGTCTATCTGAAAAGCACCATCAGCGGCCCCGATGCGCTCCACTTCAGCGATTCCCTGACCGGCGATTCCCTGAAGGTTACGATCATCCCGGGCGGCACGGTGAACTGGCTTATACGGTTCTGTCCCGTTGCCCCGCTGAAGGACTCCTCCACGAAATCGGCCATCATCGTTCTGACCGATACGCGGGACACGAGCGCGGAGCTGGCGCATCTCAATCTGTCCGGGAACATCAACAGCGACAGCACCGTTTCCATCATCGGGGATAGCCTTGCCTTCTTGCCGCCGGCGCTCACGTTCGGTCCGGTGGACGTATCCAGGAGCGATACGCTTGGGGTGATCATCACGAACACCGGCCCCAGGACGATCAGCCTGAGGGATGCGGGCATCGTCTTCGTGAAGGGAACGCCGTCGGTCTTCACGGTCATCTCACTCCCCAATTTCATTACTTCGAGGAAAAGCGGAACGGCGTTGATACGCTACTCCCCGACAGCGGCCACCAGCGACACGGCCGAGTGGCAGCTGCATTGGGGGAAGCTCGATTCGCTCTCCATCATCACGTTGACCGGCAACGGCATCACCCCGGCTTATACTGTTTCGGTGGGACCGGCGCGCGCCCGCGTGGGGGTGCCGTTCACGCTGCCGGTGATGATCGCTCCATCCCCGTCGGCGGCGAAGGCAAACTGGGACACGGTGATCATCAGCCTTGATCCCGCCTCCCTCTACCTTCGCAACGTCGGCCCGGCGCCGGGACAGACGCTCCGGTTCGAGCGGCTGAACAACGATAGCCTCGTGCGGATCATCCGCTCCTCCGGCGATCTTCCCGCCGCCGCGGACCGGCTCTTCACGCTCGATCTGATCGGCCTGACGACCGGCTCCCCGCGCAACGAGGTGGGGCTTATCGCGGTGAAGATGCTGGATGGCCTGCCGGTGACGATATCATCCACCGGGAGCATCACGCTGGACGGATGCGATCTCGGCAAGACGTTCGACTTCAGCGAGAAGGCGGCGATCCGCGCGATCATCACCGACCCGGTTTCCGCGGGCGCCACGCTCCTGTACACCGCCCCGCAGGGGACGACGCCGGTGCTGCGGCTGATCGGCATGGGGGGGAGCGAGGTGATGACGATGGAGCTGCCGGCGGGGACCGGCGGGGAACAGCGGACGCATCTTTCACTGGCGGGCGCCCCTCTCGGCTTCTACATGCTGGAGATTCGAGTTGAGAGGGACCGCACCACCGCACCGATCATGATCACAAGGTAGGGGGAGCGTGAAGAGTGCGCCGATGATCCGCCCGTGGCTCTGCCCGATCCTCCTCGGAATCCTCGCCGTGGGAATCCTCCGCGCGCAGGATTCCCTCCCACGCCGCGACTATTACATCGGCCCGGTGGCCGGCTACGAGATCGACATCAACATGGGGCAGATCCCCGTCTTTCGCGGCTCCGCGGACTGCGGCACATTCACCACCGGCACCAGCAGGAGCATCCCGATCGGCGTTCGATATCTCCACCCCACGTTTATCTCTCCGGTCTGGGGGATCTCCGTGGCGGCATCCTGGAGCAGTTCCTCCGGCGGCTTCGTCACCAGCCCGACCGACCCGCTCATCTTCCGCGATACGGTCAACGGAGGGCTCAGGGAGATCCCGCATGAATACCGGCTGACGGAGAATTCGCGGATGATACGGGCCGATATCGGCATCGGCTACCGGCCGGCGGAGCGGCTCACGTTCGGGTTCGGGATATCGGCGGGGTACAGGCTTGCCGCCACCGTGACGCAGACCGACGATATCACCGGCGGGACCACGAGGTTCGGCGGGGGCCGGAGCGAGGTGACGATGACCGAGGGGGAACATCTCACGCACTCTCCCGGAACATTCGGGCTCTTCACGAACATCTCCTACAGGCTCCCCCTCTCGAAACGGTTCTCGATCCTCCCCGAGCTCTCGCTCCGCTACGATCTCCCGTCGCTCCTCAACGAGCGGAACTGGCACTCGCTCGGGATCACCGCGGGGGCGGGGCTGATGTTCGACCCCGCATCGGACACGGTCGCGCCGCCACCGCTGCCGCCGCAACAGCTACAGCCGCAACAACCGCCCATTGCACGGACAAGCCCGCCGCCGCAACGCTCCGGAGCGGCCGCGGCCGCGATCGATCTCTACAGCGTCGATCAGGCGAACAACCGGCTGCCGGCCGCAACGGTTCACATCTACGAGGTCCTCTACCGGCGGAGATCGGGGATGCTGGGGACTGTCTACTTCGATCGCGGATCATCGGCCATTCCATCGCGCTACAGGATGATATCGCGCGATGAGACACGGCGCTTCGCCGCCGACTCGCTGGCCGGCCTGGACGCGATGCGGATTCACTACGAGGCATTGAACCTTCTTGGCGCGCGGCTGCGGGAGACACCGGGGGCAACCATCACGCTCGGCGGACTGACATCGAAGGGGGAGCCGGCCGTGCTGGGTCGCGCCCGCGCCGGGAGCATCCGCCGCTATCTGGCCGATACATGGGGCATCGATACATCGCGCGTATCGATTGCCACGGACGGAGTTGCCCCGAAACGGTCGAACGAGAAGAGCGAGGACGGCCGGGCGGAAAACCGTCGCGTGGAGGTGATAGGGTCGCGCGGCGTAACCAGCCCGATCGTCATGGAGCGGACCAGGCGGGAGTTCGAGCCCCCGCTGATCGCGATGGACCCGAAGTTCACGGCCGACGCGGGCGTAAAGCGATGGAACATCACACTGATGCGTGATGCCGATACGATCGGCCGGTATTCCAGCCTTGACACCGGCGACCTGACGCCGAACATCAACTGGCAGATCACGAGCGACCGCGCGGGGATACTACAGACATCGCTTCAGGCGGAGTTGAGGGTGGAGGATTCGCTGGGGAATGTGGTGACCGGCAACGCGAAGCTGCCGCTGGTGATCGAACGGAACATCAGGATCGTCGATCGCAATGAGGCGCTGGACAGCGCGCGGGAACGGATCATCTATACGCTTCTGCCGTTCGACTACAACAGCGCGGAGCTGGGCCAGCGGAACCAGGGGGTGATCCGGGAGATCGCCGCGGCCGTCCGGAACGGCGCGCGCATCAGGGTCACCGGCTATGCCGACCGAACCGGAAGCAACGCCGGCAACATCGATCTTTCCCGTCGCCGCGCCGGGAGCGCCGCGCGTGCGCTGGAGTCACTGCTGGACAACCGGCAGGTGCGCGATGTCCGGTTCTCCACATCCGGTGAGGGGGTGAGCGATCAGTTCGATAATGATCTTCCCGAGGGGCGGGCGCTTTCGCGGGAGGTGGAGATCGTGATCGAGCAGGAGATGCCGAAGGGAATCGGCCGGGCGCCGAAAGGATAGCAGAGCGTTGAGTCTGCATGCGGTTGTGCCCCATGCAGAAGGTATGGCGCCCCGTTGGGGCTCAGGATAAATCCTGCGTTGTCTCCTTGTTCTCCAAGCCCCGGAGGGGCGCAATTCCTGCTGCGTGGGGCAGAGCCCATCGCCTGTTGAGATCGGGAGGACTTCTTCAAAATGATCTTTCTTTACAATCCTCGCCATTTCCCGCTACATTCCTTTGCAATTGGCACTCGCAATGGATACTTTCCAAATTCCCGGTAGGGCTCGCCGCACAGATCCATAACGCCTGCTTCACCGGTAGACGATCTCCGCCCGGCACCATCGTTTCTCCGCCCCATCATGGCAGCGGGCGAGTCAATCGCGTTATATTAGTGCGAGGAATCCATGGTATCATCGCACGGTATTCGGTCCCCCCTGGAGCTTCTGCCGATATGTCGCGTAAACGGACTTCACATATCCAGGAGAGCCTGGAGTTTCTTCAGCACCTTGAGACCAACCATCAGGGGGAGCGGAAGGAAGCGCGCGTTCGGATGCTCCGGCTTCTGAAGGAGAATCCCGAGCGAACCCTGGATCAGGTGGCGGAGCTGGGGGGGTTATCGTTACGGAGTGTCAGCCGATGGTGGGGCATCTATCAGGAGCGGGGGATCAGCGGAATGCTCGGCAACGGCGTCAGTGAGGTGATGCAACCGCAGCGTCTGGGGCGCGAGGAGCTTGGCGAACTGAAGCAGAAACTTCAGGCGGGCGAGCTTTCCACGCTCAGCGATATCCAGGAGTGGATCGAAAAAAGGTTTGGCCTTCGATACAGTCTGAAAGGAATCGCCAAGATTCTCCAGCGCAGGCTGAAGGCGCGTCACATCTGGGTGATACCGGGTCCGAAAGAGATCAGGCCGAAATCGATTCATGCCACGATAGCGCCGGTCGAGCGTCAGATTATTCCTGCCAAGGTAGTTCAATTTTTGAACCGCCTGCCATTGACCAGCGATGTTCAGATGGCGGTGGAGACCTATCGCAGCGCCCTGATGGGATTACTGGGGGAGGTTGACAGGATCTCCATTTACGTGAACATCCGGTGCAACCTGGCGGAGCCCGAGAGCTACACCGCCGATCTGATTATCATGCTCGACAACAAGGTCACGGTGGAAGCGGCCGGACCGATGGTGAGCGGGTCGAATCAGGATGGGATAAAGATGTCCGAGCGGCTGCTCACGAACTTCCGCAATCAGGGGATGCCGGTGGACACCTACTACGATCCCGTGGCGATGGATTATTACTATAACGATCAGGCCTACCTGGGAACCATTTTCCTCTGGCGGGAGCGGTCGAAGCCGCCCCTTTCCCCACAAGTCGTGGAGACGCTCTCGGCAATCGAGCCCTTCACAATCTATATGCTGTCGGATCTGATTACCAGATATCATTACTCGCATCCGACCGACAGGCTCTTCCACGACACGCTGTATCATATGGCGATGGACGCCGGTTTGAGCATGCAGGAACGCCGGGTGGTGGCGTTACGGATGCTGGGCCACGCGTACAAGGAAATCGCCGACCAGTTGAACATCACCGAGGATGCCATCAAGAAGCATCTCTCGTCGGTCCATCGCAAGACCGGGACCCGCAGCTATACCGAGCTGTTCGCCAAGTATTTTACTCCCCGCCTCAACGTCAAAGACGCCTGATCGAGCCTCGGCCTCGGCCTCATTCATTCCCCAAAAGTGTAATTGTATCGGGTATCTCATTGGACGAACTTTGTATCCGTCCGATGCGATCACGTTCTGATCAAATGTGACCGCAGGGACGAAATCCAAAAACATTAAGAACAGTTCCATTTTTCAGATCAAGCAACACCCTATGCGGAAGCTCCTTCTCGTCCTGTCATTTGCCCTTCTCATTTCTGCTTCGCTGTCTGCCCAAACCTTCGTCTCACCGAGCTCCGGCGCAACCTTCATCGGTTCGTTTCCGCTGCATATCTGGGTAGAGTCTGATCCGAATGGCGGAATTCGTGAATCAAAAAAACCAGCCGTCGGCGATACCTATACTCTTGTCGGATCGTTCCGCACATCCGGCGGCAGAACCGAATATGTGATCTGCACCGATTCGATCAGGTTCGCCGGCGCCGATTCCCTGATCAACGCGTCGCCAACCGCCGCGCTGTATGAGATCATCGCCCACGCCGCGGCCGAACGAGGGAACGTGCTTGGCTTCTCCCCCTGCCTCCCTTCCGATCAGTGCGGCGATAACACCCTTGCCACGAAAGTCTACGCCGAAGCATGCGTGCAGCGCATCGGGGTCGGCTCGATGACCAGATTCATCCCCTGCGACCGCTATGTGCTCTCGAACCGTGGGTTCATGGTCTGCTGCTCCGGGGTCGAGGGTGCACCAAATGTCATCCGCATCCTCTCCAACGGCGGGCTCTCCTGCCCCGGCAGCGGCTGCGATGCCACCTGCCCGCCATCGGGCGGCGGTGGAGGCCAGATCAACTAGAATCGGCCGGTGGCGGCCATCGTTACGGCCGCCCCTTGACCGACACACATTGACAATCACGGACTCCGGGAAGCAACCCCGAGTTAAAGAGTCCGATAGCGGAGGGGCATGGCGCGCTCTTGCCCCCGCCCCCTCCGATCCGGCTCGGCAGCATACCGATGATCATCCCCGTTGGTTCATATATGCCGATACCTCTCGTCCAGAACGACGAGACTGACTGAAATCGATTCAGAACCAAACAAATCATCGATTACGAACCTTACCAAGAGGCCCCAACCATGGCACAGAAGAATAACGACCAGATGGAAGATATCCTTGAGACATTCGAAGCTCTCGACAACCGTTACAGGAACGAATCGAAGGAGACGCGGATCAGGATGATGCTTCTGCTGGCGGGTGATGGCAAGGTGATCGTCGGCTGCTGAGACAGAGACGGCGGTCATGAAGGATCGGAACGCGGGATGATTTCCCACCGCCAGCGCCGGAGATGGCAGCGGCATGAAGGGGGAACATCCGGTAGCGATACCAACCCAGGCGCATGTAGAAGCAGGTTCCCGTCGTTGGGGTACGATAGAGCTCAACTTCACCCTCAACGACGCTACATGCGCCTGTTACTATCTCAGGAACGCTCCGGCCCATTGCCGGAGATGAGGGGAGGAAAGTGCTGCGGCAACCAGTCCAGAGGATGCCGCGCCTCGAATGCGGTCATGCCGGGCGCTTATTCGGCCACGAATTCCTATCCGCGCCAGCCCGTGAAGAGTTGGACGATGTCCAGGTCCATCCTCCCCTTAAAACTCTTGGTCGCAGCCCTTCCAGGGCATACTGTCACGCAGTTGGGTTTTATCTCCGCCGGCCCGCCGATGCAGCCCATCGGAAGCCCGGCATCCACCACCCGACGGATACAAGAGCGCCGGACCCTGAAGGTTCAGGGCCACGTGTTGCCGGGAGTTACGGCGGCGGCTTCCCGACGGGAAGTCGTCGCCGATGAGTTTTTTACCCCGTCACATCCCGAACAGCTTCTTCCATTCGTCCACTTCATCCTCCGAAAGCGCGTTCGGCTTCTCCGAACGTTCCCGGATCTCCGCTATCCTGTGCGGCCGGGCTGAACCGTCGCGCGGTGGGGCGGCCAGCCCTTTCGAGTGCGTGCCAAGCGTCAACTCGGACGCGAAATCCCTGGAGGAGACAACCATCGCCATGTTGGCGCGGGCGGTTCCCATGATCTCAAGATCGGAGGAGACCACCACCAGATTCCGCCCGCTCTCCCTGGCATGTTCCCTGATGATATCATCGGCGGAACGGGTGTGGCTGGAGAGCGCCCTGACCCGCGACGAGAGATTTCCCTCATTCACCACCCCGTCGAACACAACGATGCAGTCGCATTTCTTCCGTTCGGCAAATGTGGCGATGGCGTTCATCAGATCGCCCCGCGCCCGTTCGATGCCGAACGCATCAAGCGTCCGCTTCAGCTCCGTGGCCGCGTGGAGAACGTTATAGCCGTCGATGACGTAAATCCTGTTCATGATATCCCCCTTTAATTCCCCCCGGCCCGCATCAGCCGCTCGATATCATCAGCCTTCCGCTCCAGCGCACCGGACAGGTTCACCGGCACGCTCCCGGTGACAAGGATATCATCCTCGATCCGTATGCCGATATTCCACCACTTCGGATCGCACGGGCTTCCCGCCGGAATATAGATCCCCGGCTCCACCGTCAGCACCGATCCCGGCTTCAGCGTCCCCATCTGCCCGACATCGTGAACATCGATGCCAAGATAGTGCGATGTGCCGTGAGGAAAATATTTTCTGGAATCCGCCGGCTTGCCGATGATGCCAAGACGCACCAGCCCTTCCGCGATGATATTGGCGGCCTTCCTGTGGGGATCGAAGAAATTGTTCCCCACGCGGCAGGCGGCAATGCCGGAGTCCTGCGCCTTCAGAACAAGATCGTAGATCAGCCGCTGCTCCGGCGAGAACCGGCCGCTGACGGGAAATGTGCGCGTCACATCGGCGGAGTAGCCATGATATTCCGCGCCGCAATCCATCAGCACCAGCTCCCCCGCCTTCGTCTGCCGCCGGTCCGATTCATAATGGAGGATGCAACTGTTCGGCCCCGAGCCCACGATGCTGGGATAGCCCGGATATTCCGAGCCGAGGCGACGGAACTGATATTCCATCAGGGCGGCCAGCTCGTACTCGTACATCCCCGGCTTCGCCCCCGTCATCGCCGCACGGTGTCCCGCGATGCTCATATCGATGGCGCGCCGCATCTGGACGATCTCCGCCGCCGATTTCACCCTCCGCAGCTCATTGACGATCGCGCCGGCATTCTTCACCGTCAGATCGGGAAACCGCCGGGCAAGATCCTTCTCCATTTCGCTCCGCCACTGATACACCGTTCCGCTCAGCGGCTCCCGCGCGGTTTCATGCAGCCAGTTGTCGTAATAGACCGTCGCAAGACCCGGAAGCACGCGATCGAGCACCGAGTCCAGCCTGTCGTACGGCATCACGGCCGTGATGCCGGTCACCTGCGCCGCAACCTCCGGCCCCATCGACACTCCCTCCCATATCTCCTTCGCCGGGTCGCGCTCCTTCACAAACAGCAGCTCCGTCACCTTCCGGCCGCCGACCGTGATCCCCTTCGGCACCAGCAGCAGCGCGGACTCCGCCTCCGTCACGCCGGTCAGATAGAGAAGATTGCTCCGCTGGCGGTAGAGATAGTCGACATCGTTGGAGCGGTTCTGCTCCTCGGCGGAGCAGATGAGCATGGCCGATGTCTTGTCGAGCTGCATAAGCACGGCGGCGCGACGCGTGGCGAACTCCTCGCGCGGCAGATAGTCGGCATCGTACACATCGTAGTGGCCGTAGCGCCCCGACTGCTGCGCGGCAAGGGTGCCGGCAGCAAGGAGCAATGCCGGCAGAAGAAGAGAGGCGGAACGAGCGAGCGGATTCATCATCGTAGACTATTCCTTCAGGATCTATTTATCCTTCAAGAGTTCCAGGGTGATCCCGAGAAGGTGCCGGCCGTCCACCTTCTGTCCATCCGGGGAGGTCAGCGTGAACTTGCCGATCAGATTGTAGCTGCCGGCGATCAGCGCGTTGATCTTCTGGGAGAAGAGATATTCTCCGCCGCCATTGATCGTCGCCTGGGTCACGGCCCCCTTCTGCAGGCCGTTCATCCGGTAGACGATCTTCCCCACGTCGGTATAGCTGAGCCGCACCGTCTTCTGCTTCAGGGTATCCTTCCGCTCCAGCACCGCGCGGAACGTGGTGCCGTCCCAGATGATCGGCGGATAGATATTATCGTAGAGCCAGTTCTCGTTCGGGTATGCGCCGTTCGATCCGATCCAGGTCTTCTCATCGGCAAGGAATGGAAGGACGAGCGGCTCGAAGGGGCCTCCCGCCGTGGTTCCCGGCTTGTCGATGCCGCCAACGAACTCATACCGCTTTCCGCTCGGCATCATCTTGAACGATGTCGAGCGCCCGACCCAGTCGTTTGTGTCGCGCGTGATCGGCGGGAGCGAATCCAGATGCTCGGTGGCGGCATACGCCGTGGTCGTGACGGTCATGATGTAGCCGGAATCGTTCGGCAGGACCGAATCGCAGCGGAAGACGACCACCGAGGCCCGCTCGCGAACCAGCGTCTTGAGCCTGACATCGTAGATCATGATCGAATCGAACCCGACGATGCGATAACGGAGCCTCTGTCCCTGCTTGAAGCGATAGCGCAGGGTGATGCTGTCGAGCCCCTTGTCGATTCCCCTGGCGCCCTTCTGGGCGTGCGCGCTCCCTTCGGGAAGGAGGAGAAGCGCGGCGGGAAGGAGGAGGAGAAGAAGAATGCGGAACAGTTTCATCAAGTCGGCTCTACTGAATGGATACGTGTGTGAATCCGGGAGCGTCGGCGCGGGCCGTAACCTACGGCATCCGGCCGTTGCCCGAAAGCATTCCCCATAACTACCCCCGTAGCGGGCCGGGGTTACAAGGAACGCCCCGACCACCGGGAAACGGCGACCGGGGCGAAGGAAACCGGCAATTACGATTTGCGAACCGTGGATGAGGAGAACTTGTAGGTGATCGGGATCACCATCTCCACCTGTCCGGTGGTCATCACCCGCATGTTCATCTCACCAATGCTTCCTGAGACAAGCAGAAGGCCGTCGCCGGTATAGTAGTTGGTGGCGGTCGATGTGCCATCGCCGTGAATATCGAGCTTCAGCCCCTGAATGCTCCCCGCTCCCGAGATCGACATCGACGTGACCTCCGTGCGGAGCCGGACGGTCTTCGCCTTCAGCGTATCAACGTCGCCATCGAACGTGTATTTCGTGGTCCGTTCCACATAGATCTTCGCCCCCTGAAGCTGGGCGTTCTCGATCGTATCGGTCGACTTCTCCTCCCACGAGTCCCCCGGCTTCAGCGTGCGGGTGAGGGCGGGCGAGAAGAACTCGGCAACCGATGTCCTCCGCAGGCCCATCATCATTTTTCCCGTCTGGTCGGCCTCCGGGGAGAACATGGCGGTCACCTTGCCGTTCAGATCGGTGGTAAAGGGCATCGGCTTTCCCCTGACCGTGGTATCCTTCTTCATCGACGGGGCGGATGGGGAGCCCATGACAAGCCGCATCTTCGCCAGCGTAAATGTCCAGTCGATATGATCCTTGGCGAGGTTCCTGACGCCAAGCTCCAGCGTCGCCGTGCCGGTGGAGTTGACGGTCAGATCCTGCCCCTGCACGGTCTGCACCACGTCCGACTTCGTGCTCATCTCATATGTGGCCCTGCTCCCTTTCTTCACGCCAAGCGCGTTGGTCTGGGAGAAGGCCGTGCCTGCGGTGATCATCGAGATCGCCGCCATCATCATCATCGTGTTCAGGAACTTCATGGATAGGGATATCCTGTGCGTGAATTGAACATTTCGTCGCCCGGCACAGTTTCGAGCATCGAAAGGGAACTCTGATCCGGGACTATTGCTCGCGGACGATCAGCGTTGTCTGCTTCTGGACAACCGGGATCAGCATGGACGATGTGGAGACCCGGACGGTCACCTCCATATTGTCGGCGCGGCTCAGCAGCAGGCCATCCTTCATCGAGAAGTAGGAGAGGCCGCCCATCGTGCCATCGCCATCGATCTTCATCTCCGTGCCGCCCGCCTTCATTTCGCCCTTGAGCACCAGCGATGTCGATTCCCAGCGGACCCGCGCGGCGCGCGTGCCAAGCGTATCGACAACCGCCTCAAGCGTCATCCGGTAGTCGGTCTTCGCGGTCAGGGTCATCCCCATTTGCGCGTTGGACGTGGCATCCTCCGTCTTTTCCTCCCAGGTATCCCCCGGCTTCGACTGCGAGAGGTGCGGAAGGAACAATCTTCGAATCCGCGATTTCGCCGTGCCGAACTTCAATTTCAGCGCCCCGTGCGGTCCCGCCGCCTCGTGCGGCGTGGAGATATTGGTTACCGTGAGGACGGTCCCAAGCGCGTCGGTGACGCATTTATCCACCGTGGGGACGCCCGGCTTTCCCTTTGCGTCCACCTCCGCGTCGCTGAACTTCCACTCGATCTGCTCCTTTCCAACCTTTGCGGCCGTCAGCCCCAGACGATCCTCGCTCAGCGTGGTATCCGTCTGATCGTTCCCCTGCATCGACATGGTACGTTGAGACGCGGTAACGGTCCTGTAATTGATCGTGGTCCCCTGTTTCACCGACAGTTTCTGGGCGGCGGCGGTTCCGGCAACGGAAATCAGCCCCGCGGCAATCATGGTAATGGTTCTACGCATTGAAGCTCCTAAAAGGTCTTGACAGGATGGGTCGCCGGCCCGTTAAAGCAGGCCCTTCCAGGGCATGATATCGAACGATCCGAACAGCCTGACAAGGGGAATGAATCCGGCCCGCCCGCGGTTCGGGACAGCATGGCATCACTGCGACCGGTTTCGGACGATAAACGGCCCGGCGGGATTAATTCCGGAGCGCCTACTCCCCGATCGGCTCGTGAAAGGCTGGCCGGGTGGGGGATTCCGCGATCAGCCAGAGCGTCCTGAAGCAGAGCCGCGCAACGTGCGCCAGCTTCACATAATCGATCTTCTCGGGGGAATCGGTGACCGCGTGATAATCCGCGTGGAGCCCCGATGAGAAGAAGAGCACGGGGATGCGCGCCTCCGCGAAGCTGGCCTGATCGCTCCTGTAAAACATCTCCTCGAGATCGTACGCCAGCTTCATCGGCTCCGAACGGTTCGCCAGCTCGGCGATCGCGACCATCTCGGGGGATCGCGATTTTCCGGCAAGCGAGATAGAATCGCGGGCATTCCGCCCGATCATATCCATGTTGATCATCCCAACCATCTTCTCCACGGGGATCAGCGGGTCGGCCATGTAGGCGCGCGAGCCCAGCAGCCCCTCCTCCTCGCCGCTGAACGCGAGGAACAGAATGCTCCGCGCGGGGCGCTCCCCCGGCGCAAGGCCGCCAAATGCCTCGGCCAGCAGCATGACGGCGGTGGTGCCGCTCCCGTTATCGTCGGCGCCATTGTAGATGGTATCGGCCACCTTCTTTTTCCCGATCCCCTGCCCGTGGCCGATATGATCGTAATGCGCCCCCACCACCACGAACTCATCGGGATTCGTGGAGCCGCGGAGCATCCCGGCCACATTGCGGACCGGCGTGGAATCGCGGCGGATGCTCACCCGCAGCTCAACGCGGGCGGGGAGAAGCATTGATTGCGGCCGGCGCAATGAATCGATCAGATCCGCCGCCGTGATAAAGGCCCGCAGATCGCCGCCGAACATCGCGCGCGCCACATCACCGCTGATCCCGGCCGATGGGATTGCGCCGGCGGGCAATGGTGACTGGTAGAGGAGCGGCGGCCGGTTCATCGCCTTCGGGTAGAGGGCGGACCAGGGATAGCCGTTCGGCAGGAGGAAATGGCTGGAATTCGGGTTGCTGATCAGCAGCAGCCCCACGGCGCCGTGGGAGGCGGCAAGGAGCATCTTGTTGCGAGCGCTCGACTCCGCCCTGTTGGTCCGGGAATCATCGGTCGCCGGATTGCCGACCATCGCCAGGACGATCCTTCCACGCACGTCGATTCCCCTGTAATCATCGTAGCTGGAATCGGCCCGCGAAACGCCGTAGCCCACAAACGCCATCTCCCCGAACGCCGATCCGGAGCCGGTGGTCTCGATCGGGATAAACCCCTGCTTCAGCGCGAACGGCGTTCCATTGACCGTCAGCGACGTTGGCTCCGCGAGATCGCTCCGTGTAAGATAATATATCTGAAACCAGCTTCCGGCGACCGGCTCCAGCCCGTACATCCTGAAGCGTTCCGCGATATAGTTTCCGGCGCTGTCCAGCTCCGGGCTGGGGGTATTCCGCCCCATCATCCGGTCGGCCGCGATATAGCTCAGATGCTCCCGCGCCCGCGTGCCGGTGATGGCCGCCGCCCGCCGCTCGGGAACGGGACGCGGGCCGATGCCCTGGGCACGGATCGGGGAGATATGGACAAGCGCAATCGCGACAAGCGACGCGATAAAAGCGTAAACGGAGCGCATCGGAATGAGTTTGAAATCGGAAGCGCCATTGCCGCACGGCCGCGCCATGTTCGGCAACATCGATATCAGACCAGCGTGATATGGGTGATCTCCGGCGGGCAGTTGAGCCGCAATGGCAGGCCGACGGTCCCTACGCCACGGGAGACATAGAGTTGCGATCTCCTGTTGGACTGCGCCCTGTAGAGCCCCGCCACATAATTGGATGCCAGCGACGCGAAGGAGAGGTTGACGTTATCGAGCTGCCCTATCACCACCTGCCCGCCGTGGGTGTGCCCGCTCAGCATCAGGTCCATCCCAAGCTGGCTGAACTCCTCGAACGGATAGGGCTTGTGACAGAGAAAGAGCTTCGGCGCGCCGTCGGGGATGCCGCGCAGGATGTTCTCGATGGTCCCGCGCGGGCTTCTGCCGGTCTCCAGATACGGCTTCACATCGTAGATATCGGTATCGTCCATGCCGAGCAGCCAGAGCTTCTCGCCGTTCTTCTCGATCGTCAGATTCTCGTTGCGGAGGACGCGGATGCCGCACTGCTCCACCTCCTTCACCACCCGCTCGATATCGTTGGTGTAGTAGTCGTGGTTTCCGGTGACGCCGTAGACGCCGAGCGGCGCCTTCAGCGCGGCGAAGGACTCGGCGAACGGATAGACCTCCACCAGCTTGCTGTTGACGAAATCGCCGACCACCACGGTAAAATCGGTCCCGAGCCGGTTCAGCGCCCTGACGTAGATATCCATCTCCTCGCGCGTCATAAAGACCGATGAGTGGATATCGCTGATCATCGCGATGGTGGTCCCCTTCAGCCCCTCCGGCAGGTTCGGCACCTTGATCACCACCCGCTCCAGACGGTGGAGCGTGGTCCCCTCCATCGCCGAAAGCGCGGATGCGCTGGTGACATATCCGGCCGCCGCCATCCCCGCGGTGTAGAGGAACCTCCGCCGCGCCGGGATGATCCGCGGCCCGTCGGCCAACGGAAGCTCCGCCGCCGGAGCCGTGCCCGAAGCATCTTCCAAATGAACCGCGGGCTTCGCCGGGACGTGGTTTTGCCGTCGCAGCCACCTGACGACCGGGGCGATGAAATACCGATGGAGGAGGATGCCGCCGCCGAAGAGTGCAGCGTTGGCATGCAGCGCCAGGAACGGGCCGACGAAATCGTGGAGGAGCGTATCGAGCACCTTCGGATGAAAATCCTTGTAGAAGACGAAGAGGTGGGCAAGCGGAAGATCCAGCAGGATGATCAGCGCGATAAACCCCAGCCGGAGGTTCCGCCGCAGCGCCCGCCGTGCCGGATCGATGAGCCGGAGCACGCCGCGGGCGGCCAGCCAGTGGAACGCCACGATCACGGCGACGGCGATCAATTGTAGAAGATGAAGCGAGAGATTAAACGGCATAGAACGGTATGACGGACGGCGGGCGCCCAAGATTTCCCCGGCATCGTGTGATTGATCACTCTCGGCCGGAATGTGCGAATCCTCGATCGTCTCAAATTGACACCATGACGGAAAGCCTGCAAGTGACGTGGAATACCCGGCGCGGCGCGACCGGCTCCCGGCGCCGGATGGTTTTCATTTGCTAATTGACTGCCGTTCCGGTTACTTGCCCCCCCTTCTCCGCCCGGCTCGACGCTTGCAACCGACCGGATATCCATTCGGTGAAGGATCACTGGCACCAGGCAATTCGCTTATGAATATTCTCTATGGCTATCTCCGTCAGTACTGGAAGCTGGTGGTGCTCGCGCTGCTGCTTGCTTCCATCAACCAGGTCTTCTCGCTTCTCGATCCGCTGATCTTCCGGCATGTGATCGATGAATACGCCACACAGTTCGACAAGTACACCACGGCCGGGTTCTTCAGGGGGGTAAGCCTTCTGCTGGCCGCGGCCGTCGGCGTCGCGTTCGTCTCGCGGGTGGCGAAGAATTTTCAGGATTACTACATCAACGTGATCACGCAGCGGCTCGGCGCGCAGATCTATTCCGACGGGCTGCGCCACTCGCTGGAGCTTCCCTACTCGGTCTTCGAGGACCAGCGGAGCGGCGAAACGCTCGGGAAGCTCCAGAAGGTCAGGACCGATACCGAGCGGTTGATCAACGCCACGATCAACATCCTCTTCACGTCGCTCGTCGGCATCATCTTCGTGACGATCTACGCGCTCTCGGTCCACTGGGCAATCGCGCCGGCCTACTTCCTGACGGTCCCGCTGATCGCCTGGCTCAGCTCCGTGATGAGCAAGAAGATCAAAACGGTCCAGAAGGTGATCGTGGCCGAGACGACGGCGCTGGCCGGGTCCACCACCGAATCGCTCAGGAATATCGAGCTGGTGAAGAGCCTCGGGCTGGCCGGTCAGGAGATCCTCCGGCTCAACTCCGTGACCGACAAGATCCTCCAGCTCGAGCTGAAGAAGGTGAAGTACATCCGGAGCCTCAGCTTTATCCAGGGGACGCTGGTGAACCTTCTCAGGACCAGCATTCTCTTCCTGATGCTCTACCTGATCTTCATCAGGGCGATCTCCGTGGGGCAGTTCTTCTCCCTCTTCATCTACTCGTTCTTCATCTTCGGGCCGCTTCAGTCGATGGGGGATGTGATCAACATCTATCGCGAGGCGGAGGTGTCGCTGAACAACTTCGCGGATATTCTCAACACGCCGAAGGAGCGGAAGCCGGACAACCCTATTCCGATCGACGAGATCAACACGCTCGCGTTCGACAACGTCAGCTTCCAGCATCAGAGCGCATCGGCGAAGGCGCTGACCGATATCTCCTTCGCGACGCGCCAGGGGCAGACGATCGCGTTCGTGGGCCCGTCAGGCTCGGGAAAGACCACGCTTGTAAAGCTCCTGGTGGGGCTCTATCATCCGATGTCGGGGAACATTCTCTACAACGGATCACCCGACGATCAGGTCAATCTGGACGCCCTTCGGGAGCGGATCGGGTTTGTGACGCAGGATACGCAGCTCTTCTCCGGCACCATCCGGGAAAACCTCCTCTTCGTCAACCCGACCGCCACCGATGAGGACTGCCTCGACGTTCTGAAAAAGGCGGCCGCCGGCACGCTCCTGGCGCGCGCCGACAAGGGGCTGGACACGGTGATCGGCGAGGGGGGCGTCAAGGTTTCCGGCGGTGAAAAGCAGCGGCTGTCGATCGCCCGCGCGCTTCTCCGCAAGCCGCATCTGCTGATCTTCGACGAGGCCACGTCGGCGCTCGATTCGCTGACCGAGGATGAGATCAGCGAGACGATCAGGGAGATATCCTCGAAGGGGGATCAGATCACCATTCTGATCGCCCACCGCCTCTCCACCGTCCTCCACGCCGATACGATCTTCGTGCTGGAGAAGGGGCATATCATCGAATCCGGACGGCATGATGAGCTGCTGGAGATGAAGGGATTGTACTACGCGATGTGGCGGCAGCAGATCGGCGAGCGGAAGATCGAGGTTCGCAACGGGGCCAGGGCCGCGGTCATGGGGTAGGCCGATGGCGGCCTCCGAAATATGAACATGTGCCGCCGTTCATCCCGAGCGGCGGCACGTTCGGTTATAACAGAATGGGTCGCCGGCCCGGTGAAGGAAGCAGTGGCAACTCAGTATTCGATGAGTTTCATAATGATCAGAATCATGTCCATCATCCGGCATCCCTCTCCAAGCCCCATCGGGGCGAACCGGTTGTAGCAATGCCACGTGTTCCATAATCTCAAGCTCCATCGGAGCGTGCCATTCGGCATGGATGCGAAGATGGTTCGCTCCCACGGAGCTTGAGCGGGAAATGGGAGCATCGATACTACAACCGGCACGCTCCCACGGAGCTTGAAGAGCGATGAAGGGAGCGCCGATGGATGATCGTGCTACCGACCAGAGTGTGGATTCAAACCAGGTCACTCTGAAAGAAGCCCTTGCGGGGCACATTTTTTCTTACGCGCCCGGAGCATCCGCTCAGGAAATCCATCGCGCTATCAGAAACGCCGCCCCCGCCGCAAGCCCGCCGATCAGCATCGTCTGAAGGGCGCTTGTGGCCGGGTGCGCGCCGGTGAATCGCGCCTTGACATATCCGAAGATCAGGAGCGCGGCAAGCGTCACGATGACCGAATAGATCAGCGCCCTGTGAACATCGGCGACGAAGATGTAGGGAAGGAGCGGGATCAGCCCGCCAAGGACGTACGATCCTCCGATCGTCATGGCGCTGCTCCTGGCACGTTTCCGCTCCGGCTTTTCCAGCCCCAGCTCGAAACGCATCATGAAGTCCACCCAGGCCTCCGGCCGGAGCGCGAGAGCCCGCACAACCGGCCCGCTCTCCTCCTCGCTCAGGCCATACTCGCGGAAGATCGCGACGATCTCCTCCATCTCCTCCTCCGGCTTCTCCACCACCTCCAGTTCCTCCCGGCGGCGCTCGCTATCGTAATGCTCGGCATCGCTTCGCGCGGCCAGATATCCTCCAAGCCCCATCGCTATGGAGCCGGCGGCCATCTCCGCCAGCCCGGCGGTCACGACGATGCCGCTGCTGGCAACCGCACCGGAGAGCCCGGCCGCCAGCGCAAACGGAACGGTCAGCCCATCGGACATGCCGATCACGATATCACGGACCACCTCGCTCGCCGTAAAATGCCGTTCCGTGTGGGGCGTCTGTGGCATATCGTTCTCCTCGAAGCAAAGCATGAATGTGATTATACCGTCGGCGCGGCCGCTGTCCGGTCGACGTTCCGCGTAAGGACACGCATTGCCAATATAGGGGATCACGACGATGGGGCATCACCGGAGAGGGGCGGCGGACAGATACCGACTGCGACCAATTCCGGGCTCCGGCGGGTTGCTTCCAGGGGGATGGTTCTGTATCATTGTGATCCCACATGCTGCAACCTGTCGAGGCTTGTACGGCCATGTCCGCCATCCGGATCTCCTCGACATCCATTCCCCGATGAGCGGAACGATAGTGACGATTTCTCAGCCCCAAACGAACTCCGAACCGGCCCCCCGTGGCCGTTGAGCGATATGTCTGACCAACCGATACGATGCACATTCTCCGACTGCGAGCACTGCTCGGCTCGCGACAACTCCTTCTTCTTCGATCTCTCCCCGGCTGAACGGGAGGAGATCGCGATGAACCGGGGATGCCGAAGCTATGCGAAGGGGGAGATGATCTTCTACGCGGAGGAGGCCCCCTCCGGTCTCTTCTGCGTCCATAAGGGACAGGTGAAGATCTACAAGGTCGGCAGGGATGGAAGGGAACAGATTGTGCGACTGGCGGGGAGCGGTGATATCGTCGGCTATCGGTCGCTGATGAGCGGCGAGGCGTATTCCGCGTATGCGGTTCCGCTGGAACGGGCCGAGATCTGCTTTATCCCCAAAGGGGTGTTCTTTTCGGTCCTCTCGGCAAATCCCGGCCTGGCGCAGAAG
This sequence comes from Chlorobiota bacterium, assembly GCA_028287785.1. Taxonomy (GTDB): domain Bacteria; phylum Bacteroidota; class Ignavibacteria; order OLB7; family OLB7; genus JAFDZV01. The sequence goes on from JAQBOZ010000005.1 coordinate 127,626, forward strand.
ATGCTCACGCTGATCTCCCGCGAGCTGCGGGAGGCGGAGGAAAAGATCGTCGATCTGGCGCAGAGGCCGGTCTCCGAGCGGCTCGCCGAAACGCTGCTGATGCTGAAGGAGACATACGGCCTGGAGCGGGACATGGCGACGCTCAACGTGCGGATGACCCGGATCGATCTCGCCAATATCGTCGGAACCGCCACCGAATCGGTGAGCCGCGTCCTCTCGAAGCTGAAGCAGGAGAAGATCGTCGATATCCACGGACGCCGCATCAAGATCATCGATCATCCGGCGCTGGTTGCACGGGCGAACATCAACGACTGATCGGGAAGGCCCGACATCACGCATCCCAAGCGATATCCGCGAAGCCCCCGGCTTCATCGCATCGCCCACCATCGCCCCATCATTTCATCACCAGCTTGACCGTCCGTCCCGATCCTCCCACGGCCAGCGTAATAAAGTAGACGCCGGCGGGAAGCCCCGCGCCGGAAACCACCCGCTCATAGGCCCCTGAAAGCCGCTCATCGGAGATGGCAACAAGCTCACGCCCCGCGACATCGGTGATGCGAAGCCGTGCCGTGCCACGTCGCGACAGATCCGCCCGCACGGTGATGGCCCCCTGGGAACGATCAGCCACCGCGCTGAGGTTGGAGATCGCCCCGTCGGTCGCGGAACGGCAGGCCGGCTGCTCCACGAGAAAGGGACCATCCGGCATGACCGTGACGCCGGGGGCCGTGGCGGTCATGCCGCAGACATTGGTGACCCGAACCGAATAGGTTCCCGGACTGCGGACCGCGATCGTCCGGGTGGTGGCGCCGTTGGACCAGAGATAGGCGCTGTAGCTTCCCGCGTCCAGCACCACGCTATCGCCGGGCTTGAGAGGAAGCGTCCCCTTCACGATGACCTCGGGGATCAGCGGCGGCGGGTCCTGGCAGAGCGCCTTCCCCGCGTTGATCCGCCCGTGGCCGTAGTACGGATCGAACCCCCTCGTATCCTCGGCCGGGTTGCCGACGAGATCATCGGCCGTCCCCTCGATGATCGCCCGGATCTGGTCCACCGTTCTCCCCGGCTTCTGGGCGATCAGGAGCGCGGCCAGCCCCGACACATGCGGCGCCGCCTGCGATGTTCCCCCCCAGTAGAAGTTGAAATTATCGTTGGGCAACCGGCCCAGCCCGTAGATATAGTTCCCCGGCGCCATCACGGAGATATGGCCGCCATAATTGCTGCCGCTTGTGGGACTCCAGAAGAACGGCGCGCTGCGGGTGTCGTTGGGATCGGTCGAGCCCACCGCGATCACATGCCTCAGCGCGGCCGGATAGGCGGGAAGCCCGTAGTTGTCGTTTCCCATCGCGGCGACGATCGTCACATTGCGGGCGTAGGCATAATCCACGGCTTCCTGCATCCCCTGCGATGCTTCATCCCCCCCCAGCGACATGTTGATGACGCGCGCTCCATTGTGCACGGCGTACATGATCCCGGAGATCCACCACGAATAGTAGCCGAAGCCGTTGTCCGCGATCACCTTGCCGATCATCAGCTTGCAGTGCCAGTCAACCCCGGCATAGCCCACCCCGTTACCGCCGTTGGCGCCGATGATCCCGGCCACGTTGGTGCCATGCCCGCTGGAATCGATGGGCCGGCTGTTCTCGAGCGCGAAATTCCACCCGTTGCTATCGTCGACATAGCCATCGGCGTCATCATCCACGCCGTTGTTCGTCCCATCCTTCGGATTATGCCAGATCCTCCCGGCCAGTTCCTCGTGATCCAGCTTGCAGCCGGTATCCAGGATCGCCACGATCACGTTGGAATCGCCCGTCTCCATCTGCCAGGCGATCTCCATTCCCATATCGGCGCCGGCCTTCGCGGGTGACAACGGAAACGTGCCGTCGTTTTTGAGCGACCATTGCCGTCCGTAGAAAGCATCATTGGGAGCGCCGGAGCCGGCGTGACCGATGTAATCGGGCTCCAGATATCGAAACATCCCGGTCTTCAGATAGTCGGCAATCACCGAGGGGATATCGACATCGCGATCGAACTCCAGGGCGACCAGCCCGGCCGGATCGATTCCACCGGCAACCGGCGCCTTCCCCGGCACCAGGCTCCGAATGGAAGGCCGGCCATATTTCAGCGCCAGATCATCAAGCGCCCCATGCCCCGCCGCCCCACCGCGCGCCGCCAGAGCAGCATCATTCAGCCTGCCGATGATTCTGCGTGCCGCGTAATTCCCCTGCGCCAGGGCCGATATGCACGCCAGTGAAAGAATGGCAAGCACGGAAGCCGATCTCCGCATGTAGTGCTCCATCTGACTGAAATCGTAAAGGGAAAGCGAACCGCCGGGGCCCGCCGGGATGATTATAAACCGACCGATCGATAGCCCAACCGCGCTCGGAGGGAAATGAGCCAATGGCGCGTGCCGGGAACGTATACCTGACATCAAGGAATGGATCGATACGATCGAGCCGGAAGCTAGGGCCGGCCGGGGCTGGAATCAAGCGATATCCCGGTAACAGACGGAACGCGGGTGACGGTGACGATATCCTGGCAACCACATGGTGATGATTTCATCGGCGCGATTATTTTCGCAAGTTTCCATACTTGTCCACGCCGCATGGAGGATTCCATCGGCAATGCAGATCATCCGGAGACCGGAGCCATGTATCTCCCCGCGCATTTTCGGGAGACGGATCGGGGAAAGCTCTTCCGATTCGTGCAGGAGTATAATTTCGGCGCGCTCGTCAGCGTTGATGACGGGGTTCCGTTTGCCACGCACATTCCATTTCTGCTGGATGAATCGGACGGATCGGGGACGCTGATCGGCCATATCGCGCGCGGGAACCCGCAGTGGCAGCATTTCGGCGATGGGCGGGAGGCGATGGTGATCTTCCAGGGACCCCATGGATATATCACTCCATCCTGGTATCACGAGGAGCTGAGCGTCCCCACCTGGAACTACACCGCCGTGCATATCTACGGCGTGCCGCGCATCATCACCGATCCCGACCTGCTGCCCGGCATTCTGGAACGCCTGGTGGAGCGGCAGGAGCGCGGGTTTGAACGCCCCTGGAGGTTCGACTCTTCAGCGGAATGGATCAGGAGTCAGGTGAAGGGGATTATCGGCCTGGAGATTCCGATTGCGCGCATGGAGGGAAAACTCAAGCTGAACCAGAACAGAAGCGAGGAGGACCGCGCGGGGGTGATAGCGGCGCTTGGAGAGAGCGGGCACCATGCCGATAACGAGCTGGCGAACTTCATGATCGCGGAGCCGGGAGTCTGTCCGGTTCATCCACGCTGACGGATGGTCCACTTACTGCATCTGCGATTCGCGGATAAGGTCGTTATCGTCGTGGAGACGTGGCGCGCTCACGCGGCATATTGAGGCCGATTGTTACGATTTCACTAGAATACAAGAGCCCATGCTCTTTATATTTGCCGTCCCTGAAGTGTGGCTCGCGCTTCACCGATGGGAACCTGGAGAGGTGCTAGAGCGGTTGAATAGGACGGTCTCGAAAACCGTTGAACTCGCAAGGGTTCCGTGAGTTCGAATCTCACCCTCTCCGCAGAAGACCCTGAATTTCGCTGAAATTCAGGGTTTTTCGTTTTCGGGGGAAGGTTTTGGATGGTGCTCTCTGCTTCTGAGCCACAAAACTGAGTGTTGTGTGGCCGATGCAGAGGACGTGTGTATCGCATATTCCACGACACATTAACTATGGTCCACCAGGCGCGATTCGCGGATCTCCAGTGATGCGCGACGCACCAATAGCACGATGAGAATTCGCTTGAGCAGCCTGATCTCATTGTGCTGTCTTCAGACCAGCAAACACTAGCCCGACCCCGCTGGGTGAACGCGGGATTGTCGTATCCGGCCCTGAGCTATCCGTAGCTCTGAAGGGTTTGATACGGCTCTACCTATGCTTATAAGTCATCCGGATGCGGGTAGCGGTAACGCCCCGGCGATCTAGTGTCGTGCTACATCCGGATGCTTATGTGTAAGGAGCAGGATGAACGTTTCAAAGCAGTCCACCAAGGACACAGCACCGCCGGCAAATGCCAATGGCACAATGACCTCCACCCAACGGATTCTCCATCTACTCTGGGAAGCCATGCCCTTCCTCGATGCGATCGGTGACTCCTTCCGGGCATTAGCGGATGACCCCACCGATGACATCGCCGCACGAGCAGTGATCCCAGCTCATGTGAAGTCGTTGCTCGAAGAGGCAGTGATCGAGATCGGCGAACTTGAACAGGAGTTGCTCGCTCTCCACGATCCCTCCGCATTGGCTACAAACGCTACAGAGTCGTACTCGACGCACATCGTTCGTGATAGCGGTGCAGTACTGTACAGGGTTCGTAGAACCATGCCGGAGATCAGCTTTGAGGAGGAGTCAAAAGCCGCAAGTCTCGGAAGCGTGTCACCGGAGGACATAGTGGATCTTGAAGAAGTATTGCGGGGGACTGGGGTGGTGATGGAGCGTTAGGAAGACGACGATTTATAAGCAGGCATCGGCGGTCGTCGTCAATGCCTGCTTCTTTTTGAAGGTGTCTGAAGTCGCATGACGATCTCCCTTTGCCAGCGCAATCCACCATCCTCTCATGCTGCATGTCACGGCATCACAGTCGATGTCCACCTTACCCAATCGGCCCCATATCCAATAGTACTTTGTAGAGCATTGAGTTATTCCACACATGACGGTTGCTTCATGGCTGGACAGAACCGCCACTCTTCGCCCGGCGAAACGACGTGAGAAGCAAAACGACTATGGCTTGAGCTTACTCCGTTCGATCCTATCCCGCTCAATCCTGTCCCGCACATCCTGGTAATACATCCGCAACAACTGGTCGAATAGCTCCGGGCCGATCACCTCCCGATACCGGTTCGCCAGTACCGGCGTGACGATTATCCGCATCTCGTACCGGATAATCGAGGATACGCTTGTGAAGTCGCCATCGTACTTCTTCTGACGGGCCAGCGCCTGGGCAAACCGTGTCTGGGTCCATCCGGCGCGTTCGCGAATCCAGCGGAGCATGGGGCCCGAGAGATCAACAATGCTGGGTCGTTTCATGTCGCGGTCTCCGTTCGAGTGAGTCCAAGGATCGATCATCCCATCACAATCTCGTTACGCACCTGCCGCGTGCTGCTGACTGCCTGGTCTGTCGACGTACACGAGCGGCATCACCCGTCGTCAAAATCCGGAGAATCGGCAGTAAGAATCTGCTCAATGGTTGCCATACCTCTGGAATCCGTCTGCAACGCTTCTGGAATCCTTTTGGAGTGCTTATTAGAAAGATGCGGCGTGGATATGACCCGATAGTAATCCATATGCGAGGAAAGCGATTTTTCTCCCTGCGTCTGAGAAAAATCATTTTCGATTTAATTTGCCATGTTTTCATATTTACTTCCTATCGTGCGCCGCCATTACACGGATTTTCGGCTACTATTCCCTGCCACTTGGCTTGCTCCAATCGAATATTCATCGTCACACCGCTCACCGTTGGAATTATCCAGGATTATAGTGAAGGACGAGTCTGTCATCATGGTCATTTTCCATTGAGATCCAGCTCTATCGGGCCGTCGCAGTTGTCCTTCTACCTTCCGCGACATGATTCATTCCTTATCGCTGGAGGCATCGACCGACCCTCGGCACAGCCTGTCAGTCGAATTCTCCCAGCCATTCATGCCAACCCACAGTTTTGAGATTCTCTGCTCCGCCACTATCGATTCGCCACAGGTTCGTTCCCGGGCAACGACATCCCCATTGGTTTTTCACCAGCTAAGAACTCATATCAGATGACCTTAGCCCGGAATAGTGGACACAGAAAAGAGGGTTAGATTCCCTCCGGAGGTGTCTATGAATAACGAATCATCGAAGCCCGATGGGCGACAGAAGCATTCGCAGGAATTTCGTGATGAAGCTGTTCGTCTGAGCGTAACCAGCGGCAAGCCGGTGGCAGAGATTGCCCGTGATCTTGGGATCTCCGCCCATACATTGTACGACTGGCGGCGCGAAGCCCGCTATGCGCATCGTCTCCCCGTACCTCAACAGGAGACGAGCGACCAACAGATCGCACGATTGCAGAAAGAGAATGAGCTGTTGAAGCAGGAGCGAGATATTTTAAAAAAAGCCATGGCGTACTTTGCACAGCCCCCTCAGAAGTAAGGCCAGAGGTTCGTTTCAGCTTTGTTCGTGCTCATCGTGAGCAGTTCCCGATCGAGCTGATGTGCCGGGTTCTGGGGGTAAGCCCGGCGGGGTATTACGCCTGGACAGAGCGGCCGGTCTGCTCACACGATCATCGTGATGAGATGCTTACCCAACGTATCGAGCAGATCTTTCGGTCCAGTCATGGCCGCTATGGAGCTCCTCGCGTGCATCAGGCATTACGGCACACAGGTGTGCAGGTCGCCCGCAAACGTGTTGCCCGCCTGATGCGCCAACGTTCGTTGCGGGCTCGGACGCCACGCCGACGGGTCCAGACGACTGACTGCAAACATCGACAGCCGGTGGCTGAGAACCTGCTGGCCCGCCAGTTCAGCGCGGAGTCCGCTCATCAGAAATGGACGAGCGATATTACCTACATCGCAACCCGCGACGGGTGGCTGTACCTGACGGTGGTCCTCGATCTGTTCAGCCGTCGTGTGATCGGTTGGTCGATGAGTCATCAGATCGATGAAGCTCTGGTCGGGCGGGCACTCCGCATGGCGATTGCCGGCAAGCCGGCAGATCGGTGTGTGCTGCTGCACTCGGATCGCGGAAGCCAGTATGCTGCCGCAGGAATCCGGCAGCTCTGTTCAAGGAACGCTGTGGTGCAGAGCATGAGTCGTCGCGGTAACTGCTGGGACAATGCGCCGAGTGAGAGCTTCTTCGGCACATTGAAACGGGAGCTTGTCGGTAACCAGGTCTACGCGAGTCGGGCAGAGGCTTGCAGTGCGATCTTCGAATACATCGAGGTGTTTTATAACCGTGAGCGACTCCACTCGACATTAGGCTATCGCAGCCCGATCGACTTCGAGCGTGCTCACGCAACTACAAACCTGTGTCCACCATAACGGGGCAAGATCAGCAATCGCGTCTCATTGAATGGATGGCACAGCAGGTTGATCTGGTGCTTATCATCGAGGCGCTGAAGGAAGCTGGCTACTGTCGGGCAACCGATGCGACGATCATCAATCATTTCGATTATCGAGGTCAGTCGAAGGACAAGGCCACGACCTACCGCGACATGCGAAAGAAGCTCCGTGAGGAAGCGTCGTATGCCGATCGTGCTCGGCTGGATCATCTCATTCGCATCTTGACCAAAGGACTGCGGTAGCAAACAGACCACCAATGGAGGATAGTCTTCGGCGGCTGGTGTGTGCTCCTACCGCGTACCTACTGATGTTGAGCGATCGTATTCTCCATGTTGCGTCAGTATCTCTCACGAATTACGGATGAACAGTTATGGAAACGATTGGCTTTCTCTCCCTCACGATCGATGAGCTTCGCGATCTGATCTATCGCGCTGTTGGTGATGCCCTTGAAGCCAGCAAGAAGAATTCGCCGCCACCGCCCGTTGAACCTGCCGGCAATGAACTCCTGACCCGCAAGGAAGCTGCTGAACTGCTCCACGTTACGGTTCTGACTCTGAGGAAATGGGAACAGCGGAATATTCTACATCCACGCCGGATATCGCGGCGGGTTCTTTATATGAAAGCTGATGTTCTTGCGGCTCTGGAGCGCGTGGGTCGGTCGAGATGAATAACAATAGGTTCGTAGTCCCCTGCTAAAAAGACGATCAAGATTCGCCAAGCAGATTACGCGGGAGGTGTACGAATATGGAGTTCAAATCCTGCCACGCCGACATAAAGCCCTGGAATCGTAAAGATTTCAGGGCTTTTCACGTTTGGGGGATGGATGGGGGGATGCGAGTTGATGATTCCTGCCCCCTACCCTTACTCTCATTCCTACTTGTAGTATCGTTCGTATCGGTACTCCCTGGCGGATAATGCCGAATGATCTTCTGATTTTGTGCGCTCCAACAAGACGCCCGGCTTTAGCTCTCGTCATTACTCCGGAGTCAACCACACGTCCCAGCCACCAGTTCTCCGGCAACATCCAAGCATATTATTTCATCAATTGGCCCCAGCGCAGCAACCGCACAGGTGTATAGTGGACCAAGATCGAGATCGCAAATAGCATAGCATTCACGATTGCCATCGGCTTCCCCATCAGCACCATCTGAGCGTAGGGTATCGATCCGGTCCAGAGAGACAGTAACTCCAGTGCCGATAGCTTTTACATAAGCCTCTTTTCGCACCCAACAGGTAAGGAATGCTCGGTCCCGTTCCCACGGTTCGCAACGCTCTACGAAGGAACGCTCGCCATTGGTAAGATAATACCGCGCTATTGTCTCCCAATCGGGAATCGCCCGTACCTTCTCAAGGTCTATCCCGATCTCCATTTCATACATTACTGCGACAATTGCCATGTCGCCGCTTCGACTCAAATTAAAGTGGAGATTTGTGTCAGACGGAACAGTGATAGACGGCTTGCCGCACGGCGATCGTTCGAACTTGATCTGTAGTGGATCTATTCGCAGGTACGATGCGGCAACGATCCGCGACAGCGCGCGCCCCATCTTGTATGACCCGCTTTCAGCATCCCGCCGAAATCGCCCGGCCATTTCCTTCTCGGTGGGGGTCAGAATGGCATCAAATGTACAATCACGTATGATCTCCGAGTCCGACGAGCATGTCCATACATGTACTGTCCGCGGCTCGGGTATCTGCGGCATCAATGCTTCAGGAAATCGATTATCCGCATTCATGTCATGTCCCATTGTTCTAGAGGAGCACATTCATCAACAAAAAGAATTCTTCCCGTGCTGTTTCGGTAAGGAAATGATCGCCATTAATCATCGAGAGGTTGAATGATGCACACGTCTGCCTACGCCATCCGGCGAGGTCCTCCTCGGTGACATCCGTATCATCAATGCCGCCGAACACATAGATTGGAATCGGTAGAGGTTCCTCCTCGTCATAATGGTACGTTTCACAGAGCGAGAAGTCCGCACGCAGTGTAGGGAGCATCAGTTCTATTAACTCTTCATTCGAGAATGACTCTGGCGACATATTTGTGTGCCTTGCGAGGGCATCGATAAACTCATCACGCGGCAGATCGCTAATCTGCTTGATGGCACCAGCGTGTTGCGGAGCGCAACATGCTGCAATGTAGAGCGCCGCCGGCATCGGCTTTCCGCAACGCCGAAGTTCGCGCGCCAACTCGAACGCGATCAATGCCCCCATACTATGACCAAATAATGCAAAAGGCCGGCTGTCGAATAAATCGGCGACGACAATAGCAGCCACCAAATCGGCCAACCGCGCATATGGCAGCTCCATCAACCGTGTTTGGCGCCCGGGAAGTTGTATTGGGCAAATCAGGACCTCCTTCGGAACCATATCCTGCCATGTCTGATAGATCGACGCACCGCCGCCAGCGTAGGGGAAACAGAACAGTCGCATCCTCGATTGAATCTGTTCGCGCCGTGAAAGCAGTATCCAAGGCGAAGTGTTTATCGGCATTAACTATGCTGAAATGACTGTTCGTGCAATTAATCTGGGAATGAATGATTCGGACATGGCCGGTGACAGGCAATCACGTGTCTCATGAGCCTGAATTGGTGGCCTCCTTCATCTCGGCCAGAAGGTTTTCGATAACTGTTGGATCGCATTGCCCGGCCATCGTCGTTACAATAAGAAGCGCGAGGCTTTCAATGGTAGGCTGGAGGAAGAAATCGCGCAGCGAGATATCAACCTCCATCTCGCTCCGTACCCTGGAGATCACCTGGGTCGCAAGCAACGAGTGCCCTCCCAACTCGAAAAAGTTCTCCTCAACCCC
>JAQBOZ010000007.1 GCA_028287785.1 Chlorobiota bacterium
TCCGTATCCACCTTGTCGGTCGAGATCTCCGCGATCACTTCATCACGCTCGATCGCATCGCCCGGCTGCTTCAACCACCGCAGTATCGTTCCTTCCTGTACCGATTCGCCCATCTTGGGCATCAGAACATCAATTGCCATTGTCTTGTGCTCTCCTGGGTAAAACGTCCTGTTCTCTGAATAACGATGCCCTCCAACGTCATATGGAGCGCATCGAGCCCGCTCGTGGAGCGCGTCGGCTCCGCCATGAACGATCCGCCGGCATGGCATGAGATACGGATAGTCACGTCAATTTACGAAGCAGCCGTCTCTCTTTGTGCTTTGATCTTATTGCAATTGGAATCTGTTGTGGAAGAAAAAGCAAGCGACCTCAGGCATGGAAGGTCGTGAAATGGGGGGAGCCTGCGGAGATGCGGCCGGGAGACGATGCCTCACCGGCCGCATGGAATGCTATCGCGGCCTGGCCGGAATGGTCACCATGATCACCACGCGACGATTGCGGGCGCGGCCGGCGGGGGTGTCGTTGCTGGCAACGGGGCTGGATTCCCCCTGGCCGGCAAGCAGGATGTCCCCCCCTGGGTCCCCCTGAATGCCGTTGCTCCGCAGCCACTGAAGCACGCTGTTCGCGCGGGACAGGCTCAGCACATGATTGCTGTCGTTCTCGCCGGTATCGTCGGTATAGCCGATCACCCGGACCTTCCCGCCTTCATGAGCGAGCGCATCGCGGAGAACCTGGAGCGATTTCGTCAGCCTGGGGATTCCCGCTTTCGGCACCTCCGATGAGCCGATCGCGAAGCCATCGACATCGGTCTGGTAGAGAATTTCGCGATCATCCCCCGGCCCGCGCCTGACAACCGATGTATCGCGGATCGGGACGCCATCCGCCAACGCAAGCATCACGCTCAGCGGGCTGTCATCGGCTTTCCGCGCATCGACGGTGGCGAACACCTCACCGTGCCCGGCTCCCCATCCGGTGACGCGGTACTCCGACCCGGCGGGAAGCTCGAAGCGAAATCCTCCCCCCTCATCGCTCGTCACCGACCCGACCACCGCCCGCTCGGGCAGCCGTTCCACGCGGACAAGCCCCCGGATTCCACGTCCCCCGGCCGTCAGCCGACCGGCCAGCTCCCGGTAGACCTGCGGGCGGGAGGAGTCATCCAGGTTCATGCGGTAGATATCGGACTGGCCGTATGTGGCATCCCCCATCAGCCCGACGCCGCTGATATAGGCGTGGGTGCCTCCCGCCGGTATCGATATCGAAGCCTCGTAACCGGCGGTGTTGATGATCGGGCCCAGGTTGACCGGCATCGACCATTTCTGCCATGTGTCATCGAGCCGCCGGCTGATAAAGAGATCGGTGGCGCCATATCCGCCGTGCCCGCCGGAGGCAAAGTAAAGGGTGTGATTGTCCGACGCGATCCACGGCGCCCATTCCGAACCGGGGGAGTTGACGCTGTCACCAAGGCTCACCGGCGCCCCCCAGTGCATATAGTCGTTGCCGATGGCCGGGCATGAGTAGATATCGAGATTCTCCGGGTTTCCCGGGTCACGGCTGTAGGCAACCAGCAGCCGGCTGCCGTCCGGCGATATGTTGGCGTGATAGCCCTCGCTGATCTCGCTGAGATTTCCGAGGCCGGCAATCGAAATGGGCTTCGGCGCTCCCCATGTCCCGTTGGAACGTCTGGAGATCGCCAGCCCGAGCGTCCTGCCGTTGACCTTCCCGCCGTTGTGAACCAGCGCGGTGTTCCCGTCGGCGGAGATCCAGAAGAGGACATCGGAGCCGGGGGTGTTCAGGGGAGGGCCAAGGTTCTTTGCCGGCAGCCAGGCGCCGTTGGGGCCGAGCGTGCTGTAATAGATATCATCCTCATCGTTCATCCCACCGACATTTCCCCTGCTGTATTTCCGGTCGAAGTAGATGGTCTTTTCATCGGGGCTGACGATCGGAAGGATCTCGATGCTCCCGGAGTTGATGGCGGGGCCCAGGTTCTGGCGATCCGTGTTGATGTGGTTCCCCGATCCGATCGCCGGAGGGTTCTGCGGCTGTGCCGACAGAGGAAGCCCGAACGAGAGGGCCGCGGAGAAGATGGCTATCGGGAGGATCTGATTGAAACGGTCGCGCATGGATGATCGGGAAGATGACGTTCTGAGGAATATCGCCGGACGCTCCACCGGCATTCGAGGGCCGGGCCGGAGGCATCTCATCGACGCCGGATGGCGAGCGATGTCACATCGACAGCCGGTCGCGGAATATAACCGTTCCCGCGGTTGGCCCGTCATGGATGCAGGAAGGACGTTTCCGGCGCGCCCGGTCGTGCACGGTATAAAGACACCAGAGCCCGGCGATGGTCGCAGGCCCCCCGTAAACGCACAAGGCACTCGACGGCCCCATATGCCGTCGAGTGCCCGCGCCGATCATCCGCGACGTTTCAGTCACCGGCCCTCCCGCCAGTGGTGAGGCGCCGCGGATAACCCCTCCATCATCCATCAATCATCATCATTCACCGAGCGATCCTCGGGGACATCAGCGGCCGCCGGAAACCGAACCAGTTGGAACGGAACGGCCGGCTTCCAGCGGCGCCGATGATGTAAGAGCGATGCTATCGCCCCCCGAGCATCGCGACTCACAATTGCAGGCTGGTCGTCAGGCAGAACATCCGGGGAGCCACCGGGTTCAGGCTGTTGTCGTCATGCACGTAATAGCTCAGCACATTGAAGAGATTGGACACCTTGGCCCGCACCGCCAGCTTGCTGAACTGATAGCCGGCCGAGATATCGAACTGCGTGAAGTTGGGAAGCGCGAACAGCTTGAAGGCGTCGTCCTTCACCGTGAGCCGCGTGGAGCGTCCGGCCTCGCGATCCCCCACGTAGAGGAGGCTTGCCCCCAGGTTCAGCCCGTTGAGCCAGCCATCGCTGCTTACGGTGTAATTGATGCTGGCGTTCGCGGTGTGGTTCGGGTTGTAGGGAAGCTCGCTCCCAACGATATACGTGTTGCTCCTGGTATACGTGGTCTTGTTGTAGCTGTACCCGGCGATGAACGTAAACCCGTAATACGGCCGGCTCATGATATCCAGCTCGATTCCCCTGCTCGTCACCTCGCCCGCCAGCTCCTTGATATTGGCATCCGTGTTACCATTGGCCTGGCTGGTCTGCGCCAGATTGCTGTTCCTGATCTGATAGACGGTGACATTGGCGGAGAGCGCGCCATCGAGCAGATCGCTCTTCACCCCCACCTCATACTGGTTGATGTAGGAAGGATCGAGCGACTTGCCGTCGATATCGACCCCCTTGTTGAGCGTGAAGGAGTTGGAGTAGCTTGCGAAGAGCGAGAGCATGGAGAAGGGCTGATAGACGATGCCGAATCGCGGCGTGACGGCGGCGTCATAATTGGTCGTGGTCCCGGTGGAATCGTTCGCGTAGGTCAGCACGTTGCTGACGGTCTGCTGGTAGCTCCAGCGTGCCCCGGCAAGCACCTTCAGCCAGTCCGCGACGGCGATAAGATCCTGCGCGTAGACGCCGGCCCGGTTGAGCGGGCTCTCGGTCTTCGTTCTCGGAGTTACCGAAGGTATGTCACCGCGCTGCTTGAACGCATCCATGTTGAAGATGTTGACCGAATCGTATTTGGTGAGGCCGTTATAGGCCACCGTCTGCGTGCTGTATTTATCGGCATCGACTCCCACCAGCAGCGTGTGCCCCAGGAAGCCGGTGTTCAGGCGACCGGAGAAATCGATCTGGCCGACATAATATTTCTCATCCACCACGCTCCGCTGGATTCCCCGGACCCAGTTTCCATTGGCCTGCACCGTTGTTCCGGAGTTCGGCCGGGTGGTGCCGAACAGATCGTTTTTGTAGCTCTGGTATCCCCCCACGCCGCGTATCTGCCAGTTCTCATCGAAGTGGTGCGTGATCGTCGCCGTCGCGCTTCCCTGGCTTGTATGATAATAGGACCAGCTTGCGCCGAGGAACTGATTTCTGGGGACCTCCGCGATCGCATAGTTGATGGAGCCGGTGCCGTAATCGACGGTTCGATGATCGCGCAGATAATCCCCCTCGAGCAGCACCTGTGTATTGCCGGCCATGTTGACGAGGAACGACGGGTTGAGATAGATGCGGTCGGAGGTGACGCTGTCGCGGAAGCTCTCGGCGTTCTCGTAGGAGGCGTTCACTCTGTAGGCGACATCCTCGCTGTTGAGCACCGGCCCGTAGACATCGATCGACGGCTTGTAGAGGTTGTAGCTTCCCACGCGCATGCTCACCTCGCCGCCGGGGGTGAACTTCGGCTTCTTGGTCACCAGATTGATCACGCCTCCGGCGGCCACGTTACCGAACAGAATGGCGCTGCTCCCCTTCATCACCTCCATCCGTTCGAGCGAGCTCACCTCCGGCATGGAGCTGTTGTTGAAGCGCACGCCGTTCTTGAACGTGTTGCTGCTGCCGAACGCGAAGCCACGTCCGGCGATCTCCTCCTGAATTCCACCGGTCCCCCCCATCTGATAGACGCCGTTCACATTCTTCAGCACATCGCTCAGATGCAGCGCCTGCTGCTGCTCGATGACGGTCCGGTCCACCGTGGCGATACTCTGCGGCAGATCCATCGGCGCGATATTCACCTTGCCGATCGATACAGGGACCTCGTTGCGGCTTTTGTTCGCCGTCACCGTCACCCCGTCGGATTCCAGCACGCTTGCCCGCATCTCGAAATCGAGCCTGGTGGCCCCGCCGGCAACCACCACCACATCCCTCTCCTGCGCCTCCAGCCCCACGTGCGTGGCAACGATGGTGTATTTCCCCGCCTGGATATCCTTGAGGATATAGGCGCCATCCCTTCCGGTCATCCCCTTCTTTCTGGCCCCCTTGACAACCACGGTCACCGATGACGCCGGATCTCCGTCGGTCGTGGTGATGGTGCCCTGCACGCTCCCCGTGGATTGTGCCTTCGCGATGTGGATCTGCAGGACTGCGAACGCGCAGACCAGGAGCATGGTAGTTGTGGAACGCATTGTGTTCGGGTTTTGAGGTTAACGGGTTGAAATTGCTGTCGATCTCCGCTCACGCCGATCTGCGAGCCCGGCCGGGCCACGGTTGCCGAGGGAACAGTTCAAATATGGATTTGGACTGAATCCAGATGTCTACCTGTCAGAAGCTCTCCGCCCTTCCACGGAGTGCCTCGTATCCGACCTTCTCTCCAGCGCATCGCTTTCCGGGCCTGCATCTTCTCCGGGCGGTTCCGATTACCCAGGATATCGTTTCAGCAGGATCTTTTATATGGACTTTGTCCAAATATAAACATCAAGACCCTGGGAATTGTAAAGTGTCGCACGGAGGAGGAAAAAATCCGAGATGGCAACAAATTCTTCGGGACGCCGGGTGACGTGGGTGGTGGGCTGAAGCTCAGAGGCGTCCCGGCGGAAAGGCCGGGACGCCTCTGATGATGGTACCATATGCATCAACGAGGGGCGCTATCGCCGGATCACCTTCCCGCTATAGATATCTCCATCGAGATCGACGGCCACGATGTAGACGCCACTTGGAACCGCGGAGAGATCGATCATCCTGTTCCCATCGCGAAGCGCCTCCTCCCGGACCAGATGCCCCGCAACATCGGTCACCCTGAGGGAAGCTCCCGGCGGCACCTCGCGATCAATGCGAAGGGTCACGCGGTCGCCGGTCGGGTTGGGGGAGAGATCGATCATCCCCGAGTGCTTCTTTGCCGCCGGCATGCCGAGCGACCCTCGGGGCGTCAGGCGAAGAATGGTCCCGGAGGCGGGAAGGCTCTTGATCCTGTTGAATGTGAAGTTATGGCTGACATCGAAGGTCGGCTTGGAGAGATCCCCCACGATCCAGCATTTCTCGATGATGTAATCGAAGTTCTGCGGGGAGATAAACGTCCCCATCCACGCACCGACGGTGGTCCCCAGGCCGGGGGCGGAGCCGGGACCGATGCGTATCTCGATAACGCCGGTCTTCTGATAGAGCCAGACCTGGAAGTTCGCTGAATCGCTAGCGGTTCCCGTCCTGAACCCCGCGTTCTTCCACTGCACCTTCACCACCAGATTCCCCGGCCCTCCCTCCACGACATAGGAGATCCCCGAGCTGGCATCGCGCGAAACCAGCTCGCCGAAGATCCCATCGACGATCACAAGCGAGGTATCGTTATCGATCCTCAGATTGCCGTAACCGGTGATCTGAATCCCCATGGAGTCCTTCAGCCAGTAGGGTCTGCGGAACAGGCTGAACGCGGCACCCCCCAGGTCGATGAAGTGCGTATGGACCGAATCGCCGATCTCGATGCTCGCCCTTGTCCCTCCCTGAAGATCCTGATATGTCCCGCTCTCCGTGCCGAGAGAATACGACTGAGCCATCATGGCCCCCGCCGGCATCAGAGCAAGCAGACAGCCCGCGGCGATCGACCGCATGACTGCCCGGCCACGCGCGTGAGTACGAACGATAAATCCCTTCATTGTGTGCATCTCATCCACGAATTGTATGCGGCGGGGGCCCCTCCTCCCCGCCTCGGGGGCGTTGAAATCGCGGGACGGACACATCGCCATGCGAAGCGCCGGACTGAAGGGACGCGCGATAATGCACGAAGGATACGGGAGCGGTGGTATCGGAATTTGCTTTTTCGAACGCGGTCGCGGCCGATGGCTCAGCCGGTGCCGAACCGCCTGCGATACTCGGTCGGCGGGATGCCATGAAAACGTCTGAAGAGGAGGCTGAACGATTTTGAACTTTCGAACCCGAGCGTCCTGCATATCCCGGCGACCGGCAGATCGGTTGTGATCAGGAGATATCCGGCCCGCTCAAGACGAAGTCGCGAGATATACTGATGAGGGGTAACGCCGAACGCATCTCTGAAGAGCCTCAGGAAATGATAGACCGAGAGATGCGCCTCCCGCGCCATATCCGCCAGCGTGATTCGCGCATCGAAATTGCTCTCGACGAAATCCCGCGCGCGGCTCAGCCTGCGATACACCTCCACCCGCGTCGACAACCGAATCGACGGCAGCCTGCGAATCTCCGTGAGGATATCCCGATGGCCCGCAAGCATGCCGTGAAGAAGGGCGTGGAGCTGTTCCTCCATCCATCCCCTCTCCGGCATCCCCTGTTTGAGCGTATCGTAGATACCGGCAAGTCGTGGGGTGACAAGAGCGTTGGGACGATAGAGCTTTTCGAAGAAATGGACCGGCTCATCGTGCGGCCGCGACGGGTCATCGAGAAGCGCGTCATCCGGCCTGATCAGGCTCCCGAGCGACTCCTCCGCGAACCCAGGCCGGAAGAAGATGCAGAGCGATTCCGCGCCCGCTCTGGGATCGACGGTGCTCGAATACCTCTGTCCATGATTAAGGATCAGATAATTCCCCTGGCCCACCGGCAGCCGGTTCCCATCCACCTGGTAGGTTTCCTTTCCACCGAACGCGCATTTGATCGAGAGCGTCCCCTGCGTCTCCGGCGACCAGGGATCGGTGGGCCGCGTAAGGGCGACGATATTCGACCACGCCATTTCCGGGCAGACGAAATCCATATCGGACGCGACGGGCGGAGCATCGGGAAGGAGAAGGATCATGCTGATACGGGGCTACAGGAATGGAGTAATAGTGCTGACACACCGTGCCGCGCCAGAAGCGCTATCGCCCACGGACCGACGAAATACAAACGTAACGGAGAAAGGTTACAAGGAAGAGGGGTTTGAATAAGGCCAGAGGATATTGCTTTGTGGTGAAGCTCGATAGAAACTGCCAGGTTTCATGACAGTTCTCATGCTTACCAAGAGAGTACGCCAAAGTTTGTGGAATAGGGAACGAGATTCAAACTGAGACACTACCCTGCCTAGTTCTGCCGACAAGCTGCACGAACCATTCACTGAACCCAACATCTTACTCAATCGTTGGTTATCTTCTTCTATGTCATCCAATACAGGCAGGTTCAGATGCTGAATATTATACTATAGCACTGCTACGCGATAAATTCTTTTTATTGAACCCGGTTATTGACTGCTGACCGACCGACATCACCGGGCTTGCCGGCCAGCAGGTGTTCGATGCGGGCGTACTGCGTATCGGTTATCTCATAACGTCGCATGACCCCAAGATAACAACCGGCTATTTGTCAACACACTCTAGAGCGCCGTTCGAACCATTCGGAGGCTCAGCAAGTATCCCGGAAAAGTAAATGCCTGGAATAGAGCGAAATTCAAATCTTTTGCACTCCAGTTAGTATCATATTGCTTAGATCGTACTGAGCCGAACACGAGCTGCATCACTTCCACCGAAAATGCACAAACAACCGACCAAAATTCTTCGAGTCCTTCTCCACTCTGTGGTATAATGCCTTGATCTCCTTCTGGTCAAGAAATCGAAGCACTTTTTTCTTGAGCTGGCCGGAGCCCTTGCCGGGGATGATCTCCACCAGCGGCGCCTTCTTTTCCACGGCCTCCCGGATAATCCCGTTCAACGCCCGGTCGATATCCTGACCCTTGTTGTAGATGTCATGCAGATCAAGCTTCAGTTTCATTGCCGTCCCTTTGACGTTTAACGCCTCGCTCCCCTGTTCTTCCAGAGACGGAACGGAATGGCCCGCTCGTCGAAATCCTTCCACCTATCATAACCCTGTGCACGCCATCCGCTCAGGCGCTCATCTGCAGCATCCGCTCCAGCGAACGCTCCGCGCCACGCATCACCTCGTCGGGAAGGTTGATCTCCGGAGACCTGTTGCGCATGCAGAGATAGATCTTCTCCAGCGTGTTCAGCTTCATGTACGGACAGTCGTTGCAGTTGCAGCTTTCCTCCTGCGGAGGGGCCGCCACAAACAGCTTTCCGGGGGAAAGCCGCTGCATCTGATGAAGGATGCCGGACTCCGTTGCCACGATAAACTCCCGCGCGTCCGACTCCTGCGTGAATTTGAGAAGCGCGCTGGTCGATCCGATGAAATCCGCCCGGTTGAGGAGCGACTCCTCGCACTCCGGATGAGCAATCAACAGCGCATCGGGATGGCGATGCCGCAGCTCGATGATCTTCCGCTCGCTGAACGTCTCGTGGACAATGCACGTCCCCTGCCAGAGAAGCATCTTCCGCCCTGTCTTCTTCATCAGATATCCCCCCAGATTCCTGTCCGGAGCGAAGAGAATCTTCTGATCCATCGGGATCTGGTTGATGATCTTCTCGGCCGATGACGACGTGCAGATGATATCGCTCAACGCCTTCACTTCGGCGGAACAGTTGATATAGGTGATGGCGATATGATCCGGGTGAAGCTCGCGGAACCGTTTGAACTCCGGCGCCGGACAGCCGGAAGCCAGCGAACAGCCGGCCGCCATGTCGGGAATCAGCACCTGCTTGGCAGGGTTGAGAATCTTCGCGGTTTCCGCCATGAAATGAACGCCGGCAAAGATGATGACCTCAGCGCTGGTCTCCTGCGAGCGCCGCGCCAGCTCCAGCGAGTCACCGATGTAATCCGCGATGTCCTGAATCTCCGGCTCCTGATAATAGTGAGCCAGAAGCACCGCGTTCATCTCCCGCTTCAGCCGCATGATCTCATCGGCAAGATCGAGCCGCAGGTCGATCTGATCGACTCGTATCCGGGACTGATCGGGATCGGTGGCGATCGTCACCGGGGCCGTTACATCGAATTCGAGCATGCCTTCACTCTCTCTGATTGGATGACAAACCTTCATCTCCATCACGCGAACGTGGGAGCTTCCGCCTCGGGCAGGCTCCGCAAGGGAAACCGGCCAAGTATAATGGATGTTCACAAGCTGTACAACCGGGAGCCTGCAAACACGGCCGGGCAATGCATACGGTATGACGAACGAGGATCGGGAATGCTGTTGGGGAAGATGGGAGCAGGCGGCGGATGGAGATGATGCTGCGCGCGACAAACGGACGCGGGACGACCGAATCGAGACGAAAGGAAATCACGGAAGGAGATGACCGGACCGTCAAAAAACAATCGACGGGCGGCGAGGGTGGCGCCCCGCCGCCCGTGATTGGACTATGCCCGTCGTGCCTAGCTCATAGGGAGGTCCAGACCCACGAGTATTAAAGCCGTTCTCCGCGATTAACTTTATGAGAGGTCCAGAATCATAAAAGCGTCGCGGCGACTCGGCCGACGTTGGTTTCCAACAGGAACTACATAGTGCGTCGTTGGAAATGCCTAGCCAATGCGAATATACAGAGTTTTGCCCCCCATGGGCAACTTCAATGTAAAAAAAATTTCTGCGGGCGTTTTCTTCTCTTAAAACAGGGGGATTTCCCGCAGGCTTCGTAGTTTTCGACGCTACGAACAGATCAAGATTGTGTAATCTACTAAATCTCAATCATTCATGCTAACTGGCAGGCCAGGAACCATCATCCCCAAGATCCTGCTGATCGATGATGATAGAAGCTTTCTCGATACCGTTGCCGAGCTGCTGAGACGGGCCGGCTATACCGTCATCACCGCCGAGGGAGGGGAGCGCGGGCTCCGGACGCTTGGCGAAGAGGCCGCATCCGTCGCCCTGGTCCTCCTCGATATGAGGATGCCGGACATCGACGGGCAGGAGGTGCTGGAACGGATCGTCAGATTCCATCCATCGATCCCGGTGATCATGCTGACCGGCGAAAACTCCATCGATCTGGTGGTCGGCGCCATGAAGAGCGGCGCCACCAACTATATCTACAAGGGATCGAGCCCCAACGATCTCCTCACCGCCGTGGCAACGGCGCTGGAACGGGGACAGCACCGCGGGACCGCCCCCGGCGCCACCGATGATCTGGAACGCTACGGGATCGTGGGACGCAGCCCTATCATCCAGCGGCTTCTGACCGATGCGGCGATGTGCGCCAATACCACCATCTCCGTCCTCGTCACCGGCGAAACCGGCGTCGGCAAGGATGTGCTGGCACGCGCCATCCACGCGATGAGCCCGCGGAAGCTGAAGCCGTTCGTGGTGATCGATGTGCCGAACATCCCGGCAACGATGTTCGAGAGCGAGCTGTTCGGCCATACGCGCGGCGCGTTTACGGGCGCCACCGATGCCAAGACCGGCCTGGTGCAGTCCGCCGATACCGGCACGGTCTTCCTCGATGAGATCGGTGAGTTTCCCATCGAGCTCCAGGCCAAGTTCCTCCGGTTTCTCGACTCGCAGTCCGTCCGCCGGCTCGGCTCCACCACGTCCGACATTATCGACGTGCGGATCATATCGGCCACCAACCGCAACCTGCTGGAAGCGGTCCGCTCGCGGATATTCCGCGAGGATCTTCTCTACAGGCTCCGCGGCATCGAGATCTATGTCCCCCCGCTTCGGGAACGAAAGGAGGATATCGAGCCGCTGGCAACCCATTTCCTCAACCTGTTCGCCACCAAGAACGGCATCCCCGTAAAGCGACTCAGCAACTCCGCGGTGGATCTCCTCGAGCGGCAGCGGTGGCCGGGAAATATCCGCGAGCTGCGCCGCGCGATCGAGGCGGCAGCGGTGATGTCGCCGGAGGAATTGATCGACCATACCGATATCGCCAGGGTGATGGAACGCGCCGATCCCTTCCGTCCGGCGGAGATGACCGTGGTGCAGGATTATAACGATGTGCAGATGCTCGCCAAGCAGACCAAGAAGGATGAGCTGATGAAGGTGCTGGACCGGAATGACTGGAATATCACGCGCGCCGCGGCGGAGCTGGATATCGACCGCTCCACCCTTTCCAAGCAGATGAAGACGCTCGGCATCAACAAGCCGAAAATGCGGATGTGAGCGCCGGAATGCCACGCGGCAAACCGGCGCGGCAGCACGCGAACGAGCCATGCTCTCTCCATTCGAGGAGGAAGCATGGCTCGCTCATGAAAATACTTGACAGGAAACCCGGAAGATCTACCGGACGTATCCCGCAATCAATCGTGTTTCAGAATTCCGATGGTCCGCAGGATCAGGATCAGCAGCACCGCGCCGCCAATGCTGATCAGAAGGCTTCGAATGGAAAACGCACCGGTCGACGACGCCACAGAGGCAAAGAACCGTTGCGCGATCCAATGACCAAGCGCCGCGCCGAGAACACCGACAACGATATTCCAGAGGCACCCCATCTGGTTGTTCGTCCGGGCGATAATGCTTGCCAGCCACCCGATGACCGCGCCAACCACGATATTGATGATCAATCCCATAACTCTATTCTCCTTGCCGGTAATATACCGCGCAGTGCCATCCATGAACAAAAAACGTTCTCCGAACGTCAGTTCAGTGCTCCATCGACCGCGTGGGCGCGGATAATCCCGATAAGGGATTTGTTGCTGAACGGCTTTGCAAGCACCCCATCGGCGCAGGCTTCCCCCGCAAGTTCCTCGATATCCCCGTCGGCCGAAACCAGAATCACCGGGATGTGCTTTGTCTCGCCATCCCTCTTCAGCTTCCTGCATGCCTCGATTCCATCGAGGCCCGGCAGACGCACATCCATCAGGATGATGGAGGGCGCCCATGTGCGCGCAAGTTCGAAGCATCCCTCGTCGGCGCATGCTTCCACCAGAAAGCCCTCCCGCTCCAGCAGGATACGTGTGACTTTCACAATGGAGAGATTATCCTCAACGATCAGAACCTTTGTCAATGTCGTCCCTTGCCTGAGTAATACATATCTTTCTGACTTGGAAGAATTTCTTCCGGCAGCATGTTCGAACGGTCAACAAAGATCATTTCGGCGGGGTTCGGTTTAAGCGGATCATCTCTCGTTACATCCCGGCATCGGCCTCAGCAGACGCTGCCATCATGCTGAAAATCGCGATCGGACGTGGGGCCGGTATCGCCCCCCGGCCGATGCGAAACAGATCTGATACCGACCTCTGCATACTTCGTTTCCACGGCTTTCCGCAGCCCAATGCTCTCTTCATGAAGATACTCGTCATCAACTGGCAGGACTGGACAAACCCTCTCTCCGGCGGCGCGGAGGTTCATCTTCACCAGACGTTCTGCCGCATCGCCGCCATGGGCCATGATGTCACCCTCTTCTGTTCGGCCTACCCCGGCGCCGCGCCCGAGGAGCGCGTGGACGGGATCAGGATCGTCCGGCGTGGAGGAAGGAACACGTTCAACTTCATCGTCCCCTACTATTACTCCACCATGTTGAGGAAGGAGGGATACGATGTCGTTGTCGACGATATCAACAAGATCCCGTTCTACACGCCGCTGTTTGTGCGGGGACCGCTGGTGGGGCTGAGCCATCACTTCTTCGGCCGATCGATTTTCATGGAAGCGGGCCCGATCTTCGGAGGCTACGTCTACTCCTCGGAAGCGCTGGTCGATCGCGTCTATCGAAACACCCCGTTTCTGGTCGTCTCGCAGTCCACACTTGATGAGTTCATCTCCCGCGGCTTTCGGCGGGAGATGTTCACGCTGGCGCTCAACTCGATCGATCACGACCGGCTCCATCCCACCGGCGTCGCGAAGTCCGCGCATCCCACCATCGGGTACTTCGGAAGGTTGAAGAAATATAAGAGTGTGGATCATGTTATCCGCGCATTCGCCAGGATTCGAGAGACGATTCCCGACGCGGAGCTGGTCATCATCGGCCGCGGCGATTATCAGCCGGAGCTTCGGAAGCTGGCCGCGGAGCTGGGCGTGACGGAGGCGACGCGCTTTACCGGGTTCGTGAGCGAGGAGGAGAAGCTCCGGCTTCTTCAGGAGTTGTGGGTCGTGGTCAACCCATCGATGAAGGAGGGATGGGGGATCGTCAACGTGGAGGCAAACGCCTGCGGAACGCCCGCGGTGGCGGCCGACAGCCCCGGCCTGCGCGATTCGGTGCGCCACGGCGTCACCGGCGAACTCTATCCCTATGGAGATATCGACGCTCTGGTGGACCGGCTGCTCCGGATTCTGCGCGACCGGGAACTCCGGGAGCGCTACACGGCCAGCGCAATGGAGTTCGCCAGGTCGATCACATGGGATGATACCGCCCGCGCCACCATCGAGATGCTGGAGAGTGTGGTCGGGAACTACCGGGCAACGCACGCGAAGTAACGGCAACGGACACCGGAGGCGCCGGCCCCCACGGAACATGTCATGAATGGAACGATGATCTCCAATACCCTTATCGATCGACTTGCCAATGCCAGGCTGGTTGTGGCGTTCACCGGCGCGGGAGTTTCCGCCGAGAGCGGCGTTGCCACGTTCCGCGCCACCGATGGCCTCTGGAGCAGATTCAAGCCGGAGGAGCTGGCAAACGTGCAGGCATTTCTCGCCAACCCGCAGATGGTCTGGGAATGGTATCAGGCGCGCCGCGATGTGATCCTGAACGCCCGCCCCAACCCCGGCCATATCGCAATCGCGGAGCTGGAAGAGCTGGTGCCGAAGGTGAGCGTGATCACGCAGAATATCGACGGGCTGCACGCCGCCGCCGGATCGAGCGAGGTGATAGAACTGCACGGCACCATCCGGAAGAACTTCTGCCAGAGCTGCGGAAAGCGCTACGATGACGACGCGCTGCTGACCGTGGAGGATGTTCAGCGATGCGGGTGCGGCGGGATGATCCGCCCGCAGGTGGTGTGGTTCGGCGAGAACCTGCCGGAGGACGCGGTGACGCTGGCCGAGGAGCGGAGCATTGCCGCGTCGGTCTTCCTCTCCATCGGCACGTCATCGGTGGTCTACCCCGCCGCGGGGCTGCCGCTGATCGCGCGCGAATACGGCGCCTACCTCGTGGAGGTGAACCCCGAGGAGACGCCGCTGAGCCATTCCATGCACGAGACGATCCGCCTGGCGAGCGGAGAAGCATTGCCGGAGATCGTCGCGCGGCTGCGAACGCTGAAATCGGCATAGCCGGATCTTATCAGCCCTGGGGAACCTCCTCGACGGACGCCACGGCCCCCTTTTTCCGCGATGCTTTTGTCGCGGCGCCATCCAGCGCATCGAGACGCGGACAGGCTGGAACCGATTTCGCAAACGCGAAGTTCAGCATCTTGTAGACCAGCCGCGCCGCCAGCAGATCGGGATGCGATACCCCTTTCACCGGCGCCAGCTCCACGACATCGAAACCGACGATCTTCCTTCCGGAGCGGAGGATGGTTCTGAACAGATCGAGCGTCTCCGAGTAGAGAAATCCATCGGGCTCCGGCGTGCCGGTGGATGGCATGATCGATGGATCGAAGTAATCGACATCGAACGTCACGTAGACCTGCTCGCCGAGCGTATCCACCGCCGTCTTCTGCCAGTACTCACCATGCACGCCGCGCCGTATCGCGTTAGCGTAGAACGTCCTCACGCCGCTGCTCCTGATAAACTCCGCCTCCTCGCGGCACTGTGCCCTGATTCCCACCTGCGTAATCCGTTCGGGACGCATCAGCTCCGCCACGCGGGCGGCAAAGCTGGCGTGGGAATACTTCGAGCCCTCGTAGCTGTCGCGAAGGTCGGAGTGGGCATCGAAATGAAGGAGGCTCATCTCCGGGTACTTCTCCAGATGCGCCAGGATGGGCGCCGTGGAGATGGTGTGTTCGCCGCCGAGCGTCACCACGAACTTCCCGGCATCGAGCAGCGCTGTCACATTCTTCGCGATCAGCTCCAGCGCCTCACCATCCACCCGCTTGCCGAAATCGATCGGCCGCACCGTGGCGATGCCCGTCTCGAAGCATAGCTCCCGGTCGAACTCGTCATCGTAAAATTCCACGTACGCCGATGCGTCGATGATCCCCCGAGGGCCGAGAGCCGCGCCGCCTCCGTAGCTGACCGTATGCTCGTACGGCGCGGAGAGGACGGCAATGCCCGAAGTATCGAGTGAGGAGAACTTCTCCTCGATGGCGAGGAAATTCTTTTTGGGACCGAGTGTTTTCATAGCGTGAAGTTCCTCCGGTATTGTCCGGGTTCGGGACCGTTTCCGGTGGCGATAAAAAAAATTTCAGATGGCTTTAAACTCGTCATGTGCCCCCCTGTCATAATCCCCAAATTCAAGTATGCCGCGCGGCACGATGCTCACAAGGCCAGCGGATGACAACAGGATCAGTTCACATAACAAGCATTGGAGTTAGGACTAACATGACAAAAATCTTTGTAACCCGCGCCCTCCTGATCGCCGGACTTGCCATCGCCGGTTCGGCCGCCAGCTTCGCACAGACTTCCATGGCCTCCTCGGTTCGCCGCGTTGATCCCAGCAAGGAGAATCAGCAGCCGGTTCCCGCCAGCACGGTCCTCGTGGCAAACATGAGCGCGCTCAACCTGACGGCCCAGCAGCAGACACAGGTGGCATCGATGGACAAGGAAGTGGCGGCCCTTACGGCGGAGCGGGCACAGTTGTGGTCGGAGTACCGCGCAATCAAGGCGCGTCCGGACTTCAGCGATGATATGGCAGCAGCCGAGGCCGCTCCCCGCATGCATCGCATCGTGGCAATCAACGCCCAGCTTGCTCCAGTGGCGGCACGGCAGGATGGACAGGTCGCGGCTCTTCTGAGCTCCAATCAGTACGGGGCATTCAGGAAGATGGTGGCTTCGGCCAAATCGAGCCTCTAAGCTTGAACGTATAACGGCCATGTGGAAGTGAGCAGACCGCTCAGCAAAGCGCCCCGATCCTGTACAAAGATCGGGGCGCTTGCATACCAGGCATTCCCATTCGCAGCGCGGAAAAAGAGATCGTCCGCAATCGCCGTCAGGCGGCGACCCGCTCGATCCGTCCACGCAACAGCAGCATCACCCGTCGCTCCTCCGGCTGCAGGTCGGCCGGAACTTCTCCCCTCTCCGATCCCTGTTCCCCGATATCCAGATCCGCCAGCGATCCGTCGAGATAGGCATCCAGCACGGCGGGATGGATATAACATTTACGGCAGATGGCGGGGGTGTTCCCAAGACGATCGGAAGCCGCCTCGACGGCGCGAAGGATATTCCGTTTCTTTTCAGCCTCGGAATCGCACGGCTCGCAGGCGCTCAACATTGCCGCCGCGTGCACCGTCCCGGCCCATGTCCGGAAATCCTTGGCGGTGAACTCCTCGCCACTGATCTCGCGGAGATATGCGTTGATATCGCCGGAGCCGATGGAGTGATGTTCCCCGGCGTCATCCAGGAACTGAAAAAGCTCGTGTCCCGGAATCTCGCGGCACCGCTTCACGATCCGCGCCAGCCGGCGATCGGCCAGATCGATCCGGTGACGAACGCCGCTCTTGCCACGAAACGAAAATCGGAGATGCGAGCCATCGACCCGCACATGATGGTTGCGGAGCGTGGTCAGCCCGTACGATCTGTTCTCCCTGGCATACTCCTCATTCCCCACGCGGATCAGCGTCAGCTCCAGAAGCTGCACGATCGTCGCCAGCACTTTCTCCCGCGGAAGGCCGGGAAGGCCGATCGCATCGGCGGCCCGACGGCGGATGATCGGCAGCGACTGGCCGAAGAGGAGCATGCGGTGATACTTCGTCTCGTCGCGGATCTCGCGCCAGCGCGCATGGTAGCGATACTGCTTTCGCCCACGCGCATCGCGGCCGGTGGCCTGGAGATGCCCGTTGGCGCGCGGCGATATCCATACATCGGTCCACGCCGGTGGAATTGCCAGCTTCCTGATACGGGTCAGCTCATCGGGATCGCGAATCACCTTTCCGTCGGTTCCAATGTAGAGGACGCTCTCCCCTTCCATCCTGCGCCCAATACCCGGAACCGTATCATTCATATATCTGAGCCCGGCGGCCCTCGCCGATTCGACGGGATCGGTGATGATCCTCAGGTCCGGCTCTTCAGGTTTCATCGATAATCTTCCCATGCCCGCACTTCATGCAAGCCAGGTGCCATAACAGAATGGCCGACTGGCAACGGGATCAGAGGCGCTTCGCGTACTCCGGCACGTCGATTTCGGCAGCTCCGCTCGCTCCATTACCGGCGGAAGCCCCAACCGCGCCATTCCCCTTTGCATTGTCATCGGCACTATTGCTATCCGCGCCGGCCCGCATGGTCTTATCCGGCTTCCCGCCTTTCGGGTCCTTTGCGCCGGCGGGGCTTTTGCTGTCGTCGGGCCCATCATACTTTCCTCCTCCCTCCACGGCTTTTTCGGCGATCTCCTCCGCGGCCTCCCGATCGCAACTGGCCTCGCGCACCGCCACCGCGTTCTTCGACGGCTTGATCCGCGTGCCGAACCGCTCGGCATACACCTGCGTGAACTCGGCACCGAACAGCAGGATCTGCGATGTGTAATAAACCCAGACCAGCAGCACCACCACGGACCCGGCCGCGCCATAGGTGGAGGCGATGCTGCTGTTCCCCAGATACAGCCCGATCAGGAACTTGCCGATCGTAAAGAGCACCGAGGTAACGCATGCGCCGATCCAGACATCCTTCCAGTCCAGCTCCACATCGGGAAGGATCTTGTAGATCATGGCGAACAGAAGGGTGATCACGCCAAATGAAATGACCTGGTTGACCCCCTGCCAGATCAGGGCCGAGCCGGCGAACGAGTTGCCGAGATATGTTCCCAGCGCTGTCAGCGCGGCGCTCAGCACCAGCGAAACCAGCAGGAGGAACCCCACGCCGATCACGATCCCGAACGAGAGAAGCCGATCCTTCAGCAACCCCATGATCCCCCGCCCCGGCTTTGCCATCACATCCCAGATGGTGTTGAGGGAGTCCTGCAACTCCACGAACGCGCCGGTGGCACCCACCAGCAGCGTCACAAACCCGATGATGGTGGCGATGATGCTGTCGGACGGATGCCGGGCGTTTTCAAGCATCGTCTGGACCGCCTTGGCCCCCTCCACCCCCACCAGCCCGCGAAGCTGCTCCACGATCTGCCCGCGTGCCGCCTCGTCACCGAAGAGCATCCCGGCGATTGCGATCGCGATCACCAGCACGGGCGCCAGCGAGAAGAGGGTATAGTAGGACAGGGCCGCGCCAAGCCGGGGACACTTGTCCTTGTCCCATTCGACCGCGGTTGATTTGATCATTTCCCAGAGGTTCTTCAGCTTCATATGTCATTCTCCACGTATATCCTCCATGCCATGCAATCTCCGTACCGTGTGACGGAAACCCCACACGACGGGGAACCGCGGGCTGCTGAACCGTGTTGAAATGTGATTCCTTTTGCCGGGTCGCCGCTCCAGGGCTACATTGCGTCACTTGCAGAATCAAACTGTTCTTCCATCAAACCTCGAACGACGCCTGCCATGATTGAACGTATTCAGGAGCTTCTCGGAAACGACGCGGACTCTCTGCTCAACCATACCTGCACGACCATCCCGAAGGAATCGATTCATCTTCCCGGCCCGGACTTCATCGACCGCATCTTCGTGCCGTCGGACAGGAATATCCGCGTGCTCAATAATCTCGCGTGGATCTACGGCACCGGCCGCCTGGCGAAGACCGGGTATGTCTCCATCCTTCCGGTCGATCAGGGGATCGAGCATTCCGCGGGGGCATCGTTCGCCCCGAACCCCGAATACTTCGATCCCGAGAACATCGTCCGCCTGGCGATCGAGGGGGGATGCAACGCGGTGGCATCCACATTCGGCGTGCTGGGGATGACGGCAAGGAAGTACGCGCACAAGATCCCGTTCATCGTCAAGATCAATCATAACGAGCTGCTCACCTATCCCAACAAGTTCGATCAGGTGATGTTCGGCACCATCGATCAGGCGCGCGACATGGGCGCGGCCGCGGTCGGCGCCACCATCTATTTCGGTTCCGATGAGGCAACCCGGCAGCTTACCGAGGTGGCCGAGTCGTTCGCCTATGCCCACGAGCTGGGGCTTGCCACCATCCTCTGGTGCTACCTCCGGAACCCGGCGTTCAACGTGAAGGGGGATAAGGACTATCATGTCTCCGCCGATCTCACCGGCCAGGCAAACCATCTCGGCGTCACCATCCAGGCCGATATCATCAAGCAGAAGCTCCCGGAGAACAACGGCGGCTATAACGCGCTCGGCTTCGGCAAGACCAGCAAACTGGTCTATGAGAAGCTGACCACCGATCACCCGATCGACCTGACCCGCTATCAGGTGGCGAACTGCTATATGGGACGCGCCGGGCTTATCAACTCCGGCGGCGCAAGCTCCGGCGAGGGGGATCTGGCGGAAGCGGTGAAGACGGCAGTGATCAACAAGCGCGCGGGAGGCACCGGCCTTATCAGCGGACGCAAGGCATTCCAGCGCCCGATGAAGGAAGGCGCCGGGCTCCTCAACGCGATTCAGGATGTCTATCTGGATGCGGCGGTGACGGTGGCATAGAAGAAAAGGTCGTGGGGGGTGCCATACGGACACCCCCTTCCTCACCCCCGCAAAAACATCTTCCCCGCCATCTGCCGCACAAGCCCCTTGAACTCCAGCGAAAGAAGATTCACCAGCACCTCGTTCGATGCCATCTCCGTCGCGTCGCAGATTGCGTCCACGTGAACCGGCTCGCCGCCGAGCACGTCGTAGATCTGCTGTTCAAAGAGGGAAAGATCCGGCGCGGGCGCGGCGCCATCCCTTTCGGGAATGGGGATATGATAGCCGACCGCGTCCAGCAGATCCTCCGGCGACTGCGTCAGCCGCGCACGGTCCGTCCGTATCAGCATATTGGTCCCCCGGCTCTTCGGCGATGAGATAGGCCCCGGCACGGCGAACACCTCGCGCCCCTGATCCAGCGCGAACCCCGCCGTTATCAGCGCGCCTCCACGCTCGTCGCTCTCCACCACCACCGTCCCGGCCGATATCCCGCTCACAATCCTGTTCCGCTGCGGGAAGTAGGGGCGCAGCGCCTTCACCCCGAACGGATATTCGCTGATTACCGCGCCATGATCCCTGATCCTCTCCGCCAGCCCGGCGGAAATCGCCGGCTGAATCGCGTCAAGCCCGGAGGCTATCACCGCGATCGTTCGTCCGCCGGCCCGCATTGCCGCAGCGTGGGCGTACGTGTCGATCCCACGGGCAAGCCCGCTTACCACCGTTACCCCCGCGAACGCGAACCGCTCGGCGTATCTCTCCGCCGCCAGGCGCCCGTACACGCTTGCCCCGCGCGTCCCCACGATGGCAATGGCGCGCGCATCCCCCTCCTGGATCTCTCCCATCACATAGAGCGTGATCGGCGGGGCGTAGATCTGCCGGAGCGCATCGGGATAGCGATCGTCCCAGAACTGAATGATCGCCGCCCCGAGCTTTGCCGCCATCCCGACCTGCGCCGCGGCACGCTCCATGTACGGCTCCGACGCGCGTATCGCGGAGAGCGCGGCACGCCGCAGGCCAAGCGCCGCCAGCTCCTCGTCCGGCGCGGTGATGATCTCCCGGAAGGATGCTCCGCTCTCGGCCAGCGCGCGGAGCGCCGCCGACGTAATCCCCGGCAGATAGCCGAGCGCCAGAATATCGGGTTGCGACAGCATCGGGCCAGCCCCTGAATGGAATGATGGTTGATTACCGCATCGTCGCGGGATGTTCCGTCATCAGGCGGATCTTCGCCAGGAATGTATCGGCCAGCTCCTCCGCCTCCGCCCGCGTGGGGGCCTCGGCAATCACCCGGATGATCGGCTCCGTGTTCGATGCGCGCAGGTGAACCCACGACCGCTCGAAATCGATCTTCAGGCCATCATCGGTGGTGATGCGCGCGCCATCGCCGGCGGCCGATTCCATCCCCTTCAGCATCGTCGCGGTATCGGTTCCCGGCGCCAGATCGGCCCTCCGCTTGACGATTTCGTACGACGGCAGATCGCCCCGCAGCATGGAGAGCGTGCCGCCATGTTCCAGCAGATGCTGAAGAGTGATGATGATCCCCGCCAGCGAATCGCGACCGTAGTGGAGCTCCGGGAGAATCACCCCCCCCGATCCCTCGCCGCCGATCACCGCCCCCGACTCCTTCATCCTTCGCGCCACATTGATCTCGCCGACCGGCGTCCTGAGCACGCGTGCGCCGTATCTGGCCGCCACATCCTCCACGGCCCGCGTCGTTGAAAGGTTGACCACCGCGAGCAGCTCCGCGTCGGCATCGCGGCCACGCTCCCAGCGGAGGATGAAATCGGCGGCCTGCGTGATGGTGTATTCCTCGCCGAACGGCGCCCCGTTCTCATCGATCAGCACCAGGCGATCGGCGTCCGGATCGACCGCGATGCCCAGATCCGCGCCGCCGGCGATCACGGCATCCGCCAGCAGGGTGAGGTTCTCCGGCAGCGGCTCCGGCGTGTGAGGAAAGCTCCCGCTCCCATCGCAGAACAGAGGGATCACCTCGCAGCCGCAGCGTTCCAGCAGCCGCGGCACGATCACCGATCCCGAGGCGTTGACGGCATCGACGACAACCTTGAAGGCGCGCCCCTGAAGGCCGTCCACGGTCACGAACGGAAGCGCCAGCGCCAGCTCGATATGCCGGTTCAGATCCCCCTCCGCGTCGGCGCGGGAACCGATTTCCCTCCAGCCCGCGTACGAGCGCGGCTCCCGCCGATCGGCGATGGCGAAGAAGCGGACGCAATCCTCGGGGCTCAGAAATATCCCGTCGCCGTTGAGGAACTTCAGCCCGTTCCACTCCGAGGGATTGTGTGATGCGGTGATCGATATCCCCCCGACCGCCTCCGACTTCTCGGTCGCAAGCTGCACGGTGGGAGTCGGGGCCACGCCGATGACGCGAGCCTTGGAGCCGCAGGCCCGCACCGTGCCCACCACGATCTCCTCGATCCAGCTCCCGCTGGGGCGCCCGTCGCGGCCAACGACGATGATTCCCGTCCCCGCATATTCGGTGAACGCCGCAACGTAGCGGACGATAAGATCCGGTATAAGCCCGTCACCAATGGTGCCGCGGAGGCCCGATATTGAACGTATGAATGGCATTGCGTGATTTCGATTGTGCGATTGAAACGGCCCCGATGGTCCGGCGCGCGCGCCGCCGCCGGAGGGGCCGGGGCGAAGATACGGGTTCGGATGCAACAGATGGTGTTATCCAATCCGGTTGCGGGGAGCTTCACGGGAGTTTTTTCGTATGTTTGCCGTCCTTAAACTCTCAACCTTCGAGCGTATCCCTTATGCATATCTCCTCCATCCTCGAAGAGCAGTTCATTGCGATCAAGCTCCCGGCGACGACCAAGGAACAGGCCCTCAACAGCATTATCGACATGCTTGGCACTTCCGGGAAAGTCACCAACCTGGAGAAGGTCCGCACGGCGATTCTGGAACGCGAAAAGCTGATGAGCACCGGCGTGGGGCACGGCTTCGCGATCCCGCACGGCAAGACCGACGCATTGCAGGATATCGTCGCCGCGTTCGCGATCACCGAACAGCCGATCGACTTTCAGGCGCTGGACAACCAGCCGGTTCAGTTGATCTTCCTGCTGGTCGGCAAGGAGACGCATGTGGGGACCCATCTCAAGCTGCTGAGCCGCATCAGCCGGCTTATGAACAACGAATCGTTCCGCCATCAGCTTCTTGAGGCAACGACCCCGGCGGAGGTTCTCCATCTGTTCGATCAGGAAGAGCATCGTTATTTCGAATCATGAAACGGAAGGCGCGCTGATCACCGTGTTCGATAGAGGTTCCTTTCGCCGCCCTTCCATGAAGGGCGTTTTCATTCAGATTCCATCCCGCGTGCTATGACCTATCAATCCCTCAAGGGCTTCCCCGATATCCTTCCCGATGCGGCCGCCGGCTGGCGCAGGCTTGAAAGCGTGATCCACGAGCTGGCCCGCAGGTTCGGCTACGGCGAAATCCGGCTCCCGATGCTGGAATCCACCGACCTCTTCGCCCGCGGCGTTGGCGAGGGAACCGATATCGTCGGCAAGGAGATGTACAGCTTTCTCGACAAATCGGACCCGCCGGAATCGTTGACGCTGCGGCCGGAGCTTACCGCCAGCGCGGCGCGCGCGTTCGTGCAGCACAGCATGGCGCAGGCGCAGCCGATCACCAAATGGTATTACATCGGCCCGATGTTCCGCTACGAGCAGCCGCAGGCGGGTCGGTTCCGGCAGTTCCATCAGTTCGGCCTGGAGCTCTACGGCTCGCCGAACCCGGAGGCTGACGCCGAGGTGATCATCGCGGGCGCGGAGCTGCTCCGGATGCTGGGGCTTACCAACTACAAACTCCGCCTCAACTCGATAGGCACGGCGGAGGAACGGGCGGCCTATCGCACGGCGCTGCTTGAGTATCTGACGCCCCTCAGCGGCGATCTGAGCCAGGAGAGCGTGCGCCGGATGGAGAAGAACCCCCTGCGCGTGCTCGACTCGAAAAAGGCGGAGGATATCCGTGCCACGGCCGATGCGCCGAAGATCCTCGACGTTCTCCAGGAGGAATCGCGCGAGCATTTCGAGCGGGTCAAGGGGTTGCTGGCGGCCTCCGGCGTGGAGTTCACGATCGACCACCGTCTGGTGCGCGGGCTGGATTACTACACGCGGACGGCGTTCGAGTTCCAGGGGCTGGATCTGGGGGCGCAGGATGCTCTGGGCGGCGGAGGGCGCTACGATATGCTGATCGAGCAGGTCGGCGGGAAGAGCACGCCGGCGGTCGGGTTCAGTTTCGGGATGGAGCGGCTGCTGATCGCGCTTCAGCACGCGGGGCTGGCCGGCGATATGGCGCCGGAGGAAGATGTCTATGTGATCGGCCTGGATGACGCATCGCGGGCATGGGCGGCAACGGCAACAGCGGAATTCCGCGCCGCCGGCCTCTCCGCCGAATGCGACCTCCTCCGCCGCTCGATGAAGGCGCAGATGCGCGAGGCGAACAGGCGCGGCGCGCGCGCGGTGGTGATCGTTGGCGGCGATGAGCTGGCCGGGCGGCACGCGCAGGTGAAGGATCTGGCGAGCGGCGATCAGAAAGCCATCGGCTTCGACGATCTGCTGGGCGAGCTGAAGGGGCTGCTGGCACGTCCGGCGGCTCCGCACACGGTTCCGGCCCCGGTGCAGCCCGACAGGACCGAGCCGATATCGGAATCGTAAACCGGGATATGGCGGGCGAAGGAACCATCGGCCGGACCATCTCACACTCAATCGATCATCGATGACCCTCGCCGAATTCACGATCACGCTCCGCCTCCGTCGCGAGGAGGAGAGCAACCGCACCTGGACGGTATTCCGCGTGGCGACCGTCCGGGAGTTCCGGATGTTCCGCTACAGGATTCAGATGGACGGCGGGCTGGATGCCGGCGCAAGGACGTTCGATTTCCGCATCCACGGTGTGCAGGCGCCCACCAACCTGATGCCGGAGACCGGCGCGGCGTTCACGGAGCTTGCCTTCCCGGATCTCGACGGCGAGTACCGCGTGCGGCTGGCCGGCGCCAGGAACGCCGAGGAGTTCTCATTTATCGTATCGGCGGGGAGGATCGCGCTGCTTCCGCTTCCGGCCGGGAGCACGCTGAGCGTGGGGATTGAAAAAGAGGTTGAGAACGTTCGCCAGTAACGCGATCTTGGCGACCCGTTCGTCGAATAGACGACATATCGGCGGGCGTGAACGCTCAGGGCCATTGTTCGCGGCCTCGGCCGATCGCAGCTTCATGGAATCGCAATTCCGCGCCCGCTCTTACCTGAATTCCCTCGGATGGCGACACTACTGAAAACCATCAGACGCCCCGTTTCGGCCAACATCAAGATTGCGCTGGTGATTCTGGCGTTCCTGATCGTGGCCGGCACGCTCTTCTTCACCAATCGGCTGGTGGGTGAGCTGAAGACGAGAGAGAACAGAACCATCCAGTTCTACGCGAACACCTATCGCAGCCTTGCAAGCGTTCAGGAGGTGTCGGAGGAGGCGATGCATTCCACCGACGTTCTCTCCGGCGTCCTCTACGATATCACGAAGATGATCGACTTCCCGATGATCACCACCGATGCCGATCGGAAGATTCAGGGACGGCTGGACACCATCACCGGCAAGGTGAAATCGTACGATGATCAGGTTCGGAATGTCGATTACGACTCCGGCGCGCCGATAGAGCAACAGCGGGTGGAACTCCAGAACAGAATCGTCGAGATGGGGCAGTATCACGACCCTATTCCCATCTACTATATCCAGAACAGTGATTCGACGGTCATCAATTACGTCTACTATGATGAATCCAGCATCATCAAGGAGATCCGTCTGCTCCCCTATGTGGGGATCGTGATCATCTCGATGTTCATCTTCGTCGGCTATATCAGCTTCAGCCATGTGAAGCGGAACGAGCAGTCGAATATCTGGGTGGGGATGGCGAAGGAGACGGCGCATCAGCTCGGCACGCCGCTCAGTTCGCTGCTTGGCTGGATAGAGCTGCTTCGCTACACGCCGGAGGATACCGATCAGGTGCTGGAGGCGGCCGACGAGATGCAGCGGGATGTGGAGCGGCTGAACAAGATCGCCCATCGATTCTCGAAGATCGGCTCGGCGGCGGAGGTGAAGGTGGTGGAGCTGAACGCCGTCCTCAGGCACGTGGTCACCTATTTCGAGCGACGACTTCCGCATCTGGGAAAGAAGGTGGCGCTGACGCTTGATGAATCGGCCCCCGCATATGTGGCGATCAACACCGACCTGTTCGAATGGGTGTTCGAGAATCTGGTCCGCAACGCGGCGGACGCGATCGACCATCCGGACGGGAAGATCAGAATGCGCGTCCATGAGGTGCGCGGGGTGGTGGTGATCGACGTAAGCGACAACGGTCGCGGGATCGACCCGAAGAACAAGAAGGACATCTTCCGTCCCGGCTTCTCCACCAAGACGCGTGGCTGGGGTCTGGGGCTCTCGCTGGCGAAGCGGATCGTGGAGGAGTATCACGGTGGGAGGATCTTCGTCAAGAACTCCTCATCGTCCGGGACCACGTTCAGGATACGCCTTCCGGCGGTGGAGGCGGAGATCATCAACGGCAAACCGAAGCAGAAGATCAGCCCGTTCCGGATGAGGCTTGAGGAGCTGCGCGCCAGGTAGCGGCGCATGCTCCGGCCGGTTCGAAAGAAATTGCAGCGGGCGTGGAGATCCCTTCGGTTGCGGTTATATTGATGGTCCTTCTCCGCGCCGCGGGCCGTAATCCTTCAATCGTTCGCATGGAAGGGGCCGCTCCTCCGGTTCATCCAGAATTCACAAACGACATGTCCGAACCCATTACCTACAAATCCGCCGGCGTCGATGTCGAGGCCGGCGAAGAGATGGTCAACCGCATCAAACCGCTTGTCCGCGCAACGTTCAACAGCAACGTGCTTGCGGAGATCGGCGGCTTCGGCGGCCTGTACGATGTCTCCTTCCTGAAGAAGTTCGATCACCCCGTCCTTGTCTCCTCCGTCGATGGCGTCGGCACCAAGCTGAAGGTCGCGTTCATGGCGAAGCGCTACGACACCGTTGGGCAGGATCTGGTGAACCACTGCGTTAATGATATCGCGGTCTGCGGCGCGCTCCCGATCTACTTCCTGGACTACTTCGCCACGGGAGCGCTGGAGCCGGATGTGGCGGTGGAGGTGATCGCCGGGTTCTCGGGGGCATGCCGCGAGAACAACTGCGCGCTGATCGGCGGAGAGACGGCGGAGATGCCATCGATGTATCAGGCCGGGGAGTTCGATCTGGCCGGCACGGTGGTCGGCGTGGTGGAGCGGGAGCGGATCGTCAACGGCGCCGATTCCGCCGCGGGAGATATCCTGCTCGGGCTTCCGTCGACGGGACTTCACACCAACGGCTACTCGCTGGCCCGCGCCGCCCTCTTCCCGAAGCACACGCTTGATGAGATGATGCCGGATGGCAGCGGAACCATCGGCGATGCGCTGCTCGCGGTTCATCGCTCCTACCTGAAGGCGATCCAGGAGACGCTGGGCATGGAGGGGGTTCACGCCTATTCCCATATCACCGGCGGCGGGATCATCGGCAACACGACGCGCGTTGTGCGTAGCCCGCTGGAGCTGAAGATCGACTGGAACGCGTGGACGCGCCCGGAGATCTTCAACCTGATCCAGCGCGCCGGCAACGTCCCGGAGGATGCTCTGCGGCAGGCGATGAACCTCGGCATCGGGCTGGTGATCGTGGTTGCCCGCGATGGCGCCGATGCCGTCATGGAGCGCCTTCGCGGGATCGGCGAGCACCCGATTGTCATCGGCGAAGTGGTGTAGAGCAAGGGGGGACTCCAGGGGGGGCGCAACCGTATTTCCATACGAAAGGAGACTCCCTCATGGTCGGAAGATTCTGGCTACTTCTCCTTCTTGCCGGGTGCCTGGCGGCGCCATCGGCCGGCTACGCGCAGAGAGAAAACTACAAGTGGTATTTCGGGAACAAGGGCGCCATCGACTTCAGCGGCGGAGCCCCGGTGGAAACGCCGACATCCCGGATGTCCACGGAGGAGGGCTGTTCCTCGATCGCCGATCCGGCCACGGGAGATCTGCTCTTCTATACCGATGGCGTAAGCGTCTGGAACCGGGCTCATAATGTGATGAAGAACGGCCTTGGGATGTTCGGCCATTTCTCATCGACCCAGTCGGCGCTGATCGTCCCCCTGCCGGGGAGCACCACCATCTACTATATCTTCACGGCGGGCGTGGGCCCGTATGAGCCCGCGGTCGGCTTTGGGATCTGCTACTCCGTGGTCGACATGAGCCTGGACAGCGGCTATGGCGCCGTCATCATGAAGAACGTGTTGATCGGCCCCCAGACATGCGAGAAGCTCACCGCCATCAGGTTCTGCGGCCCCTACCGGAACGGATACTGGGTCATCGCTCATGGATGGCAATCGAACAATTTCCTCGCCTGGCCGCTCGAATCGAACGGGGTGGGAGCGCCCGTGATCTCCACCACCGGCCTGACCCCCGACGGAGTCCCTTCCGGCACGATAGGCTATCTGAAGGCCTCCCCCGATGGCACCCGTCTGGCGATGGCGACGTACAGTTTCAGCGAGCTTCAACTCTTTCATTTCGACAGGATGACCGGCGTCGTGACCCTTGATTTCGGCCTGGGGATCGGGCCGGGCAGCTACGGCGTCAGCTTCTCGCCGAACAACTCAAAGCTCTACGTCTCACAGGGATCGCTTGCCACCAGCCCCTTCACGAAATTATATCAGTTCGACCTGTCGGCGGGCGGGCCAGGCGCCGTGGCGTTATCGAAGAAGGTGATTGCGACCGGAGGAGCGGCCGGGGGCATGCAGATCGGGCCTGATCGAAAGCTCTATATCGCGCTTCGCGGGATAGGCATGGGGATCATCGACGACCCGGATGTCTCGGCGGAAGTGTCCCATTACCATATCCTTCAGATGAACTACGGCGCCCCGATCTACGGGATACCGAATCTCATCGATGCCCGCGAGTGCCGCATTCTCCCGAAGGCCGGCTTTGCCGTCACCGACAGCGACATCTGCCAGGGGGAGTGCATCACAATCTTCGATACGACATCCCCCGCCACGGCGCAACGGATCTGGCATTTTGAGGGGACGGATAAATCGACATCGACCGCCGCCATCGTCCGCCTCTGCTATCAGACGCCCGGCACCTATTCCATCACGCTCGATGCGTCCACCTCCGATGGAACCGATCGCGCCGTCAAGATGATCACCGTCCATCCCCCTCCCCAACTCTCCGTCAGCCCCGATACCACGTTCTGCATCGGAGGGACCGCCAGCCTGGTTGCCGATGGCGCCGAACATTATCGATGGCAGCCGGATGATCATCTCTCCTGCGCGACCTGCCCCGCAATCACGGTGGCGCCGCTCAGGACCACGACCTATACCGTGATAGGGACCAGCGCCGCGGGATGCGCCGATACCGCGAGAGTGACGGTGTGGGTGGATACGCTCCTGACCATCGAAGCGGGAACGGACACGGTGATCATGCACGGCGACAGCACGGAGATATGGGTTTCGCAGGGGCCATATGCACGATATCGCTGGACGCCGGCGGCGGGACTGAGCTGTACCGACTGCCAGGTGCCAACCGCCAGGCCCGATACCACCACCACATACTACGTCGTGGTCACGGCGCCGGGGGCCTGCCCCGCGATGGATTCGGTACGGGTGGAGGTGCGACGAAGGAATGGCATCGATGCCGGACCGGATATCGCCGTCTGCCGCGGCGACAGCGCCCGCCTCCATGTAACCGGCGGGACCAGCTTCGTCTGGACCCCCGCGACCGGGCTCTCCTGCGCCAACTGCCCCGATCCGGTAGCCGCGCCGGACGCCACGACAACCTATGAGGTCACGACCACGAACCCCGATGGCAGCCGCTCCCGCGATTCCATCACCCTCACCGTCCTCTCCCCTCCCAACGCCCACGCCGGGCCAGGCGTCACGATCGACTCCGGCAAGGCAACACGGCTCTCCGCCTCCGGGGGGACGATCTACCAATGGAAGCCCGCCAGGGGGCTGAGCTGCGCCGATTGCCCCGATCCCATCGCCGCGCCCGATTCCACGACAACCTATCTCCTCCTGGTCACCGACTCATCAGGTTGCTGGGCGCGCGATTCCATCACCGTCACCGTCCGGCGCCCCTCAGTCGTCGTCATCGATCCTCCGTTCATACTCTCGGCCGGACGCGATACCGCCATCTGCCGTGGCGACAGCATCAGCCTCACCGCCACCGGTGCCATTGCCTATCGCTGGACGCCCGACTCCGCGCTTGCATGCCCGTCGTGTGCCGCCACCATCGCCCATCCGATGGCGACCACCGCCTATATCGTCCGCGGCACCGATTCCATCGGCCGCGTCGCGCTCGATACGGTCATCGTCACCGTCCTGCCGGCCGGAACCTTCGTGGCTCACATCGACCGCGATCACACCATCTTCCCCGGCTCCAGCAAGACCATCCCGGTCCTGCTGGACGCGCCCGCCGATCCGATGGCGATCTCCGCCTTCGGCTTCACGATCCGCTATCAGCCGCATATCCTCCGCCTGGCGCCGATCCGGACCGATGGCACGCTCCTCAGCCGATGGGCCATCACCACCATCCAGCGCGATGACACGGTCGGCATCCTCCGCGCCACCGCGCAGGCTCCCCCCGGCGAAATCCTCACCGGGGCCGGAACGCTCATCGATCTGCCGTTCACCGCCTATCTCAACCGGATCGATACCTCCTCGATCGTGTTCGAGATCGATCTGCCGGATGGGCCATGCACCGACCAAAGAATCAGCCCCGGCTTTATGAAGCTCGACTCGATCTGCGGGCTGAACTTCCGATTGATCGAGGCAACGTCCAGCCTTTACGGTATCAAGCCGGTGACGCCGAACCCGTTCGGGCCGGTGGGGGAAATCGGTTTTTCGCTGGGGCTGGATGGGATGACGAGCGTGGAGATCTTCAATGGCGGCGGTGAGCGCGTGGCGCTGCTGGCGCATGGGATGATGGGGCCGGGTCGCTACGGCGTGAAGTGGGATGCGTCGGCATATCCGGCCGGGATGTACTTCTGCCGCATCGTCTCGGGCGACTGGAGCGGCATCGTCAAATTCATCATGATCAGGTAGGCGGAGACGGGATGGTAGTAACTCGGTTTGCATCCACTCTTCCGTCCGCTGAACGCTCATCGAGCGGCGATCCCTGCTTCACTCTTCAAGCTCCGTAGGAGCGCGCCGGTTGTAGCAACGACGGTTCCGTGGTTCCTCAAGCTCCATCGGAGCGTACCATTCTTCATGAGTGCGGGGATGGTACGCTCCGATGGAGCTTGGAATCATGGAAGGCGTGGCATCACTACAACTGGTACGCCCCGCTGGGGCTGGAAGGAGAGATGCCGAATGCCTCCATGAGCCCGAACAGCATGAGCCTTATCCCCAACCGAGTCACTACCAATGGGATCACCCCATCCTGCGGCGCTTGTTGAGGTATTCCACCAGCGCCACATCGTAGGGGATGGAGGTATCCAGAAGGAGATAATCGATATTGTGCTGCCGGCATTCCCGCTTGATCCGTTCGGTGAACCCGGTCATCGCCTCGGCGTAGGCTTTTCTGATCTGATACGGCTGCGTCACCATCTCCTCGCCGGTTTCCATGTCGCGGAATGTGGCATCGGTGCCGAAGTTGAAGGTCCGCTCCATCGGGTCCAGGATCTGAAGGGCAAGCACCTCGTTCTGCTTGTGGCGGAAATGCTTCAGCGCGTTGATCACCTCATCCGGCTCGTCGAAGAAATCGCTCAGCACCACCACCAGCCCGCGCCGCTTGATCCGCTCGGCCAGCCTGTTCAGCGAACGCGCGGTTCCGGTGCCGCTGGACGGCTTCGCGGCGGAGAGCATCTTGAGCACTTCCTGGAGATATGAGGCCCGCGAGTGCGGCGGAAGGAAGCCGCGCAGCTCGGTATCGTACACCGCCCCGCCGACAGCATCCTGCTGCTTGATCATCAGGAAGGAGAGCGCCGCCGCGAGCGAGAGCGCGTAATCGAACTTGGTCACCCGCCCCTGCGACCCGTATCCCATCGATGCCGAGGAATCCAGGATAACGTACCCCTTCAGGTTCGTCTCCTCCTCGTACTGCTTGATGTAGTAGCGGTTGGTGCGGCCATACACCTTCCAGTCGATATAACGGATCTCATCCCCCGGCATATACTGCCGGTGCTCCGCGAACTCCACGGAGAAGCCATGATAGGGGGATTTGTGGAGCCCGGTGATAAACCCCTCCACCACCATCCGCGCGCGCAGATCCAGTGAGGCGAGCTTGGAAACCACCTCCGGCCGAAGATATTCCCGATAGTCTTTCATGACGCCAAGATACGGGTCGGACGGATATCATTTCGCCGGCAATCGACAGGGAGTGTCTCGGTTTGAATCCATCCTTCGAGCTGCTGACCGATCATCGATCGTTAGTTTCTTCAGACCTCTCCAAGCTCCATCGGAGCGCGCCGGCTGTGGCAGCGATGCTCCCATTTCCCGCTCAAGCTCCAGAGGAGCGAACCATCCCCGCATTCATGAAGTACAGTACGCTCCGATGGAGCTTGAGAGCATGCAGGACGTGGCCGATGCTACAACCGGTCCGCCCCGCTGGGGCTGTCAAGCCGGATGCCCGATGCGTGGGGTGATGGCAAGCATCATCCCACGCATCGAGTCACTACCCGACATGGGCCGGGAATTCCATCGGGTCGCGATGGAAGCCGCGCGGCGGCAGCGACGGAATCATCATCCGATGTAGTATCTTCGCCGCTTTGCGGGCCGAACCGCCCCCTCATCTCTCTTTTTCACGAACATTCCGACTCCGAACGATGTCCTACGAAACAATCTCCATCGAGCGCAAACCGGAGGGCTATGTGGTCCTCACGCTCAACCGTCCCGACAAACTGAACGCGCTGAACATCCAGCTTCTCGACGAGCTTCGCGAGGCGATCGCCGAGGTAAGCCGTGATGAATCGATCCGTGGCGTGATCATCACCGGCGCCGGGGAGAAGGCGTTTGCCGCCGGCGCGGATATCGCCGAGCTGAACCGGCTTGATGGCTCCACCGGCCGTGAATACTCGGAGCGCGGGCAGCGGGTCTTTTCGATGATCGAACAACTGGACCGGCCGGTGATCGCGGCGGTGAACGGCTTTGCGCTCGGCGGCGGCTGCGAGCTGGCGATGGCCTGCCATATCCGCCTCGCGAGCGAGAAGGCGCGGTTCGGCCAGCCCGAGGTAAATCTGGGGATCATCCCCGGCTTCGGCGGCACGCAGCGCCTGACGCGCCTGGTGGGGCCGGCACGCTCCGCCGAGTATAATCTCACCGGCGATATGATCGACGCCGCCACCGCCGACCGCATCGGCCTTGCCAATCATGTCTATCCCCCGGATCAGCTTATGGCAAAGGCGGAGGAGATGATGCTGAAGATCCTGGCGAAAGGCCCGCTCGCGGTCAGAAAAACTCTGGAGGCGGTGGTGGCATCGGTGGACGCGACGATCGATGATGGGCTTGCGATCGAGGCGGAGAAGTTCGGCGAGTGCTGCGGGACGGAGGATTTCAAGGAGGGGACGCTGGCGTTCCTGGAGAAGCGGCCGGCCGGGTTCACGGGGCGTTAGGTTCCCATCTTCTCCGCACAGAGAAGATCGCGCGGAGGCCATCGGAACCATCAATAGAAAGGGGCACGGCAGCAATGCCGCGCCCCTTGTACGTTGGCGATCGATCGGGTCGAATCCTCCGCTTACACGGTGTGCTTGCAGAAGGCGATCTGATCGGGGACATCATTCGGATTGCCATCTCCGGTGGTCAGCAGGAGTTGGGCCGAGAGCGAGACGATATAGGCGCAGTCCGCCAGATCGCCGAGCGCCCAGCCGTTCGGGATGGCCGTTCCATGCTGATCCGCGGGATCGGCCGGAACGGGAAGGGTGAAGCTGTAGCTGCCGCCGCCACCGACCATCGAGATGGTAACAGCGCCCAGGTTCGGATGCGCCGCCGTGAAGAGGACATCGAGCTGGGTCGTGATCTCATCGCATCCACCCACAAGCTGCGCCACGTTGATCATCGCCAGCCCGAACTGTCCCGATATCGGGTTGGGGCCGCTCCACGCCGGATGCGAGAGGATGTTATTGTAGATCGTGTTCTCGACCGCGATATGATGGCACGTCCCGCCGATCGTGGCGCTGCCGGCAACGCCCTGCTCGCGAACCCACATCCTGATGGCGAAATGCCTGTTGTGCGCGAGCGGCGCCACCGCCGTCTGCGACTGCCCCGTCACCAGCCCGGTCAGGTCGATCGGAGCGAATGTGGCAAGCTGCGTGGTGTTGAGCATGATCAGGTTGTTGTTCGTTGCGAACGCCCCCGCCGCCGAGTTGATATCGGTCATCTGCGGCACCTTGATCCAGCCGTCGGCCGTGAAATCGACGTTGCTGAGGAAGTACGGGGTCATCTTGACCGGGTTGGAGCCGGGAGGATTCGGCGGCGAGATGAACCTGGTGATATCGCCGATCTGCGTCCCCGCCACCTGCGCCACCGGCACCTGCGTCCACGAGCCGAGCGGGTTGCCATCCACGTCGGTTGGCCGCACCTCGAACATATATTCCACGGGGTTGCCGTTGCGGCGCTGCGAGAGAATGCCGTTGAGACGAAGCGATTCGAAGAAGGCGCGGTGATCGGCGATCGTCTTGCCGTCCCCCGGCGCAAAGCTGTTCACCTGCGTCTCGTAATACAGCCCACCGATCTTCGTGAAGACCGACGGAAGCTCCGTTGGCGTGTGCGGCGGAATCTTTTTCGGATCGACGCAGAGGGTAACGCAGAAGCAGGTGCCGACGTTCTCGCGTCCCGGCTTGCGACCATCCGCCTGGTTCTCCTTCAGCAGCACGATCGCCCCCGGCACCGTCTCCACGCTGAAGTAGAGATCCGGCCCGCTCGTCAGCTCCACGTTGAC
Source organism: Chlorobiota bacterium (assembly GCA_028287785.1). GTDB lineage: Bacteria > Bacteroidota > Ignavibacteria > OLB7 > OLB7 > JAFDZV01. The sequence goes on from JAQBOZ010000007.1 coordinate 35,069, forward strand.
GCCGAGCCATGAGAACGGGGTCTTCTCGAATGATGACTTGGAGTAGTAGATCCGGAACTTCCCCTGGGCGTCCGTCATGGCCGAGCCGAGCGAATCATCCTGGAGCCAGTCCGCGTCGAACGCCTTTACCCGCACGCCGCTGATCGGCGTCTTCGTCTCGCAGTCCACCACCTTGCCGCAGATCACCCACGCGCCGAACCGGGAGCGGATCAGGCACCAGTAGCGGAAGGGAATGCAGTACTCCCATCCGGCCACCTGGCCGTTCTCCGTCTTCCTCCACGCCGGCTGGATCGTCGTCAGCGTAACCTGCACCGGCTCGTGATCCCCCTTCGGCGCGTTCGGAACCGTCTCGCAGTAGACATCGATCTCGAACGCCTCACCGCCGTATCCCCTGTTATCCCCCAGCTCGAACGTGAAGTTTCCATCGTCATCGGTCCGCGTCTCGGCGATCAGATCGCCCTTCTTCCGCTCCACCTCGTCCGGCGTCAGAACCCGGAACGTATCCTTTGCATTGGCGCCGACCAGCGCGGCCACGTTCTGCTCCTCCCGGTTCCGGTAAAGGCGAACGATGACACTTGACAGAGCCTCCGAACACTCCGCGCAGATATATCCGCAGAGTCGTCCCTTGAACAGGTAAGCCATTTCAATACCTCGTAACATTGAAGATGTGAACAGGATGCACGGCCTCCTCGGCTGGGGGACCGATTCAGTACTTCGTGATGATATATCTATCGAGACCACGCGACGGTGGCCGTTGATATTCCTATCAGGCTGTTGAATTTCTACGAGCTGTGCTCGATGCGCCATAGCGCAGAAACCGGTCGTGGCGGATTACGCCAGCGAACCATTGGGGGATTATTCGCCGCGGTTTCCTTTCGCGAATCAGACAGTGCGAACCTACGAAATGGTGGTCCCGAAATCGTGCTCAACGGGTGTGGTGCCCGCGTTATTCGACAACGACAATACCGCGTAACCATGCGGCCTGCGTGGCAATCGTCCAAACAATCAGAATTATTTCGGCGTGATGATATTCTCCCGTTGCCTCGGGTTCCGAAGCGCACACATGATATTTATTTCGCGATAATGACAAGGCGGGGATACGTGAAATATCTGGCGGAAAGGAAGTGATTACTCATGGTGAGATGGGCGTCATGAAACACGGCATCATGTGAAGCATCCCTCCGGAGCTTCGGCGGAAAGAAGGGACATCGATGCTGCAACCGGCGCGCTCCTACGGAGCTTGAAGAGTGGTGAATCGATGGGTGATGAATGGTAGCGCCGCACACTGGAGATTCAAACTGGCTCACTGCCGAATGAAATCGGCCACCGGCCAATGAACCAGATCATTCCGGTGGCGATGACGCCGCAACTCATGTCGATTCGCGTGCGATGCCGCCGGCCTGTCCGCCGATGGACGATCCCTCCCTCGCGATCATTGATTTGATCATCGCAAATACGAGGGGGATCATGATCTCGTGATGTCCCGTAAAGGAAAACCCCCTGCCGCTCTCCTGCGTGGGACGCCCCACCACGTTGACGCGCGGGCGATAATGCTGGATCATATCGAAGTTCGCCGTGGTGAAATCGAAGGCGGGAGCGCCAAGATTCCGGGCGACCGTCAGCGCTTTCAGGAAGATCTCCGGCAGGATCACCGCGGAGCCGACGTTCATCACGACGCCACCGGAGCCAAGGCTGTTCAACTGATGACAGAGCGCGCGGAAATCGCGGAAGGAAAGCTCGCCCGTCGCCTCACCGCTCATCGACGGCTGCTGGTGGATGATATCGGTGCCGAGCGCCGCGTGGATCGTGATCGGCAGGCCGAGACGCACGCAGGTCGCCATGATCGACGGCCGGCCGGGATTCGCCTCGATGATCGCCTCCCCCACCGCCTCGCCAAAGCCGATCTCCCTGTCCTCCGAGGTATACGCCCGGTAAAGCGCGCCGTTGATGAACTCCCCGGTCTCCCGCGACATCCCGAACGTCCCGTCGGTGATCGTGGCCGCCACATCCTCCGATGTCTCCCCGAACAGCGCCGACTCGGTATCGTGGATCGCGCCGGCGGAGTTCATCGCGACTCCGGTCAGGATCTTCCGTTCCAGAAGGTCGCAGACGAGCGGCGCCAGCCCCACCTTCACCACGTGCGCCCCCATCATCAGGATGAGCGGCTTTCCCAGCCCGACGGCACGCACCGCCAGCTCCGCGAACGCACGGAGATCGCGGGCAATCAGGATGTCCGGGAGGGAGTCGATAAACTCATCGAACGTGCTCCCAGGCTCCAGCGGGCTGGCCCAGTCCCCGGCCGCAACCTTGCTTTCGCGGCCGGCGATGGAGATGAGCTTGATCTGCGACAGGTCGGTCTTCGGAAAACGTGACATAGGGCGCGAAGATAGGGACGGCCGGGGGCGCTTTCAAACCGGTCCCGCCTATCGGTCCTGACTCAGTTTGAATCCATCCTTCGATCTGCACGCTGAACGATCATCGATCGGCGAGACCTTGATCCCTCTTCAAGCTCCATCGGAGCGCACCGGTTATAGCTACGATGAGTTCTTTCTTCCCAAGCTCCAGAGGAGCGAACCATCCCCGCATCCATGAACAACGGTACGCTCCGATGGAGCTTGAGATCACGGAAGGGGATGGCAGTGCGACAACCGGTACGCCCCGATGGGGCGGAGAACGGCAGATGGGGGATGCCAGGCATCATCACCCTCATCCAGTCACTCCTCCGCCTACCGCGCCTTTACCACCGGCACCACGCGGATCTCCCCACCCATTCGGACGCGCGCGTAGTAGACACCGCTTGCCACCTGCGCCCCCGACGCATCCCTCCCGTTCCAGACGATCGCGTGCCGCCCCGCCTGAAGATTTCCCTCGAACAGACGGCGGACATCGGCTCCACGCACGTCCACGATATCGGCAGCCACCCGGCTCCCGGCCGGCAGATCGAGCACGATATCCGACGATTCGGAAAATGGGTTCGGCATTGCCTCGATGCCCCGCATGGCGGCAGCCACGGGCGCAACCGCTGCGACGACGGCGCTCCGGTAGCGGACCATCCCCAGGCCATGCACCGAGAGCCAGGGATGCCCCGCGGTATCCACCGCCAGCCCCCACGCATTCATGCGCTGGAACGGGAGCGTGATCGTGGTGGTTTTCATGAGCCCATCGAACCGGACGATCTGCGGGGCCGATGGATCGGTATGGGCGCCGGGATAGACCCAGATGCCGCCGCTCCGCTCCACCACGATATCCCCGACAACCGGAAGCGGAAGCCCCGCCGGCCCCACGCCGATGCGATCCCACACGCCGTTCCGGTAGCGGACAAGCCCCTGATCTGTTCCGATCCAGATCTCCCCCCTGATCCCCGCCACAATGCCCGTGATCGTGTTCGATGGGATCGTGGTATCGCTCGCCGTGATGTTGGTGATCTGCGTTCCCTTCAGCCTGTAGAGCCCCTTCTCCCGCGTGCCGATCCAGACCACGTCGGCGCTGTCCACCGCAAGCGCGCTGACGCCGCCGGTGAGCGGGAGCCTGGTTGATGTCCACTTCGCCCCGTTGTACATGTCGGCGGCGACCTGGGTGATGTTGAACGGCACAAGCCCCGGCTCCAGCAGCGTCCAGACCGCGCCGGTGTTCCTGCTCACGGCGATATAATAAACCTCGTTGAAACCGGCCGTCCCGATGTTCTTCCACCCGCTGGAATCGCGACGCCGCAGCTCACCGTTGGAGAACGCCCAGACGCGCCCCTGCCGGTCCACCGTAAGCGCCATGATCCACTCCTGCCCCAGCTCGTGCGTCCAGCGCGTTCCATCATAGTGGTCGATTCCCTGATAGTGCCCTCCCGCCCAGATTCCGCCGGCACTGTCGGCAACAACGATGCCCTCGTACGCCAGCGCCGAATCCGCGCCGGCCGGGGCGAAGTGCTGCCAGTCATCGGGGTTCTGCGCCGCGGCGGTCGCGATACACAGGAGGAAAAGCGCAATGAACGGGAGAAATCGAATGGAGGACATGATGGCCGGTTGCTGCTGCATGGTTATCGGAAATTATGCCGCAATATCACGCGGAACCGGAGCGAGGCCAAACCAGAATTCCCGAAACCAAAGGATTCCAACGGGCGCAATCGGCCACGTCCGCAATGTCCCAACATCCCCCCGCCCGTCTTATATTGGACGCGGTCTTCCAACCCGTCACTTGCCATGTCCAACCCTGCGAGGGAACTGCGGAATGGGCCACCGGCCCGTTGAGGGGGGTCCTTCCAGGCCATATCGTTATCAGCTCTATGGATCGCTATCAGTTTTTTCTGAGACGAAACCCGGATATGCCGGAGGGGGAGCCGGAACGTTCGTCCGCGACCGTCACGCCAAGCCTCGCGAAATATTCCGGCCCGTGGAACCGACGGACCATCGCCCATCTTCTCCGCCGCGCCGTCGTGGCGCCGACGTATGCGGAGATGCAGGCCGCGTCCACGAAGAGCATGGATGAGCTGATCGATATGCTCCTGAGCCCGAACGCGGCAGCAACGGCCCCGCACGGCTGGTGTGGCGACTGCGTCGGCAACCCCAACGTCCCGTGGTATGACCAGCGGTTCGATCTGATCGACGCATTCAACATCGAGCTGCGGCGCTGGTGGTATCAGCAGATGGTGAACACCAATCTCTCGCTCCAGGAGCGGATGACCATCTTCTGGCATAACCACTTCGCCACCAACGCGATCGTGCTCTATGACCCGCGCCTGATCTATTTCCAGAACCAGATTCTCCGGCAGCGCGCGCTGGGGAGCTTCCGCGATCTGGTCCGCGCCGTGACGATGGACAAGTCGATGCTGATGTTCCTGGATGGGAAGTACAGCAAGAACAACGGCTACGTGAACGAGAACTACGCCCGCGAACTTCAGGAGCTGTTCACCATCGGCATCAGCGACAACGACGGCACGCCGAACTACACGCAGGCCGATATCCGCGAGGCCGCGCGCACGCTCACCGGCTGGGACTGGCTGGGCTACGGGCCCGCCGGCGGCGATCCCGCATCGAACCTGCTGACCGGACACGATCCAACCGACAAGAAGCTCTACGGCCGCACGATCACCGGCAACACCGATGGCGCCCCGGAGCTGGAGCAACTGCTCGACATCATCTTCAACCGCGAGGAGACCGCGCGCTACGTCATCCGCAAGCTCTACCGGTTCCTTGTGCACACCGATGTCACCCTCACGCCGGTCTACCCGATAGCGCCGGAGATCGAGGAGAATATCATCGCCCCGCTCGCGACCGAGTTCCGCTCCGCCAACTGGAACATCTCGGTGGTGCTCCGCCGCCTTCTGACATGCGAACATTTCTACGAGGATGATATCATCGGCTCCACGCTGAAAAGCCCCACCGATCTGCTGGTCGGCGCGGTACGGGGGATGCGGACCGCCCCGCTGGCGGGCAACCCCGGAGATCATGTGTTCGAGATCATGCAGGACCGCGCGGTCACTCTGGGGCAGAAGCTCTTCTTTCCTCCCGGCGTGCAGGGATGGAAGCATTACCGGAACTGGATCAGCACGTCCACGCTGCCGCAGCGGCATCTCTATACCGATCAGCTTATCAACGGCGTCCCGGTCACGCTCACCATCAGGCCCGCCGCCCTCTTCCCGGACTCCGTGCAGTTCGCGTCGGGCACCGCGATCATCGACACGCTCGCGTTCGCGAAACAGTTTCCGTCGTTCTCCGATCCGGAGGCGCTGGTTGCCGATATCGCCGGCCATATGCTGGCGTACGCGCCGTCGCAGAAGCTTCTCGACAGGCTCCTCTACGAGCTTGTCGCCGACCGGGCATATGAATGGAAGGATGCTCCCGATGAGGCGAAGACGATCCGCCTCCGGGCGATGCTGCGCTATCTGATGCGCTCGACCAACTACCAGTTGATGTAACCGGACTGTTGAACAACGCCATCTGCGGCGTTGGCGGAACCATCTTCCCAAGCCCCCGAGGGGCGCAATTCCCGGTGCACAGGGCATCGACCTGTGCACGTATCCCGGAGCCGAGCATATGAAACGTCGCACATTCCTCAGTAGAAGCACATCGCTCCTGGCCGCGCCGATCCTCCTGAACGGCATGCGTCTCAGCGCCTGGACGGCGCCGACGGAGTGGCTGGCAGGCCTTGCCGGCGCCAGCGGCCGCGTGCTGGTGATCATCCAGCTTGAAGGAGGAAATGACGGGCTCAACATGGTGATCCCGGCGGAGGATGATCGATACTACACATATCGCCCCACGCTTGGCATCGCGAAGTCCTCGGCGCTTCCGCTGGCCGGCCAGCCGCTTCTCCGCCTTCACCCGGCGATGAGCGGCGTCAGAAGCCTGTTCGACAGCGGGCTGCTGGCGATCGTGGAGAACATCGGCTATGATGGGATGAACCTCTCCCACTTCACCGGCACCGAAATCTGGAACACGGCGTCCGGCAACCGGAAGGAGGAGTTCCTCCAGACCGGCTGGATAGGCCGCTATCTCCAGCATGAGTATCCCGATTTCCCGGCCGTCCTTCCGGCCGATCCTCCCGCCATCGAGATCAGCCTTGCCACCTCCACCGTCTTCACGGTGCAGGGAGCATCGATCGGCATGTCGCTGACCGACCCGCAGCAGTTCTACGATCTGGTCAACGGCGGCGCCATCGTCCGCGATGATCAGGCGCCCGACAACCGCTCCGGCCGGGAATGGAACTTCGTGGACTCCATCAACAACCAGTCGCAGGTCTACAGCGAGGTGGTACGGGCAGCGGCTCAGAAGGGATCGAACAAGGTGAGCTATCCCGACGGCAACCTTCTGGCGCAGTCGCTCGGGATTATCGCCCGTCTGGTGGCCGGCGGGCTCGGGACCAGGATCTACAAGGTGACGCTTGGAGGGTTCGACACGCACTCCACGCAGGCCCCGCAGCACGAGAAGCTCCTGACAACGTTGAGCGATGCGATCAAGGCCTTCCAGGATGATCTGATCGCGCTGGGCATCGGCGACCGGGTGGTGGGGATGACGTACTCGGAGTTCGGACGGCGGGCCGGCGAGAATGGCAGCGGAACCGATCATGGCACCGCCGCTCCCCATTTCGTCTTCGGCTCGTCGATCGATGGCGGCAGGGTCTTCGGCGGCGTCCCGGATCTCGGCGCGCTCGACGCCAACGGAAATCTCCCGGCGGCTGTCGATTTCCGATGCTACTACTCCTCGATCTTCGCCCCCCTCTTCAATCTCGATGCGAAGGCGATGGCGACGGTGCTGCCGCTTCACCCATGCGATCTTCCCAACTATCTCCCACTCTTCCGCGTTCCCCCGAGCGGCGCCGATTCCTCCGCCACGACGCCGGCAGCGGCCTCGGTGACGGTGGAGCCCAACCCGGTCTCCGGCGACGCGCGCATCACCCTCCGATCACCACGCCGGGGGATGGCAACCATTACACTCACATCGGCTCGCGGAGAGCGGGTGCGAAGGCTCTATCGCGGCGACCTGGAGATGGGAAGCACGATGCTGCGATGCGATCTCTCCGGCGTGCCGGCGGGAAGCTATATCGTGACCGCGGAGATCGGGGGAGCGATGGCGACATCAAAGGTGACGGTGATACGATAGGCGAATCGCCGGGCTCGCGCGACCGTATCCCCGGGCCCATGAAGGTTTCTCCATCGACAATCTCATGCGAAAGATCATCCATATCGACATGGACGCGACATAAAGTAAAAATCCAGATTTTCATCGGGGCCTTTTTGTCTCGGTACAGCATGGGTACAACAAGCAGGGGCTTACCGCCTGTTGAAAACGGGCGACGTAGATCGGTTCTTGTCCAATCTGGAAGATCGGCCGATTCAGCAGCCGTGACGAGCAGGACGGCGCGGGATATGCCGAGACAACGGAAATCATCTCCCATGCTTGGCTGAACATTGATTTCCATGGCACTCTTTCATCGTAACTTGGACGGGCTCACAGATTGACAAAAGAGGAGATTCAGACGATGGTCAGAAATGTCATTTGCCTTTGGTACGACGGCACGGCAGAAGAAGCCGCCCGGTTCTATGCTCAAACCTTCCCAGACAGTGCCATGACCGCGGTTCACCGCGCCCCCGGCGATTACCCGGCTGGCAAGGAGGGACAGGTGCTCACGGTCGAATTTACCGTGCTCGGCATACCCTGCCTCGGCCTCAATGGTGGCCCGGCCTTCAAACACAGTGAAGCGTTCTCGTTTCAGGTGATCACCGAAGATCAAGCCGAGACCGATCGTTACTGGAATGCGATCGTCGATAACGGGGGGGCTGAAAGCGATTGCGGGTGGTGCAAGGACCGATGGGGCTTGTCCTGGCAGATCACCCCGCGGGTACTCCTGGAAGCAACGACCAGTCACGACCAGGCGGCCGCCAAGCGCGCGTTCGACGCCATGATGCACATGCAAAAAATCGACATAGCCGCGATTGAAGCGGCACGGGACGGTGTATCGTAAACGGCCCGCCGCTATTGTAGCATTTCCAGCGCGGCTTAAAGAACACGCTCAAGCAGAAGAAAAAGCCCGGACTTTCATCCGGGCTTTTTCTTCTGGTACAACATGGTCCAACAATCAGGAGTTTACTGGGGGAGGTGTAGATGAATTCTCAGGCCCTCCTTCCACCGCCTCAAGCTCCAAAGCCTGCACCACGACCTTCCCTGTCGTTGCCATACCATCCAGATCATCCGCCCATGCCTGCATCATGACCGTGCGTTGCTTAGGAAAGGTTGCACGATCATATGCATCCCTTAGCCTGTCTAATCTTGCCGGTCCTGTGAAGGTCAGCATCGAGAGTTTGACAGCCCGGGGCGTCCGGTCATAAAGACGCTCATCGCTCTCCAAAGCCTTCAGAAGCTCAAGGGGCGCCCTTGTATCGATCCCGCAGCGGAGAGGAGTAATAAGCATGCCATAGGGCGGTCGCGTGATTCTTTGGCCGAGTAAACATATCAAGTCAGATACGGCAACAAGAAATAAAGCAAAGAAAAAGGGCTTTTCAAATCAAATGGGCCTGCCGCACCCGCGGCTCAACTGATTTTATGAACCGGGATCATGGTCAGCCTCCTCGGCTCCGCTTGCATGACACATCGCCTACAACGCCTCATCATCCGCTGCAGTGGATTCCACACACATTCCATTAACATTTTCCTGCATACACATCATGCGAAAGAATATCCGGCAGGCTCTTGCGGCAATGACAGCGATCTTTATCCTCCCGGCCGCCGCATATGCACAGTTCGAAACGGCATCGGCGCCACGGTTGATTACTGGAGCTGGAGCGGCGATGGGGCGATGGCTATTACTGGGTGCTGGTCGGCGCATTCGGCGCATACCATTTTGTTCTCCCCAACAGGAAATGGGATCTGTTCGCCGGTCTTGGCCTCGGCTACCTCATCGTGCATACGTCGTGACACAGGCCGGACGGCGGCATAACTGAAGCGAGTCCGGCATCCTGCGCCAGCACTCTCTACTCGAACGGCGTCGCCGGAGCGCGTTACTTCTTCTCACCGTCGCTTGTATTGCATGCCCGCCTCGGATTTGGCGCATCGCTGCTATCAACAGGCCTCAACGTAACGCTCTGATATAAGGAACGGTTTCAGAAACCCGGATGAACGGTTTGAACGGTGGCAAATCAGACCCATGTGAACGCCCGCCGTCCTTGTGCGGGTCCGACCTTCCGCAAGGCGACGCTGCTTCACAAACGATGGTTATCAAAACAGAAGATTATGCGGAACCGGGCGAAGAGCACACGGGAATTCATCTCAGCAATAATATTCGCATCCTGTTGTAACGGCATGCTCAAAGGCATAATTCGCTTGCATGGATGCGTAACGTTCCATACGTTGACCGGTGTAATCTCCCATGCACCTCTTTATTAGGGAGTTCATCGTATGAAGACCAGCCATTTCTTTTCTCTCCTGACTGTTGTTGCAGCCGTGCTCTGTTGGTGCGGTAAAATATCCGAGACGCCGTCGGTTGTCGATCCGCCGGGAACGATGATCGTAAAAGACCTGACTTTTGCGGGGCAGGATATCCAGATCACCGCCGATGTTGCGACATGTGCTGCCGGTTATGGTCTTCCTCCCCAGGGCGTACATTCTTTCAGCTTATGATTGCAATCCGATTCATCAAACAATAGTCACCACCGCTATGATGAACGTTATTCAGAAAACCATTAGGGAAGCAAGATCTTATCTGCTGCGGCTGTCAGTGCTCTTGATGATCGGTTCGGCTGTCCATGCCCAGTCGGGCAAGGTGACCGCTAATCCAGCAGCGCAACGGTTGCATGAGATCTGGAGGCTAAGGGGAAATAGCAATGACTATGTGGGCCTTATTGCCGGTCCTGTCGGCGATATCAATGGCGACTCCCTTGCCGATTTTGCCGTTAGCATTGGCTGGCAAGGGCAGGTGTTCCTCGGCGCAAGTGGCAAGCCACAATTAGCGCCGATTTGGACGTTTGATTCATTGGTTGGGGTTATAAGCTCACCAATTAATGGGAATTTTCTAGGACACGGTAGCCGTAGCTTAGGGTTCATGAAATATGAGACCATCGTCATCAACGGCAGCAGCAATTACCTCTCCAAACTCGCGATATTTTCGATTGATTCCGGGCATATCTCAGCTTCACCGGTTGCTGTTCTCGACCCCTATCGAACACCTTCCAGAGCGCAGATATTTCCGAAAAATCTATTTGTGGAGGATATCGATCATGATGGCATCGATGATATTCTTTTCAGCATGGAAGGAAGTCGCGTAAACGGCATCAATAATGACAACCCGCAGATCTGGATCTACCGTGGCGGTGCTGGTTTTCCCGCCGACACCCCAACGGTCATTATTAAGGACACCGAACCCATTGGTGGAGCGCAGTTCTTCTATACGGCGATTGGCGACTTCGATCATGATGGCGCAATCGATATCCTCGCCTCCGGCGAATACACCGTCGATCATCAGCAACTGCAGCGGCTCAAATTCTATTTCGGTTCCCCAGACACCCCTTGGGATTGGAGTGCGCCACCCCGCATCATTACGATTAACGATTCGATCCATCCCACAACGAATGGAAGCGTCGTTACGCTTGACTGTGACGGCGATCACATTCCTGATATCTGGATGCCAGCCAACGACGGCAAATGCTACGTCTTCCGATCCGGTACCGGCAAAAACCCGCGCACACGTTCCTTTACGATCGATGACGCCGATCAGTCATTTTCGGTTCTCCCATCGGGTTTCAATGCTCCCGTCGCGCTCGGCTATCTCAGCGACTCATCACGGCACTATCAGACCGGCGGTATTATCGGCATGAGCGAAAGCGGCAATGTCGCGATGCTCGCATTCAATGGTGGACCGAACGGGCCGAACACCACCTACGATGCCAGCTTCGATGATGGTCTTGATGACATCTTCGTGCACGTCGTCCCCATCGGCGATTGCAACGGGGATGGATGGGAGGATATTCTATGCTCCAATCCCTATTACTTTACCGGGTCATCAGGCATCGCCGTGATCCTCGCGGGCGGGCCGTATATCCCGCGCGATAGCATAGCCGGTGTCGAGGATATCAGCACCGGTGAGAAACAACGCGCCATCAGCCTGTGGCCGAATCCCGTTACCACGGAACTCAACATCGCGTGGCGGGGCGATCTGAAGCGCCCGCCGTGCCGGTTTATCATTTCCGACATGCTCGGCCGTGAGATCGCTTCCGGCGATGTCGACCCGTCGATCGGCGCCGCGCTCTGGCGGTGTGATGATGCGCCCGCCGGAGCATTGACCCTCACGATATACGACCGGGACGGACGTTTCATCGCCGCGCATCGCTTCATCCGGCAATAGTTTTAAGACAACGCACACCCAACGGATCAGGAGCCACCCACCGTCGCTCCACAGTTCTCTATTCCCTTCATCAAACCTGAGAGGTATGCGATGAGAACGTCGTATGTCCGTTCCCTTCGGCAACGCCCCTGCTTTTATCAGCCAGGCAGGGCATCATGTGCGGTCGCCATCCTTTGCTTTGTGGCGGTGCTTGTCTTCAGCGCCACTGTCACCGCACAGCAAATCGACACGGCAAAACCATTGTCGCCGGTCTATAACTGGCCGCCCAGCGGATTTATTATCAATCCCGGACTCGGATTGAATACCCCGCTCACCAGGCTCCACAACAATCAGCGTGGCTTCGAGATCGATTATTGGCTCTACGTTCATCAATACGGCGGCAATTGTGCGGGAGCCACGGAGGTCGAGGATGTCGATGCGCTCCACAACTCTCCATATCGCGATACAGCCAACGATCGCTTCGGGCTTGGGGCCGGGCGCGCCTCACGCCAGTTCCGGGCGGGGTTCGGACGCGAGGTGCAGTTCTATCCGTTCGATTCAGTGCAGGCCCCAAGTTATCACTGTCAATTTTATATCCGCAATGGTGGCGATACAATCCGCAGCGCTCCCGGCGTGCGCCTTGAGAGATGGCCCAATCGAGCCTTTATCGAGACGTTCTACGACAGCAGCAACGCATCGACAACGCAGCCGATCCTTGCAAACCCGCTCTACTACTATGATTCATCGCGCGCGATCTATTTGATGGATCGCTATCCCGGCGATGACAGCGCCCGCGATGCCTCGGATTTTCTTGTGCAGACCTACGACCACGACGATCTGAAATACTCGTCGCGGCAGTTCTATTTCGTGACGACCGCGCATCTGTTCGATAATCCTCCCTATCCGGCGGCGGACAGCGACGCGATCCTCAAACTTGAGGTCAGTCACGAAATCCCGGCAGGATACAAATACTCTGTCAAGACCGGCGGCACATATACCCTTGTCACCGCCGCCGTCGATACCTCAATTCTCTGTGATACGTTCCTTATCAGCCGGAAAGAACTTCGTGACGGTCCACCGGACCTCAACCAATACCGCATCATCTCCCGTGGCACCGATCTTCGTACGCGGCAGATCGATGGCGGGCCGGGACCGTTTCATGCAAGCCAGGCACCGCTCGGCAGCGGCGGCTCCCTTCGCATGGATCTCCGCGTCTTCTGGACCGGCAAGGAGAAGGTCGCCATTCAGAACATTGCCGTCCGCGACTATGTCGGCGAACTAGTGCTTGGCGACGAACCGGACGCGCAGGATTTCCGTCAGAGCATCATCGACGATCTCTGGTACAAGCTCTATGGAACCGATGACCGGGCCGTCTCGCCCGATCAGTTCCGCCGCGAGATCATCGGCATCGAAGTCGGTCGCGAAGCCGATGACGTCCCCACCGAGTACGCGGGTTTCGTCGAGATGAACCGCATCCTGAAGGATACGTTCAACCTTGCCGACTGGAAATCCCTGCACGGCCTTCCGCTCGTCACCGGTGACAGCCTCGGAGCCTCGCAGATCAACAAGGGGAATCGCCCAAGCACGGACTATCTGCTTCAGCCAACCACGATCAGTTGCGAGGTCTCGTACACGGATAACCGCGACACATCCATCGCCTTCGTCGACAGCGCGCATCAGTCGCGCACCATCTTTGAGACACCCCACCACGCCATTCCGACCTTCAAGCAGCACAACGGCGGACGCGGACAACTGCCGATCTTGATGGATCTCGATTCGGTCGGCCTCTCGCCAGCCTACGACGCGACGCTACCGGCGAAGATCGAAGACTACGAAACCACATTTCAGCGGATGCAGCTTGGGCGGAGTGATGTCGGCAAGGAGAGTTTCTACTTCGATCGTCATGCCGCACTGGGCTCCATGGCGGGCGCTATCGCGGGATCGGCACGAAAGGGACGCGTTGCCGGACGACAGGTGGGATCGGTGATCTACACTTATGCAAGCTTGCAGGGACGATGGAACCCGGTGCAGAACCAGTACGACACATTGTTAATGCACCGCCCGGAACCGGCCGAGCTTCGGGCATCGGCCAATCTGATGCTGGCCTACGGCGTGCATTCGTTCGCATGGGGCGGCATGTCCGATTACACCACCGTGGGCATGGAGACCAAGACCGTTGGCGGGGTAACGTATTACTCCAATACCGGCGTCGATAATTCCTGCTGCTTCGGTTCCAGCGGCTATTACACGCCGAGCGACACGATCAACCTCATCACCTCCTATGATCTGTACTCAGGAGGCGTTCCCCGCATCAAGTTTCCCAACCTGTGGATCGGATGGCAGAACACGCATGGGGAGATCAAGCACTATGACACGACGTATCTGGCGAAGATCGGCCCCGAGCTTGCGAAGCTCCGCTGGCGCGATGGCTACAGTATGCACTTCACCACGCCGTGGCCCGGACTGGCGCATGATACCGCCTCGCGTCCGCTGCCATCGACCGAGCTGGTGAACAATGTTCAGACGTTCGCCCCCGGTTCGTCAACGCCCGATTCAGCGCATCGCACCTTCGTCGAGCTTTCCTTCTTCGACGTGAAGAACGCGACAAACAAGGCCGTGCTCGACACGCAGCACATCTTTGTTGTCAACCGCCGCACGTTCGAGCGTCCACCGGAGATATCCGCCACCAGCGCCGCCGGTCGCAAGCTCGACAGCCTCGCCGAGACGCGGAGGATTCGCCTGAGCTTTAACATGCGGCACCCCGATCCGCTCGCCTACAACTACATCCACGTGCGCGAGGTGATGCCGGATACCAATCGTATTCCGCTGGCAGAGACCTTCCGCAAGGGGCTCGACACGGTCGTTTATGGGGACAAGGATGTCAATCTGACATTACGTCCCGGCGGAGCCGCGCTGCTGGAGGTCACCTACTGGCAGCCGGGGATGAATATGGCCGGTGGCAATATTCGCTTCAACAACCAGCGCAAGCTCATCGGCGACAGCAACCGCTACTATGCCGTCTACTTCCACAAGATCAAATACTACTGGCCGTTCGAGGATATGCCCGGACAGCCAAAGAAGAAGATCCCCCGCTTCGAGGATCAGGTCTTCATGCGGCGCTCCCTGCCGATGGCCGATACCGTCCGGGGCATCCGGTGGGAGCCGAACGAGTTCCTCGTCTCGGACACGACGGCCGATTCAAGCATCCGGGAAAATCGCTACCCCTCGATCACCGAACGGATCGTCGGCGCGGATACGGTCATCACGGCTGTGTGGGATGGCTACGGCAACGATGGGCGGGTGATCTGGATGAAAAATGTCCGGTATCATGACACGCTGCCCCCCGATGCTTCGCAGCAGGTGCATATCGGCACACATAGCTATGCGTGGAGCCTCGACACGCTCTGGGGAACCCCGGTTGTGAGTCATCTTCATGGTGGTGACATTGTTGCATGGAGCGATACGCTGGCCGGTATCGTATCGCGGTTCCGATCCTTGGGAAGTGGAACGAACTGGTGGAAGGAATTTGCATCCGGCGTTTCCTATTCGGGATTCGATACAGTCAGCAAGCCCTTCACATTGTCGTATGGGCCGGGGCTGTATCCGTCGATGCCGCCGTTCGCGCATATCGCGGGGAAGGACTCCAACATCGCGATCGTCTGGCAGCAGCCGACGGCATTGAACCGGATCGCCATCAAGTACATCCGCATGGTCGATACCGTGCAGACGGGCACGCACAAGATCAGGAACGTCCTGCCATATCTGACCGTCAGTCACAACGAAGACTCGATCAACCTGCATCCGTCGATCGACATGACGCAGGATGTCTGGTACGGCGCACAGGAGGGGGTGACGTGGGAGAGTTTCGACCAACCGTTCACCAGCCCCGCGAAGACCACCCGGCAGACGACTGTGCATGTCAGCAGTCTTTGGACGACAACGCATCATCTCGATCCCAACTATTCGCCGGAGTATGACTCCATCGGCGTCACCAGCCAATGGACCTACAACACGTTCATCGCCGCGCAACCCTATGCGATGGTGCCGCCGCCGTACCAGTACGTCTATCCAAGCATCAGCTCGATCAATGACCGGTTCGACACGCTTCATCAGCACGAGTTGATCTCCTTCGCGCTGGCGCTGGCTCCCGTGACGACTGGCAACGATCAGCACCCGATGCGGCAGACGATGGTGCAGTATGCGGTGCATGATCCGCTGTTGCCGCTCGACTACATCGATCTCGGCACCGCCACGCTCGATCCGAACGGCGCGGGATCGATGAAACGGCAATCGAACCGCCACGCGGTGCTCTATGTCGAGAACCCCGGGACCAGCCCGGTCATGCTGAATTCCTCGCGTCAGTTCTACGCGCTGAAGGGGGCCCGTCCAAGCGGATATGCGGCGAAGGGACGGCAGCTTTATTTCCGCATCGACGATTCGCTGAACACCGGCATGACCGCCATGCTCCACGACGTATGGATTGCCGGTGCCGAAACCGGGCAAGCGCTTGCGATGACGCCGCGACCGGAACGCCTGCGCGTCACCGATTCTCTCGACGAGGTGCGCGATCTCTTCCGCACGGCGAACTTCACGGCGCATGATTCAACGACGATCGGATGGACGATAAAGGGGCGATGTATCGCTGATTCCGCCAGTGCCGTCGGCATGAGCGCGACGTTCGTGACCGAGGTGATCGACTCGGCAACGGGCCATGTGGTAGCGACCATCGATTCATTCCAGACGGCTCCAGGCATCGCCCCCTACTGGTCGGAACGGGACTCGACGTTGGATCTGTTGAGCGGCACCTACTATGTGCGGATGCGGATTGAGACGGAAGGATTGCCGACTCTGACGGTAGCGGGAGATTCGCGATACCCGGTGGAGGAAGTCGCGAGCTTCGTGCCGGGCGTGCGGCTCGGGAAGGTGCAGCGCATCGATGCCGTCGCTGGCGCAACCGGCCGCTTGTCGGTTCATCCCAATCCAACAGTGGGACCAGCGGAGATCCTTTTCTCCGTACCGGAGCAGGGACCGGTCAGCGTGACGATCTATGACGCACGCGGGCAACGGATCGCACAGCCGATGGACGGCAGGATCACCGAAGCCGGACGCTACGCGATCGACATCGACGGCGGAACACTCGCAGCGGGAACATACCTGATCGAGTTCCGCTACGGTGAGAACCGGCTGGTGGAGAAGCTGGTGGTCGTTCAATAGTATATCCGCGATCGCGACGGGCTTGGTGGTTACTGCCCGTCGCGCCAATCACGCGCTCGCTGCTCCGCCCCCAGATCGGCGGGCGCGTGGTGTTTCGCAAAGGTCGTATACGTCGCCACTCGTGCAATGGCTGGCAATGCCCAGCTCGCGTGCGATCTGAGCGACCGTTTTACCGCTCGTCACTGTCAGCCGTACCGCTTCATCGCGGAACTCCTGCGTGTACGTCCGTTGGCCCTCGGACGTTGTATCCTTGTTGTTCATGAACACCTCCGGAGGGACGTTACCCCTCTTTTTTGTGTCCACTATACCGGGGCAACATCGCCGCGGAGGTGGCCCGGCGTCTGAGATCCATCTCCACCACCGGCCGCACGGTGACACTGAAGATCGAGTACCACGATTTCACGATATCGACCCGGAGCGGGGCCATCTACAACGGCGTCGCCGGAGCGGATGAAGCTGCTGGCGATCGCCGCCGAAGCGCGCGGTGCGGCTGCTGGGGCTGACGGTATCGGGTCTGCGGGAGGCCGGGAGGGAGATGGAACCGGGGCAGATGGCGCTGGAGTTGGGGTGATGGATTATCGGTCCGACCTCCCCGCGAGCCCCTCCTGGATGCCCGCTTCAGCGGGCTCAAAACCCATTTCGTTATAAATTCCCCAAAAACGAAGAATCCAGCCCAATCTTTCCCCTTTCGCGCCTTGCGGAAATCACTATCTTCCCTTACCCCCACGTAGATCCAGTACTCCATACTTAGGAGAATTCTGATGAACTCCTGTACCATTCCCAGACGCCGGCGATTCCGGACAGCCCTACTAGCCCTGCCGATCGTCGCGCTTCTCATCTGTCTCTTTGCACATTCCCTGACGGCCCAGACCAATGGAATCACGCTGACTCTCAGCAAGGCACATAACGCGCCCACGCCGGTTCCGTCAGGACAGACATTCACCTACACACTGGCCTACGGCTGGTCCGGCGGAGTCCCCGGCTCACTGGTCATCAGCGACATTGTTCCGCCGGAACTGGACGTGTTGAGCGCCCTTCCGGGAACGCCTGCCTCGACGATCGTCGGGAACACTGTCACCTTCACCCTCTCCGGGCTCACCGCGAGCGCCGGCGCCGGCACGGTACAGATCAACGTCCGGTTCAAGCCGGGCGTTACCTGCTCCGGCACGCGCGCCTGCAATTCCGCGACGATCCAGGTGCAGGGAGACAACAATTCCAAGGTCACCTCGAACTCCGTCTGCGCCACCGCCACGGCGGCAAACAAATGGACATTCGAGAAGGCCCTCGTGGCCGGCTGCGCCGTCGATAACGACGTGATCTTCAGAATCTGCGTCATGAACCCATCCGGCGGCGATGTCGGCGGGTTGAACCTGACAAGCGCGCAGCTCACCGATGTGGTTCCGACGGGAGCCATCGTCACATCGGTCTCGGGAAGCTGGACCGGCTTTACGCAGCTCGGCACGAACGTCACGCTCACCGGCGGGCCATCGACCCTGCCGGTTTCACCGTGGAACGCGTGGTACTGCGTGTATCTCCATGTCACCTTCCCATCCCCCACGTTCCAGCAGGGGAACACGGTGATCAACCGCGCCACGCTCTCCTACAAGACGCCGTGCGATACCATCAAGGCGCAGACCTACACCGATACCGCGGCCGTCACGCTCTGCGCTGCCAACCCGTCCGGATCGCTCTGGAAGGGGCTGTCGATCAACATCTACTTCCCATCGAACCCGTACTACTACCCATCGTTCTCCCCCGGCTGCTGCGGGAGCTATACGCTCTCCTATTATAACAGCGGCAACGTCGCTCAGTCGGGAGTGGTGATGGAGGATATCCTGCCGACCACGCTCGACGTCACGTCGATCAAGACCAACGTGATATCGGGCACCACGCCCGTGACGCTGGATGTCTTCTGCTGGAGCGCGGGCGTCTGCAGCGCCGCGCCATGCACGACGGTGGTCTACACAACGCCGGGATTCCAGACGCTCTCGACACTTCCAACCAACGTCTGCAAGGTGCGGTGGACCTACGGTGGCCCGCTCCCGATTGCCACGTCGGTGCAGAATTATCTGGATGTCTGCGTCCGCACGGCCAGCTACGCATCGCCGTTCACGGCCGTGACGGCGGGGCAGAACATCATCAACACGGTGACGGCGCAGGCCACGGGCGTGCCGCTGATCACCGCGACAAACGTCAAGCCGGTGGATTCGCTCAAGCCGAAGATCCTGGCAACGAAGTTCTTCATGGGATCGTGCGGGCCAAGCTGTTCGCCGCTGAACGCGGGCCCGTTCATTCCGGGCAATATCGTCAGGTGGAGGATGGCCGTTTCCAACGTGGGAAACACCAATGCATCCCCCTGCACGATCACCGATCTCCTCCCGACCGGGCTTACCTACGTCGGCAACCCGACCTACTTCTACGGCACGTTCAGCTGGATGGCGAACCAGTACAACCCGCCCTGCTGCTCGCTTGCAACCACGGTCCCCGCGCAGATCGGAGGGACGATAACATCCCCGGCGGCCGGGGCAACCAGCCTTACCTGGACATTCCCGACGCTCCCCTATCGATGCGACGGAACCGTGGATTATCTGATCATCGAGTTCGATGTGAAGATCAGCGACAGCCCCCCCGCGCCTCCGGGGAACTACGACAATACGTTCACATTCTCCGCCGGCAATCTGACAACGCCGGTGACATCGAACATCGCCACGCTCACCGTGAACGCGGTGGCGCAGTTGACGCTTCAGAAACAGGTGCGGCAGAAACCGAGCGGCACCTTCGGGCCAAACGTCACGGTGCCGGCGGGATCGCAGGTGGAGTTCGGCATGAGGCTGAAGAACACCGGCAATCTATCGCTCACCAATATCTGCCTGCTTGATATCATGCCGCACATCGGCGATATCATGGTGCTGCCGGGCTACTCGGCGCGCAACAGCCAGTTCGATCTTCCGCTGACAACCGGAGGAAGCGTGGTGGTTCCGGCCGGATACGTGGCAGGCTACAACACCTTCTCCAACACGAAAAACCCGCGAAGGACCACGGCATGCATCGGGTTCTGCGGCGTGACCGATCCCACAACCGGCGTTCCTCCGCTGGTCAATGGCAGCTTCGGCACCTTCGGCGGAACAACCTATTCATTCGATGTGGAGGGGAACACGACCACCCTCGCGCCGGGTGCAACGCTCGATGTCTTCGCCACGGCAACCGTGCCGGCGGGGACGGCAAACGGGTTGAACGCCTGCAACAACATCGCGGTGAAGGCCATTCCGGTGGGGACAACGACCTGCCTTGCAACGCAGTCCACGACAAGCTGCGTAACCGTGGGACAGGCGCCGTCAAGCCCCTGCAAGGAGCTCTGGCTGGAAGGACACGCCGATAGCTGCTGCAGCTATCACATGATCCTCTCCAACTCGCTCGGGGCGCTCGCAACGCTTCAGTACAACGTCCTCTCGGGCGGCGTGGTGACGGCGGTGCAGACACCCCCCTGCCCCCCAACGTCGACAGTGCCGACAAGCCTGGCAAACACGACAACGGGCCAGTTGAACTTCAACATGGCATGCACCGGGGCGGCTCCGATCAACCTTCAGATCGACGCATCGAGCACCACGGCAAGCGGCCAGATCTGCATCGAGCTGATCGCCACGGTGGTCAGAAACGGCGTCAAGACCGAGTGTCGCGATACGGTCTGCTTCCACTGCAAACGCGCGCCGCAGTTCCGTTGCGACTCGATGTCGGTGAAGCCGTTCCCGTATCCCGATCTGGACCTGAGCGGGCGCACCTTCACGGTCTACAACCTGAAGTCCCCGACATCGCCGATCTGCAGCGTGAAGATCGTCGTGACGCCGCCGCCGGCCGGGCCGGGCGTTAACGGCGGTGGCCTCTACGTGGACGGCGTCTGGAAGTCGTGGCCGTACGGAACCTCCGTGGCATACACGCAGATCCTTGCGGTGCATGGCCTTCCGGCCACCAACACCGTGCAGTTCAACCTCGGCATCGATTACACGATCGGCTGGGTGGGGAATGTGAGCGTCACCGCATACCATTGCGATGGCGATTCATGCTCGATGACCTACGGGCCGTGGAAGGCGACGAAGAAGGATATCATCCTGATAGGGACGCCGATCGATATCAAGGAGAAGGCGAACCTCAGGGTCTACCGACTGACGTTCCCGCGCGACAAGGCACGCGGCAAGGATATCAGAACCATCGCCATCCGGCACAGCAGCCAGGTGACGTCGATCGTGGCGGTGACAGGGGCATCGTTCCCATGCGATTCCTCCGGCGACTGCGATGATCTGTTCGATGTCCTCCGGGTGAAGAACCGGACGGTGGTGATCGATCTCCGCCATCCGCTCGACGCCGGCACCGGCGCAACCGATCCGGCGGTAACGGTTCTCTATACCGCTCAGGATACGAAGAACCCGTCGCTCGAAATCGTCTACTACGACGCCAGCGGTCAGGAACTCGGGCACGATTCCACGGTCGTCACCGGAGGCGCGCTCCTCGACGAACAGGGTGGAACGGGCGGATTCCTCGGCTCGCTCGAAGCACGGCCAAATCCGACCAGCGGACGCTGCGATATCGGGTTCACGCTGCCGGCTGTCTCCACGGTCGATCTGGACCTGCTGGATGCGCTCGGCAACAAGGTGGCAACCGTGATCAGGGGAGAGCGGATCGAGGCGGGCGAGCATCATCGCACGATCGATCTTACCTCGCTCGCGAACGGCAGCTACCTGGCGGCCCTCCGCGTCAACGGCATACCGACGGTCATCAGGATCGAGGTGATACGGTGATCGGATAGATCGCCGAGGTGATTGATAGACGAAGGCCGGGGCGTGATGTGAATCGCGCCCCGGCCTTTTTTGCGCCCACCACCCCGGCAAAGAAAAGGGAACGAACCTTCCGGCGCGTTCCCGCGATACATCGTCATCGATCGACATGAACATCATCCAGCCCTCTTCCCCCCTTCTCCGCTGCCTACGGTGAGCAGGGGGTGATACGAAGCTCGATACAGCCCGTAATCGCATTCACGGAGACATTGACCGATATACTATGCCGCATCTGATGATCGGCGGAGAAGCGGGTGGTGGAGATGAAGGAGAAGCTGATTTCCCGGAGATGGTTTCATGAGGCCGGGACGCTCGCTTCCTACTCGATCTCCACCCCGACCGGACAGTGATCGGAGCCCATCACCTCGGGGAGGATGAACGCGTTCTTCAGCCGGGCGCGGAGGCCGCCGGAGACCATCACATAATCGATCCGCCAGCCGACATTCCGCGGCCGGCAGTTCCCCATGACGCTCCACCAGGTGTAATGTCCCCCCTCCCGCTGATACTCGCGGAAGCTGTCCACAAACCCCGCGTCGATCACATTATCCATCCCGCGCCGCTCCTCCGGCGTAAACCCGTGGGTCCTTACGTTGGCCTTCGGGTGTGTCAGGTCGATCTCCCTGTGCGCCACATTCAGATCGCCGCAGAACACCACCGGCTTCCTCTTCTCCAGCGTTCTGACGTACTTCAGAAAATCGACATCCCACTCGTCGCAACGGTAGCCGAGCCGGGAGAGATCGCGTTTGGCGTTGGGGACGTAGACGTTCACCACATAGAGATCCCGAAGCTCGCAGGTGAGCACACGCCCCTCCGCGTCATGCTTCCCATTCCCGATCCCCTCGGTTACGCTTATCGGCGGCGCGCGCAGGAACGTGGCGGTCCCGGAGTAGCCCTTCCGCTCGGCATGGCTCCAGTGGGCGTGATATCCCGGAAGCGTAAGATCGATCGGGCTTCCCGGCGTCTTCGTCTCCTGAAGGCAGAGGATATCGGGTTGATGGGTATCGACATAATCCGTGAAGCCCTTCTTCAACACGGCGCGGAGGCCGTTGACATTCCACGAGTGGAGTTTCATGGCGGAGACGGGAGCATTGATAAACGGAGCGGAGCCCGGCGACTGATTTCTCGCCGTGCCCATGATGGCCGAAGATAGAAAGAAAGTCCAGTATCAATGGTTGCCGATGGTTATGAAAAAGGGATCACAATGCGGCTTGTGATCCCTCCGATATCTCCAGCCACAGCGTGGCACGGGCCTACGAAACCTCCCTGGCGATCAGCTCCTTCCGAAGCCGCAGCGTCTCCCGCTCCGGCTCCACGCCGAACTCCCTCTTGATCAGCCTGCGGCACTTCTCCAACTGCTTCAGCGCGGCGATCCTGTTGCCGCTCTCCTTGAACAGTCGGATCAGCGCGCGATGCGCCTCCTCGTCGAACTGGTCGCGGGTGAGCTGCGCGTTGATCGCCTCGATGCCGGCCTGGTAGAGCCCCGTCCGGAGCGCGATTCTTGCAACCGCCAGGGCCGCGCGACGAACGGCATCGCTCAGCTTCATCCGCGCCGCCTCGATCCACTCCGCGTGGATATCGGCGGCGAACTCCCCCTTGCGGGCCAGCATCAGCGCGCGCTGGTATTCATCGAACGCCGCGCCGTGCTCTCCGGCTCTATCCAGCTCGCCGCCGTGGCGAACGGCGCGGAGGATCTCCAGCGCATCCACCCAGACGCTCCCTTCAAGATCGGGGTTGATGTTCAACTCAAGGTTGTTCGCGCCGATATTGAGGATGCTGTTCAGCGAGCCGCACGCGGCACGGGCCGCGCTGGCTGCATTGTAGAGCGCCTTTTTCTGCTGCTCCGGCGAGCGCGCCTTCAGGGCAACGCACGCCGCGATCTCCTCCCGTGTCGGCGCGCGATCCAGCACCGCGGCCGCCACCAGCACGATCAGCACCGTCCGCGCCGCCTCCCGACCGAACGCGCTTTCGGAGATCTCCATGTACGAGTGGGAGCGCATCAGCCGCAGAGGCCCCATCACAAAGAGCCGCGCCCTGTCGATTGGCCCCGCCTCCGCCGAACGGCTGTTCCGCATCACGACGTGCGCCGCCGTCTGCGCCGCGGCCCCCATCCGCTCGAACTGCCCGGCGTAGTCGCGGTGGGACGCGCCGGCAATCAGATGCGCCTCCTCGCGGAACAGCTCCGCGACCTGCGCCACCCGCAGCGCCATCCCCCGCTCCGCCATCATCGAGCAGAGATCGCGCGCCATATCGATCGCTTCATTGACAAGCGCCTCCACCATCTCCGGCGCGAACTGCGCCCATCGGAGCCGGAGCGTGATGCGGGAGATTCTGATCTCGAGATCATATCGCCAGTCATACATCTGCTTGCATGCCTCGGCCGCCATGTCGAGCAGCCGCATCGCCTCGGGAAAATTCTTTTCGGCGCATTCGATCATCGCCAGGAGCGTTCCGGCGAAGAACCGGGGAGGCGGCGAAACGCCCGTCATGGTGTCGTGGCAGAATCGGCGGAAGCGTTCGCCCGCCTCGGCCGCGGCGCCGCTGTCGTATGCCGGAGGAAGGCCCGGAGCATCGGATTCGCGCGCCGGGATATCGCGCGGCCAGCAGAGGGAGATCGCCGCGTCGGCCGGGAGAAGACAGCGCCAGCGGAGCCAGAAGTTGAAGAGGCCCAGCACGTATGGGGAATCGGGAAGATTGGTGTCGTGATTCCCCACCATCTGCTCGCTCACCTCGGCCGCCTCGGTATAACGCCCGGCGGCAATCAGCGACTGCATCATGGTGATCTGGAGCGCCGCGTGGATAAAGCTGATATTCCAGAACGGGGATCGCGTGGACGCGGAATATTCCAGAAACTCCTTCCTCCCGCTCAATGCGGCATCGGCCGCTATCGAGGGGCGACCGTCGATCAGCGCGAAGAGGGCGGTCAGGTAGCAATGCCGCACGTACTCGCCGGCGCCGAGCGGGGCCAGACGGCTGGAGAGCGCCTCGAAGATCTCGCGGGCAAGGAAGATATCGCCGATTGCGATCGCCGCGCGGACCGTGTTGATCACGGTGTTGAAGAGCTGCGATTTGGCGCCGGTCCCGGAGCGGAGATCCCGCAGAAGATCGGCGCAGAAAAGCCTGAGCTGTTCATCGTCGCGGATTCTGGCGGTGTGGATGGCGAGCGTCCCCAGCATGCTGTAGCGCTCCTCGTGCATGCCGAGCTGTTCGGCCAGATGGCAGAACCGGCGCGCGTAGGCAACGCCCTCCTGCAGCCTGTTCACCGGAACGATTGTCACGCGGAGCTTCAGAATCTGCATCTCCGCCACCATCCGTTCGCGCGGGTCGCCGATGCGGTCGATCGCCCCGGCGGCCTCCTTCAGCAGATCGGAAACATCGGTCGTGCGATCGCGGAAGAACCGGGCAATCCCGAGCGACGCGCAGCTTTCGGCGAGAAGATCGGCGCACGACGACTCGGACGAAGCCAGCCTGTAGAACTCCTCGGCCTTTTCCACGGCATCGGCCAGCCGGTCCTCGCTGAAGAAATCGAGCGATGAGGCGATCACCAGAATCCGGGCCAGCTCCCGCGGGGCAAGCAGCGCGCGCTCCGCCAGGATGGCCTCGTGAACCTCGATCCAGTGCTGAAGCTGGTCGAGGATCTTGTACATCGGGATCGGCGTGGTGAAATGGGCCAGCACCTCCCGTCGCTCGGCGGAATCGCCGGTTGGAAGCGCTCTGAGGATCAGCCGGAAAAGATCGGTGTCGTAGGTCCACCGGTCGATATTCTCCCGCAGCTCCGCGCTCATCACAATCATCCTGGCGACATCGGCAAGATCATCCTCCGACCGCAGTTCCCGCTCCGCCTCGCTGATGCTGTCGTGGACGAACGTCACCTGATCAGGATCGGCGAAGACCGGTTTGAGAAGCCCGTAGTGTTCAAGCCGCGCAACGATATCCTTCCCATCGCTCTCTTCGCCGCTCACGTCGGCTCCGCCGTTCGCGCCGCCGGGGAGCATCCCGAACCAGCTTGCCAGCTCATCGCGCCGGGCAACGCCGCTGGCGCAGTTGAGCAGAAGAAGCGTCCGCACCTCGTCACGATCCAGCTTCCGCGCCCGCTCCGCGATGCCCCCTTCCTCCGCCAGCATCCGGCGGTGGTAGCCCGGCGAGACGCGCCAGTTCCCCGCGTGTCCATCGATCAGCACACCGCGATCGACGAGGGCCCGGAGTATCTCCACGGCCCGCATCGGCACTCCCTCGGACAGATGGGCGATATCGGCGGCGATCTGCGAGCTGGCCTGCGCGCCATACATCTCCGTCACCAGCGCGGCGATATCCGACGGCGTCAGTGGCGGGAGGTAGAGATCGTCCAGCGAAAGTTTGCGGAGCGCATCGCGAAGAGGGGCGGGCTCACCACCGCCGTCGCGGCGCATTGTTGCAAGGATCAGGACCGGGGCGTTGTGGAAGCCGGAGTTCAGCGCATGCATCGTCTCCAGATCCTCCAGGGGCATCCACTGAATATCATCCAGCAGCAGCACGACCGGACGGAAGTGAGCCACATGCGCAAGGGCGGAGGCTATCAGCGCGGCAAGCATCGCGGGCTCCGCCGACCCGCCGCTGCCGTCGTGGGGCTCGTAACCGATTGCGCTGCTCAGCAGCGGCAGCCGTTCCAGCAGAGGATAGTATGTGGCATCGGTGAAGATCGAGCGGAGGTTTCGTTGCGCGAATCCCCCGACGAACAGACTGTCCAGCGCGTCGAGCAGCGGAGCAAGAATCGGCCGGCGGAGATAGGGGCTGTAGGCGCCGCGCGGCGTAAAGCTGCGCCCCTCCTGTTCAAGCGCCGAGAGGAACTCCTGCACAAGCGCGGTCTTCCCCACGCCGCTGAAGCCCTCGACCACAACCAGATGGCGGCCACGCTCGCGGTTCCCTTCGAGATGGGAACGATGCAGAGCGAGACGCCGCAGCTCATCCCTTCGTCCAACGAATGGAATATGCCCGCGGTGGGAGATGGAGCCCATAGTTTCGACCAGCTTGCAAACCTGAGAGGGAGAAGGGGTTGCGATGGGCAGAGCAAGACGTGAATCCTCGGTGCGGCCTGTTGTCGCTTCACAATACCCCCGAACGGTTGTCAATCTACATACTGCAAGTCTCAGGAGCAACGGCAGGCACCCCCCTTGTGGTGATCGGGGCCGGTAACGGGGGCGCAGGGAAGATCAGGCCGTGAAACGGGGATGAAGTATCCATAAAAAAAACAAGCCCTTGCAGCACAGTTCAAAGAACCGGCGCAAGGGCCGCAGGTGTAAGCGCTTCCCCCCCGGCTGCGCTTACACAAGCTCTGCAAATCTCCCGGAGTCATCATTTCGATCAGGAATCTGGTCAGCCTGTCGAAATCCTTCCGGGTTATTTCAGCGAAAAAGAATAATTATAGCGTACTTCATCATCTGCGTGGCGATCGCCCGATGGAAGCGCAAAAAACACGCTGAGCGGCCGTAAGAACGCCCATAGCAGAATGGAATTTGAACGAGGGGGTAGCTGTGCCATGAGCTATGTCAAATTGCACAAGGGGAATACAATGATACGCACAAAAGAATTTTATTGCTAACGTCCGACCGTAATAAATTCGTAAAAAGTTGGCCGTATCCCCGTTTCTCTCACGTCCTGGCCGGTCTTGCCCGAAACCGGCCCGTCGCCACATCCCCCGGAATTGCGCAGCAACCTTCTTCGAGACAGCCGGTTACTTCCGGTTCCCTTGTTCGGTAAACCGGCCGTGGATAAGTTCCCCGTCATCGCGCGGGCCACGGCCGGCGCCCCAGTCGAAATCGCAGGATGATCTACCGATGCATCGATCTCCGGTCTGGTTCTCCATTGCTCTTCTTCTCCTGCTTCCCCGGCTGGCGCACGCATGCCCCCAGGATACATCGGCAACCGGAAATATCGTCGTTCGCCTCATCGATTCGGGCCGGACGGATCTTGCCCTCGGCCTGTTCCAGCGGCTGAAGCTCGATGTCGTGACGACGATCCGTCTGGGACCGCTTCGGATCTATTCGGTCCGCCCGGCCGCCGGAAACGATATCGCTGCAATGGAAGCCGCGCTGAAGCAGTCATCCCTCTTCGCCTGGATCGAGCCGGATCGGGTGATCGCGATGACGCCGGAAACCCCGCTTCATCCCATCGCTCCGCGGCGCGGACAACCGGCGCCATCGCTGGCATCGGGGAGCTTTCCACCGAACGACCCCTATTTCTCCGCCCAATACTCCCTCCGCAACCGTGGCGATGAGGCCGGAGCGGTGCCGGGTGCGGATATCAATATCAGCGATGCCTGGGCGATCACCGAGGGCTCGAAGGATGTTGTGGTTGCGATCGGCGAGGAGGGATTTCAGGGAACGCACCCGGAGCTGACGGGGCAGTTCGTGGATGATCCCGACCAGTACGATCTGATGAACAATGATTTCCCCCATGGAACGCTGGTGGCCGGTGTCATCGCCGCGAAGAAGGGGAATGGAGAGGGAATCGCCGGGATCGCGCCGGGCTGCCGGATCGTGCTGGCGCACAGCCAGTACGGGACCACGCTCGTCGGCGTGCTGAAGGCGCTGGAGAAGGTGCTGGAATGGAACGCCGCCGTCTTCACCAACAGCTGGGGATTTTTCCGTGCCCCCCTTCAGCCGCTTCAGGAGGCATACGATCTTGTGGCGCGCACGGGACGCAACGGGCTGGGGACGCTGATCATCTTCGCCGCCGGGAACGACGCCAGGCCGTGGGTCCATTACCCCGGCTGGTACGATCGCTTCCTCTGCGTCGGCGCCACCACCAGGGGCGATGACCGGTGGATCTCATCGAACTACGGACGGGAGATCGATCTCTGCGCGCCGGGCGAGGATATCATCACGACATCCCCCGGCTCCAATTATTCCCGCGTCTCCGGCACCTCCCTCGCCGCGCCCATCGTCGCGGGGGCCGCAGCGCTCGTCTTCTCCGCCAATCCGATGCTCACCGCCGACAGCGCCCGCGCCATCATCGA
The DNA here is from genome assembly GCA_028287785.1 of Chlorobiota bacterium. GTDB lineage: Bacteria > Bacteroidota > Ignavibacteria > OLB7 > OLB7 > JAFDZV01. The sequence continues at coordinate 63,905 of JAQBOZ010000007.1, forward strand.
GATGACATGCGACAAGGTCGGCGGCTATCGATACGATGAGATCCGGGAACATGGCTCCTGGTCCCCCTATACCGGCTACGGTCGCGTCAACGCAGGACGGGCGGTACGGATGGCGCGCGGCATCGCCGATACCTCCGTCAGGCTCCTCTGGCCGCGAGGAAAGGAGATCCTCCACGCGGGGGATACGGCAACCATCCGCTGGAGAGCCGGTCGGCCGGTCAGGGTCGAGGCCCGCTCCCCGCACGGCTCGCGCGATCTTGCCGGCATCCTTCCCGCCGCCGCCGATTCCTTCCGCTGGGCTCCCGCCGCGGCCGATACGTTCCAGATCATCCTCCGCGACGGAGGCAACGGGATGATTCTCGATTCGCTCGAAGCCCCCCTCATGGTGCGCGACCACCATTACCACGTCGCCGTCGATACCGCCGCGCCGTTCCTCGCGCTGGACCGGATGGCCGCCGATGGGCTGCTGAGCAGTCTCACGCCGGCGCCGCATACATTCGCGCTCCCGTTCGATTTCGCCATCGGGGAGGATACAAGCTGGTGCTGGACAAGGGATACGTGGGGGAGCAGCCCGGCATGGGTAAGCGCGTTCATGCTGGTTGCGGGTTCGCCGCCGACGCTCGATCCGCATGCCGACGGAGAGGTGGGAATTGCCGATTTCCTGGCGAACGATATCGACGATATCGACTCGGCGCGCATCGGAATTACGGGAACGGCCCCGGACCGCGTGGCGATCGTCGAGCTTTCCGGGCTCCTGCTGGACAGCGCGCTCTACTCCGCCGGGGACCGCGCGGGCGCGCATCGGTATGCGCGGCAGATACGGTTTCATGAACGCGACGGATCGATCAGCTATCACTACAATCGCCCGTTTGACGCGCGCGCCGATCGTCCTGATACCGCGGAGCGTGGGGGAATCACGATAGCACTGGCCGCCAACGATGAGCTGCTCCTCCCGTTCGGGCGGCTCTATCTGAATCACGTCCCGGCCGGCTCCATCACCTTCACGCCGGACCATTACTCCCCGCTCCCGGAGCACTCCCATTCGGCGATCGTAATGAAGAGCCAGCGCGCCACCTACGGCTACGATGTCTATTACGCCGGCTTTATCTCCAATCGCTACGATTCCGTGGGCCTCCGCGCCAGCACCGATGGCGGCGCCACCTGGATAATCCAGCCGATGATCCCCCCCGGAGCGCAGACAGCGCGGCTGCTGGTGCCGCCACGATACAACGGGCCTCTGGTGGTGGCGCTCTCCGGCCAGATCGATGCCGGCTGGCGCGATACGCTTACGGTGACCGATCACGGATACACGATCGAACGGACCGGCGACGCATCACGGATCGGCGGAGAGAGCGACGCCACACGGATCGACTTCGCGACGAGCGAGGAGGCAAGGCTGGTCGATCTGCCCTTCGCGTTTCCCTATTTCGGGGTACGATATCCATCGATCGCCATCTCCCGCTTCGGCTGGATCGAGCCGCGCCCCGCCGGTGGCGCCGCCGAGATCTATGCCCGCGTGACCGCGTTCCCGAAGCTCGCCGCAGATCCCGATTCCCTTGCGCCGGTCAGCTACCGCTTTGCCAGCGAGGGAGGTCGTGGCGTGGCGATCGTGGAATGGGACAGCCTTTCGCGCTATTCTCCGGCGGGAGATAACGCGCGCGGCTCCGCGGCGCAGATCAGGATCTACGATGACGGGGTGATCGATATCCACCTCTTCACCCCATCCGCCGGGGACGTTCCCTACTACGCCTATCCGGTCATCGAGTCGAACAACATCCTCCTGGCCCATCCCGATTTCACGATGCGCCCGCCCTCCCCGTTGCCCCTCCCGCTCGGCTCCTGTCGCTACATCCCCCACGCGCCGATGGTGGGTGTTCCATTTGCGATGCCGTCCCGTGGACCAGCATCGCTCAACGCCATTCCAAATCCCGCGAGCGGGGATGTGCTGCTGAAGCGGAACGGCGGCGGCGCGTGGAACGTCATCATCACCGACATGGTCGGCCGGGTGGTTGCACGGCTTGGCTCCGGTGGCGGAGAGGCAATCATCTGGAGGACTGAGAACATCCCGGCCGGGATCTACACGGCGCGGGAAGCAGGGGGAACCGGCGCGGCGCGGGTGGCAATTATCCGATGATATATGATATGATAGTTATCCCTACACGAACGATGCCGGCGGCATCCTCCCTCCGAAGCGATATCGCGAATCGCGATTTCATGATCGACGGCACGATCCCATCACGCGCATGAAGCATCTCCAGTTCATCCCGTCGCGCCCGCATCTTCTTCTCTGGACGATGGCTCTGGTCGCGTTCCTCTGCGCCGCCCGGAGCCTTCATGCCGAAGGAGGCCGTCCCGCCCGGATCATCCCGGTCGCCGATTTCGATCGCGACTCGGTGATCTGCGAGGATATCTGCCTCAACTTCCGCGACATGAGCGGCGGCGATCCAACATCATGGGAATGGTCGTTTCCCGGAGCCACCCCCGCGACATCGACGGAGCAGAACCCGAAAACGATCTGCTACGGCAAGGCGGGGATCTACACGGTGCGGCTGATCGCCTCCAATGCCGACGGAAGCGATACGGTGGTGAAAACCGTGCGGGTCCGATCCCAGCAGATCACGCTCGATTCGGTGGTGGGTGGGAAAGGGCTGATCCTGGATTCGATGGTGATCTTCACAACCCGGTGCGACAGCATCGCCATCCGGAACAACAGCACGATTCCGCTGATCCTCCAGCAGCCGAAGCTCGTCTCCGGCAGGCGCTTCTCCCTGACGCCGGGCGCGTTCCCGATCATCATCCCCCCCGGCGAAACCAGAAAATTCCAGGCGTGCTTCTCCCCGGTCGATACCGGCGAGGTGCGCGATCAGATCGTTCTTATCGACAGTTGCGCCACCATCGTGGTCCCGCTGGTCGGCAGGACGCCGCCGCCGCTGTTGAAGGCCGGCATCAGCCTGACCGCGGGCGATCCCTGCGGCCCCGCATGCTTCGATTTCGCCGACTCCACCATCGGGCTCCCCCTTCGGTGGCACTGGCGGTTCCCCGGCGCGCGGGCCGATTCATCATCGGAGCAACGGCCGCGCTCCATCTGCTACGATTCCGCGGGCACATACAGGGTCACGCTCATCGTCGAGGGACGCTATGGGAGGGATACGACGGTACGGGATATCGTGATCGGGCCGGCGGGGCTTCTTCAGGTGATAGCGTTACCGGCCGATGGGGAGATCACGATCGATTCCGTCACGCTGGGATCGGCCCGTTGCGACAGCATCATGATCGCCAACACCGGCGGCGGGCCATACCTCCTTCCATCGGCGCGGATGCTGGGGAACGTCGGCTTCTCGGCCGCGCCGGGGCAGTTCCCGATGCTGATCCCGGCCGGGGAATCGCGCGGCATCGTGATCTGCCATGCGCCATCGATGGAGGGGGATGAGCGGGATACGCTGGTGCTGGAGGGATGCAATCGCATCACCATCCCGCTGGCGTCGCGCGGCGTGTTCGGCGCTTCATCGGGATCGGTCTGCGAAACGCGAATCTCGCTCCGGGGAGTTACCTACAATCGCATGGTCGCGCGCCCCGCATCCCCGTATCCGAATCCCGGATCGACGCTCGTGCGGGTACCGGTGGAGATGCTGATTCCACCGGGGCTGGAGGAAAGCGGACGGCAGTGCATCGTGATCGACGGCCGTGGAGCAGAAGCGGGCCGGGGGACGTACGCGATCGGAAATCGGGAAACGACTGGTGGAATGATACGGGAGACGGGGATGATTGAGATCGATGTGACGGAGTTTCCCACGGGGCTCTATTACGCGGTCTTCTCCGCCGGGGAGACGCGGGTTACCGTTCCGATCATCGTGCGGCGATAGCCGGACAGGCCGTTACGGGTGATCGATTTCGATGCCGCTGAATGCCACGACAATCTCCATCGTGGTCGGGTTCTCGTCGAGGACGAAGCCGACATCGCGCATCGAGAGGAAGATGACGTTGGTAAGGTTGTAGGTGATCTTGCCGCCGTGCAGCCTGTTCACGGTAAACGTGGCGAATGGTATCGTCTCCCTCTGATCCACCAGCCGGCGGAAGATGGGGGTGAAGATGTCATCACGCCGCTGGATGATCAGCGCCGGCGGCGTCTCCGTCGGGTTGAACACCGCCGGATTGCCGGAGTCCGCCATCTGGCGAACCGACTGCGGGCGATCGCCTCCCCAGCCGTATGCTATCACCGGAACCGCGCCGTTGTTGGGCCACAGGGCATTGGCCGCATCCCCCTGAACGTTCAGATATGCCACCGATTCCTGAAAATTCGCCAGGCTCACGGGGATGATTGTCGCTTCCCGCGTTGCGGTCGCGGCATGATGGATCGGCGAGGTCTCCGCCGTGAGGGATGAAGAACGGAGGCCGCCAATGCCGATAAGGGTTGCCACGATCAGCGCCCCGAGCAGCGCGGGGGAGCTCATCGAGTAGAGCCCGGTATGTCTGGAATTCTGAGGCATGTGCATGTCGATCATATGATGTTCAGAGAGTCTTTCACCATACGTGCAACTTGCGGGCCGTTTTGCGGGAAGCATCTTCAAACAGTTCGAACCAGCCCGGCTTGCTAGATTGCGGCATGGTGAATTTCGGAAGCATCGCATCATGGCTGGGCCTGTTCGGCATCATCGTCTTCGCCATCTCCGGAACGCTTGTGGCCGGCCGGAAGCGGATGGATCTGTTCGGCATCGTGGTGGTGGCGATCGTCACATCCATCGGCGGCGGAACGGTTCGCGATCTCATCCTCGGCATCCATCCGGTGTTCTGGATCGAGGAGCCGGTCTACATTCTGCTCACCGCGGCCACGGCGTTCGTCACGTTCTTCGCGGCCCGCTCCATCAGGTTTCCATCGCGCCCGCTCCTCCTTTTCGACGCATTCGGCCTTGCGCTCTTCACGATCCTTGGCTGCCAGCGCGCGCTTGCCCAGGGAGTATCGCCGGTGATCGTGGTGCTGATGGGGGTGCTGACCGGCGTGGCTGGCGGGGTGATGCGCGATCTCCTCTGCGGCGAAATCCCCCTGATTCTCCGTCGCGAGGTCTACGCCACCGCGTCGCTGGCGGGGGGAATCGTCTTTGTAACGCTTCCGCTGCTCGGGCTGAGCCAGGAGGGGGCATCGATGGCGGGGATTGCCGTGGCGCTTGGCATACGGCTGGCGGCGATCCGCTGGCGGGTGGATCTTCCGGTGTACCGGGGCAAGGAGGATATCGCGGGGGTCGGCGGCGGGGAGGATGCGGAAAGAGATGGCGGGCGGGGATAAGCCGGCGCCGGAGGGAACCCGAACGCCGGCCGGACGGGCACGGACCACGCCTCAGGCGAACTGCCGGGCGAAATCCATGAACTCCTCGAAGTCCTCGAAAAAGCGCTGCACGCCGACGCCGTCGATCGTTTTTACGCCACCATCATCATAAATCTTCAGGATGGCGAAATCGCCGTTCTTCTTCATGACCTTGAAGGCAGCTTCGACATCAGCGCGAGTGATCTCCCGTACCTGCATAGATGGCTCTCCGTTACTTGAGGGTAGAATGATATCCGGACAAACATATGATTCCGGATCGTTTTTTCAGAACGGTTCCGCAATGATTCCCATCACGCGCGATAGACATGATCCTCTGATCGGGATTTCAACCTGCATCCCTCCGTTGCAGCGCGGGGACGGCTTCGCGGGCGATTTCACGGTCAGAACCGCCATGTGAAACTGGTGACCGGAACCACGGCCGGCGCGGAAAAGATAGCCACGCCGAAGTCCGCCGAGAGATGCTCATTGGTGACGCGGATGGCGATCAGCGACACGGTGTTCTGCGGTTTGGTCAGATCGTTGTTCCAGACCTCCCCCACCCAGGTCATGTCATCGCGACCGAACGCGGGGGCATCGAAGCCGACCGCCGCGCCGAGCGAACCATCATAGTGAAGGGTGAACTTCGTTGTATCCGTATTCAGAAACTGAAACTGGATCGGCGCGATGTCCCGCCCGGCGGCACGGTAGAGGAGCATCACGGAGTATCGCCCGGTGCCGAGGGGAAACGTCCCGACGCCGTAGATATGCGCGTAGGGATAATCGGTGGTGATATAGGTGTAGGCGGCGCCGAGCGCAAGCTCGTAGCTCTCATCGCGATCGACTGTGAACTTTGCGCCGACGTGAAAGATCTGGGATTTCAGCGCAATCCCCGGTATCAGCGTGGCCCCGGCGGTAACCGTGGCGCCGTACCCAAGGCCGAAGCCACCGTAGAGGAATCCAAGCTCGTAATCGCTGAGAAAGCCGCCGGGTCCGTTCGGCGAGGCGGTCGGCATCAGGAAGTGGAGGGGGCGGCGGCGGTATGGTCCATCGAGCGGGGTGAAGGAGCCTATCAGCCGTTTCGGGATGACGGCCACGCCGAACTCCGTCTGAATGCTGACGGTGGAGTCGGTATATCCCACCAGCGTCCCCCGGAAGGAATCGCCGCTCGCCATCCTGACAATATATCGCAGGCTGTCGCGCGGCGGCTCCTGGGCCTGGGCGCGCGACAGGCACAGAACCGCGAGAAAGATGACCGAGAGGAGAAATCGTATCATCGAGAATGATTATTACAGAGGAAAAAAATTGCACTGAGTCGGGAGCCGATGTATATTTGTCGTCCTTTCAGGCCCGGATGGCGGAATTGGCAGACGCGCTACATTCAGGGTGTAGTGTCCGTAAGGGCGTGCAGGTTCGACTCCTGTTCCGGGCACCCGCAAGATACAGACGGCGAAGATTCTTCTTCGCCGTTTTTGCTTTTACCTACCTCATCGCAATCATCACCGCGACATTTTCCGCTTCGCCGATCCCAAACCGGGGCACGCGCTTTGATCCCTTCGTTCCCATGAAGGCATATCGCCTTCACCGAACGTTCCCGGAATCGATCGTCGCAGCTCATGATACGTCGCACTCATATTCGATGGACAACCGTGGCGGTGGTGGGAGTCCTCATCGCCGGTGGCTTCTTCTGGATGCTGGATGATCGCTTTACGCCGCCGGTGCCGGTTCAGCACTCCCGCGATACCTCCGCCAGGCCAACGCTCAGCGATACCCTTGTCCACGGCGTCGATTCCGGCCTTCAGTCCCGCGCGGCACGCCAGGCGGATATCCCGCCCCCATCCGAGACCGCCCCTGTCCCGCGCGATACCGCCACCAGGCCCGCGCCATCGGCATCGACCGGAGGAGCCGGCGCCACCTCCCCCGCCGGACGGCTCCTGATCCCGGTTGCCGGCGTCCGCCGCGACCAGTTGCAGAACACGTTCGACGATGCCCGCTCCGAGGGGCGCGTCCACGATGCCATCGACATCATGTCGCCATGCGGCACGCAGGTCCTGGCGGCCACTGATGGTCGGATCGTCAAGCTCTTCACCAGCGAGAAGGGGGGGATCACGATCTACCAGCTCAGCCCCGACAGCACCACCGTCTACTACTATGCCCATCTCAGCCACTATGCCGATGATCTCATCGAAGGGCATGTGGCGCGGCGAGGCGAGGTGCTGGGGTATGTCGGGGATACGGGGAACGCCGGGCCGGGAAACTGCCATCTGCATTTCGCCATCTGGCTTGTCACCGATCCGAGGCATATCTGGGACGGAACCAACATCAATCCATATCCGATCCTCCACGGCACGCCGTGATATCACTTCCGGGCACAACAGTTGCGTGAATCCGGAGGGATTATGAGCATGCCGTCCCACCCGGTTCGGGAGGCAGCGGCAGAGGAATTCAATTTCACGGAGGAGATGGAATGATGAAGATCTTCACGCACGCCACACTGACGGCCCTGCTGCTGGCGGCCGCCGCGATGGGCTGCGATATACGGTCGGAACGAAGCGGAAAGGATGATACCATCCCGAAGGACCAGAAACCAACGCTCCCCGATACGACCACAGCGCAGGCCCCCCCGGTTCCCCCCGCCATCGATACGATGGCCCTTCCGGTCACGCTTCCACTCGTGGACGCGTTCTTCGCCGACTCCACATTTACAACCGATCTGAAGACGACGATGGGGCTGACCGATGAGCAGATCGCTCAGCTCCGGACCACCGCCCGCGATGAAACCGCCCGGCTCCGCGAGACGACCGGCGAGGATTATATGGGCTCCACGGCGGAGGCGCAGACGCTGGCGGCCGGAAAGATCAGGGAGATCGTCGGGCCTGAGAAGGCGGCCGGCCTGATGTCCTATATCCGGACCCGCTGGGGGGGTGACATGACCGTTGCCGGAAAAGCGGGGGCTGTCGCCTCCGACAGCTCGCATCCCGCCGTCACCGGGAGCACCTACGCCGTGCCGGCGGACACGCGCATCGTGGTCAACGCGCCGGAATACAGGATGGATCTCTTCCGCGACGGGAAGCTGGTGAAGAGTTATCGCATCGGCATCGGCTACCCGGAGTTCCCCCTCCCAGCGGGAGAACGGCGCGCGACCAGCATCATCTTCAACCCGACCTGGACACCGCCGGATGAGCCGTGGGTGGAGGGCTCGTCGAAGATCAAGGCGGGAAAGAAAGTGGAGGCGGGAAGCGCGCTCAACCCGCTCGGCCCGATCAAGATTCCAATCGGCCTCCCCTCCCTCATTCACGGCGGCAAACTCCCCTCGCGGCTCGGCACCTTCGCATCGCATGGATGCGTCGGGCTGACCACGCCGCAGATCGAGGACGTTGCGGCACGGCTGGCGGAGATGTCCGGCACGCAACTGCCGGACTCGCTTATCCAGGCCGTGAAGAAGAACAGGACGGTGACGAAGGATGTAAAGCTGGCAGCGCCGATAACCGTGGAGCTGCGCTATGAGACGATCGTCGTCGAGGATGGGAAGCTCCATATCCTTCGCGATGTCTACGACCGGAACACCAACACGGAGGAGCATCTGAAAGCGGTGCTTGCCGGTTACGGCGTGACGATCGATCAACTGAGCGCCGACGAACGGAGCAGGGCGATGGCCGCCCTCACCGACATGTCCCGTGATGCCAACGGCAAACTGGACACCGCGCGCGCCGATTCCGCCGGCAGCGCCGCCGCGAAGGGAACGCCCGCCCCGAAGAGCCAGAGCGCAAAGGTGACGAGGAATGTCAAGGGGGCGAAGGACGTGGTGATCGATATCGCCGCGCTTGCCGGAAAGGGGTATCCCGTGCCGGTGGATATGGATACCGGCGCGGGGAGATCCGCACTGGCGGCGGCTTCGCAGCAGTCAGCGCGCAAACGGTAGTGATTCAAGTCGCGGCATGTCGTATCGTCGCGTCGTGTCGTACTGTCGGGGCAGGTCTAAGACCTGCCCCGACGACTTGCAGTGACATAACGACCGCACTCCGCAGAGACAGACGCTCACACGCCGACCGACAACAACCGCCACCGTAGTTCGTATCTTTCCGGCTCATGCCGGAATCATCAAACATATCGCTCCCGCTTCTTCAGGATGACGCGGCAGGTCGCCGTCCGCTGGTCGGGCTGACGCTCGATGAGCTCAGCGCCATCGTGGCCGGGCTGGGAGAGCCGGCCTTCCGGGCGCGGCAGATCAACGAATGGCTCTACGCCAGACGTGCCCCCAGCTTCGAGGCGATGACATCGCTCGGCCGGAACCTCCGCGCGACACTGGAACAACGCACAACGCTCCGAACCCTTGCCCTTGCCGACGCGCAGCGGAGCGAGGACGGCACCATCAAATTTCTCTTCCGCACCCACGACGGCCTGAACATCGAGTCGGTGCTGATACCGAGCGAGGCGCGCGACGATCAGGACGAGCCGAAGCGGCAGACCATCTGCGTCTCCACGCAGGTCGGCTGCCCGCTGGACTGCAAGTTCTGCGCGACGGCATCGATGCGGCTGAAGCGGAACCTGACCGCCGGGGAGATCGTGGAGCAGTTCCTCCAGGTGGAACGCTATGCCGGCGAGAAGATCACCAACATCGTCTACATGGGGATGGGGGAGCCGATGCTCAACTACGAGCAGGTGTTCAGATCGGTGGCGATCTTCACCGAGCCGGCGAACGAGCTGGTGGCCGCGCGGCATATCACCGTTTCCACCTCCGGCATTCCCTCGGCAATCAGACAGATGGCCGATGAAGGGCAGAAGGTGAAGCTGGCCGTATCGCTCCACGCGCTGACCAACGGGATGCGGAGCGAGCTGATGCCGATCAACCGCCGCTACGATCTGGGAGAGCTGATGGACGCGGTGGAATATTATTACCGGAAGACCCGGCAGCCGGTCACCTACGAGTATATCCTGTTCGATGGCTGGAACGATACCGATGCCGATATCAAACGTCTGGCGAAGATCACCCGGCGCGTCCCGAGCAAGGTCAATGTGATCCCGTTCCATGAGATCGAGTTCACCGACCCGACCGGCATCTCGGCAACCCTCCGTTCCACGCCGCGCGAGAAGTTCGATCTGTTCATCAGGAAGGCCCGCGAAGCAGGGGTGATGGTGATGGTCCGTTCAAGCTCCGGCGAGGATATCGATGCCGCCTGCGGGCAGCTTGCGGTGAAACACGACGCAACATCGCTTACTGGCCGATAATCCGGGTGATGGCTCCGTGGGATCATCACCCCGGTAGCACCCCCCGAATTGCGGCGCCCCGGCCCGGAAAGCCTACACGGCCGGATCTTCATCAAGCACCAGCTCCCCCTTCCCCACTCCCTCCGCGCCTCCTTCCAGCGAGACATCCGTGACGTGCCCGTCCTCCACCTGAAAATCGACATACAGCGTGGCGCCGCTTGTGGTGATGACGGCGACCGGCGGCACAAGCCCGCGCAGTTGCGATGCGATGATGGCCGATGATACAGCGCCGGTGCCGCACGCCCCCGTCTCCGCCTCCACGCCGCGCTCGAACGTCCGCAGCCGGATGCCGGAGCCATCGGAAGCCATCTCCACGAAATTCGCGTTTGCCCCCTCCGGCGCAAACTCCTGATGCCGCCGCACCGCCGCGCCCCAGCGATCGATATCGAATGCCCCCCCACCTGAGTCCTCCCCCATCTCATCCATGAAGAGCACCGCGTGCGGCGTGCCGACATCAGCGAAGTTGCAGGGGCGTGGAGTGCCGAAGAGATCGAGCGGAAAGGTTGCCCGGAAGAGCTTTGGATCGGGAAAGGATATCCTGACGCCCCGCTCCGTAAGCGAGGCGCGGTACCGCTCTCCGGCGTTGATGAAGGTGATGGAGGAGGCATCGCGCGCAAAGCCGTGATCCACCGCGAAGCGGACGGCACAGCGTCCACCGTTGCCGCACATCATCCCGGTGGAGCCATCGCGGTTGTAGTACTTCATCTCGAAGTCCCCGCCGTTCCACGGATAGATGGCGATCATCCCGTCGGCGCCGCCGTGGCTCAGAGCGGCATCGCAGACAAGCGGGGAAATGGCGTCCAGGCTGATATCCGCGGGCAGCTCCCGTCCATCGAAGACGATAAAGGTGTTGCCGGCGCCCGACATCTTGGTATAGTCCAACGTGATCATGCCGCAAGATATGAACAAAAGAGCCGGGATAAATCCGGCGCCGATCACGGCGATGCCCGCGCGGGCCGGTCTGCGGTAAGAAGCGGGCGCTCCGAAATCGGCAATGCGATTGGCAACGGCAGGGCGACGCGGCGTTGCGGGAAATCCACGAGAAGGGTACTTTGAGGAGAACTTCCCCGAAGCTCCGGGGAAAGGATCGACAGGTGACGATTCGATCATCGAACACGAGGAGATCCACCATGCGCTCTTTCGTAGAACAATCGAGGGAAGCTCGAAAACTTACATCCACCGGATCGCCCCCCCAACCGACATACATTGGACGAAGCCGTGACCCGAACATGGTCGCCCGTGCGTCGAACGCGATCGAGGAACAGCCGGAACGCGCGGCGGCATCGGGGTTCGGCCATGATTTCAGCCGGATACCTGCACGCGCCGATGCCGGCGGACGGTTGCCGGGCATGAGCCGGCATCGTGGGCTGAACCCGGACGCCGGAGAAAACGAGCTTGTGCGGGGGCGAACCGCGGGCGAATTCATTGGAGATGTTGCGCGGCCGGTGGGGACATTCCTCGGGAACGCCTTCGGCTCGGTCGTTGGCGCGCTGACGGGCATCAGCGTCTCATCGACCACCAATACGGGCCCCACCTTCAGCGATAACGGGGCGCTGGACTGGCAGATCGCCTTTTCCACGACCGGCCGGAACGGCTGGCTGGTGCAGGAGATCGCCAACGGCTGGCGGGCGGAGGACTCGGCGGGAGCGGCGGTGGCAAACCCGTTCACGCCGCATTACTGGGAAGCCTGGGCGGTGGATGGAGCGGGCGCCGTTACTCCAAGCGTGAGCGCGGCCAATGACTTCTGGACCAACCCGAACCTCAATACGGCGTTCGGCGCGGCCAAGGGGCACTGGACTACCACGGGGAAGGTACACTTCACAACCACCGATCCCGCGACGCAGGGCTTCACACGAAACAACCCCGCAACCAACGCGGGCGTCCTTCTCTCCTCGACCTCCGGGCCTTCCGGGCTTGGCATTACCCGGCTGCATCGATACGCGCAGGGGACATGGGACTCCTCCAATCCCTCACCGAATCATAGCGGCTCGGCCGGGCCGTAGCCGGAAGTGTGACGGAGAGAAGCCGGCGGATGCTCCTTCGGCGTCAGGTTTGCTGTTGATTCCGGATGGAGTGACGGGAGCGTGACATGATTGCCGGACGGGCCAGCGTTCCTTCCGGCATGTGGGACATGATATCGAGGTGGAGACCATATGAGCGTTATACAGTTGCGGCAGGCGGCCATCATGCCCATTGAGAAGTACGATCCCTCCATCGTGATCGATGGGGTGAACGCACTTCAGCCGCTCGGCAGGGAAGCAGCGATACGGGAGATCGAATCGGCAGTGGAAGGCATCGCCGGCATGGAATATCCCATCGGCATCTTCTGGGTGCTGCGAGTCCTCTTCGATCCACCGATGGGAGAGGATTTCCCGCCGGTGGTGCTGGGGACGCCCACCATTCATCCTCCTGATCCCGGAGAGCTCCCCCGTTTCCCGATTGTGATCCTTCGGGATATCCCGTTGCTTGTCGTCGGCGGATATCTGCTGCGCGGTCTTCCCGAGCCGGTGGAGAATCACATTGCCTACTTCCGCGAGCACGGCATCATCCGACCGCAGCCGTTGGCGCCTCCGGCATCGCTGGACGGCATCGCGGAGGAGTTCCGGCAGCTCTGGAAGAGATCATATGGTGATGTTTACATGGAGGAGGCGACCGGCCTTGTCGATGCTCAACTGGCAAGGCTGGCGCGATAGAGGAAGGGGGCAATCGATTATCCGTTCCACCCGTCTCCTCCATCCGGGATCGCTCACTTTCTTATCTTGTCGGCGATCCCATGTCCGTCTGACCCGGTTCCCCTGAACCCCTTGCCCGACGCGGGTTGGCGAGCATCGTGTTCGATGGCTCGCACTTCATGATCATCCTCTGCGATATGGTTCGTCTCCCCGCGATTCTTCTCCTTCTGTTTCTCGTTGCCGCCGGCACGCTCGCCGCACAATCCCCGGCCGACTCTCTCGATCCCGATGAAATCCTTGTGGATGCAACGTTCGTCCCATGCAGCGATTCCACCGAGTCGCTGCTGATTCTTCAGGATGGCCGCGCCGTCTACGCGCTGGGGGATCGCGGAGCATCCTTCTCGATCGCCGGGCCGTTGCTGACCGATCTCCGCGGCGTCATCGAGACGGCGGAATCGGTGGTGAACCCGAAGGGGATGGACAGCTGCTCCACGCTCGGCGTCATCCTGGACGGGCCGCGATTTCTCCTGATCAACCGGAAGAACCCGACGCCGGAGACCAGGGAACTTTACATACGGCTGGAGCGCCTGAGGAAGTTCGCGCTAAAGAAGATGACCGGCGCCATCGACAAGTACAACGATCAGATCGAACAGGAGGCGGATTCCACCATCGTGGTCTTCCCGTCGGTGGCTCCGGGTGAGATCCGCCGGCGCATCAGAATCTCGCCGATCGCCCGGCAGTGGGGATGCAACGGCTCGGTGGTGATCGCGGCGCTGGTGACGTATCAGGGGAAAGTCCGTCAGGCAGTGGTCCGTCGCGTCAAGGTCAAGGGAAAATGCACAGCGCTCCTCTCGGTAACGGCACTGCGCGCGGTGCTCCTCAGCACATTTGCCCCCGCCAAGAAGACGAACGGAAAAACGATCGGGGCATGGATGGAGGTGGAAGTGCCGTTCGCGCGGATGAAGCGACCGAAATAGCCGCCCGTCGTCACAGACCGATAAGCACTCGTTTCATGGCTCTTCCTATTTTCGCCCCGATGAAACCAACAATCCCGACCATTGGCATCCTTGGCGGCGGACAGCTTGCCCGGATGACCGCCTACGCCGCATTTCAGCTCGGACTTCGCGTCCATATCATGGAGCGCTTCGCCGGCTCCCCCGCCGGGCAGATCGCCCACCGTGAGGTGATCGGCGATCCATCCGATCACGAGCTTCTTCTCCAGTTCGCCTCCGAATGCACGGCGGTAACGCTGGAGAGCGAGTTTATCAACGAGGAGCATCTGGTTCAGATCGAGCGGGCGGGATACCCCCTGTTCCCCACCGCTGCCTCCGTGGCGAAGATCCAGGACAAGCTGGTGCAGAAGCGGACGTTGCGGGAAGCGGGCGTCCCATCGGCTCTCTTCGCCGGCGTCGCGGATCACGATGAGGCGCGGCGTTTCGGCGATCAGCACGGCTATCCCTTCGTCCTGAAAAGCAGGCGCAACGGCTACGACGGCTACGGCAATGCAACCATCAGGTCGGCGGATGAGATCGCGGCCGGCTGGGAGAAGATCACAAGGGGCGATGCCGGCGCCGAGCTTTACTGCGAGGCATTCGTCAACTTCACCACAGAGCTGGCGGTGATGGTGACCCGTGGAAGGGATGGAGAAACTGCGATCTACCCGCTGGCGGAGACCGTGCAGCACAACCATATCTGCCATTACGTAACCCTCCCCGCCCAGGTGGATGCGGCGGCGGCGGCGACGGCGATCGACTATGCGCGACGGGGTGTTGAGGCGATCGGGGGAGTGGGCATCTTCGGCGTTGAGCTGTTCCTGACCGGGGATGGCGAGGTTCTGCTGAACGAGATTGCCCCGCGCCCGCACAACAGCGGTCATTATTCGATCGAGGGGGCCGTGACCTCGCAGTTCGAGAACCACCTTCGCGCGGTCATGGGATGGCCGCTCGGCTCCACCAACCTCCGCGCTCCCGGCGTCGCGATGGCGAATATCCTCGGCCGTGGCGATGGAGCAGGCGCGGTAGCCAGCTATCCCGCGGTGCTCTCATCGGAGGACGCGCATCTCCACATCTACGGAAAGCTGGAATCGAGAAAAGGTCGGAAGATGGGACATGTCACCGCGCTGGCTGCAACGCCGGAGGAGGCGCTCGCAATCGCCGCGCGGGTCGAATCGGCCGTGGATTTTTCGCCGGCGGGATAATGCAATCCCGTATTTTCTTATCCACGGCGCTCATCGTTTATTCTGATAATATTCGCGACGACATCGCGTCTGACCGGACAATCCGATACCACACATCCGAAGCGCGCCGGACCCATACCCGGGCTTATTGCCGGGACATCCTTTCCGTCTGGCATGACCGGAGAATCGAATGATCTGATTCCCCCCGGCCCTGCTCTACTACTCAGCGCATATCTCCCTGCAGATAACGGGCCCCTTCGCCGTTGATCTCGGCTTCGCCAGCACGGACCCGATCTCCCATGTCTCCACCGCCGGCCCCCTGGTGGAACATCTCTATCCCGACTACCACCTTCTTTCGGACGATATCGATGCATTCAGCACCATTCCGCCATCACCCATGGACGACGAGCAACACGGCATCGGGAAAGAGCAGCATGAATATTTCGAATACGACTTATTCGTACCATTCGTTCTTTGTTGCCCTGGGGCTTTACAGGGTGTTGGGACACGCCGTCCCGTACCAGTAGTGGAGATCCGGCGCGGCACGATGAAGTCGATCATTTTCGTAGCGATCGGACACAGATCGATCGTTGCCCCGGGGCTGGTTTTACCGTATCTTGGCCCTGCTTTCGCTCACATGGCGCGAGGGCCACGGTTCCGTAGTTCAGGTGGATAGAACGCAAGTTTCCTAAACTTGATGTCGCAGGTTCGAGTCCTGCCGGGACCACGTAAAGCCGCAGATTTTTCAAAATCTGCGGCTTTTTTATTGCCGGGTAAGGAATTTTCAGTTGACTTAAAAACTGACCATCATGGTTGCGAAGAAAACCATCGGTTCATCCCCACGCATGTGGGGAGATCTTATCCTCCAGCTTTGCGAACGGCGCGGGGCGCGGTTCATCCCCACGCATGTGGGGAGATCGGGGAATGTTCCGGCAGGCGTGGAAATCGTCTCGGTTCATCCCCACGCATGTGGGGAGATCACATGTACCGAACCATGGCTGGTTGCCGGTTTCGGTTCATCCCCACGCATGTGGGGAGATCCCAGACATGCGCGCATAAATATCACGCACCATCGGTTCATCCCCACGCATGTGGGGAGATCGAGGAGACGCAGTAGCGCCAGAACTCCCCCAGCGGTTCATCCCCACGCATGTGGGGAGATCGGATCTGCGGGATAGCGGTCTACTCAGTAAGTCGGTTCATCCCCACGCATGTGGGGAGATCCCTTGACGCTGGCGGAGTTGCGGGCGAAAGCACGGTTCATCCCCACGCATGTGGGGAGATCTTTTCCGAACGTCGAACGGAGGGGCGGCGTGCCGGTTCATCCCCACGCATGTGGGGAGATCCGGATATGGCGGGTGCAAACCCTTGACGCTCCCGGTTCATCCCCACGCATGTGGGGAGATCCGATCCGGTGACCGCTCCTGTCAGCGCGGACACGGTTCATCCCCACGCATGTGGGGAGATCTAGTTATCCAGATCCTCATCGCCGCTCACCCGCGGTTCATCCCCACGCATGTGGGGAGATCGTCGCGGGATTTCTGCATCTTCCGCTTCTCTGCGGTTCATCCCCACGCATGTGGGGAGATCGCCTTCCGCACCTGAGCGTATTCGGGGGTGTACGGTTCATCCCCACGCATGTGGGGAGATCCCCTCGCTCGGGTAATTGCAGAGCGGCGGGAGCGGTTCATCCCCACGCATGTGGGGAGATCGTTCCCGGTCACCTTTGCTTGGGCGAGTTTCCCGGTTCATCCCCACGCATGTGGGGAGATCTCGCAGGTGTTGTCGGCGATGTAGTCGGTCAACGGTTCATCCCCACGCATGTGGGGAGATCTAATCCAATCGGCTCGATCGTGCGGATAGAATCGGTTCATCCCCACGCATGTGGGGAGATCCACTTCCTGAAGGAGCGCCGCGCCGTGTTCCGCGGTTCATCCCCACGCATGTGGGGAGATCGCGCCGTTTCCTCGTCTATCGTCGCCATTGCCCGGTTCATCCCCACGCATGTGGGGAGATCCTCGTCGTCTACATCGAAGCCCTCAATAAAGACGGTTCATCCCCACGCATGTGGGGAGATCCTCCTCCTCCCTGTCGTGCTCTTCGATATCGTCGGTTCATCCCCACACATGTGGGGAGATCTTCAAGTGGCGGCGCGACTTGGTAGCCGAGATCGGTTCATCCCCACGCATGTGGGGAGATCTCCAGCGGGCGAGCCGCGAAAGCAAATGCGCCCGGTTCATCCCCACGCATGTGGGGAGATCACGTGCAGGCACCAGCGAGCGGGTTGCCGTCTCGGTTCATCCCCACGCATGTGGGGAGATCCGCACGCATTTCCGTAGCAGTGAATACAAACCCGGTTCATCCCCACGCATGTGGGGAGATCGCCTTCCCCGCCTTGATGAAAATCTCCGCGTCCGGTTCATCCCCACGCATGTGGGGAGATCTCGATCTCGAACTCGGTGAACAGATCCCAAATCGGTTCATCCCCACGCATGTGGGGAGATCGGAAACGTCTTCCGGCGCCGGCGATGCGTGGACGGTTCATCCCCACGCATGTGGGGAGATCGGCAACGTTTGTTTCTAGGTCATGGCTTACCGCGGTTCATCCCCACGCATGTGGGGAGATCACCTCCGGCGTCGCGCTCGCGTCGAACGTTGTCGGTTCATCCCCACGCATGTGGGGAGATCCGGCGGATGTCGGATCGGCAGTGTACACCGGGCGGTTCATCCCCACGCATGTGGGGAGATCGAACGGACAGTTTTTGATAATCAGCTTATAGACGGTTCATCCCCACGCATGTGGGGAGATCGTCCGATCCTCCATCCCGCCGTACTCCCGACACGGTTCATCCCCACGCATGTGGGGAGATCGTTCGGGGAGCGGGCAAAGGAGAAAGCCCGCGCGGTTCATCCCCACGCATGTGGGGAGATCCCCTGAGAGCTGCGCGCACCAGCACCCCTGCTCGGTTCATCCCCACGCATGTGGGGAGATCGGATGGATACGGACGGACGGGGTGCCGGTCGGCGGTTCATCCCCACGCATGTGGGGAGATCATCTTGGCGTTGAACCCCGCGTTCGCCGACTGCGGTTCATCCCCACGCATGTGGGGAGATCCTCCTGCTCCCGAATATACTCAGCACGGCGGGCGGTTCATCCCCACGCATGTGGGGAGATCGACAAACCAGACGTCGCCGGCCTCGCTCGTCACGGTTCATCCCCACGCATGTGGGGAGATCGGATAGTGATGTCCTTCAGGCTCTGGAGACGTCGGTTCATCCCCACGCATGTGGGGAGATCATACGCCCGTCCCGGCGCGGACTCCCAGCTCGCGGTTCATCCCCACGCATGTGGGGAGATCTTCGTCGCGATAGTAGTCAGCTTCGGCCAGCCCGGTTCATCCCCACGCATGTGGGGAGATCTTCAGTAGACTCATCACGATCGGCGCGAACTGCGGTTCATCCCCACGCATGTGGGGAGATCGCGGTCAGGATCGATGACACGGCATCGACCACCGGTTCATCCCCACGCATGTGGGGAGATCTTCCACGTGCGGGTAGGGACGCGCCTGGGACGCGGTTCATCCCCACGCATGTGGGGAGATCTTCTGCTCCGCCGCCGCGTCGTCAACGGTCAGCGGTTCATCCCCACGCATGTGGGGAGATCGTTGCCACCGCTCCAGCGCGGATGCTGCCATACGGTTCATCCCCACGCATGTGGGGAGATCGGCGTCGAACACCTTCTGCGAGAAGTTGATCGCGGTTCATCCCCACGCATGTGGGGAGATCTCATGCTCCCACCTCCCACAATCCCTGCGCGCCGGTTCATCCCCACGCATGTGGGGAGATCATCTGCTCCGCCTTATCCAGCCCATTGATAATCGGTTCATCCCCACGCATGTGGGGAGATCCTGGAGGTAGTCAAGGCCAACCAGGCAGTCCCCGGTTCATCCCCACGCATGTGGGGAGATCGCGTTCACGTTGACCGATCCGGCTGATGGGAGCGGTTCATCCCCACGCATGTGGGGAGATCTGCTCCCCCCGGTGACGAAGATCATCACGCAGCGGTTCATCCCCACGCATGTGGGGAGATCTCGTTCGCGGTTGACACGATCGCCTTCGTCTGCGGTTCATCCCCACGCATGTGGGGAGATCTCGAGCGGGCGGGCGGCGAACGCGAACGCCCCCGGTTCATCCCCACGCATGTGGGGAGATCTCGCGAAAGGGTGGCGCGAGATATTCGAGCAGCGGTTCATCCCCACGCATGTGGGGAGATCGTCTCCCCAGTCAACCTCCGCGTCTCCGGCAACGGTTCATCCCCACGCATGTGGGGAGATCTCCATGAAGCCACGCAACCATGCGACGTAATCCGGTTCATCCCCACGCATGTGGGGAGATCGCGGCCCACGCCGACAACGTTGTGCCAGTAGGCGGTTCATCCCCACGCATGTGGGGAGATCTCAGGGTGATCTCTCGATTGGCATGCCGCTACCGGTTCATCCCCACGCATGTGGGGAGATCCCTCTCCGGTGGGGGACGTTTTCATGACCAGGCGGTTCATCCCCACGCATGTGGGGAGATCTTCACCCCTGGATCAATCATCCGGATCTCCAACGGTTCATCCCCACGCATGTGGGGAGATCCGGTTTCTCAACAGTGACCACCTCACCAGCTACGGTTCATCCCCACGCATGTGGGGAGATCGGCGCGCTTCGCTGCGAGGTAGGCACGAACCTCGGTTCATCCCCACGCATGTGGGGAGATCCTGAAGATGTAACACCGGAAGAATTCGCTTGCCGGTTCATCCCCACGCATGTGGGGAGATCGATCGCTTGCCCGACCAGCGGAGCGGACGGGGCGGTTCATCCCCACGCATGTGGGGAGATCCCCATTTTCTCCCTTTAGTAGTTATCGTCTCTCGGTTCATCCCCACGCATGTGGGGAGATCTCGCTTCATGAGTCGGCAGGGTACGGGGCCTACGGTTCATCCCCACGCATGTGGGGAGATCCTGTCGGCGTCGGTGATTTTCTTTACCGGGCGCGGTTCATCCCCACGCATGTGGGGAGATCTCCCTCGGGCACTTCGTATCCGACAACCGGAACGGTTCATCCCCACGCATGTGGGGAGATCGCTGTAAAAATCACCGCTACCATCAAGAAAATCGGTTCATCCCCACGCATGTGGGGAGATCCTCTAATGCGCTTCCATAATAGAGTCGGATGCCGGTTCATCCCCACGCATGTGGGGAGATCGAGCTGCCAGTGCGGTCGCCCGGTACTCATCGCGGTTCATCCCCACGCATGTGGGGAGATCGAGGAGATCGGGGATCCTCAGCTCGTCCAGCGCGGTTCATCCCCACGCATGTGGGGAGATCGGTGGCGGGGATGGTGGAGATGCCGACCGTACGGTTCATCCCCACGCATGTGGGGAGATCCTGCGCTGAACATCGGCTTCGGGCTCGCGAGCCGGTTCATCCCCACGCATGTGGGGAGATCATTACGAGTTACACGAGGAATACGCGCGTTGCCGGTTCATCCCCACGCATGTGGGGAGATCGGAAGAGGCGGCTTACCCTCCATCCCCTTCGCCGGTTCATCCCCACGCATGTGGGGAGATCTGCTACCCTCGTAAACTCCGCGTCCCTCTCCTCGGTTCATCCCCACGCATGTGGGGAGATCCTTGCCTAGCTTGCGCGCAAGTGATTCAATGTCGGTTCATCCCCACGCATGTGGGGAGATCGTGCGTAGTCTCTCTTTGAGAACTCTAATGCGCGGTTCATCCCCACGCATGTGGGGAGATCTACTGCTCCAAGTGGGCATTGCGCGGGCTGCGCGGTTCATCCCCACGCATGTGGGGAGATCTGCATCGGAATATTCGCGGTATTTCCGGAGCGCGGTTCATCCCCACGCATGTGGGGAGATCTCCGTATCACCGCGTTCTGCCAGCTCACCGGCCGGTTCATCCCCACGCATGTGGGGAGATCGATGACTCCCGCGCGGAGTGTCGCCGCTCCCCCGGTTCATCCCCACGCATGTGGGGAGATCCTGGTCAACTTGGTCACGCAACGCGTCGAGATCGGTTCATCCCCACGCATGTGGGGAGATCACTAGGGTTCTTCGAAGTCGGCCGGGAGTGGTCGGTTCATCCCCACGCATGTGGGGAGATCGTAGGTGCTGAGCCCATTACTCAGCACCACTCCGGTTCATCCCCACGCATGTGGGGAGATCTCATGGTACGCCTGCTTCGCGTCTTTCACCCCCGGTTCATCCCCACGCATGTGGGGAGATCCCGGCCCCCTTCAACTCGAACTTGACATCATCCGGTTCATCCCCACGCATGTGGGGAGATCATAATCCCCAATGTCTCAACCGCGTTGGAGGACGGTTCATCCCCACGCATGTGGGGAGATCGACGAGAAGGAACCGGGCTGCGGGATCACCATCGGTTCATCCCCACGCATGTGGGGAGATCGCAAGACCTAGCACCCAGAATATCCAATTTTTCGGTTCATCCCCACGCATGTGGGGAGATCAATGTGAACAGCAACTCCTATTCCGGTTCCTCCGGTTCATCCCCACGCATGTGGGGAGATCAACTCCCGAATCGATGGAGCGCGACCATGGTCCGGTTCATCCCCACGCATGTGGGGAGATCGGTCTTCTGCAACGTTGCGAATGCTTCCATTGCGGTTCATCCCCACGCATGTGGGGAGATCTTCCCCGAACTGTCGCATGATCGGCGAGATATCGGTTCATCCCCACGCATGTGGGGAGATCCTCTGTATCGTCATCGAGATTTTCGAGTATTTCGGTTCATCCCCACGCATGTGGGGAGATCATCTTCGTAGCAGATGCACCTTCAGAGGCGAGCGGTTCATCCCCACGCATGTGGGGAGATCTTCGCGCCACCACCCAGAACTCCGGCTTCGTCCGGTTCATCCCCACGCATGTGGGGAGATCCGGAAGGATTTTATCGGGGAGATGGAACGGCTCGGTTCATCCCCACGCATGTGGGGAGATCTTGCCAATCAGAAAATGGAATTGCTCTTTCAGCGGTTCATCCCCACGCATGTGGGGAGATCCTTGTCGCCGCTGCCAAGGCCGGCATCAACTCCGGTTCATCCCCACGCATGTGGGGAGATCTCAGTGCCGAGGCGAAATCTCCCGACTCGCTCCGGTTCATCCCCACGCATGTGGGGAGATCGGGGTGGATATTTCACAGATGGAGTATCGGAGCGGTTCATCCCCACGCATGTGGGGAGATCCCGTATTTGCCGATATTGGCGGTGAGCTGATCCGGTTCATCCCCACGCATGTGGGGAGATCAACCCCCTCCCGCATGACCGTTATCGAACTCGCGGTTCATCCCCACGCATGTGGGGAGATCGTACTTGCGGACTATCCGGCAGCGGCGAAAGGCGGTTCATCCCCACGCATGTGGGGAGATCGCGGAAATCGTGGACGCCCAGCGTGGCGTCACCGGTTCATCCCCACGCATGTGGGGAGATCGTTGGCGGCTATAATCCAGTGTAGGAATCATTCGGTTCATCCCCACGCATGTGGGGAGATCGCATCGTTGCCGCATACGATCCATCGCTCCATCGGTTCATCCCCACGCATGTGGGGAGATCATCGCCTCCTGGCATTTATCGCAACTACAGCGCGGTTCATCCCCACGCATGTGGGGAGATCCACGCGCTCATCCGTCCCTGGTCATCGACCGTCGGTTCATCCCCACGCATGTGGGGAGATCTCCGCATCACGACGTACGGCGACATAGACATTCGGTTCATCCCCACGCATGTGGGGAGATCTCCGGCCGGGTTTGCCGAACCGCCGTCATACCGGGTTCATCCCCACGCATGTGGGGAGATCATTCGCCCCACCTCCAAGCGCCCCCACTTCGTCGGTTCATCCCCACGCATGTGGGGAGATCTTCATGGGATCAATGCGGCGTTCAATCATCCGCGGTTCATCCCCACGCATGTGGGGAGATCGTGGTGAACTGGCTGGCAAGCTGATCGATCCCCGGTTCATCCCCACGCATGTGGGGAGATCTCCAGCCAGCCATCCCCGGAGTCCGTCGGAAACGGTTCATCCCCACGCATGTGGGGAGATCATACCGTGGTCGTTCGCTTTCACCGGCTGTTCCGGTTCATCCCCACGCATGTGGGGAGATCTCGCGATCTCCCGGTATATGCGACGATTGGTGCGGTTCATCCCCACGCATGTGGGGAGATCTTCAGCCCGGACCACAACGGCATCACGATCCCCGGTTCATCCCCACGCATGTGGGGAGATCGCGAGCGATATAGTACAGATTGCCCACATTGTCGGTTCATCCCCACGCATGTGGGGAGATCCACGTCGATCACGATCCCGTTGTGACCCGATGCGGTTCATCCCCACGCATGTGGGGAGATCTATCCGTTACAATTTAGTTTCGGTGCGTGTGGCGGTTCATCCCCACGCATGTGGGGAGATCTTTCAGTGCGAGTATCCGATTCGTCAGCCGCGCGGTTCATCCCCACGCATGTGGGGAGATCTGGGATTCCTGTTTTAAGTATATCGCGCCGTGCGGTTCATCCCCACGCATGTGGGGAGATCCAGCCGGAGTGCATCGGCAGCCTGTTCGAGTGCGGTTCATCCCCACGCATGTGGGGAGATCGGCAATCGGTGGGCTATTAAAACCGCTGATCGCGGTTCATCCCCACGCATGTGGGGAGATCGTTGTATACGTCACCCGCCCTTCCGACGTTTTCGGTTCATCCCCACGCATGTGGGGAGATCTCCCCAAAGCCACCGAATTTATAATCCGCGCTCGGTTCATCCCCACGCATGTGGGGAGATCCCATTTCAGGTTGAACAGAAACGGAAGCTCCTCGGTTCATCCCCACGCATGTGGGGAGATCGTCGTTCACCAGCACGCGCCGGCGTCCTTCAACGGTTCATCCCCACGCATGTGGGGAGATCTATTCAACGCGGTTATCCTCCGTGTTGATACTCGGTTCATCCCCACGCATGTGGGGAGATCCTCCACGCGTGCGAGATAGGCACCATCACCATCCGGTTCATCCCCACGCATGTGGGGAGATCGCGTTGCTCGATCACGAATTGCCGTACACGCTCGGTTCATCCCCACGCATGTGGGGAGATCTTTGCGATTGGATATTTCCATCACTCAATTCCCGGTTCATCCCCACGCATGTGGGGAGATCTGTTGCCAACGGCAACCGCAGCTATGGAACGCCGGTTCATCCCCACGCATGTGGGGAGATCATGAAACCGGCCGGCCTACCTATCGCAAGGGACGGTTCATCCCCACGCATGTGGGGAGATCTAGACTCCGGAGACAACGTTTACCGATAAATCCGGTTCATCCCCACGCATGTGGGGAGATCCCACATGAAACGTATACCGTCATAGCTCCGATCGGTTCATCCCCACGCATGTGGGGAGATCTTTTCGACATCGAATTTCAGCGGGTCTTTTTCCGGTTCATCCCCACGCATGTGGGGAGATCTGATCCCTGTAGGAGTACGCTCGAATGTATCCCGGTTCATCCCCACGCATGTGGGGAGATCTGCTCGCGACCTACGCCAGCACGCAGGAGAGGCGGTTCATCCCCACGCATGTGGGGAGATCTTGACCAATCACGGTTCTCGTTTTAACCAACGCGGTTCATCCCCACGCATGTGGGGAGATCCGTGCGAGATAGGCACCGTCACCGTCTTTTTTCGGTTCATCCCCACGCATGTGGGGAGATCGCCGTCCGAATTCGTGTTCACGTCCGGCATCCCGGTTCATCCCCACGCATGTGGGGAGATCTCTGATCGGGCCGTTCACCGCTGGTGCATCGACGGTTCATCCCCACGCATGTGGGGAGATCCTTCTCCGCTTCAGTCGCTTTTTCACCCAAGCCGGTTCATCCCCACGCATGTGGGGAGATCTAGACTCCGCAGACAACGTTTACAGATAAATCCGGTTCATCCCCACGCATGTGGGGAGATCCTGTCGGATACGAGACTCTAACCGTGCATATCCGGTTCATCCCCACGCATGTGGGGAGATCTTGAAGTACACCCAATCCTCACCAACCGCCAGCGGTTCATCCCCACGCATGTGGGGAGATCGAGAGCCCGATGTCAACGATTTGCAAGAGGAGCGGTTCATCCCCACGCATGTGGGGAGATCTCCTTCGCGAAGCGGTTGATAGCGAGCATTTCCGGTTCATCCCCACGCATGTGGGGAGATCCGTTGCGGATCTCTTCTGCGGTGCGGGCGGCTCGGTTCATCCCCACGCATGTGGGGAGATCGATCGATGCGGAGTCAACCGAGCGCGGATATCCGGTTCATCCCCACGCATGTGGGGAGATCTACCGCTCCTGCATCTTGAGCTGTGTCAGTTCCGGTTCATCCCCACGCATGTGGGGAGATCGGTCTCGCGAAACTCGACGCCCCCTGGACGATCGGTTCATCCCCACGCATGTGGGGAGATCATTGATGAAGTGCGGGGCCTGTTGACTCTCGCCGGTTCATCCCCACGCATGTGGGGAGATCGTCAGGTGCGGCGAGAGAATCTGCGACGCGACCGGTTCATCCCCACGCATGTGGGGAGATCGAGGCCCTTCAGCTTGGAGAGTGGCGCGATGACGGTTCATCCCCACGCATGTGGGGAGATCATGTTCGATATATTGCGCCTGTTGATGTAGGACGGTTCATCCCCACGCATGTGGGGAGATCGCACTCCAACCTCAGATATTTTATGCCAACGCCGGTTCATCCCCACGCATGTGGGGAGATCTCCTGCGAGAACTCAGCGATGAATCCAGATTCCGGTTCATCCCCACGCATGTGGGGAGATCGATGTGTCGGGCAGGTTGAAATGGACACTCACCGGTTCATCCCCACGCATGTGGGGAGATCCGCAACAGCATCTTCTCGGTCAGGGTGAGCGTCGGTTCATCCCCACGCATGTGGGGAGATCGCGGAGTCGCTCGATGATCGTCAGCGGAGCATCGGTTCATCCCCACGCATGTGGGGAGATCGATCCCTGCGGAACTGAGCCGCCTCGGTGAGGCGGTTCATCCCCACGCATGTGGGGAGATCGAAATCGGATCGACCGAGCGCTCAGGTGCTGCCGGTTCATCCCCACGCATGTGGGGAGATCACTCCGCTGGTCGGCAATCGGAACGATGTTTACGGTTCATCCCCACGCATGTGGGGAGATCGCCACAGATCGGACGCTGCGGCTGCAATACCCCGGTTCATCCCCACGCATGTGGGGAGATCTTATAGCCGTTCACGAGCTGCGAGAGCCTCCCCGGTTCATCCCCACGCATGTGGGGAGATCTTCGCGACCGCTACGCCGCCGTAGAACGCCAGCGGTTCATCCCCACGCATGTGGGGAGATCATCTCATCACACTCGCGTTCGCGGGGGCGCCTCGGTTCATCCCCACGCATGTGGGGAGATCTCTAAGCCCTTGTGATACCCATGTCACGAGGGCGGTTCATCCCCACGCATGTGGGGAGATCTTTCGAAGATCGCCGGGGGTCGTCCGCATTTCCGGTTCATCCCCACGCATGTGGGGAGATCTAGACTGTCACCCCGTCATCTTCTGCGACCGTCGGTTCATCCCCACGCATGTGGGGAGATCGTCAAGACCCAGAAACAATCCGCGAACGCTGGCGGTTCATCCCCACGCATGTGGGGAGATCTATCCCCACGATCCGGGACAGAGAGCAAGCCGCGGTTCATCCCCACGCATGTGGGGAGATCCCTCCACTGTTCGGCGCGTGGAGGTTAGTGAGCGGTTCATCCCCACGCATGTGGGGAGATCCTCGACTCCACTATAGCTGTAGCCGGCGGAATCGGTTCATCCCCACGCATGTGGGGAGATCGAGTATCCGTTGACATCATCCGGCGCCTTCCCCGGTTCATCCCCACGCATGTGGGGAGATCCCCAATATCCGATCCCTTGTCCCTGCCCGGAACGGTTCATCCCCACGCATGTGGGGAGATCTGAAGAGCGCCTGCCGCATAGTTCTTACACATCGGTTCATCCCCACGCATGTGGGGAGATCACTTCGGCCTCTGTGACATTTCGCCACGTTGCCGGTTCATCCCCACGCATGTGGGGAGATCTCGTTCGGCCCGTTGCGTGCGCTCCACATCGGCGGTTCATCCCCACGCATGTGGGGAGATCGACCGATGAACGGAGCGCGAACCACGGCGTCACGGTTCATCCCCACGCATGTGGGGAGATCCGGACCGATGGCACCGACCAACTGAGCAAGGGCGGTTCATCCCCACGCATGTGGGGAGATCATCCCGAGTTCCGTTGCAATTTCTTTTGCGCGCGGTTCATCCCCACGCATGTGGGGAGATCACACCGGGTCCAGCATTCGCGGGAATCGTGATCGGTTCATCCCCACGCATGTGGGGAGATCGCTGCATTTTTCGAGGAGAGTACCGCATTGGCCGGTTCATCCCCACGCATGTGGGGAGATCTCGCTCACCCCGATCCTACAGCAGATAGCGTCCGGTTCATCCCCACGCATGTGGGGAGATCATGTTCCGATCTGATTCAGAATCGGATTCGAGCGGTTCATCCCCACGCATGTGGGGAGATCAACCAATACTCCTCGATTGTTGGATCATCAGCCGGTTCATCCCCACGCATGTGGGGAGATCGAATTTCGTGATCCCGCAGAGGAGGAGCTTCACGGTTCATCCCCACGCATGTGGGGAGATCTTCTGGAAGTTGATCACGGTTGCGGACACTGCCGGTTCATCCCCACGCATGTGGGGAGATCCTACCGGAGAAGGTTCGTACCAGCGGCACGTACGGTTCATCCCCACGCATGTGGGGAGATCGCTAGCAGCGGGAACGGCAAGCTGGTCTTGGTCGGTTCATCCCCACGCATGTGGGGAGATCTTCGGCGTGATCACCCCGCCGTATTCGTGGATCGGTTCATCCCCACGCATGTGGGGAGATCCCACGATCGGCGGAAAGGAGGATCTCCGTGGTCGGTTCATCCCCACGCATGTGGGGAGATCCTGTCACCTGGACCGAGGAGCGCCGCGGCCTCCGGTTCATCCCCACGCATGTGGGGAGATCCGTAACAGCATCTTCTCGGTCAGGGTGAGGGTCGGTTCATCCCCACGCATGTGGGGAGATCGTGAATACTCGCGCCGTTGGCGGTCTGTTAATCGGTTCATCCCCACGCATGTGGGGAGATCCCCCCGGCATTTCCGTGGAGGCGCCTGCCGACCGGTTCATCCCCACGCATGTGGGGAGATCTGTATCAGTGCCACCGGACTGGACTCGATCCCCGGTTCATCCCCACGCATGTGGGGAGATCCTGTCACCTGGACCGAGGAGCGCCGCGGCCTCCGGTTCATCCCCACGCATGTGGGGAGATCTTTTCTGGCTGATGAGTTCAATCCTGCCCGATCGGTTCATCCCCACGCATGTGGGGAGATCTGTAGAATCGGATAGCGAATCGAGAGCAATTACGGTTCATCCCCACGCATGTGGGGAGATCTTACAGTACCCTTTTTACTTCAACCGCTTTTCCGGTTCATCCCCACGCATGTGGGGAGATCTAAACGCGATATTCACGAGCGGGAGCAACGCGCGGTTCATCCCCACGCATGTGGGGAGATCACTTGAAATCCTACCCGAAATCATTGATAATGGTGATTTGGAGGGAGGGAAGTCTCAAGAGACCGCAATCTACGATGATGAGCCGAGAACGGCTATTCATCACCTTCAGGCGGTGGGGGGATATCGATTACCCGACGTCTCTTCTGCCATACGGTTTCAGAAACTTCAACGAGCTGATCGGTGCCACGCATGGTCTGGACCAGCCATATTCCCTCCATCTCCACCGGGACACGCTCACGGGGGTTGTGGCTTCGCATGTCGAATCCCTGTTCGCTGTTGGTCCTCCATATCTGAAGGACTGTTCCGTCATCGGCGCGACGTGTACATCGCTCCCAGAGCAGATCCCGCACCAGCCCACTCACGCGGCCGACAAATGTCCCGGTCGCCACTTCAATCAGCCATCGACTCAGTTCTCCACGGAGCGATGGCGTCACCCGTTCAAGAATCATGACCGTCATCGTCCGCCTCCGGCTGGTTGGTGATCGATGATTCCTCCGGCGTCCACCAGGCCGTCGGACGTGCGATATCGGCATCGGGATCGAATCCCTCGGGCAGATCCTCGCTGTCGATATCGAGCACACGATCGATATCCGGGATGATCCGCTGAAGAATCTTCAGGTGACGAAATCCCTCGCGACAGCGCTTGCGGATCACGGTTTCCATTCCCGTGGGATTTTCGGCGGCGGTGGCAAAGGCGAGCGGTATTGTCAGAGCGGCCTTGTAGAGATCGGCGATATCGTAGACAAAAGCCAGCTGCGTCCCCTGATGGATAAACCCAAGCCCCGGACTGTAGCCGGCGGAGACGATCGCGGCGTGACAGATGGAATTAAGACAGGAGTTGGCCGACGAGAGCGCACGGTTGACCGGATCCGAATTATCCCAGTTCGACCGATCGTATGATCGCCCCTTCCAGTCGACGCCGTACTCCTTCGCCGCGCGCGCATATGTGTCACGCACGCGGACTCCCTCCATCCCCCGGAGCTGCTCGATGGTCAGGTTCTTCGGCAACGATTCGCGGAATCGGAGACGGTACATCTTCATCACGACGCGGAGACGGGTCGCCTGATCGCTGGAGAGCGCGGCCTGACGCTGAAGCCCGTATCCCTTCCGCGTCTCGCCGACACCGTGGGCATAGAATCGAACCCCTTCCTCACCGCTCCAGATGACCAGACACCCGGACTTCGCCAGGGCGTTGATGGCCGCATGAGTAACGGTGGTTCCCGGCCCCAGCATCAGCGTTGTCAGGTTCGCGATCGGAATCACGATCCTTCCGATATCGTTGACGAACTCGACGCCGAGCTTCGACTGTTCGATTCTCCCGTAATCGAAATACGCATAGCTCAGGCTGTCGCGAACCTTCGGCAGGTCGCGAAAATTCTGTGTGATCATGATATGCCTCGATTGGTTGTGGATAGATAGGACCGGCCGGGGGAACCGGATACGTCCCCATGGTGATGGGGAGCGGGATACCACGTGGGTTTCCATATCGGGCCATCCCCACGGGATGGGGAGCGAACGGGGTCAAGGCTGGGGGAGCTGATCATACGATCAGGTTTATCCCCGCAAGAGCGGTGCGATAATCGTAACGCTTCAGAACCTCATGATTGCCAGGCAACCCGCAACGGCACTCGGCCTGCGATCGCAACAAAGGTTGCCGCGTCGTTTACAATCGACTGACTCAACCGGATAAGTATCAATCCGGTGCGTTTCGACTTTTAGATGCCTGGGGTCGTACTCACACTCCAGCCGGCGCCAGTCGGATCAGCAAAGAGATAAAAACGATGTAATGGAGTGGGTTATTTATGCCTCCGACTTGATTCATAAACCTTATTCCCATTTCCATTGATGTGATATTTGCCCCCGCGGGGACCGGTCAATATGGTCGGATCACCACTTGCGGCCGATGAGCCGTCAGGCGATCGAAGTGTGCCGACAGCGACGGAGCTGGCGGCATTGCGATACATCACGAAATACTCCCGTTCATTGGTGCCGGCCACCCACAGGGTATCACCGAGCCGGACAACACCAAGAGTATCACCCGTCGCATTGTTGAATAGAGTGAGAGACGGGACATTGACGATCCGCTGCTGCGGACTTGAATAATATGTCGCTACAGGCACGTGCTGATAGGTTGGACCGGCGCATGCGATGTAAATACATCCGAGAAGAAGGAACAAAGCTCGCATGGAATTCCCCGACTGTCTTATGGAAAATCAGGGGGCTCAGACTATGGACAGCCTCGGCTCCGTTGCCCCGCCCCTGCCATTAATGAACTCTTGTAACGGGTGAGGACGACCGCTTCCATCTGCTCGTAGCGATCGAGCTTGATGTCGATCACACACTGGCTGAAGATCCAACCGTCCACACACGTTCGCGCGGATCGGATATCGACCATCGTATGCCCGCGCCCGGCCCAGTCACCCGCAATCAGGCAGGAAATTATGTCCCACTGACGATTAGCCGCCTACATACTATCTGCATATCAGTACATCCCCACCATTGTGGGGAACCGGTATCCCCGCGGGCCACACTCCACGGGGATACCGAAGCGCGACCATGCCAGCGCGCTATCCTGGTCTGGCTACCGTCAGCAACCCGAATCCGAAGCTCTTCGCGGAGCCGACGCCGGCACTGAGCGTCTTCAGAAATTCATCGGCATTACTCACCTGAAGCATCCCCTCGAACCGGACACCGAAATGTGGAATCGTTGTTTTCCGCTCGTGGGTCGGAGTGCTGTGGAAATCGCCAAGCCGGTATTTGGCGGCATGCGCGAAGAGGACCTCAAAGCCACCCTCAAGACCCTTCCTCGAAAGCCACGCCAGATACTCCTCCTCGTCCATCAACCCCTGACGCTTTCCCGCGCGTTTCACGGTCGGGTTGGCGTGGAGACGAAACGAGAGAATTGTGCCGGCGGGAATCTCGGGACGCAACGGTCTCGGCCCTCGAACCTGATGGAAATACCCTTCCGGCAGCAGCGACCAGTCCGGGCTGGCGATCGATGATTGAACCAGCACGCGAAGCCCTCCCCCCTCCTCCGTCCGAGGCGGCTCCATGCGAAAAAGAAGGCGATTCCCCTCCGGCTCACCATCGGGAAACGCTCGCTTCAATGTGCGGTGCATTTCATAGGGCGCTGCCAGATCTCTCCGCGCGTCTCGTGAACGCGGGTTCAGTTGAAGCTCACTCAGATACATTGACTACCTCCTCTGCAATGCGATGAACATAGAAGACATCAATCTCTCGAAGCCCGTAGCGTCTCGGCTCGAAGCTGATGGGCTGGTCAGGCCGGGTGATGCGGAGCACCGAATCCATAGCGGTGGAGATGCCGGCTTCCATCATGCAGCGAAGCTCCTTCGATGATGCGCTTCCCCGACGTCCGGCGGGCCAGTCGTATGCCTGGAACAGATCCCACATCGGCTCATCCCGCAGCGGCCCGTGCTCGGCGTCGTGACGTGTATCGAAGCGGACAACCGGCTCCCCCGGCACAAAGGACTTTCGCCCCAGAAAGATCGGCCAGCAGGGATCGAGAAAGGCATCGGCAATGCGTTCCAGAAGCGCTCGATCATCGCTCTCCAGGCCGACAAGGAACCGGGCGTCGGCCAGATAATGTCTGACCGATGGCTGGCATGCTTTCGGGGTTCCGCCGGATGCGATCGCCACATCGCAGGCAGTGTGGTAATCACGCCGCATCTCCCCTTCACGATCGATCCGCACCCCCATGCGAAGCGCCGCCAGATCATCGATCGGCTCCTTGCGGTCGCGTCCCAGCGCGGCACAGACCAGCCCGATCACGCCGCTTTTCGACGGCTCCATCATCGTGTCGCGAATCTCGAAGCGACTCTGGACTCCCCACGACTGCATCGGCCCGGCGAGTCGTAACAGGAGCGTGCTCATATCGCGGCATCTCCCGCCGGCGCCCAGCTCCGCTCAATGGTCTCCATCACGCCATCGATCACATCCTGAATGCTCCCGCGCACGGCATCACCGAGATGTTTGACCGATCCGGCGCCATCCATCACCTTCAGGAACGGATGAACGCCCGCCCTGCCGTACATATCCGCGACGGCACCCCAGTGATTGTCGAGCTTCTCGACCGATTTCTCCACCAGGCTCTGCTCCTCATCGGGACGAACCGGCTTTTCAAACGCATTGGCGAGCGAGCAGGGAATTCCCTTTTCCCGCACCACCGCGAGCACAAGCGAGGGAGGTGTCTGCGCCGCGAACGTGTTCTGCTTTCCGGTCGGTATCGCCGCGATCGCGCCGCGAATGAACGCCCGGATTCCCTCCTTCGCCAGATCCCTGTTTCCTCCCAGATTTTTCGCAAGCTGATCGGCATCGATCAGCGCATAGCGATAGAAACAGCTCGAGTTGTAGCCCACCGTGCCGATCATCCCCGCGCCGGTGGAGCCCTCCGGGTTCAGGTCATCGACGGCGGTGAAATAATCGTACTCCATCGACACCTTGTTCGTGCTGATGGCGTGTGCCACCTGGCACGCCGCATCGATCCCCAGCTCCGGCTTCTCCGCGAGCATGCGACCGAAGAGCGCGATATCGACGCTCCCCACGCGATCCTTCCGGGAATTGACAAACGATTTCGCAGCCGGCGCAATCGCATCGGTAAGCGCGGTCTTCGCCTCGGCTCCTCCCTTCTCCTTTTTCCCCTTCGTCTTTTTCTCCTCGCCACCTTCGGCGGCCTGCGCGGCCTCAGCTTCACGCACGGCGTTCATCAGCGGCGCGAGGGTATCCCACGTATCGTTCAACCGCTCGGCGATATCGGCCAGCTCGTCGCTTCCAACGTAGAACAGAACGCTGGTGATGCCGTCATCATCGGTCTTTCCGATCAGCGCCCTGATCGCGGCGTTGGCGATGATTCGTGCATCATCCTCCGGTCGCTCATGATTCGCGACAAGGTTGGAGGCGATGATCTCCGCGCTCCGCTTGGTTCTGCGGCCGATATTCCCGCTCAACTCCGCCTGGAATGTTTCCGATAACCGGATGCTCCGCTTCAGGCACTGCGATGAAATTCTGGCCCTTCTATAGCCGCCGAACTCCGTGTCCTTCGGCGAACCGGTATCGTCGCGATTAAGATTGCTTGGGGGGAAATTCTGGATGAGATGAAGCTCTACTTTCATGGAAGAAATTCCTTTGAATGATGATATGCTATGAATGGAATATCGATGTTGTTCAATCAGGCAAATGGCACTCCTTATGCTGCCGGCGCTTCCTGTGTCTGAGGTTCATCCTGTTCCTCCCGCTGTGGGGACCAGTAATCGCGCGCCCAGCGCCGCTGCACGATACGATCCTCATTCCGCCAGCGGCAGATATCCTGGAGAAGCCGCGGATAGTTGACCGCCACCTCGTGACTGGCAAGCAGGCGGATCATGTGGCGCAGATGTATCGCCAGATCCTCGACATCGCTGTTGAGAACCCCGGCAAAGCGCTGATCCAGGCTCTCCGCGCCGATGCTCAGCCTACCGCGCAATGCGCGAACCGACACGCCGAGCGAATCCTTCCCGCGTGTTGGATGGAGCGCGAAAAGACACGCGGCAAGGAGATAGGCATCATGATCCCGGTTCGATAAATCGCCGGGAATGCTTGCACCGATCGTGGCATAGACATCGGGGCCGGCGGGATCGGCAATCCCGCGACGGAGCTTTGCAAGCGCGGCACGATTATCAGCCGCGTGCAGAGCGTAAAGATGCGCCCAGAACCGGCTCTCCGGCGTGGGCTGTTGTGGCTCTTCGGTCATATCGATTTCTCCTCTTCGAGTTCAGAGATTGGTGGTTCGGTTGCCTGCCCATACTGCCGCGCGGCCCAGAGCCTGCGGCGCCCCTCGGCCCATGCACGAAGATGGCGGGCGCTTGTGTCGAACGAGCTTGTCGATTGTTCAAACGCGGCGATCGCGACATTGTGGAGCGTTTTTCCCCAGTCGATGAGAAACGGTTCTGTTTCCTCCGCATCGGCCATCGCGCCGAGAAGCTTATAGAAGGGGATCTCCAACTGAGGCCAGTACCGCTCCGATGCGCCCAGCGCCTCCACGACATCAGCCACTTCCTTCTTTTCGTTCTGGCTGAGCGAGAGATATCCATCCTTTTTCGGAAAGAGGAGGTAGGCGCCGAGCGTCTCACACGCGCCACGCAGGATCTTCTCCTGCTTCCGGGCCAGCTCCAGCACGGATTCAAGAGCAAGCCGAAGCCCTGGATCATCTTTGAGATACGCGGTATATAATGGGACCCTTTCCTTTCGCCACAGCTCCACTTTTGCCTGATCGGTAGCCATGCCGAGCACATCGACCATCCAGCGGGTGACGCCGGTCACCCGTTCGGTCCCGGGATGCGCGACCCATTCGAATGTTTTCGGCCCGCCCCCCTGCTCGCTGGTAAAGAGCGTAAAGAAATTGCTCGAATCGCGCCACAACGCCCGATCGGCGCTCAGCCGATAGGCAAACAGCCCCTTCTCCTTGCTGAGACGATAGGCCATGAGCGGATCATCGAGAATCTGTCCCTCCTTATCTCCCTGGCTGATTCTGACCCCGCTGGCGACCGTAGTCCCATCCTCCAACTCGGTACACTCCAGCAGAAGAAGTCGAGCCTGCAATGTCAGATAATCGAGATAACCATCCGGTTCGCGGTGCCGTGGATCGGGGAGATCGCGCTCCCATGCCGGTTTGCCCTCCCTTTCACTCCCTCCCATCCGCGATGAATTGTATGGCGGGGCATTCAGAAGAAGTCCCTCGAAGAGCGAACGCCCCCGTATCCAGAACACAGCGCCGGCAATCAGCGGAGCATGAGAAAGATTGAACGGCTTTGATACACCGCCGCCGATCGCCGCCCCCTGCGTTGCAACGATCCCGCGCGCGGCCGCGTCGAGCGGCACGGTCCGGTCCTGATCATCGTAGCAATGACTGAAGAGCGTGGCGTTGTTGCCACTCGCTTCCTCGGTGAACAGCTTGCTGATTGCCGAGGCCTTCGTCGCCAGGGGAGCGGGATGCTGGTAGAACGGGCGGCGCGGATGAAGCAGATCGAACCGCTCGCGATATTCGGCGAGATAGGCATCGATCCGCGCGGCATCGAAGCTTCCTTTTTTCCAGAGATCGTACCATCCTTCCTTCTCCCCGCTCTCCGGAAAAATTCTTATCGAGAGAGCAAGCAGCAGCCGATAGATCGCCGCGATCTCGATCGGCGAATCGGTGTAGACCTCCCTGATCGTGTGGGCTTCGGCGAGCGCCTCGCGCAACCCCACCTGTCGCGGCACACCACCATTCCCGACGATCGGAATCCACGCCTCCGTCGTCAGATCATAGCTCGCCATAATCAACCCTCCTGTTTATGTATGATGAGTCCCATCGTCGTGTTGAATTCGATATCATATCGCCCCTGCTCCCGCCAGAACCGATTCCGGAAGATCAGAAGGTGATGCCGCATCAACGCCGGGGCGCCCTCCGCCACCGGCTTCCAGCGCGGGTCCGGCGACTGCTTGAAGAGGAAATGGACGATGGCCTGGTTCGATAGCCGAAGCGACGTATGCTGAAGATCCTTGACCTGATCGCGCGAAAGCTTCGCGTAGAGAGCCGCGACGCGACGACATTCGGGATCGAGATAGAGACGACCGTCGTTCCCCTGATGAAGACAGACGACCTCGACACTCGGCTCGCCAAGCCGCGTGACGGCCTGAAGCTGTTTGTGAACTTTTTCTTCATCCTCATCGGCCAGATCAAGGGATTTGAATGTCACCATCCCCTCAAGATCCTTCGGCGATTGAATCGTTCGCAGACGTGCCTGCTTCCGTTCTTCCGCGGCGGCATCATCGCCTTCCACTCCCGCCTTGCTCCACATCGCCAGCGAGCCGTCGGAAAGATCCTCGGGAGGAGCCGAGGCATCGCCACCATAGACTCCCTCGACCAGCGCGCGATAATCACCCGGAAGCGTCCAGCCCGTGCGTGATCGGAGAAGCCGCCATGTTTTCCAGAGAAGATGCTCGGCATAGACGCTCCCCCCACCGATCTCGCCAATCGGTGGAAGCTCCCCATCGTCGGCATCCGGGGCAAGCACTGTAAGGAGCGGCTCGGTATATCCGGTCGGTCGGGTGTGATGCGCGTGGCGATGCAGACGGCCGGCACGCTGAAGAAGAAGATCGATCGGCGCCAGATCGCTCAACATCAGATCCACATCGAGATCGAGGCTCTGTTCGGCAACCTGCGTGGCGATAAGAATGCCCGGCTTCCCCGAAACCCGATCCTTCCCGAACCGCTCCAGCACGCGCTGTTCCCGTTCCAGCCGAAGCCCGAATGGAAATCGCGCGTGAAACAGAAAAATCTCCTCGTCGGGAATAATCCTTCCGGCCAGCTGCTCCCTGATCGCCGTGAAAATCGCCTGCGCCCGGCTCACCATGTTGACAATCACCGCGACGGTCGCGCCAACCGCGATTGCATCGGCCACGGCCGTGATAATTGCGTCCGGTTCGGCGGTAAGCCATCGCAGTTCCGCGCTCTGCGACTGGCTGGCGGGAAACGTCATCGAGCGGCACTCGCCGCCGGCCACCGACCAGACCGCGGGATAATGAACATCGGCCCCCTGGAGAACCGCTCCCCTGTAGCCCCACGCCCGGAGAAATTCCTCGCGCATGAGGCCGGGGAGCGTGGCGGAAAGGAGAATCACATCGGTTCCCAATTCCCGCAGCCATGAGAGAAGCCCGCAGAAAATGTTATTCATGTAATTATCGTACGCGTGAACCTCATCGAAAACAATTGTTTTTCCGGCGAGCCCAAGGAGCCGCAGAAAGAAATGTTTTGAGAAAAGCCCAGCCAGAAGAGCCTGATCGACAGTGCCGACGCCGTATGGCGCAAGGAGCGAGCGCTTTTTTGGAACGAACCATGAGGCGGTCAGCACTCTGCTGGACTCGGCATCATCACGGCGGCCATCGTCATCGTAAATGCCGGAGAGACATTCGGGATGTGCCGCTTCATCGAGAAGTTTCTGCTGATCGGGATGGAGAAGGCTGTTGCCGTGGACCAGCAGAAGGTTGATATCGCCGCCCCTGGAATCATGCGCCTTACCGATGAACTCGCGAAACCGGCCGAACAATCCATTGCTCGTGGCCTGCGACGGCATTGCCACATAGATCCCTCCTCCCCGGCGCGATCGCTGCCGGGCCGCCAGATAGAACGCCGCTTCGGTTTTCCCCTCCCCTGTCGGCGCTTCCACAATCGTCAGCGTCGGCTCGTTTCCATCGGGAAGCGGAAGATCGATCAACTGCTGTTGCAATGGACGGGGACGATCGATGCGCCCTCCCTCGCCGAAAAGGTCGAGAAAATCAGGAGCGGTAATCGCGGCGCGAAGATCGAGCCGGGCGAATTCAATCGCCTTTTTTGCGGCCTCGCGACCTGCGTTGATATATGCGGGAAGATCATCGCCACAATCATCGGGATAGAACTCAGCCATCGATCCCACCCAGTCGGCCAGCGTCACCCAGCCGGCAAACCCGAGCAGCCATGAGGGCCAGGGGTCCGGCACCGATGTTGTCCGGGGCCAGACCGGGTCCCAGGCACGGATCACCTCGTCGGCAAGTTGGAGCTGCGGCTCGCGCCACTGCCGTTTCCCAAGCGGACTACGATCGCCGTGAAACGCATTATCCCTCCACTTTCTCATGGAGAATAGTTTCCCATGATGAAAGCCGACAAATGCCGCCATGCTCTCCATCAGATCGGCCAGCTCCGGCGAAAAAGCACCATCCCGCTTAAGCCAGAGATAGAGGAGCGAAATGCTCGCATGGCCGTGATGGATGCTTGTCGTGCTGTCGTAGCGTCCTTCGATGAAGGGAAGGCCAGCAGCATGCAGGATCTTCTTCGTGTGTTCATGCTGATGTTGGAATGCGGGAATGGCCTTGCCCAGATCATGCAATCCGATCCATATGCTCAGCATATGCCCGGCCTCCTCATCGGGAAGGCCGAGCGCATTGGAGAGTTGTTCGCGTAGAGATTCCGGGAGATAGCATTGCCAGAGGAGCTCGGCGGCGTTCGCGACATCGTAGAGATGCGCCCAGAGAGGCCGAGTCCAGCTTTCGGGATGTTTGCCCGTGCGATCGGTTTTCGCCCAGAAGAGACGCCAAGTGGAAGTGTTCATGCTGATTCTCCCGCTTCATCATTATTAATTCCCCAGACGGTTTCGCAGTCCTGACAGAGTGAATAGCATGATGCCCTGCCGAGAGTGCCAATACGACTACAACGCGCGCATACAGAAACTGTAAAATTGATGGGGCGGGCGGGCGAAGGAATAACAACGCCGTGCCTGAGCACGGGCAAGGGTGTGTTGCAAACCACACCCAGGACGAGTATTTTCGTCATGGCAAAAACTCTCCCTCTCAGCTTCCGCTGAGATGTTATGAATCCTGAGAGATGTGTGTAAACGGGCCAACCATCCAAGGAAACCCGCTCGCACTTTGCTATGAGAATGGTAGTTGTTCGAGCAATTACCATTCTCGATCGCCTCATAAGAAGAGTGGTACGCTTAGCAAAAGCGTCAGAGTACCTACTTGTTTCGTTAAAGGCGGACGAATATACTCGAATAATATGCTTCCATGCAATAATGATATTCATTAACCACAAAAAAAATAAGGGATACAGGTATCGCCAACCTGTATCCCTACATCCCCACAGATGTGGGGAATTGCTCTTAAGCGGACGCATTTGCAAGCGTACCACTTGGTCCATCCCCACTGAAAGTGGGGACAACTTTGGATATAATGCCAAGCCTATCCCATCGACCTGTTGGCCGAAAGAGCTTCCAATGATAGTAAATAGATCGTTCATTTCTGTCATTCTCCGCCGTTTTTGAACCGAATCACCTGACTCACATCACAATGATAATACCCCCTCTTACCAAAAGCGGACATAACATGTCCCTTATAAAGCTGTCCCTGGTAGGCATAAGAAGTCATGGATAAACCGCGTAACTGCTGGCTGCGGGAAGTATAGTAGAATCGAAAACAGGATGCCGCAAACGATGTCGTACAAAACGTATGTAGGTCACAGCAACGGAGATCAATTATCCCTCATCGCATACCGCACGACCAGTTCCCGCGCCTCCTTTCCGATCCGATCCACAAGCTCCGGCGGCTCCAGCACCGTCACCCCGATCCCCCACGACTGCACCCACGCGCGGATCTCCTCCAGCCCGGCCACCTCGAACCCAACCACGATTCGATCATCATCGCGTGATTCGATAATTCGCTGGGTGGGATGATATTTCTTGCGATGGAAGTAGGGAGCGCGATCGGGTTCAACCAGAAGCCGCACGGTAAATCGTTCGCCGCTCAGAGCGTTGAACCGCGGCCGGAAATACTCATCGAGACTGAACTCATCAGGCCTGATGAAATACTCGTCATCGAGCTGGAGCTTCTGGATGCCGGCCAGCGAGAAATCCCGCATCTGCAACGAGCGAAGACAGCGCCCGACCATCAGCCACGATCCGCCACGAACGGCAAGGCCATACGGCTCCACGGGCCGATCGGTCGTGATGGTCCGTTTGCTCGCCGTGAAGTAATCGATTCTGATCCGTCGGCAATCCTGAATGGCGGTGGCAAGCGCACGAAAGATCTCGGGATCGAGCGCCACCGATGGAGCAGCGCCGAAATGCCAGTGAGCTGCCTCGGCCTCCGAATCGAATGAATAGACCTGCGTGCTCATCTGTTTCAGCAACGCATCGAATGCCTGGCGGAGCGCGGCACCGAGAGGTGTGGGGGAAAGCGCGGCGCGCGATGCCTCGGCGGCCACGGCAAGCGCCAGGATCTGCTCTTCCGTAAAGGAGATGGCGGGTATCTGCACCACACGATCTTCCTCGGCAATCGAGAAGAGCTTGGCCTTGCTCTCCCGTCGTTCACGAATCGGGATTCCCTCCCTCCGCAATTCACCGAGAAGCCGGCGAACCTGGCGGACGGAGCCAAGCCGCAGCTCGGCGCGAAGTTCATCATGGGAGTATTCTCCCCCGGCATTCAACAACCGGGCGAGCGTTCGGCGGCGTTCATCGGGTCGGGACATGTCGCTCCGAATCGATCAGGGAACAGGGAATGGTTCAGGACGGAGAGGCTCCGCCTGCGATGTGATGGGAGAGGGCCGCCGAACATACGATTTTATCGCATGTGTTATATCGGGTTATCCGAGTTATCGGCCGACAAACAGTACCGTGGAATTAATACCGGGCACGGTGTCCGAAGCGACAGGAGCGCTACCAGTCTGGCGATCAGGAAGGAGAGACTAGGGCTGGGTGGGGATGGCATCGATCTCACTGCCGACCATCAACGATAAACGCGCGCCATGCAGCCCATTCATCCCCCCTGTTGGGAGGGATGAAGTACCGGGCATAACTCTCGTTCGACAATGCTTCAAACAGGTTCCAAGCACCTTGACATACTGCTGCGGCCTAGCAGGGGACGACCCGGATCTCGATGCAGCCGTTGACATCCTGCGAGGTGGCGAGCTTGACGCAGGTTCCGCAGGGGAGAATGATGGCGCCGGAGAGGCCCGGCCCCGTGAACGTGGTGATACCGCCGTCAAGGGAAACCCAGTCGAACACCGGCGCGGGGGGACAGGTGATGGTGCTGCTGATCTGGATGGCGGGGTTCCCGTTTCCCTTTACCGCCACCACATCTGTCTGGACGGCCGCTCCCGACCCCCAGCTTGTGGTGACCGACATGGGCATGCATGCATTGGGAATCGCGTTGGAAACAATGATGCGGAATGTGCAGCACTGGTTGGCAATCTGGGCGTTCGCGCTGCCGGCTCCGGCGATCATGACGAGTGCGATGATCATCATAAAGGCGATCATCACGCGATGGAACGTGCTTCTGTTCATGGCTGAATCTCTCGATTAACGTGTATGGATATGGCGGTATCATGCCGCCGTTGAGCAGGACATGATGCAGTGAACAAAGTCTGGTAGAGTGGGAAGGACGCATAGAGTAAGATGCTCTGATCGAGCATAAATGCACATTCCCGGAGAGGGGAGGTCAATACACCGCAGCGCGTCACGTTGCCGGCAATGGATCTTCCCGCGGCAATACCTGGTAAGCGTGCGATGCGGCAGGTAGTAGTGGCGCGGTGGGAGAATCGTCACCATCAGCTCCGGCTGACGGAACGCGTCGCGCTCGGTGATCGTCGCGCGACAGTCGCTGAACCGCGATCCCCCGGCGCCGGCACATGGAGGACGCCGGTGGATTTTTTGTGCTCCGATGCGACAGAATCCCTCCCTGCGTGGTCTTTACCCCCAACACGAACAGCAGCGTGATCGTTGTGTCTTCGGCTCCCACCGACATCACGACCCTTCAATCGACCAGGTTTTTCCACGACCGTGATCCCGCGTGAGCGGAATCGGCGACGGCATGATGTCGCGGGGCCGTGCCATGCCCTTACCGAAGGAGGCCGGGGTTGGAGGAGGGGAGCAGCGTGGTTCCGTCAGCGCGATCCGGCACGCGCATGATATCGTCAGTTCACGCATTTATTTTCCAATCATGAGGATCACTACCTGTCCTGCCTTGCCGGGCACCATGCTCCTGGTGCTGATGATTCTGCTGTCCGGGCCAACTCTCCTTCGCGCGCAGCAAATGGATGACAACGCCTCCGGCACCACGTATATCATCGCGTTCCCGGACACCATCACAAACCATTTCGATGCCCGCATACCCCCGCCCACCGCGCCCA
This sequence comes from Chlorobiota bacterium, assembly GCA_028287785.1. Taxonomy (GTDB): domain Bacteria; phylum Bacteroidota; class Ignavibacteria; order OLB7; family OLB7; genus JAFDZV01. Next base: position 106,675 of record JAQBOZ010000007.1, read on the forward strand.
CCACCTGCGCTCTCTTCCTCTACTCGGCATCCGGGGCGAACAGGGTTCGGATCATCTCGGCGGCCGGGACCATCAACACGGTTACGCTGGAAGCGGGGAAGTTCCTCAACTACGCCGTTAACGCCGCTCCGATCGTCAACGTCCTCAACTCCGTGCAATTCAACACATTCCGCATCGAGGCGGAACAGCCCATCATCGTCTACTGCTACATGTTCATCGGGCAGAGCTGCGAGGCATGGACGCCGATTCCGGTGGAACAGTGGGGGACGCGATACAACATTGCCTGCGCTGCCGGGGATTACGTCAATGATATCGGCACCCCATCCAATGGCACCCTTCCGGTGCAACGCAGGCCCGCGCCGGCGGAGTTGCTGATCATCGCCGCGTATGACAACACGCACGTGAGCATCCTCAACCACGAACGGCCGCTCGTCGGCAATCCGGCCCTCAGCATTACGCTGGGGAAGGGGGAGGCGTATCAGGTTCAGAGCTTTATGGACACCGCAAGTTCCAGGGTAAGGCAGCCCGATATCGCCGGCATTCGTATTGTGGCTGACAAACCGATCGGCGTGATATCCGGCAACACCAGAGCCTCCGTCACTACCGTCGAGGGAGCTATTACCGGGAACTCCTACAAGAACATGCTGATGGAGTGGCTTTCGCCGGTGGAATCGCAGGGGACGGAGTTTGTCTACATGCCCACCTGGGACAGTCACCGGCCCGGCATCAACGCCCCCGCGGAACGGGCCGGGGATCTTACACGGATCTACGGAACGTCGGATAGCGCCACGGCCGTATCGGTCAATGCTCCGGGAGGCAACAACATCTCCCATGTGGTGGCCGGCGATACGATGCGGGAGCTTTTCTATGGCGATGCACAGGCCGTCTACCTGAAGACCAGCCATCCGGCAATGGTGATGATGGAGTCGGGAGCGGTGGTGGCGCTGGAGAGTTCAATTCCCTGCGGTGAGACCTTCCGCTGCCTTACGTACAGTACCCTGTCGTCGTACATGGTGGAGATCACCCCGCGCGAACAGTGGGTGAACTTTGCCCCCTACTATGCCCCCGCTTCCTCCGGCACATTGCAGCATTTCATCAATGTGGTGTGCGATACAAGCGACCAGAAAAACATCTATACCGAAAGCGGTGGGCAGTTTCCCTTTACAAGGAAAATTCCCGGAACCAGCCTGATCTGGGGGTCGATGGGAGTCAGCCCCGGACAGGATCATTATCTGGCCGGCACGAAAGGGGCCAGGTTCGGGGGCTTCGTCTACGGCATGGTGGCCGGGAAGGAGGGCCTTTCCTTGCAGGGTGGATTGGTCTCCTACATGGAGATATCGGCCCTCTCCTACGGCTATCCACTTGCTCCCGGACGTCGTCTGCTTCTCCCACCCGATAATTACCGCATCGATACCGTGCGCGACTGCGCCAGCCTGCATATCATGCTCCAGGCGCTGAACGCCAACCCCGCCGGCCTCCGCTCCATCACGCTCGATCCCACCTCCGTGGTCAACGCGCGGCTGATGGCGCTCGATCCTCCCCGGCTCGATGAGTTGGTCGGCAGCGCGACCGGAAAGGTGGATCTTGTCCCGATTGATCCACTGCGCGATGCAGCCGCAACCATTGTCATCAGGGATCGCACCGGGGCCGTTCACGATGTCTACTACGCCTACCGCGTGCAACGTCTCGACGTGAACCGGTCGGCCGTCGATTTCGGCGAGCTTGCTCCCGGCCAGCGTCGTGAGGATACGATCACCTTCACCAATCCCCTGAACCGGGATGTCGATGTGGCCTCTGTCACGCTGGCGATGAAGAGCGCCGGCTTCAGCATCGCCAGCATCACCCCGGCGGTCCCGGTTTCCGTTCCCCCCGGCGGGAGGCTCATGGTGGTGGTCGTGGCGCGCCCGGCAAACGGTGATGCCGTCGTCGCCGATTCGGTGAAGGTAGCGCTGCAATGCGCCTCGATCGCCGTCCCACTCCACGCCGCCACCGTCCAGCCGGTCATCGTTGCAAACGATCTCGATTTCGGCACGATGCGACGTGGAGAGCCGGCGCGCGCGCTGCCACTCGACATCTGCAACACGGGCCGCGGCACCATCATCTTCGGCGGCGATACCGGATCGGCTTCTTCAGCCGCACTTACGTGGGGAGACCCCGGCTTCTCCGTATCGCAGTCGGCGCTGGACAGCCTGCGGGCCGCGTGGATAGCGCCGGGGGCGTGCTTCCGCATCCACGTCGCATTCGATCCGTCAACGACGGGAGAGCACAGGACCACCGCCCGCGCCCTAACAAATGCCCATTCCATCAAGGATACATCCCTCTGGAAAGCAGTGGTGGTCGATGCCCCTCTCGGCCTGGAAGATGTCGCGGCCGGCGGCGAGGGCTACCGGCTGGAGAGCATCCGACCGAATCCCACGGGCGCGAGGATGGAGATCGCCTACCGGCTGGGAAGTGCCGGGCCAGTGACGCTCGCGGTCTACAACGCAACTGGCGAACGGGTGGCACTGCTGGCCGATGGTATGCAGAGTGCCGGCGAGCATCTGATGACGTGGGACGCCGGCGCGCAGCCTGGCGGCCTCTACTTCTGCCGGATCAGCTCCGGCGGGTGGAGCGCGACACGATCGATGATCGTGGTGAAGTAGCGAAGTTGAATCCTCCTCCTGCACCGATGTGGTGCCGGGGGAGGATCATTCGCTACAGCAGCAGCATCCAAGAGTGTCCCTTTCTTCGCCGTTGGCGCTTCGCCCTTTGTCCGTCGATTGCCTTTCTGGACTCATGGGACTACTGGCGATATGGTCGGGAAATTGTGTACCGCGTCGGCAAGAGTAAGTTTGCTATCAGTTATCGGATCAAAAAATTGATTTATTCGTAAGGTTCTGGTGCACTCACTCGTTATTGATCAATAATGCGAATCCCAATTGATAATAATTCGTGGTGATTATTTTTCATTCTGAAAAACTCATCCATTCGGCGACCCATCTGTGAAGTTCAATCGTGGCATAATCCGGCTTCTTCTCAATGTCGGTTGACATGTTGGCTACGAGCCCATCCATGGCTGTGCCGGCATGCAGGGCCAGACCTCGCAGATATTCCATGGAATGCGGAATTGAGGATTGCAGGCCCGGACGCATCAACAGGGATGCGGAAACCAGTTGAAAAATCAACTATCGGCACAATTCCGCACATGTCATTTCCACATAACCATCACGGCATGATAACATAATTTCGCGCTCGATTTTTCCTTAGCACTGTGAATTTCATGGCGAAGATTGATTAACGGCCGCCAGACTATCGCACGGAATGTTCACAGCTATCGCACCCATGCATGATATACCGTCATTGAATTCTGAACGATGATTGCCGGGCCGTACACTGTGATTTATCACCTGTCAATAATATTCTACCACTCCCTTTAATCAATTATCCATAATGGGCAATTGATTTCATAATCAAACGAATGCACAATGAAGAACACTATTCTATACGGCATCCTGCCGGCATTTCTTGGCCTGCTCGGCACGAACGCGTTGCTTGCACAGGGGCCGGTCATCAACAACCCCACGATCAACGGCGGGACGATCAATGGACCGTTCACCATCAACTCCCCTACGACCATCAACTCGCCCACGATCAACTCGCCTGCGATCAATGGGGGAATCTTTACTTCCGTTGGAGGCAATACGCCGATCACCATCGCCGTGGGGGGTGGGCCCGGTGGTCCCATCGCGCCGGGTCTGCCCGCGTCGCTCTGGAACTTCAGCGTCATGGCGGGCGGCAACCCACCGGCAATCATCCCCAATATCAATCAGCAGCTTTACCAGGGGGGGAGCAGCGGAGCGGTGTTGCTGTCGCAGACGCACTGGGGAATTGCCGCCGGCCCGGCAATCATCAACGGGCTTCCCGAATGGTCGGCGATCCAGAAGCTGCGGGATGCGGTTATCAATGTGGAGAAGGGCGATCTGATATTGGCCGCCGTGACCAGAGGAGACGCCGAGACGCATGGGGGAAGCATTCGATTCGCAACCACTACGCGTCTGCCGCATCCACTTCCAGTCGGCTATGTCCTCCCTCCCTACCGTGATTATGAGAGAATGACGATCACCGATACCGGGTGGGTGGGCATAGGCACCAGCGACCCGCGATTTCAGTTGGCGGTCGCGGCATATCCGTCGGTTGGAGGAAGCAATCCCGGAACGATCCTGGAGGTTCACGACAGCTCGGCTACCTACGGTGGCATCTCCTTTACCTCGGTGCCGGGCATCGACTTCAGCATCGGCAAGAAGACAACTGGCGGTAATACCTATTTCCAGATACGGAAACAACAGGGAGATGAGCTGGTTACGGTGGATCCCGCGGGAAACTTCGGCATCGGCACCACACCGGCCGTCAAGCTGGATGTGGTGGGGGATATGCACATTCTTGGCAACAGCAATCTTCAGGGATACTGCACGGTGGGGCCGAACGGCACCAGCGGCCCAGGGGTGATCGCAATGCAGCCGAAGGCCGCGAGCGGTGGAAATGTATGGAACCTTGGCAACATTGAATCGGGTGGAAAATTTGTTCTGGGGGTGGGGAACAAAAGCGCTGCGGGAGATCTTGTCAGTGATTGGTCGAATGCCGTTATCACCGCCCAGCCGGGTGGCGAGGTGGGGATTGGAACCACATCACCATTGGATAGATTTCATCTTCAGGATGGGACATTCAGGATCGCGCGGGGAAGCGGATCGACCATGGCGATGGGGCAGATAGCCGTTGTCGCCAACCAGTATGATTATTCCAATATCTCCACGCCGAATGATATGGTTATCAGAACGAACGCTCACGCCGAGGATCTGATACTCTCCGCGCAGACGACAACCGGCGCGATCCGCTTCAGTACCGGAATCGGGTCCGCCGAACAGGAGCGGATGGCGGTCCAGAGCAATGGCGATGTCACCATCGAGGGGAAGGTCGGTATCGGCACGCATACCATGGGAAGCTTCCGTCTGGCGGTGGAGGGAAAGATCGGCGCTCGCGAGCTTCAGGTGCTGGAGCCGAGCACGCCGTGGGCGGATTATGTCTTCGATGAGGGATACCGGCTGATGCCGCTTCCTGAACTTGAGGAGAACATCAGGCGCGACAAACATCTGCCGGAGATCCCTTCCGCGGCGGAGGTGAAGGCGGATGGTGTCAACGTTGGAAACATGCAGGCTCTGCTGCTGAAGAAAGTGGAGGAGCTGACGCTGTATGTGATCGCTCAGGACAGGCGACTGAAGACATTGGAGGATGAGAATCAGCAGTTACGTCGTGAGGTGAACAGTGAGGTGGAGAACCGGCAGCAGTAATGGGCCGATGAGAGCATCGCGCTCCATCAACGGCCATGAACTATGCCCTGGTTCCTTCACGCCATGGTGCCACGGCCGGGCATTTTCCCGGCACTCCGCACCAGCGGCTTTCCCCTGAGACAGGTGGAATATTCCTACAAACTTCAATAACGACTAACAGCTTATGAGACGCTACTACATCATGATATTTCTCATGCTGGTGGCATCCACCGCATGGGCACAGGACTCAACGCAGGCCGATGTCGACCTGAAGGCGCAGATGGATTCATTGTGCATGGATCTGAACACCGCCGATATGTCCACGGGCCTGCTGATCAACAAGGGCTTTTCCTTCATGAACCTTCCGGGGTATGAGGGCGCGAGCGGTTGCGACACCATTGGCTCGATTCTGCGCTGGGAGGAATTCTATCTAAGCCTATATAACGCGGCGATGGCAGCTCCGACAATGTCGGAGATCGACTCGGTGGAGAAATGGGCATCCGATATTCATGATCAGGGGTATATCCCCATAGCCCTGCTGAATTTCGATTACGATCAGCTCTCATCCACGGCTCTGGATGACAGCCTGATCCGTCTCGTCGGCAATCGGTTTCAGGATGTTCCGGGACGGACATCTTCTCCCTATCAGGTTCACCGGGCTTTCGCGGCCAGTGCGTTCATCAACGAACTCGACCAGAACGATTCAGCCCGGTTCATGATCGACAGCCGGCTTCTGTTCACCAACAGGGCCGACACGATAAGCCGCATGGAGATTGACTTCGGAAACGGAGGAGGATTTGTTCCGGTATCGCTGAATGCCGCTGTCGCCGTTGCCTATGGCACGACGGGAACAAAAACAATCATGGCAAAAGTCATCACAACGGCGAACGATACCCTGTTTGCCGCCTCCACTCTGCCGGTGAAAAGGGTGACATCGGCGGGCAATGATCTGCTCTCCTCTTCGGGTAACACGGCCGGATGGGCCGTGACCGCCACCAGACTCTACGAAGGTGAAAGCACCTATGCGTCGGGGGATGCGCTGATTCTCTACAGCAATTGCGGCAACACCGCCATGCGTAAGCCGGTGATACTGGTTGAAGGATTCGATCCGACAAACGATATAAGGACATTGGATGTATGGCACAACTATCAGGGTTTCATTGATAACCTGAGAGACGCGGGATACGATGTGGTCATCCTTAATTTCACGAATGGGGGCGATCATATTGTGAAGAACGCCTATCTCCTCGAGGCTCTGATCAACCGGGTCAACACGGAGAAGGAACTCAACGGAAGCCATCAGGAACTGGTGGTGATCGGCGCCAGCATGGGTGGGCTGATTGCCCGGTACGCGCTTGCTGATATGGAATCGCGCTCGGAGGAACACCACGCCCGGCTCTACATATCGTTCGATGCCCCTCACAAGGGAGCAAACGTCCCACTCGGGGTGCAATCGATGTTTGCCGCTCTGCGGAATTATATTCCCCCAAGGTATCGGGATATCCTTTCAGCTCCGGCTACAAAGGAACTGCTGATGTACCATATCTACGATATCACCTTTGGAGGGTACTGTCATATCAGCCTGTCCTATACCCGGAACGCTCTTCGCACCGCGTTGATCAATGCGCTCAATACGGTGGGATATCCCACTAAGACCAGGAATATCGCCCTGATCAACGGGACAACCGACCGGGCAGGGCAGGGGTTCAACGCGGGGGACAAACTGGTGGATGGATATTACGACACACAGCATTGGTATATACCCAATCCCCATATCGAGATATGGTCGGTACCCGACAGGTATGATGGGTGCAGGGAGATTTTCGGCCTGCACGATTTTCTGACCGTGTACACCAGAAGCATTTCAGGAACTCCTCCCCTCGACAACGCTCCCGGATCGTGGTGGGATTATCATAAATATGTGACCGATTTCCTGAAAACCACGCCGGTCGACGGCAGAAACCAGCACTGCTTTATCCCGACGGTCAGCTCACTGGATATCGCTTCCCCCTACTCGGATGATCTCTTCTACGATATCGCCGGGAACAACGTGGTCGGCACCGGAAAAACACCCTTCGCCACGTATTACGCTCCCTCCGTCAGCGAGAGGCATGTAACGCTCAATAGCACGATAGCGGGCCTTGTTCTCGAGCGGGAGATCTTCACCGATAACGTCTATGTGCAGAACCGGAGCATGACCGATGTGCTCGATTTCGAGGCCAAGGTCGGCCTCTACGCGGGGAACGATGTTGTTCCATCGGGCTGGAGTTATGCCACGGGCCCGGTGACCGTTCAATCAGGAGCTGATGTCGAGTTCGTCGCGGGCTCGAGGATTGTGCTGAAGCCGGGCTTCAGTGCCTCATCCGGAAGCAAATTCTGGGCGCATATCGACGTGAACGCCCCGTGCCATCCATTCACTCCCCCCAAGCCGGCCACCGATTTTCACGGGGTCCGGGAGGCCGAGACCGGAAGAAGCATGACGAGTTCGCTCGCGCAGAACTTCCCAAATCCGGCCGCCGCGATCACCACGATCCGATACGTTGTTGGAGCGCCCGGCGCCGTGCAGCTATCGGTTACCGATATGCTTGGGCGCTCGGTGGCGATTCTTGTCGATAACCCCGCGCATCAGGCCGGCTCGTTCAACATCAAATACGATGTTTCAACCCTGCGGCCCGGTGTCTATTACTACAGCCTTCGCACCGCAACGTCGGAGGAGACGAGGGAGATGGTCGTGATCAGGTAAGAGATCTTATCAGCATGAGCGTTCAGGTCATTCCGGTGGAAGCGATACGTTCCTTCGCACGATCCTGATACAAACGCCGATAATCAGATTCCCCGCCCCCGTAATGGCTCCATTGCCGTTGCAGGGGTGGGGAGCATTATATTCTCAGCAACTTTGTTTCTCATCGAGAAAGAGACATGAAAGGATATTCCGAAACAAAAGCCGGGCGACGGCCCGCGATACCAGTGGCATTTATGCTCCTCTTCTGCATCCTCTGCGGCTGCTTCGGATGCGGGGTCGAGAGTGAGGATACGATCGTCGCGCCCAGCAATACCGGGAGCAATATTTTCGGATGCCGGGTCGATCAGAGAGTGTGGAATTCCACCGTGACGATCTCTCCAGGATTCGGTTCCATAGCCCGCATCCTGAACCATGGCCTGCTTATCACGGCCTTCCGGCAGGAGCTGTACGGGAAAGGACGGGACGAGGAAATCAGCATGCAATGCGAGGGAGTAACGGGGGTGGGCACGTACCGGCTCGACTCGGCGACATTCATCGACAAATTCGCCAACATGACATATATGGCGCCCGGCCGGGTTCATGAGTTGACAGTCACCACACTCGATACCGCCAAACGGATTGTTTCCGGCACATTCAGCTTCAACGCGGGAAACCCCGCTGGCGATACGGTACGGGTTACCGAAGGGCGATTTGATTTCACCTATTAGCCATGCCGCTGATCGAACGACGACAGACGCCGCTGACATGTGGAATCGCTCTCATGATTGCCCGGCGTTACGAGATGAGCATAACGCCGGGCAATCATCTACTCCATGTTCATCGTATCCTGATCCGCACCGCTGCCGAAACTGTACATGAACGTGAGGTCAACCACCCGGGATGTCCACTTCCTGTGCAGCTCCTGGGTGAACCCGCCATCGATGTGGGTGATGTTGAAGCCGGCTGTGTTGAACAGATCGCTTACCCGAAGGCCGAGCTTTCCCTGGTTGTCGAAGAGCTTCTTCTGCACCGCGAAGTCCGCCGTCGAGAACGCATCTATCCTCCCTCCCTCGATCCTGATCGGCGCGTAGTAGGAATAGCTCCCCTGGAAATCGAAGCCGGGGATGATCTCGATGGTCGCGTTCACCCTGCCGTTCCATCCGAACGCGTCGTTGCTCAGCCCCGATTCCACATTGCTCCCGTCGGTGACGATCCTGTAGGCGCCCAGGTTGCCGACCGCGTTCAGCCACTCGCCGAGTTTGGCCGTGGCGACCAGATCGGCGCCGGCGGAGGTGCTGACGCCGAAGTTTTCGAATGTCAGCGTGGAGACGCCGCCGCTGTCGATCCGCAGGAAATATCGGATCGCGTTCAGGGTCTGCCTGTAGAATGGGGTCAGTCCCAGCGTGGTCCTCTCGGTGAAATGGGAGATGCCGCACTCCATGGAGTTGATATACTCCGGCCTCAGCCCCGGATTGCCGACATGCCTGAAGAGAGGGTCATCGTAGCCGCTGAATGGGTTCAGCGAGCCCGCGTCGGGCCGGTTGATGCGCCGGCTGTAGCTCGCCTTGAGCTGAAGCTCATCGCTCGGCTTGTAGGAGATGAACGCGCTCGGGAAGACGCTGAAGTAGTTGTTGTCGAACGCCTCCTTCGTCGTCGCAAGGTTGAACGATGTCCATGCCTGCTCCAGACGGACGCCGGCCTGCGCGCCGAAGCCGCCGATCTCCAGGCCGTAATTGCCGTAGATGGCGTGGATCTTCCGGTTGTAGGCAAATGTGTTGTCAAGCCCGATATCGGGACGATAGGCTCCCGTGATGGAGTCGAGCGACTCCGATGTAACATCGCTGCCGATCGTCTCGATATCCCCCTTGTATCCCGCCTCCAGCTTGCCGTCGCCGATCGGCCGGACGTAGTCGGCCTGCACCGTGACCGCATGATTGTCATCGACGTGAAGCGTCCGTTGCAGCTGCGGCATCCCGATCTCGTGCGATCCATCCGGCGCAAGGCTCTGCTGCGCGAAATGCTCCATCCGGGGATCGCGATCAGCCGTGTATCGGACCTCCGCGCTCAGCTCATGCTTTCCCGGCTCCGGCACCCATTTGCAGCCGAGACGATAATCGCTCCCGGCGGCATCATGTCCCTCATCCCTTCCGCGCTGGCTCCGCCCCGTCACCTCCCCCCCTCCATCGAGATCCATGTAGGCGTTGACCCCGCTCTTCGACTCTATTCGTCTGTTCAGGATCGATCGCGCTACCGCCGTCCGTCACCAGCAGATCGGCAGTTTTGTAGATCGTTCTATCGATCGCCTGCGTCATGAACTGACGCCGCGCGCTCACCGTTACCTCGTTGTGGAGCGATGAATCCGGCAGAAGCACGATCCGTCCCAGCGCCACATCGATCAGACGCGGGCTGTACCCCACAAAGCTGACGCGGGCGTAGTAACCGCCGGGACGGATGCCGGAGATGGCAAAGCTTCCATCGCGTTCGGCGATGGCGCCGGTGACAAGCAGGGAATCGCCGCCGTTCCGCAGGGCGATGGTTGCGCGGGCCAGAGCGGTCCCCGAGACACCATCGATAACGGTGCCTGAAATGGTGCCGGTCGGCCCTGTCTCCCCGGCCGGCTCGCGCCGCTGGGCGTGGGCGCTTGCAGTCATTGCGATAAACGCTATGGCGACGGAGGCCAGCGCGATGGCACGTCTGTTCATGGATGGGAGCATTGTCGAAACCTCAATCCGCCGGGTTCTTCCCGCGAACCGATGCCGGGCTACGCGATGCCTCATCAGTAGTTGCAAGCAACGGTAACAGATGGTGGGCGACCATGCGTCGAAGGCGGCAGGGGAGGTGATGGCGGGATGCCCTGCTCTGATGGCCGTAGCCGTTGATCCGCATAGTGATTGTGGTGCTCACTCACCGGCCCAGCGGGATGGTCGTATTGTCGTTTCGGCGGGGATGGCTATATAGGGGTTTTACTACGATATGTACGATATGAAAGCACTTACAGATCTGTTTCAGAACAACCGTGCGTGGGCGCAGAGCGTGGTTGACCGCGATCCCGGCTTCTTTACGCGCCTTCTGCATCAGCAGGCACCGGAATATCTCTGGATAGGATGTTCCGACAGCCGGGTCCCCGCAAATGAGATCGTCGGGCTGCTGCCGGGCGAGCTTTTCGTGCATCGGAATGTGGCGAACATGGTGGTTCACACGGATCTCAATTGCCTCTCCGTGCTACAGTATGCGATCGATGCCCTCGGCGTGCGGCATGTGATTGTCTGCGGCCATTACGGATGCGGCGGCGTGCACGCGGTGCTCAACGGCGACAAGTTCGGCACGATCGACAACTGGCTGCGCCACGTCCATGATGTCGCCGATAAACATCAGACGATGCTGGAAACCATCGGCGATCGGAGAGAGCGGGTGAACCGTCTATGCGAGCTGAACGTGATCGAACAGGTCAGGAATGTCTGCATGACCACCGCGGTGCAGGATGCCTGGAGCCGGGGCCGGGCGCTCTCGGTGCATGGATGGATCTACGATCTGAAAGATGGACTCCTGCGCGATCTCGGCATCTCCATCGGCGGCACCAATGAAATCACCTCGTCGTATAAATCGGCGCTTGCCAGGCTCGGCGGCCCCATTATCGCCGCGCAACCGGGACAGTCATAGAGGCAGTGCGCGGGGCAATGCCCCGCGCACCATATATTGCGCCCCTCCGGGGCTTGAGAAGATTTGGCGTTGTGCAATTCTCCAGATCCCCAGACCCTTCAACAACGATCAGCTGCAAGGCGGACGAACCTGAGCGAACGGTGAAGGCCAACGCGGCAGATGACGTCCTTCAACAGTCTGTCAGCACCCAGTGCAGCATATGGGGATACGGCTGCACCCCAAGCTCCCGCGCGCGTGCCGCATCGGCGGTCAGACCGATCCAGGCAAGCATCGGGACACCGAACGTGCGGCCGCCGGTAAAGCTCTCCACCAGCCCCTCCCCTCCCCCTTTATATCCGCCGCTGTGGAAGAGCACGGCGGGATCGATCTCCAGATGAACCGCCGCGGCATACGACCATGCAATCGCCATCATCTCCTCGGCCGGATCATCACCGACATGCGTATGCAGAGCCCGACGACGCTCGGGAGAAACCACGGCAAGATGCCCGGCTTCGTGGAGAAGATCGCCCGGATAGGTCATCAGCGCCTCATCGGCCAGCAACCCGCCACCGTTTACCTGAATGCCCGGAAGAAACGTATCCCCGGTGATGGCCCCGGAACGGACCTCGATGCCGATCTCAATCAGAAAATCGGCGATGCGCTGCGTCAGGGGCGACTGGAATAGCGGACGGGAAATCATGCGACACATGATATTGATGATGGAAAACGGGACAGGCCGGACTCCCCGGCGCCCGCGCGATTGCGGAGGATGCCGACGAGGTACATCGAGCAATCCTCCCGAATAATCGGCAAGATATCATAATCCCCCTCTGTCTTCCGCTCCGCCGCCGCTGATTTCAATATCGACGGTTCGCATTAAAACACCCTGAAACGGAGGTTTCCGTGTCCCGCCCGACGAAATCTCCGTGTTTAAACATTTTATGTGCAGACTCGGAGCTTCATGTCATCTTACCATATGGCACAACACGTATAGTCTGATTCGCCCCCTGTCAGTTTGTTCAACATCGGCCATAGGTACCATAGCCGCGATAGCAGATTGAATACGCCTGTTTCGTTACCCGGCGTTCCCATGTACGGATCATCGGTCGAGAGACGTCCCGGCCATGTGCATGGATCAAGGGGTCATGGGGCAGTTCGATGCCATCAATCAACAGTACTTCAACCGCACTTGGAGATGTATCTATGAAGCGCAGAAACTTCCTCGCCACCTTCTTCGCGGTCGCCGCGATGTTTCTCATGATCGGATTCGCCGGCGCCAGCAAGGCTCAGGCACAGTGCCCCGGCTGCCCGACTCCGGGAGCAGGCTACTGGGTCAACTACAACTACGTGTATCCTCCGTCGCCGGTCACCATCCCGGTCACGGTCAACTTCGCGGGGTTCAATGATGTCACCAGCGAAATCGCCGACGGCCACTACACCTACCCGCAGAACCCGGCATGGGGCCCGGCAAACACCGTCACCGTCTATGGCGTTGTGATCCCGATCCCGACGGCCGGCCCGGTCATGATCCCGACGCCGTACGGCGTTCTCCGCGTGGAGACGAAGTGCAATCCGTGCCTCGAAATCAAGGTCAGCTACTGATCGTCAGGCCGGCCGACCCGTCTCATTCACCGGAGTTTTCCCGGCGACAGTGACGGAAGCAGAATGAATCATTCCGAGGGGGAAGATGAGCAATCGTCTTCCCCCTTGTCGTTTCCCCTCTCCCCGATCATCGCCGCCACCCATCCGGCAAAAAATTTTCAGCCCCTTTAGGAACCGTTTAAGAGCCGAGGATAGCATGAATACCATCTGATAACGAACTGATCGAACTCATTCAACTTAAACGGGAAAACGTCATGAATCAGCTCTCTACTTCTCGCAATGACATCATCAACACCGGCCGGCTCCGCCGGATGCTCCTGGCGATCATCGCCCTCTTCTTTATCTCCATCCCCAGCTTTGCCGGGCCGATCATCTCCATTCAGATCGGCCGCCCAAGCCGCGATTGCGCCGGGTTCGGATTCTGCAGAATCGTCTCCACGCCGCAGGGAAGCGTCGATCCGTCCGCGATCGCCGCCGAGGGGACGCTCACCGGCAGGCAGCTTACGCTGGCATTCAAGGAGAAGCCGCACGAGTCGGCGGATATCCTCCCGATCGATGACCCGCTCCAGCTCGACGCCGAAACATCGCGCATGCTCGGGGCACGTGATCTGACCATCCTCCCCGGCCAGTATCAGGTCGATTACACCGGCAACCCGAACGGCACCGTCACCGTTCCGGTTCAACGGGTCGGCATCACCATCAATATCGAGATCGGTCGCCGCAGCCGTGGTTGCACGGGGTTCGGCATCTGCAGCATCACCATCGATCCCCGCTCGCTGGATAATCCGGCGCGGGCAATCGCCACCGCAGGCGGCGACGTGCTGACGCTGGACATGCCCGAGTCTTCATCGGGGGTCAGGGAGGATGTGCTGACGATCGATGAGGATATCGTGCTTGATGACGCCACGTCCCGGGCGCTCGGCAGCAAACGGGTCACCATCCCCGCAGGAACATATCAGGTCGATTATACCGCCAGCCCGAACGGCACGGTCAATCTCCCCATGCAGCGGTTCGGCTTTACCGTCGACATTCAGATCGGCCGCCCATCCAGAAACTGCACCGGCGTCGGCATCTGCAGCATCAAGATCGGGCTGGGCAGCGACGCGACGAACGCCGACAGGACCGTCCCGACCATCGCGACGCTGGACAGCGGAAAGCTGGAACTGGCATTCCAGCGCGAGCTTCCGGAGACCGCCGACCTGTTCACCATCGACCAGGATTTTCAGGTGGACTCGGCCATCGCACGGAAGTTCGGAGCGGGAAATCTGGTGATCAAACATGGGGCGTATCAGATCAGCCGCACATCCGACGGCCGTCAGGTGGTGGTGGTCGATGTGGAACAGAGCGGCATCGTGATCAACATCAGGTTCGGCCGCAGGAGCCGGGGTTGCAGCGGGTTCGGCATCTGCAGCATCAAAATCGGCTTTGATGGAGCCGATCCCTCGGAGCGCGCCATCGGCACGGTGAACGGCAACACGCTTCACATCGATTTCCTGACGAAGCCGCAGGGCGCCGAATCGGTCCTTCCGATCGACGAGGAGATCACGGTGGACGAAGCAACGGCAGCGGCGCTCGGAAAGCGCGGCCTGATGGTCCTCCCCGGCCAGTATCCGGTGGACTACAGCGGCAACCCGAACGGATCGGTGAACCTGGACATCAGAAGCCTCGGGCTGACGATCGACGTGCATATCGGCCGCCGCAGCCGCGACTGCCAGGGGCTCGGCATCTGCAGCATCGTGATCTCGACAAATCTTGCATCATCGACCGACCGGACGATCCCGACGATCGCCACGCTTCATAACGGAACGCTGAATCTCCTCTTCACCCGCCCGCTTCCGGAGCAGGGAGATGTGATGACGATCGATGAGGATATCGATCTGGACCCGCAGGTTGCAGGGGCGCTTGGCTCGCGCAGCGTCACGGTGAAGAAGGGCACCTATCAGATCATCCGCGATACGCAGGGTCATCAGGTTGTCAATCTGGATGTGGCGCGGTTCGGCATCGGTGTCACCATCTACATCGGCCGCCCGGTCTCCAACTGCACGGGCTCCGGCTTCTGCAAAATCACGATCTCGCTCGACCTCGCCGCCCGCGCCATCCCGGCGACGGTGATCCCGACGGGCAACGGAACCTTCGATGTTCAGCTTCTGGCGCACTCGCCGGAGCAGGATTCCACGATCCATATCGATGACGCTCTCGTGCTCGATTCGGCAACCGCGGCGGCCCTCGGCGTAACGACAATCGTTCCGGGCGAGTATCCGATCAGCTACGACTCCAACGCGAACGGCAACCTTCACATCCGCGGCAGAAGCGCAGGCACCAACGGCGTCTCGATCTCATCCACGGCAACCGGCGCGGCAATCGCCCTTCCGAACCCCGTCGGCGGAACCGGCAGCATCCGCTTCACCGTCAGGAAGAGCGGCCCCGTCACCGCGACGCTGACCGATCTGAACGGCCGCGAGGTAGCGCGGTTGCTGAACGGACGGACGATGGAGGCGGGAAACGGCGAGGCGAACTTCAACGCGGCAACGCTCCCCTCCGGCATCTACTACTTCTCGATCAGCACGGCCGGCGGCATCGAGACGGGATCGATGATCGTGAATCACTGACCGGAACGGCTTGGCCGACGGGCCACGCAGACAGCCCCTGACAACGCAACGCCGTCCGTGCTTTCCAGCGCGGGCGGCGTTGCAATTTCATGACGGGCCGGCGGGATATCATCATCGATGCCGATGCCATCGCCCCAATCGGCCGTTCAGTTCAGCTTGTACGATTTCATCTCCGATCGCAGTCCCACAAAGACGCTTCCATCGCCACGCTTCCCCTTTGCCTCGATCTTCACGGTCCCCGTGCCGGGCGCCACCGAGAGGATCGCCTCGGCCTTCGAGTTGGTGACATCGGTCAACGATATCTGGTAGCATGAGAACACCCCCGCCGGAACGGTCACGGTGGTGTTGGTGGAGATCAATGTATAGCGCTGGTTGCCACGCTCATAAACATCCCCCACCGTGCCGGGAATCCGCATGTAGATCCGCGCCGTGCCGCTTGCGATATCCCAGTAGTAAATGCCGTCCGATCGATTCGCGGTCGGCGTGGCGTGGTCATCGTTGAAGAAGAAAAATCGCTCGCCCCGGATCAGCGTATCGGCGCTGACCCTCGTGGTATCGGTCTTTGTCCCCGTCACCGCGCCGGTGGAATCGTACGTCGTGGAGGTGTAGAGCCACTGGTTTCCAAGGGCCAGGGGGATCAGCTTGCCTGATGGATTGCCGGTGCCGGGGCTGCTGGGAGAACTGCTGCTACAGCCCGAGATCGCCATCACGGCGCCAAATGCCAGGAGGGCCATCATCCTGTTCATAACGTATTCCTTCGAAAAAATTCGTCGAATCGATCACTCTTTCATCTACCCATGCAATTGGCAGACCAGATACCAGCCCCCTGAACAACGTCATCTGCGGCGTTGAAGGGGTTGAGCGCCGAAGTCATTCAACAGGCTTATCGCGGGGTTGCCGCTTCCGCGGGACCGTGATGGTCTGATCGCGGGCGTTTATATTTACATGCGCCCCCTCCGTGCCTCTTCCGGCGCGGACGCGGGATACCCGGCACGAAATGATCCGAACCGTCATATAGAAGAGGAAGAAGCATGTCTGATTCAACCAATCCATTGCCAGCGGAGCCTGGGGGCGATATCGCCGTTGGCGGCTCCCCCGCCGGAAACGGATACCAGCCCGGATTCGGCAACGAGTTCTCCACCGAGGCGATCCCCGGCGCCCTTCCGGTCGGCCGCAACTCGCCGCAGAAGGTGGCCTACGGGCTTTATGCCGAGCAGTTGAGCGGCACGGCGTTTACCGCGCCGCGCGGCGAAAACCGGCGGACCTGGTGCTACAGAATCCGCCCTTCGGTAACGCACAAACCGTTTCGCCAGATTCCCAACCGCCTCCTCCGAAGCACGCCGTTCGATGAGCTTCCGGTAACGCCGAACCAGCTTCGATGGAGTCCCCCTCCCGTGCCGACCGAGCCGACCGATTTTATCGACGGGATCATCACGATGGCCGGCAACGGCGATGCCTCCATGCACTCCGGCGTGGCGATCCACCTCTACGCGGCCAACAGATCGATGGAGGATCGATTCTTCTATGATGCCGACGGCGAGCTGCTGATCGTCCCGCAACTCGGGACGCTTCTTCTCAGAACGGAACTCGGCGTCCTCGATGTGGCCCCCGGAGAGATCGCGGTGGTGCCGCGAGGAATCAAATTCCGTGTCGAGCTCCCGGATGGCACGGCGCGCGGATACATCTGCGAAAACTACGGCGCAACATTCCGCCTGCCGGATCTGGGGCCGATCGGCGCAAACGGCCTTGCAAATCCCCGCGACTTCCTGACGCCGGCAGCGGCATACGAGGACCGGCAGGGGGCATTCGAGATGGTGGCGAAATTCTGCGGCAACCTCTGGGCATCCGATATCGATCACTCCCCGCTCGACGTGGTGGCGTGGCACGGCAACTATGCCCCCTACAAGTACGATCTAAGCGCCTTCCAGACGATCAACACCGTCAGCTTCGATCATCCCGATCCCTCCATCTTCACGGTGCTCACCTCCCCATCGGAGATCAGGGGAACTGCCAACTGCGATTTTGTGATCTTCCCACCGCGGTGGATGGTGGCCGAGAACACCTTCCGGCCGCCATGGTTCCACCGCAATTTCATGAACGAGTTCATGGGGCTGGTCACGGGGGAATACGATGCGAAGGCGGAGGGATTTCTCCCCGGCGGAAGCAGCCTTCATAACTGCATGTCCGGCCACGGGCCGGACGCGGCGACGTTCGAGAGGGCCAGCAACGCCGATCTGAAGCCACAGTATATCGCCAATACGCTGGCGTTCATGTTCGAAACCCGTTTCATCTGCAGGCCAACCCGGTTCGCAATGGAGAGCGAACTGCGTCAGGCGGACTACTACGAGTGCTGGCAGGATCTGAAATCGAACTTCGATCCGAACGGAACATAGGGGTCGCCTTCATAACGTATTTCCATGCGCGTCATCGCCCCGATCCGGCCGGATCGGGGCGATGACGCGATAAGATGATGCGAAACAAACGGGATCACCGGCGGCATGGCAACGCGTTGCATCGATAGTTACGGGGAGACGAACCCGGACGGATCAGGCCGCCAGGCTGTCGCAACACGGATTTGCCGCATCGATTACCGCTCCTTATCTTCGTGCCGCGAAAAAAAACTCGCCCCCTGGATTAAACATCCAATCGTTTCCCGACTCAGACCGCATTCTTACCAGCGTACCAGAGCATTCCGGCGCGGATTCACTCCGCTCCCCCGGTGTTTTTCGGTGCAACAATCTCATTCATATTTAGGTGGAGTACTGTATCACATGAAGTTGATCTACACGCGTTTTGCCGTAGCGATAGCATGTATTGGAATGTTTGTGGGCTCGACCGCATTCAAGAGCGCCAACAAAACGATCTCCCTGCACAACAAGTGCACATTCGCCATCCACCAGGTGTTCCTTTCGCCGGTGAGCGAGGACAAGTGGGGCGATGATATCCTCGACAAGGATGAGGTTCTCAAGCCGGGTGAGTCGGTCGATATCGAGATCGATTGCGGACAGTGGGATGCCAAACTCGTTGCCGAGGATGGCTCCACCTGCGTGGTGCATGATGTGAACATCTGCGCCGCCGACATCTGGGAAGTTACCGCCGACTGCGGCCAGTAATCCGAGGCTCATTTCTCGAAATGATAAAGCCCGCGCACGATTCATCGGCGCGGGCTTTTTTTGTGGTCGTCCAGAGCGCGATGGCCTTCGGAAATATCAGCCCCATGACGATGCAAAAATAGAATCCAGGTTGCCACGGCTTCAGCATATCGCGTCGTATATTTGCCGCGCGTGACTGAGGGAGCCGGCCAGCCTCCGATGCGGCCGGATCATGGGTTCCCCGGTCACGAAATTCTCCCCCCTCGTTCGCATTGTCTCACGCAAATTTATTCCAGCGTCATGGTCGCAATCATGGCGCGGGCACGTGATAGTATCGCTTATCAATCACCGATCATCGAGCCGTTACGAAGGCATCGATGGAAACCCACTCAACAAGGAGGACGACATGCTGAACAACGTCATCGATCTCTCGCACCACAACGCATCGGTCGATTTCGCAAAGATCAAGAATGCCGGCATCGCCGGGGTGATTCACAAGGCCACCGAGGGGGCAACCGTTACCGACGCGATGTACGCGCAACGGCGCACCGCCGCGCTGGCGCAAAACCTGATGTGGGGAGCCTACCATTTCGGCAGCCCCGGCGATGGCGTGGCGCAGGCAAAACATTTTCTGGCGGTCACCAATCCCACCCCGAAGGATCTCCTGGTGCTGGATTTCGAGCAGAACTATGATAGCCACGGCAAACCTGCCGCGAGCATGTCGCTGGCGGACGCCGTGAACTTCGTGACGTACGTTCATGGACAGACCGGTCGCTGGCCGGGGCTGTACGGCGGCTCGTCCTATCTCCAGCAGGTGCTGGGAGCCACTCACAACGCCACGCTTGCAAACTGCTGGCTCTGGCTGGCGCAGTATGGTCCCACGCCGAAAATCCAGGCCACATGGCCCACGTGGACGATGTGGCAGTACACCGATGGCGTCAACGGCAACCCGCCGCACTCCGTGGATGGCGTCGGCAACTGCGATCGCGACCAGTTCAATGGCTCGCTGGATGGGCTTCAGCGGCTGTGGGGATACGCCACGACGTAACCCAATGCTTGATACATGACCATCGGGGAGCTGTTCCGCATGGATGATGGCTCCCCGATTTATTTCGCCGGATATTCCCGGATCACCCCCGCTCGCGGCTTCCGGCGGCCATCAACCGGCTGTAAAGAAACCCAACGCTCCGAAGCGCGATATTCGTCGCCTCATCCCGCCCGCCACGGCTCCCTGTCGCGATATTCTTCCCCTGCAATCCGGCATAGACCACACGTTGCGCGGCATTGAGAAGGAGGCGATAATCCTGGGCCGGCCGGAATTTCCGCACGTGGAATTTCCGGAGCGCATCCACCTTGCCCGCGGCATAATCGTAATCGCGGCGGCGCAGCGCAAAAATGATCTCCATCACCCTGAGCGCAAACTCATGCTCCGGGAAATCCGAATATTCCGGCGTCTCGTAAAACCGTCCGATCTCCGCCGTGAACCAGGCATGATCGTTTTCATCCAGAGCCAGCCACGCCGCCGCCACATGGGTCAGCAACGCAAACCTGTTCTCCTGCTGGCTTTCCCGCAGCTTTGCGTGGACTGCCTCGCTCCTTGCATGATCTCCCGTGACGAGGTAGTAATTGAACCGCTGGAAATTGAAATCGAAGAGCTCCAGCCCTCCTCCCATGCCGATATTCTTCTCGACGATGCGGTAATACGGCTCGGGGTCCTCAGCGACGACGTACGTTGAAAGAAAATGAGCGTAATTATTATTGATAAGCGTGCGGGTATAGATATCGATGGTGTCCCGGTACTGTTCGGCATTTTCCAGCATCAACCGTGCAACCACATGCGCCTGCTCCATATTGAAATCGTGCTGCGTATAATAGGAATAGAGCGAGTAGAGGGCGTTCTGCACAAGCACGGGATGGCGTAGCGCCACGGCCCGCTCGTACAGGTCATTCATATCCTTCACGGCGGATGGTGAGATATCGGCGGCCTTCTTTTCCAGCTTCATCATCTGGAGGATAAGGAGCCCGTCCAGCTTCGTGTATTCGGCCAGCCGCGTGGCATTGATGGTAATCTTCTCCACCAGCACCGCAAGCCATTTCAGATCTCCGGTCTGGTAACAGATACGCACGCCTTCGTGATAAAGCGTATCGAGCACCGAGTAAATCCCCTGTCGCGAATATTCTTTTTCGAGAGTGTTGTACTGCCTGCGCGCCTCCTTTACCAGCCCGCGGAAAAGCAATCCCCGGATCAGCATGATCGGGTCGTAGGGATTGCGGAGCGCGCTGGAAATCACCTCATACACCGCATCGATCGCCAGCGACTGCGATTTATTGAATGTGCCCGGCGTAATTCCATCCCCCTCGATAAACTCCTCCTGCGTCAGCAACGGGTTATCCAGCGATTCGATAATCATCCGCGAAACCACGGTATTTCTTTCAAAATGTATCTCGTGGAGTTTCCCCCGTTCATCGGGAGTGAGACGCTCCAGAATATCACGTAGCGACTGCATATCCGTCCGGTAAAAATCCGAGTGAATTGTCCATAGCAACAGGGGGCGACGATGTGACAATTTTGCAAGTGAAAATCATGCATTTCTGTTCGGGCAATACGGAGAGCGGAGAATGAAATACCGGCATTGGAATCCTCGATGGAAAAAGCATATCGAGGATATCCGGAAAAACCGGCCTGACCGCGAAGATCATTACCTGAGAACAGACATTATCATCAACCTAATAATAGTATCGACGTGAAACGGATTATTCTTTCGGCCCTCGTGGCGATGTGCGTCCTTCTGGGCGCCGGGACAACGGCAATGGCACAGTTCGAGACCGGTCATTCCTATCTGGGACCGCATATCGGCATCAGCGGGCTTGGCGGCGCCGTGAGCGTCGGCGGAGATTATGAGTACGCCATCACCAAATCGGGCGATGTGGGTTCCGGGCGGATCGGCGTGGGAGCCACATTCGACTATTTCAGCTGGAGCTATGCCGATGACTGGAGCTACTCCGTAATCCCGCTGGGTGTGTTCGGCGCGTATCATTTCAACACAAGCAATCGCGCCATCGACCCGTTCCTCGGCTGCGGCCTCGGCTACTTCATTATCAATGCCACCTGGAATGGAAATAACGAAACCGGCGGCCCCCGTCCAACCGCCAGCTATACCAGCGATGTCTATCTCAACCTGGTTGGCGGCGTTCGCTATTTTATCACGCCATCGTTTGCGGCGCAGGCACGCGTTGGCCTTGGAGCAACGTGGCTTTCGCTTGGCGCCACCTTCGCGCTATAGACTGCGGCTGCCGTTCAACCATCCCGGCCCGTTTCCGAGCGATGGTTCAGGAGAGCGAATCCTCGATCGAATTTCGGGTCCGCCGCGGAGGACGGTGATATCCGTCGCCCCCTCCGCGGCTTTGATTTTCAGGCTATCATCGATCTTCGGGCCGGCGCCATTACGAGATTTTCCGGCAGACACCGGAGTAAGAAAGGGGAACGCGGCGCGTGACCACGTCCCCCCTTTTCAGTCCACCAACAACCACTGTCCGTCCCGATATTTTTTGTTCGATGAGCCTCCCGTTCACTGCTGAAACCGGTCCGGGAAACTCCGCTGAAATGCTCAGGCCGTTCCGTGCGCCCGGCGCGTTTCCCATCCCTTCCTGGCCGCCCGGCTCCGCTCCGCATGCGATACGCTGTGCCCGCCAATCTTCCCTCCCTTGCGAGAGGAGAGAGTAGTATCGGGCTTTCCACGACCGCTTCCCGATTTATTCCCCCCGCCCGACTCCTTGTTCACGGTTGCCCAGGCGCGGCTCTCCGCCTCCTTTTTCGACACTCCCCGCTTCTCATAACCCTCTGCGATATGATCAGCCTGCCGGTCCTGCCTGGCAGTATATTTCGACTTATCTCCGCGTGGCATTATGATATCCTCCCCGATCATCGACCGGAATAATAATATGGTTGAAATGGTTGACGATACGCTTTCGCATGTTCATCGATGATTGCATCACCCACACTCCGAAATATTTACAATGGAAATGCCAACAGCGTTCAGCGGGACGAAATCGCCCACGAAGAATCGATACATGGGGATTGAAACGGGTTCCTATAGCGTGATGGGGAGAGATGGTGACGATATCATTGCAGAGTGCGACGGCTTATCAGCAATTGTGAGGTGTTTCCATGATGATGAGCCGGCTTCGATGGGGAACAGGAGAGCCAGGCGTGATGGTATTTGTCATCCGGTCGCGCCCCGGCGCGCCATGCCCGGTATGGGCGTTCATGCAGGGACGCTTTCCGCTGAGCGGGCACCGGGCGGGACCATTCCATTGCCGCCTTCGGTGCGAAAGTCTGTAATCATGCCCCCTGTCATCCACGATATGCCATTGATATAGGCGCATGAATACGCACATTGCAGGTTCTCCTGTCACTCCCCGCCTGCATGGAGGGCCGGAGTGCTCCCTACACTCGAAAATACCTGCCCGTATGAGTTATCTGAATACTGCCAACGGAAGATGTGAAGGATGGTGTTCTCCCACGATCGGCCTGCAAACCGGTGGTGACCGGATGATGGAGGTACGATGATGAGCGCCGAGGGAAGAATCAATATTACGATCGATCAACCGAAGCTCTGGCAGGGAGAGATCGATCCGGACATCTCGATCAGGGTGGTCGGCCGTGATTTCGACATCGGCGTCCGCTGGCGAACCCACGTCTACCGGCAGGTCGGCATCTACAGGATCGAGGCATCGCGATGGGATGGCACCTACACGATGACGCGCGATGAGGCGATCGAGGAGGGGAGGCGGATAGCGGCGCTCCTCGTGATGATCCACACCGAGACCGACGGAACTGCCTGAACGCGGCAACTGCCAGATGGCATCGGCCGGAGATCCACTTCCCCGGCCATGAGCACGCCGTATCCGGTCGTCAGGATTCCTCGGCGCTCTGGCTCCGGGCCTTGCTCCGCGCTGACTGGCGGGGTGCCTCCTTCAGCACGGGACGTTCCCTCCAGAGCCAGATCCCTCCCCGCAGCCCATCCTCGTTCGGCACAATCGTGATGTTCGACTCCAGATCGAAATCGATCTCCTCCCCATTTCCCCCGCCGATATAGAGGTGATCGAAATTGGTGAGCACCCTCAGCAGATCGATTGCCTTCCTGACGCGGCGGTTCCATTTCTTGTGGCCGTGGCGTTTCAGGGCGGCGTTGCCAAGCTGTTCATCATACGTCTCCCCCTTGCGGAACGGATGGTGTGCCAGCTCCAGGTGAGGGGCCAGGTGCCCGTTCAGGAAGAGCGCGGAGCCCATGCCGGTTCCCAGCGTGATCACCATCTCCACCCCTTTTCCTTCAATCGCGGCAAGACCCTGAAGATCGGCATCGTTCAGCACGCGAACCGGTTTCCCCAGCCGCTTTTCCAGCGCCATCTGGAGATTGCACCCGCGGAATTCCTCGGTTCCCAGATTTGGCGCCGTCAGGATCACCCCATCCCGGACAACGCCGGGAAAGCCAACCGCCACGCGGTCGAACGGCGCCAGGGGCGTCACCAGTTCCTCAAGCATCTCCACCATCCTGTCCGGCCAGCAGGGATGCGGCGTCTCGACGCGCACCCGGTCAACGAGCATGGTCCCCTGTTCATCGAGCACGGCGGCCTTCAGCCCCGAGCCACCGATATCGATCGCGAGAATACGCATGGCAAGCACTCCACGAAACGCTTCTGAAATAGAGAGCGGCCCCGCCACGGAATGCGGGCGGCTCCGTTGAACTATCCGGGAATATACAGTCTCCTTCCGGTTATCGGGCATGGCCGATGCCGGTGACGCCATAAAGCGGGAACCTGAAGCCGTTGAAGAGAGCGGGGAATGGAGGAATTTCAGGATGCGATTTCCGGTGGGGTGGCAACGACATGTTCATCACCTCAAAAAAAGCCGGGAAGCGACGGGATAAATATCCACCTCGCACCCCGGCCACCAATGTTCCTGCCGCCCGTTTCCGGGAGGCGTCGCGATATTATGCCGCCACCGCCACAAACGGCCGCTCGGAAGACAGCCGCTCGATGGACGAATCCCAGCGGATGGACACCCTGGTACTGGCATCGTTGGGAATAAATATCGTCACCACTTTACCATCATCGGTGATTACTCGCAGTTCCGCTCCCGCAACCGTCTCCCTATCATCCTCGCAGCCCACGTACCACATGATCAGATCCCTGCAATCGCCAAATTCATCGGAGCGTGTTTCACCGTTGGCATGGCGAACGAGCATTGAAAAGTTTTCCATCGGATTTTTCTCGTAATTGACTAACAAAAATGGAATCGTCCACGCTGGACGCGGAGATAAGAAAATCCGGTTGCCATACGGGCTGGCGTGGGGGGGACAGGTCGGTTCGACCAGATCATCGGCGACATTTCAACCGCTGTACCATGATTTTCAAATGAGCACAATCAACATCTGATGCAAAGTTAATCCAACCAGATGAGGCCATGATGAGATCGCAGGGAGTCTGACATTGAATTCAAAATAATTAAGCCACACGATAATACTGCGGTAAAATGCCGTGTCGATAATTACGGGCAACGCATATTGTTGAGTACCCCCATATTATCGAACAATAAAAATGCGCGCAGCGGAGGCGATACAACCATCCACCGGAACGCTGATGGGCAGATCACGGAATCATGATAGTGCGAGCGGAGGGAGAATGGCGGCTTGAATCGGGAAGGACCAATTGCTTATCCGGCCACGACACATATCCTCTACACAACTGACAGGCGGAACAACTCAAAAAAACGGGCTCGTGCTTCTACGCTGACAATGCATCGCGAGTACCTTCGGTTCGTTCGCGGAATCGATAGCCGACAGCAGTCGGCATGATCGATCCAAGGTCATGGAATTCGAACGAACGACATGAATCGATGGGGGAATATCGATTCAATGCCTCGTGATCCTTTTCTGCCGGACGCGGACCCTGCGCCGGCATCGGCGGATCACAGATCCAGACCACGACATCATCACTACTGCAATTGACAGGCGAAATACCCGTGCGGGCACCCATGAACATGCGAAACACGAGCCCGATATCAACCAGGAGGATCAGAACAGGGGCAAAGCTACAATGTCCAGATGAGGAGAAAATGAGAGGGCCGATGCTCCGAAACGGCCTATTCCGTTGCCGGCAACTCCCGAAGCGGAAACCCGAGCCTGACGAGCGTGCCGGTTCCGGGGTTGGAATCGATCACGACGTCACCGCCGTGCAGCTCCATCACAGCCTTGACGATCGGCAGGCCAAGTCCGGTCCCCTGCGTGGATCGGGAGCGATCGCCGCGATAGAATCTGTCGAACACCCTGGGAAGATCCTCCGGCGGGATGCCCGGCCCCTGATCGGCCACTTCAACCAGCACCCTCTGTTCGGTGCTGAAAACGCGGATACGCACGGTTCCCCCCTCTGGAGAATATTTGGCGGCATTGTCGATCACCGAGACCAGGGCCCGGCTCAGTATCGGCGGCACCGATTGGATTTCCGGGACATCTTCCAGATCGAGATCGAGAATCACCCGCCTGGCGGCCACCCCCTCCACTTCCGTTACGCACTCCATCACCATTTCCGTAAGGCTGACGGTATGCCTGATAAGCTCGGAGCCCATCGTCGCCACTGTGGCAAGCAGCAGCAGATCGCTCGCCAGGCGATCCAGCCGCTGCGATTCCCCATGCACTCTGTCCAGCGCCTGCCGGGTTCCCCCGTCCAGGCCGGAATCCTGAAGGAGCAGATCCACCTCGGCGCGCATCACGGTAAGCGGGGTCATAAGATCGTGCGATGCATCGGCCACGAACTGCGCCTGCGAATCCCGGGCGCGCTCGAACCGGGCCATCATCTCCATGACTTCCGCGGTACGCTCATCCATCCGCTTCAGCAGAAGATCGTGCGCCAGGCGGAGCGATTCCTCCGTCCGCTTCCGTTCGGTAACATCGCGACCGACCGTAACGACGAAGTCGCGATCTCCCACGGTGATCAGCTTGATGCTCACCTCCACCGGATAGATGGAACCGTCGCGCCGGCGATGATTCCCCTCCATGATGATGGAAACCACGGTCCGCAGCCGCTCCATCGCGCTCACCCATTCCTCGACGTTCGTTAACGAATTCTCGATATCGATGATCGTCAGCGATAGAAGCTGCTCGCGGGTATACCCCAGGCGCACGTGGGCCGCCTCGTTGACATCGAGCATCCTCCCGGAGAGGGGATCGATCACGAAGAGCGAATCGTTCGACTGATCCATCAGGGTGCGGAAGATCTTCAACTCGTACTCCGCGTCGGCGTCCGGCCTGATGTTCCACCAGAGCCGCATCCCCTCCTCGTCATGCGCCATTTCCACCGAGAGAAGCACATTGACCGATCCCGCATGGGAGGAACGCAGGCGAACCGCGGCTTCGCGGGGATAATCCGGAAGATGAACGGCATTGAGAAGGGAGGCGAATGCCCGGTGGGAATCGGCATGCACGAAATCCGCAAAGGGGAATCCGGAGGGAATGGCGCCTTTACCGGCAAGCAGGTGCGCGGCGGCGGTATTGGCATGCAGAATCATCCCATCGAAACCGGTTTCGATGAACCCGTCGGACGAGCGGTCCAGCAGGCGCAATAGAACAGTGCCACCGGGCACGATGTCTCTCAGAATATGGGTTGATCTCATAATATCACTCCGCTCCAATGGCGATTTCGCGCCTGTAGATATCGGAAACAGACTGGGATGCGGATACCTGGAGCGCCGCAACCAGTGTGGACCAGCATTATGGCCCCGCCGTGTTTCGACGGGAGTATTCCAGACAGGCAAGCTAGGCCGGAGAGATGAGATAAAGATGAGACGTGCATGGTGACTCGGTTCAAGTCCAGCATCCGGTTGACAGCGCTATGATCCATCGATGATCCTCTCCTCACTCTTCAAGCTCCGTCAGGAGCGTGCCGGTTGTAGCAACGATGCCTCCTCAAGCTCCAGAGGAGCGTACCATTCTGCCGGCCGGCGAGGATGGTACGCTCCTCTGGAGCTTGAAATCATGGGAGACGTGGTGATGCTACAACCGGTACGCCCCGATGGGGCTGGGAAGGATGGGGCTGGGAAGACGGATGCCGTATATGACCCCGGGCATCATCTACACCATCTCAACCTGAGTCACTACCAAGACGTGATGTGGTCTGTGGGTGAAATCAATCATCGGCATCGATCGTGGCGGAGCTGGGTCTCCGACCAGGCCTGCCTAATCCGCGGCGGCAACCGGCAGCACCACTGTCACCGTCGTGCCGACCCCGACTTCAGAGGTCAGGCTGACGATCCCATGATGCGCCTCCACCACTGCCTTGACGATCGGCAGGCCAAGCCCGGTGCCGGGGGTTCCACGGGTCAGATCCCCCCGGAAGAACCGGTCGAAAACATATGGCAGATCCCCCGCCGGGATCCCCACGCCGTGATCGCGGACGGCGATCACGGCGGCCCCGTCGCTTCGGGCAAGGCGCACTTCGACGGCGCTCGGCCCGGCGGAATATTTGATGGCGTTCTCCAGAACATTTGTCAGCGCGCGTTCAAGCATCGTCAGATCGCAGAGGACCTCCACCGGCTCCTCGATCTGGACATCCCAGGAGATATTCTTCTCCATCGCAATCATGGTAAGCTGCGCCACGGAATCGATGAGAAGGCCATCCAGCCAGACGCGGTTGGACGTTATCACTTTCTGCTGGGCGTCCAGCGTTGCAAGCAGAAGAAGATCGGCGGCGAGATGCTCCATGCGCCTCGATTCGTTGGCGATTCTGAGGAGTGCGCTGCGGGTGCGCTGATCGAGCCCGGCATGGCCGAGAAGCTGGTCCAGCTCCGCGCGCAGCACCGTCAGCGGGGTTCGGAGATCGTGCGAGGCATCGGCCACAAACCGACGCTGGTTCAGATGGACCTGCTCCAGATGGGACATCATCTCCACGATCTCCGCGGTCCGCTCCGCCACGCGCATTTCCAGCTTGTCGTGCGCTTCGCGGAGGGCATTTTCCGCGTTTTTCCGCTCGGTGATATCGGTGATCATCGCCAGCGATCCCGCGAAGGCTCCGCTGCCATCGTACACCGGCCCGGCGGAAATGATGGCCCAGACACGTGTGCCGTCGCTCCGGACGAACTGGAAATCATACTGCTCCTGAACGCCGATCAGCCGTTTGGCATGATGCTCCCTCCCGACTCCCTTCCATTCCGGAGCGATAAAATCGTATATGGAGCAACCTGTCATTTCGGCGACGGAATATCCCAGCATCTCCGCCATCCGCGCGTTGACGAAGCTGACGCGGGCGTTGGGATCGACCAGCCAGATCCCCTCGTTCGCCGTCTCCACGATATGCCGGTAGCGCTCCTCGCTGGCGCGCAGGGCATCCTCCATCTCCTTCCGCTGCGTCAGATCGGTCATGGCGCCGATGACCCGTACCGGCTTCTCCTCTTTGTCGAATATCAGATACCCGCGATCCAGCACATAGGCCCATGCGCCGTCTCCCCGGAGAAACCGGTACTCGTCATCCCAGAACTGCCGCTTCTCCGCGATCGCCGCATGCAGCCCGGACTCCACGCGCTCCCGGTCGTCGGGATGCAGCCGGACCTGCCACCACTTCAGATCCGGGGCAACCTCATCCGGCTCATAGCCGAACAATTTCTGCACGCTGTCATTCCACCAGAGTGTGTTACTCTGGAGATCCCAGTCCCAGATGGCATCGTTGGTGGCGCGGGTGGCAAGCTGGAACCGCTCCTCGCTCTTGCGGAGCGATTCCTCCGCGAGTATCCTGGCGGTGATATCGATCGATTTCCCCCCCACCATCATTTCGCCGACGGCGTTGACGACGGGGAATCTGATGGTGATCCAGTGATGGATCTGCCCGTTGTAATCCGTGGAGTCAATCCGGGTGATGGTCCCCCCGCCGGCGTGCACCTCCGCATCGGCGGCCACCAGGCCCTCGGCCACCTCGGAAGGAAAAAGCTCGTAGTCGGTCCTGCCGATCACATCCTCCAGACGGAGATCGAAGAGGCGGCAGAACTCACGGTTGGCGAACGTGTACCGCCCCTCTCCATCCTTCAGATAGGTGATCACGGGGCTGTTGTTCATAAATGTCTGGAACATCCGCTCGCTGTCGCGCAGCCCCTGTTCGGCCGCCCGTTGCGCGGTAATATCGATGCCGGTGCCGATCCCGAACGCCACGCTCCCGTCGCTGTCGTACAGCGCGCTGTTGGTCCAGCGAATCAGCTTTCGCTCCCCTGTTCTGGTCAGCCAGTGGTTCTCTCTGGTCCTCTGTATCTCCCCATGTTCCAGCCCGCTGAAATCGCGGGTCAGGGATTCAGCCTCATCCGGGGGGACGAGCAGATCGATGACATTGCGCCCCGCAACCTCCTCGAAGCTGTAGCCGGAGATATCCTCGCACGCGCGGTTGAATCTGACGATGTTCATGTCATGATCGAACACCAGCACAAGCGCACCCACGGTATCGAGCACCGACGAGATGAAATCCCGCTCCTCCTTCAACTCCAGCCGGCTCCGCCGGAGCGCATCCTCCTGCCTGATCCGCTCGGTGATATCGGTCGCCACGCCGACCATCCCCACGATCTCGCCCGCCGCGTTCAGCGACGGCGAAAAGCGGCAGTCGATGACGACATCACTGAACCGGACTATTTCCGTAAATGTCTCGCCGGCAAGCGCGCGGCTGGTGGCGCTCACCAGCTTCGGAACGTACGCCAGAAAATCCTCGACCCGCGCCCCCACCACCAGACCGGGATCAATCCCCAGCTTCCCGACGCTGTGCCCCTCGAAGAGTGTGATGATTCCGTTGACATCGACCGAGCAGAGGATGATGGGGGCGCTCGCCACCACGGTCCTGAGACGTTCCTCGCTCTGCCGCAGCTCGTCGGACAGACGTTTCCGCTCAAGCGCGTAGCGGATGGCCCGCTCCAGAATGCGATCATCCAGATTTCCCTTGTAGAGATAATCGGAAGCGCCGGCGGCCATCGCCTCCATGTCGATCTCATGGTCCCCATAGCCGGTCAGGAGGATGATGGGAGTGTGTATGCCGTGCTGAATCGCGTGGCGGAGGATCTCGACGCCGGTGCGGTCTCCCATCCGGTAATCGACCAGGGAGATATCGACCGCGGGGTCCATAATGGCCTCCAGGCCCTCCACGAACGTGGCGACCGTTCGGAGCTGGAACTGGAGCCTGCTTCGCATCAGCAGGTTACGGATCAGAATGTGGTAGTTCCGATCGTCATCGATCAGCAGAATGGTTATCGGGGTATTCAAGAACAGTCCTTCCCGGCATGAATGCCACAGCGTGAAGGAGCCGGAAAAGCTTCCCCTGGCTCACATGATTGATGACCGGACTGGAGGTGATAACCGGCGGGCCTGCCCGCGCGGCAAGTGCCGGGGAAGCGCCCCGGCGACAACTGACATCTCATGCGATGGTTTTCGGTAAACCCCGTCTCTCTCATCCCCGCTGTTCCCTCACGCATTACTCCCCGCTCGCGCTCCCGTTAACGTTTCAGGCCCTGCGCGCCGGGCCATATCCATCTCCCGCTATTGTGCCCCATAATCATCGAACCGGTAGCCGGCACCGCGCACCGTATGGATCAGCGGCAGCTCATGATCCTTGTCGATCTTCTGCCGCAGGCACCGCATCAACGACTCGATCACATTCGATCGCGGGTCGAAATTGAGGTCCCAGACGTGCTCGCCGATCGCCTCGCGCGTAAGCAGCTTCCCCTTGTGAAGCACGAAATATTCCAGCAGGGCGAACTCCTTGGCGGTCAGATTTATCGGCCGGCCGTTCCTCACCACGGTGCGCCTCGCCGTATCGATCGACAGATCCGCGACGTGGATTTCCGCGGTCTTCTGCTCGGAGTGCCGCCGGGTCAGTGAGCGGACGCGGGCCATCAGGATGCCGAAGTCGAACGGCTTCGTAAGATAGTCATCGGCCCCCTGATCCAGCCCCTGGATTACGTCGTTCGGCGAGCCGAGCGCGGTAAGCATCAGAATGGGGGTTTTCAGATGTTCATCCCGAATGCGTTTGCAGACGCCCCAGCCGTTGAGTCGCGGAAGCATCACATCGAGAATCACCAGGTCGTAATCGTTGCACAGCGCATGCTCCACCCCCATGAGCCCGTCGTCGGCTATGTCGACGCTGTAGTGCTGCTCAACAAGACCACGCCTGATAACATCGGCGATATTATGGTCGTCCTCGACAACGAGAATTCTCATGATGATATCGCAAAAAAAGAGGAGAAAAATATGGATCAGGCCATGCTCGACAGCATTGGGAAGCGGAGGTACTGCCGGGCATGGGAATGAAAACCATGCACGTCAATCAGGACAATGACACGACTTAAGATATACTTCGACTGCTGATAAAAAAACAAATTCTCCGACCGGCAACGTAAAATCCGTTGTGGCCCGGCCCGCGCGGGGGCTGAATATCCAGGTTTATTATGATGGGATGATACGTCGTGCCCGGCAGCCGGATTATTTTACGATGGGCCCGCGCGAAATAATCCGGCCTGTTTAAAGTTCTTAAGGGAATTGCCGGCCGAGGCAATTCCGGGGCATTTTTCAGCGACCCATATCTGGACGAATATTCCCGTCATCATGCAACCCTCACGAAGCTCCGCGAAGTGCTTCCACCAGGTTCAGCATATCCCCCGGAAGCTCGGAATCGAATTCCATGTACGCGCCGCTTCGCGGGTGGTTGATCCCCAGCATTTTGGCGTGCAGCGCCTGTCTGTCCATCAGCTTCAGCAGATTTGCCACATGCTGACGATGCTTCCCTCCCGGCCCGGGGTACACCACCACCCGGCCGCCATAGGTGGCATCGCCGAACAGCGGGTGGCCGATATGCGCGCAATGCACGCGAATCTGGTGCGTCCGCCCGGTCGCCAGCCGCAGCGCGATCAGCGTGGCAAACGCGAACCTCTCAACCACCCGATACCGCGTAAGAGCGTACTTCCCCCCCTTGCGGACCACCGTGAACTTCTTCCGATCGCGCGAGTCCCGCCCGAGATCCCCCTCGATATCCCCCTCATCCTCCTCGAATATCCCCCAGGCCACCGCCCAGTATTCCCGTTTGGCGGTTCGGTTGGCGAACTGCACGGCGAGGCTGGAGAGCGATTCCCCGTTTTTCGCAACCACCATCAACCCGGTGGTGTCCTTGTCCAGGCGATGCACGATCCCCGGCCGTGGCCCGGCCTCCTCCAGCCCTTCCTCCTCATCCGTGGCGTCACCCGCTTCATCGGCCTCCTCATCGGGGATCGGCGCGTCATCGACCATCGGCAGCCTGCCGCCGACGTGGAAGAGGACGGCGTTGACAAGCGTCCCGTCGCGATTGCCGAAACCGGGGTGGGTCACCATGCCGGCCGGCTTGTTCACCACCAGCATGTCATCATCCTCATAGCGGATATCGAGCGGGATATCCTGCGCGATCAGCTCGATCGGAGGCGGCTTCATCAGGGTGATCTCGATCTCATCACCGGGGCGGACACGATAGTTCGCCCTGGTCGGCCGGCCGTTCACCAGCACCGTGCCGGCGGTGATCGCATCCTGCACCTTGTTGCGCGTTGCCCGCATCACCGCCGTGGTGATAAACCTGTCGATACGCTCCGGCGACTGTCCCGCCGTCACGACGATGGTTCTGGTATGCGGAACCCGCTCGGGATAATGATGATCTTCGTGGTTATGATCCTCCATCGGCCTATCCCTCCAGATAAGGCGCCAGCGTCTCGCGGATGCCGGCTATGGCACGCCCCCGATGGCTGATCGCGTTCTTCTGATCGGGCGGCATCTCCGCGAACGTGCGAACGCTCCCCTCGGGGCGGAACAGCGGATCGTACCCGAACCCTCCATCGCCATGCGGCTCCTCGGTGATTTCCCCCTCCACAATCCCCTCGGCAAAGAGCGTGCGGAAGGAATCGGTGTAGCAGATCACGGTGCGGAAACGGGCGGCGCGCCCGGTGGCGGATGCAAGATCGGAGAGGAGTCTGGCGCAGTTGCTTGCGTAGGTGGCATCGGGACCGGCATAGCGGGCGGAATAGACGCCCGGCGCTCCGCCAAGCGCGTCCACTTCCAGGCCGGTGTCGTCGGCGATGGTCGGGATGCCGGTGGCGTTGAAGATCTCGCGCGCCTTGATGTAGGCGTTCGCCTCGAGAGTATCGCCATCCTCGATCGGCTCGGGGAGGGTTACGGGAAGATCGGCCAGCGTGATGACGCGGACGCCGTCATGCCCCGCGAGCATCGCCGCAAGCTCCTCCGCCTTATGGGGGTTGTTGGTCGCAAGAAGAATGTTCATGCGGGCCAAGATACGGGAGATTCCCCCCGCGAGCTTCTACAGGTTGTGAACCGCGACGGCCACCGAGCCGCACCCCCCGTTCAGTTCAACCCGACGATCGACCAGTTCAACACCGACGCGAAGCTGACCCAGAGGAGATAGGGAAGCAGCAGGAGCGATGAGGCGCGGGATACCGGCCAGGCCCTGATCATGATCAGCGGGATCGAACACCAGAGAAGGATGATATCGATCCCCGCCCAGAGCGGCGCGTGTCCCTGGAAGAAGATGAAGGACCACGCCAGATTCAGCGCGCCGTTGATGCCGTACAGCGCCATCAGCGTGGACCGGGCCCCGCCGCCGGTGGCATGCCGGACAAGGCTTGCGGAGATGGCAAGCAGAAGATAGATCGTGCTCCACACGGGGCCGAAGAGCCATGCGGGCGGCTGCCAGGACGGCTTCGACAGGTGCAGATACCATGTGCTGGCCGTATCGGTTGCAAGGCCGCCGAGCGTGGCAATCGCGATCACTGCCAGAAAAATCAGAATCGATGGCATCCACTCGATGCCGGGACGGGTCATTCTCAGCGTATCCATTGCCTCGCCTTGTTTCGATGCTGATCCGGTATTGTTGACTGGCCCTTGTAATACTGTTTCGCTTCTGACATAATTCAACGATATTACGGGTACAAATCACATGCCCCGTCGGAACGAAGGCACCCGAACCAGATCATCCTCTTCGGCGCCTCAGCTACGGCATCAATCCCGGCTTCTCCCCACCGGTTTGAACTGAACTTCCCGAACGGGCTCCCTCTCCGGCCTATCGTTAGAACAAAACGAGCAGATCTTCGTCGAACGATAGCGATCGTCGTCATCGACACGCTCTCCATTCAATTCAATAAATCAGGTAGTCTGATGAAGCATCATTACCCCCGTGCATTTTTTGTCCTGCTGATGCTTGGCGCTGCCGCCTTTTCGCAGGCAAGCGCGCAACGCCGAGGCTGGCACAACTACAACGACGGCAACCTCGTCACCTCCCTCGCCGACATGGGCAACACGCTCTGGATCGGCACGCAGGGAGGGGGACTTGTCAAATACGATAAGACCACACAGACCAGAACCTTTTTCGACAAGGCGAACTCCGGGCTCTGGAATATCAACATCCTGGCGATGGAGAAGGATGCCGATGGCAACCTCTGGATCGGCACGGACGGCTCCGGGCTGATCAAGTTCGATGGTCAGGCCGCCGACTGGAACCACTGGATCGGCTACTCGACCAACACCACCGGGCTTCCGATGGACCGCGTTACCGCCGTGGCGGTAAAGGGGAAGGATGTCTGGGCGGCCACCTACAACGGCCTTGTCCACTACGACGGCACCAACTGGACCCTCTACAACGTGGACAACTCCGGCCTCCCCGATAACAGGCTCACCGCCGTCTCGGTCGGCACCGATGGCGCGGTCTGGGTTGGAACATTCGCCAAGGGAGCGGCGCGCATGATGGGGGATCAGTGGACCACCTATCGCGCGGGAACCAACGGCTTCAACGCGGACAGCGTCACGGCGATCAACGCCAATGTCTACGGCAAGGTCTGGATCGGCGGCGCAAACGCGCAGGCCAACCAGTTCAACGGAGCCACCTGGACCACGGTGAATCTGAAGTCGGCAGAGGCGCCGGGATTCACCATTACCTACCGCGCGATCTATGATATCGAGGAAGGCGGCGGAACCGATGTCCTCTTCGGCACCTACGCCGGGTTCGTCCGGTACAACGGAACGCCCACCCTGGTGCGCTACCCGAAGGCCACGCAGGGAACTGCCGATGCCGTCCACGCCATCGTGAAGATCGACGATCACAACGTCTACACCGGCACGCAGCAGAGCGGCGTCAAGGTGCTGGTGGCCGATACGCTTGGGAGCAGGATCGCATCGTCGCGGACCCCGCTCTCCGGCAACAAGGTCAACGCGGTGATGGTCGATCGTGAGAACCACGCCTGGTTCACCACCCCATCCACGGTCGCCAGGCTGGTTGATACCACCTTCAAGTTCTACGGTTTCGGCGGCATCTCCGGCGGATATCTCTCGGTGGCTCAGGACAGCTCGGGCAACATCTGGTACGGCAAGTCCAACGGCCTCTCGATGATCGACACCGGCGGCAAGTCCACGCAGATCAATGGACAGGATGGGCTTCAGGATCTTCCGGGGCTCTCCTTCCCGGCCATCACGGTCAACAAGGGGGGAACGGTCTGGGTCGGGAACGCAAGCGGTGTGGCGAAGTTTGATCATGGGGTATGGACCGGATACAACAGCACCAACTCCACCATCCCGGATGGCGGCGTAACCGCGCTGGCATCCGATCCGAACGGCGGCGGCGTCTGGATCGGCACGCCGAGCAACGGGCTTGTCCAGTTCAAGACCGGCACCTTTACCGCGTACAATCAGGGGAACTCGCAGATCCCGAGCAGCAGCGTCACCTCCGTCACCGTCGATAATTCCGGCGCGGTCTGGGTGGGAACGCCCGATGCCGGCCTCGCGAAGTTCGACGGCACGACCTGGACCCTCTACAATACATCGAACTCCAACATCCCGAACGACAACATCACATCGGTTTCCGCCGATAGGTTCGGCGGCATCTGGATCGGCACCGGCGGACGCGGCGTTGCGAAGTTCGACGGCACCAAGTGGGCATCCTACACCACCGATAACTCCGGCCTCACGGACGATCGCGTTACCTCCGTCGCCGTCGGTGGCGACCGGAAGCTCTGGATCGGCACGCAGTTCGGCGGGCTGGTGATGTACGATGAGCAGCTTATCCTCGGCGTCGATAATGGCAATGGCGCCCTGGCCTCCCGCACGATGCTCGAAGGGAACGCTCCCAATCCGTTTGCGTCGGCAACGGAGATCTCCTTCACGATCGCCGCGAAAAGCTCCGGCAGCCTCTCCGTGGTCAATGCCCGCGGCCAGGTGGTTGCCGTCCTTCTCGATGGCGAGATGGAGGCGGGAACGCATCATGTGATGGTCGATGCCACCAGGCTCCCGGCCGGGACCTACTTCACCCGCCTCACCGCCGGTGGAAAGGTTGAGACCAGCATGATGACCCTGGTCCGGTAGGATAGTTCCGGCAACGACCTGTTATGCAGAAGGGCCGCATTCACACGCGAAACGTGAATGCGGCCCTCGCTTTTCCTAATGTCGGGGGACGTTTGAAACGTCCCCCGACAATGCCGATGACGTCCTTCAACGGTCCGATCATCAGAAGAACGCACGCACCTCCGCCTGCCCGATATTCAACACCCGGTTCGTTGGCGGCTGCGCCCGCCCCGTGTAGCTGAGCGATGCCTGGATGTTCGAGCCAAACCGGTACTCGATGCTCGCCCGCCCTATCCACGTTGTGCCGATCGCGTAGCCATCGGTGAGCTGGTAGGGAAGCGCCAGCGGGTCCTCCCCGACGTTCGTCCCGCTCACCCCCGTCCGCTCGATCGAAAGCCTGATCTGCCCCCGCGTCTCGATCGAATAGATCGCCCTGATCTCGTTCGTGTTCAGGAACGTGGTGCGCGGGACGATGGGGAGGATATCCCGGCTGGAGGTCAGCTTCAGAATCCATCCAAGCTCCAGCGACTGCTCCGGCCGGTAGCTGAAATCGTTCGCGGCGGTCAGCAGGCTCAGGTTGAACGTCCGGCGCGAGGATGTATCGGAGCTGGTGAGCAGCTCGTTGTTCGCGCCAAGGTCGAGCTGAAGTCCGATATCGAACGTCGGCTGCCAGCGGGTGCGAAGCGTCCGCTCGGTGGATCGGTTCCGCTCGATCGAGGAGACAAGGTGCGTAAGCCCCCGGCGATCGTAGTAGCGGAGCCGGAAGGAATACTCGGGGTTCGATTCGAAGAGATTCAGATCCTGCTGCACCGTGGCGTTGCCGAGCAGCGTGGTGGAATCATCCTGAAAATGGCTCAGACGGAGCAGGTAGATATCGCTCTCCCGCTCATCCTGGCTCTTCTCCTCAAGCCGCAGCGTCGTCTCCGCCGTCACCTGCGCCAGCAGCTTCCCCAGCCCGCTCTCCGGCGCCAGAATCCTGGCGGGCTGAAGCCTGATCCGCGCCGATGTGGTCAGGTTGA
Organism: Chlorobiota bacterium; assembly: GCA_028287785.1. Lineage (GTDB taxonomy): Bacteria > Bacteroidota > Ignavibacteria > OLB7 > OLB7 > JAFDZV01. The sequence goes on from JAQBOZ010000007.1 coordinate 145,041, forward strand.
TCACCGGGTAGAGCTGCTCGGTCGGGAAATCGTAGCGGACGTAATCCCCCTCCCCCGGAAGCGCCAGCCGGAACTCCTCCTCCGTCTGCCGGCCGTTCGAATCCAGATCGGTCCAGACATATTCCCCCCGCCCGTGCGGAACCAGCAGGAAGAGCCGCTGGAGCCGCGCCGCCTGCTCGGTCTGCACATCGTACAGCCCATCCACTTCCAGCCCGCGATCCAACCCCACCCATCGCGTCTGCGACCGGCCGAGGATGGTGCTTCTGTCCAGACGATTGCTCAGATCGGCCGGGCCGATACTATCGTAGGTCTTCAGCCGGTAGGTGAAATCGATCGTCGATGTCAGGTCGCGGACCCCCCGGAGCGCGCCGTGAAGGGTGAATGTCCGGGCGATTCCGTCGCGGAGAAAACGGTTGACGCGCGATGATGAATCGTACCGCACCGAGTCGTCGATCCGATAACGGGCGCTGGCGGTCGTGCTCATGAACGGCAGATCGATCCGCACGTCCGGCCCGATCTCCAGGAACCTGAATGAGCTGGGATAGAGCGTATCGGTAAGCGATGACCCGGCGCGATCCTCCCTGTTCTCCCGCTCGAACCGGAAGCCCGGCGTCACCGGGCCGAACACCCTGCTGATCCCCCCACGCTGCCGGTACCAGCTCCCCCGGCGGGCCGCCTGAAGCGTGTCGGTGGAGATAAGCTCGAAGGTATAATCGGCGCTCGGCAGGACGGTATCCCCCAGAAATCTTCCGGTGTACTCCTGGCGGATCGAGAAGAAATCCCCCCCCTGGCGCAGGTATCCGTTCGATGCCAGCAACGAGAGGCGGGGGATGGGAAGATAGTTGATGGTATCCTCCAGGATGAAGTTGCTGGCGCGCGATTCGCCGGGACGCGCGCGCACATTCCACCGGTTGTTGAACTCCACATCGGCAATCCGCTCCACGGTCTGGAACCCCGCCCCCACATACTGCACGGTCCCCCCGAACCGGAGCGCCCCCCAGTTGGCCCCCCCCAGACGGAGGGTATCGCGCGCGCCGAAGAGGCTCGCGGTAAAGGCGCCGCCGTTCAGCGTTGCCGAGGGATCGGCGCTGAACCTGTTGAGCGATGCGTTGCTGATGGCCGCCTCCCCGGCAAGCGTGACGCCGCCGATCGACCGGGTCCGCAGCGCCAGCGATGCAACCTGCCGCAGCTCCGGAAACGGCAGATAGATCACCGGGAGATAGGCCCCCAACCCCTTCCCCACAAACTCGTACTGGCCGAATGCCACGTTCCGGTAATCCCCCCGCTGGTCCGGCGCCACGGAGAAGGTGACGTTGTAGAGGGCCGCGGGATCGCCGGGAGCATAGCGGAAGATCGAATCGGGACGGCCATCGATCACCGTATCGACGCGACGGTAAATCCCCCGCAGGCTGTCGCCGGGAAGGGGGATGGAGGCCCCGCTGCGGGCGGCCATCATCCGATCACCACCGGCGGCGCTCAGCAGAGAGCGATCGGCGTCGGAGAGGGAGATATCGATGGGGGAATCGGGATTATCGGCCTCGCGGACGAAGCTTGTGGTGATCGTAAGAGCACTGTCGAAGAGATAATTGCTGTTGGTGGCCGCCAGGAAGGAGCGGGAGAACTGCCGGTCGGTATACTCGAAATCGACGGTGATGCGGCTGATGCTGGTGATCGGCCGTCGCGTCTGGAAGAAAATCTGCGCCGTGCCGTAGTCTATCACATAGTCGTTGCTCTCCCCCCTCGTCATCTGAACACCATCCACATAGACATGCTCGCTCCCCGCCACCACCACGATATCCCGCTCGTCATTCTCGCCGGTAAGCTGGTACGGCCCCTGATCGCGCTCGCGCCCCTGCATCTGCTGCGACCTGAATTTCCCCGGCGCCACGGCGGCCACCACCTCCAGCGATCCATACTTTCCATAGCGTAGCCCCCCGCGGCCCCCCTGGAGCTTCCGGGAGAATGCCGTGTAGCTGCTCCCGGTATTGGTGGCGATAAACTTCCCGAGCGTGGCGCCGGCAACCGGCGAGCGGATCTCGATAAAGACATTGTCGATCTCCTGAAGCGTCTGCGTGTTCCCCTCCGGCTGGATCGGCGTCTGCTCATCGGTGAGCGCTCCCAGCACCTCCACGCTGTCAGTGATGTTGCCGCTGAACTGGAGACGGAGGGAGCTCTGGAGGGTGAGATCGCGATTGGTGCCGACCGTGAACCCGCGCGCCAGGACGCCGCTTCGCTGGAAATTTTTTCCGAAGATGCTGGCCGCCGTAAGATCCCCGCTCCCCTGCGCCACCTGCCGCTTCCCGCCGCTGGAGTCGGTCAGCGTCACCAGCCTGCGGCGATAGAATTCCCTCGGCAGCAGGATGGGCCGGTAGCTGTAGCCCACCCCCACATGATGAACCCGGACGCTGTCGCCGGCGATGGAGCCGATGGATCGGAAGAAGTGAATAACGCCGAAACGGGTATCGACGGAGTACTCGGACGCGGAGATCATGCCGACCGAATCGGCCGTCAGAAGAAGGCTTCCGGGGAGGATGAACTCGTGCGAGAGGACGATGGAAGTATCGTACGGGGCCAGCGCGAAATTCTCGATTGTCCGCACGCCCTGCGCCGATGCGCCGATGGCGCGGAACAGGAGCAGGATAAGGAGTGTCGCGAGAATTCGAACCATAGAGAGTACGGCTATAATCGAGACGAAAGATACTCCCGGAAAGGGAAAAGCGCGTATCTTCTGCGAACCGCCGAGCTGAAACCGGCGACCCGGCCGGAGTGCCGTCAGCAGCCGCGCGACGCGGTTCGGGAACCGGCCGGGAGGAATCATCGATCCTCATTCCGGCGGGAAATCATCAGAACATCATACAAACGTATCAGATCATGCCAGACACGAAGATAACCGTGATGAAGAACGGTCCGCTCAGGATCGAGGGGGATTTCTCCATCGTCGATCCCACGGGGACCGGCTACGGCCTTGGCGGCCGCACCGTCCTCTCCCTCTGCCGCTGCGGCCACTCCGCCAACAAGCCGTTCTGCGATGGAAGCCACAACCATCATGGATTCCAGGATGAGCCGCAGGCGCGCGATCTTCCGCCGAAGCCGGGAACGTAGGGGCGGTTTGAAACCGCCCCCGACACAGATCCCGCGAACAGATCAATCCGCCGCATGGCACCTGCAGCAACATCCGACCGCATCGCCATCCGCACCACCGATCTCCGAAAGGAGTTCAGGCGGAAGGTGCGTCCGCCCGGCCTGAGAGGGCTGATAACCTCGATGACCGGGGGCGGGAGCGTGGAGACGAAGATGGCGGTACGCGGCCTGAACCTGCTGGTGGAGCGTGGCGAGCGGATTGCGTTCATCGGGCCGAACGGCTCCGGCAAATCGACGACGATCAAGATGCTCACCGGCATCCTCCATCCCTCCGGCGGCGACGCGGAGGTGCTGGGGCTGAACCCCTGGCGGCAGCGGAGGGAGCTGGCGTATCATATCGGCTCGGTGTTCGGGCAGAAGTCGCAGCTCTGGTTTCACCTGCCGCCGGTGGAGACGTACTACCTGCTGAAGAAGATCTACGAGCTGGATGAGGCGTTCTACCGCGCGCGGCTGGCGGCGCTCGTGGAATCGTTCGGGATTGCCGAGTATCTTCACACGCCGGTGCGGAAGCTCTCGCTCGGGGAGCGGATGCGCTGCGAGGTGGTCGCCAGCCTCCTTCACCAGCCATCGCTGCTGCTGCTGGACGAGCCGACGATCGGCCTGGATGTGATAGCGAAGGGGAAATTGCGGGAGCATATCAGGGAGGCGAACCGGGAGGAGGGGACCACGATCTTCATCACATCCCACGATGCCGGCGATGTGGAGACGCTTGCCGAACGGGTTGTGGTGATCGCCGAGGGGGGAGTGATCTTCGACGGGCCGGTGGATGAGCTTCGGCGGAAATTTCTGACCACGAAACGGCTGGAGGTGAAGCTGGCGGAGCCACTTGCCGATCCCGCCGCGATTGCCCGGGCCAAGGGCCCCTGGCGCCTGATCTCCGCCGACGAGTTCGCGATACGCCTCGATCTGGATGAGACTCAGCCGGGCGCCACGCGGGAGGCGATAGCCTTTCTGACCGACCATTACAACGTGGAGGATATCACCATCACCGTTCCCCCGCTCGAAGAGGTGATCAGAACGATCTACGAGGCGGGGGGAAACCCGCGTCGCCCGGCGCCATAAACGGAAACGGAGCGGCCATGATAGGATGACCGCCCCGCTCGCGCATATTCCAACCGGCATAAAGCCGGATCAGTTTTCGACGATGCCGATCGCCTGGGCAAGATCGCGCATTCTGGGATTGACCAGCACCTTCTCGCCAACCGTGATGGTCGGCACGACGCGCTTTCCGTTGGCCCACGCCATCACCTGCTCGGCGGCGCCCGGCGTCTGCTCGATGTTGATCTCCTTGAAATCGACCCCCCACTGGCTCAGATACATCTTCGCCCGATGGCAGTCCGGGCACCATGTGGTGCTGTACATGGTCACCACTTCCCCGTTCATTGCATGTGTTCCTGTCATGTCCTGTCAAGGTTGCGTGAGAGAATTCCCGTTCACAGTTACCAACCTATAGACGGCCATCCTTTCCACCTAGTATATATCTGTAGATCCCCCCTGTGGCGCACCGGCGGCCGGCTAGGTTGAACGGAACATCCACCACCCCTCGGCGATCTGCTCCACGTAGAAATACTCCCTCGGTGACACCAGCGGCACCCCCCCGCCCGGCGAATAGATCAGGCCGACAACATCATCGAAATGGCCGCCGAGCGTGAACTGTACGGCCCCCTTCCAAGGAAGCCGGGTGTTGGCGAAGGAGATCCCGAGATCGTGCATCATCATCACCATGGAATCGAGCCGTTTGGTGGTGATGCCGATCCGTTTGGCAATGCGGGCAAGCGAGTCGTAGCCCTCCTTCCGCGTCTCTTCGGCCTGGCGGAGCTGCGCCCGGAGCCCCGCCTGCTGCTCGCGCGGGAGCTTCGCGAGAAATTCCTCCGCCACGTCGTGGGGGATATTCTGCGCCGCGTCCCCCCAGGAGATTCCGAAGTTGTTGACCTGGGTGATCACCCTGTCGGTGCGACCCATCATCCAGATGGAGTCATGCCCCGGCCGGCGAAAATTCTCCGCCAGACGCTGAAAATCGACGGAATGATCGCGAAAATGCTGGCGGATCTGATCGTTGCTCAGAAGCGTCCGGCCGGTCTCGGCGGCGATGATCTTCTTGAGTTTCAGCGGGTAATTGGAGCTGTCCAGTTGATTCATCTGCGCCACCGCGTCCTCGATCCCCGCCAGACGCCGGATCGCGGTAAGGCGCCAGGCGTTGTCGACCGGCTGGAGGAAAAAGACCCAGTCCACCGTCAGCGGGCCGAACAGCGGGACGATGCCGGAGGAAACCGCCGCGGTGACGATCGCCAGCGAATCGTTGTCGCGAACGGAACGGGGAGCCGAGAGGGTGTAGATAAACGGGGCCGGAAACCGGACCGGAAGCCCGTGAGAGGCAATCAGGCGCTTCTGCATCTCGCCGGCGGTCAGCAGATCCACCATCGCGTTCGGGATGGTATCGTTCGGCATGAAGGCCAGATAGCGCGTCACAACCCCCATGATCTTCGCCGAGTCGGCGGGATCGTGAAACCGGGGGGCCGGATTCTGGGCGATCGAGGAGGCGGAGCAGAGGAGAAGGGATGCAAGTGCCAGCGCGGGCAGACGGAAATATGTACGCATGAAAAATCGAATGAACGGAGGACGAAAAGCTTACGATGGGAGGCCCGAAACGGAATCGGGGAGGATCGAGCCCCCGGATAACCCCTCAGCGGGGGAAATGTTAGCTGATGACGTCCCAGCCGGACGGAAGTTTGACCGGGAAGAGAGGTTCCCGGCTAGGGAGAAATCGAGCATTGTGAGACATCCGGGGATGAATTGAGAGTCAGGTTCGGCTAATATGGTATTTTTCCCGGAAGCTATGGATCATATCGTCCCAAAGAAGTCGCTCGGGCAGAACTTCCTCGTCGACCGGAATATCGCGCAGAAGATTGTGCGGGAGTTCGACCCCAAGGAGGGGGAGCTGGTCGTGGAGATCGGCCCCGGAGAGGGGGCCCTGACGGGGCTTCTGCTGGAGAGCGGATGCCGCCTGATAGCGGTGGAGCTGGACCCGCGCGCGGCGGAGAAGGTGCGGCAGCTCCATGGCACCCGAATTGAAGTGGTGGAAGGGGATATCCTGCGGCTGGATCTTCGCGATCTGGCGCAACGCCGGGGATGCGGGCGGATTCGGGTGATCGGCAACATCCCGTATTATATAACCAGCCCGATCCTCTTTCATCTCATCGGTTATCGGGATACCGTGAGCGATGCCATGCTGATGATGCAGCGGGAGGTGGCGGATCGTCTGGCGGCACGGCCAAGGACGAAGGATTACGGGATTCTCTCGGTGATAACGCAGACGTATTCGGAGCCGAAGCGCCTGTTCGACGTTGGCCCACGCTGCTTCTTTCCGGCGCCGAAAGTGACATCGGCAATCGTTCGCCTGAGGTTCCGCGACCTTGAAGGGATCACAGGCATCGAAGAACGTCACCGGCAGCTTGTCCGCGCCGCGTTCAGCCAGCGACGGAAAACGCTTCGCAACTCTCTGTCTCAACTCCTATCTGATCAACACGAACGTGCCAGTATCCTTGGAACAGCAGGAATCGACGAAGGTGAACGAGCCGAAGAGCTCGCTCCTGGGGACTTCATCCGCCTCGCCCGCATATATTCGGATGCGCTTGAGAGTCGCCGAGGGGAACAGGAAGCGTGAGACAACGTGGGAGATGATCCGCGCGTCGCTCTGGAGCACGGAGTATGTCGCGCTGGGAATGCTGGTGATCTACACCACACTGGACCTTATCTACATCAAGCAGGTCAAGCTGGGGTTCGGCATCCTTCAGGCCAATATCCTGATAGCGCTGGCGATCTTCGCGTTCGCCATGTGGTATGACCAGACCGGCTCACGAATCGCCCATATCTTCCGCTCGTTCTATATCCTGCCGGTGGGATATATGATGTACGCGCAGATCCACAACTACATCCCGCTGGTCAACCCCCATAATTACGACGTGACCCTCGCCGCGTGGGACCACGCCATCTTCGGCGTAAACCCGACGGAATGGATCTACCGGTTCGCCAACCCATACCTCACCGAATATTTTCAGATCTGGTACAACTTCTTCCAGCTTATGCTGATCGTCCCGGCGGTCGCGTTCTACCGGATGAACAGGATGAAGGAGTTCAGGGTCTTCTGCATGACCCTCCTGTTCGGGTTCTACGTCAGCTATCTCCTCTATTTCATCATGCCGGCGATCGGCCCACGGTTCCAGGTGCACGATTTCTACTCCGTGGACAAGGATCTGCCGGGGGTTTTCCTGACGCAGCCGTTCCGCGATTTCATCAACGCCGGCAACGGCATCACCCCGAACATGACCAACCCGTACGATGTGGTCAACCGCGACTGCATGCCGAGCGGGCATACGATGCTCTCGGTGCTCGCCATCCTCCTCTCGTGGCGCTACCGCTCCCGCTGGCGCTGGTTTATGACCGTCGGAGGGCTGAGCGTGATGGTCTCCACCATCTACCTCCGCTATCACTACATGGTCGATCTGATGGCCGGGGTAACGCTGGCGTTCATCGTCTACCTTCTTCATCCGTGGCTGATGCGGATCTGGAACAAGCTGGGGATTCCGGTGTGATATCCCCCCCCGTCGCGCCGCGTCGGCGGCTCCTTCCGGGGCTGATGCTGGCGCTTGCCCTCCTCGCACATCCCCACGCGCGCGCGCAATCGATCGATTCGCTTTTTTTCTCCCCGCTCCGGGGGGCTCCGTCGCGGATCGGCATCGCCGATCTTTTCGTCCCCACCGGGCTTCGCGTCGGCTATCAGACAAGGGAATGGGTGCGCGATTCCCTGCCGCCGGCGGGGGATTCGCTCGATGATCTGGCGCGGATGGATATGATCTACATGCGCTCGATCGGCGAGGCGGGGGGCGATCTCCAGCTTGCGCTCTTCGGATCGCTGATCGCCAGCTTCGAGCATAAGACCATCCCCTTCACCTTCGGACTCCATCTGCCGCTCACGCTGGAGCCCGAAGCCGGGTTCAACAAGCGCGTTGCCCGCCTTCCCGACCGCATCTTCCTCGATCAGCCGCGAGGCAACGATCGCGACAAGCTCCAGCATTTCTTCGCGTCGGCGTGGCTTGCGTGGACGTTCGACAACGACGGCACGGCCGATCTGATCGGCATCGGGATCGAGGAGGGGGAGGAGCTTTTTATCAGAGGCGGCGCCAACGACCCGCGGGATGTCCGCGCAAACCGGCTGGGACAGCTCTTCGCGGAACTGCTCAGGACATATCCCCGAGCGCTGCCCAGCACGATCATCCGCGCCTGGAACGAGGAGTACGCCCGGCGTGCCGGGGAGGTGACGAAATGACCGGCGGGATTTCAACGGCATCGCCCGGAAACGCTTCGGTTGTGGGGCCGCGAGGCCGTTCCACGCGCGCCCCGGAGCACATCATCCCGTGCCGACCATGAACGTGCTTCTCGACGTTACCGCGGCGATGCGCCCCGATCTTACCGGCATCGGGGTCTATGCAAGCAACCTGATGCGGCATCTCGCGCTCCGTCCCGATCTGAATGTGCGCGGCGTCTGGCGGCTCGCCCGCCACAAACGCCGGCGCTGGCTTCCGCTCCATCTGGCATCCCCCGCCCGCCCCTATCTGCCGCTCCTCTCCGGCCTGAACCTGACCGGCCACGATATCTATCACGGCACCGATTTCCGTATCCCGGCGTGGGGACGCTTCCGCACGGTGGTGACGATCCACGATCTGGTGGTGCATGAGAATGGGCTGGTGGACGGCCGGTTCGCAGCCGAGGGGATCGCGAAGCTGGAGCGGACGCTCTTCCGGCATCGCCCCGACAGGATCATCACCGTCTCCGGGTTCACGCGCGACAGGCTGATCGGACAGTATCCGGCGCTCGCGCCGATCACCCACGCAGTCCATCTCGGCGTCGATCCCCGGTTCGCCGCCGATGACGGGATGCCCCTGCCGGAGGCGATCGGCAATCGCCCCTATATCCTCTCGGTCGGCTCGGTGGAGAAGCGGAAGAACCTGATGGCAACCGTCCGCGCGTTCGAGGAGATTTATCGCCATCATCCGGAGCTGCGACTGTTGATCGCCGGGGGGAGCGGCCACGGCGCGGAGGATATCGACGCGATGATCCGCTCATCGAGCGCCACCGAAGCCATGGTGCGCCTCGGTTTCGTGGCCGATGCAATGCTCCCCGCCCTCTATCGCAACGCGACCTGCTTCCTCTATCCATCGCTCTACGAGGGCTTCGGCCTGCCGATTCTGGAGGCGATGGCCGCCGGCTGTCCGGTGGTGACAAGCAACCGCGGCGCGATGGCTGAGGTGGCCGGCGATGCCGCGCTCCTCGCTGATCCGGGCGAGCCCGACGATATCGCCGCGAAGGTATTACAAGCGATCGGGGAGGATGGGGAACGTGGGCGGATGATAGCGGCGGGACGGGAACGGGCGGCGTATTCCACATGGGACCGATGCGCGGCGGAGACGGTCGCAGTCTACAGGGCCGCGCTGGAATAACGAGCCATCACCTGGCCCGCCGAAAAAACAGATGACGAACGATCATCATCCGATCGCAATCCCGCGTTCCAGCAGAACCTCGCGGAGCCGTTTCACCGTCGCCTCCGGCCGGTACCAGTCCAACCCGGCGGACGCGCGCTCCGTCACATCGCGATAGAACGCGTCATCCTCCAGCAGCCGCGCCGCAAGGCGACGCGCGCCGGCGATATCGTACGGGGAATCGACGAGGAGATCGGGAAAGAGAGCGATGCCGTGCCATGTCTCGCGCGTGGTGATGATCGGCATGGCGAGCGCGGCGGCATCGAGCACATAGCGACCCCACGTATAGCGGGTATCGAGGTTCATCCAGAGGATCGAGCGCGCGGCGCGATCGAAAAAGCCCTTCAGATGCGTGTTCGGAAGGATGCTCAGCGCAGGATTGTCGTAGCGGCGTTCGGCGCGGTTCACATAACGGCGCTTGTCGAACGAGCGATGTTCCAGCAGCTCCGGCAGCCTGCGGGAGAAGGTTTTCTCGAACGCGTACATCGGCAGCCCAAGCGTCTCGGCGGCGATATAGTCGAGCGGACGACGGAGGAGCGGGGCGCAGAGAAAGATCTCGCGTGAGCGTCCCGCGACCGGCACGGAAAAGGCGCGCGTGCCATCGACCGGATAGGGGATGCCGATAAAGCTGACGGGCGTTTTCGTCAGCGCTTCCAGCGCGCTCACGCCATGCCCGTTGATGGCGATGATCAGATCGCAGCGGTCCGCCACGTCCCGCCACTCCTTCCAGCCATCGTGCAGCTCGGCCAGATCCCCCTCGTACAACCCCACCAGCCGCGCCCGTCGCGACGGCGCGGCCCCCAACACCCGCCGGTAATGCGGGAGGTAGCCGAAGTTGAGATTGAGGACAATGAGATCGTATCGATCCAGATCCTCAGCCCGCAGCTCGATCCCCTGAAGATATTCCCCGCGAAGCGCGAAGACCCACGCCTCGATGCCGTTGGTGATCGGCTCCTCATGGGCGCGATCCTTCCAGTGCCAGCGCCCGCGATTGCCGCCACAGACAAGGACCTTCGGCGCGTCGGCCCCGTCGTGGCCCGGCTCCGGGTTGATCACTGCATCTCTCCGAGCAGCCTCCCGACGATCTCCTGCGATGAGACGTTATCAGCCTCCGCGTTGAAATTGGTGACGATGCGATGGCGGAGCACCGGCAGCGCCACCGCCCGCACATCCTCGATGCCGGGGGAGAAGCGACCGTTGAGCACAGCGCGCGTTTTTGCGCCAAGGATCAGATACTGCGACGCGCGCGGGCCGGCGCCGTAGCTGAGAAAATCCTGGATGAACTTCGGCGTGCCCTCCCCTTTCGGACGGGTCCGCGCCACCAGGCGAACGGCGAACTCTATCACGTTGTCAGCCACCGGAACGCGCCGCACAAGGCTCTGCGCCGCCACGATCTGATCGGCGTTCATCACCTTGGAAAGCGCGACGCTGCCGCCGGCCGTGGTCTGCTTCACAATGCGAACCTCCTCGGCGAACGATGGGTAATCGAGCCAGAGATTGAACATGAAGCGATCGAGCTGCGCCTCCGGCAGCGGGTAGGTTCCCTCCTGCTCGATCGGGTTCTGCGTGGCGAGCACGAAGAAGGGATCGGGGAGCGGATAGGTCTGCCCGGCGGTGGTGACATGCTGCTCCTGCATCGACTCCAGAAGCGCGGCCTGCGTCTTCGGCGGCGTGCGGTTGATCTCATCGGCCAGGACGATGTTGGCGAAGATCGGCCCGCGCACGAAGCGGAACATCTTCTCGCCGGTGCTCCTGTTGTCCTCGATCACCTCCGTGCCGGTGATATCGGAGGGCATAAGATCGGGAGTGAACTGGACGCGGTTGAAGGAGAGATCGAGCACCTCCGCGAGCGTGCGGATCAGGAGCGTTTTCGCCAGGCCGGGAACGCCCACCAGAAGGCAGTGCCCGCGCGCCATCAGCGAGATAAGCAACTGCTCGACGATCGCGTCCTGCCCTACGATGACCTTGCCGATCTCCTGACGGATCGCCGCGTATGACTGCTGAAGTGATTGAACTGCCTCGACATCGTTGGCCACGTGCTACCTGCCTGCTTATGGGGTTGAGAAGTATGCGTCCGGTAAATATAAGCGTGACGAACGATGTGGGAAGCCAAATTATTGTCGCGCGCGTAGTCGCGCGGGGCAAACCTGAACGATATCGGCCTGAACCCCAAGCCTCACCGTGGGCCGGACAACCGTCTCTCCCGGAATCTCACCCGAATACGGAAACGCGATCGATAAATATACGGGTTCGGCGGAGGGCGGTATCTTTGCCCGCTCGGCGGGAGAACCGGATCGCCGGGAACTCCAGAAACCGGCCGGCAACGACCAACGCAACATCGGGCCATTCCGTTATGCGATCCAACCAGCGAAGGAACCTTATGCGCGCATCAACCATCAACACCGCTCTAATCCTGGCATCGGCAATGCTGCTCCTCGCGCTCCCGACGATGCTGACCGCGCAGTTCAATTATCGGAGCTTCGCCACCATCGATGATGTCACGTTCAACGGCGAAGCGCGGAAGATGACCGATCGCATCAGGCTTGTCCCGGCCGATGTTTCAAAGCGCGGATCGGTCTGGTTCAACACCAAGCAGCGGATCATCGACGGGTTCGAGTCCACCTTCTCCTTTGCGATCACCGAGCCGGGGAGCAGAAGCCCGTGGAAGCCAGGCGCCGACGGGTTTGCGTTCGTGCTTCAGAATTCCTCGGTCTATGAAGGGGGTCTTGGCGGGGGCATCGGCTACGAGGGGATCGCCAACAGCCTGGCGGTGGAGTTCGACACGTACGACAACAACCCCGACGGCAACCCGGAGCCGAACGACAATCATATCAGCGTGCAGTCGCGCGGGATTGCCCCGAACAGCGCGGACCATCGCACATCGCTTGGATGGACCACGAAGATATCGGATCTGAAGAATGGATCGCGTCATCTTGCCAGGGTGCGCTACAACCCCGGCACGCTCACCATTTTTCTGGACGATCTGGCGAACCCGGTTCTCATCGTCAACGTCAGGCTGGACTCCCTTCTCTCGTTGAGCGATGGGAAATGCTGGATAGGCTTTACCGCCGCCACCGGCGGTTCATGGGCGAACTTCGATCTGTTCAACCTGGACTGCTCGGTGATCATGAATGTGCGGAATATCTTCTTCGATTATGATAAGGCGACGCTGAAAGCAACATCATTTCCCGAATTGAAAAAATTGATCGGGATGATGAAGGCGGACCCCACGCTGAATGTGGAAATACGCGGACACACGGATAATCAGGGGACCGACGATTACAACACGCGGCTCTCCGACAGTCGGGCCCGCTCGGTTCAGGAATATCTTATCCGCAACGGCATCGATAAAGCCAGGGTGACGGCCCGTGGATATGGCGCCGGCACACCGATCGCGACGAACGCAACCGAGGAGGGTCGCGGACGGAACCGGCGAGTGGAAGCGCGGTTCTACAAGGAATAATGCGGGGCATATTCCTTCGTTGCTGACCCATTCCGCCTGATGGCGTGTTGATATCGTGAAAATAATCATCGTCGAATCGCGGTTGGATATTTTTCAATAAACCCCAATCATGAATTTATTTATAGCCTATATCAGATTCTTTTTGCTGATGGCGTCAATCCTTCCAGCCGTCCGGCATGTTCTCCATGCCCAGGATTCCCTCCGACCGGAACCGCTGGTTTCCGGCATCCGGGTTCGGTCGGTTGCCACGGCGTGGCCCGGCTCCGTGCGGCTGGCGAGAGATCCGATATCGGGCGATCTTTACATGATGGCGCAGGACGGCAATATTTACAGCGTGGCAAGCCCGTTCAACGATACCACCAGGCGATTCATGTACGGCCCCGCCGATCATGGGCTTACCGGCACCATGGGAATGGCATTTGCCCCGAACGGCGCGCTTTATATTCTCGCCAACAGCAGAACCGGCGACAGCAACTCCGCGATCATCAAACGGGGCGATCCACAGGGAAGCGGCAGCGTCCGCACGTGGACAACGGTTGCGCGCACGGAGCCCTGCCCGATCAGCAACACCAATTTCGACCATTCCTACAATGCCGTCGCCATCAGCCCGGATGGGAGATATCTCTATTTCAACAGCGGTTCCAGAACCGATCATGGCGAGGTGGAGGATAATGGCGGAAAATTCCCGAACATTCGCGAAGTCCCCCTCACATCCGCAATTCTCCGCGTGCCGGCCGATGCTCACGATATTCTTGTTCCCGCGGATGCAAATTCCCTGCTGAGCAGCGGATATCTTTTCGCGGATGGAACGCGTAATAATTTCGAGCTGGAATTTGCGCCGAATGGGGATCTGATCGGCGCTGAAAATTCCGGCGACCGTGATGACAGCGAGGAGCTGAACTGGCTTCAGGAAGGACATCACTATGGATTTCCCTGGCGTATCGGAACCGACGACACGCCGCAGCGCAACGCGGGATATGATCCGTCGAAGGACCTCCTTATCAATCATGCCTCCTACGCCTACATGAAAGGCGCGTTCCACAACGATCCGACCTATCCCATTCCACCGGACAGCCTTGCATTCACCGACCCGATACCGAATATCGGCCCGGATGCCGTGCGCGTCCGCAGTGCCACCGACGGCACGCTGAAATCCGCGACCGCCGATGCTCCGCTCGCCACCTTCACCGCGCATCGTTCCCCGCTCGGCCTGGTGTTCGACGGCGCCCATGCGATGCCGGCTGAATATCGCGACGATGCATTTCTGATAAGCTGGACCGATGGGAGCGAAAAATCGAACGACCTGCTGACACCGATGCTCGATCCCGGCCAGGATATGCTCCAGCTTCGCCTGCGGAAAATCGGCGATCATTACGAGGCGGCATCCAGGAAGATCGTAAGGGGATTTCATCTGCCGATCGACGCGGTGATTATCGGCTCGAAAATATATGTGCTCGATCTCGGCGGCGCGCATATGATATGGGAGCTCGATTTCTCGGCTGCCGGCGCGGTTCCGGCCGGGGCATCATCCGGCGCCATTCTCTCCCGCCCCTATCCGAATCCCACATCGGGAGAGACACGGTTTGTGGTGAGCGTTCCCGGCACGCAGCGGGTGGTGATCGAGGCACGGGATATTCTCGGCAATACAATCGCCACACTTCATGATGGCATTATCGCGGCCGATGCTCCGCAATGGGTTACGTTCGATGGCGCGACACTGCCGGACGGCGTCTATATCATCACGGCGCGCGGGGAGACATTTCATCGGTCGGAGAGGATTTCGGTGGTGCGGTGATGGGGAATATTTCAGCCGGGAGAACGCGGCGGGCGGGTTAATCCCAGATATATTTTTCATCGAACGGGATGCAGTATTCGATCAGGAATTTTCGATACTCCTCCTTGAATGTCAGTTCGCGATGATGAATTTTCTGTCGCTCGATATAGCGCGTCATAATCGGGACCTCCGATTCTCTGAAGGAGAAGACGCCGTAGCCGTTCTGCCATCGGAATTCCGGAGATCCTTTTGACTTCATCCATTTCGACGAGTTCCTTTTGACCTCCTCGACCAGATCGCAGATGGCTACCGACCTTCCAAGCGAACATGCGATGTGGACATGGTCCGCAATGCCGCCGATTCTGATCGCGGGCGAGCCATGATACCGGCAGATTGCCGACATGTAGCGATACAGCTCATCCTCGATCGACGGATGGATCATCGGCTGTCGATATTTCGTGCTGAAGACGATATGAAGAAGCACTTTTGCGAGTGAATGTGGCATGGTGGTGATAAAGGATATTCATGGTGGTGTAAACCATCCGAGCGATTACGTCCCCAATCGGTCCGTCACGCATCTTCCGGCCTTTCTTTTCCCATAACGAATATTCGGTGCATTCCTTTCACCGGATGCGATGACCGTGCATCCCGACCCATTGCGAGCGAGGGGCGATGCCCCTCGCTCGGGAATATGACGCCCCTCCGGGGCTGCGGAGGTTAGTGGTTGCGGGACCTGCATCGTTACCCTCCCCAGCCCCAGCAGGGCGCAATCCTTCACGTCAGGGCATGGCCCTGACGTGCCTACCGCGGCTTTACGAACATCGTATCGGCAATGGCCGCGTTCTGCCGGATCTGCGTGATCGTGTCGGTCCAACTGTCACGCAGGGAGGATGTCTTCACCGTGAAGGGGACCATCACGCCATCCAACGGCCGATAATCGCTGTAGTCTATCGAGAATGGGATGGGGCCGAGCGGCGTATTGAATTCCACGTAACGTCGCGCGAGAAGACCGGAGGCGGCATCGAAATAGAGCCTGTCGGTCCCGGCACCGCGCATGGCCGATATCACATAGTAATCACGATCGGCGATATGCTCTTTCCCGAGAAGCCCGACCTGTGAGTAGGACTTGCGAAGATCGATCGCGGGGAATAATTCCGCCTGGCGGACCAGATTTTCCAACTCGGCATTGTTCGGGTTGGTGGCGGGACGATTGCCCGAGAGCATCCACCCGGCACGGCCATCGTACACCTGCACGCCCGTGCCCCGCTTCGGATCGCTCGATGCCGTGATGCTCCTGAGGAGATTCGGCCCCTTCTGGAAGATATCGACCGTGGCCGTGGTTCCCCCTCCCTGCACTTCGTTCGCCCTGGCAACGCGCGTGGTGATCTTCGCCAGAGCCGCCTCGCCGCCCAGCGCCTTCACATAGCGGTCCAGCACGGCATCCACCGTCATCGTTGAATCACGCCTGATCCGGTGCGGATCGGCGATATCGATCGGCTGCCACGCTCCCTGCGAAAGCGAGGGCGAGGCGACCGGGGCCGGGCTGCCATGATGGCAGGTGAAGCATGTGACGGTGCCGGTGGCGAAATTCTTCGCGTTGATATCGCGGGTCATCAGAATCATGCTCCGGGCGGTCTTCTTCTCCGGCTTTTCGTCTGATGAGAAATCATCATGCGCGTGGCAGAACCCGCATCGGACCCCCAGCGCGCCGCTCATGAAGGTCATCGTCCCAAGCAGTTCGCGGGCGCTGATGCCGCGCAACGTCTGGATGTTCTTGTACACCTTCTCCGCCGGCATGGAGCCGCGATCCGTGGTATCCTCCGGCAGCGGATCGGGGAGGAGATAGGATGCGGGACGGACCGTGAACGATGATGCTTCTCCGTCGGCGCCGGCATGGACCGGTCGATGCGCGACATTCCGGCCACTCCTCGCAAACAGGCACCCGGCCACCAGCACGATGCCGATGGAGGAATAGCCATACACTATGCGTTTGCTGTTCATACTCGTGTTCCTTTCGGGGATGTTCCAGATGACTTCCCGCGCGTTACCACGCGGCGATACTCAGATAAGATATCGATAAGCGATAATACCATTCCGCCGTGTCAATCGGCAAGCGGGCTGATGTATCATCCCGCCGGCACCTCCCCGAGCGGAGACTGGCGCCCGAAGCCACGGCCGGCCATCCCGTAACGAGCAAGATTCGATAACCCGCCGCTGCAACAACTTCCCTCCCCCGCTGGTCTTATAATCCGGCAGCCGATATCGATACCGGCCGGCAGACCGTCGGCCGAGGCCAATCCAGATCGCTCTTCAACGAAATTCCCCTCCGGTGGATCATGCGTTATTCCGACGACCTTTTTCAACTGATCAAATCGCTTTCGAAATCCGAGAAACGATATTTCAAACTGGCCGCATCGGTGCAGCGGGGGGAGAAGAATTACCTCCGCCTGTTCGATATGATTGCGGAGATGGAGGAGTATGACGAGGAGGCGGTGCGGCGGCATTTCGCCGGCGAGCGGTTCATCAACCAGCTCAACGTGACCAAGCATTATCTCTACGAGATGGTGATGAAAAGCCTGCGCGCCTATCACAATGAATATTCGGCAAAGGCGCAGGTGGCCGATCTGGTGAAATCATCGGATATCCTCCGCGAGAAGGGGCTGCACGATCAATCGCGACGGATGGCGGAGAAGGCGATCGCCATAGCGCGCGAGCATGAGGTACACGTGCCGCTGATCGACGCGCTCCGCTGCATGGGCCAGACAATCTCGACCGATGCCCTTACGCCGTCGGAGATCGACGCGCGGTTCGACATGCTTGATAATGTGGTCGATGAATTCCGCAACCTCCTCCACTACGAACGGATCTCCGCGCTTGCAAACTCCATCCAGCATAACGGCCACGCCCGCACCGACGAGGAGTTCCAACTGCTGGAGCGATGCCGATGGGACCCGATGATGGATTCGATGGAGAACGCCCGATCCGTCCGCGCGCAGTTGCTCCATCTGGCGGTGATCGCCCACTACAACTATGAACATGGCAACTACGAAATCCTTCCGTCGATCGTCGCGCGGCAGATCGAGCTGCTGGAGAGCCACCCGGCGATGATCCGCGAGCGGCCTCACTTTTATCTCGCCACGCTCGGCAATTGCGCGCTGGCATTCAAGGTCCTGGGCGATATAGAATCGTACAGGGAGGCGCTTGCGTATTTCAGAAAACGGGGGGAGGAGCTTCTGGCAACCAGCCAGCTTGCCAATCGCCGGATACGCTACTATCTCTTCACGACATTCCATGTCAGCCTCCTCGATTTTCATGCGACCAGGGGAACGTTCCAGGATGCCGCGGGGCTTCTCGCGGGGCTTGACGAAGGGCTGCGCGAACACGCGGCGCAACTGGAGGATGGGATGGCCGTCCGGCTGCTCTCGGCGGCGGCAAAGATTCAGTTCGGGCGCGGGGAGTTCAGGAGTGCGCTCGATTTCAACAACCGGCTGCTCGCCATGCCGGAGCCGAAGGGGGCAATCGATATCTATCATCACGCAAGGCTCTTCAACATCTTCATCCACTTCGAACTGGGGAACAGCGATCTGGTGGCATCCCTGATCCGCTCGGTGGCCCGCTACTACGGCACGCGCGGGCTGCTGGAGCGCTTTGAACGATGCATCCTCCGGTTCTTCGAGCGGATGCTCAGAACCGGCGCCGGGGAGGATCAGCGCAAGCTTCTGGTTTCCTTCCGCGAGGAACTGCTGGAGCTGCGGGATGATCCCGGATCGCGCGCCGCGTTCTATTACTTCAACTGTATCGCCTGGACAACCGGCCGGATCGAGCATCGCCGGTTCGATGAGGTAATTCGGGAGATGGTCGATATCGAGGAAAGGCTGTTCCAGACCGCCGCGTAAGTCCCCCTGGGCCCCCACGGTGGCGAAACGGATCGATGTATCCGTTTCGCCATCGGCCGTTATGGACCTCCACATGCACCATGCTTCCCGCATTCGAATATTTTCCCGGACAGGTAGGATTTTATGGGATGGCGATCGACCCCATGAATTCCCGCGCCGCTGGCAGACTGTTGAACAACGTCATCTGCGGCGTTGGCCTTCACCATCGCCCATTGCGGTGTCCTGAAGGACGCCTCATTCGCTCGGGCTCGGCCGCCTTGCATCCGATCGTCCTTGAACAGTCTGAATGCTTGAGGTAATTCGACAGTCTGTCATGGGCGATCTGTTTCCGGGACAATTTCATCGGCCATTCCCGGAATCGAATGTTGGGTTCCTACGAATCGAAAAATTCCGGCTGGCCTCCACCACCTCCCCACCGATATGTTCTTCCCGGCTCAGGAAATGGAACACCGGCGGCGCATCGCTTCACGCATGCGTGCGATCCTCTCCGCCGGCAACTGAAGCCGTAACCGAACTTCAAACGAATGCACGGGACGAACCATGAAACTGATACTACCGATTGCCGCCGCCATGATCGTCGGCGCATATGCCCAGGGCCTGGCGCAGGTCGCGACATGGGAGAATATCAACCCGCCGGGGCATACCGGCAACTACTCCGGCCTGGCGTTTCCCACGCGCGATACCGGCTATGCGGTCTCTACGCCGGCGAACTTCACCGATCCGCGAAGCACGGTGATGAAGACAACCGACGGCGGCGATAACTGGTCGCTGGCGTCGCTGGAAGGGGTCTGGGCATCCGATCTCGCCTTCTTCAACGCCGACCACGGTTTCGCGCCGGGGCAGAATCTGGCGTGCGGCTGTGCATCGCTGGAAACCACCACCGACGGCGGCGCCACATGGACGGAGAAGACATTTCCCGATACGAAGGGCTTTCACGGTATCCGGCTTCTGAACGGAACAACCGCCATCATCGACGGCGCGGCATCGACCATCTACCGCACCACGGACGCGGGCGCCACATGGAAGAAGATCGCGATAGATCTCGGCGGCGAGGTATCGCTGGGGCAGATGTCCTTCCCCACCCCGCTGATCGGCTATGTAATCGGCGCGCCGAAGGGGCGGAATGTTGTGAACGTGGTCTACAAGACCACCGACGGCGGGCTTACCTGGAAGATGGTTCATGACGAGGGGGGGACCAGCACCACGCTGTATCAGAACATTGCATTCGCCACAGCGGATACCGGCGTTATTACCGGCCGCGCGGAGTCCAAGGCCATCTACAGAACAGTCGATGGCGGGGTCACCTGGAAGCGCGTCTACAAGCCGGTGCTCCCGGAGACCGCGGTGATGGCGGGCATCGCGTTCCCCAGCGCAAAGGTGGGCTATGCGTGCGGATCGGATGGGACGATCGTGACGACCACCGACGGCGGCGGCACATGGCGACCGGAGAATTCCGGCACCACCGGAACGCTGAGCGCTCTGGCGTTCACCGATGAGAAGAACGGCTTTGCCGGGGGATTGTTCGGCGTGCTGCTGAAACGTACCGCACCGGAGGCTCCCACCGCCCTGCTCGATCATGCATCGCTCGATTTCGGCACGGTGCCGAGCAAGGGAATGAAGGAGCTTACCGCGACGCTCTCGGCCGCCAACGACGCCGGCCTCCGCATTCAGAACATCACCCTGAACCAGCAGGATGGCGTGGCTTTTACACTTGTAGAGCCGGCCGGCGGCTACCCGATCGATATCACCCCCGGCCAGCCGCTGACTCTGCGGTTCCGGTTCTCCCCCGCCACGGCCGCCACGTACTCCGCAACGGCGACGATCACCACGAATGACGAGGCGAACAGGACGATGCAGATAAGCCTGCATGGTGAGGCAAGTGGAACGGTTGCTCCCACCGCCCTGCTCGACCATTCCTCGCTCGATTTCGGAACGGTTCCCAGCAACAGAACAAAGGAGCTTACCGCGACCCTCTCGGCGGCAAACGATGCCGGCCTTCGCATCCGGAACATCACCCTGAACCAGCCGGATGGCGCGGCCTTTACGCTCCTGGAACCGGCCGGCGGCTTCCCTATCGATATCGCGCCGGGCCAGCCGCTTACGCTGCGGTTCCGGTTTGCCCCCGCAACGGCCGGCACGGCGTACTCCGCAACCATATTGATTGAAACGAACGACGAAGCGAACCAGACGCTTCTGATGAGCCTGCACGGGAATGGGAGCGCGGCGGTTGCCTCGGTCGATGATGAGATGGCCGCCGACCGCCCCGACATCAGTTGCCTGCCGAACCCCGTTGCCGGCAATGCCATCGTAACCATCGATCTCCCGCATGCCTCGGGACATCTGCACGCTGCCCTCTTCAATACGCTCGGCCAGCCTATCGTGACGCTTCACGACGGACCGGCGGATGCCGGCACGCATTCCTTCACCCTGAATGCAACCACGCTGCCGGCCGGGCTTTACTATTGCATCGTGCGGGCCGGCAACCTGACAGGCGTGCGGGAGATCACTATTACGCGATAAGCCGTCCCGGATCAGCGGCTTATTGCTCAATGAGGGGGCCGATGCGGCGATTGCGGTGACGGGCATTGATGGTGGCATTGCAACGGCGCACATGGGAGACGGCCTCTCCGGCGGCGCCCCGTGGAAGGTGGGGCGCCGCCGCTTTGTTGTTCATGGGATGTTCGAACGCCGCCGGATATCATGATGGTATAGCTTACAGCTCGTACATCACCGCTGCCCGCAACACGCTGTACGATGGGCGGTCGCCGCCGTCGGCGCGACCGGAAAGAGGAAAGGAAAACCCCCAGCTTCCGGCCAGGCGCAGCCGGTCGCTGAGGAAGCGCGGCCACTCATATCCGAAACCGATGTTCGCGCCGAAGCTGAAGACCGACAGCTCGGGAATGAATGTTATCCCCTGGTCGCGGTCATCCACATCCACCCGGTCGCGCTCGAAATGCGTTCCGTTTATTCCCGCCTCCACAAATAAACTCCGCTCCGCCGGATCGTTCGATGTGCGATAGCGCAGCATCGCCTCGACGGGCGTGGTCATCGCCTGGAATGTGCGGTCGCCTGCCGGGGAAAGGAGGGTGAAGGAATTTGCGGCAAATGCGTTCCGCAATATTCCGGCGGAGACGCCGTAGGACCAGTGATCCGCCACGCGATAATCCGCCGCGATGCCGTAGCCAAGACCTCCCTGGCCGTTCAGATATGGCACGGAGACCGCATCGATCCCACCCCACGCGCCGATGGAAAGCTGAGCCCGAGCGGCTATGGGAATAAAGAGCATCGGAACGATGGCGAAAAGGAGCGATCGAATATTCATGATCGTCTGCGGACAGTGGAAATGTGCTTCCGATGGAACAGCACGCGGATATCATATATAAACATCATGCGATGTTTTTTTATCGAAGCACCCGTTCAACAGCATCATAAACAACCGAATAATCGACGGCGGCGAAATCCGTGGTGTCGTGCGTAATGATTATTCCGGGAATATCGATCGGCTCGTATCGTCCACGCCGCATGTCGCGTTCAAATTCCGCGGCGCCATCCAGCGCTGGATGAATCGGGTGCCGGCCATCGCGCGCGCGATATCGCGACAGAAGGATTTCCGGATCGGCAACGCATTGAATCTGGATGACCTCCGCGGCATGACGCCCGGCAAGCCCGGAGATCGGGACGCGGGCATATCGATCCCTGAACGTCCCTTCGAGAATCACCGTGCTTCCGGCTCGCATCAGCTCCTCCGCCACAACATACAGCAGTTCCTCCGCGGCAATGCCCAGCCGTTGCGATGGAATATCGCCGCCATTATTCAGCAGATCGGCCAGGGGCTCCTTTATCCTATCCTTCCCGAACGCGGGAATTGAGTATCGCCCGGAGATCATGCCGCTCAGCGATGTCTTGCCGGTGCAGGGAGGTCCGGTGATAATAATAAGCGCCATGATTATCGATGAAGTGTGTAACAGCCGCGAATATATTGTATCCGCGCGCCGAAAATATCGATGAGAATGACCGACCACCATGCTGACCGTCGAAAGCACTTCAACAGCCTTATGATAGAAGGATTACGCTTCACATTTCAGGAAGAAATGGGGGTGAAATGAATCGCCGAAAAGTTTGGTACGGCATTGGAAGTAGTATGAGATATGAGACGATGATATGATGTACAAGTGAGGTGTGGTGATCGACAAGGAAAACGGAAGCGGTGTACCACACCTTGAGAGACATGAACTAATGAATCGTTAACAAGAAACAATGTGGAGGATAGGTCTTATGAAAACGAACAAGTCAACCCATAAGCCTTCAAGGCTGCTTCGCAACGCTGGACTGATGGCAATCGTGTGCGCGCTGGGTTTCCCGGCAATCGGCTCGGCTCAGATGGCCGACAGCGATTATCGATATGATCTCGATAATGCCCCGCAGATTTCCCGCTCGATACAGACCTTTATGATGGGACGCACCGTTCAGACCAGAAATCAGGGCGAGCTTCAGATGTCGCTTGGCGCATCGCACGAGCGGATGGGAGAATCCGCCGGCAGCCAGCGATTCAGTGAAATATCGGCACGCGCGGAATTTGGACTGACAGACCGTTTACAGCTTCAGGCCCAGCTTCCGTATCAGATCGATGATCGACAGGGCTCCTATAGTGCCCAGACGAATTTTGGCAATGCCGAAGTAGGCGCCACGTACAGCCTCCTCCGCGGTGATGATCCTATTTCCCTCTCCGCAGCGATGGATGTGCAGGTGCCCGTTGGTCATCAGGCCAGCCTTCCGGCAAGCGATAATACCCTTCGCACCAGCGACCAGACCATCTGGAAGCCGGCCCTGATCGTGGCGAAGGATTTCGGCCCCACGCAGGTGCATACCGATCTTCAGGCGGAGCTGGGCGCGGGCCCTTCGAACCGGGCACTGAACTACAACGTCGGCGCGGTGGTTCCTCTTGGAAAGTTCGCCCCGACGATGGAGTTCACCGGTCGCACGATGGATAATCGCGCCCCGCAGTTCTACGCTACGCCTGGAGTTTCCTACAGCCTGTCCGACCGCGCCCAGATCGGCGTCGGTGTCCCGATCGGCCTGAACAGCCAGTCGACCAACAGTGCGGTGATGGCGAAGTTCAGCTTTGGACTTCGGTAATCAGCAGCCGCTGAATCGCGGAGAATGTGTAGAGTTCGGTACTAGTGGTCCGGTAGGTGGCACACTGTCCAGTACATAAGCCCGGCAACAGCCGGTTTGAATGAGAAGACGAACGGCCCGGTGATGAAAATCGCCGGGCCGCTGTCATTGCATCGGGTCGCTCGCGGCGGGGTTGATCCTGCCCTAATATGCCGGCGATCATCCATCATGCAATTCCTCCCCACAGATCGCCGATATCCCTTCACGCACGAGATCAGGCTATGAAACCATGCGACAGTTCACTACGCACCGTGATGGCGCTTATATCGCATGCATCCGGTTGCCGGGCTCTGACATCCCATGCTGAAACGGAGCAGTGCAATGGTGTGAATGATGATCCCTGAACGTATGGCGTGGTGTCTCTATCTCGGAAGGCGCGGCAACCTCAGGCGTTGCCGCGCCCCGGCTGGTTTTTATTCCATGTTCATCATATCCTGATCGCCGGACGGACGCTGTCCGCCCCGCTCGCGACGCGCGCCCCCGCCACCGAAACTGTAGTTGAAGGTGAGATACACCACGCGCGAGGCCCACTTCCTCCGCGATTCCTGGGTAAAGCCCCCATCGGTCCTCACGATATTGAAGCCGGAGGTATTGAACGGATCGCTCACCCGAAGTCCCAGCTTCCCCTGATTGTCGAAGAGCTTCTTCTGGAGCGCGAAATCCGCCATCGAAAACGATTCGATCCTTCCCCCCTCGATCGCGATCGGCCCGCGATAGTTGTAGCTCCCCTGGAAATCGAGGCCGGGAATGATCTCGACCGTGGCGCTGATCCTCCCGTTCCATCCGAACGCATCGTTGCCCAGGCCCACCTCCACGTTGCTTGCGTCGGTCACGATCCTGTAGGCGCTCAGGTTTCCCAGCATCGTCAGCCACTCGCCGACTTTCAGCGAGCCGACCAGATCGGCGCCGGAAGAGGAGGAGACATCGAAGTTCTCGAACGTCAGCGTGGTAACGCCATTGGTGTCGGTCCTGGAAAAATGCTGGATCATGTTCGTGGTCTGCCGGTAGAACGGCGTCAGCGAAAGCATGGTCTTCTCGGTGAAATGGGAAATCCCCAGCTCCACGGAGTTGATGTATTCCGGTTTGAGCTGCGGGTTTCCAATATGCCTGAACAGCGGGTCCTCATAACCGCCGAACGGGTTCAGCGACCGCGTGTCCGGGCGGTTGATCCGCCGGCTGTAGCTGGCCTTGATCTGAAGCTCGTCCACCGGCTTGTAGGTCACGAACGCGCTCGGGAAAACGCTGAAGTAATTGTTGTCGAACGATTCCTTTGTGGTCGTCAGGTTGAACGTGGTCCATGCCTGCTCCACGCGCACGCCGATCTGCGCCGCGAAGTTGCCGATCTCGTGGCCGTAATTGCCATAGACGGCGTGGATCTTCCGGTCGTAGATAAAGCTGTTGGTCAGCGCCACATCCGGCCGGTAGGCTCCCACCGTGGAATCGAACGATTCCGATGCGAAATCATTGGCGATGCTCTCGATATCCCCCTTGTATCCCGCCTCCAGCTTGCCGTTGGCGCCGATCGGCCGCGTATAATCGATCTGCATGGTGACCGTGTGGTTCCTGTCCACCTCGTCCGTCCGCTGACGCTGCGTAACGCCGATCTCGTGCGATCCGTCGGGGGAGATATCCTCCTGCATATTGCTCTCTCCGCGTTCCCTGCGCGACCCGTTGTAGCGCGCCTCCGCGCTCAGCTCATGCTTCGATGGCTCGATCACCAGTTTGTAGCCAAGCCGGTAATCGGTGCTGAACGCCTGGTTGGTCTGCCCGCTCCCCCGCTGATAACGCCCGGTCACCAGACGAGCGGAATCGAGGTTCGTGTAGAAGTTGCGGTTGTCCTCGTCGTTGTTCCGATTGTTCAGGATCGTCGAGAAGGAGAGCGTCTGCGATTTGCTGATGGCGTAATCGGCGGAGCCGTTGAACACGTGCGAGCGGTTGATGCTCGTCTCGGTGGTGCTCTGGTCCAGATAGGTCCAGGGGCTCACCAGCATGTTCGTCTGCGCGCGGGTTCCGGTGGACAGCGGCTCGCCGTAGTTGAAGCCGTAGTTGACGAAGATCCCCAGCGGCCCGGCCCCGTAGCTCAGGTTCCCGCCGATGCTGTAGTTGCTGCTGGTGCCGATCGACGTGTTCACCCCGCCGCTCAGCCCGCGGTTCCCCTCCTGCTTCAGCACGATGTTGATGATGCCGCTCATCCCGTCGGGATCGTACTTCGCCGATGGATTCGGTATCACTTCCACCCGCTCGATCGCGTCCGCCGGCAGACCGCGCAGGAACGCCGCAAGCGCATCGCCGCTCAGCATCGATGGCCGGCCGTTGATGTGGACCACCACATTCTGGTTGCCGCGCAGGCTCACCTTGCCGTCGGCATCCACATCGAGTGATGGGATATTCCGGAGCACATCGCTCGCGGTGCCGCCGTTTGCCACCAGCAGATCGGCGGTTTTGTAGATCGTCCGGTCGATCGCCTGCGTCATGAACTGCCGCCGCACCGTCACGGTCACCTCGTTCCGGATCGTCGAATCCGGATGCATCACAATGTTTCCAAGCGAGACTTCAGGGGATGCGGGGGTGATCACCAGATCGACAAAGCGCGGCGCGTAGCCTACGAAGCTGAAGCGCGCGTAGTAGTGCCCGGGCCGGATGCCGGCAATCGAGAAGGAGCCGTTGCGCTCGGCGATTGCCCCGGTAAGCAGCGATGAGTCCGCGGCGTTATGCAGAGCGACCGTTGCGCTGGGAAGCGGCTGATTATCCACGCCAACGCCGTCGATAACGGTGCCGCTGACGGAGCCGGCCCCTCCCTGGCCGCCGGCCTGACCGCGACGTTGCGCCTGTATGGAACCGGACATGACGACGATTGCCGCCGCGATGAATGAGAGAACGAGGAAAAATCTTTTCATAGAAATGGGATGTTTTATAGCAATCCACAATCTACGGACTTTGCAGGCTTTGAAATGTTAAGGAGTGGTATCGGTCGCGCGGGGCGATGCCCCGCGCAGCAGAGATTGCGCCCCTCCGGGGCTTGGGAATGTTCTTCCGCCGCCACAGCGGATAATGTTGTTGGACGGTTCGATATCCTCCTATTCAGCGTGCAGCCCGATTGTCCGGGTTATGTTGCCGACCTGAAGCCGGCAGAAGTAGGAGCCGCGCGGCATGCCGGCGGTGGTGACGGAGAGATCATGCGCGCCGGCATCGAACACCCCGTCGGCAATCGTCCCCGCCTCCCGGCCAAGCGCGTCGTAGAGTTTCAGCGTGGCATGTCCGCGCCGGGGGATCTCGAATCGCACGGATGTCTGGTCCCTGAACGGGTTCGGGCCGTTCTGGCTGAGCACGATCCCCGCATCAGTTGCCGCACCATCGGTCACGCCCGCCGAGCCTCCCACCAGCACGATATGCGCCACCGTAAGAGGCGGAATCGTGTAGGTAAAGTGGCGCCCATCCTTCAGACTGACCGTCCCCCGGTGCGTGATAGCCGCGCCGGCGTTGTCGAACGCATAGACATCCCCCGTCGCCGCGTTGCCGCCGAGGCCGTTCAGGGTGAAGTTGCCGTTGACCGTCTCGGTCATGCTCTTGTTGATGACGATCATGTGGATCACCCCCGGCTTTGCGTCGTCGAGCGAGGCGTAGACGGAGGTGCTCGCGGGATTGCTGGTGGCGGCGGCCACGCCGGTGGGGCCGAACGCGGATTTCGCGCCATCGTAGTTGCGGAAGATCTTGAAGGCGGCGGCCACATAGCCTCCCAGCGGCGCCGACAGATTGGTGGGATGATACTGCGCCATGTAGACGCCGTACTTCCCGAAGATCCCGAGAGCGTCGGCGGTGGCGATGCCGCTGTAGTAGGTGTCGCCATCGTTCGCATCGCCGTAGCGGTACTCGGTGATCGCCAGCTTCGTCCCCGGATAATATGTGGCGATCGATTTGTTCAGCGTCGCCAGCAGGTTGATCGGCGCGCCGAGAACATCTCTCGCTATCCAGCTATCCTCCTTGTAGCCGGCATCCCAGAGCGAACGGGTCGATTGCAGAATCGCGTCGGGCGTCTCGGTCATCTGCGGATACCAGTGCACATCCACCACGTCCAGAAGGCGCTTCCCATCGGGCATCTGAGCCGCGCGCATCCTGTCCAGGTACATGTCGATATAGCTGGCGTACATGCCGGAATAATCGGTCCAGTCCGGGGCGCTCTGGAGCGAGTAATAATCGCCGAATCCCCAGAACGCCGGGCCGATGATCTCGGCGGCGGGGTCCACCCCCTTCACGGCATTCGCCATCGCCACGCTCTTATCGATCACCTCCAGACATTTTGCCTTCGCGGCTTTCACGAGGTTGGGATTGCTCGTCTCCGCCTGCGTTACCTCATCGGCGTTCTGATAGCTCAGCCCGCGCAATCTGGGATGCGACGTATACCAGAGTCCCGGCTCGTTATCCACGGAGTAGCCCTGAATGCCGCCGTTCGCGGCGCCTCCCAGCGCCCCGACCAGATACTTCACCTCTTCATCGGTATAGACATAGCCATCATTCAGATCGGGAGTGGCGGAGAAGGGGGTGTTCTTGTGGAAGCGCACCTCCTTCCATCGCGAGGCGGGCGCGGGAGGGACCGGGCGGACCGTCTCATCCCTGTCGGCGGCGACATAGCCGGCCGCCTGAAGCTGCACCAGCGAATACGCGCCGAGCGTCCTGGAGTCCTCGTGAAACCGCCTCGGAAGCAGCCCCGGCAGGCCCTGCTGATCGGCCGGATACTGATACGTAAGCCAGTCATCGTTCTGGTTGCGGCAGCCGGGATCGCAATCATTTCCGCTGTTGGATGCGTTGATCTCCCAGTTGTAGTTGCTCAGGCGGTTGCCGCCAAGCCTTCGCGAGCCCAGATTCCAGTCCGCGTGCAGCTCCTCGCCGGCGTGCACCCAGTTGATGCCGTAGATATAGGGGCTGATCGGCGCGTGGCCGCTCGCAGCGTCGATCGTGAAATCGACATTGATCTGAGCATTCACGTGCGTGGCCGCAAGAGTCAGCAGAAGAATGGCAATGCGCTTCATGATAGTTCACTCCGGTAAGATGTTCAGTGAACGGGCTCCTCCATGCGCGGTGGCCCGTAAACCGCCGTTCGTTATATGCCGATATGGAACTGGAAGAGTCTCGATCAACGGGCTGAAGGGATGTTCCGTTAGAGCGAACGGAACCGGCAGGGGGATGGCGGGGAACATCCGGCCCGACCGCACCGTAATAGCGGTCCGCCGGGCGGCACGATCATTTGCCGGCAACAGTGCCCGTGTTCCGGTGCATATCTCGATCAAACATACGATCTTGTCATCCGTTCATCCGTGGGCTCCCGATCGCTTCACGAAGTTCATCAATCGATATCGAACATCCCCGGCGTGTATTCCTCCATGCTCATACTGTTTCTTGTGGCCCTCGTGGCGGTGCTGAACCGCTACGGGCGGACACGGCGCGTTCTGCGGAACCTTGTCGAGGCGCCGAGCGAGGAGAATCCGGCCGGGCCGTCGCTCTACCGGATGATCGCCGAGCAGGCCGCCGCGCATCCCGACGGATCGATCCGTTACGATGGCTTTCCGCCGCTGGTGGCGAACAGGGAGGAGGATATCTTCTCCCCCGGCGCCCGCGATATCTTTACGAAACGGACGGAGATGGATGCCGATCAGATCATCGCCGCCGTCAGGGCGATGCGTATGAAGGTCATCCGCGACTGGCGCACGCTGGAGGCCAACCTTGCCACCACCGAGCCGCCGCTGGACTCCCAGCATCTGGTCGCCGAGCTGTCGAGGCATCATTTCGATCCCGGCGTGCGGCGGCTTCTGCGGGAGGTTCTCCGCCGCAGCAGCGATTATACCGCCGTCAAGTGGGCCATCGTTATTCTCACGATCGATGCATCGCCGGCGATGATGGATGAGCTGATGGTCCCCGCCCGCCACTCCGAGTTCACGATCTATGTATGCCTGGGGCTGCTTCGCGAGGCGCGGTACGACGCCACGTATATGGAACGGTTCATCTCGCTGATCGGCATGACGGAGGGCTGGGGGCTGTATCAGATACTGAGCCTGATGAAGTTCAATCCGGATCTGCTGGCGGACCCACAGATCCAGCGGGATGCGATTATCCACGGCGTGCGGAACTGCAACGAGGCGGGGCCGGATATCATCGGGCTCCTCCTGTCGCGGATGTCGCTACCGGAACGCTTTGCCGACGCCGAAAGCGACGAGGAGCTGGCGTCGGCGCTCCTGCTGATGCTTCAGACCTATCTGACCACCGAGGAGGAGCCCGGCCCGCTGGCGGGGCTTCCCAACGGCGAGGTGCTTCTGGAGCATGAGCTGACGCTGATCGAAAAGCTGCCATCCAGGATCGACGCGCTTCACGCGCTGATGGGAATCGGCCTGGAGCTTTCCAAGGAATCATTCCCCTGGGAGCGCCGCCGGGAATATCTCGAACGCGCCAGAGCGCTCTTCTTCGACAAGCTGGATGCCGACGTGCTGGCGGACGCCATCAGGAATGATGATCTCCGCTGGGGAGCGCTCAATATCATCTCGGAGGTTCGCCTGACCGATCTGCTGCCGGTGGTGATGGAGGATTTCCGTAAACGCCCCGACCCGATGAACATCGATGTGCTGGGGAGCCTGGGCGAAGGAGAGCATCTGCGAGCGATTTTCGAGCTACTGCCGGATACCGATACGCTGGAACGCCGCGCCCGCGTGCAGAGCGCCGAACAGATCACCGGCGAGATGCACGAGGAAAGCGTGATCTACGCGGTGATCATCAAACATCTGGGCAAGATGGAAAGCCCCGATGCGATGGCGAGGATCAAGCAGGCGGCGCGCGACGTTCATCCCCGCGTCCGCTGGGCCGCGGTCGCCGCCATGACCGGCGTTCAGCGATGGACGCTCGATGCCGAATGCCGCGAGATCATCCGCGTGGCGCTCGATGATCCGTTCGAGGTGGTCCGGACGGCCGCGCGGCAGACGGCGACCTATCATAATCTGAACGCGAGCATCAACGGCGCGGCCGGCGTTACCGGAGATATGGGGATATCGCTGAATTGATCGACCGTGGGCGCATCGGGGCATCGCGAGTACTGGATACCGGCGGAGGATCTGGCGGAGTTCAATCGGAACATCGTCGGGCCGATCGAGGTGATCGCGGAATTCCACGGAGAGGGTTAGACGCCGGCATCGAGCATCATCCCCACTTCCCACCGCAGACGCGCCACCTCCCGCTCCATCGCAACACAGGTCGCGCCGGCATTCGTCAGATCGCCATCGCGCGCCATCGTCTCCAGCTCGTCGGCCAGAGCGCATGCCGGCCCGGCCGCGAAGACCGTCATCGATCCCTTCAGCTTGTGCGCCGCGAACTCGACAGCGCTGAAAGCCCCCGATGCGATGGCGCCGCGGATCTCTTCGATCCGTTCGGCGGAGCCGGAGACGAAGAGATCGTAGAGATCCCGCATCAGATCGACATCCCCGCCGGTCTGCGCCAGCGCCTGCGGCCGGTCGAATGCCGGGATGGCGCCCGCCGGGAGATCATCCTTCGCCGTCAGTTCCTCCATCAGCTCGAACAACTTGGGAAACCGGATCGGCTTGGGGATAAAGCCATCCATTCCAGCCTCCAGGCATCGCTCGCGATCCCCCTTCAGGGCATGCGCCGTCATCGCAATGATGATAACATGGCCGCCGGACGCGCGCTCCCGCTCGCGAACCATCCGGGTCACCTGAAGCCCATCCAGTTCCGGCATCTGCACATCCATCAGCACCAGGTCGAACGTCCCGGCAAGGAGCAGATCGAGCGCCAGCAGGCCGTTCTCGGCGACCACCACGGCATGCCCATCCTTTTCCAGCACGCGCCGGGCGAGAAGCTGGTTGACAGGGTTATCCTCCGCCACCAGCACCCTGAGCGGCCGGACGTGCGTCATGACCTGAAGCTTTTCCACGGATGGCTCCTTCCTT
Organism: Chlorobiota bacterium; assembly: GCA_028287785.1. GTDB lineage: Bacteria > Bacteroidota > Ignavibacteria > OLB7 > OLB7 > JAFDZV01. The sequence goes on from JAQBOZ010000007.1 coordinate 176,969, forward strand.
GGAGCCGCGCTCCTCAGGGTACTGCGGATCGCCGTGAGAAGATCGGATGATTTGATCGGTTTGGTAAGATGGAGGGAGATGCCGAGATCGCGACAGCGTCCCACATCTTCCATAAGCCCCCCCGAAGAGAGCATCATGATGGTGGTCCCGCAGAGGTTCGGATTGCTGTTGATATGCTCCGCCACCGTGAAGCCATCCATCTCCGGCATGTTCGCATCGAGGAGAATCAGGGAGAAAGGGGAGACCATACTGCTCGAGGATTCGAGAATCGAAAGCGCCCGCGCGCCGCTCTCGGCAAGGACGGGAAGCATGTTCCAGCCGATGAGGAGCTCCTCCAGAATCCTTCTGTTCGTGGCGTTATCATCCACCACCAGCACCGAAAGCCCCCGCAGATCGTCCAGATCCATCGGCTTTGAATAACCCGCCGGACGACGTGCCATCCGTATGGTAAAGTGGAAGCGGCTCCCCACGCCGAGCGTGCTTTCAACCCAGATCCTCCCCCCCATCATCTCCACGAGTTGCGCGGAGATCGCCAGCCCCAGCCCCGTCCCCCCGTAGCGCCTGGTGGTGGAGCTGTCGACCTGCGTGAACGCGTGGAAGATCGCCTCCAGTCGATCGGCCGGAATGCCGATGCCGGTATCGGAAACCGTGAAGCGGAGCATCACATGATCATCCTCTTCATGCTCCGTCTCAACATGGAGCACCACTTCACCACGCTCGGTGAACTTGATGGCGTTGGCGACCAGATTTACCACCACCTGACGGAGTCGCGCCGAATCGCCGACCAGATTGTCCGGGACGTTGGGAAGCAGATGGCAGGCCAGCTCCAGATCCTTCTGATACGCACGGACCGCCAGGGCGCGGAGAGTATCTCCAAGGCTGTCGCGGAGATGGAGATCGTAATGGTTGAGCTCCAGCTTCCCCGCCTCGATCTTCGAGAAGTCAAGCATGTCGTTGATAATGTTCAGCAGCGATTCCGCCGACGAATGAACGGTGGTCAGGTACTCGGTCTGCGCCACCGTCAGATCGGTATCCAGGGCCAGCTCGGTCATGCCGAGTATTCCGTTCATCGGCGTGCGGATCTCATGGCTCATGTTGGCAAGGAACTCGCTTTTTGCTCGATTGGCGGCCTCGGCGGCCTCCATCGCCTCGCGAATGAAGATCTCGTTCAGCTTCCGCTCGGTGATATCACGGCCGCTGGCGTAGAAATAATCGTCGCCGTTGCGTGATATCGCGGTCCAGAGAATCCATCGATAGGAGCCGTCGCGGCAGCGGACACGGCACTCGAACGAAAGGGTCTCCCGTCCCGTCCGCAGCAGCGCCACCTCCCTCCGCGCTATCTCCCGGTCATCCGGATGAACGAACTCACCAAAGGGGGCCGCCATAAACTCCTCGCGACTGAACCCGAAGAGAGTCTCCCACATCGGGTTGAGATCGCGCAGATAGCCATCCATGCCCGCGATGCAGATCGCGTCGCGCGATATCGTGAAGATCCTCTCCCGCTCGGAACGCGCCTCCTTCCGTTCGGTGATATCGGTCCATGAACCGACCACCTCGATCGGCCGACCATTGGCATCGCGCACAAGATTCTTCTCATCTCCCACCCAGCGGTAGGTTCCATCAGGAAGGAGAAAGCGATACTCGGTACTGCTCTGACCGTTGACAAAGAGATCGCTCATTGATGCCATTGCGGATTGACGATCATCAGGATGGAGATGACTTGCCCACCAGTCGCTGCTCATGCTGCTCGGATGATACTTCATGATGGACTCCAGGTTCTCACTCACCCACAGCGGGGCCAGAACCTCCCCGTCCACGCGAAGCGCGTAGATCACCGCCGGGCTTTTGGCGATCATCCGGCTGAGCTTCTCGCGTGCATCCTTCATCTCCGCCTCCGCCTGCCGGCGCAGAAGAACCTCCTTGCGAAGCTGGTTCCATCGCAGAAACCCGAACGCGCTGGCCGCGATGAGCACCGCAACCAGCAGCTCCACGATCCGCCCGGTAATGGTGCCATCGATCAGCTCCTTCCTCTCGAACCAGTCGGTCAATATCATGTTGACATGAAATGCGCTGCTGAGGGCATACACGATGACGGCGATCACCAGCACGATCGCCGCGTCCATCAGGATCTGATGCCGCCAGGAACGCCCGGATAGGGAAACCAGGATTGGAGATGTCTTAGCCATAATCGAGGAGGGAATAGAATTGCCCGTCCGAGCGAGAAAACAGAGATATCTGTTCCGTCGGAAATGACAGCCGGAATGGAAGAGGGATGGAGTGAAAAGCTGAATGGGTTCGGATATCCGGGACATGGCTGGACGCCATGAACAATCCTCAATCCCGCAGGCCTGGTCCTCTGTACGATACTTTCAGCGTCTGGAGACGAACTTTCAGGCGCTGTCTTGCAGGGAAAGTGTACAAAATCAGTGCCGGGTACAAGATTTTTGGTAGCGGCTCAGGTTGAGATACTGTAGATGATGCCCGGAGTCATCTACGGCATCCGCCTTCCCAGCCCCACCGGGGCGTGCCGGTTGCAGCATCGCCACGCCTCCCATGATTCCAGGCTCCATCGGAGCGTGCCATTCTGCCGGCATGCGAGGATGGTACGCTCCGATGGAGCTTGAGCGGGGAACGGGGGCATCGTTGCTGCAACCGGCGCGCTCCTGACGGAGCTTGAAGAGTGATCAGAGGATCGTCGATGGATCATTGCGTTGTCAACCGGAGGGCTGGATTCAAATTGAGCCACTACCAGATTTTTACGAGAAGCCACGTTCGTTCTCCTGTAACATCGCGGGCTGGCACGCAATTCGTCTTTATGGAGTGTGTGATACCAATGATTAACGATGCGATGATGAGGAGAAACGGCGATGAATACTCACTGGAAATTCCCGGGGATACGATGGATTGGATATAGCCTGATTGCAATCGGCCTGAGCGCCCCGCAGGCAGGCATCGGACAACTCCGCAACACCTCCCGCAAGGTGGCCCCTCCGGCGGAGAGCCGCGTTGCGGTCGGCCGGGTGATGAGCGGGCGCCTGCAACTGGCGATGATGAACACCAAACGGCATCTTGCGCGCGCCAAGCAGTTGACGCTTGCAGCGATTCATGAGAACGCGATCCGTTTCGGATTGACGGATATCGATCTCAGCAGGGCAACCGCGTATATCGATGCCGTGGATACTCTTATTCTTGACCCGGCGCTGGGCGGCCTTGCCGAAGTGGATGTGGAATATCCCGGGCAGATCCGCATCGGCCCCGAGTACGCGGTCGATCTCGATATCGATGATGAAGTGATTCTGCTCCTAGCGCATGAGCTGACTCATGTGGCCGCGCGGGACGAGAATTTCATCTCTATTATCGATAGCGTGGCGGAAGTCGTGCGGCGCACGGCGGGGGTGCATCCCACGCGGGATCAGGTGGAGGATCTGACATGCGATTATATCGGCGAGCAGGCGCTGAAACAGTTCGTCCGGGAAAGCCCCGGCAGTGAGTCCATCGGGAATCGGTTGAGCGAAACGCTCGGTTATGAGGATGAGATGGATGAGGGGGACGAAGAGCATCTGAACCATGAGGCGATGTTGAAATCATGGCTGGCGCTCGACCCGGAACTGGAATCGCTTCTTCCGCACCTCAGCGCTTCCCGATAGAACGAAATAACGCAGTAATATTTTCAGCGCGGGCTCGATGAATTTCGGGCTCGCGCCGCTGTTTCAGGCCATCACCACCGATGATATCTCCCGGAATAGACATTCGGAATTTTGCAGGTGGATCTGAATTTTCGGAGCAATAAAAAAACGCCGGCGTTTCGTGTATGTGATTCTTCCGCATGCCGGAGCATCAGCAGCGGCCATGATATCGGGGACGATCGATCGATATCATGGCGAATCCCATCAACGGACGCCGGCGCTTCCCGTGGCCTTTCCGGAGCAGATAGAAAAGGCCTGCCCTCACTCAACCAATAACCATGTACCCATCGGAGACGACAGTAACCGCCGTGCCAGAACAAGGTGATGGAAAATACCGCGAAAATCAGCCCTGTCAGCAGATTGAACGTGCCATATGCGTCACGCGCCGTGATGGTTCTTCACCCCCGACAATTCGAATATCGACGGCATCCCCGGCTTCCCGAAACTCCCTGAATCGGGAATGCCGGGGACGTTCCGCCTGAAATTCCCCGCTCATAACTCACCCCCCAATAGACTGCGCGGGGCGATGCCCACGCACCGGGGATTGTGCCCCTCCGGGGCCGACGCAACAGGCGCTGGTGATGGGCAGTCTGCCAGTGAACTGTTGCAAGATGACATGGAAAGGCCCGGCTCCCGATACGTACGAACTACGTATCGACGCCACATATTGAGATCATCGACTGAAAAAGATGGCTGTGCGAGGGTGGGGATGGCGGAAGGCGGGGAGACCATGCTCCCCGCCCGAGTTATGCATCAGGCGCGTGGATCGCCCATCAGAAAATGCCCGGTGACGGCCTTGACCGCATCGGATGTTCCCTTCCCCGGAACGCCATCAACGCGAAGGAATATTCCCGGAATATTATTCAACGCTCGTTGGAGCTGTTCCGCCGCCACCGATTTCACGGTTTTCGAAAAGCGGACATTCTGCACCAGATCCGATACGGAGGGCGACGCTCCCTCCACCGGCTGCCCATCAGCTCCGAATGCTATCGTCCCCTTTTCCGCCATGCGACGGATGATCGCCGCGGCACCGCATTGCCCGGAAACGGCGGTATGGGAAAATTTATGGTCGGCCACGAATTTTCCCTTCGAATAATGATTCGTAAAGCTCCAGAGATACGGGGAAAGCACATCGGGATGCCCCATGCGATATCCGAAACCATTATATCCCTCAAGCCGGTAGAGCGTAATGGGAAGGCTCCAGTCGGAAAGCCCGTTCAGCCCACGCTGCCGCAACGCGTCATCAGCGCTCTCCTCCCATGTGAATGGTGGCGAGCCGGTCTTCGGCCTCCCGGCGGGAACCTGGACGGTACGCGCTTTCAGAGGATCGCCGTTGTGGAGATGCGTGGTAAACTTGAGCGATGCCTCCATGTTATGGATCACCCCCACCACATACCACGGAATGCCGAGCGGCCCCCCCACGGCGACATACCGATCCTTGTTCGCCTCGATAGCGCTGACGATCGCATCAACCGACGCAAAACGGTTCGCGCGGATTTCGCATGCATCGAACAGGCGACGATATTCATCGCGCAGGCCATTCGTGAAATTTATTTTTGCCATGATCCCCCTTAAAATTCGATTGAGAAATAAACTGCCAGCCCGCCGGTATCATGCGCGGGCAATCGTCGAAGACCTTAATCCTTCGACGGCTCCTCCTTGCTCTTCTCGCGCGGCTTTACCGTGGAACGGACTACGATAAATTTATTCAGCGTATCGAACCAGAATGGCGCTCCCAGCGATATCGCGGCCGCGGTCAGAATCCATCCAACGATCTTCGTGAGCCAGCCGGTAAGATCCCTTGGAACGATCCGCGGGTTGCTGCAATCCCATCCAATGGGGAGTCCCGCCTGACGAATCGTTCGCAGGTCGTTCTCCACCAGCGTGCCGAGCATTTTCGGGTTGTTGGCATTTGCGCCCGTCGTATCAGAGACCGCGGAATCCCTGCGCGCATATTCCTGCGCGGCGGCGACCATGGAGTTGCGGACCGCGGGATCGGTGGAGAGGGAATTGACAATCGTGATGGTATCGATATTGGCGGCGATGGTGACCAGCAGGCCGATGACAAGCACGGCCATCTGCGCGCGACGCTTATATGTGCCGGCAATCCGATCCATCGCGCTGTTGTACCATGCTTCGATATCCACGCGAAGCCTGTCGAGGTTATTTCCCGCCTGCTTCGCCAGCGCCCTCAACGCCCGGTCCACCTGCGTTCCGTCGATTGACTTGATGATGATCCCGGCGGCATCACCCGCGTTTCCGGCCGTCGGAGCGTTTTCAACTGTCGGTGGGTTTTCGGCAATCGGTGGATTTTCAGCAGTCGGAGAGTTTTCGGCGGTCGGTGGATTTTCAGCGGCCGGTGCCGTTGGAGGGATCACCATCAGATCCATCAACGCCGTCGCAAAATTCCGGGCGGGTATATACGACGGCAGATCCTGTTTCTTGTTCGCCGGATTATATACCCCCTGAAAAAGCCCGTTGACCAGCGGATGATTATATAGCTGGGACATCAGCCCCGTCCCGCCGGGATCGCCAAGAAGATCACGAATTCCTTTTTCCAGATCGCTGGCGCGATTTTTCAACCACGACTCGATAATTTCATTGATCGATGTACAGATCAGGCTCGCCATCAGATACACGAATGCAAGCCCGATCCCGACATCCAAGATTCCAAGGCTGAACATATTTCATCTCCTGTAATAGCATCGGCCATTGGCGCGCTGATCAACCCACGTTCAGGCCATTACGATAAGCGCGCCGGTAAATAGTGTGGATATGGCTGTTTGAACAGCCAACGAATAATTCCCATCACTCCGATCCGAATTGTCCGGCGGGGAGCTTCAGCGTCAGGCTGGGCTTCCATACCGGACGGGCGCCCGAGGCCACCTGTCCGTCGAACGAGATCACCGCCCAGGTTTTTCCGGTCACCCGGATTTCGCCAAGCATGGAGATCACTCCCCTGTTGAGATTCTCGGTATTCACTCCCACGCCGAACCGGGCGTACTGATTTCCTATCCGGTACATCAACGCCGATGTGACGGCCGTTGAATCGCCCGATCCCGATTCTCCCTTGTCCATTTCGACACCGATCTGCCCGATGAACTGCGAATTTCCCGTCCCTATTCCACCATTCACCCATCCCCGGAATGTCTTGAAATGGCTCTGTCCCACCTGCGCCGAACTGGCTCTGTACACAGCCCCCAGATTTATTTCGAGCGATGCGGTGTTCCATGCGGGGCTCAGCTTCTGCTGCGTGATCGATTTTTTCGCCGCGCGCAACGACACCCGTCCCTGCACATTGTTCTTGATCGGCGTCAGATATGCCTTCAACGAATCGGATATCGGCGACGCCAGCGAATCCGCGCGTTTCAGATACGCCGTCAATGTGTTGACATCGGCGCTGTCCACACTGTCGCGGAGGGTCATGTTGCGCGCGTCGATCGACATTCTCAGCGCCGTGGTATTATCGGCCAGTTGCGATGGCGAGACGGTGGTCCCGATATTCGGCAGCGGGAATTTTTTCAGCAGCGTATCGCCGGCATTCAGCAATTGATCGATATAGGTTGTATTCAATCGTCCATCGCCGGAATTGAAAATCACGATGCGGGCGCCAACGCCCCAGTCGAGCGCCGAATCGGCATCGTGCGCCGGAGCGGTGCCGAGCGATATCTGCGTGTTGGCGAGGATGCGGACCATGGGATTCTGCACATAATCCTTCAACTCCAGGCTGTCACCCATGATCAACTGATATGGGGCCAGCGTGATGGCCGCGCCGGGGGCCAGATTCCCCTTGAAATCGACGGCGCTGGTAAGGCTTGCGAGAATCGCCGAGACGGTGCCCGGCTGCTGGATCGAATTTCCGGGAAGGCCCAGCAATTCAAAGACAAGATCGTTCGGAATGGCCTCGAATCTCGCCAGGCTGTCCACGGCGGGAAGGCTGCCGAGCGACTGACCGTGCAGCGCGCGGTAATTCCCGGTCACGACGAAGAGCGCAAGCGCCACAATCGAACAACGTATCGATAGCTTCATATGAAGTATTCCTGGTAAATCGGCGGATGAATCGTTTGCATGGATCGAAGACCGTTCGTGTCAGATAAACTGAACCTGATCGGCATAGAGATCGGCCATCCCTTTTCCCGCCGGAATGGTCCCCGGCGCCGACTCCGAGCAGAGCGTATTGCCATCCTGCGTTACCGTGACACTGCCCACATAGGGGCCGCCGGCATCGCTCGGGTCCATCACGACCGCCTGCCACCAGAGATAACATCCGGCCAGTTGCGCCACCGGCTGTGTCAATTCAAATGTATCGGGAACGCTGTCGTCGGTCCGCTGGTCCTCCCACTTCTGCACCACCGTGTTCGTGGAATCCATAAGAAGCGCGCGGTAGACGGCCACCTTGAGATGGCTGATGGTAATGGACCAGCTCACCGGCCCACCGGCCGGATTGGCCTTTGCTTGATTTGCCATAACGTTATTCGGTTGCTATCGAAATTGGTGATCCGCCATGTGCAGACCGGGTGGATGGAAACACAAACCGGGCGATATGATACGCACTCCCCGCCGCGACGGATCGGCAAACGATGCGCCTCATGTCGGTTTGTTCAACGAAAAAGAATCGGATATCGATGGGGGTACGTATCGAACTGAGGGAGGAATCTGATGTCAGCCACCCGCAACGGCGCGCAACTTATCACGGGAGACGACTTTTTACAAGCGGAACGTGACCGCGTGGGAATACGGTTCGCATCGTCCACCAATTGATGATTCCTCCCTTCCAAGCCGCGCGGCACATCAGGCTGAACGGTGGGGCTGTTCATCCAACCGTCTCCGCCGCCGCGGGTTGGCTGCATGCCACTGGAGATTCTGCCCGGCGGAACTTCCGGCGGTGCGCGATCGTAGCTTTCGATTCGTCGATCATGAGGATGGCGGGGATGGATTGACCGGCAACCGATCTCATCGTCACAATCATTTCCCGGCTCCCATTCCCGCGCAGTCCGTATCATTGCGTGCTCCAACAGTAATGCAGGATAGATGAAGCAGACAATCTCCCAACAAGCAGTAGCGCTGGTCGAGAAAAAGCTGGCCGGCCTGGAAGGACAACTGACGCCGCAGGATGCCGCCACGGCAACCGGCATCACAGTGGGTGAAGCGCGCGATGCGCTCTCCCGCCTGATGGAATTATACGTTACCCGCGTCTCCGCCGACGATCAGGGGAACGTCCTGTTCAAGTTCGAGCTGCCGCTCAGAGCCCGCGGCACAAAGACCGCGGCGGAGCGATGGGCCGCGCAGAAGGAAGTGCTCTGGAAAAATTTCAAGCGGCTTTTCAGAATGTGGATCGGCGCGATGGTGCTGATCTACGCGGTCGTGATGCTGCTGGCGGTTCTGCTGATCCTCTTCGCGCAGGCGCAGGGAAACAGTCGCGATAACCGTCGACGCTCCAATGGCGGCGATTTCCTGACCGTGGTGCTCCGCGTGCTGGCCGAGGGACTCCGTTTCGCGTTCTGGACCAATGTGATGCTCCCCACCTCCTACTCGGTGGATGAGTATGGCTACCGCTACCGGAATGTTGTCACCCCGCGCGGCCCGGACAAGAACAAGAAATCGTTTATCATCGCCATCTACGATCTGGCCCTTGGACCCGAACGCGCAGAGCCCGATCCGCTCGCCACCGAACAGGAAGTGGCGGCATTTCTCAGGGCAGAGCGCGGCGTGCTGGCACCGGTGGAGATCGTCGGGCTCAGGGGCGGCGGCATCGCGGAGGCGGAGGAACGGATGGCGGACTACCTGGTCCGCTTCAACGGCGATCCGACCATCACCGATGAAGGCGTCGTGCTTGGGGAGTTCGACAGCTTTGTCGCCGGAAAGGACGCCAAGGCCGATGTGAAGGTAACGCCGTACTGGGATGAATACGAGCCGCCGTATGAGCACTCCGGCAATTCAACGGAGCGGAACATCGCCATCATCGGCATCGTCGGGTTTACGTTCGTCTCCGGCATGGCACTGCTGGCCGGCGGGCTGGATACGCTCAGGAGCATCGGCCCGTTCTTCCGCACCGGGTTCGTTCATTTCCTCCTCGGCTATATCCCGATATTCTTCTCCCTCAGCTATTTCGCGGTCTCCCTGATCCGCTACTTCATTACGAAGAAAAAGGAGGAGGAGCGGGTGGCGCGCAACAAGGAGAAGAAGGTTCTCAGGATGATCTTCCAGCATCGCATCTGGAGCGGCACCGCCGATCAGATCTACTTCACGATCGTCTCCTACGGCAAGAACGATATCAAGCGGGAGGAGATCGACCCGATCCTTCAGAAGATCGTCGTGAAGTTGCAGGGGGATATCGAGCTTGGGGAGGAGGGGGAGGCGATCTACACGTTCGATCGCGTCCGGCGCGAGATCGAGGCGGCGGAACGGCTCCGCGCAACCCGGAGCGGAACCTACCTCTGATAGTGATTGAGATGACGCCGCGGGGATGTTCACGATGGAATATTCCCGCGGCCGTCCGTTCAGGGCATCCGCCACCGTCAGTTATTTCGGATGGAAAACCTTTTCCGCAACGCCCGGCAGCACATCGTTTCCCCACATCACGCCTGCGCGCGCCAGCTCTTCCATATCGGCGCGGAATGTCGAGTCGGGGCGGGATGATTTATAGATGCGGTCGAGATAGAGTCCCTTGCTCGCATCCTCGTAGACCAGATGGCCGCCGCCGGTGGATGTAGTGCTCTCCTCGGCGTAAAACGCATCCAGCACGCCGGGCCGGGGATCATCGTGGAACTTGTAGACGAGGGCGGAACAGATCAGCGATTTCTCGCCGGGACCATACTCGAAATAGAGGGCCGCGTCGCCGATGGTTCCGGCGCCCAGATCGTTTGCGTTCAGGCCGGGGCTTTCCACGCCGTACGACGCGAAGAGCGAGCGGACCATCGCCGAGGCCCGCTCGCGCGTGAGGATTTCCTTGGCGCCATCGCCATCCGCCCGTTCCACATGGCGGCACGCCGGAAGGAGCAGGAGCAGCGCCAGCATCCATCGGCATTGCGCGGACATTCCAGTGCGGGACCGAACGCGAAATCCCATTACGATCACCCCTGCGTCAGATAGCGATAGGCAACCCAGGCCATCAGCGCGCTGCCGATCGGCAGGATGCTCTCGTCGATCGTGAACTTCGGATTGTGGAGCCCGGCAACGCACCCCTGCTCGGCGGTGCCGGCGCCGATCCACCAGAATGTCCCGGGGATCTTCTCAAGGTAATACGCAAAATCCTCGGCCCCCATCATCGGCGGCGCGTCGAACACGGCGTTGGCGCCAAGCATCTCGCGGGCGGCATCCTGCGCGAACCGGGTGGTCCAGGGATCGTTGTTGAGCGCGGGATAGCCAAGCCTGATATCCAGCTCGTACTCCGTGCCGTTGCCGAGGCAGACGCCCTTGATGATGTTCTCGATCTTCTCATGCGCCCCCTTGCGCCACTCCTCATTCATCGCCCGGAGCGTCCCCTGCAACTTCACTTCATCCGGGATGATATTCGTGGCGGAGCCCCCCTCGATCTTCCCGATGGTGAGCACCCCCGGCTGGAACGGATCGATCGATCGGCTGATCACCTTCTGCAGCGCGATCACCAGTTCGCAGGCGGCCACCACCGGATCGATCGAAAGCTGAGGCATCGCGGCGTGCCCGCTTTTCCCGCGAATCGTGATGTAGATTTCGTCGGCGCTTGCCATCATCGTCCCCGGATGGAAGCCGACCGCGCCGGCCGGCACCATCGGCGCCACATGCTGCCCGAACACCGCGTCCACTTTTGGTCCGTCCAGCGCGCCATCGGCGATCATCACCGACGCGCCGCCGGGCAGAAGCTCCTCGCTCGGCTGAAGCAGAAACTTCACGGTCCCCGGCAGTTCGTCGCGAAGCTCCGAGAGGATCATCGCCGCGCCGAGCGCCATCGTGGTATGGGAATCATGGCCGCACGCATGCATTTTTCCAGCGTTCCTCGACGCGAACGGCAATCCCGTCTCCTCATGAATCGGCAGCGCGTCCATATCTCCACGAAGCGCCACGCAACGGGAGCCCTCCACCGCCATTCCACCGCGCAGCACGCCCACCACGCCGGTCCTGGCAACGCCGGTACGCATTTCGATATCCAGCTCGCCAAGCACCGACTGGACAAGCGCGGAAGTCTCATATTCCTCAAACGCCAGCTCGGGGTTGGCATGAAGTGTACGGCGCAACTCGACAAGGCGGGGAGCCCGGCGGCGCGCGGCTTCGAAGAAATCGGAAGGTGTGAGCGTACGCATATGGGTAAGAGCTTTGTGATCGATTCAACAGCAAGCGAAGGCACGGAGATTTCCGTGACTTCGCTTCCGCTCGATTCGTTGTACAGGCGGTGAAGATACTATTTGCGGCGAACATGACGCGGTGGACGCCGCGCGACACCTCAACACGATAGACAGATGCTATCGGCCGCGCGACGACCACAACGCCCGTCCGGCGTTGCGGAGGCGGGCGCCGGGAAACCATTCCCGTGGTTTCAATGATTTCCCGGCTTCGCCCCGCATTGCCGGAAGGATCGTGGGGATAAAGCAGCATCCTTTCACCTGCCACTCCATCCTGATCACAACCCCCGTTGCCGGATCACGATGTAGGGTTCGCATCGTCAATCCATGCCGATCCCGTTGCCGGCATCCGATACCCGGCGCATCGGCATCAGAGGATATTCATCGGTATCCGCTCCATGTCCGTGAGCAATGCGGGCATGGATGTGTCATCAATCAATCAGGTCTCGGAAACGGCCTCCAGTAATTTTCAGGTAAGTATATCAGCCCGATCAACCAAATAAATCGAGTGATAATTACCGTCGATCAACTGGGAATATCCGCTTCATGAGCCTAACCCATGACTTGCAAAAATGTTAGCGGAATATGGTGGCGGTGACAGGTAACAATTGCTGTTTCCGATATCATGGCAAAAAAATCGAAAGCCACTGGCCTTTATTACCAACGATATCACGATAAGATATTCACCACGTTGCGATCAATCATAAGAATATTTTTTTTCGCGGCAATACGAAATTCAGGTCGACTTGAGCAGTCGCTGTTTCAACCGCATGAAAAGAAATATCAACAACGGCGATGAGCTTTATCCGCCCTCCGATCAGGAGAGCGGAATGCTCAAATCGGCAGCCGGCGTCAGCGCGCGCCGTACCGTGTCAGCACGGCGGGGATTGTCTTGCACGCAATGAGCAGATCGAGACGTGGCGAGAGATTCTTGATATAATAGAGATCGTAGTGGAGCTTGATGCGTGTGCTGTCGATATCGTGGGTATATCCCTGGTTGATCTGCGACCAGCCGGTCATCCCCGGTGGCACCAGACGGCGATATTCGTAAAAGGGAATATTCCGCTCGTAAACCTCGGACATAAACGTGGGCTCAGGGCGTGGGCCAACAAGGCTCATCTCACCACGAAGGACATTCAGAAGCTGCGGCAGTTCGTCCAGATGATAGAGGCGGAGAAATCGCCCCAGACGGGTAACTCGCTGGTCCGCCTCCTCGGTCAGCCGCGCAACGCCACGCCGCGAATATCGCATGCTGCGGAACTTGACCATTTTAAAAACACGGCCGTCTTTTCCGGGTCGCTTCTGCCAGTAGAATACGGGACCGGATGAGTCGAGGCGAATCGCCAGGGCGATCAGGAGACAGATCGGAAGGGTGATCGGTAAGGAGAGGATGACGAGGAATAATTCGATTCCTCTGCGAAGCGCGAGATAACCAGCAGGGAGCCGGATCGACCGGAGGCGTTCTTCCGTCATCTCATCGAGGGAGACGACGGGAGGGTCCGCAAGATAGGTCTCCATGGACTCTACGGGAGGTTCGATGATCATACCTGTTACACGTTAGTGAAAATAAACCGCTCGGCGCCGACCGAGATGGAACACCGACCATGGTTGTAACGGGTATGATTAACTGCAAACATTCTCCGCTGATGATAGAACATCGGTTTTTACTATCGTCTACGCCCAACAGCCATATTCAATACCGCCATCCGCGCTATCGAACGTATTTGGCCGCAATAGCCCGACGGCATCCGGCTTCCTGATGGAGCATGCCGGAGGCAGGGCATTGTCACTACGTTGATTATTCACGCTCCGCAATGGGCGGAGAGGCGCGGGCAGGTATCGTGTTTCCCAAATTATATCTTCCTGATGAATATTGGAAATGTTCACGCAAATTGATTTCGGCCCTTCCCTGCTCCACCATCATCACTACCGGCCGATGATCAGGCGCCCGGTTCCTCTCTTCCCGCCTGATTCCACGGACACCGCATATATGCCCGACGGCAGCCCATCCAGATTCACGGGCAATGTCATGATCCCACTATCGAGGTGATCGGATGAGTATCTCCGCACGATATTCCCGAGCATGTCCGCAACAACGATCGTAACGGCGGACACGGGATGGAATATTCGCAGCCTCGCGGTCCCGGTCGAGGGATTTGGTTCAAGAGAAAGCGCAAGCTCGCCGCCAACTTCCCATTCCTCATGAACGCCCGCGCTCAACCTTGGAACCGGCAGATAGTTACCATAGATATTGGACGCGCCGTCGCGATCATCCTCCCATACCAGATAAAGAGTGTCGCCGCGGAATATGCCCGCGGGATGGCGGACGGCACCGCGTGTCGTGCTCACCGGCAGATCGGTAACGCGCGGATTGAGAAGGCGATCGACCATGTCCAGGCGCACACCGGAGGAATCACCACGAAGGACCGCTATCGACGAGTCGTTTCCGTTCTGCACGAGAACAGGCTCGTTTCGCACGCCGGTGTAATGGATTTCCCTGCTCCGCCGTAGCGTCCCATTCAGGTCGTATAATTCCAGCGTCAGCGTGCTGCTGCCGGAATTTTCGGTCGCAAAATAACTCCGCAGGAAATACGGGCCGAGCAACCTGCGATATACCGCCCTGGGATATGAAGTCGCAAATGTAATTGCCCCCACCGAATCTTTTCCCCGCCAGTGAGTAGCGGCAGTTCCAGTTACCGAGAAATATTCGGCGCTGTCGACAGGGATGATCACGGCCTTCGGATCAATCCGGTTTATGGCACTATCGATAGCCCATCCGTTTCGGCCGTCTGTATCAATGGCATAGATGTGAACTACCGGAACCGCGGTCCAATAGTTGACATAAATCCATGTTGTCATCAATGTCACCCACTCGTCGCGATTGGGATTATATCCCTGCGAGATGAGATTAAATCCTTCAAATCCCAGGTTGTCCGGGGCGAGGTGCAGGGCAGACTTCCATCCCTCGGGTGTAGCGACATAGGCACTGAGCTGATGCCTGAACACCGTTTCCGCATCGTACCGCCGTGTATACTCCGCCCAACGCCGTGCGGATGTCACCATGCAGCCACGATCCGACTGTCCGATGATATTCACACCTCTGTCATATGTCCCCGCTGCCTGAACCGAGGCCGTATCCTGAAAGCCTGTGGGTTCCAGTTCGGACAGAATCTCCGCATGTGATTCACCACCGGGAATCCATTCGCCAAGGAGATATTCCGGCATGCTCTGCCTGGAATACCAATTGACCAGGAGCTTCTCCCCAATTGAGCAGATCGCCGGATTCACCTGCGCGGAATCGGATTTAAAACCCGCTCGACCGACCGAAAGATAAACCGTGTCATCAGAAACGATGACGGCAATGGCACTCAGCGTTCGATCATATTTTCGTAGTGCCGCGGGATTGCATTCGGATGAACAATCGAGCGGGAGATTTGGAATAATATATCCATGCTTATCGAGCCCGATATACGAAGAATAATGAACCGATAACGTTGTATCGTATCCACCGCTTCTCAGGCGCGTCCCGACATCCGCGTCAAGCTCCAGTCCGCTGGTGTTATCACATCCCCACCACCGTTCCATTGAAATCCGATTGATCCAGTGGGTAATATGATGATCAGGATTGCCTATATACGTCAGCACCATACTGCCGACGACAACAAACGAGTCCGATTGCTGAATTATTCTGGCAACGGAAAGATCACCCTGACCATCGTCACGGAAGGAATAATGGAACGCATGGATGACATACGCTCCGCCGTCACTACGGGATAGCATTTCGCCATCCTGGAGATAACCATGCAGCGGCACATGCCGCCATTGAGCGGGTACCGCATCGAATATCGTCCTGAATATCCGCAGCGTATCATCCTTCAATACCGCGAAAGAGCCATCCTCATTGAAATAATGAGGACGCTTCAGATTATCGGCAAAAAACCGATCGGGATAGGAGAGCCTGCCGTTTGCATCGATCAGCACCGGCGTTGAATCGCCGCGCATCAGCAGTGCCATTCCGGAATATCCTGGAATATTCCGCAGCTCGTGTATCATCCCGGCAAACGGGCCGACCTGAAATCCGGGAAATCGGCCGTCGCCTGTCATAAAAAGGCTGCAGTAACCGGAGTCCTTTTCCGTGATGATATTGTAGATGAGACGGTATCCGTTCCCAAGAGGGAACCGGAATATTCCGGCTTGCGAAATTCTTCCATCGGCGAATTTCCGTTCATCGCCGATAAATCCGCCATTCGTGTCCACCACGCGGAGATAGACGCCGGGGGAATCGGCGCGGCGATCGTTCCAGAATACCAGGAACCTGTCGCGCGCCGGAATCACCTGCACAAGACCATACGGCCGGGCCGATGCGCCATGCACGAAGCCGCTCTGCTTCATGGGAACGTGGCGCCACAGAAGCCGCATAAACACTGCGTTAGCGGTCGATATGCCGGTGAGCGGAACCGTTGTTCCCCACGCGGCAAGCGTTACATCACCAATGCTCGCCGCCGATTGTATCTGCGCGTCCGGGGGGAGTTGGTAGCTGACCGGCTCCGGCGAGACGCGAACATCGGGTCCCTGCGAGCGGAGCGGAAGCCATGCGAAAAGGAGAAGGATCGGGATCGGAACGAACCGGAGAACGGATGCATTCATCGTAGTCCCTCCTGAAATACTTTCCCACCTAACCCACGATTCCGGAAAAAGTTAGCTGCCAATAAAAAAGGCGACCCGAGGGCCGCCTTCCGTTGAATTTCGAAGAAGATATCGAGTTTATTTAGCCGAATAATCGAAAAATCCTCGCTTGCTCTTCCGCCCGAGATGTCCGGCCGCCACCATATTCCGAAGCAGCGGGCATGGGCGATATTTATCATCGCCGAGCCCCTTGTGCAGCACTTCCATGATTGCCAGACAGACATCCAGCCCGATAAAATCGGCCAGCGTGAGCGGCCCCATCGGATGTGCCATGCCGAGCTTCATCACCGTATCGATATCCTCGATCGACGCGACGCTCTCCATCACGCAGTAGATCGCCTCGTTGATCATCGGCATCAGGATGCGGTTGGAGATAAAGCCGGGATAATCGCGCACCTCCACGGGAGTTTTGCCGAGCCGCTCGCTCAATCCCCTGACCAGCGCATAGGTTTCATCGCTTGTGGCATAGCCCCGAATGATCTCCACCAGCTTCATCACCGGAACCGGATTGAAGAAGTGCATGCCGATCACCTTCTCCGGCCGCCGCGTCACCGCGCCGATCTGCGTTATCGAAATCGAGCTGGTGTTCGACGCCAGAATCGTCCTCTCGGTCGCCGCCTCGTCGATGGCACGGAAGATCTCCGCCTTCAGCCCGAAATTCTCCGTCGCCGCCTCCACGATCAGATCAGCGCCGGGGGCAGCCGATTTCAGATCGGTGGCGCGGGAGATCCGCCCGAGCGTCGCGTCGCGATCCGCGACGGTGATCGTCTCCTTCTTCACCTGCCGGTCCAGATTACCGCCGATCGTCGCCATGCCGGCGTCGATCCGGGCATTGTCCACGTCGGCCAGGGTGACGTTGAAGCCGTTCTGCGCGAAGATATGGGCGATGCCGTTACCCATGGTTCCGGCGCCGATGACCATTATGTTGTTGATTTCCATGAAGCTGCTTTATGATTCGATAGTTGATGGATCGTCCGGTTGCCGCTATTCGGACACGCCCTACATCATCTCCACGATCACCGCGGTTGCCTCGCCGCCGCCGATGCAGATCGCCGCCAGCCCGCGCTTCAGATTACGATTCTTCAGAGCGTAGAGAAGGGTCGTGAGGATGCGGGCGCCGGATGCGCCGATCGGATGGCCGATCGCCACCGCGCCACCGTTGATGTTCAATTTGTCATGCGGGATGCCGAGCGCGTTCTTTGCCGCCAGGGCCACCACTGCAAACGCCTCGTTGACCTCGAAGAGATCGATATCATCCATCGAGAGCCCCGCCTTTGCCAGCACTTTCCTGATGGCATCGACCGGCGCGGTGGTGAACTCCATCGGCGCCTGGGCGTGGGATGACTGCGCGACGATGCGGGCCATCGGCTTCAGGCCGTTCTTCGCGGCATATTCCTCATCGGCAAGCACCAGCGCGGCGGCTCCATCGTTGATCTTCGATGCGTTGGCGGCGGTGACTGTGCCATCCTTGCTGAAGACCGGCTTCAGCGTCGGGATCTTGTCGAAGTTCGTCTTGGCGGGGTCCTCATCGGTGTCCACGGTGACATCTCCCTTCCGATCCTTCACCACCACCGGGACAATCTCATCCCTGAAACGCCCCTCGGCAATCGAGGTCTGCGCGCGCCTGTAGCTCTCGATCGTGAACTCATCCTGCGCCTCGCGCGGGACATTGCAGCTTACCGCGCAGGCATCGGCAGCCACACCCATCGGCACGTTGTCGTAGGCATCGGTCAGGCCATCCAGCATCATCGAATCGATGATCTTCCCATCCCCCATCCGGTAGCCGTTACGCGCCTTGTCAAGAATGTACGGCGCCAGCGACATCGATTCCTGTCCGCCTGCCACGACGATCGAGGCATCACCGCAGCGGATTGCCTGGTCGGCCATCATCACGGATTTCATGCCGGAGCCGCACACCTTGGCGATGGTGGTGCATGGAACCGAGTTGGGAATCCCGGCGCCGAGCGCCGCCTGGCGTGCCGGGGCCTGGCCCAGACCAGCCGTCAGGACATTGCCGAAGATCACTTCGGAGACCTGATCCCCCTGAATGCCGGCGCGCTCCAGCGCGGCCCTGATTGCCGTGGCGCCGAGCTGTGGGGCGCGAACCGAGCTGAGAGTGCCGCCGAACGATCCAACCGGGGTGCGCGCGGCCGAGAGAATTACAGATGCCATGATGTTGCTATGATTTGAACTGTGTTGAAAATCTCTGGAGTGGATGCGGTCGGCTCGAGAAACCCCGCATCAGTCCGCGCCCATCATCTCCACGAACTGCCGGAAGAGATAATCCGCGTCGTGCGGGCCGGGGCCGGCCTCCGGGTGATACTGCACGCAGAAGAGGGGATGCTCCGTGTGACGGAATCCCTCGATCGTCTGGTCGTTCAGGTTGATATGGGTCACTTCCACCGGCAGATCCTTCAGCGATTCCGGATCGACCGCGAAGCCGTGGTTCTGGGATGTGATCTCGTTTTCCCCCGTCAGCAGATTCTGCACCGGATGGTTCGCCCCCCGATGACCGAACTTCAGCTTGTAGGTGCGCGCGCCAAGCGCCAGCGCCAGGAGCTGATGGCCGAGACAGATGCCGAAAATCGGCTTCCTGCCGACCAATGACTTGATGGTTTCGATCGCGTACTTCACGGCATCGGGATCGCCGGGGCCGTTGGAGAGGAAGATCCCGTCCGGGTTCAGCGCCAGTATCTCCTCGGCGGTCGCGGAGCCGGGGACCACCGTCAACCGGCAGCTGTAGCTGGTCAAGCGTTCCAGGATGTTCCGCTTTACGCCGTAATCGATCACCACCACATGATATTCCCTCGTCGCGGTAAACCCGGCCGATGGAAGCAGCCTGTAGCCGCTGGCGTCGACCGTTGTCCACGGGGCGCTCTGCTCGCAGGCCACAAAGCTGGTCAGATCCAGCCCGCTCATGCTCGGAATGGCCCGCGCCCTCTCCACCAGCCTGGCGTCGTCCAGCTCCGTGGCGGAGATCACGCCGCGCATCGCCCCCTCCTCGCGGAGAATGCGGACCAGCATGCGGGTGTCGATCCCCTCGATGCCGATCACCCCGTTCTCCAGCAGATACTCGTCAAGGCTCTCCTCACTCCGCCAGTTCGACCGCACCCGCGATGCCTCCCGCGTCACAAAACCGGCCGCCTGCACCCGTCCCGACTCCACGTCGAAATGGTTGGCGCCCACGTTTCCCTGGTGCGGATAGGTCATCGTGACGATCTGGCCGTAGTAGCTGGGATCGGTGAGGATCTCCTGATAGCCGGTGATCGATGTGTTGAACACCACTTCGCCGGCGGACTCGCGATCCACCGCGCCGAAGGCACGGCCGGTGAAGACGACGCCGTTTTCGAGGGCGAGCTTGGCTTTTGGACGTGAAGGAGTCATGAGGATCTATTTGGAGCTTTGCGTAGGGACAAATCGAAGAAGTCTCACAAATCTACGAAAGGAGAGATGAATGATGGCGGGCGGCGATCGATTGACACGAATTGAAAGGAGCGGCGGACTCGGGCGATCGATCAACCACGATGCCCGGTGCCGGGGATGCGAAGCTCGAACTCCGGGCAGAGATAGGTTTCGGCGACGATGGGAGATTCGCCACGCCGCAAACCGTAAAACTGAATCGATCCCTGACGTTCCGCAGCATCACATGCTCGCAGCCGGATGCGTCGCAGTAGAGCGCCGGGAATTCGCCGCTGTCGTAGTTATAAACCTCATCCCCCCTCATGTTCCCCCCGTTTCGCCTCATTCCAGTAGGCATCCATCTGCTCCAGATCCACATCCTTGAATGTCTTTCCCTGCTCCAGCAGCCGCGACTCGATATGCTGGAACCGGCGGATGAACTTGTTGGTGGTCCTGTGGAGCGATTCCTCCGGCGAGACGCCGATAAACCGGGCATAGTTGACCAGCGCGAAGAGAAGATCGCCAAACTCCTCCTCCACCTTCTCCCGCTCGCCGCCACGGACCGCCTCGTGCATCTCCTCCATCTCCTCCTCCACCTTCTTCCAGACATCCTCCGGCTTCTCCCAGTCGAACCCGACCTTCGATGCCTTCTCCTGCACGCGATCGGCGCGCTGAAGGGCCGGCAGCGCCTTCGGCATGTTCTCGAAGAGCGAGCGACGCCCCTCCTTCATCTTGAGCTGCTCCCAGTTCTCGCTCACCTCCCCCGCATCCTTTACCGATGTATCGCCAAAGACATGGGGGTGACGATGGACCAGTTTCGTGGAGATGAACTTCACCACATCGTTGAAATCGAACGCCCCGCGCTCCTCGGCAATCACCGAGTGCATCACCGAATGGAGGAGGATATCCCCAAGCTCCTTCTTCAGCTCCGTGTCGTTGTTATCCTCGATCGCCTCCTTTACCTCATAGGCCTCCTCGACCAGAAGCGGCGCGATCGAGGCGTGCGTCTGCTCGCGGTCCCAGGGACAGTCGACGCGGAGACGCCGGACGATCGCGAAAAAATCCTCGAATGTATCGGTTGGTGGGTTCATGAACGTGTCTCGATCAGAGTTGAAAAATCGTTTATGCGGATGCCGGATATCATGATGAGGGGCGGCTTATTGCCGGATCTCCCCGTTCAGCCAAACGCCGCCTCGTAGATGGCGGAGGGAATGCCGCGCATCGGCTCGCCGCGGATGATCGCGATCAGCATGGTCTGCATCACCAGCGGGATCTCCATGTTGGTTGTCTTCATCACGATATCGGCATGGAGGAGCGCCTCGAACGCATTACGCAGATGCGCCATCGGATAGCGGGAAAGGGCGGCGATATATTCATTGAGGAAAAACGGGGAGATGCCGAGGCTCCTCGCCATCTCGTTCTGGTCCTTGGCGCGGGAGCGAAGCTCGATCAGACGCCAGAGAATGGTGAAGTAGCGGGTGAGCATCGTCAAAATCAACTGCGCGGGCTCGCCGGCGCGCAGCATCCGCTCGGCGATCTCGGCGGCCAGCTCCAGATTTTTCATGCCGACCGATTTCTGAAGCTCGAACACATTGAAGACTTTCGATGCCCCCACGATCGCCCGGACATCCTCCGCCGTGATCCGCTTCCGATCCTCGACGAAGGTGAAGAGCTTTTCAATCTCGTTGCTCAGCACGCGGAGCGACGCGCCGACATATCCCACGAACAATTCCACGGCATCCGGCGTGATCTCCTTTCCCCGCGCCTTGATCCGCGATGCCGTCCATGAGGGGATTTCCCGATCGTAGATTTTCTTGAATTGAACGGCCGCGGCGTGGTTGACGATAAGATTATAGGGAGCCTTTGCTCCGGGACCGTTTTTTCCCTTCGTGAGAAAATCGGCGATGGCGGCGGTTATAATCAGAATTGTCGTCGGCGCGGGGGTGTTCATATATCTACCAAACGGGGAATTTTCCTCCGGTTTTCCCCGCAGCGCAAATGTCCTGTCGATCTCCCGCACCACCACCACGCGACGGTCCGCCATCAGCGGATAGGCCATCGACCGTTCCACGATATCGTTGACCGATATCTCGCTGCCGTACATCAGATCGAAATTGAAGCTGCGGGTGCTTTCATCGACCGTTGCGGCCATGATCCGGTCAAGCGCCTCATCGATCAGAAATTCCTCCTCGCCGAACAGAAAATAGACGGGATCGAATTTCCCATGCTTCAGCGATGTTTCGAGACTATCCGGCGTGACAATCGGCATCTGTACGGTGCTTTACGTGAACATTATCGTGAGCCACCAATATAACGCTCTCGAATTCCCGAAGAAGAACGCCGGTGAAACAGCCCATAATATAACGGGCGGAGATTCACCCATGGAATCTCCGCCCGTTCAGTTTCAATAATCTCTTCGCCGACCGGAATCTTCCCGGCCGGCATCGGGATTTCTACTGCTGCGTCGGCTCGGCACCAGTTTCCCCGACCGCTGTTTCGGGGGTGTTCACCTGAGCGCCGTTCTGCTCCGATTTCCTGGGGCGACCGCGGCGCTTGGCGCCGGTGGAAGCCTCGGTAGTCCCGGAAGCCTCGGTAGTACGCGCCGGACGACCGCGACGGCGTGGCGTTGCCTGCACCTCCGCCGCCGGAGCCTCGACATTCTTCCTTGGGCGACCGCGACGCTTGGCGCCGGTGCTTCCCTCGGTGGCTGCCGGAGCGCCTTCAGCGGCATTCTTCGGACGGCGACCGCGGCGCTTGGCGCCCGTGGACTCACCACCGGCATTGCCGGCTTCGGCATTCTTCGCCGGGCGACCACGACGCTTGGCCGATGACGGAGCAGCGGCGGCATCAGCGTTCTTCCGTGGACGACCACGACGGCCGGTAGCTGCCGGGGCCGAAGCGGAGACCGGTGCCTCTGCATTCTTCCTTGGACGACCACGACGACCGGCAACAACCGGAGCGGCGGCCGGCGCCTCTGCGTTCTTCCGTGGACGGCCACGACGCTTTGCCGCGCCGGCTGGAGCCTCGGCGGCTCCGGCATTCTTCGCCGGACGACCACGACGGCGCGGTGCGGCCTGCTCGGCTACCGGCGCCTCTACATTTTTCCTCGGACGGCCACGACGCTTTGCTGCGCCGGCTGGAGCCTCGGCGGCGCCGGCATTCTTCGCCGGACGACCACGACGGCGCGGCGCGGCCTGCTCGGCTACCGGCGCCTCTGCATTTTTCCTTGGGCGACCACGACGCTTTGCGCCGACGGTTGCCTCAGTGGCGGCGGGAGCAGCGGCATTCTTTGCCGGGCGTCCACGACGCTTGGGAACCGCCACCTCGCCAACTGCCTCGGTCTTCCTTGGACGCCCACGGCGCTTTGCCGGCGCCGGCGTGGAATCCGCCTCGGTCGTTTCGGTCTTCCTTGGGCGACCACGACGCTTCGCCGATGTTCCTGCGGCTTTACCACGACCACGGCGGGCCGGAGCTGGGGACTCCTGTGCGTGGGCAATGGCGGCAAGGCCACGATTAACTTCGAAACCATTTGCCAGAGGGAGCGCGGCATGGAAAAGATCCATCATCCACCGCTCGGCATTACGCGCCATATCCTCCGAAATCAGCTCGACCACGCGGAAGCTCGCCGCGAAACCGCTGCTTGCCAGCCCCTGAATTTCCCTGGCTGCCCGGTTCTGCTGCCGCTTATCCATCGACTCGAGCATGGCCCCCGCCTGCAGCGGCATCCCGTTGGTTGAATAAACCACGTAGAGATAATTCTGGGCACCTTCGAGGGGGAAAGCGGCGATTGGATGACTGGGGCTGACATTAACCTGCTCGAAGATAGCCCCTATCTGCGAGACAATTTGCGAAGCGAATTCGCTCATCAACCGAGACCCACCTGAAGTAGTCGATGGCATTTGAAGCTCCTGGTATGTTTACTGATCCGCCTAGAAGAAATTCACAGGCCTTAAATAACTTCCTAATATATAAAGAGAATGCGACTTTCTATCGCCGGAACTCGCCATCCGCAACAATTACTCAAACCATGCGCCAATTTATTGCGCCATGGACATCCGCGCCGGTGATGGTTATTTGTCGACGCCGTGATCAGGGTATTTCATCGAAAGCATTGCGGTCGGATCGGCCATGTATTACTTATATCGTCCGCATCGGCTGGGGAATTATCCGGTTGTGGATGATCATGTCGGAGCAGTTTGCCCGCTGGAAGAGCGCAATTTCGGAGTGTTTGAACCATGTTTTCATCGGCACCACTCATTCCATTCCCGGCACGCTCGAAGGGAATATCGTTTCTCCCGCCGACATCATTTTCGCGACGCAATTCTCCCCGAAGCCGCGCAAATACCGAATTCACCGCGCCAGTGCATTGCCCTCAATATCCACGATGGAAGCGTTAGTGTCCCGATCCCGGATCGATCGGGACATCAATATCACTGCACCGGATATCACATCATTGCAGGGTCAGAGATCGACGTTGGCTTTATCGAGACATTCGCGCCCGCCGTTTGACAGCCCACATTCAGGAAGAATCTCTACGTAGCCCCCGGACATGGTCAATGATATTACGATGCCCGGGTGGAGAGGCGCGGCGGGAAGGATTTTCGGGAATCCTCATGACGATATTACCAGCGGATGGTATCAAGTTGTGGTGCACGCGTTCATATCCGTTCAGCACAACCCAATCGGACGAAATCGGAACAACGGCCGGCTTCCCGGCTTCTCAAGGTGAGAGCGGCACCCATGGGAATAATCGCCACGCCGGATATTCCGCGTGGAGCAGATGCCCGGCGTGCGCGACAGGCAGCCCGCGAATCGCCGTCGCGCCGGAAGCCCCGGATATCACGGGCCGGCGTGGAATCCATGCGTGACGGCTTTTGCGGGGCTGCAATGATCCGGAAGGTTATTCGAACAGCGTTATTCACCCGCCCGCCGCGCAAAGCCCGATGCGATGAAATGGGCATCGAATGCAATGACAACCGACGAAATCAGATGCTCCATTTTGCCCGTATATGCCGATCGCGATAATTCAACCCCACCGACTCAGCCTGGTTATGGACGATCCAGCAATCAAAATCCACCAATGCATTCTCCCGACATTCCCGTTGCATGCGATAACCGGATGATATGGGATTTCCCTTCCATCGTTTTCCATCGCATCACACAGCACCGGCAATCACAGCAATCAAATGCGACGCGCGTTCAATGTAATGGAGATTGACGCGGGAGAGGAATATGACAACCGATATCGACGGAAATCCCGAACCCAATGAATACAGCGATCGGTTTGAACGTGCTCGCGATGGCCGCCCACGGGGAGTATGGTTTGCATCCCATGTATCATGGGTCTTCCGATAATCACGATTCAATCCGGGCATCGAAGTCCTCCCGAAGCGAAGTTCGAAGTTCAGGTGGTCATCGACTTTTACCGTGTGTGATGGAATGATTTTGATCCACGAATGGCGACATGATCAACACCCGCATCCGTCATCGAAGAAATTTCACAAATGGTAACAGGGATGTGATGTGGCGGCACGCTTGAACACGATGCAACCGGATCGTGTTGAACATTCGGCGAGCGACGGGATATTGCTCAATCCAACCCGACGGAAATTGATGTCTGTTATCGGGATCGCTTCGCTTTTTCGGTTTATCATCCCATGATGGGAATGATATGTCATCACAACACATGCAATCCTGCATCTCCTCGTTATCTCACATTTGCGTTCGCACAGTGCAGGCCGGTGCTGAAAAATCGTGCGATGTCCCATCGAGTATGGATGATTTTGGAGGGGAGCATTATCGGCCGGTGCCATCATTTTCCGGCATCGCCACCATGCCGGCGTCCGGCGGCATATCCAGTGAAGGGATGATGTATTGTGCGGCGGGGTCAATCCATTACATCGGAAATTTCCCGGAGATCGGGCGACGGAATTTCCCCGTGATTACCGGCCGTCCGTTGCATCACGGACATGCCGCCATCCCACAATGGTGCGGATAGGCGACGGCGATTGGGCGCGACAGGCTTTATGACCGTCCCGGAAGAAGAGTGGGAATCGGCGTACCGTCGGGCCCGCTGCTCCGTGCCCGAACTGCCGGCCTGGGAACAGTTCATCCGGGCGCTCGTCCATACAATCGCACCGGGGACAATTCGTCATGGGGAGATGATTCAGGGCATCTGTTCATGGTCCCGCATGATTGGATCGTCGGGGAGCCCGAAGGAATATCAACGCCTGCAATCGAGAAATCTTCTTCTCCCAAAAAGGGCGTAACTTTCCCCATCGATCTCGTTATATTTGGAGTGTGCCTAATCAGTATTGTGATACGGAGTACCTTATGAAAGCGAAGCTGCTTACTGCAATGGTCCTGGTGGGGATGGTGGTCGCCTCCTCGTTCATTCCGTCAAGTCTCCCGGCGGGACAGAATGGGATGGCGATGCGAAGCGTCTACCCCAATCCTTTCACGATCAGCACAACCTTCCAGCTTACGATGCCCAAGTCGGGGAACATCACGATTGCCGTGTTCGATCTTCTGGGTCGTCATATGAAAACCCTCTTCCAGGGGGAGCATGAACAGGGGAAGGACAATATCTTCTGGGACGGCAATGATGATACCGGCAAGCCGGTGATTCCGGGCATCTATATCTGCTCGCTCTTCGCCGACAACAACATGGTTACGAGTGTGAAGGTGGTCAAGATTCCGGCGTAGTCTTCCGTGCGTTCGGGGATACCACGCCCCGATCGCACGATGCAGGTGCATCCCGCCGCGTGGATGCACTCGTTACGGCTGCAAGGCCGTCGGATCGCTCCGGCCACCCCGCTCCATCAACTTCTCGGTTTCCTCGATCACCTCCGCTATGGTGACAGCCTGCATGCATGTATCGTCCGGCCGGACGCAATGCACCTGATCGCATGGGCTGCATGGAAACTGATGATACACCGTCGCGACCTGCCTGCCGATGGGACGGAACATATGGTGAAGCCCCGGCCCGAACAGGCCAAGCGTCCGCGTGCCGACCACCGCGGCCATATGCATCAGCCCACCATCCGATCCCAGATAGAGTGAGGCGCGCTTCAGCACGGCGGCCATTGAACGAAGATCGAGCCGACCGGTAAGATCGATCGGGTTCAGATCGCCGATCAGCGCGGCCAGCCCGGCGGAACGCTCCACCTCCCCTCCCGACCCGATCAACACGATTCTCAGCCCGTGCGTCGCCACGATATGGCGTGCCATCTCCGCGAACCGCTCAAGCGACCACTCTCTCAGCTTCTGCGACGCCCCGGTGTGGATGGTCGCAAAGGGAACATCGATCCCGTTATCCGCCAGAAAACGCCCTGCCTCCTCTTCCTCCTCCGGCGTGACGAAATAATCGAGATGAGCTTCCGGGTCCAGATCGATGCCGAGAGGCGCAAGCAGTTCCGCGAGACGCTTGATCTCGTGCTGGCGTGGCTCCCCCGTGCGGCGCCTGTGGAGATATTCCCGCAGATGGACGCTCCCCCGCTGAATGTGCGGCACGCTGGAAAAAAGAGCGCCCAGCAGCGTCTTCCAGTCATCACGCAGGCCGATAACCAGATCCGGCCTCCATGAGCCAAGCCGGGCGCGCAGATCGCGGAATGAATCGGGACGATAGGGAGGGCGGAGGAAGAGCGTGCTGTTGTAGCGGACCACCTGATCCACGTTGGGGTTGCCGGCGAGGATCGCATCGCACCATTCACCGGCCGCGATTCTGATCTCCGCATCGGGATAGCGGCGCCTGATGGCCCTGAGCGCCGATGTAGCCATCAGCATATCCCCCATGTGATCCGGCTTGTAGATCAGCACACGCCGAACTTCTCCGACCGGCGGGTGCGATCGGAGCACGCCGACAAGCACGGCAAAGAGGTTGAGGAAATGCTCGTTATGAGCCAGCCTGTTCAGAACCTCACGTCCGCGACGGTGGAGGAATCCCTCCCTGGGGATCGATGGATCTGCATGATTCGGGCGTTTGCTCATAGTAGATCGGGATAATCTATGGCGATGCCCGCGACAGATACAAGACGAATCTCTCGCCGACCCCTTTCCCGGAATCATCATGGCACCCACGAGCCCCGGACAGCCGGCTCCGTTCGCGGGAATGCAAATGAAAAGGGCGACCTCTTTCGAGCCCGCCCTTTAGTGATCTATGATAAAAGGATCATGCGATCCCGGTTGTCACCCTTCCTGCCGCAGCCTGGCCGTTCCCAGGCTCACCAGATATCGCTTGCCGCCAATGACCAGCGTTGCCGTGTCACCGCCATCGAATGTAAGGATGCCGTTCTTGGAGATAACCCCGGCCGGGCCGTTCGCCCTGATGTTGATATCGCAACGACCGTTCAGCACGCTCCGTCCATCGCGCGGATCGGCCGTGGCCGAAAGCCTGTTCCAGCTTATCCGCACCGAAACATCGGTATAACGCTCGTCACGCGCGCTGCGGACAACCGTGGTCCCGATCCACTGATAATCGCCGCTCAGGTTGGCGCCGTCGCGGGCGTCGAGATTCTCAAACCGGAGATCGGTCGTGGATGAACCCTGCACGGTAAGCGCCGGGCTCCTGTACGTGCCGTCGGTATGCGCCTGCGCGTTCAACGGCAGACCGAGCGCGCTGGCGCCGGGAGCCTGCTCGGCAAACCCGATCTGATAGCGGAGCTTCCACTCGGAAAAATCATCAGCCTGGCTCCGCTGGCAGATGAATGAGAGGTTCTGATTGCGCGTGCCCGGATCGTAGCTGGAGTCGGTCTGTGTGACGATGACGTCACCGGAAGTCGCCGTGCGGACCATATCGCGCAGCCCGCGCCCCTTCCCCGCCGCGATCACATCGCCAACCGTCGCCATCAGGCCGTTGCTCTGATACCCCACGGCCCCCGCCACAATCTCGGCGATGACATCGGTATCCGCTCCGGGCGCCTGCGTCGGCGTCTCGGTGGAGCAGCCGACCAGTGCCAGCAGCACCAGTCCAAGTATGTAGAGCGAGTTCTTCATGTTGCCTCCATCCCCGCTTCGATAACGCGATTTCGAAATGCTGTTTCTCTTTGAGTAACGGGTTGCCCGGCGTTAGTGTTAGAGCTTCCACCGATGTGCCCTGAAAGAGCCTCGACTGGCGGGCCAACGGCCCATTTCAGTAAGAAGCTTCCGCGATGTGTCTGTAACGACGACGGATTTATCGAATGTATCAACCGCCGTGCCAGCACCGGACGGAGCGGATCGGGAGAAGTTTCGGGTGATGGTGATGATATCCTGACACGAAGCCCGTGCACTCATGTCTCGATACGTGCCGATATGGCACGCTCCGGCGGCGTGGACGGCCCGCCGCCGGAGCGGAGAACCGAACTATATGTCGATCGTGGCGGAGGGGACGGAGACCCTCCGCGCCAGGACCGTGATAAACATGCCGGCGGCAATCACCAGACAGAGCTTCGGCCACCAGTCCCCCCAGCGCACATAAAGGGTCCGGTCATCGCGCAGCTCGATCGTCGCGGTTGTCGTCGTCGCGATCCCCTCCTCCGTCTCATCGGAGATGATGCCGTACGGGCTTACAAAGCAGCTTATCCCGGTGTTGGCGGAGCGGGCAATGGCGCGCCGTGTTTCGATGGCACGCATGATCGCGAAACGCTCGTGCTGGCGCGGGCCGGGCGTCCCCCGGTACCAGCCATCGTTGGTGATGATCGTCAGGAAATTGGCGCCGGAGTCGACGAATTTCCTGACGACGTTCGGATAGACGCTCTCGAAGCAGACCACGGAGGCGGCATGCGCGACCCCGCCATTGACCGGCACCGCGAACGTGGTGATCCGGTCCCCCTTCCCCCATGTCGAGATGCCGACACCCCAGCTCAGCATGTTCATCAGCGACGGGAAATTATCGATGAACGGAATCCGCTCGCCGAACGGCACAAGCTGCATCTTGTGATAGGCCGCATCCTTCAGGCCGATCCCCGGCAGAAAGAGCCCCGCGGAGTTGAAGTTGTCGAACCGGATGGTGTCGTTCCCCCCCGCGCCATCGGGACGAACGATCGAGTGCGAGCTGGGGGGCGCCTTCGTCCTGTCGGCGTACTCCATGTAGTCCGGGAAGCCGGTCAGCACTGGGACGCCAAGGCTGTCGATGGCCCGGCGCAGCTCATCGCGGCGCGACTCGAACCCCGGCTGCGAGACGGGATAGGGGATCGCGGTTTCCGACCAGAGGAACATCTGCGTGGGATGATCCTTCAACGATCCCTTCGAGAGATCGGCGTTCAGCGTGATCTGATCCTCCCCATCGCCATTGCTGTTCCACTTGTCCCACGGGTCCACGTTCGGCTGCACGACCGTCACCGTCAGCCCCTTCTCCGGGATGTGCCCCTTCGCCTCGCCAAGCACGTAGAAACCGTAGAGGAACGGGGGAACAAGCGTCAGCGCAAGCACCACCGCCCCCACCTTGAAGACACGCGATTGATCGGCCGGCGAATCGCCGAGCGCGAAGATCATGGCGGCCACCACGGCGTTCTGCACAAGCAGCAGAAAGCTGAGCCCCCAGATCCCGGTGAACTCGATGAACTGAATGAAGTAGAGATTATACGTCTGCGTGTTGCCGAGCGTAAGCCAGGGATAGCTGGCGTCGGAGAGGGCGTGGAGATATTCCCCGCCGCACCAGAGGAACGGCAGGAACCCCAGCGCGAACAGTCGCGAAGTCCGGAGCCGCACCGCCCGATAGAAAAAGAGAGGGACGATAAAGAAGAACGGATGGATGATGATCAGCAGCACGCAGCTTATCATCAGAAACGGATCGGCCCTGGCCTGCCAGCTCCCCACCCAGTAGCTGGAAAGCGCGGAGAAGATCAGGAGCGACGAATAGCTCCAGCGGAACAACTGCTTATAGGATTTCGCCCGCTCGATCGCGATCAGCAGCGGCACCAGCCCGATCGAACCAAGCAGGCCGACCGGGTTGGGAGGATACGCCAGGCCGAGCAGAAGCCCGCTCAATACCAGAAGTACCCAGGTCGGCGGCGTGCGGTCGAGTGAGATACGCATCGGTTGTCTGCTCACGGAGACGATATGAATAGTAAGGACAAATACTCGGGAGAACCGGAACGGCGGCCCATGAAAAGGCTTCGACGATCGATCCGGCCGCCCACGCCGTTATCTCATCACGGGAGTTTCCGGACGCGAAACCGGCGCTGGCGAAACAAGTTAGCAAAGAGCGGCGATCGGATGCGTTATCGCCCCGGAGGGAATCGCTCGAACCAATCCCATTATTTTTTTACCGGAGTGACCGGAACATCGATCGGCGCGGCATCCAGAAGCCCTCGGGAAGGGATGATTCCGGCGTTTCGGGGAGATCCCGCCACCGAAATCCCCCGCGGCCGGACATGGCGCATCAACTGATGAGCCCGTCCGCAACCGGAGGAGCACGGGCCGCTTCGGCGCCCATACGGCGGGCCTACCGTTGCGGGACAGACCCGACCTCCCTAACTTTGGAGATTATGAATATCAGAACGGCCTTTTCCCTTTGCGCGCTTATGCTCCTCGCCGCCTCCGCGCGAGCGCAGAACGCCATCACCTTTGACTCCCTCGCGAAGCGGATCGACCCGTACTTCGCCCCCGAGCTGATTCAGGATGTCCGCGATGCCCTTCCGCAGACCGGCTACGATATCTGGGGCTACGATGTCGGCGATTACTCCGGCGACGGCGCCAACGATATCTCCGTCGTCGTCCGGCAGAAGAACGACAACCGGAAGAAGATGGGCGTCTACTATTTCGTGGACGATGACGGGACGCTCCGGCTGGTGAAGCAGATGATGGTCGATTTCGTCGAGCTGCCGATCGAGGTCGGCGTGGCGATATCCGATGGCGCCGTCCACATGACCCACAAGCTGAAGGAATTCAACTGGGAGATCTACGGCTATCGCTATCGCGACGGCGTGGTGATGATGGTGGACAGGTTCACCACCGAGCGGCAGGGGGCGATGACCTACGAGACCTACAGGAACTTCCAGTCGCTGGAGGGATACGAGCGATACCTGAACACCGCCGATGGCGAGCTCCTCTTCCGAAGCGATTTCCTGACCACGCCAAGCTACGGCCGCGGCCGCGATGTCTCCACCGGCTATCAGGCAAACACCATCGCGAAGATGTCGAAGTATGTGATGAAGGGGAGCTACTACTGGCAGAACGAAAAGGATCTGACGCTCGATACCCGCTCCGCGTACGACAAGGACTATCTCTACTTCAATATCACCCTTCAGGATGATCAGGTGATCCCCATCGGCCTGAACGGCGTGGACAGCACGGCGGACCGCCTGGAGCTCTGGCTGGACATGTACTCCCTGGGGGACCGGTTCCGCGTCGGGCGGAGAACCCGCGACTTCAGGATGAAGACCGATTCCAACATCTACGCGCTGAATGTGGGCCTTGGCGATTTCATCGATCAGCAGGCGCATGTCAAACTCTCCAGCTCCAACAACCTGGATGAGCGGCAGAAGACCGCGGCCAAGGCGATCAAGGCGGTCGCGATACGGCTGGACAGCGGCTATACCGTCAAGATCAGAATCCCCTGGGCCCTCTTCGGGTTCGATGCGGCGCCGACCGAGGATGAGGCGCTGACGCAGTTCGGCATGAACGTGGTCGTCCACGACGTGGACAACCCCTACCGGCCGGAGGAGGAGACGGTGCTGACGACAAGCCAGAATTTCGACCGGATGAAGCCAGCCACCTTCGGCTCGCTCGTCCTGATCCCCAGCAACCTCTATTACGGCGAATCGATCAACATCTTCCTGGGCGATCTCAAGGAACGTATGCAGGAGGTCGGCTATTAAGATCCCGCCAGAAATCCCGGAACGGCATTCCTCAGCCGGACGCCGGCCCGTTTCACTCCTCCCTTTGAATATGATCACACCCGCGGCGGCCACCGAAGGCCCCGCCGGGACGGGAGCCGATACCAATGAGTGATGCCGGCGATATCGCCGAACGCTATCGGGATATCCTGCGGCGGATCGACGCGGCGTGCCTGAGAAGCGGTCGCGACCCGCGCCAGGTGACGGTGATCGGCGTGACCAAGACGAAGCCCGTGGAGGTTATCGGCGCGGCGCGCGAGGCGGGGATCACGGAGATCGGCGAGAACTATGTGCAGGAGATGGTTGCCAAGCACGCGGAGATCGGCGACACCGTCCACTGGCACTTCATCGGCCACCTTCAGCGGAACAAGGTGCGGGAGATCGTCCCGTTTACCGGCATGATCCACGGCGTCGATTCCGAGCGGCTTGGCGCGGAGATCGGACGGCAGGCGGCGGCGCTCGGGCAACGGATGCCGGTGCTCCTCCAGGTCAACACCTCCGGCGAGGAATCGAAGTTCGGCGTTGCGCCGGAGGACGCTCTCTATCTGGGCCGGGCGCTGGCGGCGATACCGGGAATCGAGCTTCGCGGGCTGATGACCATCGCGGCGTTTCCCGATGATCCCGAGGAAGTCCGCCCGATGTTCCGGCTCCTCCGCGACATTCGCGAGGACCTCCGCGCGGCAACCGGCCTTCCGCTCCCCGATCTCTCGATGGGCATGACCGGCGATTTCGAGATCGCCGTGGAGGAGGGGGCCACACTGGTCCGTATCGGCACGGCACTGTTCGGCGGGAGGGGATAACGCGCAACAAATCGGCCGGCCCTGACGTAGCCGCCCTTTCATCCGGCGGCTCCCTCCGCGGAAGGGCGTATCATGGCGCACGCATAAACTCCTCATCTCTATCATACATCCATTCATTATTCGGACAATCGATGGTTAAGAAATTCTATTGGCGACCTCCCCTCGCGCTTCTCCCCGCGGCGCTGGCGCTGGCGCTTCTGGCTGCCGGCCCCGTGGCGGCACAGCAGATGCAATCCCCGTACAAGACAATGAAGCTGGACAACGGGCTGGAAGTGGTGGTCATCGAGAACCACTCGGTGCCGCTGGTGACCGTGGATATCGCCGTGCGTAACGGCTCGTTCACCGAACCTGATGAGTTCGCGGGGCTCTCCCACCTGTACGAGCATATGTTCTACAAGGCGAACGCGGCGATCCCATCGCAGGAACTCTTCATGGACCGCGTTCGGGAGCTGGGGATCACCTTCAACGGCTACACGTCGGACGAGGTCGTCACGTATTTCTTCACCCTCCCTTCCGGCAAGATGAACGAAGGGATGAGGTTCATGGCCGATGCCATCCGCACCCCGACATTCAAGGATGACGAGCTGGTGAAGGAGCGGGAGGTTGTGCTGAGCGAGTTCGACCGGAACGAGGCGCAGCCGTCGTTCGTGCTGAACCGCGCCATCGATTCCGCGCTCTGGATGCCGTACGTCAGCCGCAAGCAGCCTCTGGGCCAGCGGCCGGTGATCAAGACCGCGACGGTCGAGAAGATGAAGATGATCCAGAACCGCTTCTACGTGCCGAACAACTCGGCGCTGATCGTCTCAGGCGATGTGAAGGCGGATGATGTCTTCGCGCTCGCCAAAAAATATTACGCCGACTGGAAGCAGGGCGCCAACCCGTTCCCCACCTACAACGCGCCGGCATTCCCGCCGCTGACATCGAAGCTGGTGGTGCGGGAGGCAAAAGTCCCGGAGGTGATGATTCATGTGGAGTTCTTCGGCCCAAGCATCGGCAAGGATGACCAGGATGTCTACTCGGCCAGCCTCCTGACGGAGCTGATCGGCCAGTCCACCTCCCGCTTCTCCCACAACCTGGTGGACAGCGGCCTGGTGACGCAGATCTTCGGCGGCTATAACCCCGCGCACAACGGCGGCACCATCGGCTTCTTCCTGACCGCTCCGAAGGAGAAGGCAAAGCAGGCATTGAGCGTGCTGAAATCGGAGATCGCGGCGATGGGACGCCCCGGATATTTCTCGGACGCGGAGATCGCGACGGCCAAGAACATCGCGGCCGATGAGAAGCTGTTCGATCAGGATAATGTCTATAGCTTTACGATCCGCACCTCGGCGCGGTGGTGGAGCATGGCATCGCTCGATTACTATCTTCATTTCTCCGATAATCTCGCCA
Source organism: Chlorobiota bacterium (assembly GCA_028287785.1). Classification (GTDB taxonomy): domain Bacteria; phylum Bacteroidota; class Ignavibacteria; order OLB7; family OLB7; genus JAFDZV01. Next base: position 212,065 of record JAQBOZ010000007.1, read on the forward strand.
CCGTCTCATCCGATCAGCTTCGGCAGGTCGCCAACAAATATCTGGTCGGCAAGCCGTACGTTCTCGGCGTCGGCGCACAGCGGGCAACGCTGGATGAGTTGAACTTCACGCAGGAGGCGCTCCGATGGTAACAAGGAAATCTCTCGCGGCAATCGCCGCACTGACCCTCGCCACGGTCATCCCGGCCGCGGCCCAGTCGAAGCCCGGATCGCAGGTGCAGGCGTTTACGGTGGACGGCATCAGCGTCATCATGAGCCCGGCCGATAATCCGCTCGTCTCGGTGATCATCGGACTGGAAGGGGGGCTTGCCAGCGGCGAGACCGACAACCCCGCGCTGGCCGCGTTCACGAGCGATCTGATCACCTCCAGCGGTTCCGCGAAATATCCGAAGGAGACGTACCGCCGGATTCTCTCGGAGACATCGACGACGATCAACGGCGGCGGCGACTATCGCGGCACCAACATGACGATGACCTCCACGCTCAGGAGCTTCGACAAGGCGTGGGATGTCCTCGCCTCGCTGGTCCTCTCCCCGGAGTACGACGCAAACGAGTACCGGAACATCGCCCAGCGTCGCGTTGCGGAGGTGCAGCACCGGTGGAACAACCCGGAAGGATATGCGTTCATCATCGCCGACAGCCTGACGAAGCTCGGCAACACCATCCTTGGCCGCTCCACGCGCGAGAGCGATGTGGAGGCGGTCACCATCCCGATGATGCAGCAGTATCAGAAGGCGATCACCGAGCGCTCACGGATGATCGTGGTGGTTGTGGGGAATGTGGCGCCGGAGGATATCAAGCGGAAGCTCCAGGCGTTCTCCAAGCTCCCGCAGGGGAAGTACAAGCCGGTCATCGTCCCGGCAGTTCAGATGACCTCCGTTCCGAAGGTGGAGATCGTGGACCGGAAGATCCCGACGACCTATGTCTCAGGCGTCTTCGCCGGACCCAGGGCCAATGACCCGGACTACTGGCCGCTTCAGATCGGGCTGAGCCATCTGGGGAACACGATGTTCGAGGAGATCCGGACGAAACGGAACCTCTCCTATGCCCCGCAGGCCTATCTTACATCCACCCTCGGCGCCACGCGCGGCGTTGTCGCGGTCAACTCAGTCTCGCCGGATTCCGCGTCGGTCATCATGCTGGCGGAGCTGGAGAAGATGCGCCGCGGCGATTTCTCGGAGAAGGATCTCGAGAAATCGAAGCAGGTCTTCATCACCCGCTACTACATGGGGCAGATGACGAACAGCGGCCTTGCAAACTCCCTCTACGGCACACAGCGGAACGCGGGGGACTGGCGGCGGACGTACAGCATCGACGCCATCAACGCCGTGAACAAGGCGAGCGTGCAGAGGGCGCTGGCAAAGTATGCGCGGAACCTTCAGATCGGCATTGTCGGCCAGAAGGGGAAGATCAGCGATCAGAAGTATCTCTTTCACGAGTAACGTTCGTTCATCGGCGCCGGCTGGGGCAACCGACCAGCCGGCGCCGTTTCATTGTCCCGATCTCTCCCATGGAAGCTGACCAGACCGGCGCCCCCCCGCTCAACCTTCGCTGGACCCTCTCGAACATCATCAGCGCTCTCCGCATCGTCCTGGCGATTCCGACGGCATTCATCCTTGTTGCCGGAATGCGCTGGACCGCCGTGGCGCTCTGCCTTGTGGCCTCGCTCACCGATGTGCTGGACGGCTATATCGCCCGGCGAAACAATGAGATATCCGATCTGGGAAAGATCCTTGACCCGCTCGCCGACAAGGCGTTCGTGGGGATGCTTGTCATCGTCCTGCTGGTTCAGCATCAACTCCCTCTCTGGCTGGTGGCGATCGTGCTGGGGCGCGATCTGCTGATTCTCCTTGGAGGGCTGGCCGTGGAGCGTCGCACGGGGGTCGTGCTCCCCTCGAACTATCCCGGCAAGGCGGCCGTGGTGGCCCTTTCGCTGATGCTGGTGCTGGTGATCATCGGCGTCGATCCAATGGCTATCGATATCTTGATGGCTGTCGCGCTGATACTCCTCGCCATCTCCCTCTATCTGTACGGGAGGCGGGCGTTCGACGCTCTCCGTGGCGCCGCCGCCTGAGAAGCGTCGCGACGATGGAACGGACGGAATCATTTCTGCATACTGACGGACAACAACAATGGGATTATTCGATAAGCTGAAGGGGAAGGTCAAGGAGGCGATCCAGGAGACGAAGACATCGATCCGGGAGACCGTGGACAACCTCCGCTACGACCGGCTGAAGGAGGGGCTCTCACGCACGCGCGAGGGGATTGCCGAGAAGATCGGCGTGGCGGCGCGGCAGAACAGGAAGATCGACGATCAGTTGCTTGATGAGATCGAGGAGGCGCTGATCATGGCCGATGTGGGGGCGGATACCACGATCGAGATCAGCGACAGCCTCCGCGAGCGCGTCCGCGCCGGCGGGTTCACCGATGCTCATGACCTGAGCAGGCTGCTCCGCGAGGAGATCACCCGCCTCCTGTCGAAATCCCCATCCGGCCACGGCGACGGCGATCCGTTCGCCATCCCCGTGGACCATCGCCCATACGTGATCATGGTGGTCGGGGTCAACGGCGTTGGAAAGACCACGACGATCGGCAAGCTGGCCTACAACTACCGGAACGCCGGGCACAGGGTGCTGATCGGCGCGGCCGACACGTTCAGGGCCGCCGCCAACGAACAGCTCGAGATCTGGGCGGAACGGGCGGAGGTGGAGATCGTGGGACAGGGGCAGGGGGCCGATCCCGCGGCGGTTGCCTACGATACGATCCAGGCAGCGCTGAGCCGGAAGGCGGATGTGGTGATCATCGACACCGCCGGGCGGCTTCACAACAAGTCCAACCTGATGGAGGAGCTCAGGAAGATGTCGCGCGTGATGCAGAAGCTGGCCCCCACCGCGCCTGATGAGGTGCTGCTGGTGCTGGACGCGACCACCGGGCAGAACGCCATCCAGCAGGCGAAGGAGTTCACCCGCTCGGTGGATGTCACCGGCCTGGTCCTCACAAAGCTGGACGGAACCGCGAAGGGGGGCGTGGTGATCGCCATCGCCAACACGCTCGACATGCCGGTGCGGTTCATCGGCGTGGGGGAACGGATCGATGATCTTCAGCCGTTCAGCGCCGACGAGTTCGCCAGTGCTCTTTTTGCGATCGACACGACCGAGCCAGCCGAATAGATTTCAACCGGATCTCCCATGCGTAAAGGATGCATCATCTTCACGGTTCTTCTGGTCCTGATCATCGCCGGAGCTGGATTTGCCGGCTATCGCTATCTCAGGAACAGCCTCGATATCTCCCCCGATCTGAAGTTCTATTCCAACAAGGATTCGGTGCTGGGGAAAATCAGGAACCATGCCCCGGCGCCGGGGAGGAATGAACATCTCACCAGGCAGCAGGTAACGCTGTTCATCGGCGCGCTGGACTCCGCCGCTTCCGGCTGGCGCGATCTGAGAGCGGCCATCGATTCATTGCATATCCGCTCCGGAAAGGATTCGAGCGGGATGAATATCTGGGCAAGCCCGAAGCTGGTCCGCGAGATCATCCTCGCCCCCCTGGTTACCCGTCGCGCCATCGTGGGCTATCTGAACAGAAACAACCTCTCCTGGGAGGAATATATCTGGATCAAGGAGCGGACGGTGGCGGCGGCCGATATCAACGAGGGGGATCTGGACTCCGCGGAAACCGCAGTGATGCGCTCCCATTTCCGGCTCTACGGCAACGGCGCCGACGTCAAGAGAAAGCTGTCGCATTCGGATGATTTCTTCAGGAACGTCGCTCAGATCCGGAACGGCAGCCTGATCAACGATCACGACCGCGAGCTGGCGGCCCCCTACCGGGAGGTTCTCCTGAGCCGCGGCCTTCCCGCGCTGATGGGAACCGAAACAAACCTGACCGATAAGAACGGCGGCCTTACCCTGGGCCCGGTCGGAGAAGACTAGGGCAGACCGTTGAAGGACCTGCGGCGTTGGCCTTCAACGGTCGCTCATTGCGGCGTCCTCCCGGACGCCGCACCCGCTCAGGTTCGGCCGCCTTGCAGCTGATCGTCCTTGAACAGTCTGCGGGTTCGGAGTACGCCGAAAGCACCAGCCGCTGTATTCTTCTTCAAGCCCGCGTAATATTCCTGCGCGAAGCATCGCCCCGCGCAAGCGCACACCCTGAGGATTCGGTGTGACAAATCATGCCGACGATAATAAAGCTTGCCTTCCGGGGATGGTCTGCGTATGTTTGTAGCCCGCTTCGATACAACGGCAACGTAATCTGAAGCGTCACATCGCGGGGTGGAGCAATTGGTAGCTCGTCGGGCTCATAACCCGAAGGTTGCAGGTTCAAGTCCTGTCCCCGCTACTCAAAACGCCGATTCTATATCAGAATCGGCGTTTTTCGTTATTGGGAACAAGAACGAGGCATTAGCAAGCAGCATTATCATATCTGTAGGGTAAACGGAGACGTCCCGTTCTCCCTAGAATGCCCTATTACTTCTTGATTAGCTTCAAAGAGTAGATTTAAACTAGCTACTTAAGCGTAAGCGTTTCCCTATCTTCGCCGTTCCAACCTATACAGATTCCCCCGATAGGGCTTCCCTGGTCACTTACACCCTATCGTACACCTTCAAACGACTTCTATCCAGTCACAATGGCAAAAAAACGTCACTCTGAGTTCCGAGCTTACATATGGATCGAAGCACAACTAAAGCTCAGAGACTGGAACACGGATAATCCGAATAGTACCCCTTTAGGCGAGGTATGGACACAAGGAGAGTGTCTTGCCGATCCCGAGATCAAAAAGGCATTGGGTCAGGCGCGGCCAGAGAACGTTGTTAAAGTCGATAGTTCCACCTTCTGGGTAATCGAAGCTAAAGAGGGTAAGGATAGCATTAATAAGGCGACTCAAGAAGCACAGGAGTATGCCGAGACTATCAACCACACTTCGAATATTGTTTCCGCTCCGCTCGCCACTGGCGTAGCTGGCAATCTGAGCCATGGTTACGAAGTACAGACCTTCATTCGATTGAATGGAGCTTGGAGACGTGTAACCGTTGGGGCTTTTCCACTGACACGTTTCCTCTCAAAGGAGGAGGCTCGTAGACTGATCGCAGGGAACACATCAAGCCTTACCCGCCCTGAACTGACAGTAAACGAGGTCACTCAGCTCTCGATCCAAATCAATGAATCTCTGCATAAAGCCAAAGTCGAGAAAGAACGTCGAGCTTTGATTGTGGCTTTTTTGCTGTTGGCTTTGAAGGAGGATCCCACCTTGACGCTGAAAGGTGACCCCGAAATTTTCATTAGCGACATCAACGCACGGGCAGAACGTGTTTTCAAATCCAGTGGAAAGGCTGATCTATGGAAGAGCGTCGCCATTCATACGGCGTCTGATAAAGCTGCGGATGTAGCAGGCGCTTTGAGCCGAATCATCACGCTCTTAAAGGATGCTGACATTCTTCATGCTGTAGCTACAACTGACATTCTCGGTAGCTTTTTTGAGAGCTTCTTGCGGTATGGAAATACGAGTAAGGATCTGGGAATTGTATTCACCCCACGTCACATTTGCTGGCTTGGTGCAGAGATCCTTGCCATAAGCCCATCGGATATTTTGTTCGACCTAGCAGCTGGAACTGGAGGGTTCCTTATAGCCGCCTTTAATAGGCTTCGTGAAACCCTACCTATCCAAGAGGCTGGGGAGTTCGCTGCAAAGAATCTTTTCGGAGTTGAAGCTTCTGAACGTGTCGCTGCGCTTACGTTTGTCAACATGTATTTCCGAGGAGATGGGAAACATAATCTGAAGACAGATTCCTGCTTTAACTGGAATCTTGTTCAGGTATCGCATGGAAAATCGGAGTTTCAAAATACTTTAGGTTCTAATATCACCACTACGCCAGGTGCAACTAAGATCCTCATGAACCCGCCGTTTGCATTACGCGATACTGACGAAGTAGAATCGCGATTTGTAGATCATGCCCTGGCACAGCTGCAAGATCGTGCCTTGCTTTTCGCCGTACTACCTACTTCCGTCATGTACGAGCGTAGCGATCGAGATTGGAGGCAACGCTTACTCGCTTCTAATACACTAGTGGCTGTAATGCTGTTTCCAACCGACCTGTTTTACCCCGTGTCAACGGAAACGCTTGCTATAGTGGTAAGGAAGGGCATACCGCATAATATGCAGACTGATGTTCTTTGGGCAAGAATAGGAGACGATGGCTTTATTAAGCGCAAAGGATTCCGAGTAGAAAAGAGCGGGGTTGGATATAAGAAGATATTGGAGCCTGTGAAGAACATTCTATCATCTTGGATTGCCTTAGGAGTAAAGGGCGCTCCATTACAGGGCGAATATGAGTTTGCGACCATTCGCTCAGATGAGCTAATACCTCAGGCACATCTGGGAACGCCTCAGTTAAACCAAACCCAATATTTGCGTGAAGCTAGGCGGGTTTTCCGAGAGGTAACGACACAGCTATGGGATCAACTGGAAGAAACAGGAGGGGGACTCTAATGGAAACGCATATGAAGCCACTGAAAGAACTATTCACCTTTGATGCTGCTCGATCAAATGGGGTTAGCGACTATGCACCTGGCCCCATACCCTTTGTGACAAGCAAGGAGCAGAACAACGGGGTCGTGTCGTACATTACTCCGGAGGAAGAAGATCGCGTTTTTGTGGGACCAGCAATTGCAATCTCAGGACTTGGATATGCTTCTATCCACACTGGATCGTTTTTACCAAAAGGTAATGGTGGCGACTCTTTAACTATACTGACTCCAAAGCAACCCATGATTGTGGAGCAATTGATAGGAGTAGTGGCCGCGTTTAATACACTACACAAGTGGCGGTTCAGTTTTGGCAGGAAGTGTAACATTACCCGTTTAGAGGATTTGGAAATCCCTATAGATCCACCAACAGTACTCGACGAATGGAGTAATGAAAAGCAGCGGATCCAGGATATTATTGCCAATGTCGAGAGCAAATTAAGTCACAGAGATACCTGAGGATTCTACTTTGAGCATGCTATGTGTTTTCGCAAACCTTATGAAGTTCCCCCGCTTTGGTAGAGCGATGAGTTAAGTGTCAGCAGCATGCTGACGTTCACATTGGTCGGGGCTCAGATAGCCCAATGTCGAGTGCCGGCGCTCGCGATTGTAGAAGCGTTCGATGTACTCGAAGATGCTCGCACGAGCCTCCGACCGGCTGCGATACTGCTGGCGATAGACCAGCGCCACCCTCAATGTGCAATGTCACGAATTGTCCCAGTGCCCTCGCGGCTCATGCTTGGGATCATCCTCCAGTCACTGAGCATCTGCCGGAACGCTGTCGCACAGTACTGGCTCCCGCGATCGGAGTGATGCACCACGCTGACTCGGTGGCATCGACCGCCGAGTCAGCGTGGTGCGCGGCACACTACCCAATTGACGTGCTTGCCTGATTCATTGCTCAGACGGGCTGCTCCCTGTTGGAACTCCTTGGTAAATACTCTGCGTTGTTCTGCCATGTCGATCTCCCTGGGACCTAAAATAGCCCCTTATCCGGTACTCTACCGAATCGAGGAAGGTTCAAACCGATTTCGAGCAAAACGAATGGTTTTACCAGATGTAGTGCACCCTTTAAAACTGCTCGGTTCAAGTCCTGTCCCCGCTACAAAAGAAAAGGCCTGAGTTGAACGACTCGGGCCTTTTGCGTTTCCCCCTGATCCCACCAATTTCCGTCCAGCGCCATGCGTCTTCAGACGATGCCGTACGATGCCTCACAGCTTGCCTTCATTCGAACCGGATCGGGCCCTCCCGTGGTGATGATCCACGGCAATCCCGCCACGCACACGCTCTGGCGACCGCTGGCGGAACGGCTGGCGGCGGCGCGCACCGTCTACGCCATCAACCTCCCCGGATTCGGCGGCAGCCCCGCCCCCGCAACGGCGGATCAGTATACTCTCCGGTCGCTGGCGCGGCTGGTGCTGGAGTTCGGAACGATTCAGGGGTTTGAACGGTTCGATCTGATCGGGCACTCCTTCGGCGGGGCGATCTCCATCACGATGGCCGATCTCTTCCCCGATTCGGTCAGATCACTGGTGGCGATCACGCCGATGACCGATAGAATCCCGATGCTCGCGCGGCTGGCCCGCGTCGCGCCGCTGGAATGGATGGCCGGGACGCTCTGGAATGCGGCTCCGTCGCGGCTGCGAAGGGAGTTCGCGGGCCGGTGGGCGCACGTGAGCTACGGGAAGGGATATTCGCCGGGAAGGGCGGCCGAGGTCGCGATGGAGGCGGACAGGAAAGGCCTGGTGCGGGCGCTCTGCGGGCTGGTACGGGAAACCGACTATGGCTCCTATGGCGAAACGCTCGGCAGGCTCGGCGCGGCCCACCGTCAGCCGGTGCTGCTGGTGGGAGCTGGCGAGGACAGCATCATCCCGGCATCGCATTTCGAGCACCTGTGTGGGCGATTCCCGAGGGCCGAACGCCATATCTTCCCTGAAAGCGGGCATGTCCCGATGTGGCAGCATCCCGATGACCTTGCCCCCCTGATCCGTCGCTTCTGGGAAAAGGCCGGGCCGGTCTGAACGATGCACCGCACTCCCCCCTCGCTATCGAACCGATTATCATGCTTATCTACGCCCTGGTCATCTTCATCGTCACCCTCCTCTGGCTGGGGCTTCTCCTCTACGCTAGGAGCAGACAGCGACACATCCGCGATCTCCCGCCGATGACCGGGACGTGGCCCTCCATCTCCGTGATCGTCCCCGCGATGAACGAGGAGGAGACGATCGAACCGGCGATGCGCTCCCTGCTTGCGCTGGACTATCCCGATATCGAGATCATCGCCGTCAACGACCGCTCCACCGACCGGACCGGGGAGATTCTGGACCGGCTGGCGACGGAGCATCCGGGGAGGCTTCGGGTGATCCATGTCACCGACCTGCCGGCCGGATGGCTCGGCAAGTGCAACGCCCTCTCGGTCGCGGCGCGGCATGCCCGCGGGGAGTGGATACTCTTCACCGACGCCGATGTCGTGTTCGAGCCGGACGCCATCCGTATCGCCGCGACCTTCGCCGTTTCAGGTCGCGCCGATCATATCGTCCTCTTCCCCCGCATGCTCTGGGGCGATCCGGTGGAGGCGGCGCTGCTGGCCTTCTTCGCGATGGCGTTGACGATCGGCTTCCGGATGTGGCGGGTGGAGTCGCAATCGCTCAGGGCGTTCGTCGGCATCGGGGCGTTCAACATGATCCGGCGGGAGCTGTACGAGGGGTTCGGCGGGCACGCGCCGCTCCGGCTGGAGGTGGCCGACGACATGAAGCTCGGCTATCTGGCGAAGAAGCATGGCGGCCGATCGATGGCAGTGCTCTCCGGCGGAAAGGTCCGCGTCCGCTGGCGCATGGGAACGGTGGATACGATCCGGGGACTGGAGCGGAGCGGCTTCGCGGGAATCGATTTCAACTGGCCGAAGACGATCGCCTCCATCGTCCTCTGCGCTGTTCTGATGCTTGGGGAATACGCGCTGCTGATTGTTCCGGCGGCCCCGATCGTCCATCTGCTGGCGCTTGCATCGATCGGGCTGATCATCGTGATCTACGCGGCGGAATCGCGCTCCGGCGGCTTTCCCTGGTGGGCCGGCATCCTCCATCCGGTGGCCTGCGTCCTCTTCATCTACGCGTTTGCCCGGTCGGCGATCGTCACCTCCATCCGTGGAGGGCTGAGCTGGCGCGGCACATTCTATTCGATCGCCGAGCTGCGGCGCGGCACAGTGCGCTAGCAGACTGTTGGAATAGTTCGGTTGTTCAACATTCTGAGCAATCATCCGAATTGCCTGGTACATCAAGGCTCTGGTTCGGGTCTGCTGAACGATCATCGAGGCAAACCATCTTCATTCTTCAAGCTCCGTCAGGAGCGCGCCGGTTGTAGCAACGATGGCTTCCTGTTCTCTCAAGCCCCATCGGAGCGAACCATCTTAACATCGATGAGGAATGGTTCGCTCCGATGGAGCTTGAAATCATTAAAGGCACGGCGCAACTACAGCCGGTTCGGCAGTGACTCAGGTTAAGATGGTGTAGATGATGCCCAGAGTCATATCCGGCCTGCGTCTTCCCAGCCCCATGGGGGCGTACCGGTTGTAGCATCGCCATCCCCTCCATGATCCCAAGCTCCATCGGAGCGTACCATCCTCGCATGCCGGCGGAATGGTACGCTCCGATGGAGCTTGAGTGGGAAACGGAGGCATCGTTACTACAACCGGCACGCTCCTGACGGAGCTTGAAGAATGAAGAGAGGATCGTCGATGAATCATTGCCCTGTCAACCGGGGAGCTGGATTCAAACTGAGTCACTACAGCCGGTTCGCCCCGATGGGGCTGTCAGGAGAAATGCCGGATGCGCTGCATGATGCTGAACGGCATCCCAAAATGAGTCACGATCAACTGCATCCGCCGCCGAATAGCGCGCTGACTCAGGATGTAACCGTATGCAATCCCCCTGGTTCCCCCTGCAACCAGTAGCCGTGTTCGTTGTAATGTCGCTCGCACGAAACCAGGAACATCCATGCATTTTCAGATACCCATATCGATCCGCGGCGGGCGATCGCTCGGGCTGCTTGCGCTTGTCGCCATCAGCCTGATCACGGCCACGGGCACCCTTCTCTCCCAGGACAACACCGCCGCGCTGAACGGCTACGTGGTGGATGCCGACACAAAGGAGACATTGATCGGCGCCACCGTGGCGATCAAGGGGACGAAGCTGGGTGCCTTCACCAACAAGAGCGGCTACTTCTCGATCAGGAACATCCCGCCGGGAAAACAGACGGTGACCATCTCCTCGGTCGGCTACGACCGGCAGGAGATCCCGATCAATTTCGTCGCCGATGAATCGAGGAAGATGACCTTCACCCTCAAGCTCGGCGCCGTCTCCAGCGAAGGCGTTACCGTCACGACGGAACGGAACGTGGAGAAACGGCAGATCGATATCAGCAAGGTGAACATCCCCATCGCGCAGCTCAACCAGCTCAGGGTCGGCGGCGAGGCTGATGTCTTCCGCTCGCTTCAGTATCTGCCGGGCGTGCTGACATCATCGCAGATATCGAGCGGCCTCTATATCCGCGGCGGCTCGCCGGATCAGAACCTGGTGCTGCTGGACGGCTCCACGGTCTACAACCCGACCCATCTCCTCGGCTTCTTCTCGGCCTTCAACCCCGATGCCGTGAAGGATCTGGATCTGATCAAGGGGGGATTCCCGGCGGAGTTCGGCGGAAGGCTTTCGGCGGTGCTGAACCTGACGCAGAAGGATGGCAACCGGGAGAAGTTCGAGGGGGTGGCATCGCTTGGCGCCATCTCCTCCCGGCTCTCCCTTCAGGGGCCGATCGGCAATGGATCGTGGTTTCTGGGGGGGCGGCGGACCTATCTGGATCTGCTGATAGGGCTGCTTCCGAAGGATAAGGAGAACCCGCTGCCGAACTTCAATTTCTACGATCTGAACGGCAAGATCACCCAGGATCTCTCCGAAAACGACCGCATCTCCCTGACCGGATTCATGAGCGCCGACAAGCTCTCGCTGGATGGCGCGGGTCTCAGCTTCGGCATCGGCATCGGCAATCGCGCCGGCGCGTTCCGCTGGAATCATATCTTCGGCAACAACCTCTTCTCCACGCTCAACATCTCCGGCAGCCGCTATGTGAACGGCTTCGACGGCGATCAGTCCGGCTTCGGGTTCAGCATTCAGAACACGATCGAGGATTACACGGCGCGCGGAAACGTGGAATGGTTCGCGTCCGACGCATTGACGGTGAAGGCGGGATTCGAGACATCGCGCTATATCTTCAACTATCTGAAGAACTTCACGGGAAAGAAGGATTCCACGGCGCAATCCGGGACCGTCACCAGCGGATCGACGAACCTGACGGTGCGCGACTGGGCACACGCGGTGTTCGCGCAGACGAACTATCAGCTTACCGATCTCCTCTCGCTCCAGATCGGCATCCGCGGCGGCTACTCCAACCTGAGCAACACCTACACGGCCGATCCCCGCGCGGCGATCCGGTATCAGTGGCAGGAGGATATCGCCTTCAAGGCGGCCTGGGGAATCTATCATCAGTATCTCCACCTGGCATCCGCCCCGGACTTCTCCTTCTTCGACACATGGCTGCCGACCGATTCCACGGTTTCGATAGGACGGTCGGACCACTACATCTTCAGCGTCGAAACGTCGCCGGTCGATGGCTACGATCTGAACGTGGATACATACTACAAGAAGCTCTACAACATCAACGAGGCCAACCAGCTTGCCACCGATGTGAGAAATGTCTCCGATATCTTCTTCAGCGGCAACGGGACAGCCTACGGCGTGGAGGTGTTCCTCCAGAAGAAGAAGGGGGATTTCACCGGCTGGATAGGCTACGCCCTGGGCTATATCACCGCGCAGTTCGACAGCATCAACGGCGGAAAGGAGTTCCGTCCGAAATACGATCGCCGTCACGATCTGAAGATCGTGGGACAGTACAAGATCAACGACCGCTGGGATCTGGGCGCATCCTTCTCCTTCCAGTCCGGCCAGTCGTACACGGGGGCCACGTCGCGCTTCAACACGGCGCTGCCGGGGGAGAGCACGGGCACCGATCTGGTGGTCCCGGCGCAGCGCTACGGGCTGCGGCTTCCGCCGTCGCATCAGTTGAACATCAACGCCAACTACAACTCCACGCTCTTCGGCCTGCCGATGCGGCTGCTGATCGATATCTACAACGTCTATTCCCGTCGCGATATCTGGTTCAGATATTACGACACCAAGAAGACCGTCACCGAGGTCACGGATGTGCGGCTGCTGCCGATCCTCCCCACGGTATCGCTCGAAGTAAAATTCTAACGGAGAGGAGAGAACATCATGATGATAACGAAGCTGATGAGGGGAGCACTGCTCGCGATGGGATGCGCTCTGACTCTCCTTGTGGCGGCCTGCGGCGATGCCCCGCCGACCGATTATATCCCGCAGTATGTGGTGCAGGCCTATCTGATCGTGGACAGCCCGCTTGTCGCCGTCAGGATCACCCGCTCGCAGTCGGTCACCGATACGTTCAAGGTGGCGAACGGCGCGGTTCCCGATGCCGATGTCAGGATCATCACCGGCGGCCAGACGCTGCCGCTGCAATACCGGAGGACGGAGGGAGATGCGATCGGTGAATACTACTACCCGGACACAACGGTCCGCATCCGGCCGAACACACAGTACAGGATCGAGGTGCGGGCGAAGGATGGATCGTTCCTCACGGCGCAGACCACCACGCCGGAACGGATCTCATGGGTGAAGCCGCCGTTCGATACGCTTCAGTATCCGATCGATACCCTCTCCCTGCTCTCCCCCGACTCACTGAAGCTGAAGTGGAACGCGGTTCCGAACATGAGCGAATATCTGATCTCCATCCGCTGCCTCGATACCGCGGAATATGGAAAATATCTCAACCCGCCAACCGCGGAGAAGAACCGGCGGATGGTCAGGAAGTTCGAGGATCAGGACCCGCAGTACGCCGAGGTAATCCGCTGGGGCTTCCTCGCCAGCACCGAAACGCCGACGATGTGGGCGGCGTTCAAATGGTACGGGAAGCAGGTGGTGACGATCTACGCGCCGGATCAGAGCATGGTGCGGTGGTTCAAGATGACCAACTGGGGGGGGAACGGCCAGTACAATCCGCTCCTCAGCAACGTGGAGGGAGGGCTCGGCGTCTTCACATCCGCGTCGGCAGCCAGCAAGGAGGTTTTTGTGCTCAAGAACCAGCCGTAGCGCGGGGATGGACATGGCCGCCGGGTGATGATGGTTTCGGGGCGATCGATCGATCGCCCTTTTTTTATGCGACAACCGGGGGAATTATTCCGGGAAGGAAATCGGGTCAGTTCAGAAACCCCTCATAATATCCGGCCGCATCGTATCCCCAGATTTTCGTCACCACGCCATCCACGATGCGGGCCCGGACCATATACGGAGCGCCGGAGATCGTGGTCCCCTGCTGGTCGATATCGTACGGCTCGGCGGAATCGCCCGGCCGGCCGGCGCGGATAACGGAATATCGATAGAACGTCCCGGAGCAATCGACGCCGTAGGCCAGCGCGCAGCATCCGGTATCGGTATCGATCAGCATCACCACGAATGCCCCGCCATATCCGTTGCGGCAATGAAGAGCACTGTAACGGGGCTCGATCCCGCAGAAGGCCGTCTGCATCCATGCAAGGCTGAGACATACCACGACAATACCGACGCGAAGCGATCGCAGCATATGTGTTCCTTTTAGACTTTGGAAAAGTGGTGCTCCTCTCTCTCCCGGAAGCAATGATAGAGCTATAAAAGGTTGGGAACATCCAGCATCCAGTATGTCCCGTCAACGCCACGCCCCCATGCGCTGGTGACATCTCCGGCCGCGTTGACGTTGTACCGGACCCAGTATCCGGTTCCGTTGTAAACGTAGTCGCTCGCCATCCCCGGATTATCGGGCACGGTGACGATGGAGCAGTGCCCGACCCACGTCTCGCCGGCGCAGTTGGTCCCCCACATCCCTATGATGCGCCCGGTGCCGTCATCGATATTGGTGATGGTGATCCATTTATTCCCGTTGGCGCAGTTCCCGAACTCGGCAATCTGCGCTATCCCGGCGTGGGCCGCCGTCGCCGCCGTAACAAGAACGATGGCCGCCACCATCAGCCTGACATGCCCTATCATGATCTTCACCCGAAATAGTATTGAGGAAATATTACTCGCGCCCGATATTCAGAAAAACCGCCCTCCGGCAAACGAATCATTACCGGTACTGTTGGTAAGATGATTTCTGCGCCGAAAAATGCACGCAAGCCGGGCAACGCGATGGAGATTTCCGTGATATTGTATGGCATCGCTTACCAATTGGGCCATTTGGGATCGAATATGGGGGAATCGACCGCGGAAAATGCCGCGGGGTTACGCCGCCGGATGATCGATATCGCGTGAGAATATCGTCGGCCGAGAGTGTTTTAAAATATACTTTTGATCCGACATATGCCACTGGATAAAATTATTGGCAGTGACTCAGGTTGAATCCAGTCTTCCGTCTGCTGAACAATCATCGAGCGACGATCCATGCTTCACTCTTCAAGCTCCGTGGGAGCGCGCCGGTTGTAGCAACGATGCTCCCATCTCCCGCTCAAGCTCCATCGGAGCGTACCATCCCCGCATCCGTGCCAAATGGTACGCTCCGATGGAGCTTCAGATCACGGAAGGCGTGGCATCGCTACAACCGGTACGCCCCGATGGGGCTGGAAGGAGAGATGCCGAATGCCCTCGATGAGTCCGAACAGCATGAACCGTATCCCAACCTGAGTCACTACCATCGTCCGCGACTCATCCCGGATTATTCATCTCATGACGACCGGGATGGTTCCGGGAGATATCTTGCGCGTCATTATCCCGGCCGCGGTTGCATCGCGCGCACGAGCCGGCCCGTGCACTATCCGCCGACGGCATTCATCGGAGCCCTTATGGATATCTCCTCCCTGGCCCCCCTCGTTGCTCCCCCGGAGCCACGCCTCTTCTTCACGAAGAACGATCCGGCCGATCCCCGGATGGGTGATATCATCTCGCGTGACCCGAACATCATCCCGGAGAGCGCGAGCGTGGTGCTGATCGGGGTGCCGCAGGATATCGGCGTGCAGCGGAACGGCGGACGAGCCGGCGCGGCGGCGGCTCCCGATGCCATACGGGCGATGCTCTACAGGCTGACCCCCTTCGATATCGCCAGCGGGCGCTCCATCCCCGATGGCTTCCTCCACGATCTGGGAAACATCCGTGTCGATGGGGAGCTGGAGGAGATTCACGAACGGCTTGCGGAGGTTGTGGCGCTCCTCTGCCGGGCCGGGCTGATCCCGCTGGTGCTCGGCGGCGGGCACGATACCACGTATGCCGCCGCGAGCGGAGCATACGCGGCGCACGGCCCGCTCGGGATGATCAACCTGGACGCCCACCTCGACGTCCGCCCGCCGAACCCGCTCAGGAATTCCGGGACATCGTTCAGGATGCTGATCGAGGAGGGAAAGCTGGCGCCGGAGAGCTTTGTGGAGTTCGGCATTCAGAGCTTCGCGAACGCGGCGGCGCACGCGGAGTGGCTGACAGGCATGGGAGGAAGGATCATGACGCTGGATGGGATCAGGGAACGCGGCTTCACCGAATCGCTCCGGACGGCGTATGAAATCGCCAGCGCCGGCGTGACGCGCTGCTATGGAACGCTCGATATCGACGGCGTTCGCGGGGCCGAGGCGCCGGGAGTTTCGGCGGTGATGCCTGACGGGTTCTCCGCCGCGCATCTGCTGGCGACGGCACGCCTGCTCGGAAGCAGGCCCGCAATCGCGGCGCTCGATATCGTCGAGATGAACCCACGGTTCGATATCGACGACATCACCGCGAAGCTGGCGGCACATGCGGCGCTACGGTTTGTGATGGGAGCCCTGGAGCGGTAGCCGGCGGCATCAATGAACGCGCTCGAAGACGAGCTGCATCCGGGGATGCTCGGCCGTGGCGGGGACATCGGCGGAGCATTCGCTGCACGCGAGCAGGAGCGCCAGATCGTGGTTGGCGGCGATGCCGGCGATCTCCCCCGGCGTGAACAGATGAGGATCGACCAGCCCGGCCAGCGGAGCCGCGAGCGACGCCAGATCCTCGCGATGCCTCATAAACGGCAGATGAATCCTCTCCCGCCGCATCGCCGCGGTGGGAAGGCCCAGGTCGTACTCGAACTGACCGGAGGAGGCGCTCCCACGTGTGTAATAGAGCCGGTTGTAGAGATCGAGAATCAGCCGCCCGCCGGGTCGCAGCAGCCGCCGAAGCTGGGCGAAGAGCCTCACCTGCGCCACGCCGTCGAAAAACCCGTAGCTCTGCCAGAGGAGCACCACGCCATCGTAGCGTTCATCGATCACATCAAGCGAGCGGAGATCGGCCTCGATAAACGTGGCGGCGACGCCCAGGCTCCGGGCCGTGTCGCTCGCCACCCGAAGCGCCATCCGGTCCAGATCGGCGCCGGTGACGGTGTAACCGCGGGCCGCCAGCTCCACCGAGAAGCGACCCGCGCCGCAGGCCAGATCCAGGATGCGGCAATGCGTTCCGATCGGCACGAATCGCGCTATGAAATCGCACTCGCGCACGGTCTGCTCATGAGGGATATCGCTTGCGTAAAGCGCCTTCCACATATCATCGGGGGAGATCATCGGTAGCCTTTGTACGTCGTTTCACTTCGCCGGAGGCCGTGTCACGAGCGGGGAGGCCGATACGATTCTCTCAGCCTGCCTCCACCTCCCGTCCGGCGCGGACATCAGGTGTACGAAGCATCAAAATCATGCCGATAACGAACATCACCCCGAGAATCAGCATCGCCGGCCGCTGGCCGTAGCGTTGCGAGACCTCGCCGAAGACAAGCGGCCCGATCACCGCCGATGCCTTGCCGAAGAACCCGTCGTAGAACCCGAAGAACTCCGTCTGCTTGTCCGCCGGCGTCAGCAGCGCCATCATGGTGCGGCTGCACGACTGCGATGAGCCGAGCGCCAGCCCCGCCACGCCCCCCAGCACGAAGAACTGCCCCGCGTTGGTCACCCAGAACGCGGCCCCCAGCACGATCGCGATCCAGATCGTCAGCGTGATCATGATCGACTGCCGCACGCCGATCCGGTTGGTGATTCCACCGAAGATGAGCGACCCCACCAGCGCGGAGCCCTGAACGATCATGAAGAAGTAGATCAGGCTCTCCGTCTTCAGCTTCAGCGTCTCGCTGGCGAAGATGCCGGCAAAGAGAATCACCGTCAGAATGCTGTCGTTGTAGATGAAGAACGCCAGGAGGAATTTCCTGATAGAATCGTAGCGGCGGAGATGGGAAAGCGTTTCCCGCAGCCGCGTATACCCGATCGTGAAGAGATTTCCGCGAACCTCCTCGCGGGCCGCCCGTTCCCTGACGACGAAAAAGAGCGGAAGCGAGGCGATGGCGAAGAACGTCCCGGCGATCAGAAAGGTGAGCTTCGTGTCCGCCTCGGTGATCACCGGCCTGCTGAGAATGGGAAGGACGATAAAGAGGATCACGAACGACCCGAGATAGCCCATCGCGAAGCCATAGCCCGAGACTTTTCCGTAATCCTCCGGGTTGGCGATATCGGGAAGAAAAGCATCGTAGAAGATGGTCCCCCCCTCGAACCCGACGTTCGCCACCACCAGCAGGAACACGCCGAGCGCGATGGTGCCGGCGCCGGTGAAATAGAGCCCGAAGGTGGCAAGGATGCAGGCGACGGTGAAGATGGCGAGGAGAAACTTCTTCCTGTTGGTCACATCGGCAAGCGAGCCGAGGAACGGGCCGATGACCGCGGTGATAAGCATCGAGGCGGAGATGGCGCGTCCCCAGTATGCTTCGTTGCCGCCGGCGATCGTATTGCGGAAGTAGATCGGGAAGACGAGCGTGATGATGATCACATAGAAGCCGGTGTTCGCGAAGTCGAACAGCGTCCACGAGATGATCTCGCCCCATCCCGCCTTGTTCGGCCGAATCGATTGTTGCATGTAGTATGAGCGTGGGCCGCCGGCGTGGGGATACCGGAAATGATTGCGCTGGCCCGGCGTGCGGCTCCGGCGGCTATGAATATCGCCACATAATACGGGAAGCCTGATCTATGAGGCAACCGGTATCGCTGCCGTGGTTCTTGATCCCGGACATTGAACGCTGCATTCATCAGCCATTAATGTAACGGAACCGCCTTTGCTTTACATTAGGAACAAACTAAAGTAAGCTTCGAAGGAATAGACGCGATAGCGCTCTCCCCCGGTAACCTCAGTAAGAATGCCGATACGCTGCAATTCCCCCAGCAGGGCATTGACCGTAGGGTGCGTAATACCCAGCTCGGTTACCAGGTCGGCCGATGTGATTCTCGGTCGTCGATACAGCACGTTAAGAGCACGCCGGGCATTGGGTGCCCGTTTCCCCAACCCCAGGATTCGTTGTTCAACATCGGTTCGTAGCGCCAAAATCTTCCGGAACGTGTCACGCCCCTTGGGGGCAGTCTCGGCCATCCCATTGAGGAAGAAACGCACCCAATGAATAACGTCATCTGCCTGACGTACCCGCATAAGAGCATCGTAATAGCTTGCTCTGTTACGTTCGAAGAAATCGGATAGATAGAGCGATGGCTTGGCTGGAAGCCCATGGCTGACCAGATATAACGGCCGATTCGCCCATTGCCGTCCAGAAAGGGGTGGATTGTCTCGAACTGATAATGGCTGATGGCAATACGGATCAGATGGGGCACCATGATGGCTTCGTTATGCCAGAACGCCTCCAGATCCCCCATCAGCTCAGACACATCGTTTTGGTGCGGTGGAATGAAGACGGCGTCGGCAAGGCTGGAACCACCGATCCAGTTCTGGCTGGACCGAAACTCTCCCGGCTGTTTATGTTCCCCGCGCACGCCCTGCATCAGAATAGCATGAGTGTCCTTGAGAAGCCGGTTGGAGAGAGGCATGGTTTCCAGTGCTCCAACGGAAATATTGATAGCATCGATATAGTTGCGGACCTCACGCCAGTCGTCACGCTTCTCGGGCTGAATCTGCTCCTCGTGAAGGATTGCCTCCTCCATGCCGGTCTGTGTCCCTTCAATCCGGCTGGAAGTCTGGGCCTCTTTCACTACATGCATCTGTATGAACAGATCTATATCGGGCACGATAAGAGAAAAGGCATTCAGTTCCCCAAGCGCCTGGGTAGCTTTCTCCAGAAGAGCATTGACCGTTGGATCCTCCCAGACCCACTCTCTGTTGACCGTCGCCGGTTGAAAGCTCTTGTACTTGTATTGCTGACGCCATACACCCGACTGGAACTGCTCTAGCTTCATTGACCTGGCTTGTATGATGTGGTCGTTAACGCATCCCGCCATCCATTCCACCGATATAGGTATCCAAGTGCGCTGGCCCGGCGTGCAGCTCCGGCGGCTATGAATATCGCCACATAATACGGGAAGCCCGATCTACGAGGCAACCGGTATCAGCTTTTTGTGAGCGCCGTTGGTGATGGCGCGCCGGTGTTCCCGATGATCCTCCAGCGCCGCAAGCCCGCGCTCCACCTGCCCCACATGCCGCGCCTCGTGCAGCCCTGTCAGATACAGCCAGTCCTCGCCGCTGAAAAGCGTCCCGGTCCGTGGCTCGGTCATATACACCATCTCCTCCCGTCGCGCCAGCCGCTCGGCCACATCGAAGGTCGCCTCGCGGACCTGCGCCAGCTTGTACACAAGGTAGAGATGCGGGTACCCGAAGACCGGCCGGAGGGCCGATGCCGATTCGAACTTCACCAGTCCCCCGACATAGCGCATTCCGGTGAAGATCAGCGGGCGCATCACCTGCGAAAGCAGCGTATCCTCCACCGGATCATCCCCGAACGTCAGCAGCTTCTTTCGGAGATCGGACGCGAACTGCGCCTCCGATTTGATGATATGGTCCATCACCTGGCCGATCGACCATGAATCGCGCGATGGTTTGAACTGCAACTCCTCCTCGGTAAGCGCGTTGGTCCGGGCATACAGATCGCGCCGTGCGTCATTCAGGGTGGTCAGAGCGCGTTTGAGATGAGATATCCTGTCCATGATTCCTCGTGTTTTTTATCGAAATCGAGAGCAAGGATGGTGCCGGTTTCTCCTCCCTGGTTCCCCCCGGCCGTGCGACGGATGGGCTCCGCGAAACATCGGGAGCACTACGTTTGCACACAAATCCCCGGAGGGGTTTTCCGTAAGTTTACCGGAATTGAAGCTGGCAGTTACCCATACCGATCCTCATGGCGCGGCACGCGCCGGGACGTTCGAAACCGATCACGGCGTGGTCGAAACGCCGATATTCATGCCGGTGGGAACGCGCGGTGCCGTGAAATCGCTCCGCTCCCGCGATGTCGAGGAGCTTGGCGCCCGGATCATTCTGGGAAACACCTATCATCTCTTCCTTCGCCCCGGCATGGAGCTGATGCGGGAGGCCGGGGGCCTTCACAGGTTCATGGGCTGGGACCGTCCCATCCTCACCGATTCCGGCGGCTTCCAGGTGTTCTCCCTCCAGGAGCTCAGAACGATGAGCGAGGAAGGGGTGGAATTCCAGTCGCATCTGGACGGCACGCGGCACAGGTTTACGCCGGAGAACGTGGTGGAGACGCAGAGGACGATCGGCTCCGATATCGCGATGGTGCTGGACGAATGCCCGCCGGCGATGAGCAGCTACGACTATCACCGCGATTCGATGGAGCGCTCCATGCGCTGGGCGCGCCGCGCGTGGGAACATCATCTCAGGCTCCCGTTTCCGTACGGGCACCGGCAATCCCTCTTCGGCATCGTGCAGGGGGGGACGCATATCGACCTGCGGCTTCGGAGCGTGGAGGCGTTGCGGGAGACGGGCTTCGACGGCTACGCGATCGGCGGGCTGGCGGTTGGCGAGCCTACCGATGTGATGTACCATGTGGTGGAGGAGATCGCGCCGGCGCTTCCGGCCGATCAGCCCCGCTACCTGATGGGGGTTGGAACGCCGCAGAATCTTCTTGAATGCATTGCGCGCGGAATCGATATGTTCGACTGCGTGATGCCGACCCGGAACGCCCGCAACGGCACGGCCTTCACCTGGAACGGCAAGCTGAACCTTCGCAATGCCGTGCATCGGAACGATCCCTCCCCCATCGACCCGGAGTGCGGATGCGAGACATGCCGGAACTACAGCCGCGCCTATGTCCGTCACCTGTTCAATGTGGATGAGATCACCGGCCTGGTGCTGGCAACCATCCACAACCTCTTCTTCTATCTGAAGCTGATGGAACGGGCGCGCGAGGAGATACGGGCCGGACGATATCTCCCCTGGATGCGGGAGACGATCGAGAGAATGGAGATAAAGCAATCAACGGGACGGACAGCCGGATCATAAGCACGGCTCCCGAGGGAGCGGTCCGCGAACGGATCGGCCGGCCCGAATCACTTACATAACAATCGAATCGGCGAGCAATGGATTTCACATTTCTTCTTGCACAGGCAGGCGGTGGCGCCGGCGGCATCGGCGGCACCGCGATCATGTTCGCGGCGATCATCGGCATCTTCTTCTTTATGATCATCCGCCCGCAGCAGAAGCGGATGAAAGAGCATCAGGCCCTTCTCAGCGGCGTCAAGCGCGGCGACAAGGTTGTCCTCAGCAATGGCATGCACGGCTCGGTCTATGAAGTCGAGGAGAAGACCATCCTCGTCGAGATCTCCAAGAACACCGTCGTGAAGTTCGAAAAAGGATCGATCCAGTCGATAGTCCCCCCAGCGACCACGTAACCGGCCGGATGGGCGTCACAATCCGCTCACGTATATACCGATATCGCACATGTTCAAGTCAGTCGAAAAAGCGCTCGACGATCTGCGCGCCGGCAGGGTGATCATCATCGTCGATGACGAGGGACGGGAAAACGAGGGAGATTTCGTCGCGGCGGCGGAGACCTGCACGCCGGAGACGATCAACTTCCTGATCAGGGAAGGTCGCGGGATGATCTGCGCCCCGGTTACCGAGGGACGCGCCAGTGAGCTGGAGCTCGATATGATGGTATCGGTGAACACATCGCTCCACGCAACGCCGTTTACCGTGCTGATCGATTATCGCCACGGCACAACCACCGGCATCTCCGCCGCCGATCGCGCCGCCACCATCCGCGCGCTGGCCGATACCAGGGCCATCGCCAGCGACTTCGCCCGTCCGGGACATATCGCCCCGCTCAGAGCGGTGGAGGAAGGGGTGCTCCGCCGCGCGGGACATACCGAGGCGGTGATCGACATGGTGCGGCTGGCCGGCATGTATCCGGCCGGTGTCCTCTGCGAGATCCTGAACGAGGATGGGACGATGGCCCGCATGCCGCAGCTTGAGCAGATCGCCGAAAAACATGGGCTTACCATCGTCACCATCGCCGACCTTATCAAATACCGCGTCGCCCGAGAGAAGCTGGTGAAGAAGGTGGTGGAGGTCGATCTGCCAACCGATTACGGCGACTTCAGGCTCCATCTCTATCACAATGTGGTGGACGGCAAGGAGCATATGGCGCTGGTGAAGGGGGATATCCACTCCGATGAGCCGGTCCTTGTCCGCGTTCACAGCGAGTGCTTCACCGGCGATACGCTCGGCTCCAGGCGCTGCGATTGCCAGTCGCAACTCCACGCGGCGATGTGGCAGGTGGACCGCGAGGGGCGCGGCGTGGTGCTCTATATGCGGCAGGAGGGACGGGGAATCGGCCTGACGAACAAGCTGCTGGCCTACGCGCTTCAGGATCAGGGGAAGGATACCGTGGAGGCGAATGAAGCGCTCGGGTTCAAGGCCGATCTTCGCGACTACGGCATCGGGGCGCAGATCCTGGTCGATCTGGGCATCAAGGAGATGCGCCTGATGACGAACAACCCGAAGAAGGTGGTCGGCCTGGAAGCCTACGGCCTGAAGATCGTGGAACGCGTCCCGATCGAGGTGGAGGCGAACGAGGCAAACGCCCGCTACCTCCGGACCAAGAAGGAAAAGCTGGGACATCTCTTCGGTGAGTCCCCCTACCGTCATCCCCCGGATGGCGATGCGACGCCGATCAACGAACAGGCCATCTGATCGATATTCAGCGTGCCGGGGCCGATGCTCCGGCACGCTTCGTTTCAACAGTTCCGTGCCCCGCCAACCTCCACGGAGCCGCCGGATGCTCCATTATTCCCCGCCGCCATGATGCTCGATATCCCCCCCTCCGATCGCTTCCATCGAAGCACCGCGCGCTCCGCGCGGAAAAGCCCGGCGCTGCCGGAGGATATCATCATCGGCGATGGGATCACGCAGGTGGGAAATCGCCGGCTTGGTGATATCGCGCGGCCGGGAATGCGGGTCGTCATCGCCTTCACCGACGCCACCCGGTTCTCCCCCGACCGGCTGCTGATGGGCGCGCTCCTCTCCGAGCTGATTGCCCTCGGCATCGACCACGACCACATCACACTCCTCTGCGCCACCGGTCTCCACCGCCCGATGACCGCCGCCGAGCGCGTCGCGAAGCTGGGAGATGAGATCGTGGGAACGATGCGGATCGTTGATCACGACGCGCTCGACCGGGAACATCTGACGCGACTCGGGGAGATCCGCGGCCTGCCGGTGGTGGTAAACGCCCTCTGCGCCGAGGCGGATCTGCTGCTGGCGACCGGCGTCGTGGAACCGCACCAGTATGCCGGCTATTCGGGGGGATCGAAAACCATTGTGATAGGCTGCGGCGGAGAGGCAACGATCCAGGCGACCCACGGCGCAGGGATGCTCGATCGCCCCGGCACGCGCCTTGGAGCGGTCGATGGAAATCCGTTCCAGGAGTTTGTGCGCGACGCGGGACGCATGGTTGGTCTGGACTATGTCGTGAATGTGTTGCTCGATGACGATGGCGCCATCATCGCGGCCGCGGCGGGCGATCCGGACGCGGTCCACGATCACCTGATAGCCGCAGGACGCGGGGAATACGAGATCGAAATCGATCGCCCGGCGCATATCGTCATCGCGGGGGTAAACCCGGCCAAGGCGACGAATCTCTATCAGGCAAGCCGCGCCGCAACCTATCTGGCCCTCTCCGATGGCTCGCCGCTTCTCCCCGGAGCGCCGATCATCCTCCCCGCCGCAATCCCCGAAGGAGCCGGCGATGGCCTCGGCGAGCGAAGATTTTTCGAGATCCTCGCATCCGCGACATCACCAACATCCCTTCTCTCCGATCTCCGCGCGCACGGATTTCCGGCCGGGGCACAGCGCGCCTATATTCTGGCGCAGGTTCTTGAAGGGCATCCGGTCATCGTGGTTGGAGCGGAACATCCAGACGTGGTGGAGGCATGTCATATGCTGGCGATGCCCGATCTGGAACGCGGGCTGGCGCTGGCCGAGGAGCTTGCGCGGGCGCGTTTCGGGATTATCGCCCCACGGCCGCTGGAGCTGCTGATTGTGCATAACGCGCTGGTAACGCTGCCACGGGTTGGGGGGTGAGACCGGTTCCGGGCATTGCTTCGAATACCATAAACACCATGATCGCTCGCGCAGGACGGAGCCAGATACCGGGTAGTGACTCAGTTTGAATCCACTCTTCCGTCTGCTGAACAATCATCGATCGGCGATCCCTTCTTCACTCTTCAAGCTCCGTCAGGAGCGCGCCGGTTGTAGCAACAATGCTCCCATCTCCCGCTCAAGCTCCATCGGAGCGTACCATCCCCGCATCCATCAGGAATGGTACGCTCCGATGGAGCTTGGAATCATGGGGGCATGGCGATGCTACAACCGGTACGCCCCGATGGGGCTGGAAGGACAGATGTCGAATGCCCTCGATGAGTCCAAACAGTATGAACCGTATCTCAAACTGAGTCACTACCAGATACCGGCATGCATTGCTTGTTCACGACAAGTTCCGTTACTCGCATCAGAAACGCGCCCTGATGCCGTCGGACAGTTGATGAAAAAGAGCCCTTGCACGATATCCATCCACTACCATGCACCCATGACACAGGAAGAACTGACAGAGCTTGAACGGAAATTGAAGGCCGCCACCGATCCGCGCGAGCGGATAACGCTGCTGAACGAATCGAGCCGCGCTCATATCCTCGCGGACCCTCCAAAGGCGACCCGGTACGCGCGGGAGGCGCTGCGACGCGCGCGATGGCTCAAGGATGATGAACTGATTGCGCGAAGCCTCTATCGCGTCGGCGACTGCGCGCTCGCCACAAATGATTTCAGCAATGCCGAGCGCCATCTGCTGGAAGCGTCACGGATTCTCGCAACCATCGCGCACAGGACTCTGGAGGCGCATGTCTGCATCAAACTCGGAGATGTGCATGCGCTCACCGGGAGGAACGATCAGGCGCTGGAAGGGACACATCGCCGTTCGTTCGGGCACGGTGAACCGCCTGACGCTTTCAACCAATCACATCCAACGTTTAAAGGACCACATCATGACTTTGATCCGCAGATCGATCATCACGGCGGCGCTTATCGCGCTCGCATCGCTTGCGTCGTTCCTCAGCCCGAATGTGGCGCGTGCGCAATGCCCCGTCAGTATCACCGTGTTCAACAACATGGCGTGTCCCATCAGACTCGTCATCTATGATGTGTCCGGCACGCAGACGGTCACATTCAATCTCCCGCCCAACGCGGCCACCGTCTGCAACAACCCCGGCGGATTTGTTTCACAGGGTATTGTCAGTGCCGGCAACAATCGATATGCATTTCCCAATGGCGGCGGCTGTCTCCCCTGCTTGGCGTTTCCCGTCATTGGGGGTGGCACCTGCTGCGCCCAGGCGTGCAGCAACCCGGCAAACTGCACGATGACCATCAATCCATGCGGTGCCGGTGCCACCTGCGCGCCATAATCGCCAGGACGCGTCGTGAAATACCATCTCCATGATGGCGGGGAATAACAAAAAGCGGGACGCCACCACGACGTCCCGCCATTCCCCTTCACTGATTCCCCATCACGGAATAATCGTTCTACGCCGATGTCCGCGTCGAACGCGCAAGGTTCTCCACGCCATCGTTCCGCGGATGCCGTCCCTCGGCGAATTCCTCCACCATTTTCTCATTGAATGCATCCAGGTCCTTCGGCGAGCGGGAGGTGACAAGCCCATGATCAACCACGACCTCTTCATCAACCCAGGTCGCGCCGGCGTTCGTGAGATCGGTCCTGATCGATGGATAGCTGGTCATCTGCTTTCCATCCACGATGCCCGCCTCGATCAGCGTCCACGGCCCGTGACAGATGGCGGCGATCGGCTTATCATTCACATAGAAACTGCGGACAAATTCCACAGCATCCGGGTTGGTCCGCAGCTTGTCCGGGTTCATCACGCCGCCGGGAAGGAGAAGCGCGTCGAAATCCTCGGGCCGGGCATTGTCCAGCTCGACATCCACATCGATCTCCTCTCCCCAGTCCGTATGGTTCCACGCCTTCACGGTTCCCGATTGCGGGGAAACGATCATCACATCGGCCCCGGCCTCGCGCAATGCCTCAACCGGCGAGGTCAGCTCGATCTCCTCGAATCCCTTATCGACCAGCACCGCCACTTTTTTCCCCGAGAGATTTCCCATGATCGTTCTCCTGATTGATATTCCATATGCACAGATATCGCGGGATATATTCCCCGCTTCGTGACCGGAATCCGTCGCAAACAGCAGGCCAGCGACGGCAATATCATGACGTGATAATCCCGCCGCCGCCGGAGAAATTGCCGGCCATTGAGGGATGAAATGATGCCGCGATGAATTATGAAGACCGTGGTGGGAATATGAGCGGAACTATCCGTTCAGCCCGGCGTGCGGCGCGTATTTGCGGGCGCCGCGAACATGGTTGATGACCAAAGCGGAGATGTGATAAGCAGATGGCCGCCTTGCGCGACGCCGGAATGTGGCGGGCACGCGGGAATATCCACGATGCGTTTCATGAATGATATTCCCGCGAATGCGGAGAACTCAGCTCCCGGCGCGTTCGGCGGGGTTGGCGCAGAGCAGATGGAGATATTCCCAGGAATAGATCCCCGTGTCGTGCCGGTCCTTCCAGGTGAACTGGATGCCGTAACTGCCGACCGGGACAATGGCCGCGACCTCGTACATCCCCGGCGTGAACGTGGGGAGCATCAACGGCTGATAGACCTTGCCGAGAATATTCTCCCCCTTGCATCCGGCGCAGGGGCACTCATCGCGCAGACGCTTCAGCGTCAGTGTACACTCGGAAGAGTCCGGCCAGGTAAACGTGAGCGCGGTCGGCGATGACTGCTGGATCTTGGTCGGTGCTGGATAATTCATTGAGGATCATTGAAGATTTGGATTTCCCCGTGGGGCAGTCCCGGTTCAGTTGGAGAGGTCCGGCGTGGATTGCCCTGCGGTCATCATGGCGTGTTCCATTCGCTCCCATGCTTCGCGTAACGTGGCCGTGAGGATCTCCGCCCGGCTCTTCGCAAGCAGCGGGTCCACCTTCGCGGTATGACAGCCGGCGGCGATCCCGGCCAGGATATCGCTTTCCGAATCACCGATCATCCAGGAGGCGGCAAGATCGATCCCATGTTCGGCGGCGGCGCGCAACAGCATTCCCGGCAGCGGCTTCCGGCAGTCGCACTCGTCGGCATGATCGTGCGGACAGTGATAGATGGCATCGAAACGGCTGCCGGTCCGCCGGAGCAGCTCCCGCTGCATGGCGTCGTGGATTGCGGCAAGCCCCTCCTCCGTCATCAGCCCGCGACCGATTCCCCGCTGGTTGGTGATCAGCACGACAAGCCCCCCCGCCGCGCGCATCAGCGGCAGCACGGAGAAAATATCCTCGATAAAATCGAATTCCGACGGGTCCTTCACGTAATCGTCGATACGCCGCCGGTTGACGATCCCATCGCGATCCAGAAAGAACGCCCGCCGCGGGCCTGCCGCATCAGCCATATGATCTGCCGGGTAAACGAAAGGAACGAACACCGGCGAATTTACGACACCGAAACGATGCAAACGGTAAGAGCTGATAACAGCCCCACTACTCCCCTGATCCGCCACTGCCGCCCGATCCGCTGCTCCCCTTGGTGTCCGACTTCTCCTGCTTGTGCGTCTCCATCCGCGGGGTGGTGCCGAACGTGTAGCTGACGTTCAGCCCCACATATCGCGTCAGCCACTTGCTGGTCGATTCCGAGCGGAAGTCCGGCGATTCATAGACATTATGCCACTGCTGAAGATTGAGCGGATCGTTGACCGATAGCGATATGCTCAGTTTGTTTTCCAGAAGGCGCTGCCGCAACGAGACATTCCAGTACACAAATCCGCTCTGCCGTGACTCGCCGACCTGCGCGGGAGTGTTGAAGAACAGGTTCGTGCTCAGCGTGGTCCCCTTCATCAGATCCGCATTGAGCGAAGCGTTGCCGTTGTTTCCCAGGGCCGATGAGTAAACGTCCCCCGGGATATCGCTTCCGCGATTCACCTTCATAAACAGATTTATCGACCCCCTGAAATTGAACCAGTCGAACGGCCGCAGCGATACCGACACCTCCGAGCCGAGCGAGTACGCGCCATTGAAATTGGCGGTGGTGGAATACGTAACCCCGTTGAGAAGCCGCTGCGTGCTCTCGATGCTGCCGGTGGTGATCGAATAATACGGCGCCACCGAAATCATATTTCCGGCGCCCCAGAATGTATTGTAATTCAACTCCAGCGATTGCGTGAATTCAGGATCGAGATCGGGATTTCCGGACGCCTCGTAAAAATCGCTCCACTTTATCTTCACGGGATTCAGCACATCGATATCGGGAAGAGCCAGGCTTCGCCGATAGCTGAAGGTCAGGCTCTGCGCGTCGGTGATATTATAGGAGAGCGATCCGCTCGGGAAGAAATTCGAATAATTCCGTGAGATGATCGGCTCGCCCGAGGCATACTTCGCGGACACCGTCGCGCGCTCGAACCTGAGCCCGGCCTGTATTCCCAGCTCCTTGATCGGCCTGTAGGCGGCATTTCCATAGGCCGCGTAAATCGAATTCGTGGGGAGATAATGATTCGTCTGCGTCGCATCAAGGATATACTCCCCGGTGGCCCTGTCAAGGCTGCGGACGGAAGTATTGTCGTCCAGGCTGTTGGTTTCGTTCTTCCCGCCCAGTGAGATGGTCAATTTATCGCTGATCGGATTATCGTAGTTCAACGATGTGATGATCGTGGAATTCTTCTGATCGTATGTCGAGCTGCGGCCGGAAACCCTGGCGGAATCCAGCTCTCCGTCTGCACGGAAATAGGTGCTGGAATATTCGCTGTTGCTGACATATCCGTTGGCATTATAGCTTACGTCGAGGCTGAGCTTATGATCCTTGCCGAATTCATGCTTCAGAAGCAGCGATGCGCTGTTGTAATCGCCGGAATTTCCCGAGCCTGAAATCGGCCCGCTGGTATCGTAGGATCGTTCGACGATCGCATTGTTGAGATTGTAGAACGTGTGCGCGCCGTGCGATGTGTAATCCGATGACCAGCCATGCAGGTTGAAGGATAACGACACCAGATCGCTCTCGGTAAACCGGTAATCGATCTGACCATAGCCGTTGTGGGAGTTCGATGTGGATGTGCTGGTGCCGTCGGCCTGATCGCGCTGCTCGTTGCTGTCACGATAGTTCAACCGCAGGCTGGTGCTGGACCCGTGCCCCGACCCGTGATAGAGGCCGCCGCCAAGCGAAGCGTTCAGATCCTTGCCGTTGTAATACAGCCCGGCGCCGGTGTTCCCCCCCAGGCGCGAATCCACCCCGGCACTGAGATTTCCGCCGAACAGATCGCTCATCGTCCGTCGCGTGACGATGTTGATGATCCCGCCGCCGTTCTTCGCGTCGAACTGCGCCCCCGGATTGGTCCGTATCTCGATCTCCTTCACGCTGTTCGCCGGAAGCGACTGAAGAAATTTGTTCTGCTGATCCGCCGGCATCGTCAGCGGGCGATCGTTGATCATGATCGTCACATTCTCCTTCCCCCGCAGCGATACCTTCCCATCCTGATCCACCGCCACCGACGGCGTCTGTCCCAGAAGCTCGCTCACGTTGGTGGCCGTATACGCCGGGTTGTTCTCAACGCCGTACACCGTCTTGTCCGCCATCACCACCACCTGCTGGCGCTCCGATGTCACCTCCACCCCGCCGCCGTCGATCGCCGTCTGCGTCAGCGGAATCTCCCCCACGTTCAGGTTCGGCCTGTCGGCGGTGAGGAGGATTCCGGTCGCCGTGTGCCGTTGATAGCCCACATACACCACTTCCAGCGTATACGTTCTGCCGATCACAGCGTGATCGATGGAGAATGCCCCCTTGTCGTTGCTGAGATTTCCCAGCGGCTTCCTGGTGGAATCCGAGGGATCGCGGAGGATCGCCGTGGCCCCCTTCATCGGCGCATGCGTCCCCGCATCCCTGACGATGCCGGAAACCGTGCCGGTGGCCTGGGCGCGCGCCATCATCGGCACAAGGATCAGCACGGCATGAAGGAGAAGAAAGCGCGCCGGTGTCGAACGGCCGTTGAAAACGGTATGGGGAAATCTCATAATAAATCCAGTACGGTTGTTGATATCGATGCCTGAACGTATCCGCGGCGGAATGGTTGCGGTCGGGACCGGCTGCCCCGTCTTTCGCCGGTAGCGCGGCGTTACCGAAGGCCGATCGCACTCACATAAGTGCCATCCTGAACGCCGACGCGCATATCATCCTTACAGGACCATGAGCCATGGTCACCACGGGATTCACCGATCGCGGCGGATCGCGGCGGCCGGCAGCGCTTTCGCCCCACCCGGCGGGAGCTATTCATCGGGATAATCGTAGATTGGCCGGTCTGCCGGCCCGGCGCTGCATAACAGCATTCACCGCCCGGCGGAAACCGTCCTCCGGCGGTGGGACGGCGCTGCACCGCAACCCTCCGCTCAACCGAACCCGGCCAAATCGATATGATCCTGCTCGGACGTTTACGTGGCGTGCTCCGCTATCTTCTGCTGGGCGCCGCGCTCTTCGACGTCGCGCTCTACCTGTTTGTCGTGCTCCGCCGCATCGGCTTCCCGTTCGAACTGGAATGGATGGAGGGGGGCGCGGTCGATCATGTCCTCCGCATCCTGCACGGCGCGCCGCTCTACGCCCGGCCGTCGCTCGCGTTCGTTCCCTACATTTATCCTCCGCTCTATTACTATCTGTCGGCGGCGGCATCGCTGGTGCTGGGGGAGGGATTTCTTCCGCTCAGGGTGATATCGTTCGCGGCGTCCATCGGCGCGTTCGCGATGGTTTTTCTGATCGTGCGACGGGAAAGCGCGAATATATTCGCCGGGATCATCGGCGCCGCGCTCTTCGCGGCCACGTTTCCGCTGAGCGATGGGTGGTTCGATATCGGGCGCGTCGATTCCCTCTTCATTTTTCTTCTGCTGGTCGCCGTCTATTTCATCAGGTTCGTTCCCACGCGCGGCGGATATATCGTCGCCGGAATATTCATCATTCTCTCCTATCTCACCAAGCAGACCGCGCTCGGAATTTCGTTTGCGCTGATGCTTTACTGCGCGCTCGTGGACTGGAGAAAATCGCTCTGGTTCATCGGGACTGTCGGGTTTCTGGCGGTTGCCAGCTTTCTTCTGCTCAATCATATCTACGACGGCTGGTACGCGTATTATCTCTACAGGCTGCCGGCCGGTCACCCCCTGGAATGGCCGATCCTCGCCACATTCTGGGTTCGCGATATCCTCCCGGCGCTTTCCGTCTCCATCCTTATCGCCATACTCCATCTGGCGCTCGGCGGCGGGGAGAGCGGACGCCGCCGGTACTTCTATCCGCTGCTGGCGCTCGGGATGGTGGGCTGGGGACTGCTCTCCCGGATGCATATCGGCGGCTACGTCAACGTGCTGATTCCGGTCCACGCCGTCATCGCCATTCTCTGCGGGATAGCGATTCCCGGTCTGACGGAATATTTTCGGCGGGAGGCACCGGACAGGGCGAAGGGGATCGAATCATTTATCTCCATCGCATTTATCATCCAGTTCGCGCTGCTTGCCTATAATCCCCGCAAGATCATTCCGGCGCCGGGCGATGTTGCCGCCGGCCAGCGGATGCTGAGCGCGATGCGGGCGGTTCGGGGGGATATTTTCATGGAGCATCACAGCTATCTCCCGGTGCTCGCCGGAAAAAACAGCAACGCGCACGGACAGGCCATCCTCGATATTCTCCGCAGTTCCGACACGGCATCGGCAAACGCACTGAAGAGCGAGCTGGCCGATGCGATCGTGCATAAAAAATTCGGCGCGATTATCCTGGATAATACCTCGATATTCGACGAGGTGACGCCGGGCAACAACTGGCTTAAAGGACTTTTACAAAATAATTATACGCTTCGCGATACTCTCGATTATCCCTCCAATGAATTCTGGCCGGTGGTAGGTTCAAAGACCCGGCCTGAGTATATTTATGTTCCGGTCGGATTATCGGCCGAATAACGCTACGCGATCCGCCGCTCCGGCGGCATTGACCCTCTACAGAAATTATCTCCGTGCATTCTCCAACATTTTCGAACACCGATTACGCCCTGATCCTCGGAGCCTCCAGCGGCTTCGGCGCGGCGGCCGCTCTTGAATCCGCCCGGCATGGGATGAACGTCATCGGCGTTCACCTCGATCGCGGCGCGGCGCTCCCGGCGGTGCAGGCCCTCCAGGATCAGATCCGCGACCTTGGCGCCGAGGCGCACTTCTTCAATATCAACGCGGCCGATGCCGATCAGCGGCGCTCGGTGCTGGATCAGGTTGCGGCCCTCTTCGCCGAAAAGGAAGGGGCAACCGTCCGCGTGCTGATGCACTCCCTCGCGTTCGGCTCGCTGAAGCCGTTTATCGCCGCCGAACCGAAGGAGGCGCTGACGCAGGCGCAGGTGGAGATGACGATGAACGTGATGGCGAGCAGCCTTGTCTACTGGACCCAGGACCTCTTCTGGCACGGAATGCTTGCCGGAGGCGGACGCATCTTCGCGATGACCAGCTCGGGATCGCATCGGGTGCTCCCGACGTACGGGGCGGTATCGGCGGCAAAGGCCGCGCTTGAAAGCTACTGCCGGCAGCTTGCGTTCGAGCTTGGCCCGCACGGCGTTACCGTCAACGCGATTCAGGCGGGAGTGACCGTGACGCCGGCGCTCAACAAGATTCCGGGGAGCGACCAGATCATCGCCAACGCGATGGGGCGGAACCCGAGCCGGCGGCTGACGACGCCCGAGGATGTGGCGCGCGCGCTGATCCTTCTGGCAAGCGACCATGCAAGCTGGATCAACGGAACGGTTATCCGTCTCGATGGCGGCGAGGATGTCGTGGAGCTCAACTGGACGGAGCAAGAGAAGAGCGCATGAGCAGATTCGAAGACCTGATCCCCCGCGGCGTGATCGTAAGCTGCCAGCTCGATGCAACCGAACCCCTTCACTCGCCGCAGCACTGCGCCCTCTTTGCACAGGCGGCGGAGGCGGGCGGAGCCGCGGCGGTCCGTGCCGAGGGAATACCGAGCATCCAGGAGATCCGCGCCACCACCAGAATCCCGCTGATCGGCTGCACGCGCGACAGCTACAGCGATGGGTGGATGCTGGTAACGCCGGATATGCCGGCGGTGGAACGGCTGGTGCGCGTCGGGTGCGATGTGGTGGCGGTGGATGCCACGCTCCGAAACCGGCCGGGCGGCCTTGACGGCATTCGTTTTCTGGCGGAGGTGCGGAAGCGCTACGCGGATCTCACGATCCTGGCCGATATCTCGACATTCGAGGAGGGGGTCCTTGCCGCCGACATGGGCGCCAGCGCCGTCTCCACGGTTCTCTGCGGGCGCACGAAGGAGACATACGAGCAATCGCTGGTTGCCTCCCCGAATCTCGATCTGATCTATCGGCTCGCCACCACCATCGGCATTCCGGTGCTGGCTGAAGGATTTATCTGGACCACGGCTGAAGCGGGCGAGGCGGTGGAGGCAGGAGCATATTCGGTGATCGTTGGCGGGGCAATCACCCGCCCGCGCGTCCTGACGCAGCTCTTCGTCAACGCCGTGGAAATGTGCAGGGTCCGCTGAGCGGCTGAAAACAAGAGCAGGGACGTTCTCGATTGAACGTCCCTGCAATGAAATCTGCTGCCGGATTTCCCGGTGATCGGCCTCACACTCCGGTGAAGCAATCCCCGCTACTTCCCATCAAACTTCTTGGCAATCTCGGCCGCCACATCCTTCAGCTTCCCCGTCGCATCTTCCTTGCCGCCCTCGGTGGTCAGCGTCACCATATAGCGATAGCGCGTCGATACCGTCACGGTCGAGCTCTTGTTATCCTTGTTGAAGGTCATGGAGCCGCTGGTGGTGGGGTCGAGCTTGATCGTCTCGATTTTCTGGTGGGCATCCTCGGAGTTGATGCCGAGCGACGAAAGCGCCGTATAGGCGCCCGCCGCCTCGGTCCCGCCGGCATCCACCAGCATCACCGTCAGATGGCTGCCGTCGCCGGACTCGCTCACGAACTGCTGCGATGCCTGCGACATCGAGCTTCCGGTTGCCCCGGATATCGACGTGCCGGACGGCTCCCCTTCCACCTTGTAGCCGGGAATCGAGGTGGGGATATATCCCTCAAGATCCTTGAACGGTATCGCGACCGTATCGCCCTTCGCGGCGCGCTCATCGGCCATCTTCTTGGCATCGGCCTGGCCTTCCTCCATGGCCTTTCCGGCCTTGGAAAGCTGCTGTGCCGCATCGATTCCCTTCTTCAACTCGTCGATCTTTCCACCGCATGAAGCGCAGACCGCGGCCAATGCAATAACTAGAAGCACCTTCTTCATCTCGACTCCATGATTAATGTGAGAGTATCCGCAACCTGCCATGCCGGGGACGGTGCCGCTCGACGATGCAGATCTTCCAACGGTGGGGGAATGATTGCGACAACGAACTTAATCAAAGATTGCTCTCCGCCAAAGCGAGGGAAAGCGTCAAATGTTCGTTACGGCGTCAGCAGAAAGAAGCCCCAGAAGAGCCCCCACCAGAGGAATGTCCCCCATCGCGCCAGATCCGGGCGCCGCCGCCGGATGCCGTCCCATGCGAAAATCGCCAGCGCGCAGAGCGCCAGCACCAGCATTGCGACGAGAATTGTTTCGACCGGAGAGAGCGCCCGATCGAGGATGCCCCCCAGCCAGTAGCGCATCCCCATCGTCATCGGTGAACCGTAGATCAGCATCAGATGGAGGATGTAGAGAGGGAGGGAGCGCCTGCCTGTGAACGCCACCGCGTCCAGATCGGCGCCGTCGGCCCGCGCAATCAGAAACGCGATGGCGATCAGCAGCATCACCCCACCCATCCTGAAGAGCTGATGCCCAACGCTCGATCCCCAGAAATCACCGTGCGGAGGAAATCCCCGCATCAGCATGTCGAGCAGAAACCCGGCGGCGATCAGCGCTCCACCGATGACCGCAATCCCGATCCGCCCGCGGACCGATCGGCCCGCTGCGATCACGGGAGCGGCGGCGACGAAACCGAACAGGAAATAGGCGGCGTAGGGAAACAGCGGAAATGTGGCGGGGGGCTGAGGCGCCAGATAGAAGCGGATGGGAAGCGGCAGCGAGCCGTACAGACCGGAATTCCAGACATACGGCGTGGCGATCATCACCGCCAGCCCAAGACCCAGCGCAATCCATCCGGTGCGCCGGAGCGATCCGGTGATCCGCCACACCCCCACCAGCGCAAGCCCGGCCACGGCAATCACCTGGAGGATGTTGGCATCGAACATCCTCGCGAGAAGATCGGGACGATGCGTATAGATGAGCTGGCGGATGGAAAGGACCGGCGTCTGCAACCAGTAGCCGAGCAGAAGGACCATCCCATACCGGGCCGCCACCGAAGCGCCACCGGAGATGCTCTCGCGACGCCGAAGCGCCATCCAGAGCGTTACGCCGCTCAGAAACGCAAACGCGGGGGCCACGAAGCCGAAGAGGATGTTGGTGTCGTACCAGAGATCGTTCCCCTTCCATTTATCGGCGAGAAAGGCGCCGGCCGCGTGACAGCCGACCATCAGCATCACCGCCAGGCCGCGCGCCACATCGATCTCCCGGATACGACCCGATGGATGAGAAGTGCTTTTGATAGCGGAGCAAATAATGTGGTTTCAGCGACGGATCGCGCAAGACAGTAAGGGGATGTTTGAAACATCCCCCGACAGGGATACTCCACGACAGTCTGTTTTACCCCGTCACCGCCTGCCGGAGCGCCGCCTTGATCAGCGTCTCGACATTCTCCTCAACCTCCGCTCCGCTCGCCAGCGCGCTCCGTATGGCCCGCTCGGCAACCGACCTGTTGTATCCCAGCGCCACGAGCGCCGCCAGCGCCTCCTCCCGCACCTCCATCTTCTGGTGTCCGAATGCCGCCGCGCCGGAATCGATCGACCCGATCTTCTCCCGAAGCTCCAGCGTCACCCGCTCCGCGATCTTCTTTCCGATTCCCGGCAGCCGTGTAAGCGCCGCGGCATTCCCCCGCGAGATATTCTCCTTCAGCACATCGATGCCGGTGCTGCTCAGAATGCCGATCGCGATCTTCGGGCCGACGCCGTTGACGCTGGTGAGGAGGAGAAAGAGATCGCGCTCCGCCACCGTCGAAAAACCGAACAGCGTCAGCGCGTCCTCGCGCACCACCAGATAGGTATGGAGCGATGCCTTCCCCCCGATCTCCGGGAGCCGCTCGTAGGTAGCCAGCGAAATAAAAAGGCCATAGCCGACCCCGGAGGCCGAGATCACGGCCTTCGTCGGGTTCTTATCGATAAGCTCTCCGGAGAGATATTCTATCATGATGTGATGTCGGGGGAAAGAGAGTGGACGATTGCGGGATGCGATGCGTCCGCGACGCGCGGGCCTACGTCGCGGTGGCCGGCTGCTTCAATGTCATATTGCGGACGGTGGCGCCGGCGGCGGGGGCATGCGGCAGCCAGATCATGATGGTGGTGCCGCAGCCGAGCGTGCTGCTGAGCTGAATGGTCCCGCCGTGCGCCTCGACGATCGCCTTGGTAAGCGACAGCCCCAGGCCGTATCCGCCGGTGGCCCTGGAACGGGAATCATCGGTGCGATAGAATGGCTCGAACACCATCTTCTGCGCCTCCACCGAGATGCCGATCCCCTGATCCGCCACCACGATCCGGGCGCCGTCATCATCGGGAAATACCGTCACCTTCACCGGGCCATCCTTCTCGGAGGAATACTTGAGCGCATTGGAGATCAGGTTGCGGACGGCGATCGCCAGCCGCTGACCGTCGGCGGTGATCTCCAGGTTGCCGGTGAGCGAATCGAGTTCGATCCGCTGCTGATCGTATCCGAACGATTCCATCACCGTTCCGACCAGCGCCACGATGTCCACCACCTCCACCACCAGCACGCCGCCGAGCACCGCCAGCCGCTCGTTCTCCAGCAGCTCGGTGATCATCGTGTTCAGCTCGCGGATATTCCGCTCGATCGATACTCTCGCCTTCCCCTCCGGCAGCATCGCCAGCGCCACGTTCATCCGGGTCAGCGGCGAGCGGAGTTCATGGCTCACATCGAACAGGAGCCGACGCTTCGATGCGATGATGGCCGCCACCCGCTGCGACATCGCGTTGAACGCCTTGGTCAGCTCCCCCAGCTCATCGTTGGATGAGACCTGCACATGATGATCGAAATCCTCGGACGCCACCGCCTTGACGCCGGCCATGAGGAGGGAGATGGGGCGGAGAAACCGCTGCACCAGCAGATAGGCGGCGATAAAGAGAAGCGTCAGCATCACACCGAGAATGATCGTCGCGGGGACGAACATCTCCTCGCCGGGAGTCGAGCGGAGCCGGATCGTATAATGCCATCCCCCGCGTTTCACCACGCCGTTCAGCCGACCATCGAACCCGCGGAACAGAAGGGAATCGCCACGATCGTACATGCCGGGCCGCGTGGACGCGATGATCGCGGCGCGGGAGGGAACTTTCGGATCGGTGGCCCAGGAGAAGCCCTCCCGCTCCATGCGGATATCGATGGGATAGAGCCGGGCCAGCTTGAGCGCGATGGAGGTATCAGGCGGAAAACCGATATCGTCAACCGCCATCTGCATATAGCTCCCCACCTGCTCGCGAAGGAATCCCTCATAGGTATCCCGAAGCACATAGCGGAAATAAAGGCCGATGGAGACGGTGGCGATCACGGCA
Organism: Chlorobiota bacterium; assembly: GCA_028287785.1. Taxonomy (GTDB): domain Bacteria; phylum Bacteroidota; class Ignavibacteria; order OLB7; family OLB7; genus JAFDZV01. The sequence continues at coordinate 250,684 of JAQBOZ010000007.1, forward strand.
GTGGCAAGCACAAGCACCAACACCTTCCCGAAAAGCGACTGATTGATGCGCGTCCGGTCGTTGGGAATCGATGCTTGCGTTAGCTGAGACGACATTGCGAATTAGGGAAGAGAACATGCGTGCCCGGGGCAGGGCCCCGAGCACCGGCTATTGCGCCCCTCCGGGGCTTGAGAAGATTCTTCCGCCAGCAGAGCGGACAGCATTGCCGGACAGTCTGTCAGACCTGCTCGGCGGACTGCTGGCCGATGAACATATACCCGGTTCCCCAGATCGTCTTCAGGAACCGCGGATGGCGGGGATCATCTCCCAGCTTCTGACGGAGACGGCTTACCACGACATCGACGGAACGATTGAACGATTCCCAGGGGATTCCGCGGGTCTGCTCCATCATGAAATCGCGATCGAGCGGCTTCTGCGGGTTCTCGGCGAACAGACGGAGCATTTCGAACTCCGCCGTGGTAAGCTCAAGCGGCTCACCATCCAGCCTGGCGGACTGCGTGTTGACATCCACTTCCAGCCCGTCGAAGTTGTAGACCCCCTCCGTGCCGGGGTCCTTCATCGTCCTGCGGAGCACCACCTGAATGCGCGTCCAGAGCTCACGGACATCGAACGGCTTCGAGAGATAATCGTCGGCACCCGACTCCAGGCCGGTGATCCGGTCGTTCACCTCGCCGCGCGCGGTGAGCATGATGATCGGGACCGTCGAGTTTTCGCGGATCTTCGCCGCGGTCTCGAATCCGTCCATCTCCGGAAGCATCACATCGAGTACGATGACGTCCGGATGGAATTCGCGGAGCTTTTTCAACCCTATCGACGGCCGCTCGGCGGACGCCACCAGCGCGTTCTGCGATTCGAAAAACTCGCTCAGAAGATCGCTCAGCTCAGCGTCATCATCGATAATGAGAATGCGAATCTGATTCATGATAATCAGTAGTTCTCGTGGAGAAAGATGTTCGATTGTATGATTTAGCACGGCGAATTTACGCCAGAAGCGCAGATTTTGCTACCTCTTTCACCCCTCCGCTCGGATCAAGTTGAAATCATGCCGCAATGCGCATACCGCAAATCGGAAGCATGATCCCATTCCGGAACATTCCAATGAGCAATTAAGTTCAAAAACGGGGAAGCCGGAGGGGATGTAATTAATCGCAATCGATGATTCCGGCGTCAATTGTCGCGCTTGGCGGGTCGCATCGTCCTTATGCGACGAACGGCGAATTTTTATATTCCGCTCCATCGATATATTCCACGCGAGGCTCCGGCCCGCTCAAATCAAGAGATCATGCGACCACATCCGTTTCGATATGCACGCCCCGTTGCAGCGGTTCTCTTCCTGACGGCCATCAACCTATCGGGTGCGATATTATGGAGGAGGGTTGACGAGGGAGACGGCGGACCGGTATCTGATCTATCGCTGCGCGGAGCTTACGCTGGCGCGGGGATACGATTACTTCATCATCATCGATCAGGCGGCCGATGAGGAAACGACCTCTGAGACCAGGAACACCACATCCACCGAGACGACCGGAGAGGGGAAGAAGGCCAGGACCACGGTCAAGAGCACCAACACCATGAACACCTATACCCGCTACAACCCCGTCAGGACAACCAAGGTCTTCAGGGGGAAGAAGCCGGAGGATAACTTCAAAGCGTACGATGGACGGGAGATAACGGCCACGCTTGCCCCGAAGATCGGGTTGCGCGACTCGGCCGACGCGGCGCGGGCATCGCGATGACAGGCCCTTGCAGGTACGTCCGGGGCTTGGCTCGGACAGGCGTGCCGCTGTTCCACCGGCATCAGGTGGATGTGCTCACGCTGGTGAAGTGAAATTCCTTCACCTTCATCGCCGGGACAAGCATCGGCTGATTTCCCTCGCGGGTGACGATTCGCTCCGGACGGGACATCATCTCCACCCCCTTGAAAATCGCTGCGGGGCTCTCGTTCCAGCGGAGGTTGATCACCGGCCGGACGATCTTCCCGTTCTCGATCAGGAACACGCCGTCGCGGGTAAGGCCGGTGTAGAGGATGCTCCGTGGATCGACGCCGCGGATATACCAGAAGCTGGTCACCAGCAGGCCGTGATCGGTGGCGGCCACCAGATCGTCCAGCGAATGCTCCCCCCCCTCCATCACCGTGTTGGAGCCCCAGGGGATCGGGGTAAGATTCTTCTCCTTCGCCCAGAACCTGTCCACCGCAAGAGTCTTCAGGACGCCATGCTCAACCCAGACGGTTCTGCCGAGCGGCATCCCATCGCCTCCCCACGGCTCCGACGGCACCAGCCTGCTGGCAGGATCGGAGTAGATGGTGATATTATCGCCAAAGAGCTTCTGGTCGATCTTGGTGCCATGCCCCGCATCGGAGAAATAGCTCCGTCCCTCATCCGCGCCGCGCCGGTCCAGGCTCCAGCGGAAGAGCTTCACCATATCGCCGGCGGCCGAGGGCTCCAGCACCACCCGGTATGCTCCCGGCTCGATCGGGGCCGGATTCTTCGAGCGGAGCGCCTTCTCGATGGCGCGGGCGGTGATGCTGTTCGCGTCGATCGACAGCGCGCGATGCGATTCCGCGGCCGCCCAGCCGCTTCCGGTGCCGTCCGCCGTGCGGACAGTCAGCGTGTAGTTGGCTCCTGTGGAGAGATGATAGCCGAACAGCCCTCTGGAGTTCGCGAGCGCGCTGAAGCTCTCGCCGTTCTCGAAATATCCCGCCGAGACCAGATCCTTCTTCCTCGCCTCCTCGATCGCCAGCCCCGCTATCCGCGCCCGATCATCCGGCGTCATCCGGACGGTGGACTCATCCCACTGCGGCGTCTCGATGTAGGTCTGCGGGCCCAGCCTCGGCATATACTCCGGGCTCTCCGGCGAGAGATGCGCCAGCTCCTCGGCGCGCCGCACCGCCTCCCGCAATGAATCATCGTCGGTCTGCGTGGTGGAATGCGACCCCACCCGCTTCCCGAACACGCAGGTGACGCTGAGCGAAAGAGTGCTCGTGGCGCCGGAGGTCGTCGGGCTGTTGCGGGCGAACCGGAGGTTGCCGGAAACGCCGCCGGAGAGGGAAGCCTCCGCCTCGTCCGATTTCGCGTAGGAGAGCACCTTGTCGAGAATCGTCCTGGCCTGGTCGCGAGTGAGGATCATATCGGTGTCGATTTCAATGTCGTTTGTTCGGTCTGCCATTGCGGATTCCCCCGCGTGATATCACGGATGGGAGAGGGCCGCCAGCACGTTGTTCATGATGTGAAGAAGGGCGAAACCCGGACGCCCGGCGATCCCCGGAAGCATCACTCCCCTGCACAGGGTGATGCCCTGTGCCCCAGATATTGCGCCCCTCCGGGGCCTGGGAAGATTGTTTCGTCCATAACGAAGCGAATGGCGTTGCCAGAATATCCGGGCTGTTCAAGGACGATCAGATGCAAGGCGGCCGAGCCTGAACGAGTGAGGCGGCCGTTCGAACGCCGCAGATGGCGTCGTTCAACAGTCTGTCAGGCATTCCGGCCGGTGTTGATGAAGTTGACATTCCTGAACCGCGCCGGCGCGCAGCCGTGCGATACCGGCGCCACCTGGCCCGGCTGCGCCTTGCCGCAATAGTAGGAGCCGCCCAGCTTGTAGTGCTCCCTGGAGCAGACGGCATCGCAGGAGCGCCAGAAATCGAGCGTCATCGCCTGAAACGCCACGTCGCGAAGCATGCCGGTGATCTTCCCCCCCTTGATCTGATAGAACACCTGCCCGCCGAACTGGAAGTTCCGCCGCTGCTGATCGATCGACCATGAACCATCCCCCTTGATCATCACCCCGTCGTCGATGCCGGCAATCAGATCCTCCGGCGAGAGCTTCTTCTCCCCCGGCAGCAGCGAGACGTTCGGCATCCGCTGCATGGGCACATGCTCGTAGCTGTCGGCATAGGCGCACCCGTGCGATTCATGATCGCCGACCCAGGCGGCCTGTTCGCGAATCGTCTGAAAGCCTACGAATGTGCCGTCGCGGATGATATCGAACCGCGATGCCTTCACCCCCTCGTCGTCGTAGCCGACGGTTGCAAGGCCGTGGCGCTCCGTCCGGTCGCCGACGATGTTGATGACATCGGAGCCGTATTTCAGCTTCCGGAGATCATCGGTGGTCACAAATGATGTCCCGGCATAGTTGGCCTCGAATCCGAGCGCGCGGTCCAGCTCCGTGGCGTGGGCGATCGACTCGTGGATCACCAGCCACATATGCTCCGGCATCAGGATCAGATCCCGCTTCCCCGGCGTGATCGACGGCGCGGAGAGCTTCTCCACCGCATCCTCGCCCGCCTTCCTTGCATCCTCCAGCAGCGGATACTCCCGGCAATACTCGTAGCCACGTCCGATCGGCGTGCTGAAGCCGGCGCGCGACTGGAAATCGGTCCCGTCGGCGTTCACCGCGGTCACCTCGAACGAGGGCCAGATTCTGAAGATATCCTGCTCGATCACCGACCCATCGGTTGAGGCGAAGAACTTCTTTTCGTTGGTCTGAAAGAGTGATGACTCGCAGAACTTCGCCCCCTTCGCCTTCAGCGCCTCCCGGTTGATCGACAGAAGCAGATCCACCTTCTCCTCGATCGGGATGGTGAAGGGGTTGATCTCGATCGGCGTCGACCATTTATCCTGGAACGCGGCCACCGGAGCAAGCATCACCGGCTCCTTCTGGAGCTTCGCGTTGGCTTTGGCGATTGCCACTGCCTGCTTTGCGGCCCGCATCACCGAATCCTGTGTCACATCGGTGCTGGCGGCAAATCCCCACGCTCCCGATGCCAGCACCCGCACACCGAACCCGAAGCTCTCGTCATCGGAGATCGACTGCACCTTGTCCTCGCGCGTTCCCAGATACTGGTTACGGTAGCGATTGATCCGGATATCGGCATAGGAAGCCCCCGCCTTGCGGGCCGTCTCCAGCGCGATCGTGGCAAGTGTTTTCATATCGGCATCGGGAAGTGGAGTTGGGGATGCGATGGCGGAGCCGCCGGTCCCACGAAGAAGAATCAGCCCGGCCGCCGCGGCGGTGGAGCATCCGATGAATTGACGTCGGTCCATGAACATTGCTCAAAGGATGATGCGGGGGAACCCCATGACGATCCCCCGCCGGGAGAGTGAGATCACCGGGCGCCGCGTTCGACCATCACGCCCGTTGTGGCGCTCCAGCCGGAGCCGGCGGCGCGGCAGTAGTAGAGGCCCGCCGGCAGCGCGCGGGAATCGAACTCGGCGAATTGAAAATCGTTGCTGATAAAGCTCGCGGTCAGGTCCATCACCCGCGCGCCGCGCATGTCGTAGAGCCCCATCCCCACGCCGTCGGCAACGCGGGCGCTCCCCGGAAGCCGGAGCGTTATGCGGGTGGCGCCGGAACCGGGGTTCGGCGCCACGATGATCCCCGCGCCGGAGCTTCCCGCGACATCGTTCACCGAGAGGACCGGAAGCGATACCTCGCGACAGAAGACATCGCCGCTCCTGGCCCCGACAAAGCAGGTCAGGCCCGGCACCGAATCCCCCTGCTGCGGGAAATTGAGCGTCCAGAGCGGCTGATCGACCGGAAAGCTGATTGGAAGAGTCAGTGAATCGGTTCCGGCAAGCTGGCCCAGCGTGACGATACGGGGGGCCGCCGCCGGATGCGTGTGATGATAGCTCGCGAACGTCTGATCGCTCTTCAGTCGCGAGGTCATCCCATCGCTGTTCTCGTACGGAAGCGTGAAGTCCAGCCGCGCCCCCGGCGTCACCGGAAATGAAAACGCCGGAAGGCTCTGCGTCTGATATCCCACCAGCAGCTTTATCACAAAGAAGGTGGCAAACTTCCCCTGCGACGGGGAATGAAAGACATAGCCCCAGACATCGGCCTGACCGGGAAGCCTGCCCGGCTGAAGGATGTTCCCCCTGGTGCTGTCGAGATAGAACGATGTCTTCGATATCCCCAGATCGATCTCCCCGGAGACCACCGCGGTAAGCTCCAGACCGCTCCCGAGCGAGTCCTGCGCCTTCTGCTGCGCGGTCTTCAGCCCGTCCTTCGCAAAAAACGGGGTCTGCACCTGAGCGTGAAGAGGGCCGGTGAAGCCGGACAGCAGAGCGACGGACAGAGCGAGGAGAAACGAACATGTTCTCATCTGCAAAGGTTGCCAGGATGAAATGGAATGCTGCTGAGGAAGATCGGGGTGGTGCGAAAATAGTATCCCGAACCGGATGCTACAATGGAGAGCCGGCGTGGCGGGGAAATGAAGACGCGGAGCTGGTGATGATCATGCCGGAGATGAAGGGGCGCCTCAATTGCCGCCGTTCAGGTCGAGACGAATCCCAAGCTGCACGCCGTACGATGTGAACGCCGGATGCTCCACGGAGGTGCGATAGACGAAGTGATCGGGGGAATCGGTCTGGTACGTCCGTTCCAGCGAAACCACATGCGGAGTGACCTGGGCGATGGAGACGGCCCCCTCGATCGAAAGGCTGCTCATCACCCTGTAGCGCACCGGCAGCTCCCCGCCGAAACGCCATGCCGACGAGCTGGTGCCGGCATTCACGCCAATCCCAACGGTCAGCCGCCGTGCCGGAGAGACCGAGTAGTTGTAGCCAACGCCCACCCACGGCTCGTTCCGCAGACGCAGTTCATACTCCACCGGAAGCTCCACGTTGGACCTGCCGGCGCTCATCCCCACAAAATGCCGGGGCGTCGATGCAGGTCCCGGCGTCGGGGTCGGCTGATCCGGGTTGAGCGCCAGTGCGGGCGACGAGAGGGGCTCCCCCGTGTTCTCGCGACGCGTTTCGGTGATCGCCGGGGAGGTCCCGACGATCAGTGAGAGCTGATGTCCCCCGCCAAGCTCCATGCCGATCTGCACGTTCATCTCCTCGGCAATCGCCCTCTCCCGCCGGTCGATCATCGCCAGCCCCGGACGGACCGTGGCCGCTAGCCGGGTGCCGCTCCTCTCCGCATGATCGCTTATCATCGGCGGAACCGGAATGGATGCGATCGACATAAGAGGATCGACCTGCGTTTCCGGCGGAATCACCAGGGCAAATGAATGAACCGGGTCCGGGGCAACGGTCAGGCTGCCGGGCACCGTCGGAATTACGGGGGCGGAAATGGAGGGGCCGGGAAGGAAGGCGGTGACCGCCGTCGGCGCGAAATGCCGGGAAGCGCGAAGCCCTGACCTCCTGATCGCCGGAGCCGGAACGGGGGGGCCCAAGTCGGCGGTTATATCGCTTGTGGACATCGCCATATCATGAGTCCCGGCTTGCGGCGGCACGCCAAATCTGTCGAGCATGGAGCTGTCGCCGATAAGGCCGATCATCACCACGGCCATCGCCATCGCCACGCGGGCAACGCGCCAGCCGAAGCGACCGGAAACAGCATCGGCTTTTCCGGAAGCGATCGATGTTGGCGGCTGCTGAAATCCCTCGGCGCGAAGGCGATGAAACAGCGCCTGCTCCGTCCCCACGTTCGGCCGATGGAGCAGAGGCGTGCGACGCGCAGCTCTGGAAACCGCGGTCATCTCATGCAGCAGCGCGCGCGCGTCGGCGGACTCCGCAATGAGGCGATGGAACTGAGTCAGTTCCGCGCGGGTCAGCTCGCCATCGAGATAACGCGATATGAATGTTTCGAGATCAGCCACGATCGAACGTACGGTATACGAATGGTAATAGTGCGGGGGACGCGTTAGGATGCCGGTGACCGGGATGGAGGGACGACATCAGCGGACCTGAAATTATTCCCTGCTCTCGATAAAGAGCGTCTGCAGGGCGCGACGGATGGCGCCGCGGGCACGGCTGAGTCGCATCCGGGCCGCCTCTTCCGAACAACCGATGATATCGGCTGTTTCCTCATAGCTCATGCCGTTCACCTCGCGGAGGATAAAGACCTCGCGAAGCCCGGCCGGAAGCGTCTCAACCACACGGTTGACCGCTTCCATCAGCAGCTCCTCGTTATCGGCATCACCGAAGAGATCGGAATGGGCTTCCTCGATCGATATCAACAGGTGCTCATCAGGAACTGTCGGCAACTGGGTCAGATTGCGGCGGGAGCGGAGATAGTTCAGTGAGAGATTTCGCGCGACCCTGAAGAGCCACCCCCCCACGTTCTTGATCAGTTCCGCATGGCCGGTGGAGCATCGGCCGCGCTCACGGAACAGCCTGATGAAGCACTCCTGGAAGAGATCCTCCGCCGCCGGCTCATCGGCGCCGACGATCGAATGGATATAGCTCAACAGGCGCGCGGCATACCGGGCGTACAGGGCACTGTACGCGTCGTCCTCACCCGAGGCAAAGCGGGCGAAGAGGTCTTCGTCGCACAGCACCGGAAGAATCGGTTCGGTATGAAGATGCGGACTGGCCAGAATGAACTCCACAAGCGTAATGTTCTACATCCCTGGTGCGCTAGAGACACACCATAGGGTCAATGTAACACTTCGGATTAATCGAACAGGAAGTGATACAACCCGGGGGCCTCCAGCAGAACCAGGATATAGTTGAGGGCCGCGAACAGAAGTCCGAAGACGAAGATGCCGTACACCACGCGAAGCCGCCCGTACTTGGACGCCACCACTCCGCCGAGCGTCTGGAGATCCCCACCCGGATCGTCGGCCTGCTGCTGAAGAAGCCGCAGCAGACGGTTGTTGGGGCGAACCACGAAGACGGCTCCGATCATCGTGGCGAGGCATGCAAGCACCAGAAGCGTTGTCGGCAACATCAGACCGCCGCCGGGCCTGAGCCCCATGCCCCTCATATTGCCGATCAGCATGACGGCGGTCACAATGATCACCGCGCTGACGGCGATCATGATATTGGCGCTGGTATCGGCGGTCGAAACCAGATCGAGATGGCTTCTGGAGATGATCCCGGTCATCGCCCCATCCTCCGCGACCGCCGGTGAATCCGCAATCGGAGATGACTGCTGAAGATCCCTGGCAACCGTGGTGTTCCGCCGGTTCGCATCCTCATCGCGCGCGACAAGGCTTCGCAGATGATTCTGTACCGCCACCAGGTTTTCGGCCCGCTGCGGGCTCCACTCCACCTGCGCGAACCGCGTGTGGTAGGGATTTCCCCTCAGAAAGTCGATCGTCAGGTTGGCCCATTCCAGCTCGGTGAAATGCTTCCCGAGCGCCAGCTCCCACTCCAGCCGGAGAAGCTCATTCCGTTCGGCAAAGCTCTTCCGCCCCAGATGGGAAAGATCGGCGTCGCAGATCGTCTCCTCCAGGATATTTCTCGGGCGCTGCGGCACCCGCGTTGCCAGGATGCAGCCAATGACCAGGCTGATATTCTCCTCCGGATATCCGCGCTCGCTCAGGAACCGGTCCGCCATCTCGGCGCCACGCTCCTCGTGCCCCTTGTAGACTTCCGTATAGCCGACATCATGGAACCACGCCGCCAGCGCCAGAATCTCCAGATCCTCATCATCGAGGCCGGAGCCCCGCCCGATCTCCTCCACCGCCTTCACAACCTCGATGGTATGAAGGAAGTTGTGATAGACCAGTTGCTCCGGAAGTGAATCCCGCAACAGCGCGAAGACGCTGTCGGAAGCCTGTTCGACAAGACTCTGTCTCTCCGCCGTGTTCATAGCGAGTATCTCACGATCGTACATTGTTGGCCCTGCCCGTGATCAGTCAACGGCTCCGCGAAGAACGCGACCGCACGGGGATGGGGATCGATGCCGACGGAACCATGCGGCATGGGAGGCGCTCCGGCACTCTCCGCGAAGATACGTTTTTTGATCGGGCGGGAATGATGTCGCCGGCATCGACCGAGTCACCCATCGGCGGATCTCCGGTTACGTCGTTATTTCCGCTCCTCCGCCTGCATGACGGTGTTGATGGCGACGGCGGCCCGCGTCCCCTCCGCCGCCGCGACGATCACAAACTGCGCGTCGCGGGAGGCATCGCCGGCCACGTACAGCCCGGGGATGCTGGTGCATTCGCTCCCGTCCACCCAGATGGAGCCCTTGCCGGTGAGCCTGCACTTCAGCTTCGACGGGATTGTGCAGCTCTGCTCCTGGCCGGTGTTGAAGAAAAGAGCGCTCCTGGCGAGCGGTTCCCCCTCGGTGAAGACGATCCGCTCCAGCAGCCCGTTCTCCCCTTCCAGCCGGGCAACCTTTTCCTCGCGGATCGCGATGCCATGCCGGGCAAGCCGTTCCCGCTCCTTCTTCCCGAGCTTGGCAGGCCCGTCGGTGCAGAGGATCACATCGTTGCTCCAGGTCTTCATCGAGAGGGCCATCCCCAGCCCATGTTTCCCGCGGCCGTAGACGGCAATCGGCCCGTCGCGATGCTCCCAGCCGTCGCAGTACGGGCAGTGGTGGACGCTGATGCCGTACATCTCGCCGATCCGCTCGATCTCCGGGATCGCGTCCCGCACGCCGGTCGCCAGGAGCAGCTTGCGCGATGTCAGCCATCCATCATCCGCGGTACAGACGCGGAATCCCTTCTTCCAGATCTCCACATCGACCACCTCCTCCCGGCGAATCTCCACATCGTACTCCGCCAGCTCCGCGCGCGCCAGCCGAAGCAGCTCGGTGGGAAGGATTCCCTCGCGGGTGATGAAGTTATGAAGGCCGTGCGATGCCGCGTTGCGGGGTTTGCCGCCATCGCAGACCAGCACGCGCCTGCGGGAGCGACCCAGCACAAGGGCCGCGCTCAGCCCCGCCGGGCCGCCGCCGATGATGATGACATCGTAATCGAATGCCGTTGTTGATTTCATAAAGCTGTAATCGTTGAACAGATCGTGCGGTGTGTACAGCAAATCAGGTTCCAGTTCGGTCGCGAACCGGAATTTCGTTCGGAACATGGACGGTGGGGGAGCGGGCATCGGCGCTCGCGGATATGAAAAAGCCCGGCATTTCCGCCGGGCCTGAGCTTTTTCGGGACACATAAGGCTTATCGGCCCATTACGCGGCCACGTCTTCCGGGATCTCCGAAAGGGAATCGATATCCATCGCCATGTCATCATCGAGGTCATGATGGAGCATCGAGAGCGACTCCGGAGTGTGCGCCACGAGCGTTTCCGACGGGATTGCATCGCGATTGCCGCGGCGCTTCGCCATCTTCCGCCGCTCCGCCTCCTGATAGATCTTCGCCGGCGGGGTCTTCAGATCCCAGACGATCCCAAGCCAGGAGAGGACCTTCAGGATATAATGGGAGATATCGATCTCCCACCAGTAGAAGCCCTGGCGCTCCGATGCAAGGTAGCGATGATGATTGTTGTGCCATCCCTCGCCGAGCGTGATCAGCGCGAGGAAGAAATTATTCCGGCTGTCATCGCTGGTCTCGAACCTCCTGCTGCCGAACATATGGGCCAGGGAGTTGATCGTAAACGTGCCATGATAGAGGATCGTGGTGCTGATAAAACCGCCCCATATCAACAACTGGAACCCGCTGGTATGCAACTGCGGAGCCTCGTACTGAAGGATCATCCCGACGCCGTAGAGCACGGCCGCCATCAGCACCGCGGCCCAGATATAGTGCCTGTTCAGCCAGCGGATCTCGGGGAACTTCTCGAGATCATGCACCACTTTGGGATCGTACGCGCTGAACTTCTTGGAAAGAATCCAGCCGACATGCGCCCACCATACCCCGCCAACCACCGGCGAGTGGACATCATGCTCGGTATCTGAAAAACGATGATGATTGCGATGGTGCGCCGCCCACCAGAGCGGCCCGTTCTGAAGCGATGTTGCCCCCATGAATCCCAGAATAAACTGGAAAACGCGACTGGTCTTGTACGTTCTATGGGCAAAATACCGGTGATATCCGGCGGTGACGGCAAACATCCGCACCAGATAGAGGAACACGCATACCGCCACGGCGGTCCAGCTTATCCCCGCCCATATCACAAGGAGGCAGGTTACATGAATTCCAACGAATCCGATATTGAGAAGCTTATCGCCGGTACTTTTCTTCGTGGTTCGGGGCATGGGAAGAGAGATAACTGAACGAGTAACAATTCCAATGGAACGTCGCGGGGAAGCGACGATGGATTACGAGCCGGACTGGTTTCAAGGGCTCCCCGCTCGCGGGAGAGGCCACCGGACACCGGTTTCTGAGGAACCGATTCATCACCGAGGCATAGACAATCAAACTACATCAAACTTCCTCCGCAACCTATATGCCCAACAGCTTTTTACCGGAGGAGGTGCCGCAGGTATCCGGTCGCCACCGGGGTGACGACAGAATCGTGCCACGCTTCGACGGGCGAATGCGCCGGCGGGGATATGCCGCGGCCATATCGGGGCAAGGTGGAGAATTTGGCGGCCGGATCATGGCCGCAGGGGAAACTGCGAAGGGGACTGAACAATATACGGCAACGATCGGGGATTCGATCAGCGGAAGGCCGCTTCCTCAATGGTCACGGGAATCATGACGCGCCGTTGCTCCCGCGGATTGGAATTTTCACGGGCGCACATGGAATGTCACATGATTGCCCTGCCGATGATCATTACGGCATACCTGGTCCCCCCGGCCCTCCATGAACGTAGAATCAATACATCATACCAACCGGATGAACGAATGAAACGGACACTACTGGCGGCGGGCCTGATCGCGATTTCGATGATGGGCGCCGCATGCAACGTGGATGAATGTATCAGCGGGTCCGGCGTGATGATATCGCAGGAGCGAGCCGTGGCACCGTTCGAGGGGATAACCACCGACGGCAGCATGCGCCTGGTGATCACGCAGGATACCGTGCAAAGCCTTCGGCTGGAGGGGGAGGATAACATCCTTGCGTTGATCAGGACAACGGTGGCGAACGGCAGGCTCACGATAAGCTCCGACCGATGCTATTCCTCGAAATCGGAGATCACGGTCCATGCCGGCATGAAGCAGATACGGGGGCTTCGCATCAACGGCTCCGGCGATATCACCGCAACCAACATATTGAGCGGCGATCGACTGGAGCTGGGAATCGAGGGCTCCGGCAATATCACTCTTGCGCTTTCCATGACAACGCTCACAAGCACCATCGACGGCTCCGGGAACATTCATCTGACCGGCAGCGCGCCAAACCAGAGGATATCCATCGACGGCTCCGGCGATATCGATGCGTCGGGGCTGGCATCGGATACCAGCACGGTTGCCATCACCGGCTCCGGCAACGCCCGCGTGGATGTCGCGAAATCCTTTGATGTCACTATCACCGGCAGCGGGAATGTCTATTACAGGGGCACCCCGGCCGTCACCGCCGGCATCAGCGGTTCGGGAAAGCTGATCAAGCTCTGATCGAGAACCCAGGGAATGGGCCGGAGACGGGCATCATCCGCGCGGCAGGAAGCGGGTTGATGCCCGTTCGCGTTGGAATGCCGATAATACCATCGGCCACCAGACCATATGTACAGCCGTTGTTCCCCGCACAAGAAACAGGCACGGTATTTGGTGAACAGTGAACTGTTCGCGCTGAGGATGGGAACGCTGCGGGTTCAGGAGAGCTGGTTCATTTTCCCCCTTGGTCGCAATGAAAAACAGTTATTCAGTCGACAACAACCTTGGAGAGATCATGAAACGGAACATCGTAATCCTGGCGGCTCTGGCATTTATCTGCCTGATTGCCCCCGCCGCGCACGCTCAGACTTCGACATATACTATCAGCGGCACGGCCACCTGGAAGGGCGGCGGCCATAATGGCGATCCCGTCTCCGGCGCATCCGTCAAGATCGGTCCCGGAAATTACTCCGGCACCACCGATGCACAGGGACATTACTCGATCTCCGGCGTCAAGGGCGGCCCGCACACGCTCCACCTGAAGGCAACGAACCCGAACGGATCGGTGACCAAGGCAGTGGAAGTGAACCAGGATAAGACGGTCGATATCACGGTACGCTACCGTCACGTGGCGATCCGCAAGCGCAAGGGCGGCGTCGGCCTCCAGAAGCAGTAGAAAACGCCCTCGCGGCGCACTGTATGAGCTATGAATGATGGTTTGATGGAAAGGGCACGGCAATCGTGCCCTTTTTTTTCCTCGGCCATCGGTTCGGGTAGCCACCGGCGGGCAAACGGCCTATCCCGTTGCGCTCTCCAGACAATCGGTCGATAACATATGACATGGGGGATTGAAGATCATGAACGGACAACGAGGAGTGATTCCCGCGCTCATCATCGGCGGGCTTGCGGCGGTATCGGCGCTGTTCTTCCGCGCAACGCGACCGGCTCCGCCGAAACGGCGCAAACGCATCAACCGTCGCCAGGCCGTGAGCGTGCGGGTAACCGAGAACGGAAAGAAATATCATCGCGATAACTGCCCGCTGCTGCACGGCGTCAGCAGGAACATCAGCGTGATGGAAGCGCTCCAGCATTACGAGCCGTGCAAGGCATGTCATCCGCCCGGAGGCGATGACCGCTCGGTCGCATGAAAAAGGCCGGCGACACCTTTCGGCATCCCGGCCCTGATAGTTCCTGAAAGCTCCTGACAGAGTGGATCGCCGGCCCGTTCAATGGGCCTCGGCACCCCGGCTTCTATCGGACGATCATCAGCTTGCTGGTCGATATCCTTCCGCCGGTCCGTACCACGACTGTATACGCGCCATTGGAAAGCCCCGCAAGATCGAGATCGATAGTGCTCTCACCTTCCGAAAGGTGGCGGACATCGTGATGGACAATACGCCCGAGCGGATCGGCCAGATCGACCTCCACCGAGGCGGCCCTAGGAAGCTGAAGGCTGAAGCCGGCCGTTTCGCGAGCCGGATTCGGAACAACCGCGCTTACCGAGAACGCAAACGCACGGTCATCCGGAGCGCTGACGGGAGGGCTTCCCCCCTCGCGAGCCGGCACCGCATTGCCGTGCATGTCCACCGCGCCGTTATGATAGCTCTGCCACAGCACATACAGGGAATCCCTGGTGAACACCGCCGCCACCGTGCCGGCCGTATCGACAACCGTACCCGCCGAGCTTACCTTGAAGATCTGCCCGGTCGGAGCCAGATGCCCATCGAAGAGATTGAGGTAGACGCCGAGCGGACCCGAGGAGATCACGGCGATATCGCTGTTGTACGGGCTCTGCGTGACCGTATGGTTGGCGAGCGTATCGATCCGGTTGAGGACATAGCTGTTCCCCGGCGTGCCATCGTACGAGAAGATTTCAACCGTCAGCTTGGTCACGACTGTCGTATCGGTGTAATAGCGGAGGAAACGGTTATCCCCCAGACGCTGATACCGCGGACGAACAACCGAGGGGATTTTCCAGTTGGCGATCGGGCTGCCGTTGGCATACCGGATCACCGCCGAATCGATGATCGTAAGGAACTCGCGATCGCCGATCGGAATGATATTGACCTCGCGGGCAGCCATGGGAATGCCGGTCACGCTCCACCGGATGTTGCCGGCGGTATCGACCGACGTGACAGTGCCGGTGGTGCCGGTGCCGGAGATCCATGCCGTCAGCAGCTCGCCGGTGTTCGGGTTGTATCCATTGCCATGAACGGCAACAGCCACCTCGGTCCCCGACTTCTTGTCATCGAATATCTTCACGGTTTTCCACCCTGACCCATCCGGCACGTAGACCGAATAGCGGGCCTTGTAGATGATATCGTTCGGCGCGGTCTTCTGCTGATCCTCCCGCCAGTGGCTCGATCCGGCGAATACAGCCCCATCGTACGACTGCGGCTGCTCGCTGAAACCGAAGCCATACGGCCACATCGTGGCGGGATTGTCCGCGCTGAGCGTATCCGGCTTCAGCGTGGCGACAATCGGAGCGAACGTTTCGCTCTTCTCCGGCCACCGGCCGATGGTGTACCAGACCTGACGCTGGGAGGACCCCGCAATCGGCCGTTGTTCACCCCACGTTACGTAGACCTGTTTCCCCTTCGTGAACAGCCCCGGCCAGAGCTGCACAATGTTCGTATCGGGGATGGGTTCCAGGGAAATCGTCCTCTCTTGAGCGGGCAGAACTATGGGGATAAGGGTCAGCAGGAGAAGAAAAAGGAGGGATCGGCACAAAGGTCGATATTGAGTCATAGAGTACTCCGGCAGAATGGATGTATGTACGGAATCATCATAGTCATTATAACGTCCACGGCAGACAACATGTCACTGAAGGATACCGCGAAGCACATGCCCTGACAACATACAACGGAGTCCCGAAATAGATATTTCCCCTTCCGGGGTGATAATCGATTTTCCGGGCCGGGCCACCACGATATGGCCTCATGAATATCCGGCGGACGGCGGTTCGGGCTGGCATCGTTGCCGGAAGAAATGGTAGTTTCGCGATCCATCCGATCTGCCCGCCGGGGCTTATCGCCCGCGAGTGCGCCGGCCGGTCGCGCCGCGTAGTCAATCACATTCATCCAGAGGATTTACCGCAATGCCAATACGTTCAGCCAACGCCGTCTGGGAAGGAAGCCTGCAAACCGGAAATGGTACGATGAAGCTCCCGAGCGGCGCCTTCGAGGGCGCCTACTCGTTCTCCTCGCGATTCGAGGAAGGGACCGGGACCAACCCGGAGGAGCTTATCGGGGCCGCCCACGCCGGCTGCTTCTCCATGGCGCTCTCCGGCGCGCTGGGCCGCAACGGGTTTACGCCGGAACGGATCGCGACCGAGGCACGGGTCCATATCACCAAAAGCGATGCGGGCTTCACCATCAGCCGGATCGATCTTCAGACCGAGGCGACAATCCCCGGCATCGACGACGCCAAATTCCAGGAGATCGCCGCCGGCGCCAAGGCGGGCTGCCCGGTATCACGCGCGCTTGCCGGTGTGGAAATCAATCTCGATGCGAAACTGGTCGGGTGATGAGCAGATAGCAGCCGGGCCCTCCGTTCGCCATGAACGGAGGGCCCGGTAAGGCATCCCTTCGGAAGATCGTAAACGATGTGACGGATTGCTCTGGATACGGGCACCGGCACATACGCGACGGAACCGATGCCCCGCGCCGGATATCACATCACCTGGCGATATCATTCCGGACCAGCGAGTAGCTCACCAGCATCCGCGTGCGTACTATCGGCCGTTCCCCCACCCGCTCCTTTCCCGGCTCGGCGTACAGCTCCTCCTTCACGATCCCGACGCCCGGCTTGATGTAGATCCTCGCCACCCGCTTGTCATCATACACCAGACAGTTCTCGAACGTCCCCGCCGGGGTCACGACGGTGGATGTTCCGGCGCCGACAAACATCACGCACGATGGCCCTCCGGGATCGGACCCCGACTTCGGGATGAAGAGGATCGGCTGAAGGCCGCGTTTGCCGGCGACAGGCCCGTGGGCAATCATCATCCCGCGCGGCATGTTCACGTAATAGTGCCCGGCATCATCCAGCCAGGCGGAACACTGCGCCGACTCCCGATTGCACGCCACCGTGGCAAGCGTATCGGCCATGATCGTCTCACGCACGGTGTCGGCCGGGTGATCGGAGTAGACATACCGCCATTGATTTCCGCGCGCCAGAGGGATCACCTGGGCGGAAAGCGGGCCGGTCATGCCGGCAAACAGAAAAAGGATCGTAACGAAGCTGATGGAAAGTATTCTCATGGCGCCCTCTCGTCATTCCTGCGATATCGAATCGATGATCGAGTGTCGTGGGGGGCACATGCAGCGGTCATCGCGCGAACTAGCCCGCAACTTACGGGGCCTGAGCGATACGATGTCCGCGCGTGAAGGAAACTTTGCGTAACCGAAGGGCTCGCCGGGAGATATGCCCCCCGGCACGATTCATTCCTCGTTCAGCACCACGAACTCCACGCGGCGATTCTGGCGGCGCCCATCCTCCGTGTCGTTCGATGCCACAGGGTGGCCTGCCCCCTCTCCCACGGCCTCGATCCGTGCCGTATCGATCCCCGCGGTCGCGGTCAGATACTCCCTCACCGCCGCGGCCCTTCGCTGCGAGAGCGTCAGATTGCCGGTCGACGAGCCGACAGTATCGGTATAGCCTATCACCCTGATCCGCAGCCGCTCGTGGTTTACCAGCAACAGGGCCAGCCGGTCAAGATCGCCGTGGGATTCCGGGGTCAGCGTTGCCTCGTTGTTGTCGAAGAAAACGTTGTTGAGGGAGAAGTTGAAATCCTTTCCCGGCCGCTCCATCGCATAGATTTTCGTCGTCTCCTTGTACTGGTTGCTGGCAGGAACCAGGAAGTGATCGGACATGAACACATAACCGGGAGCGGTAAGCGTAACGGCATAGTCGTGTCCCGGATGAAGGATCACCGAGAAGCCGCCGGTGGCCTCGTTGCTGTTCGCCTGAAAGACCGTGGCGCCCGATTCCCGGTCCACCACGGAGATCATCGCCTCGATGGGGCGACCCGACTCCCGCGCCTGAACGGAGCCCTGAAACAGCAGAACGCCGGCCGGCCGGAACCGCCGGGCAAGCGGGGCCTCGAAGATATCGTCATTGCCGTCGCGATCGCTGGAGAAATAGGCGCGATCGCCCGAAGCGGGGAGCGAAAGGAATGCATCGTGGCCGCTGCTGTTGATCGGCGCCCCCAGGTTCACCGGCTCCTCCCATCGTCCATCCCGATAGCTGGTCACGTAGATATCATCACCTCCCAGCCCTCCGGGTCGCCCCGATGCGAAGTACAGCGTCTGCCCGTCGGCGGCGATACAGGGGGCATAGCTTCCGCCGCCGGCGTTGACCACCGGGCCGAGATTCTCGGGATAGCTCCACCCGCTGTCGCCGAGTCGCGAGACCCAGATCTCGTGGTTGTTCGTGCCTGCGTGAAGGGTTGTGGCGAAGTAGAAGACTCTGCCGGAGGCGCCGACGGAGGCGCCATAGATCCGGATCGGGGTCTTCCCCTCCTTCTGATTGAAGAACTTCGTGATCCCGCCGCCAAGGCCGTGGATATCGGACCATTCGGCGCCGTGCAGCCGTGCGCCGTAGAACGGCCCGCCATCGTTCTGCCACCCCTTCTTCAGCGAGAGGAAGAAGATGGTTTCGCCGGTCGGGCTGATCGCGGCCACGCCATCATCCTCGCTGGTGTTGATCGGCGTGGGGAAATCGACAGGATTGCCCCACTGCTCCACGCCTGCGGAATCGGAGGCGCGGGAGGCGTAATACATGTCATCATCGTAACGGCTCCTGTCGGTGCGGAGCCTGGCCCACGGCCGGCTTCCCTGCCGGGTGGAGTTGAAGAAGAGGAGATTGCCATCGGCCGTGATCAGCGGTGTGTTGTCGCGATCGGCGGAATTGATCTGCGGGATCTTCAGCAGCGCGGCGCCGCTCACCTTCTCCCCCTGGGCTGAATCGGGAAGGATGGAGAGCTTCGCGTGAATAAATCGGGTGGGGGTTCCTTCCTTCCGCATCTGCCCGTACACGCGCGGAGTCGCGAACAGGATCGCGACGAGCATGAGAGCCGCATGGAGCGATGGATGGAGGAATAGTGGACGATTCCCCCCAACGGTTGCTGTCTGATCGAACAGGAGTTGCCTCATTGGTCCGTTCCCCTCGGTTTGCATCATTCGAAACACATTGCCCCTCCGTATGGACAGGGGAGCAATCCTGGACAGGGATGTATCGATCGGGAAAGGGGATGGAGCAGCGTGATGCCCCTTTTCCCTGTACTTCCATTTCCGCCATGCGAGGGGGCGCACGAGCGGACAATGTTGGCATACAACGGAAGCGATGCTGACGATGTTAGCGCATCGCCGGCAGCGGGCAGCATGATTGATCCGAAGGTTATCCGGACTATAAAACGGGATGGTAATGGGGTGCCTGCCGTCGTCGCGGACCACTGGTATCGAAGCCGTAAGGCTCGATGAGGGAGGGCCCGGCAGGAGGTGAAAATCGGATTATGGACTGTCTGATCGCAGGCCGATTTCAACCGCAATGAAGGTCGTGGAATCGCCAGAGATCCGCAACTAGAATCTCCTTGAAGTGAACGCCGGAAGTGGCGGGAGTTACATCGAGAGGATTGTAAAACGGACGCAACGGTTCATCTGACGACCCTCCTTGGTATCATTTGTGGCGGTCGGCAGGGAGGCACCATAGGCCTTGGTTTCGATACGAACGGGATCGAGCTTGCCGGAATCGATCAGATATTTCCGGACCGCGTCCGCGCGGCGGCTGGAGAGATCCTCGTTGAATTTCGTGGAGCCGATGTTGTCGGTATGGCCGGAGACGATGATCCTGATGGCCGGCTTCTCCTGAAGCAGCGCGATCAGCCGGTCCAGCTCCAGGAAGGAGGAGGAGCTGAGATCATCGGAGTTGTAGTCGAAGAAGAGGTTGTTCAGCGCGAAGCTGTTCCCCTGCTGGAGCTTCTCGAGCTCGATATCCTGCCGCACCTCCTTGTAGTTCACGTTCTTCGGAACGGTGTAGCGGATGGAGTAGAACCCGTAGCCGGGGGAGCTTACCGAGATGCCGTAGTCGCGCCCCGGCAGCAGCACGGCGGCAAACCTGTTGTTGATGCCGCTTCCCACGGATCGCTGCATGGTGGTGCGCGCCTGAAGATCCTCGATGGTCACGGTGGCCTCAAGCGCCACGCGCGTCCCCTTGTCCACCACCGCGCCGGTCATCAGGACGATGCTGGATGGGCGGAGATGCTCAGCGAGCGGCGAGCTGGTGATCCCCCCGACGCAACCGCGCGCATGGGAGAGATAGACGCGATCGCCTGATGCGGGGATGGAGAAGAACGCGTCATCGCCCGCGGTGTTGACAGTGGAGCCCAGATTCGCCGGGTCCTGCCACTCGCCACCGCGCAGCACCGATACGTAGACATCCCCGCCGCCATAGCCACCGGCCTTGCCGGAAGTATAGTAGAGCGTGGTTCCGTCGGCGGCGACATAGGGGGCATAGCTCCCCCCCGGCGCGTTGATCGCCGGGCCGAGGTTCTCGGGGTAACTCCAGACGCCATTCTTCAGATGCGAAACCCAGATCTCCTGATCCCCCCCCTCCGAGTGGGCCGTGGTCGCGAAGTAGATGACATCCCCGTATGCCCCGACCGAGGCGCCGTAGATGCGGAACGGCGTGCTCTTCTTGAAGAAATCGGTAATGCCCCCGCCAAGGCCGTGGGCATTCTTCCACTCCCGCGACGGGTTCATATCCGCGCGGTAGAACGGCCCCCCCTGTACCACCCACCCCTTCCTGAGCGATGAGAAGTAGATCGTCCCGCCGTTCGGGCTGATCGACTCCACGGCGTCATCCTCGGCGGTGTTGATCACCGGGCCAAGATTTACCGGCTCGCTCCAGACATCTCCCCCCCTGGCGGATGTGTCGCGGATGGTGAAGTAGATATCGCTGTCGTAGCACCCCTTCTCGGAGCGGAATCTCCCCCAGGAGCGACCGCCGTAACGGGTGGAGTTGAAGAACATGACGCGGCCGTCGGCGGTGATCCGTGGGGTGTTGTCCTGAAAGCCGAGCGCGGTGCCGGCGGCCACCGAATCGTTCCAGCGTCCCAGCATTCGCACTTCGCGGATCGTATCGCCGGAGGGAACGCTGCGCGTTGCATCGACAATCGACGGAGGTTTCCCTTTTCCGATGCCCCTGCGGCCAAGATCCGCGATCGGCTGCGCCGATACCGGGGACACCATAAGTGCCGCCAGCACGCAGAGGAGAACTCCGCCACGAAGGATGAAAATGAGGGATTGCGTCATACTGCTTTCAAACTGCCGGGACATTCAGGCCCCGAGGGATGAGACTGCGCGGAGGATCGCACCGATTCCGAAACGTGCCCCTTGCTGATCTGCGAACAGTGGTTCTGGTGCCGACGTGATGTTTCCCTTGCACCGATGCCATTGAATGGTGAGGCATCCCGATCCCACGAGCATCACGTTTTGCTGATTACATAATCATCAAGATATCAAACAAGCCGATTTTTTGTATACACTCGCCGGTTTCCTCCCCCGCGACCGTGGGCCACGCGAGCCCCAACCGCGCATAGAACCAGCACATCAGCGGAGATTGCCGTTTGTTAAATGATGTATATATATAGCGTTGCGGTGATCCCATATACGCGACAGCCGGTGGCGATGCTCCAGCGTGGACCGAGAAGCCATCACCACCGACCGTTCACAGATGCCGAACCCGGCCGAATCTATTGTCTGGAAATCGAGGTTTCCGCCTTGATCGCAATCAGCGTAGTCGGCTGCTGTTCGCTGCTCAGCCGTTCGCCAAGGACCATCAGCCCATAGATAGCCCCCATCGCCACCCCAAGCAGCGATGCCAGAAGAATGCCCATCAGAAAAAGCACTTCGCAATCGTACATGAAGCTTCCAATCGCCGCCAACCCGGTGAGGATCGTCGCGCCATATAATCCATTCTGCTCCATCGTCTTCCCCTCCAGTCTGTTCACCATCCATCCCTGTTGATAAGCTCCGCTTGCGGAGCCCGCCCCAATGGGGGTCATAATGCCGAATGATACAATCGGCCTGCCAGGAATTGATGAGAGCGATCATGGGTCGGGTGGAGCGATATCGTGGCAGCAACAAGCGCGCACGGATGGGGCAACCTTCCGGATATGGCGATCAACGGCGACGGAAACCGGCGTGGCGGCTATGCAAGCTCGCCGATTGCCCCTGATGCCCGGCGCGCCGGGGTGGTTCCGCTCCACTCCTCCGGCTCCTCGTTGCAGCGCCGCGCGGTCCGCTCGATTATCACAAGCGCGCCAAGCAGCAGTCCCACGGCCAGCATGATGGTAATGCTTACCACGAAAAGGGCGATTCCCGCCCCCATCGAGCCTGCCACCACCATGTTCCGGGCTGTCGAGCGCTCCAGTTCAAGCTGTTCCATCGTTCATTCCTCCATGGTTTTATTCGCATCGTATCGCAACCGGCTCACGGCATCGGATATCATCATCCAAACCTCATGCAACTGGCCTGCCAACCGGGTTCACGGCGGAACGGAATGTGGGGCATTTCAAATCAGGCGACGTGCCTTCAGCTCGAGATACTTGTTGATCGTGTTGACGGTAAGGCCGCTTGGCGGCGTGAGGATGGAATGAATCCCGTAGCGCTGAAGCTCCTTGACGATCTGCCGTTTCTCGAAGGCAAATTTTTCGGCGATCGTCTTCAGGTAGATCTCCTCCGTGTTCGTGGCCGGGGTCTCCAGCAACGTCCGCAGCTCGGTGTTCTCGAAGAAGACCACCACCAGCAGATGATCGCGGGCGATCTTCCGGAAGTAGGGAAGATCGCGCTGAAGCGATGTCAGCGTCTCGAAATTGGTGTAGAGGAAGAGAAGGCTCCGCCCTTTGATCCGCTGCCGGATGTTGGCGTAGAGCAGCTCGTAGCTGGACTCCAGGAAGTTCGTCTGCTGATTGTAGAGCACCTCCAGAATCTGCTGCATCTGCGCCCGGCGGCGCTCGGCCGGGATCACGTTCCCCATCTTTTCGGCAAATGTGATAAGCCCGGCGCGGTCGTTCTTCAGCAGAGCGATGTTGGAGATGACAAGGCTGGTGTTGATGGCGTAGTCCAGAAGGCTCATCCCCTCGAACGGCATCTTCATCACCCGCCCCTTGTCGATCAGGCTGTAGACCGGCTGCGACCGCTCATCCTGGTACTGGTTCACCATGAAGGACATCTTCCGCGCGGTTGCCCGCCAGTTGATCGTCCGGTAATCATCGCCGCGGACATACTCGCGGATCTGATCGAACTCCATCGTCTGCCCGATCCGCCTGATCTTCTTGATCCCGGCCTCGTTCAATCGGTTGGAGACGGCCAGCAGTTCGTAGCGGCGCATCTGGATGTAGCTTGGATAGACCGGCACCATCTGGTTCTGCGAGAACCTGTAGCGCCGCCGCGCCATGCCGATCGGCCCGGCCACAAAGACATTGACCGCCCCGAAGTGATATTCCCCCCGCTCGGTCGGGCGAAGCGAATACGAGAGGATCTTCCGCCCCCCCGGCGGAACCACAAGGTCGAAGTTGTTGTCCCGCACCTGAAACTGAAACGGAAGCTCATCGACCACCGAGATCCGGGCCGGAAAGGCGTAGCCGCTCTCCACATGCACGCGGATCTCGTTGTCATCGCCGTTCGAGAATCGCTCCGGGGCCTCCCGGCTTGCCCGAAGCCCGCGGCCACGGTAGAGGAGGAGCAGATCCACCACCACCAGCGCAACCACCACCACCACGCTGAGCTTCGCGAAGAAGAAGAGCCCCGGCACGATATAGCCCACCACGAAGAGGAGCACCACTCCGCCGAGCGCGAGAAAGAAGCGTTTGTCGAGATAGAAACTTCGGAAGAACGTCATGAGCATGCGTCGTGTGTCGGGGGACGTTTCAAACGTGCCGGAACAATCGTTTAAAGACGGCCGGGGATAAACTCTATCGGGGAACTTCGATCCGATCGACAATTCCCTTCACCACGTCATCCGGCGTCACCCCTTCCATCTCCTTCTCCGGCGTGATCAGAATCCTGTGGTTCAGCACCGGGCCGACAACGCGCCGGATATCCTCGGGGGTCACAAAATCGCGACCGGCCATCGCCGCGAACGCCTTTGCCCCCATCATGATGGAGATCGATGCCCGCGGCGAGGCCCCCAGATAGAGCGCGTTGTTGTTACGCGTGCCATCCACGATCTGAGCGATGTAGCGAAGAAGCGGCCCCTCGCAATGGACCTCCCGAACCTTCGCGCGGAAGGCGGCGATATGCTCCGCGGTCATCACCGGCCCCACCACGCTGATATCGGTGCTGCTCTTGCGCTGGTGAAAATCGGCAAGGATCTTCACCTCGTCGTCGATCGAGGGATAACCGACAGTGATCTTGAAGAGAAAGCGGTCCAGCTGCGCCTCCGGCAGACGGTAGGTTCCCTCCTGTTCGATCGGGTTCTGCGTGGCGATCACCAGAAACGGGCTGTCCATCAGGTAGGTCTCCCCATCCACCGTCACCTGCCGCTCCTCCATCACCTCGAAGAGGGCTGCCTGCGTCTTGGCCGGCGCCCGGTTGATCTCATCGATCAGGATCAGGTTGCTGAAGATCGGCCCGCGCCGGAACTCGAACTCGGATGACTTCATGTTGAAGATGGAGGTGCCGAGGATATCGGACGGCATCAGATCGGGGGTGAACTGCACGCGGGAGAAGCCGACCGAAAGCGTGCGGGCGATCAGCTTCGCGGCAAGCGTCTTGGCGATGCCGGGAACCCCTTCGATCAGCACGTGCCCGTCAGCCAGAATGGCCGCCAGCATCTGATCCACCATCGCATGCTGCCCCACCATGATCTTCCCCACCTCCATGCGGATGCGATCCATCGCCTCCCGGATATCGCCGAGATCGAGACGGGATGTAAAGAACTCCTGACTGTCCATAATGCCCTTCTGTTTCTGATAGGTTTCGGTAGGATTGAACATGCGCCGCCACCCGCACCGGTGCCCCGCGGGCGCTACCGGCCCCGCTTCTGGAAACCCTCGATCGCCGCGTTGATCTTCATAAGCTGCTGATCGGTAAGCGAACTGGCGCGCCTGACCTGTTCGATACGATCGAACACCATCCGCACCTCCTCTTCATCCACGCCGGAGCGGGACGCCACAAGGCGATGAAAATCCCCGCGCAGATCGCTCGACGTGATGCCGAAACGGATGCGGAGATAATCGAGGAAATAGGTTATCCGCTTCTCGGCGATGTTCCGGTGATCGGCATGCTGGAAATACAACTGCGACACGGTCGCCGCGAACTGAAGAGTGGTGTTCGGAAGCGGCCTGATCTCCGGGATGATCCTCTGCCGGCGCTTCCCCATGAACAGCATGAAGCAGGCCACGCCGATCAGGCCGATGTAGAACGCCCAGGCGAGCGCCTCCTGCGAAAGCACGTATCGCATCGGCGAGGTGATCACCCTGCGCCCCACCTTGTAGTACTCGTCCCAGATCACCGTCGCCGGCGGAAGGTAGGAGAGGGCCTTGTAGATGTACTCCCCGTTCTTCGCATCCAGCACGTTGTAGTTGGTAAACGCATAGGGAAGCGCGCTGAGATAGAACGCACCGCGACCATACCGGACCCTGATGAAGTTCGGCTCCCCCAGCGTGTTGATCCCCAGGATCTCCGTTGATGCCGTGTCGAAGTCCTTGAAGTAGCGGTCGGCGACCATCCGCCGGTAGGAATAGGGGACCGCCGATTTCAGGCTCGGGCTGGTGAAGTTGATCGCGACCTTCGATGAATCCCCACCGAAGACGTTGTAGTTGCCCGCGATGTCGATATGGAGCGAATCGGCGAAGTCCGATCCGAACGATTCAGCAGCGACGAAGACCCGGCTCCCGGCGTCGACGAAATCGAACAGCGCCGTGCGGTCCAGCTCGTCCGGGCTGAACTCCGTGTTGATGATGATGTAGTTCATCTCCTCGCCGGTGTGCCGGGGGTCCCGGTCATCACCCGCGGTATACTCCAGATGCCCGCTTCCGAGGGCGTTGTACGCCGGCCCGGTGCTGCTGGCAATCGATGCATCGTGGAAGAGATCGGGGAGAAGATCGTAGAGGATGTAGGTTCCGTACGGAACCTTGTCGTTCCGGGTGAAGCTGGGGGACCAGTTCACCTCGCGCGGCGCCAGTATTCTGGCGATGATCGCGATGATGCCGACCACGGCGAGCGGGATGGTGTAGATGCGCCGCTTCATGCCTCCCTCCGCAGCATCGCGTCGAAGCCGGCAAAGCGCTCCCGGAGGCTTCGAAACATCGTCTCGTCGACCGGCAGATCGCCGTACCAGACGTATTCGAACAGCAGCGTCACCTGGGCGAACGGATCGCGGAGCGCCGGCACCGACAGCTCGCGGAGATAGTCGTGGTTGGTCTTCTCCATGCGGAGCGCGATCATCTTTCGGCTTCCCATCTCCTTCAGCAGCTTCAGATAGTGCAGCCGCACCGCCCGCCTGAAGTTCCGCGCCGCAACCGCCGCCTCGATCAGCCGGTCGAAATCCATCGTCTCGATATTCTCATCGATCTCCGTGAAGCCCGGCGCCACGGCCTCCCCGTCGCGGAAGAACGCCCCGCGCACCCCGTCGCTCCTCAGCACAAGGAGCACCAGCCCCAGGCCGATAAGGATCACCGACGGCCAGGAGGTGAGCGCCGACCAGATCTTTCCCGGCGCGGAGCCTGCGCCCTTGCCGTAGAGATGCTCGCGCAGCCAGGCCAGCACCTTCTGAAAAAACGTCGATGGATCGCGCGGCTTCCGATCGTACAGATAATCGTCGTCATCGGTGAATTTCTTCAACCGCCGGGCATCGGGCTTTCGGATAAGGATGGTGCTGTGATCGCTGGCGACGCCGTGGTTGCCGCCGACGAGACGGTGCCGGGTGCTGTCGCCATACTTCTCCACGGGTATCGGCGCGCTATGCAGGGAATCGTCCTCCTCCTGTGCCGGGAGAGGGACGCATGCGAACAGAAGAAGTGCCAGCACGAGGAGACTACCAGCCAGTCGCATCCGCGCTCCCCGGCTTTTCGCTGGAATCGGTATCGTCGGCGGAATCGGCGTCGTTGCCGCCGATCGTCTGAATGCGGCGCATCAGCCCGACGCCATCATGCTTCTCCCGGAGGTTGAAGTAGTTGAGCGCGGTGGCAACGGTCGGAAGCGCCGAACAGAGAGCGCCGCCGAAGGTGGCGATGACGGTTCCGACCATCGACAGCACGCCGAGACGGTCGCCATGCCCCGTGAAATACCCCTCGGCGAACACGGCAAGCAGCGCCGGGATCTCGAAGAAATAGCGCATGACCATGGCGATGATGAACGGCACCACGAAGATGCCGAACGCCAGCCACCAGTGGCCGCGGACCAGCTTGATGCTGCGGGAAACCGACTCCGATATCGAACACCGTTCGTAGACCTGCACGGTGACCACGACGGTATAGATGCCGAAGCAGTAGATGCCGGGGATGAGGAACAGCATGGAGGCCAGGCCGATGACAATCGCGCCGCAGAAATAGGTGAAGCTCACCTTCAGCACATCGCGCCGCGTCTCCCCCCAGACCTCCTCAAGCGTAAACCCGTCCGGCCCCTTCTCGGCATAGAGCGCCACGAACTCGTTGATCACCGTGGTCATCACCGAGAAGGCCAGCACCAGTATCAGCATGGCAAGGAACACCGAGCCGATTGCGCCCCCCGTGGCCCCGTAGGACCGATAGGGCCCGGCGTTGATCGCGGAGCCGAACAGGAAGCTGGACACCAGCAGCAGCGGGCCGGCAATGAACAGAACGCACTTCCCCAGGAGCCTGAAATTTTCCCGGATGAACGTGAAGGTGAGGCCAAGCTGATCGCCGAAATCACGCGACTTGAACAGCTCAAGGGGTTCGGAGGTTTCCATCGTTCGATATGCGATAGAGGTGACGAGGGTAGATCACGAAGTAGCCGATAACGAACACGAGCGACGCGGAGATGATCGTCAGGCTGGCCCAGATCGGCATCTCCGTGTAGCGCGTGATAAATGATTCCAGAAAACCGGCGGCGATAAAGACCGGTATCAGCCCCACGATCAGCTTCACCCCACGCACCGCGCCGCGCCGGAAGGACTCCCTGCGTGAGTAGGTTTTCGGGAAGAGGATGCTGTTTCCCATCACCAGCCCGGCCCCGCCGGCGATGACGATCGCGGAGATCTCCAGCGTCCCGTGAATCCAGATCACCAGCGCCGACTGCGCCAGCAGCCCCCGCTCGTAGAAGAAGTACTGGAACACGCCCAGCATCACGCCGTTCTTGAACAGCTCGTACGCGGTGCCGAACGAGAGGAGAATCCCCTTGACGAACACCATGAACGAGACGAAGATGTTGTTGATGGGGATATACGCGAACATCGTCCCCTCCCCGCTGTGCTTGTACACCCCCATGGGGTCGCCCTTGGCGATATTCTCCAGCGTCATGTTGACATAACTATCGCCGAGGATCAACCTGACGAAGTCGCTGTCGTTGGCTGATGAGAGGGCGCCGATCACGACCGAGATGGCGAAGATCACCAGCGCGTAGAGCATCTCCCGCTGCGACTGGAATGCGGCCAGCGGAACCTCCTCCTTCCAGAAGGTGATAAACCGGCTGCGCCGTTCCTTCCTGTTGCGATAGATCGCCTGGTGGACCTTCATGGTCAGGCCGTTCAGGTAGAGCGTGGTGTTGCTTTTCGGATAGAATGTGCGGGCGTAGGAGAGGTCATCGGTAAGCTGCACGAACAGGTCGGCGAGCTGATCGGGGTTGGCCCGGTCCCGCTCCGCCAGCAGCGTCTCGAACTCCTTCCACCGATCGGCATTTTTCCGGAGGAACGCTGCCTCTCTCATACGATTGAACGTCTGGTTGTATCCGTCGGTAATGATGTTCGCGCGCCGGGAGAAGGAATTCCGCTGGATGGGTCGGGTCATTTTTGCATGTTTGCCGCAACCCGCACACGCCCGCGCCGAATGGCCTCGGCCGGGAGCGAACATAGCCGAATGCCCATGAAAGTACAAATTCAAACCACGCAAAACGTCGATATCGAGTATGAGGTTGCCAATATCGCCGAACGTATCGGCGCATGGGCGATCGACGCGCTGATCCTGTTCGGCTACGCCGTGATCATCTTCGCCATCACCAGCTCTCTGGCGCGGACTTCCTCGATCGGGGAGGGTCCGGTCACCATCATGACGGTGATCTTCGCCCTTCCCTATCTCTTCTACGAGCTGCTCTGCGAGATCTTCATGAACGGGCAGAGCTTCGGCAAGAAGGTCTTCAAACTCAAGGTGGTGAAGCTCGATGGATCGCAGCCGGAGATCGGCGGCTACTTCCTCCGGTGGCTCCTCAGAATCGCCGACATCTGGATAGCCTTCGGCACGGTTGCCGTGGTCACCATCCTCTTCAACGGCAAGGGGCAGCGCCTTGGCGATCTGGCCGCCGGCACCAGCGTGGTCAAGATCAAGCCCGCGGTCACGCTCTCCGATACCATCCTGGCGAATGTTGCCGATGATTATGTCCCCACATATCCGCAGGTGATGGAGTTGAAGGATGAGGATATCGCGGTGATCATGGAGGTGCTTACGTCGCGGGAATATCGGGATGATCCGACGATCGTGCGGGCACTGGTCACCCGGATTCAGGATACGATCGGCGTGACATCCGAGCTGACGCCGAAGAAATTTCTGCGGACCGTAGTGAAGGACTACAATCACTACGCAAGCCTGATGTAGCAGACGCGCCGGTCACCGGGAGTTTCCCGGCCGGAAGGAATCCGGGAAACTCCAGGCCCCAACGACAAACGCCGCTCGCCGATCTTCCCTCAAACGGGAGAAGGATCGACGAGCGGCGTTGTGTATCAGCCCTGACGAAATCAGGGGGTCGTCAGCCGCTGGTCGGAGCTATCGGTGGGATCGATCGACGGCGCTCCCGTGCGGGCGCGATCATCCGAGCCCTCGGCCTTCGCCTCGCTTTCTCCCTCGACGCGCATCTCCTCGGCCCAGGCGCGCTTCTCCATGTTCATCGGGTTGATGCTTGCATCGGACTCCGACTTCACCTCGCCGGCGTGGATATGCCCGCGCCACTCACCCGACTCCGCACGGCGCGCTTCGATAAAGCTCTTGAACCGTTCCAGATCCCCCTCGACGCTGCGGGAGACGGAGCCCAGCATGTCACCGACGGTCTCGATAAAGCCCTCGGGCTTGTATTCGATCCGCAGATGAACCTGCGTCCTCTGCTCGTCGATCGGCGTAAAAGTGACGATGCCGGTGTTCTCGGCGCCGGAGACGCTTCGCCACGCGATCTTCTCGTCCGGCACCTGCGAGGTGATCTCCGCCTCCCACTGCTCCTCCTTGCCGCCGATCTCCGCTTTCCAGTGAAGATGCTTGTCGTCAAGCTGCTTCACCTCCGATACGCCGTCCATGAACTGGGGGAACTCCTCGAACTGCGTCCACTGGTTATAGGCGGTGCTGACCGGCACATCCACTTCGATAGATTTTTCGACCGTAGCCATATCGCTGCTCCTTGCGTAATTCATAATCAAGTATTGATCCGGCGGCGCATCCGCGTCCCCGTCATAACCGTCCGGCGCGGCATGCCGCGCCGGGTTAACCGCTCACGCTCAGACCGGGGTGGCCGGATCGGTCTGCATCATCCCTTCGGCCCCACCTGCCGTCCCCTGCGCCGCGCCGCTGCCGCCGGAGGCCCGCCCGCCGTTCGATGAGCTTTTCCCCTTTGCGCCGGACTTCGCAGCCGAAGCCTTCGAGGCTGAAGCCTTCGAACCGCCTGACTTCGAGTCGCTCGATTTCCGCGCCGTGGCTTTGGACGTGGCCGGCGTGCTCGCCGACTTCGAGGCCGATGCCCTGGAAGCGGGGGGCTTGGACGATGCACCCGACCCCCCTCCCTTCGGGGCGCTCTCCGCATCATCCTCTTCCGTCATGAGCGAGCCCTTGTCATATCCCTTCGACAGCGTCTTCATCGTGGCAAGCGCTGCCTCCTCCTCCTGAAGGTTGGCGCTGAGGAGCTCCACGGCCTTGTCCATGCCAAGCACCTGGGCTATTTCGATCAGCGCCTCGTAGGCGGTTATCTCGTAACGCTCGGTCTTGGCGGCGGCGGTCAGGTTGGCGTATTCCAGGATCTCCGGCGTGGGCTTCTCCTTCTTCGTGAAATCCTTTTTCTCCTTGAGCAGTCCCTCGATCGCCGGGCACTTCTCCGCCTCGGGCGCCTCGCCGAACAGCTTGAAGACCTGCTTCAGTCGCTTGATCTGTCCCAGCGTTTCCTTCTTGTGTGCAGTGAACGCGCGTTTGATCTCCCGGCTTTTCGATTCACCGGCCAGCTCATCCAGCGCGTCAACAAGCCTGTGTTCGGCATAGTAGATATCCTTGAGATCATGCTCGAACAACTCGCTCAGCGTTTTGACGGCCATTGCTCTATCCTTCCTTTTCGAATGATGATTTGATGATTGCCCTGCAATGGCCCGGCTGGCATGCCAGCGGCCCATTCTGTTACCGGCGTTGTGAGAGTCATGGCAGATGGGAAAACAAGTCTCATGCCAGTGAAGCCGTCTTCTGCCGTCCCCATAAACGACGGAAGCCCCGATCGTTACGATCGGAGCTTCGATAATCACATCCGCGATGTCCCCTGATTACGCGGGCATTTCCACCGAGTATCCTTTGGTCCCAAGCTGCTCTCCCATGGCCGCGTAGGCGGCGGGATCTTCCGGCGCCCAGGTTGCCAGACCATCCACATACCGGTTGTACATGCAGAACGCCGCGGCAATCAGCACCGTGTCATGGATCTCGATATCGGTGGCCCCCTGCGCGCGGGCATCGGCGATATCCTCGGCGCTCACGCTTCGCGCGTCGCGCTGCACCTTGCCGGCGATCGCCAGCAGGGATTTCAGTTTCTCGCTGATCGCGGCGCTCCGGTAATCGCGCCGCACGGCGTTCACCAGATCATCATCACCATCAAGATGGAATGCCGCCACCGCCCCGTGGCAGCTATGGCAGAATGTGCACTCGTTGAGATAGGAGACGTAGGTGGCGATCAGCTCACGCTCAGAGCGTTCGAGCGAGTTCGGCGCAACCAGCAATACGTTCGCCAGTTCGTTCATCGGCCTGGCTGTTTCGGGACGGAAGGCCATTGGCCCCACGATGCCGGGAAGCCCTTCCGGGAGTGAAATATGAGCCATGAGAAATAGTTGATAAGTGATTCTGATGAAAAGCCCGAAAGGGCCGCCCCTGGAAAGGCCCGCACACGCGGGCCAACGCCGCATTCCGCTATCGGCTTTAACAGTTGCGCGATCGTTCAGGGTGTGGAATAATGCGAATATCAGCGGTGATTTCCAATCCGGCGACCTCCCACCAACGGGCGTAACAGCGCATTGACGGGCATTACCGTCCCACGCGCCAATTCTTATATACGCAATTATTATGATCATCCGGGATATGGTTAACTCCGTATATTAAATGGCGACTACATCAGAGCGCTTCCCTTTTTGACAGTCTCTCACTGCCGCATCGCACCGACGTTCCCCGCGTGCTCGATGAGAGCATTGTTTTCTATACAGAAACAGCACGAGATCCGGATATGCAATCAGGCTATTATCGCTTCCCGACCGTACAGGCAAATACTGTGATATTCACCAGCGAGGACGATCTGTGGTCGGTTTCCACCGATGGTGGAATCGCCCGCCGTCTGACATCGAGCCTCAGCGAGGCGGCGCGGCCGGTCCTCTCTCCCGATGGCACATGGCTGGCATTCATGGCGCGCGAGGAGGGGCATTATGAACTGTATTCCATGCTTGCGTCCGGGGGTGAAGCAAAGCGCCTCACCTTTTTCGGCACCAATACCCGCCCGGTCGGCTGGAGCCGCGATGGCTCGCAGATCCTCTTCGTCACCAACTACGGGCAGCCGTTCAGAAATATCACCCGCGTCTATTCCGTTGCGCCGGAGGGTGGAACCATCACCGAGATCCCAGTCGGCCCGGCAACCAGCATCTCCTACAGCCCCGTGCGCGGAACGGTTATCGGCCGCAACACGCACGACACGGCCCGCTGGAAACGCTATCGCGGCGGCACCGCGGGGGATCTCTGGATCGATACCGATGACGATGGAAATTTCCACAGGCTGATCACCCTTCAGGCGAACCTGGACGCGCCGATGTGGGTCGGGGAACGGATCTATTTCCTGAGCGATCACGAGGGATACAGCAACATCTATAGCTGCACCCCCGCCGGCGCCGATCTCCGTCGCCATACCGACCACGACAAGTACTACTGCCGCAACGCCTCAACCGATGGCAGGCGCATCGTCTATCACGCCGGCGCCGATATCTATCTCTTCGATCCCGAGCTCGATCAGTCATCCCGCATCGCGATCGAATATCACTCCCCGCGCACGCAGCGGAGCCGCAAGTTCATCCAGGGAGGCAATTATCTCCAGAGCTACGGGCTCCACCCGAAGGGGCATTCCACGGCACTTGTGGTGCGCGGCAAGCCTATCACGCTGGGGAATTTCGCCGGCCCGGTTGTGCAGCATGGCGATCAGGACGGAACGCGCTACCGCTATGCATCCTACCTGAACGACGGCAAGCGCCTGGTGGCGCTGAGCGACCGCGGAGGCGAGGAGACGATCGTGATTCTGGGGGGTGATGGCTCGGAGGAGGAGGACCGTCTGGAGGGGCTGGAGATCGGCCGGCCCACCAACTTCGTGATCTCCCCGAAGAAGAACCAGGTGGCGTTCTCCAATCACCGGAATGAGGTGATCGTGGTCGATCTGGACACGCGCGAGCTGAAGCTGATCGACCGGAGCAAGACGCTCCACGATTCCGGGCTCGCGTGGTCGCCGGACGGTCGCTGGCTGGCGTTCAATCACGCGGAGGTGCCGGAGACATCGTACCTGATGATCGCGAACGTGGAGACGGGCGACAAGCATCAGATCACCGAGCCGCTCCTCTCCGATCTTGCGCCGGCGTTCGATCCGGAGGGACGCTATCTCTACTTCCTCTCCTACCGCGAGTTCGATCCGGTATACGACAATCTCCATTTCGATCTCGGCTTCCCGCGTGGAATGCGCCCCTACCTGATCACTCTCCGCAAGGATGTCCCCAACCCCTTCATGCCGAAGCCGAAGGCCCCGGCCAAGGAGATGCCGCAACTGGACACGGAGAAGAAAAGGGAGGAGAAGAAGGAGCTGGAAGTGACGATCGATTTCGATGGGATCACCCGTCGGCTTCTCCCATTCCCGGCCAAGGACGCGAAGTACAGCCAGGTGATCGGCACGCGCAACAAGGTCTATTTCGTCAGCCTCCCGATCGAGGGAAGCCTGACCCCCGCAACCCCCGGCGAGACCTCGCCAAGCGGGAAGCTGGAGTCGTTCGATTTCGAGACGCAGAAGCTGGAGTCGTCGGTCGGCGGCGTGAGCGATCTGGATGTCTCGCGCGATGGCAACACGCTGATCTATCGTTCAGGCAAGCGGCTCCGCGTCTTCGCGGCCGGCACCAGGCCGGAGGAGAAGGAAGGGGTTGAGGACCCCGGCTCGAACAGCGGATGGATCGATCTCAACAGGGCCCGCATATCGATAGCGCCGGGGGCGGAGTGGCGGCAGATGTATCGCGAGGCATGGCGCCTTCAGCGCGATTTCTTCTGGACCGAGGGGATGCTCGGCATCAACTGGGAGCAGGTCTACTCGCTCTACCTGCCGCTGCTGGAACGGATCGGCTCGCGCTCGGAGTTCAGCGATCTTATCTGGGAGATGCACGGGGAGCTGGGCACATCCCACGCCTACGAGATGGGAGGCGATTACCGCCAGCCGCCGACATATGCCCAGGGCTTCCTGGGAGGCGATCTCCATTACGATGAGACGGCACAGGCCTGGACGATCGGTCGAATCATCAGGGGCGATGCATGGAGCCAGCAGTATGGCTCACCGCTGGAATCAGCCGGCGTCAATATCAGCGAGGGGGACAGGATCATCGCGATCAACGGCCGGAAGGTTTCCCGGACCCGCTCGCCATATGAGCAGCTTGTGAACACCGCCGGCACGGAGATCTCGGTCACGTTTTCGCCGAAGGACTCGGATGAGCCGAAGGTTGCCACGTTCCGCGCGCTGCGCGATGAAACCCCCGTCCGCTATCGCGAATGGGTGGAGAACAACCGCCGCCACGTGCATGAGTCCACCAACGGCAAGGTGGGATATGTCCACGTCCCGAACATGGGCCCGCTCGGCTACAGCGAGTTCCACCGCGGGTTCCTGAGCGAAGTGGGACACGATGCCCTTATCGTCGATGTCAGGTTCAATGGCGGCGGCCATGTTTCGCAGCTCATCCTGGAGAAGCTGGGGCAGAAGCGTATCGGCTACCGTCTCTCCCGCCATGCTCTCCCGGAGCCGTACCCTCTCTACGCCGTCGGCGGGCCCATCGTGGCGCTGACGAACGAGAACGCCGGAAGCGATGGCGATATCTTCTCGCACGGCTTCAAGCTGATGAAGCTCGGGCCGCTGATCGGAAAACGGACGTGGGGCGGAGTGGTCGGCATCTGGCCGCGCAACCCGCTGGTGGATGGCTCGGTGACCACGCAGCCGGAGTTTTCGACCTGGTTCGAGGATGTGAAGTGGGGGCTGGAGAACTACGGAACCGATCCCGATATCGATGTCGATATCACGCCGCAGGATCATGTGAAGAAGTACGATTCGCAGCTCGAACGGGCGATCCGCGAAACGCTCCGGCTGATGCAGGAGAAGCCCTTCACCCTTCCGTTCTTCGACGAGCGCCCCACGATGGCGCCGGAACCGCTCCCGAAGCGGGTCACGACCAACGGCATCAGCCGGTAACGCTCCCGAAACCACGATGATATTCCAGACGAGGCGGCCCGTTGTACGGGTCGCCTCGATTCGTTTGAGGGAGGGCCAGAACCCGCACCGCAACGGAGGACAAACGGCACCGATACGCTTCACCGGATAGAGGAACACGTCATGTGCAATTTTCGCTGTTCATCTCATCTTACTGATTGGAAGATCGATGTGGTCTTCAGCCAAAACAGTGTGCCGGACAAGCTCCCGGAGCCTTGTAACGGCGCGTACAACCCATCCCTACTTTTAGGAGGCATCTCATGAAAGCCTATCTCCGCATGTTCCTTGCGGCAGTTGTCGTAGCGCTGTTCGCAATGCTCGGAAACCCGGCCAGCACAACGGCACAGCCGTGCGGCACCATCACCTACGTCAACACGACCGGGTTCAACGTCACCATCGGCCTCTGGACGGCGCCGGCAATTCTGCCCGTCGGCGTTCCTCCCGGCGGAAGAATCATCCAGCCATTGCCCGGCCCCGTCAATGTGATGGGTGTCTTCGGCGCCAGCGGCGCGGCGTATCCCTGGGCACCGAATCCTTTTCCGCCACCGCCGTTCTGGTTGTCCAGCGTTCAGCTTGCCACGGCCCCTCCACCGAACATGTGCTACAACGTCTTCTGGGACC
Organism: Chlorobiota bacterium; assembly: GCA_028287785.1. Classification (GTDB taxonomy): domain Bacteria; phylum Bacteroidota; class Ignavibacteria; order OLB7; family OLB7; genus JAFDZV01. Next base: position 287,359 of record JAQBOZ010000007.1, read on the forward strand.
CCGCGACATGCACGGTGACGATCGTCGCCTTTGGGCCTGCTCCGTGCGTCAACCCGTGATCGGGCATGGCGTACGTGATGGATAATCGAATGGCGCCGGCCCCCGGATGGGGAACCGGCGCCATTCTTGTTTCCAGGATCTTCAGGACCCGCCATCCAACAGCACATCGACGATTCGGTAGTGACTCAGGTTGAATCCGGCCTTCCATCTGCTGAACAATCATCGGGCGGCGATCCCTCCTTCTCTCTTCAAGCTCCAGAGGAGCGCGCCGATTGTAGCAACGATAGTTCCATCTCCCGCTCAAGCTCCATCGGAGCGTACCATCCCCGCATCCGTGCCGAACGGTACGCTCCGATGGAGCTTGAGATCATCGAAGACGTGGCATCGCTACAACCGGTACGCCCCGATGGGGCTGGAAGGAGAGATGCGGAATGCCCTCGATGAGCCCGAACAGCATGAGCCTTGTCCCAAACTGAGTCACTACCGACGGTTCCGTGCGATGACATCGATGGGGGAAGGCATCCCTCCGTCGAAGACAGTCCCGGCTTCCACGGGGAGGCGCGCGGGAAATTTCCGGAGAGCACGGTCGTGGCGCGGCCCACGGATCTGCCGGGCATATCGCATAAAAAAAGGCGCCGAACAGTAACGCTGTTCGGCGCCTTACGTGTATGCTCTACGTGGGGTTAGTAGGATTCGAACCTACGACCTCATCCATGTCAAGGATGCGCGCTAACCAACTGTGCCATAACCCCGGTAATCCCCTCGCGTTCGAAGGGCTACAAATATAGCCAGCGGATAGAGGCCGATCCAAGATTTTTTTGCCGCGGGGATGAATTGTAACGATGATCCGTGATCATCCCATTAAGCGAAATCCACGGAAATTTGTTCTTTCCCATACAGATGATGTAGGTTTGCAGCGTTTGGAACCTGCCACTCGTGCTACGAGAGATCGTAATTCATGGCTCCCCTGGGAGTCGCCAGCATCCCGGCTGACCGGCCGGAGATAACATTCACATCAAAAGGAAGTCATTCCGATGAAATCACGCGCTCTGTTCATGGCCGGATGCCTCTTTGCTCTCGGCATCGCATCGTGCGGCCCGAAGACCGAAACGCCTCCGCCCGCCGATACCAACGCAGTCAAGATGGACACCGGCATGGTGAAGCACGCCGATACCACGCCGGTCGCCGTCGATACCGCCAAGAAGACCGATACGATGACGCTGAAGCCGAACGACTCGCTGAAGCACTCCGACAGCGTCAAGAAGGTCGAGACCACCGGCACGAAGAAGGAGACCAAGCCGGTCGTCAAGCCAACCGGCTCGAAGCCAGCAACCGACAACGGCACCGGCGGAACCCCGTCGGACGCCAGCAAGCCACGCCGCAGCGGCAACGGCAGTGTGATGAACACCAATCCGCCCGCCGAGAACAACGGTGGCGCGGTCGGCTCGTCGAAGCCCCGCCGATAAGCTCATCATTCGTGATAGCGGTAACACCGCCCGTCCCTCTCAGGAGGCGACGGGCGGTTTACGTTTGAGCCGCCCGTCGCCTCCTGAGGCGGAACCCGCACGGACACCGGATTCCCTGAGGTTGAAGCATCAGTCGGATGAAACGGAAAGCTCATCATCATCGATCATGGTGGGGGGCTTTCTTCGTATCGCCCCGGCGATGCCATCCGCGATCGCAAGGAGCAGAAATCCCCCCCACTCGATCATCAGAATCTCGGTCAGCTCCCGTGGAGGGGATGACATATATGTCAGATAGGTGAAGGGCCCGGCAAGCGCCGCCCAGAGCCACGCCTTCCTGAGGTAGCCGCCGGAGATAAACGGCAGCAGGATCAGCGGCGCGGTGAAGTACCAGATATGAACCTTCGCCCCAAGCACGATCTGCACCGTCGTGATCAGCAGCGCGCGCCACGCCAGCCCCTCCACCGTGCGGCGGCGCAGCGGCCAGAGAAGAATCCCCAGCAGCAGCGTCAGATGCGTGCCGGTACAGACATTCCCGGCAATCACGTTCGATGGCTTGATATGCCGGTAATCGAGCCATCCCTTTATGGCGTAATAGAAGCCGCCGTTGAACTCGTAGAAGTTGGTGAACCGCCCCAGCACGGTGCTGTAGGTCCTCAGCACATCGGGATCGAGAAGAGCGCCCAGGAGGAGCAGAGAGGAGGCCGCCAGAACCGCTCCGGCGATGACCGTGCGACGATCCAGCCAGCGGAACCAGAGCGCGAGCAACGGCAGCGGATAGAGGCGCATCCCCCCGCCGAATGCCAGAGCCCCAAGCCCGCCCCCCAACCCGCCGCAGGCATACCCATACAGCCCCCCGGCCAGCCCCAGCACCCAGAAGGCATCGGTGTGCCCCTGCCCCGCTATCTCCACCACCGCCAGCGGATGCCATGCGTACAGAAGGATATGGCGCAATGGAATCCCCAGCTTCTCCAGCGCCGCGATCGCCAGAATAATCCCGAGCATTTCCGCGGCGATCGCCATCAGCTTGTAGGCGTAATAGCCCACCATGTACTCGCTTCCAACCAGCTCCGACACGGCCATCCCGGCGGCGAACACCAGTTGCGTGCCGGGAGGATAGATCGTGTTGGTGGTGGGATATCCCTGACGACGGAACAGCTCATCGTGAAACCGGGAGAGCGAGCTGTCCGCCGGCACATGGAGATACGGGTTGATGCCGTGCAGCAGAAGCCGCCCGTCCCACAGATACCTGTAGGCGTCGTCGGAGAGGGAGGGGAGCATCGGGAGGGCCAGAAGGCGGAGCAGCAGGGCGATGCCGATGATGGTCCGTCGCGTGGGAACGATGCCGCGCCGGCCAAGCACCTGATGAGCGATGTAGAGAAGAAGCGTGGCGGAGGTGACAAGCGCCAGATACGAACCATGCGCGACCCGGAGATCGCCGAGGAACGGCAGAGGCGCCAGCAGCGCGGCCACCAGAAGGCCGATGATGCGCGCCGGACGGTCGCCGGAAACCGGCGGGGATGCTGGGGTGATAGCCATCGATCGCCGGCTACTCCTTGGGACAGAGAAACGCCACGCGGGTTCCGTGCCCCGTGTCCGTTACCTGAAGATCGCCCATCAGTGCCCGGATCAGGAACATCCCCCGGCCTCCTTCAAGCATCAGGTTCTCAGGGCTCACGGGGTCGGCGATATCATCAGGATCGAACCCATCCCCCTCATCCTCCACCACGCAGTAGATCCCCTCGGCGCGGGCCTCCAGCGTATAGCGAACGGACTTCGCGGGGTCCAGCCTGTTGCCGTGGACGATGGCGTTGTTCACCGCCTCGGTCATCGCCACCACAAGATTGAAGAATTGCCCGTCGCTCAGGGTATAGTCGGCGCGGATCCCTTCCAGGAGCCGTGGCAGCGCGGAGATCTCCTCCCTGGTGGTGTGGAAATCGCGCGCGAGCAGTATGTGAGGAGTCTGTGTCACGGAGGATCGGATGTTGATCATAAGCCGGAGCGCGAAGATAACCGCTTGCCGGAGATTCCACCGCCGGATGCCGACGAAAAATGCTCATATGTCGGGGAACGTTTGAAACGTCCCCTCATGCATGAAGCGTAAGGGGACGTTTCAAACGTCCCCCGACGATCGCTAGAACCGGACGCCCACGGTCATGAAGAGAATCGGTAAGGGGACGTTTCAAACGTCCCCCGACGATCGCTAGAACCGGACGCCCGCGGTCATGAAGAGAATCGGCAGGCGGCTTACCAGCCGGCTCTCGTCAAACCTGTGTTCCCACCAGCCGGTGAAGCGGACAAGCGTTCTCTCCGAAAGATAGGCCTCGAACCGCGCCGTCGGGCCAACGGATGTACGATCGGAATACGGGAGCAGGGCGATGGAGCGGGGATCGGTGCGATAACTCTTCACCCGCGAAAGCCGCCCGCCGATGCCGAAGGTGGTCCCCTCGATGGCGCTCGTGGTCAGCTCCGCCTCCAGCCCCTCCGTCCGCGTCCGCTCCAGCGGGCTCTCCGCGAACTGATCCCAGCTGAAACTTCCCCGCTCCGCGATTCTGAGATCGCCGCTGGCAAGGAGACGGAGCGTACGGGAGATCGAGAGGCCGAGCGAATCGCGCAGATGAAGCTCGCGGAACGATCGCCCCCTGATATTCTGCGTCCGCCCCTCGAAATCGTACACCGTGTAGTTGGCAACCACCTCGGTCTCCAGATAATTCTGAAATCCCTCCCCTATCCGGTAACCGACCGATGGGGCGATCCTGAAGACCCGGTTCCAGTTGTTGTCGTTGCTGTTCTGGCCGAACAGATAGACCAGGTGTGTCAGAAAGATCTGGCCGTAGACGGAGAGATCGAGCATCGGGCTGAAGGAGCGGGAGTAGCGCAGCTCCCCCTGGATCGTCTGCTCGTCCTTGTCGAAATAGTTTGTCGGGCTGGGCGTGTCGTATCGATAGATCCCCACGGAGCCGCCGAGCGAGATGGTATCATAACGCGCCGGCCGGTACTCCGCCGAGCCCGCGAGCCGTATCTGCTGCGATACGAAATCGTTCTGCGCGCTGGTCGATCGCTTCTGCTCCAGCTCCACATCGCTCACCGAGCCTATCCTCTCGACCGTGTTATCCTGCTCGCTGGTGTAATACTCCATCCTTGCGTTGACGCGAAGATGCGACGGATTCCAGTGCCCTCCGATAACCGCGCCGATCGCCAGCTCGTTCCGTCCGAAGCCGTACGGATCGGGATCGCGCGGGAGGCCGGGCAGCCCATCGTTCTGCTCGCGCTGATCGATCTTCAGCCGGGAGAGCGAAACCGTGGCATCGATCCCAAGCTCATCGTTCACCGGATAGCTGATCAGCGAATTGATCCTCAGCCTCCCCTCCCCCCGCTTCTGGAGCGCCTCGTAGGTCAGGCCGCCGTAACGGAGGATATCATCCTCGCTCCGCTTCACAAGGAGATCGGTGTTGATAAGCTCGTAGTGACCCTGAAGGTCGATCACGGAGCCCTCGTCGAACTGGCGCGCGATATGAAGGTCGAGATCGCCATTGCTGTTGTGCCGCGGGGCCACGTTGTAGAACCGGCCGACCCCCTGGGCCGCGATATGATATCCCTCCAGATCGAGCGACCCGGACCCCTCGCCGTACAGGCCGACTCCCCCATCCTCCACATTCAACTGCCGGTTGTACGCCCCTCCGGCGGCGATCCCCAGCCTGTTCCCGTCCTCATCCACGATCCTCCCGCCAAGCCCCAGAAATCCGGCGGCCGTGTTGTTCAACCCGGCGATCCGGGCATCGCGGCTGGCATCGTTGGTCAGCGTCCCTTCCGAGAGCATGAAGACCCGGAATGGGGAGGATGTCCTGTACTCCATGTCGATCAGCGCGTCCACCTGATCCCTGGTCGATGGGATGCCGAGCAGCGTTGTCGATGAGGTGAGATAGCTTCGAAAGATCCCGGCGGTCGCCCCCTGAAGCAGCCGATAATCAGTGGTGAGTGATGTCGTGTGGGTTGCGTCGAACCGCTCGGCGCGCGCAATCGCCTGCTGCCGGATCGTGGAATCCGGGAACTCCGGGACCTGCCCCCGTGCCGCGGTCGCGATCAGAAGGCAGAAGAGGAGCGCGCCGCACCGCCGGTTCGATAATCCCACCGGCGGGCCCTCAGGTATGAGTGTCGGAATGGAGAACCCCGGTGGCGGCCGCGAAACGCTCGTGAAGTGGGCCAAGCGTCCGCCGGGCCGCTTCACGGTCGAGCGCCACGCTGATGGCCCGCCCTTCGATTCCCCCCTGCATCGCCAGCAGATCCCGGCCGGCAAACGCGGCAAAGAACCGCTCCATCTCCTCACCGCTCAGACGCTCCTCCCCAACCAGCGACAGGACCGATACCGGCGCGACATGAGCCTCCACCGGCTCCGCTACCAGATGCACCGGAAGGCTCGCGTGCGGATACGGCCCGGCCAGCAGGATCTGCATTCGGTGACGGAACCGTTGCTGCCAGATGATCGGCGTCTCGGCGGCGATGGCGCGGAGGAACGGATCGAGCGCGGCGGTCGTGGTGGCCGTCTCCAGCGAGATCAGCTCGGCATCCGGGAGCATCGCGATGGAATATCCATGCTCTCCCTCGGTTCCGATCGTCGTGGATTCCCCACCCAGGCTGGTGATCACAAGCGGAATCGAGGAGCGTTCCACCGGCATCACCGTCCGCGGATGGAGGATCTTCGCCCCCAGCTCGGCCAGCGTGTTCGCCATCGCGTAGCTCATCGTTCTGAGCGTGCGCGCCTCGGGGACCAGCTTGGGATCGGCGGTGAGGATGCCGGGAACGCTGGTGTAGATCCTGACCTCGCGGGCGTCGAGGATCGAGGCGAGCATCGTGGCGGAATAGTTGGAGGATTCGCGCCCCATCGTGGTTGCCTGCCCCGATGCGCTTCTGGCGATATACCCCTCGGTCACCACCACCGGATGCGTAGCCAGCAGCGGGGGGATCTGCTCCAGCACCCGCTCCCGCGTCAACTCCAGATCGGGACGGGCGTAGCGATGCGCGCCATCGGTGATGATCAGATCCAGCGCGCAGATGCCGGCGGCATCGGCTCCGGAGGGGGAATCGTTCAGCGCGGCCAGCAGCAGCGCCGAGGAAAATCGTTCGCCGAAATGGACGATCAGGTCAAGCGTGCGCGGCGAAAGCTCGCGGACGATGCCAAGCCCCTGCACAACATCGGCAAGGCGCGCCCTGTGCGGAGCTATCGTCTCAAGCCATGCGTTGTACGCCCCGGCGGAAAGCGCGCGACGGGCAATCCCGGCGTGAAGCTCGATGATGGCGTCCAGATCGCGCGCGGCGGCCGCGGAATCGGACAGCGCGTGATCGGCAAGGTGTTCAAGAAGATTGGTGACGTTGGCGAACGCACTCACCACGACGAGAAGAGGACCCGGAAGGCGACGGATTTCATCACGCGCGCGAAGGAGCCCCTCGCTGCTGTTGAGGAGTGCGCCGCCGAATTTTGCGACAATCATTGAGCGCGATAAGAGCTGGAGGTATTGGAAAGAGAGGGCCGTGCGAAGAGGCGCGCAAGCCGCGATGTCGAGCTTTCGTCGGCTTCGTTGAGGATATCGCGGGAGCGGCGCCAGTCACCGTAATAGCCAACAAGCTGCCGCACCACGCCGGCGGGAAGGCGCCGCAGGGGAGTGGCTTCGGTAAGGAGAGATCGAAGCGAACCACTAGGAGTTTTTTTCATCGTGCCGGCCTTGTATGGTTGTCTGCTTGCGTAACCGTTGGCTCTTCCCATGCTACGCAGATTCAGGGGGGAATGCAAGCACGAACTTCGCAGTGCAAAGCGTTGCCACGGTCACTCTCCCGCGACCACCGGCACGCGGCGCAGTTCAACCGAACGGACAACCACCGGGCGGCCGTCGCCGCTGGCAAGCACGATATCGTATGCCCCCGCGTATTTGGGCACGTCGATCATGTTGCCGGCCCATGTGTGATCCCCGTAGTTGTTCGAGCGCCCCACATATGCGTAGAAGGCGCCCGGCGCGTCCGCTCCGGGAATGGTTATCCGCCATCGCCCGGCCGGCAGCGCCAGGTTCCGCGCCTCCACCGTATTCCCTCTTGTCACCACCGTGTAGAAGCCGCCGGATGAGTCAACCCGCACGATGCCGGTGAGAAGCTGGGCCGGAATGGAGATCCGATCCAACGTCGAATCGATCCCCATCCTCCCGTTCCGCCGGACCCAGATGTGGGCATCGCAGGGATATTCCGGGTCGTCCGCGTGGATGATCGCCAGGGAGTAATCGCGCTGGAAGACCGGCTCCGCCTGCATCTCGCGACCGCTTCGGAATCCGGCCGTGTCGTCGCCGGGAGGACCGCCGAAGATGATCAGGTCCGGGTTCCGGCTCAGCACGTAGCGCCCATCCCCCAGCTCGTGTCCCAGCATCCCGCTCCCGAAATCGGGCGGCCGGTGGCGCGGCAGATAATAATCGTTCAGCCCCAGCATGTCCACCGATGGAAGCTCCGACCAGTAGGGGAGGCATCCCGCGGCATCCACAGCCAGCAGCGGCTGCGGCTTGCCCGTGCTCCGCTTCAGCATCAGCCCGATCGCGCGCCCGCACCATTCCCACCGCTCGTCGATCGCCTTCCGGCTTTTCGAATCGATCAGCCCGCAGATCGCCAGCAACGCCAGCGCCCCGATCGCGACGCCGTGGAGCATCGCCGCGCCGGTTTCCCGTGTCGCCAGATGCACGCCGCACTCGGAGAGGAGAAAGCCCAGAAGGATGATAAACGGAACCAGATGCCGCCCCGCCGGGAAGATGTCGCCGCCGATCGCCATCACGTAGAGAAGCCAGAGCACCGCCGGGATCAGGGTGATGATGATCCTCCTCCGCGCCGCCGGATCGCGCATGGCGCCGGGGAGGAATATCGCGATCGGGATGATGACCGGCAGCAGCGGGAGCGAGCCACGGATGACATATTTGACCCCCATGATGAGCCTTCCCGCCGAGAAGCCGACCTTGACCAGCGCCGTGTTCGGCACCCATTCGCCATAGTAGCCGAGGCGGAACGCGAGCTGCCCCAGATAGCACGCGGCCGGCACCGCCGCAAGGCAGACCGCCGCCGCGAACCCGCGACGATTGAACCGGAAGATGACGAGAAGCGCCAGCGCGATGGCGGCGGTGAAGAGCATCCCGTCGGGCCGGGTAAGCGCAAGGAGCCCCAAGGGAATCCCGGCAAGGATGAAGCCGCGCGGCCCCGACTCGTCGCCATCGACGGCGCGATGGGCCAGCCAGACCCCGAGCGCAAGGAAGAGCGCGACGAACGGCTGTTCGAGCCCGCCGACGGTCCAGACGGCGATCGGCGCCGCGAGCGAGAGCATCGCCGCGCCGGCCAGCGGAAGGAGCCCCCCCCCTCCTGTGTATCGCCGGTAGGCATAGAGCAGCACAAGCACGCTCCCCCCCATGCCGGCCACGCCAAGCCACCGCACGGCATCGATCAGATCCATCCCCAGCCCGCCCAGCAGCGCGGAGGCAAGCACCCAGAGGAGATTGGAATACCCCTCCACCGGCCTCCCCTGGTTCCAGGTCAGGCCGTGGCCGTCGATAAGCCTGCGGGCGTACCGGAGGGAGATCAGCGCGTCGTCGGAAAGGAACGGGAGATAGTGATGAGCGTTGAGCAGAAGCGCCATCAGCAGAAGCAGGGCGGCGATCGCGGCGCCGGTTGCCGTGAGATATCTATCGCGCTTCAAGGTTGCCCAGGGTGTGGATGCTGAACGCGCGGAGAAGGGGGAATGATCCACCCTCCCCGCGCATGAATGTCACGGAAATTTCGAGAACGGCGATCAGCGGACGATGAACCCGTCGCGAACATCGGCATCATCATCAAGGATCGAGATAAGCGTTGGCGCGTTCTCCGGGGAGTTCGCGGCGAAGAGCATCCCCTGCGATTCCTGCCCCATCAGCTTTGCGGGCTTCAGGTTCGCCACCACCACGATCCGCTTCCCCAGAAGCGACTCCGGCTCGTACTTCTTCCCGATCCCCGCGATGATCTGCCGTTCGAGATCGCCGATCCTCACCTGGAGCTTCAGGAGCTTGTCGGATTTCTTCACCCGTTCCGCGGCAACCACGGTGGCAACGCGAAGATCGAGCTTCATCACATCCTCGATCGTCACCTCCGGCTTCAACTCCACCTGGATCGGCGGCTCCTCCGGTTTCTCCCCCTCGGGCTCCGGGGCGGAGGCGGCGATCAGCCCGGCCACTTCCCGCTCAACCATCTCATCGTCGAATTTCGTAAAGAGAATCACCGGCTCCCCCAGCGCATGCCCGCTGGGAATCCGAAGCTCCGACGCGCTTTCCCATTCGGCGGCGGATGCGGCGTCCAGGCCGAGCATCGCCAGCATCGACCCGGAGGAGAAGGGGAGGATGGGACGGAAGATGACGGCGAGCGAGCGGACGACCTGGAGGCAGATGTTGATCGCCGTGGCGCAACGCTCCGGTCGGTCCCGGCGGGTCTTCCACGGCTCCGAGTCGTTGAAATACTTGTTGGCGGCGCGCGCCACGTTCATCGATTCCAGCGCGGCCTCCCGGAAGCGGAAGGCGCGATAGAGATCGCCGACCCGTTTCGGCGCGCGGGCAAGCTCCAGGAGCATCACCAGATCGGTCCGGGTGAAATACTTGAGATATTTCGGCGCCAGCTCCGTGAGAATCGCGTCATCGCTCTGCGGGGAATCGCAGCAGCGGCGGAGATCCTCGGCCAGCAGCGTCTTCACCTCCGCCTCCTTCTCCCCGGTGGCCGTCAGCGGCGGCACGACGTTGTCGAAATATCGCCCGGCGAACTGCATCGTCCGGTTGACGAAGTTGCCGAGGATATCGGCAAGCTCGTTGTTGACCCGCGCCTGATACTCGCGCCATGTGAAATCGGCGTCCTTGCTCTCCGGCAGGTTGGCGACGATCGTATAGCGGAGCGGATCGGGGGGATGGTTCGCCAGATAATCGCGCAGATCGATCCCCCAGCGTTTCGACTTCGAGAACTTCCGCCCTTCCAGGTTCAGGAACTCATCGGCCGGGACGTTGTCCGGCAGCACATGGCGGTCCCCCCGTCCCGACTCGTTGTAGGCTAGGAGCGTGGCCGGAAAGATCAGCGTGTGGAAGACGATATTATCCTTGCCGATAAACGCCACATAGCGGCTTTCGGGATCGCACCACCAGCGTTTCCAGCCATCCGGCTCCCCCCGTTCCCTGGCGAGCATGCGGGTGTTGGTGATGTAGCCGAGCGGCGCATCGAACCAGACATAGAGCTTCTTCCCCTCGAATCCGGGGAGCGGCACATCGATTCCCCAGGTGAGATCACGGGTGATCGAGCGATCGCCAAGCCCCTGTTTCAGCCAGCTTCGCGACTGCTGGAGGACGTTGTCGCGCCAGACGGTCGCGGGCGTTTCGGCGCCGGAGCGGGCCGCGTGCGACTCCACGTACTCCTCCAGGCGGCCCTGGAAATCGCCGAGCTTGAAATAGAGATGTTTCGTGGTTCTGATCTCCGGCGGCCTGCCGGAAACCTTGCTGACGGGGTTCTTCAGCTCGATCTGATCGTACGTGGAGGAGCAGTTGTCGCACTGGTCGCCGCGGGCGCCGTCGTGGCCGCAGACCGGACAGGTTCCCTCCACATAGCGATCGGGAAGGAACATCCCGGCCTCCACGTCATAGAACTGCCCCGTCTCCTTCTCCACCAGATATCCCTGCTCATGGAGCGCCAGGAAGAACTCCCGCGCCGTCTCATGATGCTCCGGCCACGACGTGCGGCCGAAGATATCGAAGTCGATCCCGAGCCCCCGGAACGCCTCCAGGTTGGCGAAATGATATTTATCGACGATCTCCTGCGGCGCCACGCTCTCCGTCTCCGCCGCGATCGTGATCGCCACGCCATGCTCGTCGGAGCCGGAGACATGGATCACATCCTCGCCGCAGAGCCTGAGAAACCGGGTATAGATATCGGCAGGGAGATACGCCCCGGCGACATGGCCGAGATGGATATAACCGTTGGCGTAGGGAAGGGCGCTCGTGACAAGAGTCCGGGCAAAATTCTGTGTCTTCAAGATAGGTCCGTAATCAGTATTCAGCGCTCAGTGGCGTCGTATCTCCGGGCGGGCGATCTACTGGTCCGCCTCATTGGCAAATGCCTCCTGCCCGTTATCGGCGGCGTCCCGGTTCATATCCTCCAGCTTCACCTGCACCACGCGACGGTTGTAGATCTTCAGCACGGTCATCCGGACGGAGTCCCGTTCCAGCGACTCGTTCTCCTCGGGGATATGGCCGAACCATTTGTTGACCAGGCCGGCGATCGTCGTGTAGTCATCCCCCTCCGGAAGCACGAAGCCGTTTACGCTGTCGTTCACATCGGAGATCGACATCGACGCATTCACCAGCCACGTCTGCTCATCCATCTGCTCGACCCCCACCAGCTCCTCGTCGTACTCGTCCTGAATCTCCCCGACAAGCTCTTCCAGGATATCCTCCATCGTCACCAGCCCGGCCGTTCCGCCGAACTCGTCCACCACCATCGCTATCTGGTTCTTCGTCTTCTGGAACTCCCGGAGCAGCTCGGAGATCAGCTTCGTCTCCGGGACGAAATGCGCCGGGCGGAGCAGATCCTGAAGGATGATCAGGTTATGATGTTCCAGCAGCGTGATCAGATCCTTCGAATAGACGACGCCGATGATGTTGTCGATGGAGCCGGAGAAGACCGGCATGCGGGTATATCCCTCCTCCACCACGAACTTGATCAGCTCGCCGGGGGGATCGTTGATATCCAGCGCCGCGATGTTCGTCCGCGGCACCATCACCTCCTTGACCACCGTCCCGCCGAACTCGAACACGTTTTCGATCAGCTCATGCTCGGACTCCTCGATCGTCCCCCCCTCGCGCCCCTGCTCCAGCAGCAGCCGCAGCTCCTCCCCCGAATGGAAATGCTCCGACTCGCTCACCGGCTCGATGCCGAAGATGCCGAGCGTCTTGGTGGCAACCCAGTTGAGCGAGACGATCGCCGGCTTGAAGATCAGATAGAACACCCTCAGCGGAAACGCGACGAACAACGTCGTCTGCTCGGAACGCTGAATGGCGAGCGATTTCGGCGCCAGCTCCCCCAGCACGATGTGGAGAAAGGTGATCATCAGGAAGGCGATCGGCAGGGAGATGTTGTTTGCCAGCTCCACATTCTGTGCCGAATGGAACCCGAACATGTCCAGAATAGCCACGATCAACTGACCGACGATCTTCTCGCCGACCCAGCCGAGGCCGAGCGAGGCGAGGGTGATGCCGAGCTGCGTGGCGGAAAGATATTCGTCGAGATGGGTGATCAGGCGCTGGGCCATCTTCGCGGCGCGGCTTCCCCCCTGCGCCTTCAGCTCGATCTGCGACTGGCGCACCTTCACGATCGCGAATTCCGCGGCCACGAAGAATGCGTTCGCCAGCACAAGCAGGAGCGTGATGATCGTACCGAGAACCGGATTGATGGAATTATCCATGCGTGATGCTCACGCCTCCTCTCGAACGTTCAACGAACTCTGATAAACGTGTCTGCCAATGCGCGCCGAAGCGCCTGCTAGGGAACGGATCGTCCATGGAATTGAAGATAGTATGACTTCCCCTCCATATACAACAATGTCGTATCGAGGGGATCGGCGCGCCTCCGGAGTTGAATATCCGGCCATAACGCGCCCGCCGGGGAGGAATCCCTCCCCAGGCTTTCGGGCAAATCTACGAGTTTGGGAGCGCACGGCACGGGTTTCCGCGCCGGCGGGCGCGATATCGTCGGTCATCGCCGCCGATCTTTCCAAATGATAACCTTTATCCTGGCCCCCACGGACCACCGCCCCGTCAGGAAACGCGCCACATGTACCATGATACGATCGACCGGTACGGCGCCCAGCGATGTTCCTCCGCGAGCGCCTGCGCCTGGCCGGGCGTTGGCATCTCCGGCAGGCCGTACGCAATCCGCAGGCCCCGCTTTACCCCCAGATCGCCGACCGGGAAGACATCCAGCCGACCGAGTGAGAAGATCAGGAACATCTGCGCCGTCCAGATGCCGATTCCCTTGACCGCCGTCAGCTCCGCGGCCACCTCGTCATCGCTCAGACTGGGGAGATTCGGCAGATCCAGCCGTCCATCCGTCACATGCTCCGCCAGCGAACGGAGATAGCCAAGCTTCTGGGGGGATATCCCCGCCCCGCGAAACAGCTCGTCCGGCGCCTGGAGCATGGTGCGCGGCTCGAAGATCCCTCCAAACGCATCAAGCAGCCGCCGCCTGATGCTTTCGGCCGCGCGGGAGCTTATCTGCTGGCTGATGATGGAATCGACCAGCGTACTGTAATAATCCATGTGTGGCCGGAAGGACGGCAGCCCATGCTCCTTCACCAGCGGGCGAAGCACGGGATCGCGCCGGGCAAGCGTGCGCGCCCCCCTGGCAAGCTCCTCAAGGAAGCTCTCGATCGACGCGGCGGGGATTCCATCTGTCACGTTTCACCTCCGTTGGTTCTCAATGATGTACCCGGAATGCCCGGAGACATCCGTTGAACTCATCCTGGAATAGAACCGCAAACATATGAAGGTTGCCTGTATCGTATCGATACTCATGCTGATGCACACGGTATGCCATTCACAGAACTTCCCCGACCGGATGATCAGTTACGATCCCCTGGCCGATCACCGGCCGGATACGGCGGACTTCACCTGGCTGAGCGGGGCAAGGCTCCACGCCGAGTTTTCCCGCTATTCGAACGGCAGCGGCTCATCGCACCGCTGGAACGCGAAGACCGGGGGAATGGTGGAGATTGCCCGCTGGGATTCCACCTGGAGCATCGCGGTGGCCGGGACCACGGAGATCATCATCGATCCCCATAACGATATCTCCTTCAACCCGCGCGCGATCCAGTGGGAGGAGGGAATCCTGGTCTCCTGCCGCCTCTCCCACGACGCATCTCTTCAGTTCGGCGGAATGCAGCGGTGCAAGCATGATATCGACAATCTTGAGCCGGCGCAGGAGAGCGGCAGCGTGGAGGAGCGGACGCTGATCTTCAGCAGCGCCACCGTCCGCGCGCTCTTCCATCCCCGTCCCCTCATCCCCGGCAGCAACCTCCTCTACGGCGCCCTCGCCATCCGCGACGAGATCTACGTCCATATCCTCGACAACAGAATCGCCGGAACCGCCGATGCCGGTGGCCGAAGCCTTGAAACGATGTTCAATACGACCGTGGTGACGGGGCGGCTCGATCTTCGCCCCCCCGATGCCCGCTACGGGGTTCACCTGGGGGCCAGCTTCATGGTAAGCCTCTTCGGCGATGCTCCGGGCACGGGACACAACCTCTCCAACCCGATCGCCCTTGGCTCGATCCCATTTCTGGAGCTGGGGCTCGATCTCTTCAACCCGGCCGGCGGAAACCTCACCATCTTCGCCAGGGGCGAATGGCAGCGCGACGCCGCGATCCTCCCGAAACCGGCGGCGGCATCGCTCGCGATGTTCGGGATACGCTTCAGCGATTTCGGGACGATGTGGTGATCGTCACCATGTGACCGTCACCGCGCCAGCACCACGAACTCCGTCCTCCGGTTCTTCTGGCGACCCTCATCCGTCTCGTTGGTGGCGACCGGAAGGGAGAAGCCGAACCCTCTGGAGCGGACGCGGTCCTGGGGAATGCCCAGCGCGACCAGCGCGTCCCGGACGGCGGCGGCGCGGGCCTCGGAGAGCTTCTGGTTGTACTCCTCGGTCCCCTTTGAATCGGTATGCCCCCGCACCTCGATCTTCAGCCTGGGATGATCCTTCATCGCCGACGCCAGCGCCGCAATCGACTCCTGCGATTCCGGGCGGAGGGTGGACATGTTGTAGTCGAAGTAGATCTTATCCAGCTTCACCGGGACATCGGAGGCGATATCGCCGGTGAGCGTGTTATAGGTGGCCGATGCCGCCACCTGCCTGGAGGAGTTCGGCGGGGTAAGCGTGAGCCGGGCGATATGCCTGCCGGCGACGTTCGGCGGCCTGTAGGTGACCAGATAATAGTTCCTGAGGCTCCGATAGATATCCTCGAAGGCGCTCTTCAGCTCGTCGTTCGTATACGTCTGATAGAACCGGCCGCCGGTGTAGGTGGAGATATCGGAGAGGACATCGCGGTTCACCGCGCCGAAGGCGATCGTGAAGATCGGGATGTTGTTGTCGCGGCAGAACTTGTACAGCTCGGAGGCGGGAATGGTGCTGGCGTTGTCCTCGCCATCGGTCAGCAGAACCACGGCGCGGGGATGATCGGCCGGGGATGATGCAACCTGATCGGCCCCGAGCTTGGCCGCCTGATAGATGGCGCTGTAGCTGCCGTATCCCTTCAGCCCCGTGCCGTTGAAGAGGGCCAGAAGATCGCTCTGCGAGCTGGTTGCCCCCAGCACGAGCTTCGGCGCGCGGTCGAACTTCACCACGGAGATCCGGTCCTGCGCCCGCTTCAGCCTGATAAACGCCGATGCCGCGTTCTCCACGCCGTTGATGTTGTTTCCCATCGTCCCGGAATAATCGAGCGCCAGGGAAAGCTCGTACGGTATCGCATCCTGATCGCTGAACTCCCGCACCGTGAACTGATCGATCTTCCCGACCTTTCCATCATCGCCGATCTGCTCGGTCAGCCCGCTCCAGATCTTCCGGTAATCATCGTTCCCCTTGTAATACGGCGGGGCCAGATTGGTGACGATCTGCCCGCTGCTGTCGTAAACCCGCACATACAGGCTCACCGAATCGGGATAGGTCTCCGATCTGACCTTCCAGACATCGACGATCATCTTTCCGGGATCGATCTGCTCGTACGATCTGGTGCCGACCATGTAGATCGGCTGCCTGTAGCCGGACGGCGCCGTCGGCTCGATCAGCGGAAGGATTGATTTATCGAACGATCTGCAGCCGGCCCACAGAAGCGCGCCAAGGAGAAGAAACCGGATATCGGAGAGAGAACGTTGATTCATACGGCCGAAAATACGACAAGAACGTTACGAACAGCGGAACATCCGCCGGCTGTTCAGGACGACGCTGCCATCCGGCAAATGTATCCTGACGGCCCATCAACATCGCGATGACGCGGGAACTGTTGCAAGTTACTTCCTGACTCAGCCTGAATCAGGCTCTGGTCTGCGCCGCGATCATCCGGCAATATCTCTTCATCGTTCTTCAAGCTCCGTGGGAGCGCGCCGGTTGTAGCAACCGATGCTCCCGTTCCCCCTCAAGCTCCATCGGAGCGGACCATCCCCGCATCCATGCCGAATGGTCCGCTCCGATGGAGCCTGACATCATGAAAGACGTGACGTTGCTACAACCAGCCCGCCCCGATGGGGCTGTCAAGACGGAGGCCTTACATAATGCCGTGTTTCGTGCCTCTCATCTCAAATTGAGCCACTACCCCAGGGATGGAATAACGGCATGATCGCCGGCGGTGGCAGATCTATGTGAGCGATAGAAGCTGGCGGATATACGGCGCCTGATCGCTCCCGCCGTTGGCCGCGAGCCACTCCTCGAACAGCGCGCGGCTCTCACCGGCCAGGATATCGCCGATGATCCTCGGCATCTGATTTTCGGGACTCTGCGGCGGGCGGACACGTCCGGTGCCGCTGTCGGCGGGGGCGCGCAATCCGTAGACGATGACATCCACCGCCCCCTGCATCGCGGCTCCGGTGCACATCACGCACGGCTCCAGCGTGGAGACCAGCAGCAGATCGCGCGCGTCGATCGGGACCTTTCCGGCCGCATTCTCGAACGTCACCATCTCCGCATGCGCCACCTTGCTGCCGGTGGCCCGCATCCTGTTGTACCCGCGAGCGATGATCCTCCCATCCCCGCGCGCCAGCACCGCGCCGATCGGCGCCTCGCCCGCTTCCATCCCGGCTCCGGCGGTCACGAGCGCCTCCCGCATCAGGCGCTCCATGAAATCGTTGGTGATATGTGCCGGGCCGGGGGATGCGATCGCGAGCGCCTCGTCGAGATGATCGAGCAGCTCGCCGATATCCTTGTAGACCGTTCGCGCTCCCGCGCCAAGAAGCGCCTCCTTCCCATTGTACCCGCTCAGCAGCCCGAACAGGGCCACCCCCGCCTGCCTGCACGCCGTGGCATCGTAGATGGTATCCCCCAGCATCGCGCACCCCGCCGGTGAAAGGTTCAGCTTTCCGCACGCCGCAACCACCAGATCCGGGGCGGGCTTGCTGGATGCCGCGTCATCGGCGGTGACGACCACATCCACCATATCCGTGAGAGCCAGGCCGGAACTCCGCTCGATCGCCTCCAGATTCTTCTTCGATCCCGATGTGGCAAGGGCGCTCTTCAACCCTCTTCGGCGGACCTCCTCGATCATCTCCGCCGCCCCCGGATAGGGCTTGAAATGGATCTCGCCGGCCAGCCGGACAAACTCCTCCCCCTGCGCCTTCCGGAGCGCGTCGCCATCCTTCCGGTCCGCCTCGCGTCCCAGGATCGACGGCACAAGGTGATCGCCCCCTTTCCCTATCTCCACCTCGATTCTATCGGGCAGCACCTTGTAGCCATGCCTCTCGAACGCCTTCCGCCACGCCTCGACATGACAGCCGTTCGTGTCGATCAACGTGCCGTCGATATCGAAAATGATGCCGTCGAGTGCCATCGGTGTTCCGGATTTACTGGTTGCGTATCGGTCGGGAGATCATGTCTCGTCGCCATCATCCTCGCCATATAACTGCCCGCCCCCCTCGTCGCCGTAGGTGGGGCTCTCCACATCACCATCGGTCGCCCGGCCGATCCCGGCATGGTCGCGCCCCATGATCTCCTCGCGTTCCGGAACGATATCGCTCCCCTTGATCATCCCCTGCTGTGCCTCCACGGGAGGCTCGTGCCGGCGCGATTCCCGGCCGGCCGCATCGGCGTGGGTATCGCCGCTCTCCGGGCCTGTTGCCCTGTCATGTTCCTGCTCTTCCACGATGCACCTCGCTGATTGGTTCGTACCACCATTTGTCGATAGAATCGAGCAAGTACCATGCCCCGCGCCGTGGGCGATTACTTCTTCTCCAGCTCGACCGGCTCCAGATCCACGTTTGCCGGGCCGTTGATCACCCGCCCATGCGGATCGAACCGCGATCCGTGGCACGGGCAGTCCCACGATTTCTCAAGATCGTTCCAGTCCACCACACAGCCGAGATGCGTGCATACGGCGGAGCATCCATGCGCCTTCCCCTGTTCATCGCGATAGACCGCGACCCTGGTGGCGCCGTCCCAGACCACGGCGCCGGAGCCCCCCTTGATCTCCGCGTAGTCATCGACCTGGCTCCCCTTCAGCCAGTCGGCATACTGCATCATGGTGTTTGCCCCCTCGCGAAGAAAATCGCCAGCCGCGCCCAGGGTTATCCGTCCCGGATCGTAAAGGGTCGCCCACGGATGTTCCCGCCCCATGATCAGATCGGTGATGATCATCCCGCCGATGGTTCCATGCGTCATCCCGTTGCCGGAATCGCCGGTGATGATGTAGATATTATCGTCATCGACCGGGTTGCGACCGATGAACGCCAGCCCATCCACCGGCTCCATCACCTGACCGGACCAGCGGAACTCCACCTCGCCCGCGGTCGGAAAGCGCTGGCGCGACCATTTCTCCAGGCGGTCAAACCGCGCGGCGGGATCATCCTCCTGCCCGGTCTTATGGTCCTCACCGCCAACGATCAGGATATCGTACGGGCCGTTGTCCGAGGTCTGAATGCGGATATAGTGATAGGGATCTCCGGTATCCCAGAACAGATCGCGCGGCACCGTTCCCGGCGCCACCTGGAGGCCGATCACATAGGTGCGATAGGCCGCCTGCTTGGTGTGAATCACCAGCAGATCGTTGAACGGGGAGTTGGTGGCAACCACCACCGATCCCGCGTCGATCATGAAATGATCCACCGTCTCGACGCCGGTCCGCTTCCCCCCCGATACCCGATCGGCGCGGGTGCCGGTGTAGATGCGCCCGCCGGCCCGCTCGATGGCGGCGGCAAGCCCGCCCAGATATTTCAGCGGATGGAACTGCGCCTGATGCGGGAAGCAGAGGGCGGGGCCGGTGTTGAACGATGCGATCGGCGCGCGATCCACGAGCCTGATATCCTCCAGGCCCACGGCGTGCGCGGCCTCCAGCTCGCGCCGGAGCTCATCCTCCGGCCTTCCCTCCGATGCGAAGAGATAGCCGTTCAACCGCTCGAACCGGCAATCGATCTTCTCGTCGCGGACAATCCGCTCCATCTCCGCGATGGCCGCGGTATGGCTCTCGGCGGCGATCCGCGCCCCATCCTCCCCATGCAGGCGGATCAGCTCGTAATAGCGATCATCGAGCGCGTTGGTGAGATGCGCCGTGGTCCTGCCGGTCTCCCCGCCGCCGATCGGCCCGTCATCGATCACCACCACCGACCTGCCGGCGCGCGCCAGCAGATACGCCGTCGTCAGCCCGGCAATGCCGGCGCCCACCACGCAGACATCGGCGCGGGTGTTTTCCGCCAGCGGCCGCCGCGCGCTGATCTCCGCCGATGCCATCCAGACCGAAATGCTTTCTCCGGAATCGTTGTTCATGGGTTCTCCGAATTGTTTATCGTCGCGTGGCGGATGGTCGGGGCGGGTTTGAAACCCGCCCCGACCATCCGCCACGCAATCGGACGGCAAACCTCCTGCCAGTCATCTCATCGGGCGGGCGCTCCGTTTGCATGCTCCCGAATCGCTGAACCGGCGGCCGGCGACGAACGTTCCCACGGCATCACCTCTTGTTAACCGATTGTCACCCCGCCTTGTTCTTCTTCGACGCTGGAACTTTTTACTATCTTTGTCTTCCCGCTGGATCACCGTAGCAGATGATCTCGCCCGGAGCTTCCAACGCAGTGGGGATTCATCCCTCCATCGGGGCACGCTGCCGGAAGCTTCCACAACGTAGTGAAGGCTGTCCGCGATACCGAGCTTCCCGACACTCACTCGACTCAACAAATCTTTCAGGGATAAATTTTTTCGCAGATGAACATCCACGAGCATCAGGCTAAAGAACTGCTCGGCAAGTATGGCGTGCCGGTGCAGACAGGGCGTGTGGCATTTACGCCGGAGCAGGCGGTCGAGGCCGCCCACAACATGATCCAGGAGGGCGCCACGCTCCTGATCGTAAAATCGCAGATCCATGCCGGCGGGCGCGGAAAGGGGGTGATCCACGACGTTCAGACCAACCAGCCGGTTCAGTTCGAGGGGAAGGATCTTCGCGGGGTGAAGGTGGTTCCGGTGGACGGCAACACGCTGGACACGGTCTACCAGATCGCGCGGAACACCCTTGGCAACAAGCTGGTCACCATCCAGACCGGCGCCGAGGGAAAGATTGTCAACCGCCTTCTGATCGCCAACGGCGTGGATATCGACAAGGAGTTCTACTGCTCGATCCTGCTTGACCGCGGCACCAGCATGAACATCATCATGGCCTCCACCGAAGGTGGCGTGGAGATCGAGAAGGTGGCCGAGGAGACCCCGGAGAAGATCGTCCGCGAGTATGTCGATCCGGGGGCGGGGCTTCAGGGCTTCCAGGCGCGCCGCCTCGCGTTCGGCCTGGGGCTGACCGGCAAGGCCGGGAAGAGCTTCATCACCTTTATCACGGCGCTCTACAAGGCCTACCTGGCAATCGATGCCGCCATGGTGGAAGTGAACCCGATGGCCCTGACCATCGATGGCGATATCCTCGCCGTCGACTCCAAGGTGTCGCTGGACGACAACGCACTCTATCGCCACGCCGATATCGCCGCGATGCGGGATGAGAGCGAGGAGGACCCGCTGGAGGTCGAGGCCGGGAAACACGATCTCAACTACATCAAACTGGACGGCAACGTCGGCTGCATGGTCAACGGCGCCGGCCTTGCGATGGCAACGATGGACATCATCAAGCTGGCCGGTGGCGAACCCGCCAACTTCCTGGATGTGGGGGGTGGGGCAAGCGTGGAGCGTGTTGCCGCCGCATTCCGCGTGATGATGAGCGATCCGAACGTGAAAGTAGTTCTAATCAACATCTTCGGCGGGATCGTTCGCTGCGATCGCGTCGCAAACGGAATCATTCAGGCTATGGAAACCGTAAAGGTAAACATCCCGGTGATCGTCCGACTTGACGGCACCAACGCCGAGGAGGCGCGTGATATCCTCCTCAAATCCTCCCTCGATTTCTCCGTGGCAGCCACGCTGAAGGACGCCGCCGAGAAGGTCACGGAAGCAATCAACGCCATGGGCGCCGGATCGGTCAAGGAAGAATCGGCAGCCGCGGTCCTCAACGCCGCGATGGCATCCGCCTCGCTCGCCATTCCCGGCGGCAAGGATGAGGAGGAAGAGGACGACGATGAGGAAGATGCCGATCTGGACGAAAAGGGAGAAGGCGAGGACGATGAGGAGGAGGAGTTCGAGTTCGAGGAGGTGGAAGATCCCGAGGCGCTCGACCTTCGCGAGTTCGATGAAGAGGAGATCAACGACGATATCGACGACGTTCTTACCGACGACGACGATTTCTGATCCGTCATTCATCAGGCAGCATGCAAAACAGGGAGCCGCGATCAAATCGGGCTCCCTGTTTCTTTTTCATGACGTTCCGGGATGGCCGGATCACTTCACCAGCATCATCCTGCCGGTTGCCCCCGCGTTCCCATCCACGCCGAGACGGTAGAGATAGGCGCCAGCCGGAAGATCGCTCCCGTCGAACTCCACCTGCTGCTCGCCGGCATCACGATGCTCATCCAGCACGGTCCGCACCCGGCGTCCCAGCCGGTCGAACAGCCCGATCGTCACATGCCCCGCCCGCTCCATCCTGAAGCCGATCGTGGTATGCGAGGAGAACGGATTGGGAGCGTTCGCCAGCCGCATCGCCGATGCCGTGGCAGGATCGTACGCCACGCCGTTCGCCGGATCGAACACCTGCTGCGACGGCAGCGATTCGTTGAGGAGATCGACCGTGAGCATGGAATCATCCCCCGCCAGGACGAAGGTGAGATACGATGTCGCGAAGTTCCCGCTGCTCCCCCCCGTCAGCAGAGGCGATGGGGATGTCTGCCCCGGATGATAGACATCCAGCTTCATCGTCCCACGGGGAACGGAGATGAAATTGTTGTGCGCCAGAAACTCCACGGTGGTATCCATGACCGGCGTGGTCGCATCGGCGGGCGCATAGAGCCTTACCCTGGCGTTGGGAAGGAAGCTGGCGGCGTTCGCCACCCTGACGAAGAGCGATTCCGCGGCGTTTCCCGGCACGGTCGCCGGCGCGGTCAGAAGCATGCCGGTGGGGGCGCCATCCTGGAGCTTCGTCAGGATCACGGTGAAATCGGAATCGTTGCGGAGCCGGACCACCTGATGATAGATCTCCAGCCCCTCGTTGAACGGCGTGAACTTGACCAGGGCCGTATCGGCTCCGAACGGGCCGAACTTCTCGGACGCGGAGCGATAGTGAAGATCGTGCGTCTTCGGCTGCCCGTCGATGTAGAGGTCCAGGCTCTGAAGCTTCTTCCCGTTCGCCGTCGTCTGCCGCCACGCGTGCATCACGCGAAGCGATGGAAGCAGCCCGCCTCCGGTAACGCCCTTCAATGGCACCAGCGGGCCGGCATCCGGCTGCTCGCCGCTCAACACGTAGACCTTCAGGTCCGCCGCGTTTGTGCCGGTCACGATCAGCGTCATGATCCCGCCATTGACGAACGGGGCTATCACCTTGGCGACCGGCGTCTTCTTTCCCGCCTCCGTGAAGATCACCGGAAGCGCGGCCGCCCTCACAGTGATGAAGGGGGAAAACCCGTCGGGGGTCAGCCCGGCGGTGAAGACCGCGGAGTCGGTGGAGCCGACGTAGACATCGAAGGATGTCTGGATGGTGCTGGCATTGAAGATGCGAAGGAGCGACATTCCGTCGGGCGCGCGCTGCGTCCGCATCCGCTCCAGCACCGCCATCCGTGGCTGCACGGCGGTGCCGTAGGCGATCGCGGTGTACTCGATGTTGGAGGCTCCGGCGATATCACGGTTCAGAATCGCCCCGCCAAGGCCCGCGCCGGTCGGCGAGACCTTCACGTTCAACGTCCCTTCCGGCAGCTTCTTGGCGATTGCCGAGGCCGATTCGAACGGGACGGTGGAGGGGGACGGATCGTTGTTGAAGAAGATATCGGCCTTCGGAACCCCACCGATCAGATGGACTCCGCGAAAATCGAAGGTCTGCCCATATGCCGCCCCGGCGACCAGCAGCAGCACCAGCAGGAGCGCGGCCCGGCGGCAGAAGAAAGTAACATCACTCACGATCATACTCCATATGTAAGGATAACGTTGATATTGTTGAGCATCGCTGCAATCGGCGCGGGGGAGTTGGAAACCCCGCCACGGGAGTGATTAAGATAACGGCATCGCGGAAAAACTACCACGCACTTCCGTGCATTCCGTAGATTTGCCCCCTTGACCGGCCCCTTCTCGCGCCCGGCGGCTCTCCCTGACCGGAGCGTCCCGAAGCCGGAGATGGCGCCATCCCGTCCGATTCGAAACAACGGGTGTTCCCTATCAAACGTTAGGCCCGTTCCGGGCATTTCCTATATCATTTCTCGTCCCATGCAAACGCGCACTCAAGATAACGATCAGGTAGCCCGGCGCTACGAAGAGCTTGAACATCTCGAATCGGCGGGGGTGCTTGCCTATCCGTATGCGTTCGATAAAACGCATAGCGCCGCCGCCGCGAAATCGCAGTATCAGGATGACACGCCGGAGCTCACCGTCGCGGTTGCCGGACGGATCGTGGGGATCAGGCGGATGGGAAAGGCGAGCTTCGTTCATATCCAGGATGATTCCGGCAGACTTCAGATCTATCTGAAGAAGGATGATCTCCCGGATTACGACCAGTTCCGGCTGTACGATATCGGCGATATCATCGGCGCGGCCGGCTACATGTTCCGCACCCGCACCAACGAGGTGACGCTGCACGCCAGGAGTTTCACGCTCCTCACCAAGTGCCTCTCCCCGCTGCCGATTGCCAAGGAGGAGATCGATGAGGAGGGGAACAGGATCGTTCACGATCAGTTCGCCGACAAGGAGATGCGCTACCGCCAGCGATACGTGGATCTCGCGGTCAACCCGGAGGTGCGCGATGTCTTCCGGAAGCGGGCCAAGCTGATCACCACCGTCCGCCGCTATCTCGATCAGCGGAACTATCTGGAGGTGGAAACCCCCGTCCTGCATACGATGTACGGCGGCGCCGCGGCCCGCCCCTTCGCGTCGCATCTGAACGCGCTGGATATCCCCCTCTTCCTCCGGATCTCGCTGGAGCTGAACCTGAAGCGTCTGATGGTCGGCGGCTTCGAGGGGGTCTACGAGCTTGGCAAGAATTTCCGGAACGAGGGGATCGACAAGACCCATAATCCCGAGTTCACGATGCTGGAGCTGTACGTGGCGTACAGGGATTACATGTGGATGATGGAGATGACCGAGGAGATGCTGACGGAGGTTGTGATGGCTGTCAACGGCTCGCTCCATGTCACCGCGGCCAACGGCGCCACGCTGGACTTCACCCCGCCGTACCGCCGCGCCACGATGCACGGGCTGATCGCGGAGTATACGGGAAAGGATATCGAGGGGATGGATCTTGCGTCGCTCCGGGCGCTGGCGCACGAGCAGGGGGTTCATACCGATGCAACGATGGGAATCGGGAAGGTGATCGATGAGATATTCTCGGAGAAGGTGCAGCCGCATCTTGTGCAGCCGACATTTGTGATGGACTATCCCGAGGAGATGGTGCCGCTTGCCAAGCCGCATCGCTCCAAGGCCGGGCTGGTGGAGAGCTGGGAGCTGATCATCAACACGCAGGAACTGGCCCCCTGCTTCAGCGAGTTGAACGATCCCCGTGTTCAGCGCCGTCGCTTCACCGAGCAGGCGAAGCTCCGCGAC
Source organism: Chlorobiota bacterium (assembly GCA_028287785.1). GTDB lineage: Bacteria > Bacteroidota > Ignavibacteria > OLB7 > OLB7 > JAFDZV01. Next base: position 312,696 of record JAQBOZ010000007.1, read on the forward strand.
GCCGGCGACGACGAGGCGATGCTGATCGACGAGGATTTCCTGCGCGCTCTGGAGGTCGGCATGCCGCCGGCCGCCGGCATGGGGCTGGGAATCGACCGCCTGACGATGATCCTCACCGGCGAGGAATCGATCCGCGATGTGATCTTCTTCCCGATGATGCGCCCTGATGAACGGCGCGACGCTGGTGGGAGTGATGCGGCGGCCGCGGATGAAACCGCCGGATGATGTATAACGCAGTCGGGGCGGGTTTTAAACCCGCCCCGACTGCGACCGATGTTCCGCCATCATCTCCATCACCTTCCGGTAGTATTCCGCCACGCTCTCCGCTGCTCCGTCGGTGATGCGACGGAAAACGCGCGCGGTTGGGAAGAGAACCGTGCCATCCGGAAGCTCCACGGCCAGAAGGGTTGGCGCCTCCTCATGGCCGGTGATCCATGTGCCGCCAAGCTCCAGCCGGAACGTTTCGCCGAGATAGATCCCCCAGAGATTTGCCCACTGCGCCACATCCACATCGCTTGTCCCAAGGCCCAGCCGTTTCTTGAAGGATTTCTGAGTGTACTGCCCGTGCAGTTCCTCCAGCATCTCATCGAGAACCGGCAGGGTCGCCGGGGTATGGTCGAACAGCGCCGAGCGCCAGCTTACGGCGGCATCGCGGGCGGCGGCATCGTACTGCGCCACCAGCACCTCCAGCGATTCGGGTTTTTCCGGCTTCTTGAACGCTCGTTTTTTCAGCATCGCGCGATTGGGTTGTGTGTCCTTCGACTATGGCCGGCCGGGTCCTCCGGTGCTATCGCCTCCGGGGCGTCCCCGCGGGCCGGCCGGAGCCGTCCAGTCCGACCCTATTTCCGGGTGGCGTATCTCCCCGCCCCTGGTGGATGTGATCGCCATCAGGACGCAGACAGCCAGCGAGAGAAGCAGGAGGACGGCCATCAGCCAGGCGGGCGGGCCTTCCGGCTTCCGCATCATCACAAGCCCGAAGATAGCGAGTATTCCGGCGATCTCGGCGCCGATCATCGAGATAAACGCCATCTCCTCGTGCGCGTGAATCGCCCCGCGCATCACGCCGGAAACGCCACGCAGCGTCTCCTGAGCCGGATCGCCCGTCAGATAGGCGGGGATGGTGATGGCAGCCACAACCACGAACGACCAGAGCGCGACCCTTCGGACATCGGCGCTTTTCCGCATCATCGCAACCACCAGCAATGCCGTGCAGAAGAGGATGCCGACAACCGGAATGTGGTTGAGTATCAGATGAATATGTGCTCCGTTCATTTCTCCCCCGCGGTTATTGTGTTACGATGGCTGGCCTGTTCAAGCATGTCGGCTTCATGATCCGCGACGGAATTTCCCGTTCGCATTCCGCGTTCCTCTTTTTCGCGCTGGCAGAGCTCCAGAAACTCCTGCTCGTAGCGCTGCAGATCATCGTCGGAAAGATGCCCCAGTTGCGCGAAGTTGGTACGCGCGTGCTTCATGGCGCGGAGCAGCTCATCCAGCTTCAGATGGATCACCTTCGAATCCCGGTTCTGGGTATTCTGAATCAGAAAGACCATCAGGAATGTGATGATGGTGGTTCCGGTGTTGATCACAAGCTGCCATGTATCCGAATACTGGAACATGGGGCCGGTAACCGCCCAGACAAGGATGATCACGATGGAGGCGATGAACGACCAGGCCGAGCCGACAATATCTGATGTTGCGGCGGCAACCTTGCGAAACGCCTCCCTCATCGTATGCGCCGTGCTGCCTGATTGCTCCGCTTCGGAGGTCTTCTGTACCTCGCTCATAACGATTCCTGAATATCGATGGAAGAAATGATCAATCCGTTTCGTTATGAAGAGATCAAAATCCGTACCTCAAACCTCCATCCCCTCAGATGTGCGCGGGGCGATGCCCCGCGCACCAGGAATTGCGCCCCTCCGGGGCTTGGGACGATGCTTCCGACAACGCTGCGGATGACCTTCTTCAGCGTATTCCAGAGACGCAGACCCTTCAAGGACGATCAGGTGCAAGGCGGCCGAGCCTGAGCGAGTGAGGCGTCCCCCCGGACGCCGCAATGAGCCAACGGTGAAGGCCAACGCCGCAGATGACATCCTTCAACAGTCTGCTATAGGAGGGTCCCCCGAAGCACAAGCACCGCGACGGTGAAATAGATGATCAGCCCGGTCACATCCACCAGCGTGGCAACAAACGGCGCTGATGATGTGGCCGGATCGGCGCCGAACCGCTTCAGGATGAATGGGAGCATCGATCCGGCAAGCGTTCCCCAGAGGACGATGCCGATAAGGGAAAGGCCCACCGTAAGCCCCACCAGCGCCCAGTGCGGCCCGTAGATCTGCGAGAACATGCTCCAGACCGCGATCCGCAGAAAGCCGATTGTCCCGAGAATCAGCCCCAGTATCAGCCCGGAGAAAAGCTCGCGCCGCATCACCAGCCACCAGTCGCGCAACTTCACCTCCCCAAGCGCCAGGGCCCTGATGATCAGCGTGGCCGCCTGCGAGCCGGAGTTTCCGCCGCTCGATATGATCAGCGGCACAAAGAGCGCAAGCACCACCGCGCGGGCGATCTGCCCCTCGAAGAACCCCATCGCCGTGGCGGTGAGCATCTCCCCGAGAAAGAGGATGACAAGCCACGAGGCCCGCTTGCGAACCATCCGAAGGAGCGGAGTGCTCACGTACGGCTCATCCAGCGCCTCCAGGCCGCCGAACTTCTGGATGTCCTCCGTCGCCTCCTCCTCCGCCACGTCCAGCATGTCATCCACGGTAACGATGCCAAGCAGCCGGCCGCGCGCGTCGATCACCGGAAGCACCGTCCGGTCATATTTCCGGAAGACATCGATCGCCGACTCCTGATCCTCGGTGGCACGAAGCGCCAGGAACTGGTTGTCCATCAGATCGGCCACGCCGGTATGGAACTCCGCCAGAAGGAACTTTCTGATATGCACATCATCCACCAGGCGGTTGTTCGCGTCCACCACGTAGATCACATCAAGCGTCTCGCTGTTACGGCCATGCGTCCTGATATGATCCAGCACCCGCCGCACCGTCCAATCCTCCAGCACCGCGATATAATCCGGCGTCATCAGACGGCCCACGCTGTTCTCGGGAAAATCCAGAAGCGTCCGCGCCACCTCCCGCTCCTCGGTGGAGAGGAGGTTCATCATCTCGCCGGCGGTTTCTTCCGATACCTCCTCCAGCAGCGCTGTCCGGTCATCCGGCGACATCACGTTGAGAAGCGCCGATGCCTTCTCCCTGGTCATCCCTTCAAGCAGCCATGCCTGATCGGACGGATCGAGATACTCAAACGTTTCGGCGGCCAGATCCCCCTGAATCGCGCTGAACGCCTGCGGCCGCTCATCCTCGGGAAGGCTGGTGAGCAGCCCCGCGATATCGGCCGGAAGCCAGTCGCTGAAGACCTCGCTCAGTGTCTCAAGGTCGTCCGCTGCGATAAGATCTCTGATCTCGGGCTGGAGAAGTTTTTCGATCATCTGCCGTGCTGTTCGAAGGGATTGTTCGTGCTTCCTCCACGCGCCGGATTGGAGCCGCGGAAGGAGAAATTATCGAGGATGATCCTCTCACCATCCATTATCGCCGCGTAACGATTCGATTTTCCGGCGATGGAAGGCGCACCGGCGAGCCCCGCGGTTCAGTATCTTCGATCTCAAATGATAAACCACGTCGGCCGGATGAAACCCGGACGCGGCAGGCTCGTCTAGCGGGCTTTCCTCGGAATCCATCAGGAACCGCAAACCCGCCCCGTGGAAAAGCATTCATCAACGGGGCGGCAGCCCACATTTCATCCGAAGATCAGAGACAGCGGCACGGACGCCAGCGCGCGATGATCGCGGCCGGCGCCGGAATGTACCATATGCCCGCCGGGGCGTTCCAGTCACGAGCGTTCCTTCTCTCGATCTTCGCGAACGACATTACGATCCGGGCCAAAATATGACGAGATCCGTACAGCATGCGCTTCTTCTCTTCGGCACCATCTTTCTGTGGCTGTCGTTGACAGGTTGCCCGCAGAACCTGGTGAAGATGGCCGACGAGATTCTGCCGCCGAAGGACTACAAGCCGATCTACATGACATCGGCCGTTCCGTTCGATTCACTGATCCGGCAATATAGAACCGTCACCGGCCCCGTCACCGCATGGAAAAGCCAGCGGGTGGCCGATTCCACCGGCGCGATCGCCTGGCAGCGCCAGGGCCCGCTCACGATGGATATCCGCAAGGTGGACGACAGCCGGTATCCGGATGAGGTGGAGCTGCGCGCGTTCATCTACGATACCACCGGCCGTTTCGTGATGGGGCTTGCCCCGCCCTACTCCACCGGTAACTGGCGCGCCCGCTGGCCCCGGCTGGTGGACTCCTGCTCCGGGGCCGCCGTGCCGATCGACAGCTTTACCGTCACCGAGGTCCGGCAGGATCGCCGCGAGCCGTACGCGATATCCTTCGTCCTTGACCAGTCCGGATCGATGGGGGACGAGAAGGTCCGCAAGCTCCGCACTGCGTTGAGCCGCACCCTCAGGATCATCAAGAAAGGTGATATGATCGCCACGGTGAAGTTCGGCAGCAAGTGCCTTGTGGATGTCCCGCTCACCGATGACAGCGTCCGGTTCCGCAGGGAGTTTCAGGTGGAGAATCTGCAACCGCCGGGAGGGGGAGGAACGGCGCTGTACGACGCGGGCATCGTCGGGATCGAGCAGGTGGCGAACGCGCCGGTCGGCTACAAGCGCGCCATGATCCTCTTCACCGATGGCTTCAACGGCCAGTCCGATGCCACGCTCGCGGACGTGCAGCGGGCGGCGCGGGAGAAGAACGTCACCATCTACACCGTCGCCTACGGGCAGGCGGACGAGGAGGTGATGCGGACGATGGCGGCCTATACCGGCGGCAGGATGTACAGGATCTACTCCAACAGGGAGTTCCCCTACGTCTTCGCCGATATCTATCGCGGCCTGAACAATTACTACAGGATCACCTACCGCCCGCCGCTCTGCAAAGGGGTCCATACCGCCACCGCCGCGGTCTCCATCCCGGAGCTTGGCTACAGCCCCCTCCTGGCCGACGGGCGCTACGACCGCTCCCTCTTCACGCCGTACGATCCCGTCGGCTCCATCGCGATGGTCAGCATCGAGTTCGATTACGACAAGGCCACCATCCGCTCGGAATCCGCGCCCAGGGTGACGGAGGTCGCGGAGGCACTCCGCGCCAACCCGGCGATGGAGCTGGAGATACGCGGGCATACCGACGATCGCGGCGGCGATGAGTACAACATGAAGCTCTCCGAGGATCGCGCGCGCGCCGTTGCCGACGCGCTGGTGACGCTCGGAATCGATCGGAAGCGGATGACCGTCGTCGGCTTCGGAAAGACGCGGCCGCTGGTCCCGAACGATTCCGAGGAGAACCGGAAGAAGAACAGGAGGACGGAGTTCGTGATCACCAGCCAGGGGGAGAAATGATAACGCGAACAAATCATCGAACCGGATCGATCCCCGGCAACCCGCCCGGATGGGGCCTGCTCCCGTTGAAGCTCCGCCCGCTGTTTCTGCTGCTGGCGCTCCTCCTCCTCCCCGGCGCGTTTGCATTCGCCGGCATCACCGTCGATACAACGCGCGGCCTGGTGGGGGAACATCTCCGGGTCAGAATCATCATCCCTCCCGGCGGCCCGGCCGCGGGGCCGGCATTGTTGCGGGGGACGCTGCGGCTGAGCAACCCGACGGTCTTCTTCCCCGACTCCCTGATCGCGGCGCGGGCCGGCGCGATTACCGGCTACTCGCTCACGGCGCGGAAGGACTCGATCTACGATTTCTCCATCTCCCTCCTCCGCGATACCGCCATGGCCGACACGATCTACCTTGCGGGCGAGGCGCTGGCCGGCTCCGACTCGGTCTGCGTGATCCTCCTGAACGATATCACGCTGGACGGCGCACCACGGGAAAGCGCGAGCGGCGCGGTCCTCACCCGATCGGTCGGCCCGCCGCTCCCCTACGTCCGGTTCGCGATACTCGATCAGAACTATCCGAACCCGGCGCGCCAGGGAAGCCCCACGACATGGGCATACCGGATCGACAGGCTCTCCGATGTCCGCTTCTACTTCTACACCGTGACGGGAGCGGAGCTGTTCGTGGCCGACCTGGGGACGCAGCCGATCGGGCCGCACACATTCATCTACACCCCCGGCATCGACGTGCCGTGCGGGGTCTATCTGGTTCGTCTGGTGACCAATTCCGGTTTCGCCGACAAAGTGATGCACATCGTACGATAATGAATCAACATCTACCCTGGCTCCGGCTGCATGCCGCATGGATACTGGCGTTGCTGGTAGTCTCCGCCTGCGGCGCGCGCGCCCAGGATGCCGACACGACGTGGGATGATCTCGGGCTCGATCCCAAGGGATTCACGTTCGATGATGAGACGATCGGCCATGTGTCGCGCGGATGGTTTCCGCAGGCATATGCCGGGTATACGCTGATGTACAGCGGGCCGTTCGGCGACACGTTCGACGCGGCTACGGATATCCGCCCGAGGGCGTTCCAGCCCACCACCGCCCCCTTCTCGTGGCATAACCCGTACGAGGCGGATGAGCGGAAGATCTACCAGCCGAACAAGGACAAGGAGGAGGACGATGGTTATCCCAGCACCAGCTATGACGACTACTCCCTCCAGTTTCTCTACAACCTGCCGATGCCGGCCGTCGTCAGGCTTGGCGCCGGCCTCCAGGTGACGCAGGGGATGCTCTTTTCGGTCGACAACTCCCGGCACTACCTTTCGATCGGCGGATTGCGACAGCCGTTGAAGGAGGTCGGGGTGGCGTATCTGAAGCAGTACTCGCTGGCCGGGACCGTGGGGCTGGACATCCCCATCTATGGCGCGTTCATCAAGACCGAGGCGCTCTCGGTATCATCGTACTATTATCTCTTCGGCGGCTACAGCTTCGCCTACGCGATCTCCAGCAAGGGGACGCAGTATGAGCAGATCGCGAACGCCAAGCAGGCGATCCGCTACGGCAACGGCTCCGACACCGCCACGCTGATCGACAAGCGGACGTTCGACGGATTGCAGCGGCTGCGACGGTCGATCGACGTGGGGGTGGGGTGGAACGTGATGGGGGAGGACTTTCTGGCGCTCGGCGTGGAGGGGTTTGTTTCGATCCCGCAGACATCGCTGCTGGATGATTCCGACTGGAAGCAATATTTTGTGGGGCTTCGCATTTCTCTGGGAATCCACTGGCTGCCGAAGAAATCGAAGTGATCCGAACCGGAGCGATCCGAACGGCGGCATCCCGCCCCCGTACGATCTCTTCTCATCCGAAATATTCCGGGATCATCCGTTGAGCATGGATCGCCCCCTGAAGATAGCATTCGTCCATCCCGGCAACGCGCGCGATGTGCGGACCTGGTCAGGGACACTCTACTTTTCCAAAGCCTCGATCGAGCGGCATATCGGCACCGTGACCGATCTTACCCCGGCGCCCATCCGGCTGTTCCCCTATCAGGCGGCCCGGAAGCTGGTTCGCTCGATCTCCGGCAGGAACTACAGCTTCCACCACGATATGTCGCTCGCCCGCCGCTACGGGCGCTACTTCAGCAAACTTCTCGCGCGCGACCGGTACGATCTGATCTTCTGTCCGGGGGGAGCAAACACGCTCGCCTTCCTGGAAACCGATGTGCCGATCATCTACTACTCCGACGCAACGTGGCGCTCCGTCCGGAATTTCTACTCCGACTACACCAATGTGATCTCCCGGACCGCGCGCGGCGGCGACGAGCTGGAGCGGCTGACGCTGGAGCGATCATCGATCATCCTCTATCCCTCCTACTGGGCGGCCGCGTCGGCGACCGAGGATTACGGGATCGATCCCGGCAGAGTCCATGTCACGTTCCTGGGGGCCAACCTCATCAACCCGCCGGCGCGGGAGGCGGTGCTCCCCAGGAAGATCGGAACGCCGATCCGGCTTCTGATGGTCGGCGTATCGTGGGAGATCAAGGGGGGGGCGATTGCCCGCGAAGCCCTGGTCAGGCTCCTGGAGATGGGGCTGGATGCCGGGCTGACGGTGGTGGGATGCACCGCACCGGCCGGCGCGGAGCACCCGAGGATGACGGTGATTCCATTCCTCAACAAGCAGATCCCCGAGGAGCGGGGGCTGTTCGAGCGGCTCTGGCAGGAGGCTGATTTCTTTATCCTTCCCACCCGGTTCGAGGCTGCCGGCCTTGTCTTCTGCGAGGCATCAGCCTACGCCCTTCCCGCCATCACGACCGATATCGGCGGGATTCCCTCGCTGGTGCGGGAGGGGAGAAACGGTCATACGCTGCCGCTGGAAGCCGGTGGCGGGCGGTACGCGGAGGTGATCGCGGAGATCGCCCGCGATCCGGAGCGCTACCAGGCGCTCTGCCGCAGCAGCCGGGAGGAGTTCGAAACGCGCCTGAACTGGGATGCCTGGGGGAAAAGCCTGGCGGCGATTATCGGGGATACTTTCCCCGCATTCCGCGGACGGCTCCCCGATTGAAGAAAATTACAATCTGAGATTGCTCGGTGGAGGTGAAAGACCTATGTTTGTAGCCCTGTTTCGGTACATATGGCGGGTATAGCTCAGTTGGTTAGAGCGCCTGATTGTGGCTCAGGAGGTCGTGGGTTCAAGTCCCATTACTCGCCCGAACGAATCTGAAGCGCATCCCGATGAATGGTCGGTGATGCGCTTTTTTTTGTGAGATGCCGACCCGGTTCAATCACCGCGTCTCCGCTTTGGCCGGCATGCGGCCGGGCCACCCGGCCACAGCTCCATCGCTCGTTTCCCTCAGCTTCCGTTTCCCGTCAGAGTCGGCTACGGATGGCCGCCAGGCCGCTGATCGAGGCCCTTCCAGGGCATTTTGCTCCATAACTCTCAAGGCCCCTTCTCATGGTTCGTGTTCGCTTTGCTCCGTCGCCCACAGGCATGCTCCACGTTGGCAGCCTCCGTTCCGGCCTCTACAACTACCTCTTCGCGCGCCATCTCGGCGGCACCTGCATCCTCCGCATCGAGGATACGGATCAGACGCGGTACGTGGAAGGGGCGGAACAGAACATCTTCGAGATGTTCCGGTGGACCGGCATCGAGTTCGATGAGGGGCCGCACGTGGGAGGGCCGCACGGGCCGTACCGTCAGTCCGAGCGCACCGATATCTACAGGGTCCACGCGCAGATGCTGCTGGATCGCGGCACCGCCTATTACGCGTTCGATACCGCCGAGGAGCTGGACCGGATGCGCGAGCGACAGAAGGCGGCCGGCGTCGCCCCGAAGTATGACCGCACCTCGATGCGGAACCAGTTCACGCTCGGCGAGGAGGAGACGCGACGCCTTATCGATTCGGGGACGCCCTGGACCATCCGGCTCTTTGTGCCGCTGACCGGCGAGACCCGTACCAGCGACCTTGTCCGCGGCGAGAGCGTCTTCCCGAACAAGACCATCGATGACCAGATCCTCCTGAAATCCGATGGCTACCCGACCTATCATCTCGCCAACATCGTGGATGATCATCTGATGGAGATCACCCATGTGATCCGGGGGGAAGAGTGGCTTCCATCGCTTCCCAAGCATGTTATCCTCTACGATGCGTTCGGCTGGGAGAAGCCGCAGTTCGCCCATCTCCCGCTCCTGCTGGGGCCAACCCGCAAGAAGCTCTCGAAGCGTGATGGCGATGTCTCCGTGGCGGAATATCTCCAGAAGGGCTATCTCCCGGAGGCGCTCGTCAACTTCGTGGCGCTGCTTGGGTGGAACCCGACCGCGGATCGCGAGATCTTCACGGTGGAGGAGATGATCGCGATGTTCGAGCTGGAGAAGGTGAACAAGGCGGGGGCGATCTTCGATCTTGAAAAGCTCAACTGGATGAACGGCATGTACCTCCGCCAGATGCCGATCGAGCGCCTGGCCGGCGATGTGCTGCCGATACTCGCCAGAGCGGGATTCGGGAATGTGGAGATGATCTATGCCGAGGCGGTGGTCGATCTGATCAAGGAGAGGATCACCACGCTGAACGATATCCCGACCTTCGCCGACTACATGTTCGGGCCGATCCGGTGCATCGATTTCGCCTACGCGCAGAAGCACTGGAAGGCCGGGACACAGGAGCAGGTCGCGGAGATGGCGGGCCGGTTTGCCAGGCTGAACCCCGCCGAGTGGACCGTGTCGATGATCGAGGGGGTGGTGCGCGGCTACGCCGAGGAGCTTGGCCTCTCCGCCGGAAAGCTGATCCATCCTCTCCGCCTGGCGATCACCGGCAGGCAGGTGGGCGCCGGGATGTTCGAGACGATGGTGGTGCTGGGACAGGGGACATCGATCACGCGGCTGCGGGAGTTTACCGGGCCGGCGGTATAGCAGACTGTTGAAGGACGACATCTGCGGCGTTGGCCTTCACCGTTCGCTCACTGCGGCGTCCGTGAGCTCAGGTTCGGCCGCCTTGCATCTGATCGCCTTGAAGGGTCTGAGCGCTGAAAGCACTTCAACAGTCTGATACGGCGGCGACCGCCCATGCGAGCGCCGCCGCTTGTGAAGACTGGATTTTTGACTACGGACCAACTCCTCCGATGCAAACCACATTCAATACGAAGCTCGTCGGCGTGCTCTGTCACCCCGTCGGCGAGAACCTGATCCATCAGATGATCTCCACCGCCTGCGAGATCGCCGGGGCCGACGTATCCTGCCTCCTCTTCGACGCGCAGGTGCGGGAGCTTGCCACCCCGGTCGCCGCGCTTCGCGCGCTCGGCGCCAGCGGCGTCTACCTGGACACCCGTCTTCGTGGCGCCGCCGCGGGGCTGGTGGACTATCTTTCCGACGAGGCCCACGGCGCCGGCGTGATCAACACGATGGTCTTCGACGGCGACCAGGCGACGGGTCACAACACGGAGGCCAGGGCGATCGTAAAGGTGCTGGAGCCGTACAAGGATATCTTCGGCAACGGCAGCGCGGTGATCCTCGGCGGCGGCGCCATGGCCCGCTCGGCCGCCTACGCGGTGGTCCGCCATTTCCGCCTGAAGCATGTCGCCATCGCCAACCGCACGCCGCAGCAGGCGCAGATCCTGAAGCAACTGCTCAGCGGCACCAAGACCACATCGGTGATCGAGGCATACGAGCTGTTCCCTCCGGATCTGGCGCAGACCCTGGCGGAGTCGCGGCTGATTATCAACGCCACCCCGCTCGGCTCCTATCCGAATGTGGAGGAGACGCCGATCACGATCCCCGAGATCTTCCACGATCGCCAGATTGTCCTGGACACCAACTTCAGCCCCGCATTCACCCGGATGCTCACCGATGCCGCCGGCGGCGGCGCCACGACGATCAGCGGCGTGGAGGTGCTGATCGAGCAGGTCCGCGAGGCCTACGAGCTGCTGACCCGGTCGACCTTCCCGCTCGAACAGATCAGGGATCTGCTGGTGACGAACGCCGGGGAAAACGGCGCCGCGGAGAGCGCCGGCGATGAAACCGCCGGGTGATGACATGATGAAGCCGGAGCGCATCCCTTGCGGCGCGCCCCGGCTTCGCCTGGAACTGATCGCTATTTGAAGAGCGGCAGCACCTCGTCATTCAGCGTGGTTTCAAGGTTCTGCACCGCGGTCATCGCCCCCGCAATCGACGCCTTGCTCCCGCCGTGGGTTTCCATCACCGCCTCGCCGAACGATGGCTGGATAGCCATCACCCGCCGCACCGATTCATCAAGCTGCGCGGACCTTTGCATCCAGACCGGGATTTTGCTTCACCACCAGACTGCTGATGCCCAGGCCGACGACCGGCATGTTCCGCTCGCGATATTCACCCGTGTACCATGCCCTGAGCCCCTCCAGGTTTGCGAGGAAATCCGCCTTCGTCGTGCCGCTGAACCGCGACTCCTCGAAGGCCTTGTCCGAGCTGTGATAGGGGATGCCCATCTTCGAATTGGCAACTTCGTAGGTGAGCGTGATCGCGTTGCTGGTGACATCCTTCAATGCGGACAGCGCTGACAGATAGGGGCTTCCAGGCTGGCCGGCATGACAGAGCTGCCATGCAAATGCCGTGCTGTCGCCGGCCATCGTTCCCTGCCATGCGGTCCTGAGCCTGGCCGTGCTGCCGTGCAGCATTGCCGATGCAGCAATCAGATAATCGTATTCACTGCCGGTGATCTGCTCGACCTTCTTCTGTCCGTCCAATCCCCACAGCAGATACTCGATCGCATGAAATCCCCTGGCCGTTCCCTCCTCCTGGGCGAGCGTTGCCATATCGATCCCATCGTTGTCCTGGAGGATGCTCTCGATCGTGTTGAGGTCCGCCGGCCAGCTATCGATGTCGGGATCGGTACCCTGGTTCTTGGCGGGCCCCACCAACCCCATCTCGAAGAACTCCCACGGCCTTCGCGCCAGCTTCCATGCCTCCCTGGCCGCCTCCAGGCTGCTCGCCGTTCTCGCCGACTTCAGGTCGGAGATCCTGTCGGCAAGCGCGCCGGCGTATGTGTCGAGATCGACCGTGGCGGAAACGTAGACGTTCTCCGAGAGCTGGCAGAGAACATCCCGCATGGCATTATCGCTCACCGTCCGCACCGAATCAACGCGATGGAGCGAATCGGCGCGATGGAGTGAATCGGCACGGCGGAGCGAATCGGCAAGGAGCGCGGCCTTGTCGACCCCGGTTGGATTGCTGCAACCAGCCGAGGCGATCGCCATGAGCGCGATCGTCAGCATGAACTGTATGATGAGGGAGATTTTCATGTGCCAGCCCGGTAGATGAAATTGTGTGACGGGAATTGCGTTGAGCATTGGAAGATACTGGGAAAGACCCCGGCGCATACAAAAAGTGTCGCCCCCCTGGCTCCCCCGATCCGATTATCTCCTTCCCATATCGCCGACGCTCCGGTAACTTCATCGGCATGAACAACCTTACTCCCGGCGAACCTGAACCAACCCGCGGCATCGTGGTGATCATCTCCGCGAACGCCGAATGGAATGTGATGCGCGCCATCCACCCGGCGGCGGAGATGCGGCGGACGCCGTTCGGCGAATGGTTTGTTCGTGAGATGGAGATCGGCGAGGAACGGCGGCCGGTGACGTTCGTTCACGGCGGCTGGGGGAAGATCGCGGCGGCGGCATCGGCGCAGCATGCGATAGACAGGTTCCGGCCGGAACTGCTGGTGAATATCGGAACGTGCGGCGGCTTCGCCGGATTGATCGAGCGGGGAACGGTGGTGGTGGCGGAGCGGACCGTGGTGTACGATATCATCGAGATGATGGGAGATCAGGAGGAGGCGACGGCCCATTACATGACGGAGATCGACCTCTCCTGGCTCGGCGAATCCCTCCCGACCGAGGCGCTGCGTACCCTCCTCGTCTCCGCCGATCGCGATCTGATGATGAACGAGCTTCCCGATCTCCGCGCCCGCTACAACGCCGTCGCCGGCGACTGGGAATCGGGGGCGATAGCATGGGTCGCGGCCCGCAACGGCGTCCGGCCGCTGATCCTCCGAAGCGTCTCCGATCTGGTCGGCGATGGCGGAGGTGACGCCTACGGCCGCATCGACGTCTTTCATGAGAGCACCAGGGAGGTGATGGCCCATCTGCTTGCGATCCTTCCACGGTGGATCGCGGCGGCCATGCGCTCCCGCGTCACAACCCGCTGACCGGGCGGCCGGCAATCGGCTGGAACGAGTGCCGGGATCATCCCGGAAACGCGATCATATCCTGAAAGCCCATGCACGTTGTTCGCTACCTGGCCCTCCTCTGGCTCCTCCCCATCGCGGCCCTGGCCCAGGGCTCGAACATGGTTTCCAATCCCGGCTTTATCGGCACCTATGGAACCGGCATCGGCCCCGATAATATCCCCCCGTGGCTCCCCGCCTGCGGCACCCCTGACGCGCGCGCCGGCAACGGCTGTTCCGATACCGGCTATATCGCGATGTGGGGGAACAAGTTCGTCGGGGAGGCGATCAAGGAAAAGCTGTTCATCCGCATCAGGAAGGACAGCCTCTACACCTGCTCCCTCTGCATGCGCGCCAGCCCCGATGTCGGCAGGTACTTCCGCGCCCGCGTCGTGGCGTTCAGCACCACTCCCCGGTTCGACAATTTCCACTGGGATATTCAGGAGCCGCAGGTTGCCCTGATCGGATCGGCCGGCACCGCCAGCCTGAACTGGCGCACCCTCACATTTCCACCGTGGAAGGCGCCGGCTGACTACGACAGCATCGCGATCAACGTCGAGAACGATTCCGCCGACTACACCAACCCGGCCACCGTATCGTGGGGGAATATCGACGGGGTGAATCTGGAGAAGGTGTCGAAGTGCATCCTGTCGGTGGACTCGTTCACCGTCCGCTGCAACGGCTTCGATCAGCAGGGACACCGGCTCTACCTCTACTCGGTAAACGCGAGAAGCGATATCGATGGCTTTATCGTCGCATCCACGCCGAACGGACAGGCGACCATCTCCCAGAACACGATCCCCGCGGCCACGGAGGTGAACATCACCGGCACGATCACCGGCACCAGCGGGACAAATGATCCGCTCTGCCTCTACGTTTCCCTTATCACCGGAAACGGCCTCCTCTGCCGCGATTCCATCTGCATCCCCTCGCCACTGCCGGCGCCCCTCAACAGCCGCGACACGATCTGCACCGGCGGAGCCATCACGCTCGATGCGCCCGACGGGATCGCCTGGCGCTGGAGGCCGGCCACGGGACTGAGCTGCGCGGACTGCCAGCACCCGACGGCATCGCCCGATGTCTCGACCAGGTATCTGGTGGAAACCACCGGCCGGCAGGGATGCGTCTCGGTCGATACCGCCGATCTCCAGGTGGCCCCGCTGCCGGTCATCACCGCCGGAACCAAGGTGACGATATGCCTGGGAGGAAGCACGGAGTTGTTGGTATCCGGCGGGGCAGCCTATCGCTGGAGCCCGGCGACGGGATTGAGCTGCACGACGTGCCCCAACCCCATCGCCTCACCGACCGAGCCGACGGTGTACACGGTAACGGTGACAAGCGCCGCCGGCTGCTCCGCGAACGCCTCGATAACCGTGTTGATCGATTCCGCGACGGCGATGATCCGATCGATTTCGAGGGATACCACCATCTGCGCCGGAGAGGGCGCGCACCTCATCGCGAGCGGCGCCGATCGCTATCAGTGGTCCCCCGCCACCGGGTTGGGCTGCGTCGACTGCGCCGATCCGATCGCGTCGCCGGCCGTCACGACCCGATATACCTGCACGTTCATCAGCGTCGCCGGCTGCTCCGCGCGGGATTCCGTGCTGGTGACCGTGGCGCCACCGCCGGCCGCGGACGCCGGGGCCGATACAACCATCTGCGCCGGAGGAGAAGCGGCGCTGAGCGGGTCCGGCGGCACCGGATACAACTGGTCCCCCGCCGATGCAATCAGTTGCACCGACTGTAGAAATCCGGTGGCCCGCCCCCTGATCACAACCACCTATACACTCCGCGTGACAAACGCGGCAGGCTGCTCCGCGACCGACTCCGTTACCGTGCATGTCCTCCCCCTCCCCTCCGCCGACGCCGGCCCCGATGTCGCGGCCTGCCCCGGAGAGAGCATCACCCTCTCGGCATCGGGCGGAACAACGTATGCCTGGTCCCCCGCCGAAGGGCTCAGCTGCGCCGACTGTCAAAGCCCGGTCGCCACGCCGTTGCGGACGACGGTCTATCATCTGACGGCAATCAACGCCGCCGGCTGTGCCGCAACCGACAGTGTTACGGTAAACCTCCGCGCGGCTCCGACGGTGACCGCTTCCGGCGATACCGATATCTGCCCGGCCCGCCCGGCCCGGCTCCATGCGTCGGGCGCGTCGGTCTACCGCTGGAGACCGGCCACCGCCCTTTCCTGTACGGACTGCCCCGATCCCGTGGCAACGCCGCTGGTCACCACCACCTATGTGGTTTCGGGGACCGACGCTCATGGCTGCACCGGGGAGGACACGGTGATCATCCGCGTCGGCGATGGAACGCGAACCATCACGGCGCATATCGATCGCGACCACCACCTTCTGCCGGGAAGCATCATCGCGATTCCCATCATCCTGGATTCCGCGGCGGACGGCGCGGCAACGCTGGAGATCGCGCTGGGTTACGAACGACGCTTCCTCCGCCTCAAACGGATTTCGACCGATGGAACGCTCCTCGACGGATGGGCCATCACCACCCTGACCGATTCGCTCGGCGCCGTCCGCGTCAGGCTGGATGCCCCACCGGGACGCACGCTGCGGGGACGGGGAACGCTGGCGACGATCGATCTGGCGGGCTATCTGGCCGATACGGTGGAATCGGAACTGCCGTTCAGCATCACCCTCCCGGCCGGCTCGTGCGATCGCATCACCGCGCTGCCGGGGCATATCAGGATCGATTCGATCTGCGGGCTGAACCTCCGGCTGATCCGTGTGACCGTCGGCAACTACTCCCTCGCGGGAAATCGCCCCAACCCCTTCAACCCATCCACCGAGATATCCTTCTCGCTCGGCCTTGACGGGCCCACAACGCTGGCGATCTACGACGCCGCCGGCAATGCCATCACCACCCTCATCGACACCTGGCTCCGGCCCGGAAGCTACACCGTCGCGTGGGATGCCTCCGGGCAGCCCTCCGGCATCTACTACTACAGGATGACCTCCGGCGCCTGGAGCGGCCAGGGAAGGATGCTGCTTGTGAAATAATCTCTTCAGTCTCGTGATGAATTGCAGTGATCGTGTGTCCTGATCCCCATGGGCCGCGTTTCCCGCGCGTCCCACGGCGGACCGGCCCGTGCGCCGTAACGTTCCGCCCGTGGAATCATTCCTGGCTATGACCGGCGAACGCCATCGGTCAGGAACGGCTCCCCGCCGCGGCACTCTCAATTCATCCGAGGCAATGCTCATGAGGCTGATTTCATCTGATCCGGCAGGCGGCGGGAAGAACCTGCTTCCGCTCACCATCGCGCTCATCATCGCCATCATTGCGCTGGTTCCGGGCGTTCTCCGCGCGCAGGGGGGGACATCATCGGACGCTCCGCCGAGCGGGGAAACCGTGGAACGCGCGCTCTCCTCGCTGCCGGTCGTCTTCCGCAGGAACGCGGGGCAGTGGGAAGATCCGATTCTCTACCAGGGACGCTCCGCGGGGGCCAATGTCTACTTTATGCGGGACGGGCTCAGCTTCGGCTATACGCGTGAGATAGAGGGAGAGGACGAGGAGGGAGAGGGTGATGAGGGGAGCCACGGCGATGAGTCGGATGCATCGGAATTCCTGGTCTGGAACCTCACGTTCGCCGGGATGAATCCCAATGCGCGCGTCGTCTCCGAAGGGGAACACGAGGGGAACACGAACTATCTCCGCGGCGAGGATTTCAGCAGACACCTGACCCATGTGCCGGAGTATTCGCGCCTCTGGTACAGGGATATCTACCCCCATATCGATCTCCGCTACTACGGCACCGGAGCGGCGTTGAAGTACGATTATATCGTGGCGCCGGAGGGGAATATCGCCGATATCAGGATGGCGTGCAGCGGCATCGAGAAGCTGGCGATCAACGCAAAGGGACAGCTCGAAATCACCAACGCCTGGGGAACCGTGGCCGAGGAAGTGCCCTTCACCTATCAGGTGATCAACGGCGCCAGACGCGAAGTGGCGTCGCGCTATCGGATGGTGAACGATACCACGTTCGGCTTTGCGATCACCGGCGGCTACGATCATGCGGAGCCGATCGTGATCGACCCGATCATGCTGGCGTGGTCCACCTTCGTCGGCGGGACGGGGGATGAACAGATGGGATATATCCGCGATATCGCCGTGGATAAGAAGGGGAATGTCTACGGCACCGGCTGGTATACCGCCGGGTTCCCGACAACGCCCGGCGTCTACGGCAAAGGCGCGTTCGGCCCCGACTACAATTTCTTCCACGACTACTACAACGATGTCTTCGTCTTCAAGCTGGACGCCACAGGGACAAAGCTGATCTACTCCACCTATATCGGCGGCTCATCGAACGAGCTGGGGCTCAGGCTCAGGGTGAACGATGCGGGAGAAGCGTTTGTTACCGGGCAGACCTTCACATCCGGGGGCGGGTTCGGGCGGAACAACTTTCCGATCACCGCCAACGCGCTGTCGAAAACGTATGGCGGCAACTTCGATCTCTTCGCCCTCCGCCTGAGCGCCGACGGGACAAAGCTGATCTACTCCACCTACATCGGCGGTGATGATTACGAGGACGTTGGGGGGATCGCGATCGATCAGCAGGGATCGCTCTATATCTGCGGCTCCACATCCAGCAGCAATTTTCCGACGACGGCCGGCGCCATCCGCCGCACCCCCTACGGCAACTCGGATATCTTCGTCTCCAAACTCGCCGACGATGGAAGCAGGATGATCTTCTCCACCTATATCGGTCAGAAGGGGAATGACAGCGCGTACGATATGGCGCTCGACCGCCAGGGAAATATCTACGTTTCAGGGTGGACAAGCTCCACCAATTTCCCCGTCACCGCCGGAGCCTACGCAACCCGCTACGGCGGCGCGGGGGCGGGAGTTGTGCTGAAGCTGGCCCCCGATGGGGGACGCATTATCTACGCAACCTTTATCCAGTCCGCCAACGACGACAAGAACGTGATCGCGGTTGACCGCGACGGGAGCGCCGTTGTTGCCGGGACCACCAACGACCGGAACTTCCCCACCACCGCGAAGGCGTATTCGCGAACGCTGAAGGGGGCCTCCGATGCGTTCGTGGTAAAACTGGATAGCCTTGGGGCGACGGCGCGCTACTCCACGCTCCTTGGCGGAAGCGGCAATGAACAGCCCGAGGGAATCGCCCTTGCCGCCGGCGGAGAGGTCTTTATCTCCGGAAGATTGATCTTCCCGAACGCCCCCTCCACCCGGAATTTCAAGGCCGATTTCCCCGTGACCAGATGCGCGCTGGAACCGGATTACCGCTCGCAGATGGATTTCAGTTTGCTGTGGGACGGCTTCGTCAGCCGCCTGAGCGCCGACGGGGCGCGGCTTGAATACTCCACCTATCTCGGCGGCAAGAACAATGATTACTACGCCAGAGTCATATTCGATACGGTCGGCGGCAGGCAGGATCTCTATATCTCGATAACAACCCATTCCCCCGATTTCGTCACCACGCCGGGATCGTTTCAGCCGGTGAAGCTGAACACTGCCCGCGATCAGCCGGTGGTGATGAAGCTTAGTCCCATCTACCGTCCCGCGTTCACGCACCGGGCCGATAACTGCGGCGGGGATCGATTCTTCGATTCCACCATCGCCGACTGCATCTGGACCGACAGCACATGGACGCCGGGAAGCTGGCGATGGGATTTCGGCGATGGATCGACATCGACCGATCGCAACCCCATCCATTCCTACACGCGTCCCGGCGACTACGCGGTAACGCTGGTGACCGGAGCGCCGTACGACTCGATAACGACCGTCGTTCATATCGCCCCGGCGGGCTCCATCGCACCCGCCGCCGCCGCCCATATCGCGACCGACAACCGGGCGATGCCTGGGGATTCCGTGACGATTCCTGTGGTGCTCGATACCCCCGCCGATACGCTCGGCTGCCGCCGGATAGCCTTCTCGATCCTCTATGACAGCAACATGATGAGCCTGGCAAATGCCACCCCCACCAGGCTCCCCTCGATGCTCAAGGGGACGCTTGTCGAGGGATGGACCCCGATGGTAACGGCCGATCGCCCCGGCTTCTTCTCCCTCACGCTGGATGCTCCGCTCTCGATTCAGCCGCTGAAGGGGAAGGGAAATATTCTCGAGCTGCGGTTTTCCACATTTATCAAGGGGGCGGGCGACGCGCAGACCGATTCGATCTGGCGATCGCCGCTGCCGTTCGATCTTACGCTCTACACGGCGCAGTGCGCGCCGGTTGCCACCGTTCCGGGGGAACTCCGATTCGAGCTCTGCGGCATGCGGGAACGCCTGATCATCGCCACGATGTCGAAGTATGCTCTGAGGCCCAATGCCCCCAACCCGGTCCACTCCGCCACGGATATCGAGTTCTCGCTCGGCCTGGATGGCTATACAACGCTGGCGGTCTACAATGCCCGCGGGGAAAAAGTGGAGACGCTGGTGGATGGATACCTGGAGCCCGGAAGCTACGCGGCCCACTGGGATGGAACCCGTCATCCCTCCGGCGTCTATCACTACCGGCTCTCCTCCGGCACCTGGAGCGCGGAGGGGAGGATGCTGCTGACGAAATGATGATCGCGCCACGATGCAATGCACTGTTGTAAGGGGACGTTTTAAACGTCCCCCGACAGGCCGTTATACATCATCGCTGCTGCCGGGGGGGAGCTTCGGCTCCACCATCACCACTTCCTCGCGTTCCATCATCACGGCACCCACCGCGGCGCCCCGCGGCTTCCGGACATGCTTCTTCAGCGTGTAGGCCACCGGCACCATCTTGGCCCCCCGTGCCCCGGAGTAGTACGCCGCAATCGACGCCGCCCCACGAATCGCGTCGCGCGGGGGCTTTGATTTCGGGTCGCTCCAGCGGAGGACGACGTGCGAGCCCGATGAGCCGCGCGCGTGGAACCAGTAATCGTTTGGACGGGCGAACCTGACGGTCAGCTCGTCGTTGTTCGCGGCGTTCTTTCCGGCGTAGACCTCGTGCCCGCCGGCCACCTCGAACTTTCTGAATCGCTCCGGCGTGCCGGGCTCCTTTGCTTCTGCGGTCATCGTGAATAGATCCTTGTTCTCCTGTTCAATCCGTTCCAGCTCGTCGCTGCCGGTCGCCGCCGCCGCCCGTTCCAGCAGCCCGGCTATCCGTTCCAGCGTCCGCCGGTTTCTCTGAATTCCGGCGCTTCCCCGCGCCATCGAGTCGCGCGCGCCGCGTGCCTTCCTGAAATAGCGCTCGGCGTTCTCCACCGGCGTCAGCCTGGCATCCAGGGTGATTTCCCTCCCCTGCCCCTCCCAGTCCGTCAGCGTCACCTTCGCGCTCCCCTTCTCCACCAGTTGAAGGTTGCTCATCAGGAGGGTTCCCTGGCTCTCCCAGTCCTCCCCCTTTTTCTGCTGCGATGTCGAGTCCAGCCGGTTGGCGAGCGAGCGCTCCAGCCTTGTCCGCTCGGTCGTCAGGCGCTTGAAGATTCTATCGCGCAGCGCAGCAAAGCTCCTCCCATGAAACGATGCCGACCTGTGGGCGCGCACGGCGCGATCGAGCCGGCTGAACGTCTCGACCCGGACCGCCTGAAGCTCCAGGCTCCGCAGTTCCACCAGGGAGAAGATCACCTCATCGGGAAGATGGTAGAGATAAAAGGTCTCGCTGGCCTCCGCCGCGCCGTACAACTGGTCGATCTCCGCGAAGAGCGCGTCCAGCGTGGCGTCGTCAAGATCGTGGAGAGCGGCGGCCCCAACCAGCCCGCGACGGAAGAGCGCCTCCGCCGCAAGCCGCTTCCCAAGCTCCGGGATGGCGCGGGTCAGCGCGCGCGATGGCGGCTCATGGATGCTTCTGATCGTGGCGCGGAGATCGTCGGGGGAGCGGACATCGTGCTCCGCGCGACCGGAGATGATCGCATCATACTCCCCGGAATATTTCGTGAAGGAATCGATCACCCCCCAGTCGCGAAGCAGCAGGATGTTGCCGCCGCCACCGCCGAAGAAGAAGATCGCCAGCTCATCGCCGCCGGAGAAATGAATGGTGATGGCCCGCTCCCCCTCATCGATCGTCACACCGGTCACCTGCTCCCCGAGCAGCCCCCCGAAAAAGTCGATAGTGTTCCGGCGCGCCCGATGAATCTCATCGCGCATCAGAGCGTAGCCAAGCTGCGGGTCAAGCGCCACCTCCACGAAACGGGATTCCCGCCCCTGAATAAAGCGGAGGACCAGCGCGTTTTTTTCCTGCGACCAGCATTCCGCGAGATGCCAGCCCCGAAGCCCTTCATCGAGCAGGAGCGCCTCGTGAGCGAATGTGAGATAATGACGGATCATGCCGATGCCCTTGCGATTTCCCGAAAGCCGGCAAGTTAGGGAGAAGGCGTGGTTCTGATAACGTGTTGGGGATCATGGGTAGTGACTCAGGTTGGGATACGGTTCATGCTGTTCGGACTCATCGAGGGCATTCGGCATCTCTCCTTCCAGCCCCATCGGGGCGTACCGGTTGTAGCAATGCCATGTCTTCGATGATCTGAAGCTCCATCGGAGCGTACCATTTGGCACGGATGCGGGGATGGTACGCTCCGATGGAGCTTGAGCGGGAGATGGGAGCATTGTTGCTACAACCGGCGCGCTCCTACGGAGCTTGAAGAGTGAAGGAGGGATCGCCGCTCGATGATTGTTCAGCAGATGGAAGACTGGATTCAAACTGAGTCACTACCGGATCATGAGAGTGACTCGGGTTGGGATGGGATTCATGATGCCCGGAATCATGGAGGCACCCGGCAGCCGTCTTCACAGCCCCAGCGGGGCGAGCCGGTTGTAGCAATGCCATGTCTTTTGTGATGTCAAGCTCCGTAGGAGCGTACCATTCGGCACGGATGCGGGGATGGTTCGCTCCGATGGAGCTTGGGCAAACAACGGGAGCATCGTTACTACAACCGGCGCGCTCCTACGGAGCTTGAAGAGCGATGAAGACTTCGCCGATGGAGGATCATTCAAGGGCTCCGAGGCTGGATTCACACTGAGGCACTGCCAGATCATCGCACAATTCCCTCTTCCCTTTGGAAGTTGTGGGGAGATAAGTTGAAATTGCCATTCATGCTCTTCTCGAAACAGACACGCCGTCGCTCGCTGCTGCGCTCCTCCCGACCGGATCGCAAAAGGCTCTCCTTCTGGAAGACGGTGGCGATGCCGAGGGGACGGTCCTGGAGCGATCGCTGCGACCGGCGCACTTCAGCATGGCGCCGGGGGATATCGCCGTGCTCTATTCCGACGGGCTGACGGAGGCATCGGGCGCCGCCGGGGAGTACGGTGAGGAGCGGGTAATCGCCGCGCTCAAACACGCCGCCGCGACGGAGGCCAGCGCCCTCGGCGTCCAGACGGCCCTCTTCGGCGCGCTCGCGGAATATGTCGGCGAGGCCGATCCTCACGACGACGTAACAGTGGTCGTTGTGCGGAAGGCCGGGAAGCACGACGGCATATCCGGCGGGTGGGGATCATCGAAACAATCTTCAGTCACTCAACTTCCAGACGATGGCAGTGAAACAATCCACTAGGCAGGAGGGTCTTCTCAATCGCGCCGGCTGCTGGGCGGTGGGGCTGTATGTGTTCGCGATCTTCTTCGCGCTCGGCGCAATCATCTCCCTGGTCAACGGCGATGCGATGCGGGCGCTCGGCTCCCTGCTGATCACCGCGATCGCCGTGGGCGGGGGAATCTGGCTGGCCCGCAGGCATGCCGAAAACGGCCGGCGATAGCCACGTCACATTCGCTATCGGCCGTGTCTTGAGAAGCGCGATGAATCAGGGCGCAGGCTCACCCCCGCATATGGCCCGGCGCCGAACGAAACTTCCATCAACCCTCCTCCACCCATGAGCAGACACTTTCTCCTCCGAATGATGATCGTCCCTGTGGGCCTGATCCTTGTCACGGCGCTGACCGCCAGGGCGCAGGAGACGCAGGTGCCGATCGACAGCGCGGGAACCATCCAGCGGATCAACCCGGAGCTGGAGTCGAAGATCGCTCTCTTTCCCGAGTACAGGGATTTTCAGGAGGCGCGGCTCTACCGGCTGACCGATTCATCGTTCACGCTGGAGATCTCTTACGGCGCCGATGGGACATCGCAACGGGAACGGCGCCCTCTCACTGCGGCGCAGGTCGCGGAACTGCGCGGCAGGGTGACGCGGGCAATCGCGGAACGGGCGCCGAGCGCGGGGCTGAACCAGGAGGGGCGCGCGCGGCTGCTGGCCGGCACCACGATCATGGGGCTGGGTTACTACGGGTTTATCACGTCGGTCGCGATCCAGGCGGAAAGCGGGGAGACGGCCGTGGCACTCTACATGCTGGGCAGCGCCTCCTCCTTCTTCATCCCCTACCTTGTCACCAGCAAACTCAATGTCACCAACGCCCAGGCAAACCTGAGCATCTACGGCGGCGTGGCGGGGGCGCTTCACGGGGTGCTGCTCTACAACCTGATCAATGGCTCAAACAGCAATGTCTACTCGGATGGGCTGTTCCAGGGGAGGGCAATGGCAAGCCTCCTTGGCGGCATCACCGAATCGGTATGCGGGTATATCGTCGCCGGCAGCAGCAAGCTCCCGGAGGGGAAGGTCGATGTGATCGCGCTGGGAGGAACGGCGGGGCTCGGGCTGGGGGAGGCGATGGCCTATATCACCGGCTTCGACAACACATCGGAATCCGCCGGGATGATGCTGCTCGGCAGCGCGGCCGGCTTCGCGGCGGGGAACGCGATGGCGAACATGCAGCACTACACCCCCGGCGATGCCTATGTCCTGACCGCGAGCTGCGCCATGAGCGCCTATGCGCTCCCCGCCATGTTCTATCTCAGCGGGCTCGATGTGAGCGAAAGCAATGGGAAGATCCACACGCTTGCCACCATCGCCGGAGGCGCCGCGGGGCTGGTTCTGGGGCATTATCTGGTAAAGGACCACGAGTTCTCCACGCCGCACGGCCAGTATATCGCGCTGGGCACCGGCGCCGGGTTCGCGCTTGGGCTGGGGGTGGCGTATCTGATATCCCCCAGGGGGGGTGATGGATCGATCTACGTGGGATCAGCCCTTGTCGGCGGCGCGGGGGCATTCGGGCTGATGTACTCCCTCCTGCAGGATGGGAACCGGAGCCGAACCGGGAGCAGCAATCTTCGTTTCGATATCTCCCCGATCGGCGTGGCAGCGTTCGCGCTCGGCAGGGGACCGGTCGCCGGAAGCGATATCACGCTCCCCGTCGCAACCATGCAGTATCGGTTTTGAGCTGTTGAAGCAAGCGGGCCCGAAGGCGCTGACGGGGCTTGCACGACCTGCCGGGGATGCTGAACGTCGGTATCGTTCCACATCCCCGGTTCCGAACCACCCACCGCGTTATCGTACAATCGCAACGCTCCCGACCCATCCGGCGCAACGCGCGCGACAGTAGTACCGTCCGGCCGGAAGCCGCGTCAGATCGAACTCCGCCGCGTACTCCCGGCCGGAACGGGCCAATGCGACCGGATGGAGAATGAGCCGACCGGCCGCATCGTACAACGCGACGGAGATATCGCCCGGCTGTTCAACGGGAAGCTCCACCAGCACGCTCACCCGCCCGGAAACCGGGTTCGGCGCCGCGGTCAGTTGCGGGAAGAGCCGCCCGTGCTCATCGACCGGGGCCGTGGCCGCCGCATCGCGGGCGCAGATGATGGCTCCCGTGGCGCCGGAGACACGGCAGGTCATCGTGGAATCGCCGCCGCCACTGTATTGAATCGTCCAGATCGGCGAGGTCCGTGGGAACTCCGCCGGGAGCATCGCGGAATCCGCGGGGTTCATCCAGGCATAGGCAAGCGTCTGCGGAAGCGCGCCCGGAAGCTCCGCGTGATATCTCAGATAAACGCTGTCGGCGCTCAGCCGCGCGGGAAGCGTGTTGCTCCCGGCAAATGGAAGATCGGTTTTCAGCATGGCCGTCAGCCCCGCCGGAATCGGAAATGGGGACTCCGTCGGAAACGCCTGCATTCCCGTGCCGGGGATATCGACGCCGGCGAGCATAAGCTGCTGCTTCAGCGATGGCGAGTAGAAGAGATAGGCCCAGACCGTCGAACTGCCGGTGGCGGGATCGAACCGGAGCGCGATGGTCCCGGCGCCGGTATTGAAATCGGTGTTGCCGGCGGCGGCGATCACGACCAGCGTGGCATCGGCCGCAAGCTGCTGGCGCGCGGCATTCAGAGTAGCCAGAATCCCCTGGCCGGAGAAATACGGGTTGATGTTGTTCTGCGCGCTGACGATGCCGGCGGAGACAAGCGCGAAGAGAATGATGAGCGGAGAATATCGCGAAGCGTTCATGGGATCGAAATGTCTGGATATCGATGGATCTGTCGTTCGGCGCAAACGTAGCCGCGCAATGCCCCGCGGCGGGCCGCGAAAGGGATGAACGGCGGAATATTCCGATGAACGGCCGGCGTGGGGAGATGAACGGCGGGGATGAAACCGATGATATCGCGCATCACGATCGCCGGGCGATATATTGCGGCCGTCTCCTCCCCCAGTCCCGTCGAGATGCCGATAACTCTTGAAGCTATTAACAGGATGGGCCGCCGGCCCGTTCAAGGAGGCCCTTTCAGGGCACAGTGGGAAGCAATCTTATTCCATTCAGCGAGGCGCGGCGCGCCATCCCGAGGATCATGATCATAGGTCCCCTGATCGGCCTTGCCCTCTTTATCATCATCGAGGGATCGGCAATGGCCGCCGCTGATCTCCCCTGGTTCCTCATTCTGGGAACCTTCTACACGCTCCTGATGTGGTGCGCGCTGACCGCCTCCGCGCGGCTGATCGCCGGCAGGATTCCGCTGGTCTCGATTCGCGCCGTCGCGGCTCATGTGGCTGTTCAGTCGGTGGTGATGCTCCTCTCCTTCTCCCTGGCAACCTTCATCGCCTCGGCGGTGCTCCATCTCGGGTTCACGAGCGACCGGGCAACGATGATCATCATCGGCCTGGTGGCCTTTTCGGCCGCGCTGATCGGCCACGGATTCTACTATCTGGAGGCATTTCACGCGCGGACGCGGATCGCGGAGCAGAGCGCCCTGAGAGCGCAGCTTGGAACGCTTCGCGCGCAGATCAACCCTCACTTCCTCTTCAACTCCCTCAACTCGATCGCCGCGATGATCAGGACGGCGCCGGCCCGGGCGGAGATGGTCACCGAATCGCTCGCCGATCTCTTTCGCTACAGCCTTCGCTCATCGGAGCAGCCGCTGGTGACGCTGGCGGAGGAGCTGGAATCGGCGGAGGTCTATATGTCGATCGAGCGGGCACGGTTCGGCGAACGGATCGAGATGATCGTCGATGTCCCGGAGCGATTGCTGCGCGTTCCTATGCCCAGCCTCCTTCTCCAGCCGCTCGTGGAAAACGCCGTGAAGCATGGCGCGGGACGGATGGAGGGGAAATGCACGATCACGATCCGCTGTTTCGAGGCGCGCGGCATGCTCCATCTTCTGGTGACCGATACGGGGCCGGGCTTCGATGATGTGGCCGCCGGAACCATCTTCTCCCGTGGCGCCGGCCTGGCAAACGTCCGCGACCGGCTGCGTGGCGAGCTTGGAACCGACGCGATGATGACGATCATCCGGCACGGCGTGGAGATAACCGTCCCCCGCCACGCCGCGCCGCTGGAAGGGCAGGGGAACGATTGGAGGGTGGGATGATGATACGATGTATCGTGGTGGATGATGAGCCGCTGGCGCGCGCCAGGCTGCGGGCGCTGCTGGAGGAGGCCGACGCCGATGTCTCCGTGCTGGCGGAGGCAGCCGGCGGCGCGGAGGCGCTCCGGCTCGTGGCCGAGCTTCAACCCGACCTTCTCTTTCTCGATGTCGCCATGCCGGTGATGAACGGCTTTGATGTGATCGACAGGCTCCCGGCGCCCCGGCCGCATATCGTCATGGTGACCGCGCACGACGATCACGCGCTCCGCGCGTTCGAGGCGAACGCGATCGACTATCTCACCAAGCCGGTCCGCCTTGCGCGGCTGAACGCGACGCTTGCCCGGCTCGGCGATCGCGATGCGATGCGGCGCGCCGGCCGGGAGACAGGCGCGCCTCGCGATCAGCGCGCAATCGGGACGCTCCCCCGCATCACCGTTCACGCGGGACGGCGGCTTCGCGTTATCCCGATCGACGACATCAAATGGATCGAGGCGCGGGAGAAGCTGGTCCACGTTCACACCGCCGCCGGCGTGTTCATCGCGGACTTCACGCTCGACGAGCTGGAAGCCCGGCTGGACGCCACGCGATTTCTCCGGACACACCGCGCCCACATCGTGAACGCGGCGATCGTCCGCGAGCTTATTCCCTGGTTTGCCGGCTCCTGCGCCCTGAAGCTGGACGATGGAACGCAGATCCCGGTTGCCCGCCGCCGGGTGCGGGAGATCAGGGAGTTGCTGGGGGGATAAGGGAGGCCAGCTCGCGCGCGGCATGCGCCATCAGATCGCGTATCACATCGGGATCGAACGGCGAGCGCAGACCAGCAGCCTTGAAGATATCCAGCACGCTCATCGTACCGCCGATCCGGCACAGGTTCATGTAGATCTCCATCGCACGGTCATGATCCTCCGCGTCGATCAGCGCAAGCTGCATCGCTCCGGTCTCCGCGATCGCGTAGTCGATGTAGTAGAACGGCGAGCGGAAGATATGCGCCTGGCCGTACCAGATCGTCCGCTTGAAATCCTCGATCTCCGAGTAATCGATCCCCGGCCGGTAGATATCCCAGATTCTTTCCCACGCCTGATCGCGCTCATCGAACGTGGCATCCGGGTTCTCGTACACCCAGTGCTGGAACTCATCGACGATGGAGATATAGCATATCGCCTGCACCGATTTCTTCCATCGCCCGCGACGGAATTTCTCGGCGTTCTCCGGCGAGAAGAACTGGTCGATATGCCGCAGGCTGAGCATCTCCATGCCGAGCGAGTGGATCTCCCCCACATCGGCGCTGGGCATCCGCAGGGCCACATCCCCTATCCCGCCGCTCTCCCATCCCTGGAAGGCGTGTCCCATCTCGTGAACCAGCGTCCGCACATCATCCGCGTCGCCGACGGAGTTGCAGAGGATGGCGGGATGCCCCTCATCGGCGAAGCCGGTGCAGAAGGCACCGCCACGCTTTCCCTTCCGGTTCTCGAGATCGATCCATCCTCCCTCCCGCATCTTCGTGAAGTGGCCTCCAAGCACGGGGGAGAGCGCATCGAAGATCCGGCCGGCGGTATCGAGCTGGTTTTCCACCGGAACGATGCCGGGGGGAAGCGTCAGCGCGGGATCGTACGGGGAATCCCACGGCCGGAGCGCGTCCACCCCCAACTGCTCCTCCTGCCGCCGGTAGAGCGCCGTCTGCAACGGAACGGCGTGGCGACGGACGCTCTCACGAAAACCGGCAACATCGTCGGGCCCGTAATCCATCCGCTCCATGCTCAGATAGCCGAGCGGCGTAAAGGTATCGTAGCCGACATTGGCGGCCATCCGGTGGCGGAGCTTCACCATCTCGCCGAAGATGGCGGCACGCTCGCCGCGCTGTTCCAGATGCCAGGCCCGCACGGCATCGAAGGCGCGCATGCGGACCGCGCGATCGTCCGAGCCGAGGAATGTTCCGGCGCGCTGGAGCGTCATCTCCTCGCCGTCGATCGTCACCCCGGCGGACGCGGAGATCTTGCTGTAGCGCTGCGCCAGATCGGAGACCCGCACGCGGAGATCGCGGTTGACCGGCGCCAGCGGCGCAAGCTCGTTTTCGTACACCCGCATCAGATGCCGGTTATGCTCGCCGCCGATCGCCCCCCGATGCCGGCTCCGCAGGAGGGCGCCGGTCATCGTGAAATCCCCATCGCTCGTCACCGGCCCCACCTCCCGCCGGATATAACTGTCCGCCGCCTCCAGTTCCGGATCATTCATATGCTTCGCGAACGCATAGCTCGTCCGGCTCCATTCGCCGCTGATATATCCCTTCAGCGCGTTCCAGTCGGCATAGAGCTTCAGCCATTCATCGGGCGTCGCGGCGGATTCCGCGCCATCGATCCGGGCGATCAGCGCATCGTATTCCCCACGCACGAACTCCGCGGTCATCCTGTCGGGACGGTTCCGAAAAAAAAGATAGTCCATCGTCGATCTCTTTTTGATTGTTGGAAATTGAGAGGGTGGCAGTCGGAAACAAAACAACGAGAACGGGGATCCCATCACGGGTTCCCCGTTCTCCGAGCATCAACACATGGCACGCGGCTTCAGAACCCGCGCGCAAGGCGGATCACGCCTCCATTGCCTCTTCCACGCCAAGCTCGCCGGCCGCGTGCGCCATCAGGTCGCGCATCACATCGGGATCGAACGGCGAGCGCAGACCAGCAGCCTTGAAGATATCCAGCACGCTCATCGTACCGCCGATCCGGCACAGGTTCATGTAGATCTCCATCGCGCGGTCATGATCCTCCGCGTCGATCAGCGCAAGCTGCATCGCTCCGGTCTCCGCGATCGCGTAGTCGATGTAGTAGAATGGCGCGTGGAAGAGATGCCCCTGCGCGTACCAGCGGGCGTGCTTGTAGTTCTCGACGCCGTTGAAATCCAGGCCGAGCTTGTATCCGTCCCAGATCCGATCCCACGCCTGATCGCGCTCATCGAACGTGGCATCCGGGTTCTCGTACACCCAGTGCTGGAACTCATCGACGATGGAGATATAGCAGACCAGCTCCACGGCATCCTTCCAGCGGTTGCGGCGGAACTTCTCGGCGTTCTCCGGCGAGAAGAACTCGTGCATATGGCGCATCGAGAGATATTCCATTCCCATCGAATGGATCTCGCAGGCATCGGACGTGGGCCACTGGAGATCGACCGACTCGATCGGCTGGCTCTCCCATCCCTGGAAGGCGTGTCCCATCTCGTGCATCAGCGTGCCGACATCCTCCTGATCGCCGGTGGAATTGCAGAAGATCGCCACGCGACCCTCATCGGGGAAGCTGGTGCAGTAGGCGCCGGCCTGTTTCCCCTTCCGGTTCTCCAGGTCGATCAGCCCCTCCTCCCGCATTCTGGTGAAGTGCCCGGCCAGATCCGGTGAAAGCGCGTCGAAGATCCGCTGCGCCCTTTCGAGCTGCGAGTCGATCGGCGCAACCCCGGCGGGGAGCGTCAGCGTGGGATCGTAGGCGCTGTCCCACGGCTTCAGCGTGGCGGACCCAAGCTGCCCGGCCTGGCGCTCATAGAGTTTCTGCTGGAGCGGAACGGCGTAGCGGCGAACGCTGTCGCGGAAGCTGGTGGCCTCATTGGGGCCATAGTCCGTGCGTCCCATGCCGGCATAGCCGAGCGGGATGAAGTTCTCATGCCCGACGTTCCGCCCCATCTGATCGCGCAGCTTCACCAGCCCGTCGTAGATGGTCGCAAGCTCATCGCGGTGATCCAGAAACCACTGGCGATACTGTTCGAATGCCTGGCGGCGGATCACGGGGTTTTCCGAGCTCTGCATGTTCCTGGCAACCGAGAGGGTCACCTTTTCACCACCGACTTCGACTTCGCCGGAGGCGACGAGCTTGTCGTATTTGTTGACAAGATCGCCGGATTTCACGCGGAGATCGTTGTTGATCGGGGCCAGCGGATCGACTGTGGTTTCGAGCGTGCGGATAAGATGGCTTCCGAACCGCGCGGCCACGGCATCCTTGTGCCGGCTGTTGAGCAGGGCATTGACCAGCACGGAGCTGCCATTATCGGCGATCGGCGAAACCTCCTCGCGATAATACCGCTCGGCCTCCTCGGCGGTGGTATCGTTCATATTCTTGGTCAGCGCGTAGCTGATGCGGCTTCCCTCGCCGCTCACGTACGACTTCAGCGCGTTCCAGTCCGCGAAGAGGGAGACCCACCCGTCGGGAGCATCGGATTCCTCGGCTGTCGCAATCCGGTCGGTCAGCCCGCGATATTCATTCCGGAGATAATCCGCGGTCAGTGTATCGGGTCGGTTCTGATAATACTTATACTGCATCGCAAGACCTGATGTAATGGAGTTGAACAAACGGAACCAAGCAGAATCGAACAGCAGGCGGCGCCTGAAGGAACAAAGCGCAAAGCCCATCGAATCGATGGAGAGCAAGCAGGTTCTGACAATTATAAAGCATCGACAGCCGTCGGCCGTCGATGCCATGAGCGCGCAACTTACTGAGAAATCGCGTCAGAGCGGCTCTGACGAACGGTTTGCCGACAGGTTGCGGTGGATAAAAAATTTGCGATAAACGGCAAACGGGGAGAAACGGTTCGCCTGCGCGACCCATCTCTCCCCGCCGCCGATTTCCCGGACCCCGTCTTGAAACGTGCCACCAATCCGGTTATTTCGCGATCATCAGCTTGTGGGAGGCCACGAAGCCATCGGATGTTTCCATCCGGTAGATATATGCCCCGCTCGACAGGCCGGAGAGGCTCAGCTCATAGCGATGCCTTCCCGCCTCCACATGTGCATCGACCAGCCGCCGCACCTCCACGCCGCTTATCGTATGGAGCGTCAGCAGCACTCTGGTCGCCGTCCCCACACCATACTCGATCACGGCGGTTCCGTTCAGGTTGCGGAAGCTCTCCAGAAACGTGTTCTGATCGGCGACATCATCAACCCCCGACTGAAGCTCCGGCACTTCCACCTGGATCACGTTGGTGCCGTCGAACGTCAGCGTGTAGGATTTCAACGGCAGCGGCGCGGGGCCGCGGAGCACCTTCCCCTCCGCGTCGTAGCGGGAGCCGTGGCATGGGCACTCGAAGCGCATCAGCGAAGCGTTGAAATCGTTGATGGTGCATCCCTGATGGGTGCAGATCGGGGAGAGGGCGGTGATCTTCGTGTTCGATGCGCGCGTCACGCGGATCTCCTTGCCGGCCACAACCAGCTTGACCGAGCCGCCAATGTTTTTCAGAACGGGATATTGATCGAGCGTCAATGTATAGAGGCCTGAGAGCATTCCCTGCTTTCCGCTCAGCACGGGAACGCTTTTCCCCAGAAGCGCCATCGGCGCGGCCACCGCGATGATGGACGCGGTGAAGATCTTTTCGAGAAATTCCCGGCGTGGCAGGAGATCCCCGCCTTCGTAGCTGTTCTTCATTATCTTTTCCGAATTGGGTTGAATGGGCCACCTAGGGTATACCCGGCCGTCCCTCCATGCCCTGGGCATGCGGTGGATCAACGGCGGCCGGATGTACAACTATTGGAACAGGTTCCATGCAGGGAGTTCCCGTCAACCGAATAGGTGTTACGACACTTAATTGTCAATCTAGTGATTTATTCTCATAGGTGTTACAACACCTAATGATCCTGGCGGAATGGATCGTCGACCCGCCGGAAGGCGATTGAACAACATCATCCGCCTCTCAAGCCCCGGAGGGGCGCAATCCTGGTGCTCGGGGCATCGCCCCGAGCACGCTATCGGGCAATGATCAGCTTGTGGGAAGCCACAAAGCCATCGGATGTTTCCATCCGGTAGATGTATGCCCCGCTCGACAGGCCGGAGAGGTTCATCTCATGACGGTAGCGACCGGCCTCGACACGGGCATCAACCAGCCGCCGCACCTCCACGCCGCTCATCGTATGGAGCGTCAGCAGCACCCTCGCGGCCATCCCCACGCCGTACTCGATCACCGCAACCCCGCCGAAGGTTTCAAAGCTGTTCAGATATGTCTCCTGATCGGCAACCGCGGCCATGCCGGAGGTAAGCCCGGCCACGGTGATCTGGATCACATTGGTCCCGTCGAACGTCAGCGTATACGGTGTAAGCGGACGGGTCGCGGGCCCGCGGAGAACCTTTCCCGTGGCATCGTAGCGCGCCCCGTGACAGGGGCACTGGAAACGCATGTTCGCCGTATCGAATGCCGCCACGGTGCATCCCTGATGGGTGCAGATCGGGGAAAGAGCGCTGATCACCGTCTCCGAAACGCGCGTCACGCGGATCTCCTTGCCGGCCACCGTCAGCTTGACGGAGCCCCCCACATTCCTGAGGATGGGGTACTGATCCAGCGTGAGAGTGTACAGGCCTTCGAGCATGCCGTTGCTGGAATTGAGCACGGGAACGCTCTTTCCGAGAAGGGCCATCGGCGCAACAGCGGCGAAGATCGATGCGGTAAAGATCCTCTCCAGAAACTCCCGACGCGGCAGGATATCCCTGCCCTCCCTGGTATTTGGCATGTACGTATTGAAAATGGCTTGATCCGCACCATGAACGCCCCACCCCACACGCTTCGGACGGCTGATGTGGGTTGGAACAACCATTGGCCCGGGATGCGATTACAGAAACAACGGAATAGGGGAAAGTTCTCGTTAACCCGGCAAATAAAATGCAACCGGGCCACCAGACCGCGAATTTCCAAGGTACGAAGAGCCCGGTCCGATTCCATGGCGCGCAGTGGAATCGCCGCCCCGATGTGCCTGTTCCGACGTTCAATTATGAATGCCTCGCCGCCGGATTTCGTTACAGGCGAAGACGTTCGTGAATCGGTATCTTCCCCCCGGCCCCTGCTCGCGGGGGCGGACGGCAGCCCCGGAAACGATGATCACGGATCAACATATTCGCTCCTCCCGATGAATCAACAGGCACCAGACAACGCCGCGCGCCAGGCGATCGCACGGAGCCATGCGGTCGCCAGCGAGGAGATCAGCGCGCTGCTCCGCGTCGATCCGTTCGCCGGCCACGACGAGGCACGGGTTCAGGAGATGCGCGATCACTACGGCTCCAACGCACTTCCCGAACCGCGACGGAAATCGAAGCTGGCCCTCCTTCTGGAACAGTTCAACAACCCGCTGATCTTCATTCTCTTCGCCGCCGCAATCCTTACATCCATCGTCTCCGACGTGGCCGAGGCCATCACCATCTTCTTTGTGGTGATCTTCAACGCGGTGATCGGCTATGTGCAGGAACAGCGCGCCGGCGAGCGGCTGAAAGCGGTAAAGGGGCTCACCGCCCCGCATGCGCGGGTGATGCGCCAGGGAGAGCAGCGCTCGATTGCGACGGAAGATCTGGTGATGGGGGATATCGTCCTGCTGGAAAGCGGCGTCCACGTGCCGGCCGATCTCCGGTTGATCGAGTCGACCGAGCTGCGGATCGATGAATCGATGCTCACCGGCGAGCCGCTCCCCTCGCTGAAGAACGCCGCCGATATCCTTCAGACCAAGACCCCGCTCGGCGATCGGCTGAACATGGCGTTCGCCGGAACCACCGTCCGCAAGGGACGCGGCCGGGGGATGGTGACCGGCCTTGGAGAGGGCTCGGAAATAGGAAAGATATCCAAGGGAATCAACGACGCGGAGGAGACCGTGTCGCCGCTTCAGGAGCGGCTGGGGAAGTTCGGAAAGATCATGGCGATCGGCATCACGGTGATCATCGCGGTGATCTTCGCAATCGGCCTGATGCGCGACTACGACGCCACCACCATGCTCCTGACATCGATCGGCCTCGCCGTCTCCGCCATCCCCGAGGGGCTGCCGATCGCCGTGACCGTGGCACTTTCGATCGGCGTCTTCAAGATGGCCCGCCGCAACGCCATCGTCAGAAAGATGAACGCCGTGGAGACGCTGGGCTCCACCACCGTGATCTGCTCCGACAAGACAGGCACCCTCACCAGAAACCAGATGACCACGGTGATGATCGCCACGGATGACCGGATCTTCACCCTCACCGGCGGCGGCTACGATCCCTCGGGAACGCTCCTCGACGATGCCGGAGATGCCGCGTCCCCCCGCGAGGGGCTCCCGCTTGCATGGACGCTTCGCACGGGCCTCCTCTGCACGGAATCATCGTTCCATGCCGCGGCCGATGGCGCGCGGGAGCTGATCGGCGATCCCACGGAGGGGGCGATGATCGTGGCAGCGGAGAAATCGGGAATGGCTGAACGGGAGCTTGAGCGCTGGAAGGTCCGGCTGGCGCTGCCGTTCGAGTCGGAACGGATGTTCATGGCGGTCAGGATCGATGACGGCGCCGAGAGCTTCTATCTCATCAAGGGCTCGCTGGAACGGCTTATCGAGATGTGCGACCGCGAGCTGCGCTACGAGGGGCTGCGGCCGCTGGATCGCGCGTGGATCGAGGAGCGGCAGACGCAGCTCTCGGGGCATGGGCTCAGGGTGATCGCCACGGCATATCGCCCCGTGGCTCCCGGTGAGGAGATGGACCCGCTGCAACTTCGCGACTGCATCTTCACGGGGCTCCAGGGGATCGAGGACCCGCCGCGCGAGGAGGCACGGGCGGCAGTGGCGGCCGCTCATGACGCCGGAATCAAGGTGGTGATGATCACCGGCGATCATATCGCCACCGCCGTCTCCATCGCCCGCCAGCTTGGCCTGGGCAACGGACGGCCCCCCGTCGCAATCGCCGGAACCGAGCTGGAGGCGATGAGCGACCAGGAGCTGTACGACCGCGTTCTGGGGATCGATGTCTATGCCCGCGTCGCGCCGGAGCACAAGCTCAGAATCGTGAGCCAGCTTCAGAAGCAGGGGCAGGTGGTGGCGATGACCGGCGATGGCGTGAACGACGCGCCTGCGCTGAAGCAATCGGATATCGGCATCGCCATGGGAAGCGGCACCGACGTGGCGCGCGAGGCGGCCGCGATGGTGGTGCAGGACGACAGCTTCGCGACGATCGTATCGGCAATCCGCTACGGTCGCGTGATGTTCCGCAACCTCCAGCACATGGTCCTCTACGTCCTGACCACATCCACCGGCGGCATGCTGACTCTGGCCGCGGCGGTCGTCCTCGG
This sequence comes from Chlorobiota bacterium, assembly GCA_028287785.1. Taxonomy (GTDB): domain Bacteria; phylum Bacteroidota; class Ignavibacteria; order OLB7; family OLB7; genus JAFDZV01. Next base: position 348,970 of record JAQBOZ010000007.1, read on the forward strand.
CTTCCCCCTGCCGATGATCGCCGTCCAGCTTCTCTGGATCAACCTTGTCACCGACGGCACCAGCACCATCCCGCTCGCCTACGAGCAGGAACATGGTGATACCATGACCGATCTGCCGAGAAAGCGTTCGGAGGGGCTGCTGAACGGGGAGATGGGGGAACGGATCATCGGCGTGGGGATGGTGATGATGTTCGGGACGCTGGTGGTGTTCGAGCTGGTGCTGAAACATCACGGCTACACTGTCTTCGCTGGCGACATCCCGGACGCCGTCCTCACATCGGCGCGGACGGCGGCGTTTACCACGCTGGCGCTTTTTCAGATCTGGAACGTTCACAACTCCCGCGCGCTCAAGCACTCGATTTTCCAGATCGGCATCGCCGGCAACAGGCCGCTGCTCGTGGTCACCATCATCGCGGTGCTGTTGCAGGTGGCGGCGGTGGAGCTCCCGTTCATGCACAATCTTCTCAGCACCACCGGCATGGCCCGCAACGAGTGGTTCCTCTGCGTCGGCGTCAGCCTGTCGCTCGTGGTGCTGGTCGAGCTGCGGAAGTGGGGCGGGCGGGTGTATGAGGGGATTCGGGCGCGGGAGGCGGCGGAACGGAACGCGGGACCGGGGAGGAGATCATGATGATGGACCCATACGATCAGCGCGCGTATCGATGCCGGCTGGAGTGGGGGAGCGACGGGGCCGGACGCGGCGCGGCGCGCGGGGATATCCTCGTGATCGTCGATGTGCTGAGCTTCTCCACCGCCGTGGCAACGGCCATCGATCGCGGGGGGATCATCCATCCCTGCGGCCGAACGGATGATATCGCGGAGATCGCCCGGCGCGTCGGCGGCGAGGCGGCGGTTGGCCGGCCCGATGTTCCGGCCAGGGGTCGTTTCTCCCTCTCGCCGGGGACGTTCGCCGGGATCGCGGCGGGGACGCGCGTGGTGCTGGCATCCCTCAATGGGGCCACATGCAGTCGCCACGCGGCCCATGTCCCGCATCTCTTCGTGGGGGCTCCGGTAAACGCCCGCGCTGTTGCCGGTGCGGTGAACGATCTGCTGGAGCGGAGCGATGCCGGCGTGACGGTGGTGGCGTGCGGAGAGCGGTGGGATCGGCCGGGGGAGGATGGCCCGCTGCGGGTGGCGATCGAGGATCATCTGGGCGCGGGAAGCATCATCACATCACTGGCCTGCGAAAAATCCCCGGAGGCGATGCTGGCGCAATGGGGATTCCAAAGCGCCCACGCGATGCTCCCGGAGATCATCGCCGGATGCGGCAGCGGTCGCGAACTGATCGAAAAAGGATTCGGTGATGATGTGGCGCACGCCGCGCGACTGGATATCTACGATACCGTTCCGGTCATGCGGAATGGCGCGTTGATGCGAATCGATTGACAACGTACGTTGATTTGTCTGTCTGTTTGTCGGGGCAGGTCTGAGACCTGCCCCGACCGCCGCCGCATCAACAACGTCAACGACAAAATGATATCGCATCACGCGAATCAACAATCACGCGAATCAACGCATCAACAATCACACGCGCGTCCACGGTTTTTCCTTCCGGATCACCTGCTGCCCGCCCATGAACGGACGAAGCACTTCCGGGATGATCACGCTTCCATCCTCCTGCTGGTAGTTCTCCAGGATCGCGATGATGGCGCGTGGAACTGCCACCGCCGTGCCGTTGAGCGTATGAACCAGCCTGATGGAATTCTCCCCGTCGCGATAGCGGATGTGGAGACGGCGGCTCTGGAAATCGGTGCAGTTGCTGGTGCTGGTCACCTCGCCATATCCGCCGCGCGACGGCATCCAGGCCTCCAGATCGAACTTCCGGTAGGCCGGCGCGCCAAGATCGCCGGCGGCGATGTCGACCACGCGGAAGGGAATGCCAAGCTCGGTGAAGATCTCGATCTCGATATCGCGCATCTCCTCGTGCATCGCATCGCTCGTCTCCGGCGTCGCAAAGGCGAACATCTCCACCTTGCTGAACTGATGCACCCTGTAGAGCCCCCTGGCGAACTGTCCCGCCGAACCGGCCTCCGTGCGGAAACAGTGGCTGAACCCGGCCAGACGAATCGGCAGCTCCTCCTTCCGCAGGATGCGATCGTGCAGCAGCCCGCCAAGCGTGATCTCCGCGGTCCCCACCAGACAGAGATCGCTCTCGGCCACGTTGTAGACCTGGGTTTCGGCGCCGCGGGGATTGAAGCCGATCTTCTCCAGAATATCGGTGCGGGCAAGATCGGGGGTAAGGTAGGGGGTAAATCCGCGGGCCAGCAGCTTTGACACCGCGTAGTTGATCAGCGCGAACTCCAGCAGCGCCCCCTCGTTCAGCAGATAGTAGAACTTGGCGCCGCTGACGGTGGTGGCGCTCTCGAAATCGATCAGGTCAAGCTCGGTCCCAAGCTCCAGATGATCCTTCGGCTCAAATGTGAACTGGCGCGGCTCGCCGATATGCGCCAGCACCGTCCCCTCATCCTCGCCGCCGGCCGGAACCGACGGATGGGTCATGTTCGGGATGGTCCGCGCCGCGATCTCCAGCTCCGTCGCAAGCTCCTCCACCTTCCCCTCAAGCCCGGCGATCTCCTCCTTCAACACGCGACCGCGATCGATCAGACGCGCCCGATCCTCCTGCTCCAGCTTCCCCTTCATCTTCTGCGCCGTCTCATTCCGCTCCGCGCGAAGGTTCTCCAGCGCCTGGAGGAAACTTACGCGCCGCTGGTAGAGATCGACCACGTGAACGGGATCGGCGTTTTTGATCCCACGGGCGGCGATGTTCTCCCTGACGGCATCTATGTTATCGCGTATGAACTTGATATCCAGCATTATCGATAATGGAAATTCGGAAGTGTAGAAATGAAGACGGCTGCAAATATAGAAGTTCGCGGCGGATCGGCCCCGGGGGTTTCCATTCGTAGCATCCGGCGCGTTCCGTCAGCTTCCGGCTCTCAGAATCGCACCGTGGAGATATCCCGTCTCCGGCATCACGGGATGGATGGGATGATCCGGCGATGCGCCACGCTCCTCCAGGATGATCCCGCTCCGTCCCGATCGGAAGAGCGATTCCCGGATGATCTCCAGGAACGTATCCCGCGTGACGTGATGCGAACAGGTCGCCAGGAACGCGGTTCCCTCCGGCGCCAGCAGCCGGAGCGATCCCGAGAACAGCTCCACATATTTCTTCCGCGCCGCCGCCACATTCTTCTTCGACCGCGCGAACGGCGGCGGATCGGCGATGACGCAATCGAATTTCTCACCGCGCAGGCGAAGGTCGTGAAGCTCCGAGAAGACATCGGCAACGCGCACGTCGATCGGGCCAAGCCCGTTCAGCTCGCGGTTCCGCTCGATCTCCACGGCGGCCACGGCGGAACTGTCCACGGCGATCACCTCGGATGCCCCCGCATGCAGCGCGTGCAGCGCGAAGCCGCCGTTGTTGCTGAAGAGATCAAGCACCCTGCCGCGCGCCATCAGCGGCCGCATGGCGATCCGGTTGGCCCGCTGATCCAGATAGAAGCCGGTCTTCTGGCCGCCGAGCGGATCGAGATGATAGCGGAGGACCCCGTCATCGATGATCTGCGGATCGGCCGTGCCGCGCGCCACGCCGACATGCGACGGCAGCCCTTCCAGCGAGCGGAGCGAGTGATCGTTCCGTTCCACCACGCCACGAACTCCGTCGATCTCCATCAGCGCGTCGTAGAGCAGCGCGCGACGCTCCTCCATCCCGTACGCCGCGGTCTGCACCACCATCACCTCATCGAACCGGTCGACGATCACCCCCGGAACACCGTCGGATTCGGAATGAAGGAGACGGTAGGTCCGCCCGCCGGGGAAGAGCTGGGAGCGGAGCCGGAGCGCGCGACCGATCATCGAGCGAAACCAGTCGGCATCGAGGGGAGCCCCGACCCCGCCGGTGATCCGCACCGCGATCAGCGAATGGGGATTGTAGATCCCGACGCCGAGCGGAGCCCCGTGCGCCGCCGTTACCGATACAAGCGCGCCGGCCGGTGCATCGCCATCGACCTTCGCGATCTCGTTGCTGAACACCCAGAGATGCCCATGCCGCAGACGCCTGTCCTCGCGCGGCTTCAGTGTTATGGTCGGGAGCGAACTGGTTGAAGCGTCCATCTATAATAATTGATTCGGAAATGTGCTCGATTCGGGGTTGTCGGCATCAGGCGGCATCCCGCCGATATGATGCCCGTGACTATCGGCCGGCCTCTCCTGCCGGCGGAGCCAGTCGATCACCAGCAGCAGGATGATGATTGCTATCCCCACGGGAAGGAGCATCGACGCCAGAGTCGACGCGGCATCCCGCGCGGGATGAGGGGTGTCGGGGACATCCCCGTAGATATAGGCGACCAGAATGGAGCCGGCATTGAAGAAGAAATGGGCGAGCATCGATGGGAAGATGCTTCCGGTTTTCCAGGCGAGATATCCCAGGAAGCAGGCAAGGCCGAAGAGGACCACCAGGTTGACCGGCTGGAGATGGACCACCGCGAAGAGCATCGATGTGAAGATGATCGCCCGCGCCGGTGGAAGATCCCTCTCCAGGCTCCGCTGCGCCACGCCTCTGAACAGCAGTTCCTCGCTCACACCCGGAATAAGCGCCGCGATCACCACCATCGCCGCCAGCTCCAGCGGGGTATGCGCGGTAAAGAGCCGCATCTCCGCGACGTTCGACGAGTGGAAGAAATCGTAGACCTTCGGCGGTATCAGGTAGAGCTTCTGAACGAGGAGGTAGCCGCTGCCGATCACATGAATCGCAAGCGTCCCGAGCAGCGCGGCGGGATATGCCAGAGCGGGGGCGGGACGAAGGCGAAGCAGCTGGCCCGCCGGAAGGGACTGGCGCCGGTGGACGAAGAGCGTCGGCAGAAGCATCAGGCCAAGCTGGGAAAGGCCGATCGCGAACAGAACAAGCTGTGGCCGCGATTCCACAACTCTCCTCAGCGCCACCACGATGATCATCCCGCCGATATTGGAGATGAACGTAAGCGCCAGCGCGGTCATCAGCCCGAATCGAACCGATGATTTCAGCGGCGGAGAGGCTGATGGAGGAAGATCCACGGAAGGAGAAAAATGATGTGAGGAACGGGCCATCTCCGCGCGGGCGGGATCAGACCGTGATCTCCTCCCCACGCTCGTTGACGACCTTCACCGGGCAGATATCCTCCAGCTTTTCGCGAATCGTCCTGGCATCGCCGGCGATCACCCCCACCATCCGGTCGGGACGCATGTAGCGGCGCGCCACGTCCAGCAACTGCTCGCGCGTAAGCTCGCGGACCTCCGCCGGAAAGCGCTGGTAGTAATCATGCGGAAGGCCGAACAGGGCAATCGCGCGCACAAAGCTCGCAACCTGGCCGGGGGTCTCGATCTGCAACGCCTGCGAGCCGATGATGTAGCTCTTCACCATCTCCAGCTCGGTCTCCGAAACCGGCTCCGCGGTGATGCTCTCAAGCTCGTTGAAGATCTCCCGCAGCGCCGCCTCGGTAACGCCGGTCCCCACCGATGCCGCAACCGATATGGTGCCGGGCATCAGCAGCGAGTCCACAAGCGAGCGGGCGCCGTAGGTGTAGCCGTTCCGCTCGCGAAGGTTGTTGTTGATCCGGCTGTTGAAGTACCCGCCGAACAGCGTGTTGATCGTGATCATCGCGATGTAATCGGGGTCGCGACGGGCAAGGCCGGGAGCGCCGACGCGGAGGGCGGACTGCACGGAGTCCGGCCTGTCGACGATAACGATGCGCGGAAGCCCGGTTCCCGGCACGGGGGCAAAGCTCATCCGTTCCGGACGGTCGCCGCCCCACTGCCCGAAATGTTCCTCGAGCATTTCCAGGAACTCCGGCACCTGCACATCGCCGGCGGCCACGAAGAAGGCGTTCCCCGCGGTGAAATATGTCTGATGATATCGCGAGCATTCCGCCCGGTTGATCTTCCGGAGAGAATCCTCGTTCCCGTCGATCTCCCTGCCGTACGGGGCATCGCCGTGGATCTCCCGACGGAACTGCACGGAGGCCAGATAAGCGGGATCGGAGCGATGCTGCTTCAGCGCGGCGATCGACTGCTTCCGTTCCCGCTGCACCTCATCGGCGGGAAATGTGGGACGGAGGACGACATCGGCCATGATGCTCAGCGCGCGCGGAAGGAACCCGCTCAGCACGCCCAGGCCGATCGTGGTCTCATCGCGTCCGGCGCTGGCATCGAGCGATGCTCCAAGGTAATCGATCTCCTCGGCAAGCTCCTGCGCGGACATCTTCCCGGCGCCGCTGAGAAGGAGATTGCTGGTGAACTCCGCCAGCCCCGGCAGCTCTCCATCGCTGCTGGCGCCGCTGCGGATCACAATCTGAAGCGAGATATAGGGCTGCGCGTGGTTCTCCACGACGTACACGGGGATGCCGTTCTTCATCGTGTGAAGAGCGAACGTCGGGAAAAGCATCTGGCTCTGCTTGCCCGGCTTCGGCGGACGGGTGCGGTCGATCGTTTGCGACATGATTCGAAAGATTTAATGTTCCCGCCAAACTACGGATGTAGCAGGACGTTTGAAACGTCCCCTACGTTCTCCATATCCATGACGTTCCGCTAGGAGGCCCCGGCGGCGTTTGCACGCCGTTTCTTTCTGGATGCCTGGTAATACTCCACGACGTTCGGCTCGGCGCCAAGGAGGTAGCGACGGGCGACGCGCCGGATATCCTCGACACTCACCCCGGCGTAGAGATCGGCCTCGCGAAACGCGAGGAGCGGATCGTTCAGCAGCATGGAGAAATAGGCAAGGCGTTCGGCCCGGTTGGAAATCGACTGAAGCGAGTGGACGACACGGGTCACCTTCTTGTTCTTCACCTTCTCCAGCTCCCGCTCGCTCACCCCCTCCTCCGCGACGCGGCGTATCTCCAGGCGGAGGGCCTCCTCCAGCTCCCTGGGCATCACGTTCGCCTGCTGTGCCACGGCGTAGACGTAGAAGATCGAGCCAAGCTCCCCATCATCGATAAAGCATTCGGCCTCCGAGGCTATCTCCTGGGTATACTCCAGCGTCTGATAGAGACGCGAGCTTTCCCCCTCGGCCATGATTGCCGTCAGCAGTTCCAGCGGGTAGATATCATGATGGTGGATTCCGGGGGCATGATATCCCAGGAACACCGCGTTGAACGGGATGATCGGGCTGTCGATTCTGACGCGCGCTCCGTGGCGCTCCAATTCAGGGTTCACCATCGGCCGGACCACGGGATCGCCAGCCGGGATCGGCCCGAAATATCCCTCCACCAGCTTCCGCGCCTGAACCGCGTCGAAATCCCCGGCAATCACCAGCATGGCGTTCGAGGGGATATAGAAGCGCTGATAGAACGCGCGGACATCGTCCATTTGCGCGGCATTGATATCCTCGATCGAGCCTATCGGCTCCCAGCTGTAGGGATGGGAGGGATCGTACGCAAGCTCCCGCATCGCGATCGTGGCGTCGCCGTACGGCACGTCATCGGTGCTCTGGCGCTTCTCCTCGATCACCACATTCTTCTGCGTGACAAGGGATACCTCCTGAATGGCGAACCCCGCCATCCGATCCGACTCCAGCCAGAGCCCGAGCGCCAGGCGATCCGCCGGAAGCGAGATATAATAGTCGGTGATATCGCTGCTTGTGAAGGCGTTGTTGTCGCCGCCGACGGAGGTGCAGAAACGATCGTACCCGCCACGCTCCACATGCTGCGAGCCATCGAACATCAGATGCTCGAACAGATGGGCGAACCCGGTCCGCCCCCGCTCCTCGTTCTTGGAGCCGACATGGTAGAGGACGTTGATCGTGACCATGGGCGTCGAGTGGTCCGGGCAGAAGATCACCCGGAGGCCGTTGGCGAGGGTAAACCCGGTAAACGGAGGCGCGGCAATATCTATCCGGAGGGGATATGTTCTGCTTGGGGGGAAATCGGGCAAGGTGGGAGTCATCCTCATACAGGCATTGTCAGGGACATAGGGCGACAACTCGAGAAGGATCCGGATCAGCTTCCTGGCTCATCCGTCGCCGTGGAGGAGCCTGCCGGCAAGGCACTTACGGCGGGCATTCCGCGCTGGCCGGCCGGCGTGAACTCCGCCGATTTCCCTCTCGGAATCGAAAGGGTCCGCCACGAGGCGGATCGGCGGTGTTTTGCAATGTAGACTATTTGACCGACATGAAGCGAATTGTGGAGAAGCTGCCGGTTGATTGCCTCCACCACGGTATGCGCCTCGCCACGGATCGTGACGACCCTGAGAAGATCCTCCTCCGCGAGCGATCCGACGCCGTCGAAGAGGAGATCCCATCCTTTTTCCCAGATCGCCATCAGCGTTTCGATGCTCTCCCCGCCGTCGATAAACTCGGCATCCCGCTCCCGGCTTTTCTTCTCCCCATCGGTCGTCAGAAAATCGGTCCAGCGGGAGGTCATGGCGCCCGCGATATGCTTTACGAGCATCGCGATGCTGTTCGATTCGGGGTCGGGGCTCCAGTGAAGATCCTCAGCATCAAGCTGCTCCATCGCCCGCTCGGCGCTGGTCCTGATCCCCCTGAAGTTCGCGAGGACGGTATCGAGATAGTGACCGCTACTGGTCATTGCCGGAAACGCCGGGAAGGTAATAGAGGACGGCGGCAACCTCGGGACGGAGGTACTGTTCCGCCACGCGCCGGATATCGGCGGCGGTAACGGTGGTGTACTCGCCGAGAAGATCGTTGATGCGGGAGGCATCGCCGCAGAGAACGTGATAGTAGGCAAGCGTATCGGAGATGCTCTGAAGCTTGCTGAAGGATGTGGCGAAGGAGGTATGGATATGGTTGATCGCCGCCCCAAGCTCCCGCTCGGTAACGCCGTCGCGCCTGACCGCCTCGATCTCCCGCCAGAGTTCCGCCTCCACCTGCTCCGCCGTGGCGTCCTCGGACGCGGTCGCCAGCGCCACGAACATCCCCGCCCCCTCCATGTCGATGGAGAACGCGGAGGCGTTCTGAGCCACCTGCGAGCCGTAGACCAGCGAGCTCTGAAGCCGGCTGGAACGGCCGCGATTCAGGATAAGCGAGAGGATGCTGAGCGCGCGGGCATCGGCATTACCGATCGCCGCGCTCTGGAACCCGATATAGACGGATGGCAGCGGCACCGGGGCCACGATGGTCTTCCGCACCTGCGCCGATGGCTCCCTCACCACGATCGCGGGCCGCTCGATCTCCTTCCCCTTCCTGATTCCGCCGAACATCTCCTCCACCATCCGGCTGACTTCATCCCTTTCAAAATCGCCGGAGATGACGAGCGTTGCGTTGTTCGGCACGTAGAAGACCTGATGAAACGCCTGCACGGCATCCAGCGGCGAGGCATCCAGATGCGCCATGTCGCCGATGGGGCTCCAGCCGTAGGCCGTGCCGCCGAAGAGCATGTCGAGCAGCGTCATGTACCAGAGGCCGTACGGGGCGTTGTCGTAACGCTGTTTCCGCTCCTCCTTCACCACCGAAAGCTGATTCTGGAAGTTCTCCTCCGTCACCTTCAGCGACCGCATTCTGTCCGATTCCAGCCAGAGCGCCAGCCCGAGATATTCCCTCGGCACTGTCTGAAAATAGTTTGTCCTGTCCTGTCCCGTGGTCGCATTGAGCGAGCCGCCCACCCCCTGGACATAGGAGAAATGCTCGGTCTTCGCGACGTTTTCCGAGCCCTGAAACATCATATGCTCGAACAGATGGGCAAAACCCGTCCGGTCGAACGACTCGTTCTTCGAGCCGACGTGATACCAGACAAGGACGTGGGCGATGGGCGCCTTGCGATCCTCATGGAGTATCACATCAAGGCCGTTCGGCAGCGTATACCGCTCGAACTGGATCGTCGCCGATCCGCTGCGAAAGGCCATGGGCGATGGTTCGGGTCTCAACTGATTCATCGTCGAATGCGGATTAGAAATTTGTTTTGACTTCCCAGAAGATATCGCTCCGAAGCTCCGTGATCCACTTGCTGTACTCGGTGTTCTGCTTGTAGAGCAGCGCCAGCCGCTCAAGCTGGATACGATCGGCGACCGGGTCCAGCGTGTGCGCGGGAACGCGGCGCGCCAGCCGGACGATCTGATAACCGTTTTCGGTCGGCGAAATCTGCACCGGCTCCGGATCGGTGATATCCCCCTCCTTCATCCCGACGATCGTCGATTTCATATCCGCCGGGACCTGCTCCACGGCGATCTTGCCGAGCGATCCGCCGTTTGCCTTGGAGTCATCGTCATCGCTGTACTTTCTGGCGAGATCGGCAAAGCTCTCCCCCGCCATCGCCCGATCCTTTATCGACTTGAGCTTCGCCACCATGGAATCCCGCTCGGCATCGCTCTGATGAAGCGTCAGGAGGATATGGCGGGAATGCGTGGCATCGCCGCGACGGTCCAGAAGCTGGATGATGTGGATGCCGTACTGCGATTCGACCGGCTCGGAGATCTCGTTGACCTTGAGCTTCCTGGTGGCATCCTCATACTCCTTGACGAACCTCCCCTTCTCCACATACCCGACATCCCCACCGCTGGAGGCCGATCCGGGATCGGCGGAATAGCGACGGGCAAAATCGGCGAAGTCGGCCCCGGCCTTGATGGAGTCGATGATGGAGCGGGCCAGCGACATGGTTGCGGCCTTGGCCTCGGCGCTTGGCTTCACCAGCAGCACGATGCTCTGCAACTCCACCTGATCGGGAACCTGCGGAAGCGAATCCCTGTACAGCCGATAGAATTCCTGCACGTCGTTATCGTTCACCTTCAGATCGGCGAACCGGCGCTGGCGTTCCCGTTCGGTGAGGAACTGCTGGCGGATGATCTCCCTGGATTCCTGCCTGATCTTCGACATCGACATGCCATAGGCCTTCTCCACGCGCGCGGTATCCCCCCCCATCCGCTCCACGATCGTCCCCACCTGACGGTCCACCGCGCGGGCCAGTTCATCATCGCTCACCGTAAGGCTGTCCTCGCGCGCACGGGCCAGCACCAGCTTCTCATCGATGATGGCATTGAGGATTTCCCGCTGGATCTTCGGATCGGCGGGATCAACCTGAACGCCTCCCCGCGACGGGTTCTGGCGGGCATAGAGGGCGGCCTGCTGATAGACATCGCTCAGCAGCACCACCTCATTTCCCACAACGGCGGCAACTCCGTCAAGAACCTGCCGCTGGGAGCCGGGCGTGCCGGTCCCTCCACCGGGGGAAAGAAGCTGCGCCGTGGCGATCGCTGTTGAAAGGGCCATCCCTCCAAGCACCAGCGCGAGAAGAGAGCGGAATGGGTTCGAACGCATAACTGAGTGATATTGAACAAGGTCCCGGCCGGCACCTCGAGAGATTATCTGAACACATGACCAACAGAGAACTGGACGCGGTCAATGGGGAACGCAACATGCTCCCTGAAACCGCGCCCCGCCGAATGTACGAATAGAACGGATCACATATCCTTTTCGTGCCGCCGGGAAAAGCAATAAAGGGTGGCGCCGGCGGGCGCCACCCCTTCACAACCATCGGTGCGGATCGCGGCGCGGCCGCGACGGTTACTTCCCGGCAAGCGCCGCCCGGAGCGTCTGATCGTTGATCTTCACATGATATTTCAGACGGAGGGTATCCAGCCATTCCTTCTGAAGCTGCTTCTGATAGTCCTCGACGTAATCCCCCTGCACCTCCGTCTTCGCCTCGTCGTAGGTCATCTCCCGCGCAGGCTCCACGCTGTTCACCTTGATGATGCTGTAGCCACCCTGATAGGAGAATGGCGCAAGGATATCACCCACCTTCGGGTTCGGCTGGCGGTCCAGCACCTGCTTCACAAGGTCGGCGTTCTTCGCGATGGCGGGCTCCCAGTGCCCGGCGCGCTCGCGGTAGCCCTGGCGCTGCGTGTTCTGCGCCGCAAGCGTATCGAACGGAACGGAGCCGGATTTCCCCTGCTCGTAGAGCTTCTTCGCCTCATCCTCCTTGTAGACCAGGATCTCCGTCAACCCCAGCTTCGGCGGGGTCATGTATTTGCTCCTGTGCTTCTCGTAGTAGGCCCTTCCCTTGGCATCGTCGTAGCCCTGGTTGAGCCGCTTCCAGACCATCTCATCCTCGAGGTTGAAGATCAGGATGCCGTCGCGGAACTCCTGCATGAGCGTGGCGAACTCCGGATATTCCGTCTCCAGGTTCTTCGCCTCGTCGATCATCGCCTCCTGCTCGTGCAGGCTGTAGAGGGAGTTGCGGACGCCTGTCCGGCTCAGCGCCAGGGAGTGAAGCTCCGGCTGCGCCTTCACCGTATCGATCCACGACCCCACGGTGTAATTCACCCCGCCGTAATTATAAAGAGTCTCGCCACGAAGCCCCCTGCCGATTCCCCCGGCCCAGCCGGTATCGGCGGTGGTGGCGTTCTGGTTCAGCGCCGCAAGCATCTGCCCGAAGATATCCTCGTTCACCCGCATGCCATGCTTTTCCACGATGCTCCGAACGAACTGCGCGCGATCCTCGGCAAGCAGGCGCTGCTTGTAGAACTGGCGGATCGTCTCCTTCTCCTCCTCAAACGTCGGCCTGCGACTCTCCAGACGCTTCACGATATGATAGCCGTACTGCGTCTTGATGATGTTCGAGACCTCGCCATCCTTCAGCCTGTAGAGCGATTCCTCGATCGCCGGCTCCAGCTTGGCGTTCTTCGCCTCGAAGCCGAGCGAACGGGTGTAGTAGACAAGGAAGTCACCACCGTTCTCGCCGCTCACCTTGTCGTCGGAGACCTCCTTTGCCACCTTCGCGAAATCCTCCCCCTTCCTGATCCGCGCAAGCGCCTCCTCCGCCTTGCGGCGGCTGGCATCGCCGGCGCCGGAATCGGAGTTCGGGGGGACGGCCACCAGGATATGGGCCGCGCGCACCTTGTAGCGCGTCGATCGGTCCAGCACCTTGACGATCACGAAGCCGGCCGGAACCCGCACCAGGCCAGGATAGACCTGACCGGTCTTGGTCTCGTAGGCGGCATCCTCGATCGAGGGAAGGATCATCCCCGCGGTGATATAGGAGGGAAGGCGACCTCCCCCCTCGCGCGTTGAAGGATCATCGCTGGAATCACGGGCGATGGCTGCAAAGTCGGCGCCGGCATGAACCGACTGGAAGAGGCGGACAGCTTTCTGATACGCCCGGAGGGTATCGGCGGGCTCGTTGGGGCGCATCGCCACGTAGATCAGCGCCAGGAGCAGCTCATCATCACGACGCTTGAAGATCCGTTCGACCGCCGGATCAACCACCTTCCGCTCGATCAGATAGCCACTGTTCGGCGAGGCGGGAACGGCCAGATCGATCCGGTTCTTCCGGAGATCGTCCACCACCTCCGGGCGCTTGTCAACGCCGGCGTCCAGGGCAGCCTGGACCTTCAGACGATAGTTGGCGAAGAGGTTCAGAAACTCCATCGCCGAATCGGCCGAAAGGCTGTAGAATGATTTGCCGCCGCGATTCGCGTTCCGCTTGTAGGCATCGGCGATCTGCCCGACCGTATACTTCTCGCGCCCGACATCGAGAAGCGGGGCTGATGCGGATTTGCCGGCGGGAACCTCGGGAGCGGGGGCCGGTTTTCTGGGGGGCTTTCCCCCCTGAGCGAACAGGGGAACCGCGCTACTGCAAACCAGAAGCGCCAGCCCGAACATGGCGGACCGGCGGATATGTTGACGTCTCATACGTGAATAATCTCAATGAAATAACCTTTGTGCCCCGTCCGGAGCCGACTGCTGCCGGTGATAAAACTTCCAACGAAATGCCCCGGAAAGTCTCCCCGCCATGGGCCGTCCACGCCACCGGGATGGATCATGACGCGGGTCGGCAGCCGGGCTTGAAACCTGCACAAGAGGTGCAAGTTTACGTAAGGATGGCATCATCTACAAGGTAGATGATGCTGATGATGGATTGATGATTGGCCCGGTCAGGCCCGAAAATCGGTCCGTATCCCGACCGGCTCGAAGCCACGCGGGAACACCTGGGGCCTCCTCCACATGGTTCGCCTATCTGGCAGCGAAGAGGGATCGGAGCGCGGTTTCGTTGATATCAACCCTGTAGCGAAGCCGGAGGGCATCCAGCCACTCCTTCTGGATCTGCTTCTGATATTCTCCGAGATATTCCTTCTGCACCATGCTCTTCGCCTCATCGTAGGTCATCTGCCGCGCCGGCTCCACGCGCTCCACCCGGACCACGCTGTAGCCCCCCTGAAACTCGAACGGTTTCAGGATCTCGCCGCTCTTCGGGCTGGGCTTCCGCTGCAACACCTCGCGGACCAGATCGGCCTCCTGCGCTGTGGCAAGGCTCCACCGCCCGTTACGTCCGCGATAATCAGGGCGCTGCGTGTTCTGCGCCGCAAGCGATTCAAACGGGGTCGTCCCCTTTCTGGCATCTTCATAGAGCTGGTCCGCCTCATCCCGACCGTAGACGAAGATCTCGGTCAACTCCAGCTTCGGCGGCGTGGTGTACCTGGAGCGATTTGCCTGAAAATATGCCTTGCCGCGCGCCTCGTCGGAGCCCTGGCTGAACTTCTTTCCAAGCACATCGTTCTCGATGGCCCCCACCAGCACGCCGTCGCGAAGGTTCTTCATGACCGTGGCGAACTCCGGATACTCCGTTTCAAGGCCCTTCGCCTCCAGGGTCAGCGCCTCCCGTTCATGGAGATCGTAGATGGATTTGCGGATGCTGGCCGGGTTCAACGCCAGCGCGCGCAGCTCCGGCCGAACCTTGACCGTATCGATCCACGAGCCCACGGTGTGGTCCGCCCCGCCGAAACTGTAGAGCGTCATCCCACGCATCTCATCGCTGATCCCGTTTGCCCAGGCCCCTTCGGCGGCGGTGGCGTTCCGGTTCAGAATGGAGAGCATCTTCGCCAACACATCATCGTTGATCCGCATCCCATGCTTTTCAATAACCCCGCGGATATACTGCGCGCGATCATCGGAGATAAGCCGGCCCCGGTAGAACTGGCGGATGGCGTCCTTCTCCTCCTCGAACGTCGGCCTGCGGCTCTCCAGGCGTTTGATGATATGGTAGCCGTAATCGGTCTTGATGATATCGGAAACTTCGCCATCCTTCAGATTGAAGAGCGCCGCCTCGATCTCCGGCTCCAGCCTGCCGTTCTTCCCATGAAACCCGAGCGACCGCGTATAGTAGGCCTGGTAATCGCCGCCGTTCTCGATGGTCGTCTTGTCGTCGGAAATTTCCCTGGCAACCTTGTCGAAATCCTCCCCTTTCCTGATCCGCTCCAGCCCCGCGGCCGCCTTGTTGTGAAAGGGGTTGTTCATGATGTTGGTATCGGCGACCGGCGGCGAGGAGACGAGGATATGGGCAGCGCGCACTTCGAGGCGGGGAGCGCGGTCGAGAACCTTGACGACAAGATATCCCGAGGGAACCCTTACCAGCCCCGGATAAACATCTCCGGCCTTCGTCCCGTACGCGGCGTCCTCCAGGGCGGGAAGGATCATGCCCGATGTGATATATGGAAGCTGGCCGAAGTTCGTTTTCGTCTTCGGGTCATCGCTGGAATCGCGCGCGAGGATCAGAAAATCGGCACCGTGCCTGGCAAGAGCCAGAATTCGCTCCCCCCGCTGGAAGGCGCGCAGCGTATCGGCCGGCGACTCGGTGGACCATCCCAGGAAGATCACCCCGAGCCGCAGCTCGTCATCACGACGCTTGAAAATCCGGTCGACCGCGGGATCGATCACCTTCCGATCGATCAGATAACCATCCCCCGAGGACGATGGAAGAGCGGTCTCCAGCAATCCCTTTGTGATCTCCTCCATCACCTCCGGGCGTTTATCGACGCCGGCATCCAGCGCCGCCTGCACCTTCATGCGGTAGTTGGCGAGGATGTTCAGGAACTGCATGGCGGTATCACGGCCGAGATCGTAGAAGGTGCGGTTTCCCCTTCCGGGGTTCTGGAGATAGAGGCTGGCGATATCGCTCTGGGTGAACTTCTCCCTCCCCACCTCCAGCAACACCGGATTGCCCGCCAGGCCGAACGGCCGTATGCCGGCCGGCTTCGGCTGCGCGTGGAGGATCGTGGAGCAGCCGAGCACCAGCAGTGCCAGCCCGAATGGAAGCGACAGGAGAGTGTACGAACGTATCATGCTTCGATAAGATATGGATCACAACCCGCCACCCCTTCCGGGGGACGGATCGATTGATAACGTACTGCGGGACATCTCCCGGAAAGTCTGGAAGGGAGCGCGAGTTTACAGAAGGGAGAACTCACGCGCAAGGTATCGACGCGGGGAATGTCGGCGGGATTGCGATGAGGCATATGTGATTCCACCCCTTTCCCGACGAGACACAACCCCTTCCTTATCGTATTTTACGATTTCATGAACAGCGCCGGAACTATCAACCCATCGATATGAGCAAGCAACGGACGCCGCTGATGCGGCAGTACCATCAGATAAAGGATAAATATCCCGATACGATCCTCCTGTTCCGCCTTGGGGATTTCTACGAGACGTTCGAGGAGGATGCGGGGATCACCGCGCGGGTCTGCGGAATCACCCTTACCAAACGGGGAAACGGCGCCGAGGGAGATACACCGCTGGCCGGGTTCCCCCATCATCAGCTCGACAACTATCTCCCGAAGCTGGTCCGGGCCGGGTATCGCGTCGCGGTGTGCGAGCAACTGGAGGACCCGAAGCTGGCGCGGGGGATCGTGCGGCGGGATGTGATCGAGGTGGTCACCCCCGGCGTGGCGATGAACGATAAACTTCTCGACGCCGGACGTAACAACTACGTCGCCGCCGTGTTTAGCGACAGGGAACGGGCGGGGATCGCCTTCTGCGATATCTCCACCGGCGAATTTCAGGCGACGGAGGTGACGGAGTCGGAGATGGGGGAGGTGCTGGAAGCGATCGGCCCGGCGGAGATCATCGTTGGAAGAGCGCAGAAGGATAAGCTCGCGGGGATCAGAATCAGCTCGGAACCGCGCCTTACGCGGCTGGAGGATTGGATCTTCGATTCGGAATACGCCTCGGAACGGCTGCGCGAGCATTTCGGGACGCAATCGCTGAAGGGGTTCGGCATCGAGGATCAACGGCTTGGGACGATAGCCGCCGGCGCGGTGATGCACTATCTCATGGAGACGCAGCGCGCGCGCCTCTCGCATATCAGAAAGATCACCCGTTACAGCCACGGCGATTATATCGCGCTGGACCCCGCGACCAAGCGGAACCTGGAGATCCTCTTCTCCTCGCACGACGGCGGACGCGGCGGAACCCTCCTGGCGGTGATCGACAAGACATCCACCCCGATGGGGGGTCGTCTCCTGAAGAAATGGGTGATCCATCCGCTGAAATCGCGTGAGCAGATCGAGAAGCGGCTGACCGCGGTTGGCTGCATGTACGATGAACAGTCGATCGCCGGGGAGCTGGAGAAGGAGCTGCGGGCGATGAGCGATCTTGAGCGGATCGTGGCGCGGGTAGCCACGGGGCGCGCATCGCCGCGGGATCTTGGCTCCATCCGCTCGACGCTGGAACGGATGCCCAGAATGGTGGAGCTTCTGGGACGCTGCTCCTCGCCAACGCTGACGACGCTGGCCCGATCGTTCTCGCTTCTGGAGGATCTTGTGGCCCGGCTGCTCGAGGCGCTCCCGGAGGAGCCCCCGGCAACGCTGGCCGACGGCGGGGCGATCCGCGGCGGATATTCGCCGGAACTTGATGAGCTGCGCGATCTCCGCGCCAGCGGCAAGAGCTTCCTGGAAAGCCTTCAGGAACGTGAGCGGGGACGGAGCGGGATCAGCTCGCTGAAGGTGGGCTACAACAACGTGTTCGGCTATTATATAGAGATCACAAACGCGAACAGAGACAGGACGCCGACGGATTATATACGAAAACAGACGCTCAGCAACGCTGAACGATATATCACGCCGGAACTGAAGGTCTACGAGGAGAAGATCCTCCACGCTGAGGAGAAACTGGCGACGCTGGAGCGGGAGATCTTCACGGAGCTTCAGGCGTTTACCGCGGAGCGGAGCGAGGCGATCCTCCGAAACGCCCAGTTGATTGCAATGCTGGACTGCCTTGTGGGTTTTGCCCGCCTGGCCCGCGAGCGGGATTATCACCGTCCTCTGCTGGAGGACTCCACCCGGCTGGAGATCACCGGAGGACGCCATCCGGTGGTGGAGACAATACTCCCTCCCGGCAACCGTTACGTTCCAAACGATACAACCGTCAATACGGAAGAGGAGCAGATCGCGATCATCACCGGGCCGAACATGGCGGGCAAATCATCCTACCTCCGGCAGGTGGGGCTGATCGTCCTGCTGGCGCAGATCGGGTCGTTCGTCCCCGCCGAGCGGGCCATCATCGGCGTGGTGGACAAGATCTTCACGCGGGTTGGAGCACAGGACAATATCGTCGCCGGCGAGAGCACCTTCCTGGTGGAGATGCACGAGGCGGCAAACATCCTGAACAACGCGACTTCCAGGAGCCTTATTCTGCTGGATGAGGTGGGACGGGGAACATCGACGTTCGACGGGATATCGATAGCATGGGCGATGACCGAGCACATCCATGATGTGATCGGAGCGCGGACGTTGTTTGCCACGCATTACCACGAGCTGAATGCGCTGGCCGACCGGTTTCCGCGGATTCGGAACTACAAGGTGGAAGTTCGCGAGCATGACGACCAGGTGATCTTCCTCCGGAAGGTCAATCCGGGAACGGCCGATCACTCGTATGGAATACAGGTCGCCCAGATGGCGGGTCTCCCGGAGGAGGTGACGGCGCGCGCCAAGGAGATCATGGGGCAGCTTGAAAGCGCTTCGGAGGGAAACCCGATTGGCGGCACCGAGGAGGGACTTCTTCGGGTAGCGGCACGATCTTCGCAGCGTAATGCTGCGGTTCTGGCCGGGACCGAACGTCCAGCACCGGCAGCGTCACAGATCTCACTCTTCGAATCATTCCTTCCCGATCCTCAACTGGAGGAGCTACGGCTTCATATCGAACGCATCGACCTCAACTCGCTGACGCCGATTCAGGCGATGATGGAGCTTGAAGCCCTGCAACGGATGGCGCGGGAGGGAGGAAAAGCTGAATAAATGGAATAAATCGATAATGTTAGTGAATGTGACGATTTAGTCAATTTCGTTTAACAACCTGTTATCGTCTTTATACAGTAACAAAATCTTTGTAAGATGTATCTAATCATGCGGTAGCTCCGGTACTGTATGTGATCCAAATGCCCGGTCCAGAAAGCATGGATATCAAATCTGATATCCTGCGCCCCATGCTCTGGGCATTCGATTGCGTCAACCGGCGGACACGGCTCTTTCAGGAGACGTGTATGGCCCTCATGTTGGTTATGAGGGCAGCAAGCCGTGCCAACTGCGTGCAACACGTGGTGGCGTGGTCCAGGTATTTCCTGTTTGTGCCTGATATATTTCGGGCGGCATCTGCCGCGCCGTTGATATCGGGGCATTGGGAGTGCTTTCACCTCACCTCCACCAGCTTCAATAATCTACTCGAATAATTCCTGGACGATGGCCTTCTGATTGAAAGATCATGAGACACGACGACATTGTTCTATTTCCATCCCCTTACAACAGGTAGGACATTATGAAACGGTACTACACCTTGTTGCTGTGCACGCTTGTGGCGTTGCTTATTCCGGCAATGCAAGCGTGGAGCAATCTATCCGAGTACGGATTCCAACCCACCACCGGCGAGTATATCGATATCGGTGGCGGGACCCGGATCCACAGCCCTGGAGCTGATGATGATCAGTCCAAACCTCTGGATATCGGATTTACGTTCTATTTCGACGGCGCTCCCTATAACCAGTTCACCTGTAGTTCCAACGGCCTGATCGGCCTTGGCAGCAACCCATCATCGGCCTGCTGGGGAAATGAGCTTACCGTCCCCGATGGCGCCTGCTTCGATCAGACCGGCGCGTTCAAGGGTTACGATTACACGCTCTTCCAGACGCCGCATATCGCGCCGTTCTGGGATGATCTCCGCGTTCCCTCCTCGGCCGACGGCGAGCCCGATGGGGCCATCAGCTATGCGGTCATCGGCAAGGCGCCGAATCGCATTCTGGTGATCGACTTCAACACCGTGGAAACCTTCTACCAGTTCGGCTCCTACAGCTCGTGGCAGTGCCGTCTGTATGAACGGACGAACAAGATCGAGTTCTACTACGATTTCATGAACCCGGATTATCATCCGTCGTTCCGTGGCGGCAACGCCGGCACCATCGGCCTCGCGGCTTCCTCCGACAACTTCCTCAGCGTCAGCTCGAACTACGATGGCGAGATCGGACAGTCCACCTACAGCGCGCAGTCCGAGAAGCCCGATGATTTCTTCAGCCTGAACGATCCCGGTGAGCGGGGCAACCCGACGCTCCCGAGCGGCACCATGTTCGTCTTCACCCCGTGCCAGCTTATGATCGACGGCAATGTGGACCAGGGAGCATCGGCAGAGGAGATGAGCGATGGCAGCCCCATCTTCATGAAGACGGAGGTGATGCGCGGATCCACCGGATACTTCCAGCCGATCGGCATCTGGCTGGCTGGCGGTTGCATTGATCGCACCTACACGGCCGAAATCACCGGCCCATCCGCGTCCGAGTATTTCATCTCGCCCGAGAAGGCAACCATCACGGCCGGCGATAAACCGTTCTTCCCGGATATTCAGTTTACACCGGCGGGCATCGGACAGCGCAAGGCACTGCTGACGATCACCGATGATCATGGCGTAGTCCAGTCCTTCCCGCTCGCGGCAACCGGAACCCCACGTATCATCTGGGCGGGCAATCCGGCCCAGGGTGGAACGGCTGACATGAAGGATGGAGATATTCTCCTGAAGAACATCCATGTGAAGCGGAATGAGACCGGCAGCTACATGCCGTTCACGCTCACGAACATCATGGAAGGGAATCGCGAGGGCCCGGGCGCGGCGATCGTCTATACGCTCAAGGGGACCAGCAACGGGCAGTATGTAATCGATCCGACGGAGACCTCGCTCAACGGTGGCGAGAGCTCGACCCCGACGATCACCTTCACACCGACCGGCGTTGGACTGATCCGCGACACCCTGGTTGTCGATGCCGACGGTGAGATCCGGACGTTCCCGCTGGCGGCGTTCTCCGACGCTCCGGGCGGACAGTTCTTCGCGAACTTCACGGCGATCGATTCCAACTCGCAGTTCTTCAACAACCAGTTCTCCTGCTCCGGCGATGGAGCCATCACGATTCCGGTCAATACCGTCAACATCGGTACCGGACCATTCCTGATTACCGGGTTCCAGGCATTCGAGGTGGATACGACCATCGGGCAGGGGACGCCGCGCTATAAGAATCTTCGTGATGCGAACGGCCAGTTGATTCCGATGGCGGACTATATCCTGACCGAGCAGCCACCGGTTACCCCGGCGTCCGCCAATCAGGTCACCTTCCCGATCTCGATACCGCAGGGAGAGAGCAAGACGCTGTATCTGACGTTCATCGGCCAGCGCCCCGGCAAGCGGTATGCCCGCGCGTATATCCAGACCAATGGCGAGGCGACGTTTGCCGAGGACGCCAACGGCGAGATGGTCGAGGGTCTGTTTACCTTCAATCTCTTCGGACGGGGAACCGGCGCGCGCCTCTCCGATCAGAAGAATGGCGGGCTTCCCGGCTCGCTCATCTTCCCGTCGACCCTGATCGGCAAGTCGAGCGAAAAGCGTCTTGCGCTCTTCAACACCGGCCAGTGCCCGCTGCGTGTCTCGATGGACAACCTCCGTATCAGCACCGGCGATGTCGAGGAGTTCGCGATTATCGAGCTGCCCGGCGGCGCCAAGGTGGACAAGGTCACCAACGACATCTATATCGCTCCGGGCGACAGCGCATCGGTGCTGATCCGGTTTACTCCGCAGGCGAACGGCTCGCGCCGCTCCACAATCAAGCTCCGCACGAACGACTCGACAATCCAGATCCCCGGCATTACCGAGGCTGGAACCTACTATGTCGATCTCTTCGGCGAGAGCCCGGCCGATCTGGCCCCGTCCGCTCCCGACTTCGGCATTGCGCTGATCGGTGGCGGCCCGGCCGAGCAGAAGAAGGGCATGGTTCATCTTGCCAATGCCACGAACCTTCCGGTGACGATCACCGGCATCACGATCAACGGAACCGATGCTGCTGATTTCCTCCCGAACTCCGCGCTGCCGTGGGCCACGCTGCCGATCACGGTTGAGCCGGGCAGCTCGGTCGATCTGAACATGATCTTCGCTCCGATGACCGGAACGCCGGGACCACGCACCACGAAGGTGAACGTGACCCTGGCAAACGGCAGCCAGGTAATCGTGCAGTTGAACGGCGAGGCCGGAACGCGCACGGTGGAAGCAGGCCCGGCGAACCTTTCGTTCGGCACGGTGAAGGCGGGCAAGACGGCCCGGCAGACGATCACGATCCACAACAGCGGCACCATGCCGCTCCAGCTTCGCACGCCGGTGCTGAGCGGCGCCGACGCAACGGCATTCAGCTTCGGCAGCCTGCCGCGGATGGAGCTGGCACCGGGACAGACCGAGTATCTTGAGGTGGCCTTCACCCCGACCGGACAGGTTGCATCGACGGTATCGCTGACGATCCCGAGCAACGGCACCAACGGCCCGTCGGTCATCACGATCAACGGAATCGGGACGAAGACCCTGCTGGTGGATGATAACCCGACCCAGACGATCGGTGGCGATCATCATGATGAGATCGTTCGCGGCGACGATAACGCCAGTGTTGCGGGCGCGGATGGCGCGGTGACGATTGGCGGCATCGCTCTTCGCCAGAGCGTTCCGAACCCGGCCCGCGATCTTGTGGAGATCAGCTATAACCTCAGCGATCGCGGCAACGTGAGCCTTGCTCTGTATGATGGCAGCGGGCGTCTGGTAAAGACGATCGACGCCGGCATGCGCGACGCGGGCGAGCGGAAGGTGCTGGTCGATGTTCGCGATCTGGCAAGCGGCGTCTACCACTATCGCCTGATGGTGGCCGGACACGTCCTGGATCGCTCGCTGACGATCATCCGGTAAACGCCGGAAACCATAGGCGGCCTTCCGGCCGGATATGAACGTGGGGATGCAGATATATCTGCATCCCCACATTGTTTTTCGCAACCTCGGATGGTTGATCCCACCCCCGACCGGCTGCTCCGGTTCATCGATCATCTCGCCGCTATCGCATCACCGTCACCGTTCCGGTCATGGTCCGATCCGGCATCCGAAGCGTATAGAAGTAGACGCCGGCGGGAAGATCGCCCATCTCGACCGGCTGCGTATGGCGT
This sequence comes from Chlorobiota bacterium, assembly GCA_028287785.1. Taxonomy (GTDB): domain Bacteria; phylum Bacteroidota; class Ignavibacteria; order OLB7; family OLB7; genus JAFDZV01. Next base: position 372,163 of record JAQBOZ010000007.1, read on the forward strand.
CCCGGCGAAAGCTCACCATGAAAGAGCGTGCGGAGATTGCGGCCAAGCTGGTCCGCCAGTGTGAGCGTGGCGGGCCCGCCGTGCGGCGCATCGTAGGTAATCGTTGCAACGGAGCCGCAGGGATTCGGCGCCGCGGTGATCCCTGCGGTCGCGCGCAATGCGGCCCCTTCATCAGCGCCGGCCGATGCGGGCATGTTCCAGATCTTCGCCGTGCTGTCGTAGCTGGAGGTCACAACCCGCAATCCGGATGGGTCGAAGATGGCTGAGTTGACCCGCTTGGAATGAGCAAAGACGGCGATGACCGTTCCCGTCTCCATCTCCCAGACAATCGCATTGCCGTCGAAGCCGGAGGAGACGACATAGCGGTTGTTCGGGCTCAGGCCTGCGCTGGTCACCCGGTTGGTATGCCCGCGGAAGGTCCGTATCAGGCTTCCATCTGCCATGTTCCAGACACGGACGGTGCTGTCGAAGCCTGGCGTGACCAGACGGGTTCCGCTCGCATTGAAGACCGGGGGGCCCACACGATTTGTATGCCCCACCAGATTGAATCTCAGATTGCCGGTCTTCACATCCCAGATCCTGGCCGTTGAATCGAAGCTGCTGGTTGCCAGAAGGCTCCCATTCGGGCTGAACACCACGCTGGTGAGCGGAGCGATATGCCCTCTCAGCGTGTGCAGCAGCTCGCCGGTTTCCGCATTCCAGATCTTCGCGGTGCTGTCGACCGAAGCCGTGGCGACCAGCGAGCCATCATTGCTGTAGGCGACCGTGAAGACGGTCTGGATATGTCCCGAAAGCGTCCGAATGAGACTGCCGGTCCCAACATCCCAGATTTTCGCCGTGGAATCGAAGCTGCCGGTGATGATGCGCGCGCCATCCGGGCTGAACGCGGCGGACCTGATGCGGAGATGATGACCGTTCAACGGATGAAGCAGCTCGCCGGTGGCGGCATTCCAGATGCGGAGCGTGGTATCATAGCCGATCATGGCGACCTTCGAGCCATCGGGGCTGTAGATGGCGTTGTAGACCCCCTCCCCCGGATGCTGGAGCAGATGGACCTGGGCGCCGGTGGAGGCATCCCAGATCCTGGCGGTGCCATCGTTGGCGGAGGTCAGCACGTATTTGCCGTCCGGGCTGAAGTAGGCGAAGTTGAGGATCTCGGTATGGCCGGAAAGAGTGATCTGAGCCGATACGGGGATGCACAGTCCCATCAGCCCGATGGCGGCAATCAGGAAAGCGCGGGTGAGAATGCGCATGCAAACACTCCATGTTGGATTGAGAAGGGCTTTCCCGGGAGTCCGGTCGGCAGATTTCAGCCATTTCGCGACACTGCAGGAACCGATCCCGGCGGGAGGCGATAAAGTTAGCATATCCGTCCGATAGAAGCTCAACGGGGCCGGCGGGCGCTATTTCCCCGAAACGCAATCGAGCTCCCCCGGAGGAAAAGGGTGGTCGAACACTATTCCGGATTGTAACTATTTTGAATCAAAAGAATTCCCTACATTGAATTCCGTTATGCATTTCAAACCTTGTCATGAATATCATGGTGGATTTGAAATGTTTTTGTGTCCCTACTCCCAGATGCCGTGCCCGCAGACGGCCTATTCAGAGCCCCCCTTCAGCCGGGACCGTGGCCCTCGATGCCCCCTCATCGATCGCGGTTTTTCAGTTCTTTGAACTGCAGGTTTCCCCTCGTCCGACAATAGCGCCATCGTGGTTCAAGCGCGGATAAACGATCTTCGCGGGTTGGATTGAACACGGTTGGACAAGGCGCTTCGCGATGCTTTCCTCGTGGTGGATCTGCCTGTAACTTCAGCTTCGGTATCGGCGTCCCTCACGTTCCCGAATCCGTTAGTCTTCAATCGTTAACAACCCCTATATATCATTCCATCCCCAAAGGGCGGATTTATCATGAGACGAACGTACACCCTGCTATTACTCGCGTTGCTGGCATTAGCCATGCCGGCGACACAATTGTGGAGCCAGCCTCTGCAATACGTCATGACGGTCGGAACCGGCTCGGCGAACTCGATGACCGGAGCTACCATACTCATCCAGAACACGCGGTCAGGACGGTGGAACAGTGGATTCCAGGACCGGGTCTTCAACATCCCCATTGGCTTCACCTTTAACTTCGATGGCGTCGGGTACAGCAGCCTCTGGGCATGCACCGACGGCATCATCACCCTTGGAAGCTCTCCGATCAGCGATGGCGGGCACACCATGACCGGCCGTGGCGCCACCAGCTATCCGCTGATCGCGCCATTCTGGCAGCAGCTTATCCTTTCCGGCACCTCGGCGAACCTCTGCCGCGTAAGCCCGATGCTCTCCTATATCACGACCGGCACCGCTCCGAATCGCGTGCTGACCATCGAGTGGCACGATGTGGAGCTGGGTGGATCGCCGGGCACTCCCGCCCAGGGCGCCAACGGATCGTGGAGCACCTTTCAGGTTCGTCTGTACGAGACCACCTCGAGGATCGAGTTCTTCTACAAGACGATGAACCCGTCGGCGCTTGCCTGCTCGCCATATAATGGCAACAGGTACAACACGGCGGCCACCATCGGTCTCGCGCAGTCGCCCAGCCGTTATCTCAGCGTCTCGCTGGCATCCGGCTCCCCGGTGGCAAGCACTACAACGGTGAACGACAACAACAACGTGCAGGCGAACCGGATCAACGCCAACGATATCTACACGTTTACCCCCTGTGCCCTTACGATTACCGGCATCACGGGCCCGAACAATGGCGCTCCCGCCACGCAGTTGAACAATGGCGATGTCCTGTTGAGCGGTGCGAGCGTCCCAGTCGGCAGCTCCAAGGTCTTCAAGCCATTCTTCGCCAAGATGACCGACGCATCGTGCAACCGCACCTATACGATGACCATCACCGGCCCGGCCGCCGCCGATTACTACTTCGGCACCCCGGGAACGCAGACAGTCAGCCGTTCGCTCAACGGCGGGATCATCGATACAACGGCGCTTACCTTCAGGCCGACCGCGGGCGGCCCGCGCAGCGCCACGCTGACGATTACCGATCCCAGTGGATTCAGCCGCACGCTTGCACTTGGCGGCAGCGCCCCGTTTGTCAACTATACCGGCAATCTGGCTCAGGGCGCGCAGACAGTAACGATGACATCGGGCGATACGCTGTTCCTTGGAACGGCCGTCCCCCGGTTCTCCACGCAGAACTTCCAGCCGTTTACCCTGACCAACATCGGAGCATCGGCACAGCCGATTTCCTACTCGCTTGTCGGCGGCGCCGGCCAGTATTCCATCAGCGCACCGCAGACGCCGCTCGCCGGCGGCGCGTCGACCACGCCGACCATCACCTTCAGCCCTGTTGGATACGGTGTTCAGCCGGCCAAGCTGACGGTAACGGCGGCCGGAACCGAGATTCGCACTTTCGTCCTCTACGCCATCTCGGCGGCGCCGGGCGGAACGTTCATTCTCAACTCCTCGTCCACAACGCTCGATTCGAACGCGGTCCTCTTCAACAACCAGTACTCCTGCGTTGGCGAGGTTCCGTTCTCCTATCCGGTGACGGTGACCAACGTTGGATACGGCCCGTTCCTGATCAACAGCATCGAGGCCTACATCACCGATACCACGTATCGCCAGGGAACGCCATCGTACCCGCTGCTTCGTGATGCAAACGGCAGGCTGGTGCGTATCAACGATTATATTATCACCGATCAGCCGCTTACCGGCCCGTACACGCCGGCTCAGCTCCCGACGTTCCCGATTTCGGTTCCCCAGGGTTCGACGAAGACCCTTTATATTACCTTCATCGGTGGCCGTCCGGAGAAGCGTTTCGCGCAGGTGGTGATCCGTACCAACGGCCAGAACTCCAGCGGACGTGATACCAACGGCGTTCTTACCGAGGGCATTCTCAACTTCAGCGTCTACGGACGCGGGGTCGGGTCCAGGCTCTCGGACAACCTGACCGGCGGCCTGCCGAAGCCGATCGTCTACGCGACCACGAAGGTCGGCGATTCGACGAAGCTGGCCCTGACATTCGCAAACCCGGGACAGTGCAGCCTCCGGATCTCCATGGCGACTCTGGAGATCATCGCTGGTGACCGGAACGATTTCAAGATCGTGAAGCTTCCAACCACCGGCATCGATCCGGTGACGAACGATCTTGTGATCGCGCCGAACACGACGAACAGCAGCATCGAGATCCTCTTCAAGCCGACCCAGGCCGGATCGCGCAGGGCCTCGCTCGTGCTTCGCACAAACGATTCAACCGTCTTTATCCCCGGACAGACCGATCGCGGTGTCTACTACCTTGATCTGTTCGGCAAGAGCCCGACACTCCTGACGGCCAGCAACCTCGATCTTGGCTCCGCCCTGATCGGTGGCGGCCCGGCCGAGCAGCCGAGCGGCATTGTCCACCTGGAGAACACCGATAACCAGCCGGTCTCCATCGACCAGATTCAGATCACCGGTACCGACGCAGGCGATTTCGTCGCCGATCCGAACAAGGCATGGCCGACGCTGCCGAAGCTCCTTCTGCCGGGCGAACGGCTCGATCTGGGCCTCGTCTTCGCTCCGGCGGCCGGAACTCCCGGACCGCGCACGGTCGTGGTGAAGTTCACCCTCTCCAGCGGTGATGTCGTCACCTCCGTCGTCACCGGTGTTGCCGGAACGCGCGAGATCGTCGTCACGCCGTTGACCCTCAACTTCGATGCGAAGGTGAACGGCAGCGGCATCAACCGTCAGAGCGTCACGATCACGAACACCGGAACGCTTCCGCTGACGCTGACTCAGCCGGTGCTCAGCGGCAACCCGAACAACGACTTCTCGATCGGCTCACTCCCGCGTCTGGTGCTGAATCCGGGGCAGAGCGAGTTTCTGGAAATCGCTTACAAGCCGCTCGCCAGGGGAGTGATCACCTCATCGCTGACCATCGGCAGCAATGCCGGGCCGAAGGTTGTAACGCTCAACGGCACGGCGCAGAAGGCACGCCTCGGCGATGACAACCCGACCCAGACCGCCGAGCGCAACAACGGCAACGATCCGATCCTCGTCGGCCTCGTCAATTCGAGCGGCATCGATGGCGAGGTTACAGCTGGTGGCGTCACGCTTCGTCAGAGCGTGCCGAACCCCGGCCAGGATCTTGTCTCGATCAGCTATAAACTCCCGGTTCGCGGCAATGTGCGCCTGGAGCTCTTCGACGGAAACGGCCACCTTGTCCGCGTTCTCGACGCCGGCATGCGTGACGCCGGTGAGAAGATGGTGAGCGTTGATGTCAGCCAGCTGGCAAGCGGCGTCTATCACTATCGCCTGACCGGCGCGGGACAGACGCTTAATCGCACGATGAACGTCGTCCGGTAATTCAGGCCGGTTATTCGCGCGATTTCACACGATATCAAAGGGCGGCTCCGAAAGGAGTCGCCCTTTTCATATCCACCAACGGACGCGGGAAACTTTTCAACGCCGGCTGTGTTTACATTCTTTGCGGATGCCTTGTTGCATTCCGTATATGAAGAAAACCCGATACGATGTGATGGCGCAAGCCTGTTTCATGCCGATCCCCGCACTCGGGAGATCAGGAATTAGTTGAATATGCCAAGTTGTGAAGTTGTTTTATTTGATGATTGTTTTATACCTTAGCAAACATGGGAGCCCCCATATCTCCCATGTTCCCGCGAGATTATCCATCCCGCTCTCGGGAATCCGTCTTTCTCCCATTGGATCAGAATCACAGTTTGCCTGGAAGAGATTCCATGACAAACTGCGGCCGGTATCGAACAGTGAGGAATCGTGATAGGGCTAAAAGGATGGGACTGGATGACATCACCCTTTCCCCACTTCTACATTTTCCGCGAAATTTCAAGAAAGTTCTCGTTTTCAGAAATATCCTTCAATTATTGGAGACAATTTATGAACCGGACTCTACATCGCACGATGAGGGCCATTTTCGGCGTCCTGACCGCCGTGCTGTTGCTGTCGGCCTCGGCGGCACAGGCTCAGATCACAACAGTCTCAGGGTACATCTTCTCGGCCGGTACTGGTAGTCCCACCGATATGACCGGCGCGGTAACAGCCATCGGCACCAACTTCGATGACGGAGTTGTCGGGCCGTTGAACATCGGCTTCAGCTTCGTTTTCTGCGGAACAACCTATTCCCAGTTCTCCGTCAGCTCCAACGGCTATATGGGCCTTGGCGGAACCAATGCAAACAGCTATCTCTCCGGCTGCTTCAACAGCAGCTCCGTTGGCGTTCCCTACATTGCCCCGTTCTGGCGCGATGAGTACACCGCAAACGGCGGCGTTACCTATATCGTGACCGGCACCGCCCCGAACCGTATTCTCACGGTTCAATGGAGCGTCAACGCCTGCTGCTCCGGTGGAGTTCCCGGCAGCCAGTATCAGGCCCGCCTCTACGAAGGCTCCAACAAATTCGATATGTGGTATGGTGCAGGAAATGTTTCCTGCGGAACGATTGGCGCCGCCGTCAACACAAGCAACTACGGCAGCGTCACGACCCCGAGCAGCATCAGCTACAGCTCGTGCAACTCGTGCAACAGCTACCCGGCCGTCAACACGGTCTTCTCCTTCAGCCAGTGCAACGTAACCTATACCGGTAATGTGGCTCAGGGCGGCACCGCCGCGATGAACAACGGAGATACCCTGCTGACGAGCCAGACCATCCAGCGTGGCAATGCGCCGACCTACCAGCCATTCACGATCAACGGACCGGGCTGCGGACCGACAGCGCTGAACTTTACGATCACCGGCGCCGCCGCTGCTGATTACTCGATCAGCCCGACCAGCCAGACGATCTCCTCCGCCGCTCCCTTTACGCCGACGATCACCTTCAAGCCTGTCGGAGTCGGCAAGCGGCTGGCACTCCTGACGATCACGGGACCGGGCGTCAACCAGGTCTACTACCTGGGCGGCACGGCCACCCCGCGTATCACGTTTACCGGCAATATCGCACAGGGTGGATCCGCCACGATGGCAAACCGCGACAGCCTCATGAACAATGTGAGCGTCACCCGCGGCCAGTCCCAGGGCTTTACTCCGTTTACGTTGACCAACATCAACAACAACGCCGCGGCACCGGGCGCGGTGATCACCTACACGATCAAGGGCATCAGCGGCGGACAGTATTCGATCGCACCCTCCTCATCGACCCTGACGGCCGGGCAGACCGCCTCGCCGGTGATCACCTTCTCGCCAACCGGCGTCGGTCTGATCCTCGACTCGCTGATCGTCAATGCCGAAGGCGATATCCGTACCTACAGCCTGAAGGCGAATTCGATCGCACCGGGCGGCGACTTCCGCATCAATGGGGTGCCGCTTGATTCCAACTCCAACCTCTTCAACAACCTTTACGGCTGCCTTGGAGAGGAAGCGGTAACCTATCCGATCGATATCACCAGCAATGGCTTCGGCGCTCCGCTGAACATCACGAGCGTCGAGTTCTACTCGATCGATACCACGTATCGCCAGGGACAGCCGAAGTATCCGTTCCTGCGTGATGCGTCGGGCAAGATCATCCCGTCGACCGACTATATCCTGACCCTCGCGCCGCCGGTGTTCCCGATCACCTCGCCGGCGAACACACTTACCCTGCCAGCCACATACCCAACCGGCACGGTGGTGCACGCCTATCTGACCTTCATCGGCCAGCGGCCGGACAAGCGTTTCGCCAAGCTGGTTATCCGTACCAACGCGCAGAACTTCGCCAGTCGCGATACCAATGGTGTCCTGACACAGGGTCTGCTCTCGTTCGAGCTCTATGCTCGTGGCCGCAATGCCAGCCTTTCGGACAATGTGAATGGCGGCATTCCGAAGGCCGTCCAGTTCCCGAATACCAAGGTGGGTGAGTCGACGACCAGGAACCTCACGCTGGTGAACTCCGGCCCCTGCACGCTCCGCGTTTCGCTCAAGGATCTGGAGATCATCTCCGGCGACCAGAAGGAGTTCAAGATCATCAGCATGCCGACGACGGGCATCGATCCGAACACCAACGATCTGCTCCTTGCTCCGGGCGCGACCAACACCGGCATCGTGGTGAAGTTCACGCCGATTGAGGCAGGCTCGCGCCGCGCCACGATCGCCCTCTGGACGAACGATTCGACGGTGGTGATCCCCGGCCATACGCGCCGCGGTGTCTACTACCTCGATCTCTACGGCTTCAGCCCGGCAATCCTGACGGCATCCAGCCTCGATCTCGGCACCGCCCTGATCGGTGGAACGGGCGTCGATCAGAATCATGGCGTGGTCAACCTTGAGAACACCTCGAACTCCATCCTGGATATCTCCAAGGTCATCTTCGACGGCACGGACTCGTCCGACTTCACGGTCGATCCGTCCCATCCGTGGCCGACGAACCTGACGCTTCAGCCGGGACAGCGCCTCGATCTGGGAGTGATCTTCTCCCCGACCAGCGGCACCCCTGGTCCGCGCACCATCAAGGTGAAGCTGATCCTCGCCAACGGCGATACGGTGGAAGCAGTCGTGACCGGCGTTGCCGGAACACGGACGGTTGAGACGAACCCGCAGTCGCTGACGTTCGACCTGAAGCTGGCCCGCGGCCAGTATGCACGGCAGACGGTGACGATTACGAACACCGGCACGATGGCGGTTACTCTGATCAAGCCGATCATCAGTGGTGCGGCGGCCAGCGATTTCACGACCGGAATGCTGCCGCGTCTCGAGCTTCAGCCGGGACAGAGCGAGTACCTGGAAGTGACCTATCATGCAACCGGTGCTGGAACCTCGGCAGCAACGCTGACGGTTGGTGGAAACCAGACGAACGGTCCCCGGATCGTGCTTCTGGGCGGAACGGCGACCAAGACCCGTCATGATGACGATATCCCGACGGCAATCACCGGAACGAACCAGGATGGCGTGATTCTGAGCCAGCAGAATGACGACAATCACAACCAGAGCGTGGCCGGTGCCGATGGCGAAGTCTCCACCGAAGGGATGGCACTTCGTCAGAACGTTCCGAACCCGACCCGTGGGGAGATGTCGATCTCCTATCGCCTCGCTGATCGCAGCAATGTCACTCTCTCGCTCTACGACGGAAACGGTCGCCTCGTGAAGGTGCTCGATGCCGGCATCCGTGGATCGGGCGAGCAGACCATCCGTGTCAACGTGAGCGATCTGCCGAACGGTGTGTATCACTACCGCCTGATGGCAAACGGTCGCGTGCTCGACCGCGCGATGCAGATTGTGAAGTAACGCTGAATCACAATCTCACGTATTCTGGAAGAGGCGATCCTGAAAAGGATCGCCTCTTCCGTTTATATTGCCCCCTCATGGCCGGATGATCGGCGTTGAACAATGCAGCGGAGATCGGATATGACAAAACTCAGCGTCAACGTGAACAAGGTGGCGACGCTTCGGAATACGCGCAACCTCGGCATTCCAGGCATCGTCCATGCCTCGCGACTCTGTCTGGATGCCGGAGCGCACGGCATCACTGTCCATCCCCGGCCGGATGCCCGCCATATCCGCCCGTCCGATGTGTATGAAGTTGCCGCGATGCTGAAGGAGTATCCGGAGGCGGAGTATAATATCGAGGGGAACCCCTTTCCCGATTACATGGAGTATGCCCGCGTGCTCCGCCCGGCTCAATGCACGCTGGTCCCCGATGCTCACGATGCGTTTACCAGCAACGAGGGGTGGAATCTGGAGAGGGAGGGCGAACGCCTGCGGCCGATCATCGCCACGCTCAAAAGCTACGGCTGCCGCGTAAGCCTTTTCATGGACGCCCTCACCCCGCATCTGGAGATCGCCGCGGAGCTTGGCGCCGATAGGATCGAGCTGTACACGGAGCCGTACGCCGCGGCGTTCGCGCAGGGGAATGGAGCGGCCGAAGTTGAACGTTTCGCTGAGACGGCGCGGGAGGCCGCGAAGCGCGGGCTGGGAATCAACGCCGGCCACGATCTGAATCTGGAGAATCTCCCCCTCTTCGCAGGCTCGCTGCCGGAGCTGCTGGAGGTGTCGATAGGCCATGCGCTGATTGCCGACGCGCTGGAGTTCGGCCTGGGGGATACGGTGCGGCGCTACCGTGCCGCGCTGACCGTGCGGGGCTGAATGCCGGCCCATCCCCCACACTGCAACGCGCGCCACGGGTCGGTTAATGGGCACGCCGGTCGGCCAATTGCCACGCCACCAAAAAGTCCGTCAAAACATCGCTAAAACGATGATTTTATTTCTGGCATCATATGTGATAGTCCTTATGCTGTAAGCATGATCAATGAACATCGATTATGAACAGCGGCCTCCATCCGGAGGAACTATTGAAAAGGCGGAGAGGATATGAACGGGAAAACGATACTTCAATTTGCGATGATGGCCGGGATGATGATCGCCGCCGCCCAGAACGGCATGGCGCAGCGGGTGAAGATCAGCGGAACGATCCTCGGCAGCGATGGAAATGCACTCCCGAACTCCTACGTCAACCTTACCCGACCCAATCTTCAGCATCCGCTGACGAGCGTGAAGGCGGATGAGAGCGGAAATTTTCTGGTGACGACCGACGAGCAGGGGTTGCTGGTGCTGGAGTTCAACGGCCCCAATCATTCCACCTACACGGCCGCCGCAGTCGTTGACGATACGCTGACCACATCGATCGCGGTCCGGCTCGAACCGAGAAAATATGTGACGAGCATCGACAGCATCGGCGTGATCGGGGAGTTCAACGGCTACAACTATCATGAGGCCGCCCCGCTGGAGAAGATGGAGGATGGCTGCTACATGGCAGATATCCCCGCAACGTCAGGGAGCTTTTCCTATCAACTGGTCGGGCTCCTCAACGACCGGAGCATCGAGAACCCCTGCGCTGAAAAATTTGCCCTGGCCCCCAACGATGGATTTGTCTCGGTGGCCGAGGTTGTGGATGGAAAGGCGCGCGTGATCTTCGATCCCGAGCAGATCGGCCGCTCGACAAAGAAAAGCTCCGCCGTCTACGACGATCCCCGCATCGAACAGATCTCCTCGATCTATCGCGCAATCCTGGATCATCGCGAAGTGTACAACCAGGCGCTGACGGAAAATCGCATCGCCGGCAAGAGCCTTTCGCTCTTCTCCTACAACTGGACGCGCGAGCTGGATGGCCTTACGAAGATGCTCGCCAAGGAGAAGGACAGCGTGGTTCGCGGGATGCTGCTGATCAGCTATCTGGAGCTTGGACAGCTCGGCGCCGTCAAGCAGATGCGGCCGGTCATGGTCAAATGGTCGCTGGCGACAATCCCCCCGGTTTCTCCTCTCTGGTCGATCAACCCGCGTCTGATTACGCTGGCGATCGAGAAGAGCGGGACCGAGGATTCCACATACCAGGATTATCTGATCCAGGCGATCGACGGCCAGAGCGACCCGAATATCTCCGCGCTCCTCCTCTATGACGGGCTCACCGTAGCCTACTCGGCGAAGGATGATGAAAAATCGCGCGCCTATTACGATCGCCTTACCAATCAGTTCAGCTCATCGCGCTACGCCGCGATGGCCCGCGTTCAGTTCACGATTGCACGCGCCGATACACAGAAAACTTCTCTTCATTAGTCGGCCGTTCTTCCATTGTGAAGACGGATAGTTTATAGATGTGGAGCCGCGATATTCCCCGTAACGGAGCATCGCGGCTTCCGCGCGTTCGGCCCTCGCCATCATATTTGGATGGTTGTCTGATATCGCCGTATGTTTTCCCCCCGTCGATCAAAACCGTTCAACATGAGCTATTATCACACAATCCATTTTACGCTCGCCGAAGCGCAGTCGCTCCTCCCCGATATCGTGGACAGAGTTACCCGCATGCGCGATCTCAAGCGCCAGCTTGATGCCAGGGGATACGATATCCGGATGCATCGCCATTTCGGCGGCGTTGGCGCAAATGGGCTGAAGGCGTTCCCCGATCAGATGGAGGAATTGATCCATCTGTTTCAGGCGCTCAACACAAAGGGGATCGTGTTGAAGGATATCGAGCGGGGGCTGATCGATTTTCCGAGCATCCGCCGCAACGGCGAGGAGGTCTATCTCTGCTATATGCTCGGCGAGCCGAAGATCGAGTACTGGCATCGGATCGCCGACGGGTTCCGGGGACGGGAAAGCCTGGAGACGCTCTGATGTTCCACCACGCGCCAGCGGAACAGCCATCGCCATGATCTACCTGGACAACAGCGCCACTACCCCTCTGGCTCCCGAAGCAATCGAGCGGATGAACCGCTGGCGGAGCATGAACTTCGCCAACGCCAGCTCCGCGCATCGCGGCGGACAGAACGCGCGCGTTGTGCTGGAGGAATCGCGGGACCGGCTTGCGAGCGCGCTCGGCGCCGAGCCGAAGGAGATCATCATCACATCCGGCGGGACCGAGGCGAACAACCACGCGCTGAAAGGCTACGCGCTGAACTATTTCGCGACGCGGAAAACATGGCCGGCGATCATCACGGCGCGCACCGAACACCACGCCATCCTTCACCCCGCGGAATTTCTCGCGCGGATGGGAGCAACGATCATCCATCTCGATGTCGATGACGAGGGACGCGTTGCGCCGGAGACGCTGCGGAATGCGCTGGCGCGGGCAAATGCCGACGCGCCGCTTGTCACCATCATGCACGCCAACAATGAGACGGGGGTCATCAACCCGATCCCCGAGCTGGCGACCGTGGCACACGCCGCCGGCGGAATTTTTCATACCGACGCTGTGCAGACATTCGGCAAGCTGCCGATCGATGTCGCCGCCGCGGGCGTCGATATGCTCTCGATCTCCGCCCACAAGATCCACGGGCCAAAGGGGATCGGCGCGCTCTATGTGAACAGGGCGATGGAGCTGGAGCCGCTGATGCACGGCGGCGCGCAGGAACGGAACAGGCGCGGGGGAACGGAGGCGGTGGAGCTTGCGGTGGGGTTCGAGGAGGCCACAACGCTGGCCCTGCAAGGGCTGGAGGAGAACGGCGCGCGGATGAGGGAGCTGGGAGGATTGCTCCGAGCGCTCCTCACGCAGATCGGCGGCATCCGTTTCGTGACGCCGGAGCGGGATGCAATGCCGAACATCGTCAACGTCACCTTTGCCGACGCGGGGCATCTGGATGGCGAGGGATTGATCGTGGGGATGGATCTTCTGGGCGTCGCCGTCTCCAACGGCTCCGCGTGCACATCGGGAAGCATCCAGCCGAGCCATGTCCTCTCGGCGATGGGGCTCCCCGCCGAACAGGCAAAGGCCGCCGTCCGATTTTCACTCAGCCGCTACACCACCGAACAGGAAATCCGCGCAGGAGCCGATGCGCTGCGCCGGGTGGTGGAACGGATGCGCGAGGCAATGCCCCGCGCAGAAGGGATTGCGCCCCTCCGGGGCTTGAAGAGATAAGGCTTGGTTATTTGCAGTACGCCCCGATCATCCCATCCGCCCCCCTCGCCCCCAGCAATTTCGCCTTCTTCAGATCATCGCACGCGCCATCCTCGGACAGCAGCGCCTTTACATAGCCGCGCAGTTCATACGCCGGCGCCGACGTTCCATCCAGTTCGATCGCCTTGGAAGATGAGGCGATCGCCCGCCTGAGAAATTCCTCACCATGAGCGACATGGTTCCCCGGCGCCAGCGGAAATGCGCCGCTCATCATCGGGCCGTCCCGCGATACGATCCCCAGGTTGAGGATATTCAACCGCACCTCCCCCGAAAGATTGATATAGGCGATGGCGCGGTTGACATACGGTTCGGCCGCCGTTGGGCTGTTCAGAATAACGCGATCGAAATCCTCGACGGCATCCTGATCCCTGCCGGCGATCAGATAAAGAACCCCCCGGTTGTTGTAGGGGATTTCCGATCCGGGCATCCCCTCACCCGTTTTCAGGGTTATCGCCTCGTCGATATCGCGGAGCGCCTCCTCGTAATTCCCCAACGCGATATGCGACTCGGAGAGCCCTTCATAAATCGATGGTATCGCGGCGCCGATCATCAGGGCCGTCTCATCCTTCGTTGCGTTGCGATTTCCCCTTGCCTCCTTCATTTTCCGCAGATACATATCCTTGTTTTTCAGCACGACCGAATAATCGCCCAGCGCTTCGCGATATTTTTTTAATCGTATCCAGGCATTGCCACGGAAATAGAGAAACAGCACATTATTCGGGAATTTTTTCATGCCGGCATTATAAAAATCGACAGCCGCCGCGAAATCGTTTCTGTTGTATGCCGCGATCCCCCGCTGATAATAATAGGCGGCGAATGCCGGATCGCAGAACGCATCCATATCCCTCCTGATCCTCTCAACGTAGGGGCTCTTCGCATCCACCGTCATGGCGATATCCAGACCTTTCTTCAGATCGGAACAGGCGCCATCCAGATCCTCCATCTGATAGCGGGTGAGCCCCCGGTTGTAATACGCCAGATAACTGTCGGCGCTCAGCGCGATCGCGGTATCATAATCCGCAAGCCCTTCGGGATATCGCTGCATGCTGGCGTACACGCCGCCGCGCTCGATAAAATAATTGCTTGTGCGGCCTCCCTGCGATATCGCTGAATCCATATCGCTCAACGCTTCGTCGTATCGTTTCAACTCCACCAGACAGTGCGCCCGGTTCTCATACGCGGCGGGGGCTTTTCCGGTCAGCTCGATCACCTTGCTGAAATCGCTGACGGCCACCGGATAAAACCCCATCGCGACGTTGTAGACGCCGCGCTCCATGTGCATTACCGCATTCTCCGGCTCGGCATCCACCGCCCTGTTGAAATCGATGAGCGCATCGCTGTTGCGACCCTGCACGCGCTTTATTTTCGCCCGCAGCAGGTAGAGCTGTGCATCCTTCGGATCGATGGCGATGCCGGTGTTGACAAACTCGATCGCCTTGTCGAAATCGTGGCGAGCCTCGGCCTCCACCTTGCCGAGATTCGCGTAACAGCGGGCGCATTTCGGGTTGATGCCGAGCGCCGAGTGATAATCCTTTTCCCCCTTCTCGTAGTTGCCGAGGCGGAGATACGCCGATCCACGCCCGCGATATGCCATCTCAACCGACCCATCGAGCGCGATGGCCTTATCGTACAGCCCGATCGCATCCTGGGAATTACCGGCATCCAGAAGCGAGTCGGCATGCTTCAGATATTCCGCGGCGGACTGGGCGAAGAGGCCGCGCGAACAGAGGAGGAGGAAGAGCGCGAGAAAACGTCGTGTGATCATTGGGAGAGATAGACGAGTCGGCATTGTCTGCCGCGTGATACTTGATGGAACCGAGCGAACGACAGCCGATAATATGGCACTATCATCCCGTTGAATTGCTCCAGATCCGCTGATGGCGAATGAACCGCCCGGAAGGAATTGTAACCCGCGCCCCGCTGAGCGGCGACGGGCGCAATCCGGGCAAGCCGTCATGCGATCGCTTCGTAACTTAGAGATTGGAATCGCGGGCGCTCCCCGGTTTCCTTTCGGCCTTCTCAAACAATCGGGCAATCAGATTCATGGCAGTACAGATACAGGCATTCGAGGCAGGTCCGGTCGCCACCTACGGCTATCTGGTGATCGACGACAAGGCGAAGAGCGGGGTGATCATCGATGCGCCGCTGGGATCGGCGGACGCGATCGAGGCGGCGGCGAAGGAGGCAGGCGTCATCCCCGGCGCGCTGATCCTGACGCATACCCACTGGGACCACACCGGCGACGCGGCGGAGCTGAAGCGACGGTTCCCGACGATGCTGATCTACGTCCACCCGAACGATGAATACAGGCTTCGCGAGCCGATGGCGCACACCGTCTGGAAACTCCCCTTCACCATCGAGGGGCTGCCGGCTGATCGTTATCTGAATCATGGCGATGTCTTCGCGCTCGGCGATATCTGCTTCAGGGTGATCCATACGCCGGGGCACACGGAGGGGGGAATCTGCCTGTACGACGCGACGCACGAAATCCTCTTCGCGGGAGATACGCTCTTCGCCGGCTCCGTGGGGCGGACCGATCTGCCGGGAGGCGTCTGGGAAACGCTGCTCGGCTCCATCACCGACCGGCTTCTCTCGCTGCCGGACAGCGTGCGCGTCTATCCGGGACACGGTCCCGCGACCACGATCGGCGCGGAACGAGAGTCGAATCCGTTTATCGGATAATTGCTGTCGGCAGTTGTTGTGCGTTGTCTGCGCTGTTGTGCGTTGTCGGGGGCGGTTTCAAACCGCCCCAACTACAAGACTCCGGGGCGGTTTGAAACCGCCCCCGACACGAAACGACATGACACGAAACGACATGACACGAAACGACATGACAATCTGTTGATAATCGCACAACGTGCAATGCGCTACAGAACATCCATAACGTAAGGAACCCTCTCATGGCTTGCGCCATGAGAGGGTTCCAGTGCCGGAGCCAGCTCGCTCACGTAGATATGTTCCCCCACGGTTGATCTCCGCTCGCGAGCGTTCCGAACATCATTGCTACATCATCACTTCACTACCTGCATCGACCGGGTTTCGGTGCGCGATCCGGCGCGAAGCGTGTAGTAGTAGGTTCCGCTGGCAAGGCCATTGGTCTCCATGAAGACCGCGTGCTGGCCGGAGGAGAGCCCCTCGCCATCGATCAGGCGGGCCACTTCGCGACCGCTGGCATCGTTCACCACCAGCGTCACGTTCTCACCGGCCGGCAGGTTGAACTCGATGGTCGCCGAATGCCCCGCCGGGTTCGGATAGCTCTGCTGGAGCATCGCGCCGGCCGTCACCGTGCCGCCGTCTTCATCGCGGACCGCCGCAAGCGGGCTGCTGAGGGTCAGATCCCCCTCGCTGATCGTCCGTCCATCCACATCGAGCGTCGCGAAGTGGACAGTGGTTGCCCCGGCATCGGCGCCGGAGAGCGTTACGTAGATCGGGTTCTGCGAGGCGCCCGCGCTCAGGTTCGTCCCCTCCAGAGCCATCTCACCGACCGCCCCGGCGCCGAAGCCGAGCGCGACAACCGAGTCATTCGATGTCGGGCCGACCGCGAGGATTCGCGATCCCCCGCCAGTGCTCAGTACCAGGCGGCTGATAGGCTCGCCGGAACCGTTCGCGTTGCTGAGATGCAGGGCAAATGTCCGCACGCCGCTCACCGTTGCCCCCTGCACCGCCATCAGCTTGTCGCCGCCCGTCAGGCCATCCTTCCGAAGGATCACATTCGCATCCTCCACCAGCGTATCCTCGCCGTTTGCGATCAGGAAGATCACATGGTTCGATACCGAGTTCCGTCCGCCGAGATCATCGTAGGTCAGGCCGAGCGAGAGATGTTCTCCCGGCTGCGCCGTGAAGTTGCTGTACGCCATTCCGTTCGCCACGTAGAAAAGGTAGCCGGGGTTGCTGGACTGTACATCGGTCAGCCCGACTCCGTCCGGCTCGATGGAGATGCCTGCGTACGTCGCGCCGCTCAGCTCCTTCGGAAGCGCCGGGAAGGTGATATCCATCGTCGCGCTGTCCGAGCCGTGGAGCGAGCCGCCGATGCCGGAGGCCGGGCCACCCTGAAGCGAGCGCTCCGTCTTGGTTGCGCCGTGGGAGAGCGTGCCGCCGTCCCAGATGATGATCCTGTAGCGAATCCTCGTGTAGCAGATCAGCGTGTCGCAGGTGACACAGTTCTTGTCGGTGAACCGGTAGCGGACGCAGAAGTGAAGCGTGTCGCGGAAGCGGGGCCACTGCATCGCCGGGAACTGCATCTTCAGGTTGAACCCGACCGGGCTTCCCATCGCGATTCCGCCGGGGATCGTCGGCCAGATCACCTCGTGTCCGAACGGCGTTGCAACTCCCGGCGACGTGCCGAACGGGTTGGAGATGGTGCCGTTGTAGATATATCCGTATGCCGGCTGCGAGTTGATCGTCACCTCGGCAAGCGTCGCCTCCACCCTGATGATCGGCGAGGAGCCCACGCCGGCCGCTGCCATCGCGCCGGTCAGCGTGGTGTATCCGCTGCTCGCCGCCGACGGGGATGCCTTCACCAGCTTCATGAAGCCGGAGCAGCAATCGTGCGGCTTGCTGCAATCATCCGGCAGCACCACTTTCAGCGTCTCCTGGCAGCAGCGCTGGCGGGACTGATCGCACATCCTGATGACGATCGCGACGCTGGCTCCGCCGACCGCTCCGGGTCCGCTCATCACCACCATCTGCATCGGCGACCAAGTGTTCGGCGGGACGCTTCCCAGCACCACCGTCGGCGGCGTGAAGCTGACGCCCGGCGTGAGCGATCCGAATGTGAGATATGTTGCGGGCCACGGGGCCAGATTGTAGATGTTGAAGTTCCAGACGAACTCAAGCTGTCCCGCCGCGTTGTACCGGCACTTGATGATGCTCTCACCCAGCTTGAAGCATCCATCCTGAACCTGATCCTTGCAGTTGCCGAACTCCAGGCCGGAGATGACCTGTCCGGCGCTGAGCGTCACGGTATACGTTCCGCTCCCGGATGGGGTGCTCTGCGTCCAGCCGGCCTGCTGCACTTCGTTTACCACGTAGGTGCCGGCGGGGACGTTTGTGAAGTAATAGTTGCCGAGCGCGTCGGTCGTCGTGGTCTGGCCGTTGCTGAGATGGATCGTCCAGTTCGGCAGCCCCGGCTCCCCCGGATCGTGCTTGCCGTTGCAGTTCAGATCGCGGAACTTCATTCCCATGATCGTCCCCGTCGGATCGCAGCAGTTCGGCTTGTCGTAGCCGATGCCGTCGGCGGTGACGTAGCCGGCAAGGTCCATTCCCATCGCCACGCTGTTTGTGTTCTCAACTTCGACGCGGAGGCAGTTGCGGCCCGGCGTGATGATCTTGGCGATGTTCACATCGATATGCGTGGCCGGGTTATGGAACGCGTAGCTCAGCGGCGTCTGCCCGATCAGGATGCCGTTCAGATAGACTTTCGCGCGATCGTCCGCCAGGAGATCCAGGACGATATGCGGGTTCTTGATCCCATCCTTCACGCAGAAGCAGGTTTCAAACGCGTAGATGCCGTTGGTATCGTTGGTGGCGCTCGGGTAGGAGCTGATCCACTGGCTGTTGGGAAGCGGGCCGGCCCAGCCGGGATAGACCGCGATCACCGACGACGGGCGCGGCTCGCTGGTGCTGGGGGATGGATCGGCCACCACTTTCCAGAACGATGTGTACGCGCCGATCGGAAGGAGCGAGTTGGTGGCGTGGCTCCATCCGGTGTTCAGGCGAAGAGTATCGGTGGTGCAGGTATCCTTCGGCTGCTGCGCCGGGCAGTCCAGCACGACGGTATCGCGGCAGACGATCTGCCCCTGCGATATCCAGTTGAACACCACCGTGGTCGGCGATGTCGGCGAGGAGAAGCAGACATTGAACCCGCCGGTGCTGCCGGTCGGGAGATGGTTCGGAAAACTCCAGGTGGCGCTCGTCGCCGTGGTGGTGGGGCTTACCGGGCCGGACGCGCTTGTCACGACGCCGCCGGTGGTGATCACGCTCGCCGTCACCCCCGTTACCGCGGTGCTCTGCTGGTTATTGCTGAAGGTGAATCCCCAGCAGCATCCCTGACCGCTGTATTTCGGGCTGACGCGAAGGAGATCGCAGACGCCTCCCGCCTGTGCCGATGCGCTCGCGCCACCGGTCACGCCGATCGCCGCAGCGATGACGAGACTACAGAAAAGGCCCCATAAACCGTGTAATACCTGTTTGTTCTTCATGATGTTTCTCCGTTCTGTGTAAAGTAGAATGTGAATTGTTTGCTGGAAGAGACTGAGAATCGATCGGTTGGGTGTCGGGGCGGGTTTGAAACCCACCCCGACACGATCATTGAACTGTCATCATGCTATCGATCTCTCTTAAAGCCCTCTTAAAGGGGCTCGAAAATTTTTGCTCCCCCCTTCCCCGCCCCCCGACGGGGTGATCAGATAGAGACCAAGCCCCGCGACAACCAGGCAGAGAAATGCGCCGCATATCATCGAGAGGATCATCCGTATCGTCCTGAATGTGTTCATCACGCTTCCCGTTCCGTTGAAATCTTCCCTCCGTCCAGTGTCGCCGCGTGGGAGGAGAGGGGCTCCCGATCGCGATCGTTTGAATGGTATTCATGCTATGGCCGGCGCTTAAAGCGCTCTTAAAGGGGGTGAAATATTTTTGAGAGATGGTGTGATGAGGATCATGATTCATCGGGATATGGTGAGCCTGTGAGCACCAGGGCGGATACGACGAAGCCCTTCCCGAACTGCATCGGGAAGGGCTTCGTTGATGTGACTGCGATGTGATGGACCGCAAGGGGCCCTTACCGCCCCCTACTCCCGCACGTTGAAATACTTGGCGGCCGGATGATGCACCACCACCGCGCTGGTGGACTGCTCGGGATCGAGCATGAACTCATCCGAAAGGGTGATGCCGATCCTCTCAGGGTCGAGCATCGCGAAGAGCTTTGTCTGATCCTCCAGGTTCGGGCAGGCGGGGTAGCCGAAGGAGTAGCGGCTGCCGCGATAGCCCTGCGAGAAGAGACGGCGGATATCGGCGGCATCATCCCCCGCAATCCCCAGCTCCGCGCGGATCGAGCGGTGCCAGTACTCGGCAAGCGCCTCCGCGCTCTCCACCGAAAGGCCGTGGAAATAGAGATAGTCCGCGTAATCGTTGGCCGCGAACAGCTCGGCGGAATATTCTCCCGCGCGCTTCCCCATCGTCACGATCTGGAATGCGACCACATCGAACTCCGGGCTTTCGATCGGGCGGAAGAAATCGGCGATGCAGAGATGCCGCCCGTGCGACTGCCTCGGGAACTCGTAGCGCATCCACTCCTCGAGGTTCGCCTCGTCGATCTTCGCCCCCGTCCACTCGCGCGTCAGATCCTCCGGTGAAATCCCCTTCGGCTTGTAGATCACCAGCGCATTGTAGTCGGCACGGCAGGGATAATAGCCGTAGATCACTTTCGGATCGAGCAGCTTCTCCCGCTTGGCGCGGAGCTTCATCTCCTCGAGCTTCGGGTAGACCACGTCATCCAGCTCGCGACGATATTCCTCGGCCGTCCGCGTCCCCTTCTTCACCTGCCACTGCCCGCGGATCAGAGCGACCTCGTTGATGTACTCGAACACCTTTTCCAGCCTGATGTTCTCCACGGTCCGCGCTCCCCAGAACGGGACATCGGGAACCGGGACGGCGCGGTCCACACTGGAGGTGACGCGGAGGCGGTGGACGCCGCGATCGGTTTCGTAATCCTCGGCCGCCACCGGAAAATCCGCGTCGCGCGATTGTTCGTCCTGAAGATGCTGCGACACCACGAGCGATGACCCGGCGGTCTCCCTGAGCGCCGAGGCCGGCTTGGAGATGTAGAGCGCCGGGGCCATCCCGTAGGTTTCGATGCAGTAATCGATCTTGTCGTTGGCGACGATCGCGCGGGGATCATCCACCGGCACAAGCTCGAACCCGAGCGTCCGGTAGAATCGCCCAAGCTCGGCATCGGAGGGATCGCAGGTGACGTAGACAACGGCATCGGGGGCGGCGGCGCGGGCCGTGCGGCGCATCGCGCGGATCAGATCCATGCCGGCGCCGGCAGCCCACTGCTCCGGCAGCATGGTGATATTCGTAAGCTCGAAGGAGCCCTCCTCCCCTTTCCTGATCCGCCCGCCACCGACCAGGGTCTCATTCAGCTCCGCGATCACAAGCCCGGAGATATCGGCGGCGCGAATATCCTCAACCACCACCTCCATGAGCTCCGCAAGCGCATCAAGCTCCTCTTCGATCGCCGGCCTGATACGGACTTCGCCGCGTGTCGATGTGGAGCGGCGCGCGTTGGCGTAGGCATCGCCGCTGGCGCGCTCCTCGGTGGAGAGATCGGCGGCGCCGGGAGCGACGGCGGGACCGGTCGCCACGTCGGGGCTGCCGAGCGGCTCGCCCGCGACGATCCGTTCCATGTAGCGAAGGCCGGCGAACGCATCGTTGGCGTACGCCACGTTCGGGCCGTAGATCGCGCGCAGGTCCTGCTCCACGTAGCGGCGCGTAAGGGCGGCGCCCCCCAGGATCACCGGGATATCGATCTGCCGGCCATGCATCAACTGAAGATTTTCCTTCATGATCAGGGTGCTCTTCACCAGCAGCCCGCTCATGCCGATGGCGTGGGCGCGATGCTCGCGCGCGGCCTCCAGCATCACCTCGACCGACACCTTGATGCCGAGGTTGACCACCTTGTAGCCGTTGTTCGTCAGGATGATATCCACCAGGTTCTTGCCGATATCATGGACATCCCCCTTCACCGTCGCGATCACCATCAGCCCCTTCTCGCTCCCATCCTTCTTCTCCATGAACGGTTCGAGATACGCGACGGCGCGCTTCATCGTCTCGGCCGACTGGAGGACAAACGGAAGCTGCATCTGTCCCGAGCCGAACAGCTCGCCGACCACCTTCATGCCATCCAGGAGGAACGTGTTGATGATGATGAGCG
Source organism: Chlorobiota bacterium (assembly GCA_028287785.1). Lineage (GTDB taxonomy): Bacteria > Bacteroidota > Ignavibacteria > OLB7 > OLB7 > JAFDZV01. The sequence goes on from JAQBOZ010000007.1 coordinate 394,455, forward strand.
GCTCGTGGCTCTTGAGCGCCTCCATCAGATCGCCGTCGATGCCGATCTGATCGCCGTCGATGATTCTCTGTTTCAGCCGCTCCTCCACCGTCAGGGTGGAAGTATCGATTTTCTCCGTTGTGCTCTTCTTCCCCGCGTAGTAGGCCATCAGCTCCACGAGGGGATCATAAACGCATTTTTTCTCAGCCATGACACGAGCAAGAGTGTTGAAGTACTTCCGGCGCTCAGACTGTTCAACAACGATCGGATGCAAGGCGGCCGAACCGGCGCAAGTGAGGCATCCTCCCGGACGCCGCAACGAGCGACGGTGAAGGCCAACGCGGCATATGGCGTTGTTCAACAGTCTGCTAATGTACGGCAAATGCGATCAATGGGGGGAGGCAATTCCGGCCGATCGGCCCGCCCCCGGCGGCGGTTGATAATTTCTTACGAAGCGGCGCGGCGGCGGCATCGAGGCGGAAGGCCCGGTACACAAAGATGTACTCGCGCGGCGCCGTGACAGCCCCGTACATTTGCCATCGACTCGATCGCCTCCACGAGCACTTCAGGGAACCTCCCATCCCGCCCCGTATCGGTATCGGCTCCCACGATATCGGCTGACGACAGGCGCGCCGCGTTGTCCCGGCCTCCGGTCTCCAATCGATCGCGCTCGCCCTGAGAGCATCAGGGCGATTATTCATATCAACCCGTGAGGAGCATCATGAAGAGAACACTACCGAAACGCCTGCTTGGACTGCTCGCGATGGCGTGCATCCTTGCCGCGGGACAGGGCACGGCCCATGCCCAGGGAATCTTCCAGTCGATGTATGGCCTGGGCACATACGAGATCGGCAACAGCGTGCAGTATACGCCGGTCGACGGCGGCTCGATTTCGACGGGAACATCGTACAGCTTCGGCCCGGACGGCGATGTCTACGTGGTAAAGACCAACGCGTGCGGCACCCTCATCTGGTCCAACACCTACGATCTGGGGGGATACGACGACGGCCGGAAGATCGAGCTGACCAGCGACGGCGGCTATGTCATCACCGGAAACACCCAGAACACCTTTAACTGCTGCACGCAGAACGATGTCTTCCTGCTGAAGCTGGACGCGGCCGGCAACGTGCAGTGGGCGCAGACCTTCGGCGGCAGGCAGTACGAGTATGCGGCGGACGTTGTGCAGAACCCGAACGATGACGGCTATGTGATCGCGGGAGGAACCGGGAGCTTCGGATGGAACGCCCCCGTTCCCGGCGAGTTCCTCGGCTGGATCGTCAGGACCGACAAGAACGGGCTGATGCTCTGGAGCCGCTCGTACGGCCCGCAGGACAAGGCGGTCTTCTCCTCCGTCGCGCTTGCCAATGGCGGCACGGAGATTCTCGCGGCCGGCACTTCGAGACTCGGAGCCAGCAACAACGACATCTTTGCCGTGCGCGTTCAGGATATCGACGGGAGCTTCGGCGCCACCGGCTGGGCCTATCATATGCTGCCGCCCGCCAACTCGCAGGCGATGCGCGTCCGGGAGTGCGCCAACGGCAATATCATCTTCGCCGGCTGGGCCCAGAGCCCCACGGGAAACAGCGCGGCCTATATGCTGGAGGTGCAGCCGAACGGCACCTACGTCAACGACAGGACCTACGAGGCCAACGGCGTCTACACTCAGCTCAGCGATGTCCGGGAGCTGCCAAGCGGTGACTTCGCGGTCTCCGGCTATGAGTACGATCCCTTCGGCGGGTTCGGCAACGGCGATCTCCTGCTGATGGAGATCGATCGCACCACGCTCAACGCCAACTGGATGAGCATTCACGGCGGCGGCAATTTCGAATACGGCACGGCGCTCGCCATCGCCCCGCCGACCGGCTCCCCGAGCTACGATATCTACGCCACCGGATATACATCCAGCTTCGCTCCGGGGACGTATCTCTACCTGATCCGCGCCAACCCTGGAAGCGTCTCCGGCTGCAACGATGCCAACACCAACCTCTTCTTCGATTCATGGGGGCAGACCCCGCTCGCCATCAACTTCCCGATCCCCTACGCCCAGGTGGGATGCAAGGCGGGAGCATCGCAGACCGCCAACTCCGCGCAGACCTGGCTCTGTCATGTCTGCACGGTCACGCGGAAGAGCCACGATGAAGATCCCGGCGATATCGGCAGCTCCCACAACGGAGGTGGCAACCAGACTTCCGGCGTAAAGACCGGCGAGAACGCCGGCGGCATGATGATGGTGCAGCCCAACCCGGTTCTCAACGGCGAACGCTTCATCCTCACCTATCATGGCCCCTCCGTCACGCCGATGACGATCACCATCGCCGATGTCTCGGGGAAGGTGGTCTACAACGCCACGGAGAACTTCCCGCTTATCAACGGCCAGAAGGTCATCGAGACGAAGGGATGGGCCAACGGCACGTACATCGTGCGGATGGATATCAACGGCATCAGCGAGACGAAGCGCGTCGTGGTGATCGGCAAGTAACCGCCCGCGACGGCCCGGACAGATGGACAGATCAAATCACGCGGAGGGATGTCACCGGCAACGGCGGCATCCCTCCCGCATATCCGGAATCACCATCGATAACGCGGCCCGACGGAGCGCCGATCCGGGGGCCGGGGTACACAAAGATGTACTCGCGCGACGTGATGCCGACCCCGTACATTCCCCTCGCTTCGAACACTCCACGTGCATCTCCGGGAACCTCGTACCACACGGCATCGATCAACGCGAGCAGGACTCATGTCCCACGTGGTTGTTCCCCCAGCGATCGCGCTCCTGACGAGCGCATCGAGGCCAACCATCATTCATATCAACCCGTGAGGAGCATCATGATGACAACGCTACCGAAACGCCTGATCGGACTGCTCGCGATGGCGTGCATCCTTGTCGCGGCCCGGAGCGCGGCACACGCCCAGATCTTCCAGTCGATGTACGGCGGCGGAAGCGATCTCTGCTCCGGAGTCAAGTACACCCCCGCCGATGGCGGATCGATCTCCGTTGGAACCTCGGGGAGCTTCGGCGTGAACAACGATGTCTATGTGGTGAAAACCGCCGCATGCGGCGCCATCGTCTGGTCCAACACCTATGATCTGGGAGGGGGCGATGATGGCGAAAGCATCGCGCTGACGGATGACGGCGGCTATATCATCACCGGGGTCACGGAGAACAACACCGGTTGCTGCAACCGGTTCGCGGCTTTCCTGCTGAAGCTGGACCCCACCGGCAACGTGCAGTGGGCGCAGACCTACGGCGGCGGGCAGGACTACAACTTCGCCCAGTACGACGCCGGGCTGGAGGTGATACAGAACCCGAACGACAAGGGCTATGTGGTTGCCGGGGGAACGACCACCCTGGGGTGGAACAGCCCGCTTGGTGGCTACATGGGGTGGATCATCAGAACCGATCTCATGGGACAGCTTCTCTGGTGCCGCGCATACGGTCCGCAGAGGTCATTCTTCACCTCCGTGACGCTGGCAAACGGCGGCACGGAGATCCTGGCCGCGGGCACATCGGAGATGGGAGGCGGCACCTACGATATCTTCGCCGTGCGCGTCCGGGATGCCGACGGAAGTTTCGGCGCCACAGGATGGGCCTATGACATGCTGCCGCTCGCCACTTCTCAGGGGATGCGTATCCGGGAATGCGCCAACGGCAACATCGTCATCGCCGGCATAACGATAAGCCCCACCGGGAACAACGCGGGCTATCTGCTGGAGGTGCGGTCGAACGGCACGTATTTCAACGACAGGACCTATGAACTCAATGGCGCCACCATCCAGCTTAACGATGTCGCGGAGCTGCCGAGCGGGGATTTCGTGGTCGTCGGCACGGATTACAACCCGTCAGGAGGGTTCGGCAGGTCCGATCTCCTGCTGATGGAGATCGATCGCGCCACGTTCGCCCCCAACTGGACCAGCATCCACGGCGGCGTGGACTACGACAGGGGCGCGGCGCTTGCCATCGCACCGCCAACGGGTTTGCCCAGCTATGATATCTATGCCGCCGGCAACACTTCGAGTTTCGCCCCCGGCTCCTACCTTTACCTGCTCCGCGCCAACCCTGGAAGCGTCTCCGGCTGCAATGACGCCGGCGAGAGCCTCCTGACCGATTCGTGGGGGCAGACCACGGTTCCACTCACCTTCCCGCTCCCCCACTTCAGGACGGGATGCAAGGCCACCGCATCGCAGAAAGCCAACCTGGCGCAGACATGGCTCTGCAATATCTGCCCCGTCACGCGGAAGAGCCACGATGAAGATCCCGGCGATATCGGCGACACGCACGGCGGCGGCGACAACAAGACCTCCGATGTGAAAACCGGCGAGAACGCAGGCGGCATGATGATGGTGCAGCCCAACCCGGTTCTCAACGGCGAGCACTTCATCCTCACCTGGCACAGCCCATCCCTCAGGCCGGTGACAATCACCGTCGCCGATCTCTCCGGCAAGGTGGTCTACAACACCACCGAGGATTTCCCGATGTCCATCGGCCAGAAGACGATCGAGACGAAGGGATGGGCCAACGGGACCTACATGGTGCGGATCGATATCGACGGAACCAGCGAGACGAAGCGCGTCGTGGTGATCGGCAGGTAATGGCCGTGATCCGGGGATGATGATCACCGGGTGGTGGTAGCGAAGAGGGAGGACGCCCGCAACGGCGGCATCCCTCTTTTGTTTCCGTTTCATGCGGATGGAACTCCTCCGGCATTCGTAGCTTTGCCGCCGTATGACCCGATTTACACTCGACCAGAAAAAGGCGCACGATCCGAATCGTCACATCTCCATCACGGCGAACGCCGGATCGGGAAAGACGCGGGTCCTCGTCAGCCGCTACTGCGATATCGTTGAACACTTCGGCGCGATGCCGGGAGATATCGCCGCGATCACCTTCACCGAGAAGGCGGCCTCGGAGCTTCGCGGAAAGATCGCCGAGGAATTTGAACGGCGGCTTGGCAGCGATCAGCATCGCGCGTCCTGGTGGCTGCTGAAAACCGCCCGCGAGAAATTCCCATCGGCCATCGTCTCCACCATTCACGGCTTCTGCTCGCAACTCCTCCGCGAGTTCCCGATAGAAACCGGCGTGGCCCCCAACTACGCGGTGATCAGCGGCTACGAACGGCGCAGGATGAGCGAGGATACGCTGATGGAGGCGATCGAGCACGCGCTGGCGGAATCCGGCGGGGCGGAGTTCGAACGGACCTTCGATCTGGCCCGGCGGCTCGGTCGCGAGAAGATGGAGAACATCCTGAGGATGATGATCAACCGCCGCGAGATCATCACCTTCAGTCGCATGGGGGGCGTCCTGGCCCTGGAGCGCGATGAAACGCTTGAACGATGGCGGACGCGCCTGGATGCGGTGGTGCGCGGCATGCTCCTGAACGCCGATACGATACCCGCATTCGCCCGGCTGATGGAGATGCTGAAGGACGACAAGGCCGCCGAGGCGGGCCCGGTCTTCGCCGATCTGCGCGCCGCCCGCTCCGCCGATGAGATCATCACCCGCGCCAACGCCCTCCGCGAGCTTCTGCTGACAAAGGAGGGGAGCCCCCGCAAACGCTCCTACCGCCTGAGCGGCGAGGAGTTCGAAGTGCTGGAATATCCCGCGATGACCCTCAGCTCCGCGTTCCGGCGCGCCGGAAAGTTCCTCGAAGCCAGCGGCGATCCCGATCTCCACGGCCAGCTCTTCGACGACACGCAACTCCTTCTCAAGGTCTACGACGATGCCATGCGGCGCTACGCTGCGCGCAAGGACCGGCTGAACGTGCTGGACTTCGAGGACCTGCAACTGCGGCTGCTGGAAGCGCTCCGGCAACCGGAGGCGCGCGAGAGGATGGCCCGGCGATTCCGCCACATCATGATCGATGAGTTCCAGGATACCAACGAACTCCAGTACTCGATCGCCCGCGATCTCCTGGAAGGGCTCGGCTTCGGCCATCTCTGCATCGTCGGCGACCGGAAGCAGTCGATCTACGGGTTCCGCAACGCGGAGGTGGAAGTCTTTACGAAGGCGACCGAGGAGATCCGCGTCGGCAACCGGGAGCAGGGGCGTGACGATGGCCCGCTCTGGTTCCGCTCCGAACGGATAGAGCCGGAATCGCGCGAGGAGGCGCAGGGGGTGATCAACCTGAACGCATCGTTCCGCCTCCTCCCGTCGATCTGCGCCTATGTCAACACAAGCTGCCGGCCGATCATCGGCAGAAGCGCGTCGTCGATGTTCGGCGTGGAGTACGATGATCTGGTCTGCGCCCGGCGCTCGGCCGGACGGGGAAAGGTGGAGATCATCCTGCAATCCCCGGAACAGGAGACGGAGGATGGCCCGGAGGCGGACCGCTGCGATCCGATCTGGTGCCCGGAGGCGGAGATGACAGCCCGCCGACTGCTCGACATCGTGGCGCGCGGCGAGGCCGTTGTCTGGGAATGCCCGGCCGGCGAGGAGGAGGAAACGGCGCGACCGGCGCGGTTCAGCGATATGGCGATCCTCTGCCGCAAACGAACCCACTTCCCCGCAATCGAGGCGGCCTTCAGGAAGTACGGCGTCCTGTTCGTCACGCACGGCGGCGTCGGATTCTACAAGACCCAGGAGATCCACGATCTCCTCAATTATCTCCGCACGCTCCTGAACTCGCGCGATGATATCGCCCTGCTCGGCGTCCTCCGCTCCCCCTTCTTCTGCGTCTCCGATGCCGATCTCTATCGCCTGACGCTGGCGCGCGACCCGGCCGGCGAGGAGAACGACCTCTGGTCGCGAGCGATCCGAAGCGCCGAATCGGGGGCGGCCGGTGAGCCTATGCGTCGCGCGGTGGAGATGATCGCCGACGACCGCTGCATGGCAAGCCGCATCCCGATATCGCTGCTGCTCCGTCGCGTGCTGGAGCGGACCGGCTGGCGCGGAGCGGTGATCGGCGCCGAACGTGGCGAGCAGAATCTGGCGAATGTCGACAAGCTGATCGAGATGGCGCGGGAGTATGAATCGCGCGGATTCACCAACCTGTTCGATTTCGTTGAACGGGTCAGCGAGATGGTGGAGCTTGAGGAGATGGAGGGTGAGGCGCCGGTCAACACCGGGCGCGACGCCGTCCGCCTGATGACGATGCACGCCGCCAAGGGGCTGGAGTTCCCGATCGTGGTGCTGCCGGCGCTCCACTCCCCCACGCGCGTATCGACCGAGCCGTTTTTCGACAAGGATCTCGGGTTCGGATGGAACTGGAAGTACAACAAGGAGGAGCACCGGCCGGCGATTGTCGCGCTGATGGGGCTGCGGGAGAGCGAGCGGGAACGGGCGGAGGAGGCGCGGCTCTTCTACGTGGCGGCAACCCGCGCGCGCGATCTGCTGATCCTCTCCGGCGAATACGATCGCCGGAAGCCGCCGGTCGGCACGATGCTCGATTGGGCGATCGCCCCGTTCTCCTTTCTTCCCGAGGCAAGCGGCCCGGCCCGGCTGGTGGCGCCATCGCTCCGCTTCCTCGACGCCGACGGCGTGACCGAGCGAACCGAGACATGGGAACAGCGCGTGGATTTCCATCTCTCAGTCGATGACCTTCCCCGCTACTCTCCGTTCGGGGATACGCCAACGCCGTTCCGCGCGGATGCCGTCAGGATCGGCGAGCTGCGGGCGCGCGTGGAGGGGGAGATCTACTCGGCAACCCAGTTGCTGATCTATACCCAGTGCCCCACCAAATATTATCTGAAGTATCGCCTGGGCATTCCGGAGAAGATCGCCGAGGCGTATGACATCGATCCCGACTCACGCGACAGCGAGGATGGGACCATCTTCGCCCGGCTCTTCCGTCGCGCCGCAATCAGCATCGACCAGGCCGTGCCGGAAAACGCCGCCGCGCTCCCTCTGCTCGCAACCGACGCCGGCGATCCCGACGATCGCCCCGCGATCGAGCGGATCATCGACGATGCGTTGCGGCTGGAACCGCTGGTGCCGGAGGATCTTGTAAGGATGCGGACGATGTTGCTGGAAACCTTCCAGCGGCTTCTCTCCAGCCCGGCCGCCGTGGCGATCCTCTTCCCCCCCGGGGGCCGATCACGCACCGATTACGAGCTGCGGATGCCGTTTGAATCTGAGTATCTGCTGGGGGTGATCGACCGCGTGGTGGAGATGGAGGATGGAACGCTCTCGCTGGTGCAGTACAAGACGCGACGGCTGGACCGCGCGGAGCTTCGCGCCGCGGCCGAGGGATATCTGCCGCAGTTGCGCGCCTACGCCTATCTGATTGCCGCGCTCAACCCGGCGCAGCGATCGATACAGGGGACGGTGCTTTTCACCGAGCACCCTGACGAGCCGCAGAGCTTTGTCTTTTCGCGGTTCGAGACAACGAGGATCGAGGAGGAGATCCGCGCGGCGATCAGCGATATCCGCGCCCTGAGCTTCAGCGGCCGGCGGGAGCTGCCGTTGCGAACGCCTCACTGCCCGGAATGCCCCTACTGGATCGAGCGCACCTGCCTGCTGGCGAGGGCCGGGGAGAGCGGCGTCTGCTGATGACCTGCATGGGGTTGCACCCCATGCAGGTCATCAGCTATGGCGCCCCGTTGGGGCTCGGGATGCAAGGAACAACTCCACCGATCTCCTCTTCTTCAAGCCCCGGAGGGGCGCAACTCCCGGTGCGCGAGGTGTGCATGGGGTTGCACCTCATGCACCAGCTATGGCGCCCCGTTGGGGCTCGGGATGCAAGGAACAACTCCGCCGATCTCCTCTTCTTCAAGCCCCGGAGGGGCGCAACTCCCGGTGCGCGGGGCATCGCCCCGCGCCTAAGGGTTCTTCTTCTGCCCGTCGAACTTCTTATCCTCCGATGTGGGAGGAGCAAGAATATCTTTTTTATCATCGGGGGTCCCGCCGCCGTTGTCGCCGCCCCCATCTCCACCGGAGTTGTCCATCACTGTATGATCGTTATCCCCGCCTCCGGCATCGCCCCCGCTGTTCAGCACTCCGGTGGGAACACGGCTGTTCTCCAGCGGCTCCCGGCTGTAGTTGTACGGCACCTTGTCGTACGAGCGGCTCGGCTGGCCGATAAACTCGCGCTGGTCGTACGGCAGCCGGTCATCCTGATAGACCTTCGCCATAAAGCGCCCCCAGATCGGCGCGGCGGCCTTGCCTCCCTGCCCGTACCAGCCGGTGAACTTGATGCGGTGATCATCGAACCCGACCCATGCGCCGGCCACCAGTTCCGGCGTGTAGCCCACAAACCATGCATCGGCGAAATCCTGCGTGGTGCCGGTCTTGCCGGCCGCCGGGTAGTTGAACCAGCGACGGATCGAGGTCGCCGTGCCGCCATCGACAACGCCACGCATCATCGACACCATGTCGCTGGCGACCTTCGGCGTAAGGACCTCATGCAGCACCGGCTTGGAGGAGTAGATGACGTGCCCCCAGCGATCCTCCACCTTGAGGATAAACGTCGGCTCCACGAAGAAGCCCTCGTTGGCGAACGTTCCGTAGGCGGCCGTCAGCTCCATCGGCGTCACCTCGGCGGAGCCGAGCGCGATCGACGGGAATTCCGGGATGGGGGATTTGATCCCCATCTCCTTCGCCAGCTTGATCACCTTGGCCGGGGTCGTCTTCTCGCAGATCAGGCGCGCGGCCACGGTGTTGATCGAGAATTTGAGCGCGCTCCTGAGCGATACCACGCCGCCGCCGCTTCCCTTCGGCGCCCATGTGCCGCCGCCGGGGATATGGTAGACAAACGACGCGGCGGAGATCGACGAGTTGGGGTTCATCCCCTGCTGCAACGCCGATGCGTAGACGAACGGCTTGAACGATGATCCGGGCTGCCTTCTGATCTGCGTCACATGGTTCAGGCCGCGACCCGATGTGATATCGCTTCCCCCCACCATCGCCCTGACAAATCCGGTCTTCGGCTCGATCACCACGAAGCCTGTTTCGATCTGCGTGGCCTCCTTCTTTACCGAGTCGATGAAGTCCGGCCGCTGCGTCAGCGCCTTGATCACCTTCACCCGGTCGTCCTCCGTGAGCGCCGCCTTGTACTCCTCGCTCTCGCGCGCGGCCCGCCCGACGATCTGCTTCAGCAGCGGCTCCTTGCCGCGCCACGACCAGCTTTTGCTGAACATCGGCTGGAACTCGTTCAGATGCTCGCGCACCGCCTCGTTCGCGTATTTCTGGATGCGGGTATCGAGCGTGGTGTAGATCACCAGGCCATCCCGATAGAGATTATAGCCCTGCAACTTCGGCTCCTTCGCCAGGCTGAGACGGAGCGCCTCCACGAAATGCGATGCGATCCCCACCTCCTTCTTCTGCTTGACGAAGACGATCGGCTTGCGGCTGTACTCCGTATACTCCTTGCCGCTCAGATAGCCCATCTGCATCATCAGCGCCAGCACCGTGTTCCGCCGCTCGATGGCCCGGTCATAATGCTGATCCGCGTCGTAGTTCTCCGGCGCCTTCAGCACGCCGACCAGATAGGCGCTCTCATCATCGGTCAGGTCGATCGGTCGCTTGTTGAAATAGATCTCGCTGGCGACCTGGATGCCGTAGGCGCCATGACCGAAGTAGACGGTGTTGGCGTACATCTCCATGATCTCGTTCTTCGTATACGTCCGCTCGATCTGCACGGCCGTGAACTGCTCGCGGAGCTTGCGGCTGATCGTCACCTCCTGCGAGAGATAGAGGTTGCGGGCAAGCTGCTGCGTGATGGTGCTGGCCCCCTCCTTGGCGAGATTCATCGACATCACATTCTTCACCACCGCCTTCAGAATGCGCTCGAGGTTCACCCCCCAGTGATCGTAGAATTTCTGATCCTCCGTGGCGATCAACGCCTTGGCGAAGCTCTTGGGGATGGAGTCGTAACGAATATATGTCCGGTTATGGACGAAGAACTGATCGAGCGGGATGCCGTCGGCGGTGAGGATGCGCGTGGAGAGATCGGCTCGCGGGTTCTCCAGTTCCTCCAGCGATGGGAGCGAGCTGGCGATCTCGACGAAGTAGATGGTGACGGCCACCAGGCCGAAGAGCGCAATGATGGCCCCGACGCCGATCGCGGACCGGATGTAGGACCGGCGCACGCCACGCGGCTGAGAGTCGTCGGTCTGGGAGAATGTGTTGTCGTTTTTCATCGGATATCAGTATCGCCTGTTCAGTAGTTCGTCGTTGTTATGAAGCTCCGCTAACTTCGGGAATGGAGCGATATGCCACAAGCGCCGCCGGGGGCGTCAGCGGAGGGCATCCTCCAGCGCCGTCTTCGCGTCGGTGCGGTCATCGCGGTACTTCACGATGATCGGGGTCGATATCGACAGGCCATGCCCGGCGGCGAAATCCCCCGCCAGTTTCCGCGCGCCGTTGATCACCACGGCCCCCTCGGGGATCTCCAGCGGACGATCCGGCGCGGCGGAGATGATCCGCCCGTTCACCAGATCGTAGACGCGGGATGAGGCGGTCAGCACCACGCCGGAGGCCAGCACCGCGCGTCGCCGTACCAGCGTCCCCTCGTAGATCCCGCAGTTTCCGCCGACCAGCACATCGTCCTCGATGATCACCGGGCTTGCCCCCACCGGCTCCAGCACGCCGCCGACCTGTGCCGCGGCGCTCAGATGCACCCGTTTGCCGATCTGCGCGCATGTCCCCACCAGCGCGTGCGAATCCACCATGCTCCCGGCATCCACGTACGATCCGATGTTGATATACATCGGCGGCATGCAGATCACCCCGGGGGCTATGTAGGCGCCGTCGCGGATGGCGGAGCCACCCGGCACCACGCGGACGCCGTCGGCGGCGCTGAGGCGGCGCATCGGGAGATTGTCCTTGTCGAAGAAGGAAAAGCCGCCGGTGGAGACATCGGCAAGCGATCCGGCGCGGAAGCCGAGGAGGATTCCCCGCTTTACCCACCCGTTGACACGCCATCCGTTACCCCCGTCCGGCTCCGCCGAGCGAATCATCCCCGCATTCAACCCCTCCCTCAGCTCGGCGAACAGGGCGTTTGCCTCGTCAATCGGCAATTCGGAAACCGGAAGAGCGAAAAGCTCCTCGATACGCTGCTGGAGATCGGCCATTGATCCTTGTCCTGACTGATTTGATGATTTCACGCCTCCACGCCGGGAGAGGGACAAAGATCGCTGTTTGCGCGGTAACCGGACGTCCCCATGCATAACCTGTAACAAACCTGAACGGTAACGCCCGCTTGCGCCGGAGAAAAGTTTTCGTAGCTTGGAAACTCTAAAAACAGAAACAGTTTCCACGGTATCACGATCTCATCAGCCGATACAGCCATGATATTCCCCCTCGCAATAGATGAAAGCGCGCTCCGCACCCAGATTCTGAGGACGGCACAGGATCAGTTCTTTGCCCACGGCTTCTCCAAAGTGACCACCGACGAGCTGGCCGGCGCGCTCGGCATCAGCAAAAAAACCCTCTACCAGCAGTTCTCCAGCAAGGATGAGATGATCCGCGAATCGATCTACCTGATGCGGAACGAGATGGTGACGGAGATCAACGGCATCGTCGAGGACCCGCAGGCCGACTTCGTTGAGAAACTCCGGTCGCTGATGACGGCGATCGGCCGGAAGGTCTGCCGGATGCAGCGACCGTTTCTTGATGATCTCCGCCGCAAGATGCCGGAGCTCTGGAAGGAGATCGAGGATTACCGGCGGGAGAGAATCCTGACGGTGTTCGAACGGTTGATCGCCGAGGGGAGCCAGCGGGGGATGTTGAGAAAAGATGTGGACACGCGCCTCTTCGTGATGATGTTCTTCACCATCATCACGAATATGATCAACCCCACCGTCCTCTCCGACCTTCCCTACACGCTGGGCCAGGTCTTCCAGACGTTCATCAGGGTGATGATGGAAGGGGTGCTCACCGACGAGGCGCGCCAGCGCTATCAGGACGACGGATCGCTTTCGATAGAATAATCCAGTTCAGCAATCACGATCAATCAGCCAGACATGAACATGCATCGCATCACGACCTGCCTTCTGCCACTCATTTTCTCCGTGGCACTGGTGGCCTGCTCCAGCAGGAAGGATACCGGAGGGATCGAGGCTTCGGGGATGATCGAAACCACCGATGTCACCGTCAGCGCGCGGGCGGCCGGGAATATCACCAGAATCAGGATCAACGAGGGGGATCATGTCCACGCCGGCGATACGCTGATCGTGGTCGATGATACCGATCTCCGGCTCCAGCGCGATCAGTTGAAGGCCGCCGCCGATGTTGCCGGCGCCGGCTACGATCTGGCCCGCCACGGCTCCCGGCCGGAGGATATCGCGCAGTCCGATGAGGCGGTCAGCCAGGCAAAGGCCAACCTTGACAACGCGGAGGACGATCAACGTCGCTACGCCGAGCTTCTCCATGTCGGCTCGATTTCGACGAAGGATTATGAGAACGTCAAGACGAAGTACCAGATAGCCCTGCGGCAGTACAAGGCGGCGCAGATCGGCTCCGACAAGCTCCGCCACGGTTCCCGGACCGAGGATATCACCGCAGCGCGGGCGCGCCGGGAGCAGGCGGACGCGCAGATCGCCGCCATCGACAAGAAGATCAGCGATTGCGTCATCCTTGCCCCGATCGAGGGCGTGGTAACGCGGCGCGGCGTGGAGATGGGGGAGTTCGTCAATGTTGGAAGCGGCGTGATGACGATCTCGCAGACCGAAACGGTGAAGCTGAAGATCTACGTGGCGGAGGATGAGCTGGGAAAGGTGAAGCTGGGAGAGCCGGCCGATATCGTGATCGACACCTACAAGGACAAGCATTATCGCGGCAAGGTGACCTATATCTCCCCGACCGCGGAGTTCACGCCGAAAAACGTGCAGACAAAGGATGACCGCGTAAAGCTGGTCTTCGAGGTGCAGATCGCCGTCCCCAACGCCGCGCAGGATCTGAAGTCCGGCATGACCGCCGACGCGAAACTCCTGGAAAGCGGCAGCGTCGCGGGGGGAAAGTGAAAGGGGGGTCCGACCCCGGCTCCGCCATCGATGTGGAGGGGCTGACGAAATCGTTCAAGACGACGAAGGCCGTGGCCGGCATCTCGCTCGATGTGAAGCGTGGCGAGATGTTCGCGCTGGTCGGCCCGGACGGCGCCGGCAAGACCACGACCATCCGCATGCTCTGCGGCATCCTGAGCGCCGATGCCGGCACCGCGCGGCTCCTCGGCTTCGACGTGAAGAAGGAGCCGGAGCAGATCAAGAAGCGGATAGGCTATCTCTCCCAGAAATTCTCGCTCTACACCGATCTGTCGATCGATGAGAACATAGAGTTCTTCGCGCGGATCAACGGCGTGAAGGATTTCCGTCGCCGACGCGAGGAGCTGCTGGAGTTCACGCGGCTGGCCCCCTTCCGCAACCGCCTGGCCGACAAGCTCTCCGGCGGAATGAAGCAGAAGCTGGCCCTGGCCTGCACGCTGATCCATACGCCGGAGATCATCTTTCTTGATGAGCCGACCACCGGCGTGGACCCGGTGACGCGCCGCGATTTCTGGAAACTCCTTGCCGAGCTGATGAAAGGGGGAACCACGATCTTCCTGACCACCCCCTATCTCGACGAGGCCGAACGCTGCACCCGCGTGGCCCTGATCGACCGCGGCGAAATCCTGGCCTGCGATGTCCCGGAGGCGATCCACTCCCTCCTGGGCCAGCAGGTGATCGAGGTAAGCTGCTCCCCCGCCAGAACCGCGCTCGCCGTTGCCTCCGGCGATGCCGCGATGCGCGAACGGTTCGACGACGTGCAGATGTTCGGCGAGCGACTCGATTTCGTCTTCACGAAAGGGAGCGCGGAGGACGCCACCGCCATGATCGAACGGCTGTTCGCCGATAACAACATCACGGTCGCCGACATCAGGACGAAAACGCCGTCGCTGGAGAATGTGTTTATCAGCCTGATGCGCGATCGCGCGCGGCGGGACGCGGTGGAGGCGGGCGCGGAAAAGGAGGAGAAACAATGGTGAACGGAAATTCGATCGAGGTGAGCAACCTCACCAAAAAATTCGGTGATTTCGTGGCGGTCGGCGATGTGAGCTTCGATGTGAAGGAGGGGGAGATCTTCGGCTTTCTCGGCCCGAACGGATCGGGAAAATCGACGGTGATCAGAATGCTCTGCGGCCTGCTCGATCCCACCGAGGGACACGCGACGGTGGCCGGCTACGATATCGCGAAAAATCCCGACGACGTAAAAAGAAATATCGGATATATGTCGCAGAGATTCTCGCTGTATGAGGATCTCACCATCGAGCAGAACCTTGATTTCTTCGCCGGGATCTATAAGATCCCACGCGCCAGAATCGCCGAGCGGAAGCAGTATGTGATCGATGTGGCGAACCTGAAGGGGCTGGAGAAACGGCGCCCGCGCGAGCTTCCGGGGGGGCTTCGCCAGCGGCTGGCGCTTGCCACGTCGATCCTCCACGAGCCGAAAATCGTCTTCCTTGATGAACCGACCGGCGGCGTGGACCCGATCAGCCGGCGAAAATTCTGGGATCTGATCTACGCGCTGTCGGAGAGCGGAATTACGGTCTTCGTCACCACCCATTTTCTGGATGAGGCGGAGCACTGCAACAATATCGGCTTTCTTTATTTCGGGAAACTCATAGCCTACGGATCGCCCAAGGAGCTGAAGACGAAATATATGACGCAGTCGATCCTGGAGGTGAAGGCGTCACAGCCGGCGGAGGCGCTGACGATTCTCGGCAATGAGAGCGGCTGGCTGGAGGAGACATCGATTTTCGGCAACAATATCCATATCTCCGTTGATGACGTGGAGCTGGCGGGGCGAAATGTGCGGACGCTGCTGGCATCGAACAATATCGCGGTTCTCGGAATCGAGGAAATCGAACCGTCGCTTGAGGATATCTTTATTCATCTCATCGACCAGGAAAACAAGAAGTCATGATCGAGAGAATATTCGCGATTGCCCGAAAGGAATTCTACCAGATCTGGCGCGATAAACGCTCGCTCGGCATGCTTGCGTTCGTCCCCACCTTCACGATTCTCCTGTTCGGCTTCGCTCTCAGCTTCGACACGAAGCATATCAAGCTGGCCGTGGCCGATCTTGATCAGACAAACCAGTCGCGCCAGTTCGTTCAATCCTTCCTTCACTCCGAGTATTTCGATCTGGTGACGGAGATCCCCTCAACCGTTGTCGGGCAGAAGATGATAGAGGCGGGAACGGCCGATGTGGTGGTGGTGATCCCTGTTGATTTTTCGAAGAAGATGATCGGCGGGGAAAGCGTGGATATTCAGGCGCTGGTCAACGGCGGCAACTCCAACGTGGCGACAACGGCGGCGAATTACGTGGGGATATTCGCGCAGAGTTATTCCTCGCTGATCCGCACGGCCGCGATGCAGAAAATCGGTCGCGCCGCCTATATCCCCGTCGATTATCGTCCAAGAATCTGGTTCAACCCGGAATTGAAAAGCTCCAAATATCTGGTGCCGGGGCTGATGGGATATGTGATGATCATCTCCACGGTGCTCTCCACCGCCCTTTCGATCGTGCGGGAAAAGGAGCGCGGGACAATCGAGCAGATGATGGTTTCGCCGGTCAGCAGCCGGGAGTTCATGATCGGGAAAACGGTTCCGTATTTCGTGATTGCATGCGTGCTTGCAACGCTGATCATCATGGCGGGATGGCTTCTGTTCGATATCCCGGTCAAGGGGAGCATCCCGATTCTCGCGCTGGCGCTTCTCTTTTTCATCATCGGCGGGCTGGGGATGGGGCTGGCGATTTCCACGCTTGCATCCACGCAGGAGAGCGCGTTTTTTCTGGCGACGTTCGCCACGGTCCTTCCAACGCAGCTCCTCTCCGGCTTCATCTTCCCGATCGAGAATATGCCGGTGGTGCTGAAGGCGATCACGACGATCGTTCCGGCAAAATATCTTCTCATTGTTCTCCGGGGAATTCTGTTGAAGGGTTCCCCGATCACCGCATACTGGCAGGCATTCGCGGCGCTCGTGATCTTCGCGTTTCTCACGATGACGCTTGCCATCAGAAGATTGAAGAAGACAGTCTGACAGATTTCAGTGCTCGGGGCGCTGCCCCACGCACCAGGGATTGCGCCCCTCCGGGGCTTGAGGCGAATGGTGTTGTTCAGAATTATTCCGAAGACGCAGACTGTTCAATAGCGAACGAGGATATCATGCAGCCGATCATCGCGCTGATCAGAAAACAATTCATCGAGATCCTTACCTCCGCGCAGCTTCGGAGCCTTACGCTGGTTGCGCCCATTCTTCAGTTGATTCTTTTCGGCTACGCCGCCAGCCTGGACGTGAAGACGCTGAACCTGGCCGTGCTCGATTACGATCGCTCCACGGAAAGCCGGCAGCTTGTTCACGATTTCACCAACTCGGAATATTTCACGCTGACGAAATATCTGAAGAATTACAGCGAGGCGGATGAGGTGCTGCTGGATGGCGAGGACAAGATCGTGCTGGTAATTCCCCCGAAATTCGGCGCGGATATTCTGGCGCACCGGACAACGCCGGTACAGGCGCTGATCGACGGCTCCGACGGCAACACGGCGGGGATAGCATCGGGCTATGCGGGGGGAATCATGGCCTCCTTTTCCCAGCAGATCCTCCTCGATATTCAACGGACCACTCCCGGCGGCGGACCGCACATGGCCCAGATCAACGCCCAGACGCGCGTCTGGTACAATCCCGATCTGAAGAGCCGGAAATTCTTTATCCCCGGAATTCTCGGCCTGCTGCTGCTGATCACCACCGTGATCGCCAGCTCCACATCGATCGTAAAGGAGCGGGAGGTGGGGACGCTGGAGCAGCTTATCGTAAGCCCGATCAAGCCGTATCAGATCATCATCGGAAAGCTGGCTCCGTTCGTGGTCACGGCCAGCATTACGCTGATGAACCTGTTGATCGTGGCGGCACTCGTGTTCGGCATCACGATGCGCGGAAATCTTCTCCTCTTTTTCCTGCTGACGCTCGTCTTCCTGATTACCGTGCTCGGGCTGGGATTGTTTATCTCGACAATTTCCAAGACGCAGCAGCAGGCGAGCTTTACCACGAGCTTTTTCGTCCTCCCTCCATTTCTTTTTCTTTCGGGATATTCATTTCCGATCGAGAATATGCCGTTGTGGATTCAGAAGCTCACCTACCTGGTGCCGCTCCGGTATTATCTGGTGATCGTGCGCGGAATTTTTCTGAAGGGGGTGGGGCTTGAGGAATTATGGCCGCAACTGCTGGCGATGCTCGGGCTTGGCGTGGTGATTTTCACCGCCAGCTTCCTCCGGTTCAAGAAAAATCTGGATTGATCGGTGGAAATATTTTCGGGCGCTTCCTCCGTGTATCTGCCCTCACTGGAATTCCCCCCGGCGACGGTTCTGGAATATCTGGCCGGGCGTTTTCCGCATGTCGGCATCGAAATCTGGCGGGCGAGGATGAACGAGGGGAAAGTGATCGGCGGGGATGATGTGGCCGTCACCCCGGAGACGCCATATCGTCCCGAAAGCACTGTCCGGTATTTCCGCGAGGTGGAGCATGAGGAGAAGATCCCGTTCGAGGAGGAGATCATCTTCCAGAACGAGGATATGCTGATCGCCGACAAGCCGCATTTTCTCCCCGTGGTCCCGACCGGACCGTATGTCAACGAGTGCCTCCTTGCCCGCCTCCGCCGCCGGACCGGCATCGATGAGCTTACGCCGGTGCACCGGCTGGACCGGGAGACGGCCGGGCTTGTTCTTTTTTCGGTGCGGAGGGAGACGCGGCCGCTCTATCACCGGCTCTTTGCCGACCGGGCCATCACAAAGGAGTATCTGGCGGTCGGCGCCGGGGACGCGGACATCGCGGATGAGTTTACGATCGCCAACCGGCTGGTGCCGGGGGAACCGTGGTTCCGCATGCGGATCGATGGCGGGGAGGCCAACGCGTTCACGCATGTCGAGGTGATTGGGCGGGATGGCGGACGGGGGCTCTTCCGGCTCCGCCCGAAGACCGGCAGGAAGCATCAACTCAGGATTCACCTTCTTTCAATCGGCTATCCGATCGTGAACGATCAGCTTTACCCGGACGTTCACCCGCATGCCCCGTACGATTTTCCGTCACCGCTCGGGCTCCTGGCAAAGCGCATCTCATTCATCGATCCGGTGAGCGGAGAGGATCTTCTGTTCGAAAGCGGGCGCGTGTTGAGCATCTAGCAATCACCTTCCAGTTCCCTCAGAATGTCCGGCCGCCGTATATTATCGGCCTGTATGCCGGCGACGCTTACGTGATATGCCGTCGCACCCGCATGCTGCTTATCTATTTTCAACTATCGGGGACCACATGAAGAAACTTCTTACGATCGCCGCTCTTGCTACTGTTGTGCTTGTCGGCTGCGGCCCCAAGGACCCTGTCAAGGACTGGAAGAACACCACGCTGGGGGAGATCAACAAACTTCCCGAGGCGAAGCAGAAGGAGATCGAGGCCCAGATATCCCCGGCTGATTCCACCGCCCTGGTTGCCGGCTCGATAAAGTATGTGACGACCGGCGATACCGTCACCATCATGAAGAAGACGATGGGTGAGC
Source organism: Chlorobiota bacterium (assembly GCA_028287785.1). Classification (GTDB taxonomy): domain Bacteria; phylum Bacteroidota; class Ignavibacteria; order OLB7; family OLB7; genus JAFDZV01. The sequence goes on from JAQBOZ010000007.1 coordinate 413,896, forward strand.
TGATCAAGGAAGGTCAGGCGGAGATGGCGAAGACGAAGTAACGATCGCTTCCCCGGATCATCGCGACGGTATTCGAATCGGGGAGTGCATGCACTCCCCATTTTTATTGCGCGGATATACTTTACATCAACAAACCCGGCCGGCCCTGTCCTCCTGAGCGACACGGGGATCGCGCCGGGCGCATCCCGCACCATTGCCTCGTACAACAACAGTCGGATCGCTCATGACTCGGCTCCTCCTCCTCTTTCTCCTCCTTGGCGCTTCCGGCGCGCGGGCGCAGGGGCTTGGCCTGATTCTGCCGACCGGCAACACCGCGCTCCTCACCGGCAACGACAGCTCCTTCTACCAGCATACGATCAGCGGGCGGGAGAACCCCTGGCTGGGGGGCACCTACGGGTTTGTCAGAAACCCTCGGGGAACCTCCGAGGGGATTGTCTACACCCGCTATCACGGCGGCCTTGACATCAAACCGCTCTACCGCGACGCGCGCGGCGAGCCGCTCGATTCGGTGCGCGCGGTGGCGGACGGACGGGTTGTTCATGCCAGCCCGGTGGCGGGCCTCTCGAATTACGGTCGCTATGTGGTGGTCGAGCATTTCTGGAACGGATCGCCATACTACACGCTCTACGCGCATCTGAGCGAGGTCTGGGCGGAGCCGGGAGCGGTGGTGCGGCAGGGGGATTTACTTGGCAGAATGGGCCACACCGGCGACGGGATCAACAAGGCGCGGGCGCATCTGCATTTCGAGATCAACCTTCTTCTGAACGAGAATTTCGATGAGTGGCTGGCGCAGTCCTATTCCCGCGCCACCAATCATCATGGCAACTACAACGGCCTCAATCTGGTCGGCATCGATCCGGCGCGACTCTACAAGGCGCTGCTCGCCAACCCTGACCTGACGATACCGGAATATCTTCAGGGAGAGGAGGCGTTTTTCGAGGTGGAGATCCCGATCACCGACACGATCGATCTCCTCCGGCGCTATCCCTGGCTTCAGTCCGCGCCGACCGGGCCGGAGGATCATAGCTGGAAGCTCGCCTTCACGCGATACGGCCTGCCGGTCTGCATAACCCCATCCACCGATTCCGCCGCCGACTGCCGGCTCTCCCATGTCTGCTTTTCCAGCGCCCCATACCGGCTCCTCACCAAATCGCTCCTGAGCGGCTCGGGCGATCGGTGCTCCCTCTCGGGATCGGGGGAACGCTATATGCGCCTTCTCACATCCACCGCGGCCGTGGCGACCGGAGAAGCGGAAGAGGATACCGACAGCCAGTAGGGACTGTGCAGCATGATCAGATACTCACATCACTCCATCATCAGCTTTCCATCCACCGCATCTCCACTGGTCAGCGTCAGCCTGTAGAGATAGACGCCGGCGGCAAGGCTCCGCTCGTACGGAAGCCGGCCGGAACCGATGCCGTACATCCGCCCGATGGCCTTCCCCGACAGATCGTAGAGGTCGAGCGTGTACTCGCTCCCATCCGGGATGATCACCCTCACGGCTCCCCCCGCTCCGGTCACGCTGATGCCCGCGGTCGCGGGATCGGCGCCGGCTCCCCAGGGAAGGCCAAGGTTGGGGGTGGCGCAGCTTGTGCCGTAGAGCGGACGATCCTCCTGCCGGAAGCAGAGGAGCGCTGGAGCGTAGTCGGTGATGTATCGCGTAACCCCTGGGAAGATGACGCTCCCGGTGCTCCCCACGCCATCGATCCAGCTCTCCCCTCCGGCCAGGTTGATCCTGCGGCGATATGCCCCATCGATCAGGACCGAATCGGTTGATTCGACAACCACGGGATAGAGATTCGTGTCCGCCATCCCGCCAACGCGAACGGTATCCCCCGCCACCGCGTCGAAATCATAGAGCGGCAGCTCCCGCGTCATGCCGGCCCGGAGGATGAAGACGCGCCGCACGGAATCCTCGCGGATGGCGCCGACGTACCGTGCCTTCGCCAGGGAGAACTTCAGCAGATCCTTCATCTCATAGATCCGGTGATAGCTGAGATCCCCCACGACGGTATCCCCGCCGGTAAGCCAGTAGCGGAGCGTATCGCAGCCGAAGCCGCAGATCGATACGCGCCAGTCCGCGCGGGTGGCCGGAAAGGCAACGTATGCCGGCTTCTCGCGATAGCTCCGAAGCTCGTCCGCGCCGATATCCGGGTGCCGTGGGTTGCGGGTCTGCCCGTCGATATCGAGCCGTGGATTCCCCCCGATATCGGCGCCGAGGCCATGCACCGCATCCCCGCGCAGATGGAGGTCGGCCGCCGAGGCAAATCCGGGATCGACGGCTCTGGAGTGCTGATCCAGCTTGACGCCGTTGCGCCACTGCGTGAGCGTGGCGTAGAAGGTGCCGTTGAAGACCCCGATGTTGCCGCTCGTGCTGAACAGATCGTTGTTGTCGCTGTGGATCGTGGTATCGATCTGGCTTGTCAGCGAAAGCGGCTGGCCGCTGTTGACCGAGAAGATGTTGTTGAGGATCGCCACATGCGTCGGGGCAACGGCGTCCAGATGAACCGCCGAGAAGTTCGCCAGCGGGTCCTTCAGCGCGCTTGTCTGGCGGATGCTGTTATGATGGAAATTCTGGTAGGTGGAGCGATAGAGGAGCAGCCCCCACTGCTTCTTCGCGGCCTGACTGGTCACATCGAACACGATCATGTTGTTGCTCACCATCCCGCGCGCCTGCGCCGTTCCATCGCACATCCAGATGCTGACGGCAATCCCGTCCTGCGCCCTGATGTTCATTCTGTTCCCATCCACCAGCAGCGCGCCGGTGCATTGATAGAGGCTGATGCCGGTGAATGTCTCGGCCCCGCTGATGATTGCCAGCATGTTGCCGACGGCGAGCGGCGCATCGAGATGCTGAAGGTTGATCGCCAGATCCCGTATCCCGTCGAACCGGTTCCGGCTTACCCGGATCTGCCGGGGCCTGACGGTCTTCCCGACGATTTTGATCCCGGACGAGGCTGTCCTGAACTGGTTATCGGTGAACCCGATCGCCGAATCGGATTCGCTCCCATCGACAAGCTGCCCTGTGATCCTGTCGGCCATGATGACGCCTTCGAACAGGCAGTGCCGGAACTCGATGGAGGCGCACCCGTGGATCATTGAAACCACCCCCGGCTTCAACGTATCGCCGGCGAAAAAGCGGATGCCGGTGAACGATATCCCCTGCGCGCCATCCAGCCGGAGCGGGACGGTGTCCGATGGGAAACTGTTCACGAGCGTCACGGAGGTGCTGTCGCCGGACTCCGATGCAAAGACAACCTGGCCGACCCCCTGAATATGATGGATGGTGATCGCCTCCGAATATGTCCCAGGCCGGACCGCGAAGTTCACGTTCCCCGCGATGCCGTCGGCGTTGATTCTGGCGACGGCGGCGGAGAAGGTGGCGAAGTTCCCCCCCGCGCCGCCGATCGTGTAGTTCCCGGCGGCCAGGGGAGCGGCAATCGCCCCTGAAACCCCCATCATCAGGATGGCAAAAAGAACCAGAGGGAGAAATCGTAGCGTTTTCATCGATAGTCGTTCAAGTGATTATGTACGGGGCCGTTGCCTCCGCGCGTGGCATGCTTTCCCACCACGACACGACGGCGGCGCGATAACGGGCTGAAGGGATATCCCGACGGGCATATTCAGCGCATGATGTCAACCGGAGAGATGATACGAATATACGGTTGGCGGTGGGGAATTGACCGACGGAAAACCTGGGCCGATGGCGGGCCGGAAAATGGAACGGGGCGCCGTCGCGAAACGGGCGCCCCTCCCCGGCAGAGCCGGCGGATCATCGGCGGCGTTATTCTTCCTGCGCGGAAGCGTAAACGCGTCTGGCACGGAGACGCCGCATCCCGCCGAGCACGTCGTTGACGATCAGCACGCCGATCAGCACCAGCCCGCATCCGGCCGCCGCGCTCCATGAGGCATGCTCATCCAGCACGGCAACTCCGAGGAACACCCCCACCGGCGGAAGAAAATATGTGACCAGTGAGAGAAACGTGGCGCTCGATGTCTCGATCAGCCGGTAGTACACGATATAGGCCAGCGCGGTTCCGAAGATCGCGAGGAAGAGAAGGGCGCCAAGGGCGGGAAGCCCCGGCACCTGAATGCGCGAGTGCTCGATGCCGAGCGCGGCCGGCAGCAGAATCAGCGCGCCAAGCCCCAACTGCATCGTTGGCCCCACCAGCGGCGGAAGGCCGCGCAGATTGCGTCGCGCGTAGACGATGGAGATTCCGTAGCTCCCGGCGGCGACGGCCAGGGCAATCATCCCGAGAATGCTCCCCCCCTGCCCCCCCTGGAGAAGCCCCGGCAGGAATATCGTCACAATCCCCGCGAACCCGACCAGCACACCTATCAACCGCTTCGGCGTAAGTCGCTCCTCGGCGATAAGGAAATGGGCGAGCGCGGCGGTGGCAATCGGCGTGGCGCCGTTGAAGATCGCGGCGATGCCGCTGTCGACCACTGTTTCCCCCAGGCTGATCATCGCAAAGGGGAGCGCGCTGGCGAAGAAGCCCATGATCGCCATCTTCCGCCATATCTCACGATCCCGCGGCAGCCCCCCTCCCTTTGCTCGAAGTATCGGATAGAGGAGAAGCGCGGCCAGGCCGAGACGGGCGCAGGCCAGGGTGATCGGCGGGATATCGTTCAGCCCGATCTTTATGAAGAGAAACGACGGCGCCCAGAGGGCCGCCAGGGTCATCAGAAGCATCCACGGGTTCATGATCCTACCTCATCTGAACGATCACCGCGCGTGCGCGCGATGGATAAGCATGGAATACATTTCAACATCACGCAGGCGGCCCCACGGATGCGGGGCTCATCGGGCTTCCGCCCGGCTCAATCGGGCATCGCCTCGATCACGCGGAACGCGGCCGACCCCTCCAATGCCTCCGCCAGCACCACGCCACGCGCCGGAAGAATCATCTCCTCCCCAGCGACCAGAACATGATCAAGCCGGTCCTCTTCCTCCGTCAGCCAGATCATTCCGGTGATGACGGCAATCCGCACCGCGCATCCACCATCGCTTTTCCAGAGCATCCCCGCGCGCAGATCCACTCTCCGCCCCGGAACCCGCATCGTTGCCGGCATCGCGCCCGAGGGCGCCGCCATGCCGGACCTTGGTCGTGTCATTTCCATCACGATTCATCTCCTTCGGCGCCGGGTATCGGCAGATCGGTGGTCTCTTTTACCGTTTCCAGCACGATGGTCGTCCGCGTCGAGGTCACCGCATCGATCGAGCCGATCTTCCCGCGAAGGAGTCGTCCAAGTTCCTCGGTGTTCGCCGTGCGGACCTTCACCAGATAGCAATCCTCGCCGGCCACGTGATGCACCTCCTGCACCTCCGGCAGCGCCGCGAGAAGCCCGCCGATGCCCGGCGACCCCACCCGCTCGTTTGCCCTGATGGAGATAAAGGCCACCAGATCCAGCCCCACCGCCTTCGGGTCGATCAACCCCTTGTAGCCGCGGATCACCCCCTGCGCCTCCAGCTTCCGCACCCGCTCCAGCGTTGCCGACGGGGCCATCCCAACCTGCCGGGCGATCTCCGTGTTGGAAACCCTCGCGTTCGCCTGAATCATCCTGATTATCGTGCTGTCGATCCCGTCCACCATACCCGTTGCCCTTTAGTTAGAACGAAGATAAAGCAAATTCACAAAGGCATGACGGAATAAAATTCTGTCAGATTGTTAATTGGTAGAATTTAATTCGGAAATCGATGATGATGATTGCGATGCTGTAGCAGTCGGGGGCGGTTTAAAACCGCCCCCGACAGATTTCGTTGTTGCGTCACTGTGAGATCGTTCAGAGAATCGCGTCGATTCCGGCGGCGACGGCGGCAACGCCGCGCAGTTCTATGCCGCCGCGCCGTCCGATCTTGCTCATGTTGGAGGCCGGCAGCACAAACGTCTTGAAGCCGAGCTTGGCGGCCTCGGCTATCCGCTGTTCCACCTGCGCCGCGGTCCGTATCTCGCCCCCCAGGCCGATCTCCCCAACCACCACGGTTCCGGAGTCGGCGGGGATATCACGGAAGCTGCTGACGATTGCCCCGGCCACGGCCAGATCCACCGCGGGATCATCCACCCGGACGCCGCCGGCGATGTTGACGAAGACATCATACTGCCCCATGCCGATCCCCAGGCGCTTCTCCAGCACCGCGAGGAGCATCTGAAGTCGCTTGTAGTCGAAACCGGTCGCCGTCCGCTGCGGAACGCCGTAATTGGAGGGGGTTACCAGCGCCTGCGCCTCCACCAGAATGGGGCGCGTCCCCTCCAGGGTCGCGGTTATCACCGATCCGCTCGACCCATAGCTCCGCTCCGAGAGGAAGACGGAGCTTGGATTGGTCACCTCCATCAGCCCCCGCTCCCCCATCTCGAACACCCCTATCTCGTTGGTCGATCCATATCTGTTCTTCGCCGTCCGGAGGATGCGATAGAGATGCGTCCGCTCCCCCTCGAACTGAAGGACCGTATCCACCATATGCTCCAGCACCTTCGGCCCGGCGATCGTCCCTTCCTTCGTCACATGTCCCACGATGAAGATCGAAATCCCCGTGGTCTTGGCAAGATGCATCAGCACGGCCGTGCATTCCCGCACCTGCCCGACCGAGCCGGGCGCCGATTCGATGGTGGGATTATACGTTGTCTGTATCGAGTCGATGATCGCCACGTCCGGAGAGACGGCGCGGAGGGCGGAGGTGATCAGGTCCAGGTTGGTCTCGGCCATCAGGCGAAGGCCGGGATTATCGACGCCGAGCCGTTCCGCGCGGAGCTTGATCTGCCTTAGCGATTCCTCGCCGGTCACATAGAGAATGCTCCTCCCGCCGAGCCCCGAGCACATCTGCGCCATCAGCGTCGACTTCCCCACGCCGGGATCGCCGCCGACCAGGATGATGGAGCCGGTCATGATCCCGCCGCCAAGGACGCGATCGAACTCCGCGATGCCGGTGACAATCCTCGCCTCCTCCGCCCCCGTCACCTGATCGAGCGTCATGATATCGGCCGATGTGGCCTCCGAGCGGGCGCCCCTCGCCTTCGCCGGCACGGGCGCGGCGGTGGCCTCCTCCACGTAGCTCTCCCACGCGCCGCATTCCGGGCACTTTCCAAGCCATCGCGGGGAGCTGGCCCCGCATTTCTGGCAGACAAATCTTACTCGCTGTTTCGCCATGGTCAATCAAAAGAGTACGTTGAAGTCCGATCCCCGGTGAGATCGGTCGTATATCGAGCCGGGCCGGGCACGTTTCCCCCACGCCCGTTGTTATCGAACATCCGGATGCCGCCGCGCGCTCAGATTCCGATCCGCCGGTGGCCTCGAATCCGAAATCGATTGGCACGATCCTCCGAATTCACAAGAACGACGTATGAGCACGACGGAGAACGTCCGCGAGGCGTATGAATATTGCCGGAACGTCACACTGAAATATGCGAAGACGTTCTATTTCGCGTCGATTTTTCTCCCGAAACCGAAGCGCAACGCCTGCTATGCCGTCTACGCGTTCTGCCGCTATATCGATGATCTGATCGATGAGAACGTGACCGCAGGCGGTGGGCGGGCTGACCGCGAGGCGATCGACATGACGATCGCGCGGTGGCGGAACGATCTTGACGCCGTCTACGCCGGGCGGAAGATCGCCACCCCCGTGATGCTCGCCTGGGGGGATACGCTCCGTCGCTTCAATATCCGCCGCTCCCTCCCTGACGAGCTGATCGAAGGGGTGATGACCGATCTCCGCCAGTCGGTCCGGTTCGATACGTTCGGTCAGTTGCACGACTACTGTTACAAGGTCGCGTCGGTGGTGGGGCTGATGACAAGCGAGATCTTCGGCTACAGCGATCCCGTGGCGCTGCGCCATGCCGTCGATCTGGGGATCGCCATGCAGTTGACGAATATCCTTCGCGACGTGAGCGAGGATTTTGGAAACGACCGCATCTATATCCCGAACGAGGAGATGGCGCGGTTCGGGCTGGATGATGGAGCGATCGGCGCGCGGCGGGTCTGCGAGAACTTCCGGCGGATGATGGCATTCCAGATCGAACGCGCCCACGCCTACTACGACAGCGCGGATATCGGCATCGCCATGCTGGAAGGGGACAGCCGCCTTACCGTAACGCTGATGAGCCACAATTACAGGCGCATCCTCGGCGTGATCGAGCGGAACGGCTACGATGTCTTTTCCAGTCGCGCATCGGTTCCGCTCCACCGGAAACTGATGACGATTCCGGTGCTGTGGTATGTGACGCGATAACTGACAGTGCAAGCGTTGCTGGCAGTACATTGCTGTAGTGCAAGCATTGCTGTCAGTGCAAGCGTCGGGGCGGGTTTTAAACCCGCCCCGACAAACCAACGAACTACAATCCCGCTTCTATCTGCAGCGAGAATATCCTCGGCTGACCGAAGTGCGTTCCGCCGAAGCTCGACTCGAACTTGTAGAGATAGGGAGTGTCCAGCACATTGATCACCGTGGCGCTTACCCTGGCGCGAATCCCGGTCAGCTCCAGCAGATCGATCCCCGCTGCAACGTCGAACGTCACATGCGGCGCCACCGATTTATCGGGCGATCCCGGCTGCTCTGATTCCAGGCTGAGCAGATCGATCACCGCATCCGAATATCCCCTCCGATGAAGCTCCGTGCGCGATGCCTCCGGGTCCAGGCCAACCCCCTGCTTGTCGGTCAGGTCGAACGGCAGCCCCATATCGAAACGGCCTCCGAGTGTCGCGAAGAAGCCCATCGGCAGATGATAGGTCAGGTTCATCGACGAGGTGAGGATCTGATTGTGCTCGGTCGGGAAGATATCCTCGCCGGCAAATGGATGCGAGTAGTTCTGTCCCTCCTCGCCAAGGATCAGCCCCGCGGTGATCGGCGAGAGGGTGGTATCGGTCGGCTTCAGCCCAAGCGCCACGCCGCTCCCCACCGAGAGGAAGCCGGAGAAATGGTTCCAGTCGCGCAGCTCGACCCGCAGATCGCCTCCGGCAACCAGGCCGTTCCTGAGATTCACGGGGAAGATGATGCCGGAGTTCCCCAGCTCCACCTTCACGATGAAATCATCGATCAGCTTTCCGTAGGCGGCCAGATCGAACGTGAGATAATCGTTCAGGCGATACGCCGCCCCAAGCTCGATGTTGTGCGATTTCTCGCTCCTGACCGTGGTGGGCGTTGTCCCCTGCTCGGCCCCCGTCAACTGCTTTGCTTCCAGGGAGCTGGAGACAAGGATATTCTCCACCGGCGCCTGCATCACGATCCGGTTGTAGCTGCCACGGAGGATCAGATCGTCGTTCACCGCGAAGGTAGCCCCCAGCCTCGGGGAGATGCCGGTCTCCTGTTCGATGAGATCGAACATGTCGAATCGAAGGCCGGCGCTGATGGTCCATCTGTCAAGCGTGATCTGGTCCTGCGCGTAGGCGAAATAGCTCTTCCCCTTCTGCTCGCGATCCACCAGGAACGGATGGCCTCCCCTGGTAAGATCGTATGGCTGGTATCGGCGGTCGCCGCCGGAGCTGTCGGGGTTGGAGAGGGCCGGGTTGGTGACAGCGAAGGTGAAGAATTCCTTCAGCGGATAGACCTCGCCGCCAACACCGATCTTCGCCGCGTTCGGGGCGGAGAACCAGTCCGTCCGCGCTGAAAACTCGATCTGGCCGCCGGTTGCGTCGTTGACGCGATCGGCGCCGATAAAGAGCTTCTCGTTTTCCGAGACCGCTTTCGCGGAGTCGGCGGGGCTGGAGACCTGCCGCAATCCGCCGCTGGTGACAAGCGCGTGGGCGTGCCGGGTATATCCAAGCACGCTGAGGAAGGAGCTGGGCGTCAGCTCCGCATTCAGACGGACGCCGGCCAGATAATCATCAAGATTCTGCCGCTGGTCCTGCGCCGATCCGACCTGGCCGTTCGGCACGTAATAGGTCGTCTTGTTGTAGCCCCCCAGCAGATTCAGATCGACTCCCCCTCCCAGCACCGCGTTCACCTTCCCGAAATAATGCTGCGACTCGCCATAATCATGGAGCGGATCTCCCTCGGCAATCGGGTCCAGATAGCGATCGCTCCGGCTACCCGCGCCGGCCAGATAGAGGGCCACGCGGTCATTGAGCGACCCGCCAAGCTCCAGCCCGAAATCCCGGTTGCCGAACGATCCCATCGAGGCCCTTCCCGTGGCGAACACCGGCCGGTCGAACCCGGACTTGGTGGTCACTGCCAGCACGCCGGCCGTGGCGCGACCGTATTCCGCCGGAAGCCCCCCCGTCCGTATATCCACCGACTTGATGATCCCCGAGCTGAAGAGGCTGGAGTAGACCCGCGTCATGTTGCCGGTCACCGGAATGCCGTCGATCACATACTGGAGCTGCGCGTCCTCGCCCCGAACGTGCAGGCGCCCATCCTCATCCGGCACAACGCCGGGCGTGTTCAGCAGCATCGCCTCGATCCCCTTTTCCGGCGTGGAGGTGGGGAGCGAGCTGATGGTCGCGGCGGTATAGAACGTGCTCGATCCCATCTTTTCCCTCTCCACCCCGGCCCGCGGCGCCTCCACCGTAAGCCCGGGAGCCGAATACCGTCGCACGGAATCGATTTCCACCATCACCGGGATGCTGGAGGAGACCGTAACCCATCGCTCGGCAACCAGCGCGGTGCCGAGAAGCAGATCCAGCCGGTAGTGGGCAAAGGGAACATCGCGCAGCGCGAACGAGCCATCCTGGCCGGGACGCGTCTCGATCACCGTGGTCCCCGATGATACCTCACGAAGCAGAATCCGCATCGTCTCCCCACGCTCTATCGGCTCGCGAATCCGTCCGATGATGGCGCCGACCGATTGCTGTGCCGACGCGGAATCGACGATGAAGATGGAGGCGAAGGCCGCCGCGATCATGACGTTCAGGAAACGGAACGGTGGGATGACGCCGGAACGGCGGTGGGAAGCGGGTGTAGTACTGTTCATGAGTTTACGGAGTCCGGATTATTCCAATATCAATGGCGTGATCAATTTGGCGCGCGCGGATGAAACGAGCAAACAGGTCATCGCAGGGGGTGATGACCGGCCGCGCCGGAAAGAGGTGCAGGGGAGGGAGATAGTCTGCCGGGACTCCAACCGGCGGATATCGCCATCCGCGAACACGGGGTAAGAATCTGATTATTCGATCTTCCGAAGGCTTTTCCCGCAGATGCCGTTACCCCGTATCGTGGTAATGCACCGCGCCTCCGTCATATCACACTGGCCGCATGTCTCGCAGGTCACCAGGATGCCGAGATTCTCCAGCTCCCGGAGAATGATACGCTCCGCCTCCGCGGAAATGCCATTGACGATAACACCGCTCGTGTCCATAGTTCTCAACAGACTGGTTTGCGTTTGGGTTCTCCACCGCCATGCCCATGCACGGCTCACCCTTGCAGCAGAGGGCGGCGGCCGCCCGATTCCCCGATGCGGCGCGGGCGATGGATGTTCGCGATCTACGGGTTCGCGGTTCGCATCGGCGTCGAGGTAATCACGCGGCGCGGCGGCACGACGGGACGCCGTCTGGGGGTTGCGGCGCGGCGCGTGGCGGAAGCGGCGGCCGGCGGCGTGGAAGCGGCCGGAGCCTGCCCGGTCGTGGCCCGGCGCGTGGCCGGAGGAGCGGTGCCCGTGCGGATGCCGTTCTGATCGATGATCTGATTGCGGACGCTGGTCTTCAGCGGGCCAAGCGTTCCAAGCGATTTCTCGTTCAGCTTCAGCGAAAGCCCCCCGGCGTTACCGAGCGATATCTGGAACTTCTCGCCGGCCCGCCAGACCTTGGTGGCGCCGCTGTCCAGCGTTCCGCCATCGCTCCGTTTGCCATCCATCACAATCGTAAACCAGACCTTCGCGGTCGCCCGCCCCTCAAGCGTCAGGCTGTCGCCGGTGCTCCCCGCGGAGGCCGGCTGTACCGCGTTGCTGTCGCCACGGGTGATGATGGTGGTCGGCGATCCGGTGGAATCGGCATGGCCGCCGCCCGCATTGCTGGCCTCCGGGTGTCCCGATGTCCTGAAGAACGCGTAGTAGATGCCGATAAGCGCCAGCAGCGCCAGCGCCCCCGTCACAAGCCAGCGGGAGGTATTGCCGCCGCTGAGCTTGATGCCCCGCCCCGCCGAAAGCCTTTTGAGCACCTCTCCATAGGCTTTCCGGTCCTTTTCGGGAAGCTGAGCCATGGGAAGGGATGATGCCGCGGCGGAATCGGCCGAGCCGCGGTTCCGGTTGCGGAGCTGGGGGACGCTTCGCCGCTCCGTTGGAATGGCGACGGGAGCCGGCGGCGGCGGCGGATTGTATTCTCCCAGCAGCGCGAGAAGATCGCCCGACTCGATGCCGACCACCTTGGCGTATTCCCGAACGAAGAGCCGGCGATGAGATTCGGGGATTGCCCCGAGCTGATCCTCATCGATCGCCTGAATAAATTTCGGCTGGATATACGTGCGCCGAGCGATGTCGCCGATCGACATCCCACTGGCCTCACGCGCTGCGCGTAAACGTTGACCGACGGTCATGTGGAGAATGATTCTATAGAAGAGTAGATGCCCGTGCCCCGAGGAAGGGGTGAAGCTACAACGCCGATGGAGACATATTCAAGCTGGAGAACGGGCAATGCGAAAAATATGTTATCGATCCCCGGAAATGGCCCCGTTAGGCCCTCCCCCCGGCCCCCTCCCGCATCGTTCCCGGCCGCCGCAGTTCAGCGTTTCAACACGGTCAGCATGGTGATATCGTCAGATTGCGCCGCTCCCTTGGTGAACGCCATCAGATCTCCACGGAGTCGCGCCACCGCATCGACGGCATGAGCCGGCCTCTCGACCGCGAAAAGCGCCCGCAGACGCTCATCGCCATATTCCTCCCGATCGGCGCTCATCGCCTCGTTCACCCCATCGGTGTAGAGAAGAAGAAGATCGCCCCCCCGCATCTCGACCGTCCCGACATCATAGGGGATGATCGACGGCATGATCCCGAGGATCACCCCGCCGCGGTCGAGCTGCAGAATCTCCCCGTCGCGATAGAGGAACGGCGGGTTGTGGCCGGCATTGACGTAGGTGAACGTGCTGGTCTCCGTGTCGAGGAGGCCGAAGAAGGCGGTGATGAACTTGTCGGGCGAGGTGTTCTGATAGATCACATCGTTGATGCGCGCCGTGAAATCATCAAGCGGCAGCTCCAGTTGCGCCAGCGCGCGGACCGCGGCCTGCACGTTCGCCATCAGCAGCGACGCGGGGGTTCCCTTCCCGGAGACATCGGCGATCGACATCAGCACGCGACCCTTCCCAAGCTCGATCACATCGTAGCAATCCCCCCCCACCTGATGCGTCGGGATCGTCTCGGCCGCCATGTCGAAGCCCTCCAGCTCGGGGAGCGATCGTGGAAGAAGCCCCTGTTGAATCTCCGCCGCGATTCTCAGATCCTCCTCCATCCGCTGCTTGCCGATCATCTCCTCCAGCAGCCTGATATTCTCCAGCGCGCCGGTCGCCAGGTTCGCGAGCGAGGAGAGGTATTCCAGATCCTCGTCATCCAGCGGATACTGAAGGCGCTCCCCCACCAGCAGAAGCCCGCGCTGGCTCCCCTGCACTTCCATCGGGATGGATGCGCGGACGCCCAGATCGTAGAGCGCCCCCTCCTGCGGGTTCAGCCCCTGCCGCGTCGGGAAGAGCTTCGGCCCCCAGCTTGCAACCTCCTCCAGCACCTCCGGCGGGAACTCCTCCTTGAAGCGGTTCAGCGCCTGGAAATACCCCTTCTGGTTGCGAAGAGCCACGGTATAATGCCTGATCGCCATCTCCCCCATCAGCGTGTAGCCAAGGAGACGGAGGATGGAATCGCGATTGATGATGGTGTTGAACTCCGCCCCCGCCTCGAAGAGCGAGCGGAGACGATGGATGCGCCGCTCCAGCCGCCGGTTGGCCTCCTGAAGCGATCCCCGCCCCTTGCACCCCTCCAGCGCCATCGCCGCGATCGTCCCCACCAGCAGCGCGTACGGGTTCCCCTCCGCGGATTTCTCCACCATCGGAGCGCCGAGCAGAAGGATGGCGAATGTCTCCTTTGCCGAGCAGATCGGCAGAATCTGCTCGATCCGCTCCGCCGCGAACCGCTCACGGTTGGTCTCGTCCTCGATCTCATCGAGCGTGAACGCGCCGTGCATGCGGTCCTCGTGCCAGAAGAAGCTGAACTCCCGGAGCGAGCCCGCCCCCCCCTTGGCGAAGAGCACCGTGAAGCCCCCCTCGCGATTCGGCAGGGCCACGGCGGCGCGACCCAGCCCCAGCTTCCCCATCAGCGAGAGGAGAACGTTGTTGTAGATGACGGAAGGATCATCGCAGGCGTTCAGGATCCGGCTGAACTCCAGCAGTGCCCCGACATCGAGAGTGGAAGCGGAGAGCGTTGAATTCTCAGACATAGAGAGAAAGTTAGTGCCGCCCCGATACGATAATCCCACGGAAAGTTCCGGAATCATCATGGAAATATCTCACTTCTCTCCACCACGGCAAACCGGGCAAAGAGCTCCTCCGCATACCACCCCTCATCCCGCGTCCGGCGCACCGCATCGCGATGGCCCTCCGTCCGGTAGGCGAACGCCTCCACGGCCGCCGCGTCGCGCCAGATCGTGAAGGTGGCCTGAAGGATAAAGGGCACCTCGCCTATCCCGATCGACGCCTGCAATCCATCCGCAGCCGTAAGAGCCACCCCTATGAGGGGAAGGCGACCCAGGAAGGCGTGGAGACGCGATGGCCGGATGTGCGCGTGCGTCAGCACGGCCACCGGCCCGGAGGGATGTTCGGATAGAGGAGATATCGGGAGGAAGGGGTTGGCCCCGCCCCATGCGCCGTGCGCGGAGAGGGTCGCAAGCATCACGGTTGCCACGGCGCCGGCATGGCGACGATATCGGCGGATGAAGCGGGAGTCATCCAGAAACCGGCGCGCGTCGTCCCGGCTCTCCCAGACGCAGAGAACGGCATAGCGTCCCCAGTCGGGACGGCGGGAGAAGCCAAGGCCGCGTCCGGCACCCATCAGCCGGTGGAACCGGAGTCCGGGGATATCCCGGAGGAGGGGACGCGCCAGCGCCATCTGCGCGAACGCCCAGAGCCGCCGGCGTCCGGAGAAATGGAACACCGTCAGCGTGGTAACGGGGGACCGGTCCGCCATCATCTCCCGTTCGGGCTGTTGGGATGGGCGACCCGGCCGGTCATACCGCCCCCTTCTGCGCCATCGCCCGTATCCTTCCATACTCCTCCTCGAACCGGCGGGCAACCGCCTGGCTCTTGATGATCAGGATGTTCTCATCGTTGCTCTTCGCGGCGGAGCCGGTGAAGTTGTAGCTGCCGGTGATGGTCCAGAGCCCGTCGATGATGATCACCTTGTGATGCATCACATACTTGTTGCCATCCTTCAGCACCGGGATGCCGGC
Organism: Chlorobiota bacterium; assembly: GCA_028287785.1. GTDB lineage: Bacteria > Bacteroidota > Ignavibacteria > OLB7 > OLB7 > JAFDZV01. The sequence continues at coordinate 429,244 of JAQBOZ010000007.1, forward strand.
CTTGACAAGCCTCGGCATCTCCGCCCCCTTGCCATCGGAGCCGCGCGTCTCCACCACCCCTTCCACGGCCACGCCGGCGTTCTTCCTGGCAATCAGCGCGTCGCCGATATCATCGTCGGCGAAGCTGAAGGCGAGGAAATGAACGCTTTTCTTTGCGGCGTTGATAAAGCGGATCACTTTCGGCGGAACGTCATCCTCCGGCGCGAAGTAATTGTAGATATCGGCATCCCCCAGCTTCACGAGGGAATGCGGCGTGTTCGATGTCGATTTCGGGCCGAACTCCCCGCGCTCGAACATCTCCGCGAACTCCGTGGCGTAGTTGGCGGCCAGATCGCGCGAGCGGATGATAAGGCCGTTGTTGTTGTTCCTGAAGGAGCAGTTGTCGGTGGCGTTGAACGATCCGGTCCAGACGGCGGCGCCATCGGCCACCACGAACTTGTTGTGCATCAGCGCCGTCCGCTCGTCGAACACCACGGGGATGCCGGCGGCCATCACCCCTTTCATCTCCTTATTATCGCGGTAATCGCTGTCGCCGACCAGCCGCACCTTCACGCCGCGGAGATGCGCCGCGATCAGCGCGTCGGCAATCCGCTGCGACTCCAGCTCGTAAAACGCGCAATCGAGCGTGTTCCTGGCCGTGCCGATGAACTCGGCAAGATGCCTGTCGATATTCCCCGGGTCCTTCTGCCCCACCGTGGGATCGTTGGCGTAGGTATCGCTGAAATAGATTTCGATGCCGGGCGGCATGGCCGTGCCGCCGCGCGCGCCGGCGGATGGTGCCGGCGCGGACGGCTTTGCCGGCTTTCTCTGCGTCTCCATTACCTTGAAGATTGCCGCCGCCGCCACGATAAGCCCCAGGGCCACGTATGTCATCCTTCGGCTGAAGGTGGATCGTGCTGCCATATCGAAATCGAATTAGGATGGGTGTTGGTCAGGATCGGGGCTGCCCGGCTCGTCAGGGGGGATCAAGAGGGGCACCCCTTCCCCGGCGCAGCGGTTGATGCGGCGGATCGTCTCGATCACCTCCCGCGCCTCGTCATCGGTGGCGGCCTTCTCCAGACGCGCCTCTCCCCATGCCAGCAACGGCGTTGCCTGCTCGTCGGTCAGGTTATCGGTGAGCGATTCATCGTCGTGCAGGCGATCGAGAAAGGGTTGTATGTCCATTTCGGAAGGGGAACGGGGTCATTAACGAAACGGGCCGGCGCAATCGCGGGAATGGACGCCACATGGCGACGAAGATATGATGCCGAAGCCAAAGATTAAGAAAAATTAAGCAAACTGATTATCTCGATTTGCGTCCATGCGGTAGTTTCCCTCTCTTTACTGGAGCGCATCCTCCGTTTCCACTGGTAACGGGCTCCACTAATCGGATCAGGATCGCGTCTGTCAATTGCGTTTCCAGCAACAGATCACGCTCCGACATTCCGTGGTATCCGACCGTTGCGGCCTCCGTACCGGGCCCCAGGCATCGATGCAGGGGGGAACGGGTTTGTGCCGATCCTCAGGGATCGTGTAACACGCTCAGCTCTTCAGGTGTAGTTTGTGCGCTCCACGAAACGCCGGTACGATGGCATGATCCCGTTATCAAATAATCGAACTGCATGATCAATATCTCGTTTCGAACGTTCTTCTCGTTAGTCGCCGGCGCTCTGATTGTTCAGAGCGTTTCCGCGCAGACCCCCGGCGAGGTGCGTCATGAGAGCATTCATAAGAACGGCGCCGCGCCGCAGATCGAGAACTCGGCCAGTGTACAGGAGCCGGCCCGGTCCACCGGGTCCCGCTTCACGCCGAAAATCCCGACGGATGTCATCCCCGGCCAGCCTGCCGCGGAGGCATTCCCCGTCGTCATGCCGGGCACCCCGGTGTACAGCATATCGAACGCGGGCCCAAGGAAATATTCCTCCCTGTTCGCACGCGAACGCGAGGCGATTGCCGAGGTGGTCAACGTTCACCGCGATTTCTATCCCTCCGATGACTTCCTCCATATCCTTTCATCCCCCGGCCGCAAAACGCTGATAGCCGCCCCGTTCAGGATGAAGGCGCGACCGGAGAACGTAAAGGCTTCGATGCCGGGAGGTTCATCCTCCGCGCGACTCTATCACAGCGATTCATCGCTCACCGCGCTGGTGGCCTGGTATGGAAAAGAATATGGGTTCGATTTCAAGGTGAACAGCGCCCCCTTCAGCGAGGGAGAATCGGGAGAGATGCTGACGATTGCCCGCGCCGTGAAACGGATCGACAACAGCATCGTGACGATCGTGATCTGGAACCCGACATCGGCGGCGAAGGGGCGGAAGAATCGCGATGGCTCCTTCTCCCGGAAAACAAACGTGGAGATCCAGGAATCGGCCTACAGGCCGCGTGGCGAGCTGATTGTGGAAGGGCCGGATGCCGTGGTGGAGTTCAGCTGGAAAGTTCCGTATCGCGATCTGATTCAGAAGATCAGCGTCCGCTATCAGCTCGATCCCTATCTGCTTGCCGCGCTTGTGCAGCAGGAGTCCGGCTTCAATGCCTCCGCCGTCTCGGTGGACAGCGCGCTCGGGCTGACGCAGATGATCCCGGCAACCGCCGCCGCGATGGGCGTTACCGACCCCACCAACCCGCATCAGTCGATCGACGGCGGGGCGCGCTATCTGAAAATGATGCTCCAGCGCTTCAACGGCAACGCGGAGTTCGCGCTCGCCGCCTACAACGCCGGGCCGGGAAACGTCGAGAAGTATCATGGAATCCCGCCGTTCGCCGAAACGCGCGATTACGTGAAAAGGATCATGACCCGCTACAAGGAAAAGGCGGCCGGGAAGGCAGCCCCCACCGCGAAGCTGGTTATCCGGAGCTGACACGATTCCGAAGTGAGGTACGGGGAGCCGGAGAACCGGCTCCCTTTTTTGTTTTGCTGCGCGGGGCAATGCCCCGCGCAGATGGTATTGCGCCCCTCCGGGGCTTGAGAAGCGAAGATAGCGGAGACACCATTCCTCAGCCCGAAGGGGCGCAATAGCCAGTGCATGGGGTATAACCCCATGCACATTAAATAAGCCCAGCCCGCCGATCGTCATCCAGGTTCGGCGCACACGTTCCTTCGTGAACTTCCGCACATCCCAGGGCGCGACATCATCGGTCTTCGCCCCTTCCAGCGATACATTCCGGCGGCATTCCGTCGAAGTCACTAACTTTTTCCCCGCTCGTTTGTTATGTGCATGGCCGCAACCGGCCACTCAATGCCTACATATTCAATCATGACTCCATTCTACAGATTCTGCGTGGCTTCGGCCCTTCTCGTTATCGCTCCACTCGCCATCGCGACGGCACAGGGGCCGGGCAGCCTTGGCAAGGGGGCAGTGAAGGAGAGCAGCAACCCCGCCGCGATCATCAACGGAACCAGAATTCCGTATGAGGACTATGTCGCCCGCTACCGCGATCAGGTCAGCTATCAGAAAAAGCAGGGACAGTCGGGAGAGATCGACGCCGCGGCCGAGGACGCGATCTTCATGCAACTGGTCGATAACGAGCTGTACCGGCAGGAGGCGGTGCGACGGAAGGTCAACGTGGGGCGCGAGGAGGCGATCAAGCTCCTCCTCCAGAACCCGCCCGATTTCATCAGGCAATCCTTTACCGACCCGAAGGGGAACTTCCAGAAGGAGACATTCCGTCAGGTGGTGCTGAACCCGAACATGATCACCCGCATTGTGAACAACGGAACCAACCCGGACACGGTGCTGGCGCGGTGGAAGGAGGATCTGAACGAGGTGATCGAGTATGTGCAGGTCAACGAGACAAAGAAGCGGCTGGGCGATGTCCTCTTCGCCGAAAAGCCGCTGACCGAGGCGAAGATCCGCGCCCGTTATTTCGCCGAAAAGACCAAGTTCAACGGGTCGTTCATCAGGGTTCTCCACTCCACGATCCCGCCCGATTCGATCAAGGTGACGGACGCGGAGGCGCGCGACTGGTACGATCATCACCAGGACGATTACCGGTTTGCCGCCGCCCGGCAGATCGCCGCCCTTATCCTCCCGGTCGATCCCCCCGCCGCCGATTCCGCCGCCCATCGCGATCAGATAGCAACGGCGCGCGCGGCAATCCTGAACTCCACGGTGGCGCAGCGCCCCGGCGTGGTCTCCGCGCTGCTGCGAACGCTTCCCCCGAACCGCTTCCCGACCGACAGGCCGGTAAACCTGGGCCAGCTTCCCGATCAGGTGCGCGATCAGTTGAAGAACGCAAGAATCGGCGATGTAATAGGCCCGGTGGCCGCCCAGGGGGAGGAATCGCTCTTCTTCATCGATGGTATCGCGCCAACCACCGATACGGTGATTCATGCGCGGCATCTGCTGATAAAAGTTTCCCAAGGGGATGACGCGAAATGGGCCGAGGTGCTGAAGCTGATGACCGATCTGCGCGACAGCATCAGGAATGAGGATCTCTTCAAGGAGGCGGCGCGCTACTACAGCCAGGACAACACCGCATCGAAGGATGGCGACCTGGGCTACTTTACCCGCGGCAGAATGATCCCCCAGTTCGACAGCGTATGCTTTACCGGGCCGGTCGGAAAGGTGATCGGCCCCTTCAGAACCCGGTTCGGCTACCATCTGGTGTGGATCGATGAGAAGATCACGACCGGCTACCACATCAGGGAGCTTCGCTTTCCGTTTGCTCCGTCGGAGGTAACGCGGCAGTCGGTATTGAACGATGCCAACGCCTATGCGGCCGCGTTGCGGACCGGCATAGGCGCCGATTCCATCTACAAGGCCATCCGGAAGCGCTACCCGCGCGCCAACGCCGACACGTCACTTCTTCGACGACTCGATATCTACGGCGATGTCCTCACCACCTCATCCTTCGCGTTCAAGGCGAAGCCGGGAGATGCCACGGTGATCCCGCTTCCGTACGATCGCGTCCTGGTGGCAAAGGTTCTCCAGTCATGGCCCACATCGGTGGCGCCGTTCGAGGGTATCAGAAACAGCTACGTTATCCCCCATGTCCAGCGAAAAAGGCAGTTGGAGATGCTGAAGCCCCGGCTGGCAAAGCTGAACGACTCGATGACGGCCGATATGACCCTCGGCATCATTCGTCTCTGGGCTCCCATGGCCGAGGCGTTCGTCATCCAGAACCAGCCCATTTCCAGCCCCCCCGATGAAGATCCGACCATCCTCGATTCGATGATGGAGGTAACCCGCAACGGCGGGGTCAGCGGGCCGGTCAGGGGAACCCATGCGTTCTACTATCTCCGCGTCATCGAAAAGACCGATGCCCCCACGGCCGCCGATTACGAGCGGGACAGGGAACGATTCCGCGCCGATTATACCGAGCGGTACCGGCAGAAGCTGATCGAGGACGCGGTGACGAAAGCAAGGCAGTATGCCGAGGTGGAGGATCTCCGGCCGGCAACGCGGAAAAGGCTGGGAGAGTAATCGCCGACGCGAAAGCAGGGTGCTGATACGACAACGACGCGGAAGATCCCGAGGTGGGCCTTCCGCGTCGTTCGTTTATGGACTTTGCGCTGGGGGCGATGCCCCGAGCGCCAGGGATTGCGCCCCTCCGGGGCTTGGGAAGATTATTTCGCCAACGCCGGGGATGACATCCTTCAACAGCCTGCTAGAACAGACCGATCATATCACCACCGATCCAGATAATCACCCCAAGCATCAGCAGGGAGAACGCGCCGACGAGAGCGCCGTTGACCAGCGAATAATGGCGCACCTTGCCGAACTCCTCGGCCACGGAGTTATCCACGACGCAATCGCTGTAGACATTGGTCTGGCAGGCGAGACGGAGCTTGCCGACATCATCACCAAGCGTGAAACGCTCCTGCCAGGTCGGCTCGCTCAGCGCGCCGGGGTTTTTCGAGTCGGGGCGGAACCTGCATGTGCCGCAATGGCCGGTGCCGAAGCAGTTCGCGTACTCGTTGATATCATAGTAGACCGGAACGCCCTGCGCGCGCGCCGCATCCCGGAGATTGCCACCCTTCGGCACGTAGACCGTGCGATTGAGGTTTGCAAACGACACAGAGACGAATCCGGCCGGAACGCCGGCCGCGAGAGCCGCCCCGGTGGGGTAATCGATCTTCCTGCCGAAGTTCGGATGATGGAACTTCAGGATGGCATAGGCCGCGCCGGCACCGATCAGATACCAGAGCCCGGCAAAAGCGCCCGCAACCGCCGGAGGCACTCCAACCGCCTTCAGAAGGAAGAAGAGGATCGCCGCCGTCACTGCGGCCCATAACGATATACCGGGAACTCTCATCGACTGGTTCTCCTTGAACGGATAAGATCTACGGGATCATGAAATAAATTTCGGTATGAGAAAGGGAACATAACGAAGTGTAAAGAGAAAACCCAACGGGAAAACGAAAACTCCGCCGAAACAGCCCTGAATCGGGGAAACATGATGTAATCACGATGATACCCCCTGCCGGAAAACTCCCCCGCACGCGGAGCGGAATGGGCCATAGGCCCCGGTATCGACGGCTTGAGCCGGGGGTTGTTATATACGGCGGAGATCGCCCACAGGCTTATCGCGGCCCGCCCGGCAGGCTCAGTGAATAATCCTGACCGGCAGGCTGCTGACGCTTCCATTCCGGCCGATCGCCATGATCACATACCCCCCCGAGGGGAGATCATCCCCGATCGGCAGATCGAGCCGGCCGGCGCCGATCTCCCCATCGTGCAGGGTTGCCACCAGCCTTCCGAGCGGATCGAACAGCTCGACGCGGACGGCCCCCCCCATCCCCTCCCTGCGGAGGCTCAGCGTGCCGCCGCCCCGAAGCGGGTTCGGCGCGATCGACATCGCGAGATCGTTCGCGGGGCCGGCAACCGTTTCAGGCGCCGAGGCGATCTCCCCGTTCATGCTCACATCGAAGTTGTCCATCGCGGCGTAGACAAGCGCATCCCCCTTCACGTCGCTCACCCGGAAGCGTATCCGCATCCGGTCGGTGATGGGGAGGATCTGCTTTGGATAGATCGTGTCGCGGGTCCAGTTCCACTGCTCGCGACCGCGGACCTTTGCGATGGCGGTGGTCCATGTGGCGCCGTCATCGTTTGAAAGCTGCACCAGCATCGTGTCGCGCACCATATTGTTCTCGTAGTGAACGAACCAGAGATGGTAGTTGATCCTCGGGTTCAGATGATCGGTCAGGTCCATTCTGGGCGATGTGAGGGTCGTCTGCCCGTTGTTCACATCCCCCTTCTGCGGCACATCATCGCGGAGCGGGGCGCCGGTCTCGAAGACATAGCCCTTGCCGTCGTACGGCTCGGTGGGGGGATAGAACCACTCGGAATTCGGATAGCCGAGATAGGGGATGATCCTGACCCAGCGGCCGGTGGTGGCGCTGTCATCAGGCGCGGCGAAGCTCCAGCCCAGATCGAGCGTGGCATCATCCTGATACCGTCGCTTGAGCGTCACCTTCAGCGTATCACCCGATGCCGCGAACGACCCGTTCACCGTCTGATTGGCATATCCCCATTTCCCGACCGCGATCGTAAAGGTGCTGTCGCGCGGGAGCTGGAGAGATGCGCCGCCGGCGACCGATCCCGCCGAGTGGAGATAGGGCTCGATCGCCCAGGAGAAATCGGTGATCGGCCTCCCCTGTTCATCGCGGGCGACGATGACGCCGGGGACGAACGGGACGGGGCTCAGGGAGATGTCGTGGGTCTTGTCGCCGGCGATGGTAAAGCCCTCGCTTGTGCCGGTATAGCCGAACTCGTGCGTCCCCAGCGTCAGGTGCGTCCCCTCGATCCCGCCCACGTAGTAGCGGCCGGAGGCGTCGGAGCTGACGGCGACGCCGGTTTCAGGGATGACCACCTTCACGTCCGGCATCGGGGCATTGGTGGAGGCATTGCGGATCACGCCGGAAATCGAGCCGGCGGTGGCGTCGTTGAACTCCAGCACATAGAGCCCGGTCTGCCGGTCGCTGGCGATGATCTTCTTCGATGGAAACGCGCCAAACACCTCCCAGACGCCGTTCATATAGTTGCTGAGCCCCGGATACGTGTCGTAGAATCCCACCTCGCGCGGGTGCCGCGGATCAATCATGTCGACGATCCTCACCCCCGCCGTATACCACGCCATCAGCGCGTACCGGCCGCGGAAATGAACATTGTGGACGATATCGGCATAGTTCGGCGTGAACTCCGCCACCTTGGCGATGTTGTTCAGATCGTGGATATCCCACACCTTCATCGTCTTCTGCGTGAAGCCGATTTCATCGGTCGTCACCACGTAGCCGCCATCCGGGGTAAGCTCCGCGTTGTGCGTGCCGCTGAAGGGATAGGTGATGGTGGCGAGATGGACCGGGTTCGCCTTGTCGCGGATATCGTAGATATCGCAGCCATGCCCGTCGTAGATCCCCGAGCCGAGGAGCGTGTCGTTCCTGACGAACGCATCGTGATAGTAGCAGTTGGTGACGGCGCCGACCTTGCGCGGGTGGACCGGATCGGGCTCAAGATCGAGGATCAGCGCGCCGCGGTTGACCCCCGTCTCCGGCGGAGTCCCCATCGCATAGAGATAGTGATCGCGGATGTAGACGGTATGCGCCGTGTGGAAGAACGTGGTATCCTCGTTCACCTCCGTGGCCTTCGCGGGGAGCCCGCTCAGATCGATGATCTGAAGCCCCAGGCCGACGCGATCGTCCACCACGTACGCGTACTGCTTGTAGACCTTGATCTCCCGCCACGGCGTCGTGGGGCCGGGGATAAACGCCACCTGCCGTATCGGCTTCTCGGTGATATCGATGATATGCGTCCCGATCGCGCTGCCGAACAGGGCGTACTCCCGGCCATCCGGCGCGGTGTACCCCCAGAGCGCGGAATGCTCCCCGACGCTGTCGGCCCTGACCGGGTCAAGATGGTCGAACAGCGTCATGTTCAGCGATGGAGCGGTCTGCGCGCCTCCCCGTGAGAGAAGCGCAAGCATGAAGAGCAGGGCGATGGAAAGACGTTTCATCAGATCACTATCTCCAATACTGAATCGACATGAAGGGATATTCCGCGCGGGGCGCGCGATCAGCCGCCGATCGCCATGCCGGCCGCGAACGAGCCAACCTCGATGGTCCGCACGATCTTCCGCTGCCCGACATCGATCACATAGACGATGCCCGGAACCGTGGAGCTGCCGACCGTCGGGTGATGCTGGTCGCCGTTCTGATTCTCGCAGCTTACATACGCCCGCTTCCCGTCCCCGCTGAAGACGATGGCATGCGGCTGCACCTTCAGGCCGGTGATGCCGGCAACCACGGCATGCGAGCCGACATCGATGATCGATATCGTGTTATCCCCCTGATTCGGCACCCAGAGATGCAGCCCGTCCGGGGTCAGCTTCGGGATCAGCGGGCGGGCGCCCACCTTGATGCTGTCGATCACCCTTCCGCTGACCATCTCCAGCAGGCGCACTTCGGCGCTGGCGCGGCAGCTGACCCAGAGAAACACCCCATCCGGCGAAAGCTCTCCCTGATATGGCTCGTACCGGTCCTTCGTTCCCGGCGGAAGCGGGTTCCCCGGCGAAACCGGTATTCGCTGCTCCACTTCCTTCGTGGCGAGGTTGATCACCGAGATATCATCCCCCAGCGCATTGGTGGTGTAGAGATGCTTCTCATCGGCGCTCAGGGTCACGCCGTGCGGCGCGTTGCCGACATCGAAGATGGTATCGGTCACGGTCATCGTGGCGGCGTTCACGCGGACGATGAACCGCTGCGCCAGCGTCAGATCGAAGTTCGAAACGTAGAGCGTGGAGCCATCGTGCGTTACGGCGATCTGCGCGGGGCTCCGCCCAACGGTCACATCGCCCAGCTTCGCGAATGTCTTCGCGTCGTACTTCTCCACCTTGCCGCCGTTGATCAGGTTCACATAGAAAAACGCGTGGTCGGGGGAGAGGACGATATTATGCGGTGAAGCGGGCTTGATGGCGGAGCTGGAGCCGACGCCGATATAGCGCATGATATGCTCGGTCGCCAGATCGATCGTCGTCACCTTGTCCTCGCTCTGCGCCGTGACGAAGATGCGGGGGCGACCCGGGTCGGCAAGGTAGACCTCCCCGGCATCGTTCTTCGCCCCCTCGTTTATCCAGCGCCGGATCAGCTTTATCTGCTCGGCAGGCAGGGGATCGCGCCCGAGCGGCATATGCGGATCGGCGATCGGGGCGACCGTCGTATCGGTGTTGATATGCTGGAACAGGTGGCTCTTCCCGGCGGAGAACGGGATGATCTCCGCGCCATAATTATCGGTGCCGGCAACCGCCTGCGCCCAGGTATTCAGGGCAACCCCCTCGGAGTTGTCGCCATTGAGATGGCAGCTCGATCCGCCGCATCCATTCTTGAAGATCGGGTCGATATGCTTCGAGTAGATGATCGGCTCGTTATCGCCTGGAATCACCACGGCCGGCGGGGCGGCGGGTGTATCCTTGCAGGAGGCGAGCAGCGCCCCGGATAACAGAAGAGTTGTGATTTGAAGTATGTAGCGCATGGATCTGGCACCTGACAATCGATTCGGTTGGTTGCCACCGTGGCCGATGGCCGTTGGGTTATAATTCCGGAGAGGACACAGGAGAGGCTGAAAATGCCCCGATTCATTGTGCGCCGCAAGAGAGAAAGGGGCCGCGACGGAAATATCATGTGCGCCGGGCAATGCCCGGCGCACCGGGGATTGCGCCCCTCCGGGGCTTGGGAGGGTCTGTCGTCGTTCAATGGTCTGCTGTAACGATTCGGCAACGGCGGTCGCATCGCCGCGATAAAGTCCGTACTTTTGCGGGCTTCCCGGAATCTCCCCTCTTCATGCTATCATCGGTCCCATGCCCCCGGAGCATAACGAGAACATCCTCGAGGTCGACGACGAGCTTTTGAACGACCTTCGCCGGTTGATGGAAACCGGCGATGACAACGCTCTCCGCGCGCTGCTTATCGACCTGCACGAGTCAGACGTGGCTCACCTTCTGGAATTTCTTTCCGAGGAGGAGCGCCACTATATCCTCTCCCTTCTGAAGGATGAGGTGGTGGGAGAGGTGATGCTCCACCTGCCGGAGGAGCAGCGCGAGGACTACCTGGCGGAGCTGGCGCCGGAGCGGATCTCCAATATCGTCGAGGAGCTTTCCACCGACGACGCGGCCGATCTTGTCTCCGAGCTTTCGGACGAGGTGGCGGAGGAGGTGCTCCAGAATCTTCAGCGGAGCGATCAGGAGGCCACCGACGAGATCCGCGACCTGCTCCGGTACGACGAGAACACCGCCGGCGGCAGGATGACCACGGATTACGTGGCGGTGGAGGCGATCGAGACCGTGGCCGCGTCGATCGAGAAGATCAGGGAGTTCGTGCAGGAGACCGAGCTTGAGGTATACGTTCTCTACGTGGTGGATGCCGAGTACCGGCTGGCGGGGATCGTCAGGCTTCAGGATCTGGTCCTCCGTCCCCCCGGCGCCATCGTGGAATCGTTCATGCTGAGCGATCTGATCACCGTCGCGCCGAATGAAGATCAGTCGGTGGTGGCGCAGGTGATGCAGCGGTACGATCTTATCGCCGTCCCGGTGATCGCCGATTCCGGCGAGCTGCTGGGAATCGTGACGTTCGACGATATCGCCGATATCATCGATGAGGAGGCATCGCAGGACATGCTCTCGCTGGCCGGCATCACCGATGAGGAATCGCTCGCCACGCCGCCGCTCCGCTCGCTCCGGCGACGGCTTCCGTGGCTTGCCATCAACCTGGGAACCGCGTTTCTGGCGGCGATGGTGGTGGATCAGTTTCAGGGGACGATCGCGAAGGTGGCGGTGCTGGCATCGCTGATGTCGATTGTGGCGGGCGAGGGGGGGAACGCGGCGATTCAGACGATCACGGTGATCGTCAGGAGCATCGCGCTCGGGGAGATACGGTCGGGACATCTGCGGCGCGCGGTGATCAAGGAGGGGAAGGTTGCCGTGCTGAACGGGCTTGCGATGGGCCTGCTGACCGGCGTGCTTGTCTGGCTGATGTGGGGAAAATATCAGTTCGGCGTGCTGATCGCCATCGCGATGCTGGCGAACCTGATCGTGGCGGGGATTGTCGGCGCGCTGATACCGCTGGGACTCCGGAAACTGCGGCTCGATCCCGCGCTCTCCTCCGGCCCCATCGTCACCACATTCACCGATGTCTGCGGCTATTTCATCTTCCTGGGGCTGGCAACGCTGACCATGAGCTGGCTGCTGAAGTAACGGGAAGTGGTTTCAGGAGGGGATGGGGGCGGTATGATTCGGCCGAGCCCTGTGCGTAGATCGTGCGCGTGCGCGACAGAGCCCGGTATCGGAAATCAGGGCCGGGGGGCCATCATTTCCGCTTTTCGCTGGTCAGCCTTTCATTCAACTCCTTCTGCATCGTCAGGCGTGTACGCTCCCGCTCATCCGGTTCCTCGGAGTCCGGGTAATCGGTATGGAGGATCAGGCATGCCATGTAGGTGGCAAGATCCCCCACGCAGTAGCGCCGTTCGCGGTTCTTGGCCGCGTCCGGGCCAAGATAGGTCAGGAGCGTGGGATCGTCCATTTCCTTGACGAGATGGGGAACCGCCGCCTCTCCGAAACTGATGAGCGTTGTGCCGAACTTGCCGAGCTGATGCCCCGGAAGCCCCCACCAGTTGTGCATGAAGGCGCCGTTCAGCCCCTCGCAGTAGATTCTGACCATCTTGGGATCCGGGTTCTTCCCCAGCATCACCAGCAGCTCATGCGCCAGTACCCGCAGACGATTATCTCCCCGTTCCGACTTGGCGATCTTCTCGAGATCCTCCTGGGCCTTCGGGCGTGTGATAAGCCGGTCGGCCTCTCCACGCTGGAACAATGCGTCCACCGAATTCCCCTGTAACTCCTCGCGCATTGTGCCTAAGCCGGTAATTGCCATCGCATTTCTCCTAAATCTTGATGCCTGTGAAAGAATCTACTACCAAAACTCCCCTATTTCCAAAGCACAATCGGTAAGTTTCTCATGTAACCGCCAACAAGCGGCGACCGGCCCGGCGGCGGGGGCGTCCGCAGTGCCAGTTGAAACAGTTGGTGATCCCCGCCGGAATCCCCTCGCCGTCCGAAAGCTTTGAGCGAGCTTGCCCGTCTGATATGCCTGTCGAACCGCTGAACTGTACCGGACACATTCTGCATGGGGTTCTGCCCCGTGCAGGAGCTGTGGCGCCCCCCTGGGGCCTGAAGATAGAAGAGAAAACCTTGCCTTACTTTCTGCAAGCCCCGGAGGGGCGCAATCCCTTGTGCGCGGGGCATCGCCCGGCGCACTCGAAATAATCCAACAGCCTGCTATCGCAAAGAAATATTATATCGTCGTCGATCTGGAGGCTACCTGCTGGCCGGATGAAGGGCGTCGCGGAGATGGCGAGATCATCGAAATCGGATGCGTGCGGATGTCGCAGTCGACACGGCGGATCGTGGATGAGTTCTCCACGCTCGTGCGACCCGAGCGTTACCCCACGCTCAGCACCTACTGCACCAATCTTACATCGATCACGCAGGCCGATGTGGACAAGGCCCCCCGGTTCCCGGATGCCTACGCCAGCCTGGTGGAATGGATGGGCTCCCCGAGCGATATGACCCTCTGCTCCTGGGGGGCGTACGACTGCTTTCTGCTGCGGCAGGCATGCCGGTTCCATCGCCTCACCTACCCGTTCGATGATGAATACATCAACATCAAGCCGGCGTTCAGCGAGGCGTTTTCCGGTCGGGGTGTGAGCATGCCGAGGGCGATGGAGATGGCGGAGATTCCGCAGCAGGGGACATTTCATCGCGGCATCGACGATGCCCGCAACGCCGCCAAGCTCTGGCAGATCATCCTCCGCGAACACCGGCGTATCGGCGCGTGACGGCCCCCCGTGGAGGGGGGCGCACTTCACGCAATCAGTTCAGATCGACATACACCGTCTTGGTCTGCGTGTACGTTTCCAGCGCCGCGGCGCCAAGCTCGCGACCGAAGCCGGAATCCTTGTAGCCGCCGAACGGCAGGGCGTTATCGGTCATGTTGTAGGTGTTGATCCAGACCGTCCCGGCCTTGATCCCGCGGGCGAACGTAAGCGCCTTCTTCAGATCGTTCGTCCAGACGGCGGAGGCCAGCCCGTAGGCGGAGTCGTTGGCGATGCGGAGCGCCTCATCGGCGTCGTTGAAGGTGATCACCGATGCCACCGGGCCGAAGATCTCCTCGCGCGCGATCGCCATATCGTTGTTCACGCCGTCGAACACGGTCGGCGTCACGAAATATCCGCTTCCCCCCACGCGATTTCCGCCGGCCACCAGCCGCGCCCCTTCCTCCTTTCCCTTGTCGATATAGCCGAGCACGCGGTTCATCTGCTCCTCGCTCACCAGCGATCCCATGCGCGTCTTCGGGTCCAGCGGATCGCCCACGGTCATCTTCGCGGCGCGGCCGGCCAGCACTTCCATAAACTGATCGCGGGCGGATGCCTCGATCAGAATGCGGCTTCCGGCGGTACACATCTGCCCCTGATTGAAGAAAATCCCGGCCAGCGCCACCTTGGCGGCAAGCTCCAGGTTGGAATCGGCGAAGACGATGTTGGGGGATTTTCCGCCAAGCTCCAGCGTCACCTTCTTCAGCGTGCCGGCTGCGTTCCGCATGATCAGCTTTCCGACCTCAACCGATCCGGTGAAGGCGATCTTGTCCACCCCCGGATGGTCCACCAGCGCCGCGCCGGCGGTCTCCCCCAGCCCCGTCACGATATTGACGACCCCCTTCGGCATGCCGGCCTCCAGCATCAGCTCGCCAAGCCGGAGGATGGAGAGCGGGGTCTGCTCGGCCGGCTTGATCACCACGGTGTTGCCGCAGGCGATGGCCGGGGCGATCTTCCAGGTCGCCATCTGAATCGGGAAATTCCAGGGGATGATCTGCCCGCAGACGCCGATCGGCTCGCGCAGCGTATAGGCGAACGCGTTGACGCGCGCGTGCGGCTCGATCGTCTCGCCGGTGGTCTTTCCGGCCCAGCCGGCGTAATAGCGGAAGCAGGCGATCGACTGCGGGAGATCCACCCTGAGCGATTCCACCAGCGGCTTTCCGTTGTCGATCGTCTCAAGCTCCGCCAGCTCCTCGATGTTCGCCTCCATCAGATCGGCGATCTTCCAGAGGAGCTTTCCGCGATCGGCGCCGTTCATCTTCTTATACTCCCCCTCCTCGAACGCCCGTCGCGCGGCGGCCACGGCCCTGTCCACATCCTCCTTCCCCCCGGACGCCACGTTGGCGATCACCTCGCCGGTCCCCGGATAGACGCTTTCGAACGTCTCGCCGGAGGCGGCACCGACCCATTCCCCATCGATCAGCATCTTCCCGTAGCGGAGGAGCCCGTGCTCATCGAGCTGATTCTTCCGTGGCTTCAGTTGGGCGATAAGCTCGCCGGCTGTCGTTGACTCTTGCATGATATATTCTCTTGTCCCTGTTGAGTGAACTGGTTGCATGAATGAGACGGTGAATTTACGAGATCCGGGGACGTGATCTATCAGGCTGTTGCATTACCTCCATGCGCGGGGCGATGCCCCGCGCACAGGCGATTGCGCCCCTCCGGGGCTTGAGGGAAATCTCCCAACGGCGCCGCAGAGGACGGAGTCAATGGTCAGTGGAGCATATCGTCCATGAAGCCGGGCTGGAATTCACATCAAAGGGAATGTTCTGCTTCCCCCGCATCGAACGTCCAGCCCCCATGATCATGGGTTCGGAGTTCTTCATTCACCCTGCGCGCCGGGTGAAAGTAACTTCTGAAATGTGACCCAATCCCGGCCCTCATGCTCCTGGACCCGTTGCACCTTGACAAAGTAGAACAGAAGGCGACCGGAATTAATTATCCAGGCGACAAACAGATAGAGGGCCGCCTTGAATATCAACATCAGAACGATGACTGCGACCTCAAATACTTCCCACCCAGGCTGCCCGAAAACAACATCCCCAACATGAATTGCGGCGTAGGAATATATCATGAAGAGGAACCAAGGTGGAGTTCTTACAAATTTACTATCCAGTCGCCCAAACAACAGGCACATTACCCCACCGGTCAGCGTGCTCAGGAGCGCCTTGAAGTAGAGCGACAGATGGATAAATAGCAGGTAGTGACTCAGTTTGAGATACGGTTTATGCTGTTTGGACTCATGGAGGACATTCGGCATCTCTCCTTCCAGCCCCATCGGGGCGTACCGGTTGTAGCATCGCCATGCCCCCATGATTCCAGGCTCCATCGGAGCGTACCATTCGGCACGGATGCGGGGATGGTACGCTCCGATGGAGCTTGAGCGGGAGATGGGAGCATTGTTGCTACAACCGGCGCGCTCCTGACGGAGCTTGAAGAGCGAAGAAGGGATCGCCGATCGATGATTGTTCAGCAGACGGAAGAGTGGATTCAAACTGAGTCACTACCTAAAAATCAACGGCCATGAAATACAACAGTCGGTGTTTTGCGTACGATGCGGTGTTGCTGAGAATTGATGCCGGGCAACTTCCCGCCAGGCAACGACAATCCATTGAAGAAGAGAGCTTCGATTATTTGAATTGGCCGGAAAACAAATAACCGGCCCGCCGGTTTCGCTCATGTCATCCCCTCAACGCACCGAAATAAATCGGGAAATCAGGCTCCCGATTCTGCACCAGTATATTCCTGACGGCAGATTATCGAGAGTCGCCCTGGAGGAGTTTGCCGGAAGGGTTATCGCACGGATCATCTGACCGCGCACGTTGAAAATGTGAAGGGTCTGCTCCTGATCCTGTGGAGGAAAGTCGATGCTGGCAACTGTCACCACCGGCTGCGGAACAATTTGCAGCGCACTTACCTGATGGACCTTCTCGGTATCCATTCCCGTCTTGAGAATCAGCCCATCATCCCCGACAACATGGGCAACATCCCCCGCGGGCGCGGAGCAGGCATAATAAAGACCCCAGTCATTGCAGGGTTCAGGAGCCCAGCTACGCCCTTCATCAGTGGTCTTCCAGAGCTTGGGGGCATCATACGTATACGCAATCGCATAGCCGATCCCGCTGGGAGCGAACGTGATTGCATCGAAATGATGATCGGGATCAGTGGGGGGAATGAATCGTTCTCCCACGAGACTCCCTCGTCCGTCGAGAGAGCAACGTTCCCTTCCGATGCAACCATCCAGGCCCCACCGGGGGTATGGGCAACCGCCGGCCAGCTGCCGCTGAAAGGCGATCTTGGAGGACCACTCCATAGCCTGGTTTTTCCTCCGTCGCTGGTGATGACGACCCCATACTCTGTCGGCTCCGAGAAACTATCGACAATCAGCCCGTGGGTGCTGTCCCGAAAATTCACACTCTCGTAAAAATCGACTCCCCCCTGTTTGCCGATGGGATTCCATGTCAACCCGCCATCGGTGGTCCCCGCAAACACGCCTGCATAGGCATCATAACTTCCCCCGGCCAGATAACCGATATGCCCTCCCTTCGAGGTTTGAGAGGATTCCTGTGGATGGGCTTTGCGGAGATCCCTGTGGTTCCCCCGTTATCCCCACGCGAAAAATTCTCTCGTGCGGACATCAGCCCATGCCTTCCCGGGGGATTCCCTACATTTGAACGTGGCGACGGCTCACGGGAGCCTGTGGTGATGAGCGTGGGCCCTTCAGAATGGGCCGGAACCGGGAGAACCCGGAAGAGCTTCATGGATGGGCCGGCGGCCTTTTTCCGTCGGAAATTTTTCAGGAATGTCAGGGAACGCAAATGGAATCAGGACATGTCATCCTGTTGAACGGCACCTCCAGCTCCGGCAAAACCAGCATTGCCAGAGCATTACAGGAATGGCTGACTGAACCGTACATGAACGTCTCGGTGGATGGTTTTTTCAACTGCTACCCGGAAAAATTTCTCAATCCCCGCTCCAGGGAGGAGGCGCAGACCTTCAGCCGCCTTATCCCGTCCGTCGTCTCCGGCCTGCACGGCTCCGTTGCCGCGCTGGCGGATGCCGGCAACAATATGATCGTCGATCACGTGCTGGAGAAATCGGAGTGGCTGAACGAATGCGTTGAGCGATGGGCCGGCCTGACGGTGCTGTTCGTGGGCGTGCGCTGTCCGCTGGAAATCGCCGAGCAGCGCGAGACGGCGCGCGGGGACAGGAACATGGGAACCGCCCGCCACCAGTACGATCGTGTCCACGCTCACGGTCTGTACGATCTGGAAGTCGATACATCGCTCCTCAAGCCCGATGAATGCGCGGCGGAGATTATCGCGGCGATCGATCGCCAGCCCGCGCAATCCGCATTCCGCAGGCTTATCGATCGCCGACACCATTCCCCGACCGCGTTCGGCTGATGCGGATCGACGGGGATGTCGGAAATGTCATGGAGATGGTTTCGAATCGAACGCCCCGGAGAAACCTGCGGCGTGATGTTTCGTTGCCGACGATTATTTTCCTCCTGATTACGGAAATCGAACAACGATCGCTACCCCTCACGACAGCATGCACCCGGTCGCACAGTTCACCATCGCTCTGTCCATGATAATCAGTTCCATCGCTTTTGCCGGTTGTGAAGGATTTCCGCGCGGTGATCGATGAGGAGTGAATTCTTATTCCGCTGTTGTGCGATAAACCTCCCATGAACCATGATGGAGATTACAATGGATGAGGACTATCCGGCTCTCTTTATGAAATATGATGATCCCGTTCATCTGGAATTTCCCCGCGGTTTCGATCGCGCGGACGCAAACGCGCGCTTCAACGAATTTGCAGCCGAACTATCACGCCGCTCGCATGCGGAATATGAGACGGAAACCGGATTGTATATTCAGGATGCGAGCTTCCATAGCCAGATCCATCTTCCCGATGGCCGTCTGCGGTTCAGCAGTTTCGGAGAGATGATTGCTTTCACTCCCGATCACGAGGTTCCGCCGCCGCTGGTGGATATTATCCGCGATCTTGCCCGCGAACGCGGTTATCTCCTTGTGCCGACTGAAGTGCTGGAAACTTCTTATGTCAACGTCAAACCCGCGTTCAGTGGAATAGAGAGTTGGTGGATACGTTTTTTCGACTGGCTATGATTGTAGAGCTGTAGAATCCGTGTTATATAATTAATAATTACCGAGATACACCATGCCGAAACTGATTCTGATCCACGGTTATTCCGATCACGGAGAATCCTTCAATACATGGAGAGATGCGCTCGGGAAGGAGGGATATGATCTCAGCGCAATTCATACGTGCAATTATCAGACGCTGACCAATGAGGTCACGCTGCGCGATATCGCCGAGGGATTTGACCGCGCGTTGAGCGTGGAGGTGGGGCTGGAGCCGGATGAGGAATTCGATGTCATCGTTCACTCCACCGGAATGCTCGTCATCAGAGCCTGGCTTGCAACGTACGCCGGCCGGCGGAGGCGACTGAATCACCTTATCGCGCTTGCGCCGGCAACATTCGGATCGCCGCTGGCGCATAAGGGGAGAAGCTGGCTCGGCGCGATTTTCAAGGGAAACAAGGTCCTCGGTCCCGATTTTCTGGAGGCCGGTGATTGCATTCTGGATGGGCTGGAGCTCGGCGGAAAATTCACATGGGATCTGGCTCACATCGATCTCCTCGGCGAAAAGCAGTGCTACGGCCCCAATGCCGACACGCCGTATGTTTTCATTTTCTGCGGCCTCAGCCCCTATGGCGGGCTGGCGCGGTTTGTAAGCGATCCGGGAACGGACGGCACCGTCCGCTGGGCCGGCTGCCCGTTGAACACGCGGAAAATCGTGGTGGATCTGACGAAACGGCGCGCCGACCGGAAGGATGATATCGATATGCCGGGCCGCATCTGGGCAACGCCCTGGTCGAATATCGATATCCCGCTCGTGCCGGTCAAAGACCGTGATCACGGCTCCATTCTGACCGATCCGCCGTCGGAACTTGTCAGCATGGTTCGCAGCGCGCTCGCCGTATCGACAAGGGATGAATGGGCTGCGTGGCACTCCATGGATATCGTGCGGCACGCGGTGAATAATCTCACGCCGGGAGGCGAGGTGGGTCAGTGGCAGCAGTTCGTGGTGCGCGCAACCGATGAACGCGGCGACCCGATCACCGATTATTATCTGGAGATCGGCTATCTGGAGAACGACGAATTCGAGAAGATCGATGCGTTTGACGCGGATGTCCACACCTATTCCGGTGATAAAAGTTTCCGCTGCTTCCATATGAACCTGAACGGATTCAACAAGGACGATCATCGCGATCGCTGGCTGCGCGTGGTCGCCTCCTCCGGAACGAAGCTGGTGGGATATTATGGTGAAGGGAGCGACAAGCTGACAACCAGGGGGGTGGTAAATCCCGATGGAACGTGGGACGCGCAGATCAAGCTGCCATCCGGAATCCCCGTGCGTGGCGATGGAGAGCTTACCATCGACCCGTTCTATCCATTTACCACCACGCTCGTGGAACTCCGTCTTGACCGCGAACCGCTGCCGCTCACCGGAAAAAATCTCGTTGTGAATTTTCTGAGCTACGAGCAGGGCGAAGGATGATGGCTCGATGTTTCTTGTCTATCGCAATGCATGACCTGCCAATCGTATATTCCGGTTCAATAAATGAACGCACAGTAATCTCCCATGAATATTCGCTTTCATGATCCAGCCGATGCTGACGAATGGCTCCGTCTGCGTTGCGCGCTCTGGCCGGAGTCATCACCTGAAACACACCGCGCCGAAATGAATGCATGGCTTGCGCTTCCCGATGCAATCGTGCTGGTTGCCGCGCGCCCGGATGGTGGCCGGCTTGCGGGATTTGCGGAGGTGGGAACCCGCTCGGTGGTCGACGGCTGTGACACAAGCCCTGTCGCCTATCTCGAAGGCTGGTACGTGGATGCCGACGCGCGACGGCGGGGTGTGGGAGCCGCACTGGTTCACGCCGCCGAGGATTGGGCTCGGGAGAAGGGGTTTCGGGAGTTTGCTTCCGATGTGGAGCTGGAAAATGTTCTGTCGCAGCAGGCGCACGTTGCGCTTGGGTTTACGGAGACGGGCCGGTCGGTGCTGTATATGAAAACGTTATAACAACTCACCCATGTGAATTGTAATCTCAACATTTCGTTGAATCATTATGGTGCTGATCTGGAAAATATGGGTGAATGCCGGGACACCGAAGAAAGCATTGAAGCTGTGCGATGCCATTCTCCAGCGCATGGACGCGGTTGTCCTGGAAAAAATGATCGAGCCCTATCCGAAAATCAACGGCTTTATGATAATGTTTTCGGTTCGCATTGAAAGCGGAACATGGAACGATGCGGTTGTCGAGGCGATCGATCTTGGGCAACGGGTTGGACATGGGTGGTTGCTTGGGGGATTTGTTTACGAGAATGCAAATGGCTGGTGCAATCGTCCATCGGTTTCCGGCGTGGTCTGCATGGAGTGGAATCTATCGAAGCAATCCGGTGGCGCCACTATTCTAACCGACGCATATGACCATGCGGTGGCGGGGTAAGATGATGCCGGATGAATTACAAATCAACAGGCGACAGCCGTTGTGGATAGCGCTTTCCGCTTCCCTACACGGATTTCTGGATGGTGCCGCAGTGGCGGACGGTGGAGATCCTTCGCGACAGGCTCACGGAGCTTGGCGGTCGTGTGGAGCTTGGAACCGGCCTGACGAATCTCGCGCCGGATAACGACGGTGTTGTCGCAACGCTTTCCAATCCCGATGGGACCGAACAGGTGCGGGCCGGGTACGTTGTCGGCGCGGACGGTGGGCGGAGTTTCGTTCGTAAATCGCTCGGCGTGAATTTTCTCGGGGAGTCGATGGATTCCGATCGATCGATCATCGCCGATGTTCAGGCGGAAGGGCCGGACCGCGAGCACCGGCATATGTGGCTGAACCCGGCGGCCCCGGCAAATCGCGTGGCTCTCTGCCCGCTCCCCGCAACCCGGGTTTTTCAATATGTGGCGCCCATCACCACCGAGGACACTCCCGAGTTGACCCTGGCATCACTTCAAAGAATCTTCGATGAGCGATCGGGAACCACCGGCGTGCGGCTCAGCGAATTAAGCTGGGCGACGATCTATCGCGCCAATATCCGCATGGCGGACACGTTTCGGGTCGGCCGCGTTTTTCTTGCCGGCGATGCCGCGCACATGCATTCGCCGGCGGGCGGTCAGGGATTGAATACGGGAATTCAGGATGCCTGTAATCTTGGATCGTGGGAACGGCGGGCAATGCCGGGGAATCTCCTCGCGGGAGATCGCGCGCCTGATGCTTTCTGCCATCGACGAGGAAAACCTGTTCGGCTCTTCGATGTTTTTCGTGGCCCGCATTTCACGCTTCCTGCATTCGGAGAAAAAAGCGCCGCGCTGGTTGCAGGCATCAGCGAAAAGCATGGGGAAAGTGCGCGCGCCTTTATCGTCGATGATTCCGAAACGGCGGGAGGTGACAATGCATTATTCGATATCACCGGGGATATCCGTGAGGGTTACGGGATTCATGGAGATGCGATTGTGCTGATCCGTCCCGATGGCTATATCGGATATTTCTCTGATGAAGATAACAGCGGCGTGAACGATTATCTGAAGATGGTTCTGCCGTGATCATCCATGGTAATTGATGTTTCCCTACGTCCCGGAAAGCGATGCGTCGTCGATGGCTTTCCTGACTCTGGCCGGCACGAATGCAAAGGGCTGGAAGCTCGCCAGAATATCCGTCTCCGTTGCGGTCTTCAACTTCTCCCTGGCGATTTCCTTGCTCGATTCGATATAGGATTTCATCCCCTTGGAGATCTTACCGGCGGCGTTGGGAAGCCCCATGTTGATGCTCTGATCGATGATGACCGCACGCGATTTTTCGCTGCTCAGATAGTCGGAAATGCTTTCGCCGGTCAACGCGAGCGGGGTCAGTGCTCCCTTGTCGGCCGCCGGCATATCCGCGTAATCCTTCGTCTGTGCAAAATCATCGGCCGCCTTGCCGACCAGCAGCACCTCTTTTTTATCGATCGTGTATTTGAGGAATGATGTCGCCGTATCGTCCGAAAATTTCAGGCTGCGGCTGGGGATCACATAATTATTCACCGCGGTTTTTACCTGGGCCTTCTGCACATCCTTGTCATTGCCGGCGGCGAGGAATGTTCCGGCCAGCTTCGGCGTGTTGCGGATATATTGTTCGGCTGCCTGACCGCGCATGACGGTGCCGGCAACGGGATCGATCGCGACCACTGTCGCGGACGTGATGCTTCCCCCGCTCACCACATATTCCACATCGATCCCGTATTTTCCGAATTTATCGCTGAACACCGTCGGGGAATCCATCTTGAGGTTCCCCATCATGATGGGGAATGTTCCGCCGCCCGAACCGCCGGCGAACTGGACGAATCCAAAGGAAACCACGGCGCGATCGTAGGTGTTGAGCGCGTTGAATTTCCCCTCATTCTGCGAGACGAACAGAAGCGCCCGCGCCTCCAGATCGGTGATGCCGTAGGCTTTGAATTCATCAACGGTGAAGCCCGCGGTTGCCGCCGTCCCCGCCGTCCCGATTCCCGCCGCATCGGTGGTGTACGGCGTCTTCTCGAAATTATCCTCGGTCATGGACTGGTTTTTCCCCGCCGCGTCGTTGAAACTGTAGGTGACTTTCTGATAATGTGAAAGGATGAACTCCGACATATCTCCTTCCGCGACAATCCCCGCCTCCCATTTCAACCCGCTTAAATCCTGCCCGGCGAACGTTCTGGTTTTCCAGTATGTGTGTGTGAACTGACCGTTCGTCTGAAAATCCTTGATCGCCTTGACGGTTTCCGGGATATGTGCCTTATCGATATTCGTTTTTCCATCCTTGTAGCTCTCAGGATTATTGCTTCGTATCGTCGCCGGGGTTTCAAGCGTCATCTTCGCGGCGGAGAGTTTGCCCATTCCCGCGAGACGCTGCTGCACGGCGATCAGATCAGCCTCCTGATTTCCGTCGGAGACATCCCCCACTTTTCCCGCCAGCGTAAGCTCTCCGGCCACCACGGTGGTAGCCGAGAGCCCGGCGCGACTGGCAGTGATGGCGGCAAGCTCCGTCGCCGTCGGTTTTGCAATCTGCGCGTTCATCAGCGCCAGCGAACTTCCACCGGGAGAAATCTGTCCGGTGGGCCTGTTATATCTGCTGCTGCCGATCTGATACTGTACAACCCTCTCGTATTCCCTGATCGCGTCGATCGTTTTCGGGATGCTGGCAGCCGTGACCACGTCGGTATCTTTCAGATCCTTCAGGAGCGTATCACCTTCCGTGGTTTTGTCGGCGGTCGCAAGAAATCCCATCTCCAGAAGCCTTCCCTGAATCGCTTTCAGATCGCTTACAACGTTGGGCCCCTTGGCGCCGACCCCTTTTGAGAGCGTGATTGTCGTGGGCGTGGCTGCCGTCGCCGCGGTGGTGGTCGTCGCGGTCTGAGGATCGCCATCATCCTTCTGCAACACCGGCGACACGGTTTGCGCGGGATTTTCATGCTGCGCCGATC
This sequence comes from Chlorobiota bacterium, assembly GCA_028287785.1. Classification (GTDB taxonomy): domain Bacteria; phylum Bacteroidota; class Ignavibacteria; order OLB7; family OLB7; genus JAFDZV01. The sequence goes on from JAQBOZ010000007.1 coordinate 453,617, forward strand.
CCGTGCTGCCGGAGCGCTGCTGCACAACGTGCGTAAGCTCGTGCGCCAGAAGTTTCCGCCCGCCTCCGGTCTGCGGCGCATATTCTCCGTTGCCGAAGACAATCGAGCCGGCCACCGTAAACGCGCGGGCGTTCACGGCCGACGCGGCATCGGCGGCGCCCGCGTCGGTATGCACACGCACCCCGCTGAAGTCGTGGCCGAACCGGGATTCCATGAATTTTCGCGTGGATGAATCCAGCGGCTGGCTGGATGAGCGCAACGCATCGTGAACCGCCGGCGGAGCGGTCCTCTCTCCGAAATCGTGCGCGGCGACGCGTTTCGTCCGAAGCATTTCGTCACCGGCTGAATCGTTCTCGCGCGTGGCATCTTCATCGGCTGAATCGGGGTTGGGCGATGCCACGGATGCGGATGCGCTGGTCACCTGTTCGGCCACACGGTCCGCCTCCTGTTCGTAGATATCCCCCGGAGCATTGATCGAAAGCTTTGCCTGAAGTGGTATCCGTTGCGTGGAGTGCGCGGATATCCCGCTGAAATCATGAGCGAAGCGATGCTCCGCGTCGGCATCCGCCGTCTCTACATTCGACAGAACTCCCGCATCCGAGCGCCCGGTGGAGATTGTGGGGAACCGGGTCGGGAAATACGCCGTTTCCCGCTCCGGCTGAACCGGCTTCCGCGAATGTTCTCTCATGGGCTCTTCAACCTCGGAAGATGCGTGATGAACCGCACCAAAATTCAATTGCGGTCTGCCAATGGTCTGGTGCTGTGATCCACGGTGATTTCGGAATATGATGCGCGATCAAGATAGACCGGCGGATGATTCCAACCAAACATCAGATCCTGAAAACAGTCGCTATCGTTTCCCGAACCCGGATCGTCCGAATTACATACTTTGGGAACAGCGGGACACCAGCGTATCGGACCGTTGAACGGTATGAATATCGGAAGTGATTCAACGGACCTGTATGCTTCATGCTGGTGCCACCGGTTCGCGCACGAGCCGGTCACGGAACAATTCATATTCGAATAATTATGGCAACTCAGGCGAGCGGGACATTTGAAGTAACGCTGGTTCCACAGAAATCGGGGAATGAGGCGGACGATGCGATTGTGGGAAGATTATCGATCGATAAACAGTTTCACGGCGATCTGGAAGGGAACAGTCGTGGGCAGATGCTGGCGGCCGGAACCGAGGTAAAAGGATCGGCCGGATATGTGGCAATCGAGCGGTTCACGGGAACGCTTCACGGTCGCGATGGCACATTCATGCTCCAGCATAATGGCATCATGAAGCGTGGCGATGGGGAGCTTGCCATCGCCGTCGTGCCCGATTCCGGCACGGGCGGGCTTGCCGGAATTGCCGGAACGATGGGAATCGAAATTGCCGATGGAAAACATTTCTACAGATTCGATTATACGCTTCCCGAACAGTCATAGCGGAAAGCCGCCGCCGGTGATGTTCCATATGGCGCAGGCGCGGGTTGAGAACCCGCGCCTGGCCGTAATTCAGTTGCATGGAATTCATCAACCGCCGTGGCAATCGAGATCCGCATGCATCACATGGAAGCCGGATCTCACGACCACTTCCCCGATCCTCCGCCTACTCCGAGGACGGTGGATACAGCGCCGGCCTGGAAATGCCCGAGAAGGTTGCTGTTCTTATCGAAGAAAAGAATGCTGAGATAAACGGGCGTTCCCTGGAATTCGAAGGAAACCGTGTTGTTGTACAGCCTGTTGATATCGTCGGTGTAGACATCACCGAACAAGGCTCCCCCCCCAGGGCTCGATATACCGCCGGCATTACCGTCGAACGTCTTCCCGCCCTTCACGGAAACCTGAAACTTCAGATAAAAGATAAGGCTGGCGACGCTGCCGGTAGCTGGATAGGATTGCGTGATGCTTTTCAATGAAGCCACCGAGCTATCGATAAGCCCCTGATCCAGCTTTCCCTTCATGCTGGTTGCAAAATCGTTGGCGATTGTTTCCACGCTGACAGTAGTCTCTTCCATGATTCCTCTCCCGTCATTGAAATTGAAAGGCTGCTTTGTGGCCATGCTCCTGTTGTTGCAGCCATTGAACACCGGAGCATGTGGCTTTGTTATCAGAGTTCGCGTGTCATCCAGCAAGTCTGACCACAAGTGCAAGGTAGTGGGTGCCGATTTCGGGTGAGTACTCAATTACTACTCAGATGGATTCGACGATCTGCATCCCGGCACCTATTCCATCACGGTGGATACCGGCACGCTTCCTCTGGGTGCCGGCGTGGTCTGCGACAGCGATGGAGCCGGCACGCCGAACAGCGTGCAGGAAAAGCTTACAATGTGCTCACGTTCGGGAACGTGCATCTTCGGATACCGGCTGCTTGGAAACAATCATCTGCTTGGCGCTCTGTCGCGTTGATCGATCCACGGAGGGGATTTTCTCCGGTGGATTGTGCGTTATATATGTGTGAATGCGATGGGCCTCGTCATTCCGGTGTATTGCCGGTTCGGCGAGGCCCTGTGCGTACAGGCATGCGGTCGCCTTGTTCGAGCGGCGGCATCCGGTTTGCAATCCGTTCAATTACTTCAGTCTGTTTGGCCGCTGGAAGCGAATCCATGATATTGGTATCGCGGAGGATGGCGATGATGCCGGGAGTGATGAAACATTTTCATGGCGGTGCCGATATCGTCCGGCGGCGATTTCGCCGGATATACATCAATTATTTTTTTGCGATGAACGTTCTCATTTTCGGCGCCACGGGCTCGGCCGGCGGCAGCGTCCTCCGCGCCTCCCTTGATTCTCCAGCGGTGGAGCACGTCAACGTCATCACCCGCCGTCCCCTCAAGTTTTCCCACGCAAAGCTCCGCGTGTTCCCGCATGGTGATTTCGAGGATTACGGCCGGATCGCGGAGGCGTTCACCGGAATGGATGCCTGCTTTTTCTGTCTCGGCATCTCGGTAAATCAGGTATCCGGCGAGAGCGAATATCGGAAGATCACCCACGATTTTGCGATTGCCGCCGCGCGCGCGTTGCGGCTGCACAGCCCCACGGCGGCGTTCCACTATGTCAGCGGCGGCGGGACGAACGAGAAAAGCCGGATGATGTGGTCGCGGGTGAAGGGGGCAACAGAGCGGGAATTGATAAGCGATTTCGGCGCGGTCTGCTGGCGTCCCGCCTTTATCGACGGCGAGGTTTCCGAAAACGGTCTCAAGCTCTATAACCTGCTGCGTCCACTGTTCCGGGTGCTCAAGCCGTTTCAAGCGTTTTATATCGCGGGGAAGGATCTTGGGAAGGCGATGATTCAGGCGACGATCGAGGGGATGCGCGGACGTATTCTGGAGAACAGGGAATTTCATGCGCTCGCCGCTCGTGCTCCCGAATCCGGCGGCGGTTGAACGGGCCCCGTCGCCATTCCACCGCCATCGATCGCCGTTTGCGTGGCGGCGGCCAAAACTGTAGCATTGCACCGCGGCTCATGGAAACGGGCCGCGGCGTTCGATAATAATCATCAGCAACCAGGAAAGACACAGGGAGGATATCATGGGGACGAGAGATCCTCGCATCGACACATATATCGGCACTTCCGCGGAGTTCGCGCAGCCGATTCTTGCTCACCTGCGCGAGCTGGTTCACACCGCATGCCCGGAAGTGGAGGAGACGATGAAATGGAGCTTCCCGCATTTCACCTACAAGGGGATGTTGTGCAGCATGGCATCATTCAAGGCCCACTGCGCGTTCTCATTCTGGAAAGGGGAGCTGCTGAGCGAGATGATGGGGGATGACCATTCCAGGGAGGCGATGGGGCATCTCGGCAGAATCACTGCGCTCGGCGATCTGCCGAAGGATCGCGTGGTGCTCAAGTATATCAAGGAAGCGGTCAAGCTGAATGATGATGGCGTGAAGTCGCCAAAGCGATCGAAACCGAAAACCGGACAACGGGAGCTTGATATTCCGGAATATTTCTCCGCGGCCCTCAAAAAAAACAAGGGCGCGCAGACGACGTTTGATGCCTTCAACTACAGCAATAAAAAAGAATATGTCGAGTGGGTGACCGAGGCCAAATCCGACGCGACGCGTGATAAACGGCTGGCAACCGCCGTGGAATGGATGGCCGAGGGGAAGGTACGGCACTGGAAATATCAGGACTGTTGAACGCGAACGTCGATCGCGGCAACGGATAATGCCGTATGGCCCGGAGCGTCATCTCCGGGCCGGCGTGGGAATATCACCGAATCATATCCCCATCTTCCGTTTCATGATCTCCTTTATGTTCCCTCCCATCGCGCTTCCTTTTTTGAAGCTGATGATCACCAGCATATCATCTTTTATCAGGATTTCCTCCGGGTTCTCCGCCGTTGGCCCGTCGCCGTTTCCCCAGATCAATCCCTGAATAAATCCATCCCCCTTGAACGGCCCTCTGAATCTGAGAAAAAGAACCGTTCCATTATCTCCATCCGGCCCGTCGATCGACTGCGATGCCTTCTGCTCTATCAGGCCGGTGATTCGCGAAAATGTTCCGGGGCTTTCGTAGTAGGTATTGGCCTGAAACGACCGGATATGACTTTTTTCGGAGAACGTGTAGCCGGCCATCAGATCCTTCTCCGCCAGTTTCAGGCTGTCGATCACCTGATGCGTGCCGGTGGAATCGGTCGTCCGGTGGGCGGTGGCGGCGCGGGTGGTGGATGTGCCGGCGCACCCGGCCAGAATCGCGGAGGCGATGATGAGAGTGATAATCCGCAGTTTCATGATTATATGGATCTGATTCGGAGTTGGGGATATCGCCCGATACTACAATCGGCGCGTCCGGGGATTTTTCTATTAGTGGAACAATATAGCGTTCGGAAGATTACGATACCATCCACCATTTGCTCATGCGATTGTGTTCCGGGAAGACCGATGAGCACGCAACTCCGTGGGCACCATTAAAAAAACCTTGCGTTGTTCATGCAACATCGGTTGCCGGGTCATATATTCGCGCCTCACCTCCATTCCACGTACAGTAATGGAATATTCTCTATGAGCTGGGATATTTTCGTGCAGGATCTGCCGGATGCCATCACCTCGATCAGGGAAATCCCCGATCATTTTCGTCCGCGTCAGGATATCTGTCGTCGCGATGAGGTCGTAGCCGCGGTGATGGCTATCGCGCCATCGGCAACGTTTGAGGAGAACGGGTGGGGATCGATCGACGGGCCGAATCTTTCGATCGATGTCAATCTGGGGAATGGCGAGGTTCTGGACGGCTTTGCCTTTCATGTCCGGGGAAACGACGGCGCTGCGGCCCGCGCGATCATCTCGGAGATTCTTGGAATACTGAACCTCCGCGCCATCGATGTATCGGCAACGTCCGGGCTGTTCGATGAAAAAGGATCGGCCGAGGGATTTCGCCGATGGCGGGAGTACAGGGATTCGGTGATCGCGCGCGAGTGATGCGCGGGCCGGGTGATCCGGGCCATCATCACGGAATCCGTCCGCTTTTTTCGCGATCCGATATGCCAACTGCCAAAGCCCGAATTTCCCGTTGCTGAAATCGATCGCGATCGTCCAATCCGGAACGATGGTGGTGTCGGTCATGACAAAAAATAAATAACCAAAGTGATGCTCCATTCGTTGCCGGCGTCCGCATGAAAAGCAGATGGCTCCGGCATGGCCGGTCTGTCACTGCCCCGCTGTGCATTCCGGTTCATGCACATGATCGCCGACCCGCGATCCCGATTTGCCCCGCCATGTCGAATTAGCTATCATTGCCGCCAGTCGTCCGGCCACTTCCCGGCCTTCGCGACTCCCCCCAAACCATCGACCAGGCACGAAGTCCCATCATCGTTTCGGTTGGCATTCCGGGCCGCCCTGCCTTGTCGGACAGATCGGCAATATCGCCGGAATTCCTGCCGGATCGGCTTCCGCGCGGGCATGCATCCACGAACACAGCCGGAGGAGATCCCATGACGAAATCATTACGGGCCACGGTTATCACCATCTGCCTTATCGCTCTTCAGGGGTGCTATCACACGCGGTTGATGACCAATGCCGCACCTGCCACCGATTATCACCACGCCATGTCCAACTCTCTTTTCTGGGGGCTGGTCCAGGACAACGTGGTCCCCGATAACTGCCCCAGCGGCTCCATGCAGGAGGTACGCATCACGTCGAACCTCGGGTATTCGCTGCTCACCGTCGTGACGCTCGGCATCTGGTCGCCGCTCGATGTTGAATGGCGCTGCGCCAAGCGCGACGCTCCCCCCGACGGGCCGGGACAGTAGCCGGATCGCCGGCGGGCATTTTATCAATCGATGCGACTCGAATTTTTCCACCATTTCTTTCGAGAGAGAGAGCATGAGCGAAATCAATTTCAACGGCGCGACCGCCGTGGTAAACCCGGCCGGGAAGTGGACGAACAGGCATGAGAACGTGACGCAGCAATTCGGCACGCTCTACGATGTCTGGAACAACCCGAACTTCACCGACAACCGGCTTTCCGATCTCCAGGCGACCATTGGCCTGATCCAGAAACTGATGGCGACCGCCGACGCGGCGAACACGCAGATGCGCGCGCTCGGTGGCGGGTGGTCGCTCTCGACCGCCGCCGTTACCGGCGGAGCGATGGTGAATACAAAGCCGATGAACTGGCATTTCGTGCTCGGCGCCGGCAGCTACGATCCCGGATACCAGGGGAACCAGGCATCGGCGGTGTATGTGCAGTGCGGGATGAGCGTCGGCGAGGTGAATACATATCTGGCGGGGAAGGGGCTGGCGTTGAAGACATCCGGCGCAAGCGATGGGCAGACGATTGTCGGGGCGGTCTCCACCGGAACACACGGCTCGCGCTACGGGTTCGGCGCGATGCAGGATTACGTGGTGGGAATCCATCTGATCGTCAGCCCGACCCGCACGGTGTGGCTGGAGCGGGCAAGCTATCCGGTGGTCAACGCGGGATTTGCATCGCGATTCAAGGCCGAGCTTATTCGCGACGATGTTCTTTTCAACGCGGCGCTGGTGAGCTTTGGAAGTTTCGGGGTGATTCACGGGCTGATGATCGAGGCCGAACCGCTCTACGTGCTGGATGCCACGCGCCAGCGGATTCAAATGACGCCGGGGCTGGAGAAGGCGATGGCGACGCTCGATTTTTCCGGCGTTACCCTGCCGCAGCCCAAGACGCCGCCGTTCAACGAGGCGCCATTTCATTTCGAGGTTGTCTACAATCCGCACGACGTGGCGGGCGGGGCGTATGTCAGCGTGATGTACCAGCGCCCCTGGCCCACCAACTACCAGCCGATTCCACCATATGCCGGCGGGCTTGGGCCGGGAGATGACATGCTTGGCGTGGTGGGCTCGCTTACCAATCTGCTCCCCACGAACATCGCTCCCGGCGTTATCGCCCCCATCATGAGCCTTCTTGTCGCTCAGGTGTATGGGCCGCTTGCCAACCAGATCGCCACGCCGGGGGATACCTTCACGCCGACGAACGCCAGGGGGAAGGCGATGAGCACCGAGATCGGCGTTCCGCTGGAGTATGTGCTGCGCGCGCGCGATATCCTTCTCAACGCTCATCCCGAGGTTGATGATTATCCCGGATTGATCTCCTTCCGTTATATCAAGGGATCGCGTGCGCTGCTGGCGTTCACGCAATATCCCGTCACCTGCGCCATCGAGCTGCCGGCCGCGTACTCCGACCGGACCCTGGCCTACTACAACCGCATCTGGGCGGATTTTACGGCCGCCGGCATTCCGTATACACTCCACTGGGGACAGATGAACAACTTCACCCCCGCGCTGGTCCGCGCGATGTACGGGGACAAGGTCGATGCGTGGATCGGCGCCCGGACCACCCTTCTCGATCCCCGCATGCAGAAGGTGTTCTCCAACGATTTTCTGAAATCGTGCGGGCTGGGGTGATGCCCTTTCCGCATCATGCTCGCGGTGGCGATCATCACCGCGAGCATTGTACCATTCCCGGACCCGTGTCGGGAATCCAATCATTCGCCACACACCACAACACCCGTTTCCGGGCAGATTTCGGCGATTAATTCCTCTGGCATGATTCCTATACAGGGGGTGGCGCCGGGTCTCCATTTGCTGCTTTATGCCACCACGAGGATTCGCGATCACCATTTCATCACCAGCGGACAGTATCCCTCCATATCGCTTCATGGCAACATGATGGGAAAGGGATCGTAGCCTTTCACGTTCCCGCGCGTGACTGCCGATCGCATATTTCCATCGAAGTTTCGTTTATGTATGCAGTTACCCCGGCGCGCATCAAATCGATATCCGGAGAACGCGGGGATATCGAAATCGGGGTGATTATTCCGCGCCTCAATCCGCTCAATATTGTACCGGCCTCCGAGTGATTTCGCATGATCGAGGATGGAATTATGTATCGGGATTCTTCCAGCGTGACGAGCGGATCGCGGGGGATTGCCATGAGTAAATCGCAACGGAATGTCGCGATCGACACGACGGTCAGGAAGGAACGGCGACGGCTTCTTGATTTTATCAGGCTGCGCGTGGGAACCGAGGAGGATGCCGAGGATATTCTGCAGGATGTCTTTTACCAACTGGTGACAAGCTACAGCGTCGCCGAGCCGATCGAACGGCTTGCGTCGTGGCTGTTCACGGTGGCTCGAAATAAAATCATCGATCGCTACCGGAAGCGGACACCGGAGCCGGCCGCGACACAGAACGACGCGTGGGATGACGACGAATCGGACTTTCCCGGCATCGAGGATATTCTCTTCGATCCCACCGATACGCCGGACATGGTCTACGCCCGATCGCTTGTCTGGTCGGAACTGGCCGTGGCGCTGGAGGAACTGCCGGAGGCACAGCGCGATGTGTTCGTGATGCACGAGCTGGAGGGGCGGAGCTTCAAGGAGATAGCAGAGGTCACGGGGGACCAGGTGAGCACCCTCCTCTCGCGGAAACGATACGCGGTGATCTATCTCCGCGAACGGTTGCAGGAATTGTACGATGAAATGCGAAGCATCTAGGGGATTGTCGAGCACCGCTATCCGCGGCATCGATAAAAAAAATCCTGCTATTCGAAATAATTCAACAGCTATCCAGGAGCTATGATAATGAATCGACGTTTGCCATTGAAAATAGGAAAAGTGCTGCTGATCGTGGTTGTTGCGGCAACGGTGCTTGGCTTTATCGTGATGAATTTATGGAATGCGTTGATCCCGGAATTATTCCACGGGCCGACCATAACATTCTGGCAGGGAATCGGGCTTCTTCTCCTTTCCCACATTCTCTTCCGTGGAATCGGCCCACGTGGAGGCCCGCGCGGTGGTTTTTCCGACAGGTGGCGGCGCAACCGCTGGAAGGGGACGATGAGAGATCGGATGGCCTCGATGTCGCCCGAGGAACGGGAGAAATTCAAGGAAAAATGGGGAGAACGGCGACGAAAATTCGAGGCGCGGATGGCCTCGATGTCGCCGGAGGAGCGGGAGAGATTCAGAGAGAAATGGGGTGAGGGGTGCGGTCCGTTCGGTGATGATCCGATGGATATCGGCGATGAAAAAATGAACACATGACGGGTCGACCGCCTTCATCATGACGGATTAAATAATCGCGACGACGCGCGTGGAATAATCACCGCTGAATTCCTGACAGACCGTTGAGCAGCAACATCTGCCGCGTCATCCGCCGCATTGGCGAAACAATCTTCTCAAGCCCCAGCGGGGCGCAATCCCCGGTGCGCCGGGCATCGCCCCGCGCACACTCGAATAAAGCATCATGATACTTCCGACATATCCAGATTTATCGGGGAAGGTGGCGCTGGTCACCGGAGGATCGCGCGGGATTGGCGCAACCACCTCGCGACTTCTTGCAGCGAACGGCGTAAAAGTCGCGGTAAACGGTCGCGACCGCGCGGCGATCGATTCGGTGGTGGACGGGATCAACAACAGTGGAGGCCATGCCGTCGGCGTGAAGGCCGATTGCACCAGCTTCGAGGCAATCGAGGAGATGCGTGCCGAGGTGGAATGGGAGCTGGGACCGATCGATCTGCTGGTCCCCTTCGCGGGGGGAGGCGGCGCGCCGATCGCGACGGCGGAAATCACCGAGGAAAACTGGCGCTCGGTGATCGATGGAAATCTGACGGCGACATTCCTGACGGTGAAGAGCTTCCTTCCGGGGATGATCGATCGTCGATGTGGCACCATCATCACCATGGCGTCCAGCGCGGCGCGGCTTCCCTCCCCCGCATCCGCCGCCTATGCGGCCGCCAAGGCGGGCATCGTGATGTTCTCCCGGCATCTCGCCAACGAGGTGGGGAAGCACTCGATCCGTGTCCACTGCATCTCCCCGTCGGCAATCTCCAACGAATGGATGCGCTCGCATATGTCGGATGATGACATGCAGCGTCTGGCCGCGTCGATTCCGCTTGGCCGCATCGGCGAGCCGGAGGATGTCGCGCTGGCGACGCTGTTTCTTGTCTCCGAAAGCTCCGCGTGGCTGACGGGGCTGACGCTGGACGTGGCCGGCGGCAGAATCATCATGTAGCGCATCGGTCGCGGGGATATCACCACGAAATATCCCCGCGACGCGAAATTATTTTCCGCCGTATCTCCCTCCGCCGATATTTCCGCCATCCATCCCCCGCACGATCATCAATCAACATTGCGCTGAATTCATTGCCCCGGTTCCCGCGTGGATGCCCGGCGATACATCTCTCGGTGAAATTGATTATCATCGAACCATCATCGTCCGCTCGGCGGATATATATCGCACATCAACTATTATTTTCAGGGAGCCTGCATGCAGGGTGAACATCGCGAGGACAATACGATCTACGTGGTCGTGGTTAATCACGAGGAGCAGTATTCCATATGGCCGTCGGATCGCCAGTTGCCGTTTGGATGGCAGTCAGCCGGAAAAACAGGGACGAAGGCGGAGTGCCTTGCCTACATCGAGGAGGTATGGACCGATATGAGACCGCTCAGGCTCCGGGAAAAGATGAGGGAGTCAGGTGCGGGTGGGGAAGGGTGACGGGCCGATGGTGTCCGGAACGCCGGTGCCGGCGGGGATGCGGCTGCGGCGCGCTTCTTGCCGGATCTTTGCCGGTGGCTTCCGGTCCGGGAGGCCGTGGCTGGAGGCATACATGACCGAAATGGAAATGATGATGAACATAATCGCTGGACCCATCAGGAAGCTCGGCATCGCCGCCGTGATGTTCCTTGCCGCATGTTCGGGGCGCGACGGAAAGCCCCCGGAGCGTCCGCCGGATAGCGTCGCGACCTCCACGTCCAGGGCCGGGGCGGTCCATGCCGCGCCATCAGCGCATACGCCCACGCCCTCCACCCGGCATTCCGACAGCGCCGCGTCGCCGGCGGCGATAGACCCGATCGTTGCCGGGAAGAGCGTGGGGAAGGTGAAGGTCGGGGAGGATTTCGCGATGGTGGTGAAGACGCTTGGCGATCCCGACAGCTCCGACGCGGGCATGGGACATGTAGCGGCATCGTGGGGATCGAAACGCGCGACGGGGAGCGCCGCGCCGCATCGGCTGGATATCTACGCCAGCTTCAACGCCGACGGGTCGGAGCATGTCGTCCGCGAGATCCGCGTCACATCGCCAAGGTTTACCGCCGCGCCGGGAATATCCACGGGAAGCCGTTTCGCCGATATCTCCAGGACATACAAATCCATTCGCGTCGTGGCGACCTATGATGACGGCGCCGGCCCGGTGATGATCTACGATGATGTGAAAAACGGAATCGCGTTCGAGGTGATGGGGGCGAAAGGGAATCCCGCCGGCCATTGCGTGGCGATCATCGTCCATGAGCCGGGAAGGCCGGTCGGGATGGAATATCTCCCCATGCACAATTATCTGAAGAGCGAGGGGACTACGGGAAAATGAAGATGGATATCGTATGCGGTGAGTATCGCCGTCGTCGAGTTATATTGTGCCAACCGCTTTGATAGACTCCCGTACGTCCACTCTTCACGGAGCCCTCTCATGACAAACGTACAAGCGCTTCCCATCCTGGAATTTACCCCGAACGACGGCGAACAGGCACTGCTCGATCATCAACTCAGCGAACGCGAGCGGGAGATATTCCGCGAAATGGATCGCGAGACGCTGGCTCTGCCGGACGAGGCCGAGCTGGAGGAGCATCACGCCGTGGTGATCCCGATCGGCGCCCGATACGGTCTGGACGCGGAACAGAGCGTCGTCTTCTGGGTTCGGAGCACGTTCATGCTGTTTGAATCGTAAGCTGCCGACGGGCCGCGACATCCGGCATGATCTCATGCTGGTCTGCGGATGTCTTCTGAACATATGTTCCCATGACAAAAGGCGCCCTCCCGATGGAGAGCGCCTTTGTCATTACCGGAGTAATCGTGATCGATCGGGGTCGCGCTAGTCGCCTATCACGATCCGGCGCGTGATCGTCGAGCGGTCGGCAACCACCTTCACGATGTATGTGCCGCTGGCCCATCCGTCGGTGCTGACGGGGGTTCTGTTCGGTCCGCCGGACTGATCGATCGAGCCATTGAACACCACCTTTCCGGAGATATCGCTGACGGTGATCGTCACCCTGGAGCTGCTTTCGAGCGTATATCCCAGGTTGAAGGCGCTTCCGCGCTTGATCGGGTTCGGGAAGGCCACAAGCGCCTGCTTGTCGGCGCCCCGTTCATCGACGCTGCTGGAGCCGAGGTTGACGACCGTCATCGAATCGGAGTTGATGCTGTTGGAGTAGTCCGGGCTGTCCCCCACGATCCCACGCGACGGGCGGATGCTCATGTTGGCCGAGGGGCAGAAGATCGGCGGCGAGGAGATCTGCACGACACGCGGGATAACGTTGTCGAGGAACAATCCCCACAGCGGCGGACAGAGAGGCATGGCTGTCGCGGTGAACGGGGCAACCAGGTTGTTGACGGGGATCTGTTTTGCCTCGCAGCCCTGTACGCCGCCGGCCCAGTTGGTGCGGATGATCGGGACCTGCTGGGCGAACGCGGCGGTGGTCCAGACACCGGTGGCGATGATCGAGTACGGATCGGCGCCGATGGGGTCGTGGAGATCAACTCCCCAGCCCTGATCCGAGTTGACGCCACCGAAGAGCTCGTAGAAATCGAGCGGGGCCAGGGGCGACTGAATGCGGGTGAGATAGATATCGTAGTTGCCGAATCCTCCCGGAGGACTGTTGACCAGGCCCGCCATGACGAACCTGAACTCCGGCGAGGGGGTCTCGACGATGCTCATCGCCTCATTCCAGCCGGCGCCCGCTGGCACAATTGTCCGGGCGGTGAGCGTCCCAAGCCCCGCGGTGGGGACCAGCCCGATCATGCTCTTCGATGTGCCGGCCAGGCCGGTATTTCCAGCCACCACCACATTGCCGGCGTTCGGCCCGAGGGGATCGCACGGTTTGACGCAACGGATTCCCTCATTGCTGTTTCCGGGAGCCGCGAAACGGGTCGCCGCGATCGTATTGCCGCCGGCAGTGACCTCCACCATGAAGATATCGGTGGTTCCTCCCACCTGTGTCCAGCCGCCGGCCACGATATTCAGGCTGCCATCGGTCAACTGCGTGGAGGTGTAGAAGTTCTCGTTGCTGGTGGCGGGTCCCCCATCGAAGGAGATGCCCCATCGCCATCCTCCCGTCAGATCGATCTTGAAGAGAACCGCGTCGTACTGCGCTGCATGGTTGCTGTTGGACTCCCCGGCGATCACATAGCCGTTCCCGACATTCTCCACATCGCTGCACTGATCATCGAAATTTCCCGTGATGAACGCGCCGGAATAAAGTTTCGCCCAGGCTACGGCGCCGGTCGCCGGGTTCATTTCCAGCGCGACGATATCGGCATTGGCACTCCCGTTGACCGACGCATTGCCGACAACGACGAGGTTTCCGGTCGCGGTTTCGGTGAGATCCTTTCCGAAATCGTTTCCTCCGATAACGTCGATCGCCCATTGGTTCACCGGAATGCCGGCGTTGGTGGTGATCAGGACGTAGATGTCCGTCTGCGCCGGATTGCCCGGGTTCGGGCATTCGCCAACCGTGGCGATGTTGCCGTTCGCCAGCTTGTGAATCTGGCGACCGAACTCGTTGGCGGGGGCGGGATTGCCGTAGATGGCCTGGAACTGCGCGTTCGCCTGCGGGCTTGCGAGAGCCCCGGCGAGCACTCCCGCGCCTGCCAGCGACAGAATACGGGTTAACAATCTTCTTCTCATGAGGATGCCTTTGTGGGTTTAACGTGGATGGACACTGTCACCGGATGGCCTCCATTTCATCTCGCACGCATGTGCTGATCCGATGGCGAACGAATGGACACGCCCCGGCCTATCGAACAAATCGTATTTGACGGCGACTGATGTGTGGAAAGGACTACGGTGGCAAAGGTATCGGGTGCGGCCGGCGATCACCAGCGCCGCCGAGCAACCGGCGGGGAGCGATGAGCAAGTGGCGGTGATTCGCGAGCATCTGGTCGGGGGCCCGGCGACGGGTTCGCGCTGCGTTGTGGTAGCTCGACCCGGCACGCATCGCGCCGTTCGCGAACGGCGCCGGGGCGTATGGGGTCATGGTTGGAATCGTGGCGGATGCGGTTGGGGGTGGAAACGTGGATGGCGGATGCTCTGCATGGTTCCGGGCATCATAAGCCTCATCCCGGACCGAGTCATTACCGATTCCGAGCGAACGCGGCATCCCTCCGAACGCCGCAATGGACGCTGTTCAACAGTCCGCTAGATCGATTTCCTCATCTTCCAGTGGGGAATCCCCACCTCTTCAAACCTGTCGCCCACGCGCTCGTAACGGAGCCGGTCGTAGAATGGGACGGCGGTTTCGCGGGCGTTGAGGACGATCTCCCGAAAGCCCTTCTCCCGCGCCATCTCCTCCGAACGCTCCACCAGCGCCCGTCCCACTCCCCGCCCCTGCATCTCCTCCGCCACGGCAACCTGGCGCATCTTCAAGGCAACATCATCGACGGGGGTAAGGATCAGGCATCCGGCGAGGGCGCCATCGAGATAGCATGCGAGATGATAATCCCCCCCCTCGGCGCCCAGTTGTTCCGGCGTGAAGGAGAGCCCGAGCGGTTTGCGAAGGATGTCATCGCGCAGGGCGACTGTTTCCTCGTAGGCCGGCGAGCGATGCGCGATCAGGCGAATATCGAACGATGTCATTGCTGCTCCGTTTGGTGCGGGCAAAGATAGAAAACCGGAGAGGGATAAAGGGTGAGGCCGTTTTCCGCGTGGTTCGGCATGGGTGGTTATATTAGCGGTTTACTTATAGATGGCCGGCCGGATAGTCCCATGGATTGCCGACCGCGCCGAAGCCCGCAATCGAGATCAGCTTATGTCCGATATATCCGCGATCGATCCCGCCATTCTGGAAACCTACGAGCCGGTGATCGGCCTCGAAGTTCACGCGCAGCTTCTCACGAAGTCCAAGGCATTTGCCTCCGCCGCCACGGAGTTCGGCCCGGCGCCGAACACCAACACCGATCCCGTGATTCTGGGACATCCCGGCACGCTGCCGACGGTGAACCGGAAGCTGGTGGAGTATATCATCCAGATGGGGCTTGCCACCAACTGCCAGGTGCGCCGGCTGAGCCGCTTCGCGCGGAAGAACTATTTCTATCCCGACCTGCCGAAAGGATATCAGATCTCGCAGTTCGATGACCCGATCTGTCACGATGGCTGGATCGAGATCGAGGTGACGGAGGGGCTGGTCAAGAGGATCGGCATCACCCGGATCCACATGGAGGAGGATACGGGAAAGATGATCCACGACCTCGATATCTCCAACACGCTTGTCGATCTGAACCGCGCCGGCACGCCGCTGATCGAGATCGTCTCGGAGCCGGATATCAGGTCCGCCCGCGAGGCGTATCACTACCTGATGCAGATCAGAAGCATCGTCACCTATCTCGGCATCTGTTCCGGGAACATGGAGGATGGCGCGCTCCGGTGCGACGCCAACATCTCCGTGCGGAAGCGTGGACAGGAGCAGTTCGGGACCAAGGCGGAGGTGAAGAACATGAACTCCTTCAGGAATGTGGAGCGGGCGATCGAGTACGAGATCATCAGGCAGATCACGGCGCTGGAGGCGGGGGAGATAATCCACCAGGAGACGCGGAGCTGGGACGCCGTCGGGAAGATGACGCAGGCGATGCGCTCCAAGGAGTTCGCCCATGACTACCGCTATTTTCCCGAGCCCGATCTGCCGCCGGTTGCCGTGACCGAACAGATGCTTGAGGAGGCCCGCGCGGGGCTGCCCGAGCTGGCGATTGCCCGCAAGCTCAGGCTCGCCAGCCAGTACGGCCTGCCTCTCTACGATGCCGGCGTGCTTACCGAATCGCGGGAGCTGGGGGATTATTTCGAGCGGACGATCGAGTCGCTCACCGCAGGCGGCATGGAGCGCTACAAGCTGGTGAGCAACATCATCATGACCGAAGTGCTCAGGGTGCTGACCGAGGAGAAGCTGGAGATCGCCGACTTCCGGATCGCGCCGGAGCGGCTTGCGGGCCTGGTGGACCTGTTTGCGTCCGACGCGATCTCATCGAAGAACGTAAAGGATATCTTTGCCGAGATGCTTCAGTCGGAGCGGAGCGCGGAGGAGATCAGCCGTGAGAAGGGCTACGTGCAGATCAGCGACAGCGGTTTCGTGGAGGAGGCGATCGCGGAGGTGCTGGCCCGCAGCGCGGCGCAGATCAGCGCGTATCGAAGCGGCAAGGTGAACCTGTTCGGATACTTCGTGGGGGAAACGATGAAGCTGACGAAGGGGAAGGCGAACCCGAAGATGGTGAACGAAATTCTCAAACAGCGGCTCGACGAGTAAACGCCCCGCCGGGGTGCGCGTCATCTGCATCGTCTCTCATTTCGCGAGGGACATTTCAAAAACGAAATTGATCACGGCCATGGTGAAGCGTACGTTCTTCCGAGCCATCCCCCTTTCAGCATTGTTCCTCCTGCTTGCCTTTACCGGGTGCGTGGAGCAATCATCGAACATCGTCACCTTCGACGAGACGCTTATATCGACCACGTTCGACAACAAGCTGCTTGCGCCGGTGGCGATCTATCGCGACAACGTGGTGCTGGACACCCTGCCGGCGCGGACATCACGCACCTATCCGATCAACCGGAAGGGGCCGGTAAAGCACGCATGGATGCTCATAGCGCCATACGATCAACTGGGGAACAAGGCGGGGATCGAGCCGCGCACCGATCTTGGCGTGCAGTACCGTCTGAGTTCCACCTACACGCTGGACAACGGATCGGCCAAAGATGCATCGGGGACATCCCGCACGATCTTCACGCCGCTGGTGGCGAACTACGGTTTCCAGGACCTCCGGCTGATCGTGAACTATCAGACCAACGACCAGGTGATCACCAATTATCTGATCCCGCGCGATGCCAGCGTGCAGTTGACGCACGCCCCATACTTCTACTGGAACAGCGAATCCAACGTGAGGCTTGAGGAGGTCGCGGGCTTCAACTACTACATGTTCACCCGCAGGGACACGCTGCCGGGACGATCGCTCGAACTGAATTCCGACTATCAGTACGAGGGTTCCGGCCGGACGAAGGCCCTTGTCGTTCAATAAATTCCATCAATCATCGAACCGCACCGATGCGAACACGACAGACTATACTGGCGGCATTCTGTGCCGCGCTGACGCTTGCCGCCGCCGCCGAGGCGCAGGAGCGTCCCGCCTCTCACGAGGATGAACCGAGCCCGATCGGCGTGGTAATCGGGGTAAAGACGGGGCTTCTGGTAACGACGCCGCGCCAGGTGTTTCCCAGCATCCGCATCGGCGACTCCTTCAAGGGAACGGCGCCGTTGTCCAGCTCCTACGGAAGTCTGGGGAGTGGCTATCGCTACGGCCTGGACTTCACCTTCCCGTTCAACGAGCGGCTGGGGGTGGCGGTGGAGATGGGGGTGCAGACCGCGTCGGTGCGATGGAACCCGGTCACGGGGAGCGGGCATGATGATCCGGCGATGCGTCTGGATCTTCAGACGGCGCAGGTGGCGGTTTCCATTCAGGGGAACCTCTACCACAACCGCGCGGCCTTCTCCGGCGCCGGCCTTCGAACGGTATACCTGACGGGAGGATTCGATCTTGGGATAGGGAGCATTGCAAATCGGGTCGAGGGGCCGGCCTATGCCGATTCCACGGCGCTGTCGTCCGCGGCGGTCGGGAGCTTCGAGAATGGCGATCCGTTCCGCAGGCTGGCGGCATTCCGCGCCGGGGCCGGAGCGCGGCTGGGCCTTGGCGGACATATGGAGCTTTCGCTGGAGGCCGCCTACGCGCTGGCGCTCAACCCGGTATTCTCCAGTGAGGTCGTTCACGACAACAGCTTTACGTTTGATAATCTCGCATTGCAGGTTGGTCTGGGATATCGATTCTGAAATGGCTCCGCAATGATCTGAACGGAAGGATTGTCCAACCGATTGCGGGAGCCGATCCGCCGTAAACGTCGAGGGCCTCTCCGGCATAATGCCGGAGAGGCCCTTCTCCATTCATCCCGTCCCTCGGTCAATCCCGATGGATTACTGGCCGGGGATCACTTCGATCATCACCGTGCGGTCGTAGTAACGGCCTTCCGGGGTCTCGTTCGTGAACGGGGCGCGTGCCGGATCCTCACCGAAACCGTAAGGGTCGAAAGTCACCGTGCGGCCCATCTTGCGAAGCTCGTCCTGGAGCACGTTCTGGGTTTCCATGGCGCGCTTGGAGGAGAGATCGAGGTTGTAATCCTCGAGACCGATCTTGTCGGTATGTCCGTGGATCACGACCGTTGCGTTGTTCGGGATCTTCGGGGCAACATCCTGACGGAGGAAGTTCTCGTAGGTCTGCACCGTCTTCGACTCATCGTACTCGAAGAGGATCGAGTAACGCTGTCCGGTCACCGGCGGGGCGGTCATCTTCGAGAGACTGAAGCTCTGCTGCCGCGTGATCGTCTGGTTGTCGGCCGTATGAGCGGTCACAGTCGCGGTATAGGTGCCGGAGCTGCTTCCCATCAGCATCGGACGGGCGTCGATACGCTGGTTCATGCTGTGATACGGTCCGTAGGTCTGCGTGTAGCCGTTGCCGTTGATCGCCACCGAGTAATCGGCGAGCGGCGCGGACGAGGTGACGTTGATCACCAGGTCATTGTCAGGCAGGCTGCTCTGACGGGTCTCGATCGTAACCGGGCGGAGGAGGCTGAGGTCTTCCGACTGCACTTCAACGCGACGGTTTTCCTCGGCCACGAAGGGCAGGTCTTCCTTTGGCGTGACGCGGGTTCCGGAAGCGTTCGGCGTGCGGACAACACCCTTGGTCGAGATGCGGCCGGCATCGATGCCGAAGCTGCTGACCAGGTAATCCTTCACCGAGTTTGCCATTGCAAGGGCGTCCGACTGGCTCGGGGCGCCACCGATCAGGGTGATCTTCGCCGAAGGGTTGCTGCGGAGACGATCGCCGTAGATGTTGACGGCATTGTAATAGACGCTCATCTGACGCTGCGAGCGATCGAGCGAGGCGCTGCCGCCGGTGCCCGGATCGTTTACCAGGCTCTGCTCACGGAAGCCCTGAGCCTGCTGGTTGCTGAGGCTCACGTACTTGACCGGAAGGCTCGTGGAGCTCGGCTCGAAGAAGAGATAGTTACGGAGCGGGAACATCTCGAGCGTCGTGCGCTCTTCAGTGATCGCGCTCGGGGCGCGGAGTGCCAGATCAACCGTCGGCATGTCGGAAGCTGCCTCGACATACGGCGCGGGAGCCGCAGGAGCGGAGCCGAACTTCAACTCGAAGCCGCCGCGGATCGTGTTGGTAACCCACGTGTCGTTGCGGTCAGCGCTCGTGCTTACGTTGCTCTTGCGCTGATCCATCATATAGCTGTACTCGACAAACGGCGTCAGATACCATTTGGTGTTGCTGGCGCTCTTGCTGTTGAGCAGGATGTCGTAGCTGAGGCCACCGCTGAACCCGTAGGTAAACTTGTTCATCCCGTCGATAGTCTTGCCGGCGATCGTCGGGCTGGTCTCATCACGCGGGATGAAATCGTACTTGCTGCTGATCAGGAACGAGAGGAGCGGTCCAACACCGAAGTGGAAATCCGGCGATCCAAGCTGAAGCTGGAGCATCGGCTCCACCGAGAAATAGGTGTTCTTGGCGCTGAAGCGGACGCGCGAGTTGCCCGGTACGTCCCAGTCGTTGATATCGACACGCCTGTCATCGACGCTCAGGCGGAGCTTGCCGCCGAAAAGTCCGCCAGGGTTGTATTCCGTAAGCGCTCCGAAGTAGAATCCGAGCGCGGTGCCGTCCATGATATCTTTCGTCGTGAACTGATCGACTCCCGGCTGGACATCATTCAACGCCTGCGAGCCAAGGCCGCCGATGTTGAAGTTCATTCCGCCGTGGATACCGACGCGCCACACTGCGCCGTTATACGTCTGCTGTGCATGAGCTGTCGAGAGCCCACCAATCGTCACCAGTGCCATTCCGGCAAAAGATGACCGAAGCATATTTTTCAATCGTTTCATAGCCATTTAATCTCCCATAGTAAAGTTGAGCAAGAGCTTATGACTCAACCTTCCTCAAGGCGCGTGCCAGAAATTTTATTGTAGCTGTGCCAGCTGCGTTTTCAATCGGAAACATCGCGCGGAACCTGGTGGGGAATGGGAGAGACGGGCATGGGGGGAATGCCCACCCCGCAGTGGAGTGCGGGGTGGGGACTACAGCAGACGCTTTATCATCCTGAGCTGGTTGGCGTGGTTCTTCATGACGGCGTAGGCCACATCATCCATCACCATCTTGATGATATGGACGCCAAGCCCGCCGCGAAGGCACTGCTCGAAATATTTCTTCATGTCCAGCACCGGAAGATCGCTCGGGTCGAAGCTCTTTCCATGATCGGTCAGCGCGATGACGAACCGGTCACCGGCGGTGGATATCTCGACTTCGAATGTATTGGCCGGGTTGCCGGCGTACGAGTGCTTGATGATGTTGGTGCACGCCTCATCCACCGCGAGCGCCAGGCGAAACGCGGTCTCCTGATCGAAACCGAAATCTATCGCCTCATCCTCCACGCGCTGGCGGATATCATGAAGCTCCTCGGTTCGTGTCTCGAACTCCTTCTTGAAGCGCACGATCTGATGTTTCTCTCTCTGCATGGCGTTCGCTTAACCTAAGGAGGAGGATGGGCTGTCGAGGAACTTCTGGCGGGCCTGATGCTCCTCATCGTAGATCTCGTAGAGCATCGGGAAGCCGAGAAGATCGAACACGTTGTAGACTTTCGGAGACATGGCGACCAGTTTGATATCCCCCTCGTTTCCCCGCACATCCTCCACGAACGCCATGAACACGCCAAGGCCCGCGCTGGAGATGTAGATCAGATCGCGGAAGTTGACGATGATATTGAAACGCTTTTCGTCAAGCAGGTTCTGGAACGCCTGTTCGAGCTGCGGCGCGGTGTGGGCGTCCAGATAGCCGTTCAGGTCTATCACCTGGGCCGGGGAATTTTCACGGACTGACAAGGAAAACTGGCTCATGAACCGCTATGATAATTAAAAGTATGGTCCAACGATAATCGATCGATCATTCATCGCTTCACTGCCAGCGGAGAATCACCAGCGTGCTGTCGTCGGCCTGCGGCTCGGTGCCGCAGAACTTGTCGATCTGTTCAAAGATAGCATCCCGCATCGCAACTGGGCTTGCCCCGATGCCCGCGGCCGTCAGGGCGGTTTCCATCAGCTTCTCGTAGCCGTATTCCTCGCCGTCGGTCGCGCGCGCCTCCGGAAGCCCGTCGCTGTAGAAGATCGCATAATCGCCGGGAGAGAAGACGAACTCCTCGACCTCCAGGTTGCGATCGAACAGCGCCGGCTTGCAGATTGCGAGCCCCAGCCCTTTCGATCTGCTGTACATCCCGCTTCCGTCGCGGATCAGGAGCGTGGGACAATGCCCCGCGCGGGCGATGCGAAGTGTTCGGCGTTCATCGACGATCTGGGCACACGTCATTGTCGCGAACCATCGTTGATCCAGGTTGCCGTGAAGGGCTACGTTCGTCTCCGCCAGAAGTTCCTTCGGCGAGGAGCAGCGGCCGGAGAGCGCCTGGATGATCCCCTTGATCATCCCCATGTAGAGCGCGGCGCTGGCCCCCTTGCCTGAGACATCCGCCACCACGATGCCGAGCGTCTGATCGCTGAAGGTGACCACGTCGTAATAATCCCCTCCCACGATGCTGGCCGGCACCGATTCCGCGTGGATCTCGAAGAAGGGGCTCTGCGGCAGGAGCTTCGGAAGCAGCCGCCGCTGAAGATCGAGCGCGATCAGCATCTCCTGCTCCAGCCGCTCCCGCTGAAGCGATTGCTGGATCAGCCGCGACTGCTGGAACGCCAGCGCTATCTGGTCAGCCAGCGCCGTCAGCACCACCAGATCATCGCGATCGAAGCCGTTTATCCGCTCCTTCGCCACGAAGAGCGTCCCCCGGAGATCATCCCCCACCTGCATCGGCGCCGCGGCTATCGAGCGTATCTCATGCCGCCCCCCCTGGCCTCCCCAGGCAAAGCCGGTCAGCCGGTCGATCACCTCCACCCGGCGCCGTTCTGTGACGGCGCTTCGGATCGATATTCTCTTTCCCACCGTCGCCTCCATCAATCCCAGCGCGACCTGCTGCGGGATGCGCGGCGAGCTCCCCAGGAGTATCTCCCGCTCCTCTCCATCCCGTTTCTCAAGCCAGACCGCGTAGCCCGATGTGGCCTCGCAGGCGATCGCGATCGCGGTGTCGATAAGATTGCCGGAGTCCAGCGATTGCGTCAGCAGCCGGGCGAAGTTGGCGAGCGAGGAGACCTCGATGTTGCGCCGGTCGATGGCGTCGGCGGTGGGAAGCGCAAAGAGGGATGTGACGAAGATGATCATGTTGACGAAGCCCGCCGAGAGGCCGAGCCCCCAGATCAGCGGGATCAGCGCCGGGTTCATCGTGAGCATTCCCGTTCCGGCGTCCGAGGTAAGGGCGATGCCCATCAGCGTCCCGGCGGCCGGGGCACCGATAAACGCAAGGCCCAGCAGTTTCAGCTTCTGGCGCTTTCTCAGATTCAGTATCCATCCCCCCTGCACCGCCATGATAAACCCGAGCGCCCCGAACCCGGCGGCGATGCAGGTAAAGACGATCCCGCTTTTCCCATCCTGGGCGATGGGGATCATCTGGGCCACCACCGCCAGCAGAAAGAGCCCCTGAAAGTAGAGCCGGGACATCCCCGAGGCCGATCCGCGGTTCCGGTAGCGGAAGAGGCGCGCCATGTTCTCGGCGATAAGCGGCAGCCCAAGCATCACGATCAGCCCGGCAACGCCGGCCCCGATATGCGAGAGAAGATCGGCGGGAAGGTCAAGCTGGGTAAGCCGGATGGGAATGATCGTCACAAGCCCCAGCACCACGCTGGTGACCAGCGTTATCACCGTCAGCCGGACGAAGACTCTGTACGCATGCTGGTTCGATTCCAGATCCTTCGAACGGAGGATGCGGAGGGCGGCCGGGATCAGCGCCACCAGGGGAATGATCATGCGGAGCCGCGGGTGGGTCGCGAGAGCCCCCCGTTGCCCGGATGCGGCGATATCGTAGATAAGCAGCCCAAGCCACCCGGCGATGATGCTTCCCATGGCAATGGGGAGAGCTGGCCGGCGGGGCCTGAGGATTTCGTCTTCCACCTGAGGTCGGCGATCGTTCATTGCGTCCATTCTTCGGGGGTTCCGGCGGGATGTTTCGGTAGGGCGGGCCGGACAAACATACCGGCGGCTCATCCGTCAGTATACAAGGCTCGTCATCAGGCGATCCCAATCGGGCATCATACCGGCAATAATGTGGATTTTTCGCGATCCGGTGGTCATCGCCAGTAAATAACGCTGTTTGCGGGCCGATCTTACACCCCGTGACATTGCTATTCGGCGGCGAAGTGGTAAATTTCTGATCGCTGTAATTGAAAGAATCAGCATCGCCGGCTTTTTCAAGGATTGATCAGGAGCGTTACTTGTATGGCACGAGCAAAACAATCGAAGTATATCACTCTCTCGAACATCTGTGAGATCTGTTCCAAGCCCACCAAGTTCGAGCTTCTGGGCGAGGCCGTAGGCCAGGAGGAGGGGAAGCGCTGGGCGAAATGCTCCAAGTGCCATCACACGATGATGATCGACATGATGGTGATCGAGGGGGAGCGGCGTGCCGCGAAGGAGATCAATGTATCGGTGGAGGACTGCATTCCCTATTCCCCGAAGAGCATCTACACGATCGGCGACGCGATCTACCACAAGACGTGGGATGATATCGGCACGGTGGTTTCCAAGGAGCTTACCTCCAGCGGCAGCCAGGCGATCGTCGTGGCGTTCAGCAAGATCGGCGAGAAGCGTCTGGTGGAGAACCTGGTCTAGAGCCATCCGGATTACCAGGGGCTCACCCCGGCATGCCGGAGGGGCCGAAGCCACGGAATGCGGCCCATTTCGGACGGAAGACAACGAAGCATATTGAAATAGAGTACCCGATTCCAATTTTCAAACATTTAAAATCGATCGCGATAGGAGGAGGTGAAAGCACTTGATCGGAGTAACCGTGCAGGAGAGCGAGTCAATCGACCGCGCATTGCGCCGCTTCAAAAAGAAGTACGAGCGTTCCGGCGTCCTGAAGGAATTCAAACGTCGCACGTCCTATACGAAGCCCTCAATCAACAAACGCATGGCGCGCATTAAGGCGGCTCGTCGCCAGATGCGGATCTCGAAAGAGATGCAGTAGCCCAGCGTCGTTGAGAGCTCTGCGGCATTCTCCGCTGGGGATACTCCCCGGAAGTGCTCGCCCGCTTCCATGAACGTTCGCCGGCAATGATCCGCGATTTCGCGGCCGTTGCCGGCGTTTCTTTTTCCAGGCCGGGAGCTTGGAGTCATATGGGAAGATTCGTACCTTGAAACCGGCTTCGCCCCGATTTCTTGGGTGTACTCACATCGTAACTACTCAGTGGATCATTGGAGGTTCGGAGCATATGAGCAACTATGCAATGCTGTCGGCCGGCGATAACAATTCGATCGTTGTCGACCGTCTGGTGCTCAAGGGGAAGGGAATTCTCGAGCTCTGTCTGGAGCAGGGAAAGAATCTCTGCATGAAGGGGTTCATCGATTGTCAGATCGAAAAAGGGGAAGGGTACGTTCCAGTGGTTGAACAGATGGTCAGCTATATCGATCGCCAGCTTGAAGATGTCGATGACCGGACGCGTCGCGCGCTCCTGCTCGATCTGCAGAGCTATGCGGGTGAACAGCTACGACTACATACTGTGGAATCGCCCCCCATACCCGGCACGGACTGAGGTTATCCCGAAGTCACATACCAATGCTTTCCGCGCCGCAGTAAGGAGACCTTCTGCGGCGCTTCCGTTCAGGGCCACCGGCCGGGCGGATATCGAGAACAATACGCGGAGAACCGTCGTGAAACATGCCGGCAGCAAGGCGCTCGACAGCATCGGGGAGCTCCTGGAGATGATCCGCGCTCACGCCGGGCTCTCCGAGAAGACGCGCGGGGTGTTCTACCGTCGCTCCCGCGCCTTTCTCCATTTTCACGAGGACCCGGCCGGCATCTTCGCCGATATCAGGCCGGAGGATATCTGGCTCCGCTATCCCGCCGGCACCGCGGCCGAGCGCGCAACGCTGCTCGGGGTGATCCGCGGGGCGATGGAGCCGGCCGGCGTGGACGGGCCGGCCATGAGAAGAACGAAACAACGACGCACGACATCATAACTTCGAGAGACGCCTTATGCCTTATCCATTCAGTGAGATAGAACGGCGCTGGCAGCGCTACTGGAGCGAGCACGGAACCTTCCGTACCGATGTTACCGATCACTCCCGGCCGAAATATTATGTCCTGGACATGTTCCCGTACCCCTCCGGCGCCGGGCTTCATGTGGGGCATCCCGAGGGCTATACGGCCACCGATATTCTGGCGCGCTACAAACGCCATCGCGGCTGCAATGTCCTCCATCCGATGGGGTGGGACGCGTTCGGCCTCCCCGCCGAGCAGTATGCGATGAAGACCAATATCCATCCGCGGGTGACCACCGAGCAGAATATCAACACATTCCGCCGGCAGCTTCAGGCAATCGGCTTCAGCTACGACTGGTCGCGCGAGCTGAACACGACCGATCCCGCCTACTACCGCTGGACGCAGTGGGTTTTCCTGAAGCTCTACGATACCTGGTTCGATACGCGCGCCGGCAAGGGACGCCCGATCCCGGAACTGGTGGCGGAGCTGGAGCGGAGCGGCTGCGCTGAACTGCCGATGCCGGCCGGCTGGAGCGGCGCGGACTGGGGCTTCAGCGCCCAGGGCTGGCACGGGATGGACCCGCTGGCGAAACAGGCGGTGCTGGCGAACTTCCGGCTGGTCTACGAGGCGGAGACGCCGGTCAACTGGTGTCAGGCGCTCGGCTCCGTGCTTGCAAACGAGGAGGTGGATGACTGGCAGGAGAAGGGCTTCACGGTGGAACGCCGCCCGATGCGGCAGTGGATGATGCGGATCACCGCCTACGCCGATCGCCTGCTGGATGGATTGAACGGGCTGGACTGGCCCGCGTCCACGGTGGAGATGCAGCGGAAATGGATAGGCCGCTCCAACGGCGCCGAGATCACCTTCATGACCGAGGCTGGGGATGCGCTGAAGGTCTTCACCACGCGCCCCGATACGCTCTACGGCGCGACGTTTATGACCGTGGCGCCGGAACATCCGCTGATCGAGAAGCTGACCGCGCGCGACCATCGCGCAACCGTCGAGGAGTACCGCCGGCAGGCGTCGCTGAAGAGCGAGCTGGATCGGCAGGCGAGCGAGGAGAAGACCGGCGTCTGGACCGGCAGCAACGCCATCAACCCGGCCACCGGCGAACGGATACCGATCTGGACCGGCGACTACGTGCTGGCAAGCTACGGCACCAGCGCGGTGATGGGGGTGCCGGCCCACGACGAGCGCGATTTCGCCTTCGCGCGGAACTACGATCTCCCGATCCGCCCGGTGATAGAGCCGGCCGCCGATCATCAGAACCACGACTCCGTGCTGGCCGGCGATGCCTGCCATACTGATTCGGGACGGATGATCAACTCCGGCCAGTTCGACGGCCTCGATTCCGATGATGCCAAATGGGCCATCGTCGCGAAGCTGGGAGATGATGTGGCCCGCAAGACCGTGCAGTACAAGCAGCGCGACTGGCTTTTCAGCCGCCAGCGCTACTGGGGGGAGCCGATACCGCTGGTCCGCTACGACGACGGCATCATCCTCCCGGTCCCGGAATCGGAGCTACCGCTGATGCTCCCCGACATGGAGGAGTTCAAGCCATCCGGTTCCACGGAATCGCCGCTGGCGCTCGCCACCGACTGGCTCTTCGTGCACGATCCGGTCCACGGCCAGGGCCGCCGCGAAACCAACACGATGCCGCAGTGGGCCGGTTCCTGCTGGTACTATCTCCGGTTCATCGATCCGGGAAACGCATCGGCGCCGGTCGATCCCGAACTGGAGCGCTACTGGATGCCGATCGATCTTTATATCGGCGGCGGCGAGCACGCTGTGCTCCATCTCCTCTACGCCCGGTTCTGGCACAAGGTCCTCTATGATCTGGGCCATGTCTCCACCGATGAGCCGTTCCGCGGCCTGATTCACCAGGGGCTGATCCTGGGGGAGGATTCCCAGAAGATGTCCAAGGCGCGCGGCAACGTCGTAAACCCGGATGAGGTGATCGAGGAGTTCGGAGCCGATTCGCTCAGGCTGTTCGAGATGTTCATGGGCCCCCTGGAGATGACCAAGCCGTGGGCAACCAAGGGGGTCGAGGGAGTGCGGCGGTTCCTGAACCGCGCGTGGCGGATGATCGTGGGGGATGAGGAGGCCGATGTTGTGGTGAAGATATCCGACCGGCCGATGACCGCCGCCGAGGAGCGGGTGCTGCATGGAACGATCCGCAAGGTGACGGAGGATATCGAGGCCGTCCGCTTCAACACGGCGATCTCCGCGATGATGGTCTTCGTCAACGAGTTCATCAACCTTGAGGAGAAACCGCGCGGGGCGATGGAATCGTTTACGATCATCCTGGCGCCGTTCGCCCCGCATATCGCCGAGGAACTCTGGTCGCGCCTGGGTCACGACGAATCGATCACCCTGGCCCCCTGGCCGGAATTCGACGCCGCGAAGATCGCGGAGGATGAGATCGAGATCGTGCTTCAGATCAACAGCAGGATCAAGGCGAAAGTGATGGTGCCGGCCGGGACCGATACCGAGTCGCTTGAGCGGATCGCGCTGGGAACGGACGCCATCAGGGAGCTGCTGGAGGGGAAATCGGTGCGGAAGGTGGTGGCCGTGAAGGACAAGCTGGTGAATGTGATCGCCGGCTGACGGATATCCGCCGGGACGTGATATCGAAATGATCGTCCCGGTGGTGAATCTTTTGCGAAACTCTTGCGATATCCCCCGAAGCCGCTCATCCGATCGGCTTCCATTGATGAATAAACTCCGTTCACTATATCTATAAGATGAGGGCTCCCTCGCCATGGATAACACGACTGCGATGAAGAGGACAAAGGTTCATTTCCCCAATATCAGCTCGAAAACGTGGGAGCATCCCGCCGATCGCGCGGCGTTGACGGCATTGAAGAAGGTTCCGGGGCTGGATACCCTCCTTCAGAAACTGGTGGGGGTTACCACCGAGAAATCGATCCGTCTGATTACGCTCGCCTCGGCGGTGCGCGTTTCGGATACTCAGTTTCCCAAGGTGAAGCGCCTTCACGGCGAGGCCTGCGCCATCTTCGGCATCGAGGAGCCGCCGGAGCTCTTTGTTTCGCAGACGCCGTTTCTCAATGCGATGGCGATCGGCGTCGAGAAGCCGTTTATCGTGCTGAACTCCGCGCTGGTGGAGCGGTTGAACGAGGAGGAGCTGCTCTCGGTGATCGGCCACGAGCTTGGGCACTGCCTGAGCGGCCATGTGCTCTATAAGACATTGCTTCAGTTGATTCTGAAGTTCTCGGTGGTGGCGTTCAACGTTCCGCTTGGCGGAATCGCGCTGCTGCCGATCATCATCGCGCTGCGCGAGTGGGATCGCAAGAGCGAGTTGAGCGCCGATCGCGCCGGCCTGCTGGTAACGCAGGACCCCGCCACATGCTACAACCTGGAGATGAAGCTCGCCGGGGGATCGAACCTCTCGGAGATGGATATCAACGAGTTCTTCCTTCAGGCGCAGGAGTATGAGAAGTCGGGAAGCGTGATCGACAGCGTTCACAAGCTGCTGAACCTTATGGGGCAGAGCCATCCGTTCCCGGTGCTCCGGCTGGCGGAGCTCAAGACCTGGGTGGACAGCGGCTCCTACAACCAGATCATCTCCGGCGAATATCTGCGGCGCGATCAGGACAACGATGATGATGTGATCAAGAATTTCCGCGATGCCGCCCGGAGGTACAAGGACGATATCGATGCATCGCAGGACCCGCTGGCGGAGACATTGCGCAATGCAATGGAAACCGCGGGAAACGTGAAGGACCGGGCAAAGGATGCGTTCGACGCGTTCTTCAGCAATCGCAAGGCGTAACGCGCAGGCAACCTATCGAACATGCAGAGTATGAAAAAGTCTGGAAGGAGAGTATCCTTTCAGACTTTTTCATGATCGGGACCGGCCCCTCAGAAACGGGCCACATCTCCCAGATCATCGCCGGTGTTGTCCGAGTTCGCGATGCGGAGATAGAACTTCGTTCCCTGCTCCACAAGCTGTACCGGCTCACCGGGATGCGCCTGCTGTCCCTCCAGCACCAGCGTCTTGTAAAGACGACTGTTCCTCAGGTTGACGATCAGCGTGCTTCGGGGCTGAACCACTCCATGCGGCGCAAATGAGTTCTCCGCAAGAGCCTTGTGAACGCGAACATGGGTGATATGCTCACCTTTCATCCTGACCGCCGAGATATAATAATCCACAGTTGCTCCCATCACGTGCATTCCGTCCGTTCATATTGTAACGTTTAACCGAAGGGCCACGGCTTGAAGTAACGAACGTCCGGCAGGCCCTTGGAATATGGACACTTCATTTCGTGTGCCAGAATGATGCGCCCGGCAACGGCGCCATCCCCCATCGATGGGGATCGATTCGTCAAAATTTCTGAACTTCGTCCCAGTCGAACCGCTTCGGCGGGCATCTCATCTCGATTCATTCGCACGATTTCCCATGCAGGACAACCTTCGCGATCTCTTCCTGATCCGCCCCGATGTGGCGTTTCTCAATCATGGCTCGTTCGGCGCCTGCCCCGCGCCGGTCTTCGAGGAGTACCAGCGGTGGCAGCGCGAGCTGGAATCGCAGCCGGTGGAATTCCTCGGTCGCCGGTTCGCATCGCTCCTCAGGGATGCGCGCGCTCCGCTCGCCGAGTACCTCAACGCCGACGCCGATGATCTTGTCTACATCACCAACGCCACGGTCGGCGTCAACATCGTCGCCCGCTCGCTGAAGCTGGGGCCGGGGGATGAGGTGTTGGCAACCAACCACGAGTACGGCGCCTGCGACCGCGCCTGGCGCTTCCTCTGCGGGTTGAGCGGGGCAGCCTATCGCCATGCGGAGATCCCGGTTCCGGTGACCACGCACGAGGATCTCGTGGAGAGCCTGTTCGCGCAGGTAGGCCCGGCCACGCGGGTGATCTTCATCAGCCATATCACCTCGCCAACCGCCCTCACCTTTCCGATCGCGGAAATCTGCCGCCGCGCCCGCGCGCTTGGCCTGATCACGATTGTCGATGGCGCGCACGCGCCGGGACAGATCCCGCTGGATCTTGCGGCGATCGATCCGGATTTCTATACCGGCAATCTCCACAAGTGGCTCTGCGCGCCGAAAGGCGCCGCGTTCCTCTACGCCCGCCGGTCGCTTCAGGAAATGCTGGAACCGCTGGTGGTAAGCTGGGGATGGGACGCCATCATCCCGACATCCTCCCGGTTTATCGATCATCATGAGTATCAGGGGACCAGCGATCCAAGCCCGTGGCTGGCCGTCCCCGCCGCGATTCG
Organism: Chlorobiota bacterium; assembly: GCA_028287785.1. Classification (GTDB taxonomy): domain Bacteria; phylum Bacteroidota; class Ignavibacteria; order OLB7; family OLB7; genus JAFDZV01. The sequence goes on from JAQBOZ010000007.1 coordinate 484,548, forward strand.
GTTTCAACAGGAGCACGACTGGAACGATGTCCGCCATCGCTGCCACGATATCCTCCGCCGCGCCCGCCCGCTGATCGCCGAGGCTCTCGACGCCACATTCCTCTCCCCCGACTCCGACGAGTGGTACGCGCAGATGCTCGCGTTCATCCTCCCGGATGATATCGATGCGTTCGAGCTGCGGGAGAGGCTGTATCAGGAGGATCTCGTGGAAATCCCGGCGTTCAACTGGAACGGCCGCCAGACGATGCGGATATCGATTCAGGGATATAATTCCTGGGACGATGTGGAGCGCCTGCTGAACGGCATCCGGAGGATCGTGGGGAAACGTGAGGAGCGGGGGGTGATGGGATAGATGCGGCACGCAACCGGATCGACCGTCACCCCGTATGTGTCGCGCGGTGTTTTTTCTTCTGAATGGAGGCAAGGGGAACTATCGTGTTCTTTGATGAACTGATGATCGGATATGTTCTCATCGTTGCCATCTCGGGCATCTGCAAGGTGGTTGGCTGGTATTTCATGGTGGCCCCGCTGCTCCGTTTCGGCGGCCCCGGCGCTTCCCTGATACGGGAATCGAATATTGATTTTGCGGCCATTCGCGACGCGGATCGATTTGACGTGGGGAACGTGAGATTTCGCCTGCTCCCGGACCGGCACTGTCTGTTTACCTATTCCCGGACACCCGGATATTACCGAGGCAAAAAAGCATTTCGGTTCAAGGGGAGGATATTCTGGGGAAATGGCGATATGCGTGTCAGGGGAAGAATGTACTTCACACCTCTGCTGATACTTCCCTATGCACTGTGGTTTGCATGGATAGGGAGCACCGTTTTCAGCGGAGACAGTAGGCCACCCATGGTATTGGCCCTGATGTCGATAGCAGTGGTGATAACCCCTTTTATACAGTTTGCGTATGAGTATCGAAATATGAAAAGAGAACTGGTGACGGTGCTGGATCAGTTTGAAGAATGTATTGCGAATTCCGACCATACATTCCGTGTGAAACAGGAATAAAAGACGGAATGTGATTATGGGAAATATTTCTCCCGCGCTGCTGGTATTCATCTATATGGGCGTCACGGCCGCCATGGCGATTCGCTAACAGTGATGCCGAACACCCGGCACATCGCCGTGATCGAGAACTCCCCGATGCTCCGTGATGAACGCCTGTCGCTCGGCCACGCCTACTTCTTCGGGGGCTGCGCAAAGTAGGCGATCGTTTTTTATAATATCGCGCTCCTCAGTTATCAGCGCCAGTTCCCGGCGCAGGCGTTTGTTCTCCGCCTCCAATGACTCCTGCTCCGGTACCGGCATGCGACGTGTGCTCATCGCCTCGCGTTGCTAGGTGTGCAACGTGTTGACGTTGATCCCCAAGTCCTTCGCCACTTGGGCAACGCTCTTGCCGCTGCTCACGCTCTGGCGAACGGCCGCATCGCGAAACTCTTGCATGTAGATCTTTTGTGCTGCCATGACATACCTCCGCGGGAAAGCTACTCCCGTTGGTCTATGTCTGCTATAACAGGGCAGGTCCAAAGCTATCATTATACAACAACCCTCTCGGTAATAGCTCTCAGGTTACATTATTTGTGTGGCAATTCGATCCTGATTGCGCTACGTATCTCCCTTGTATGCCTACCCATTAGTCCTTAGTTTAGGAGAAATGCCTAATTTAATGTCTCGCGTCGGGGAATGGGAGAAAATCCCCCACCTTTAGGCGGAGACTTCAGTTCGACACCGCATGAGCGGCTGGCTGGGTAACTTGCTGTATGCAGAAGTACCGCAGACCAGTGCTCGTCGGTCCGAATGCCGAACGCGCTCGCGAGATCATCCGCCAGATCTGCTAGCAACACGATATCGAGATTATCAAAGGGCACGTTGGCAAGGATCACGTTCACCTGTTCGTGTCGATCCCGCCTCATGTATGGGTCAGCGACGCAATGCAGGCGATCAAAGGGAAGAGTTCCTAGAAGATGCTCTCAGAGTTCAAATGCCTGTCGAAGCAGTTCTGGGGCCGACACTTCTGGGCTCGCGGATACTTCGCAGCAAGCTCTGGGAATGTGACCGATGAAGTCATCATCGAGTATATCAACAATTAGGAGCAGGCCAGCGATGACGGTGACTTCACGATTACAGACTCCTGAGATCAACGCCCGTCTTCATCTGAAGACGTTCATCAAACCCACCGACTTTAGCCGGTGGCAGTTTAGTTCATTGTCTCAGTCGGCTTCGGTAATTTGAGGTATGGGTTACCAGCTCTATCCAAGCGATCAGAATAACTTACAAAGCTGATCCCTCGGCCCAAAACATGTGGACGACCTCGATCGATCGATATGCGATTCGTGTTGGAGTAGGTGCGCCACCAATTCAGCCGAGTAGGTGAGATTTGGGTTGCCGGCGATTACTCCGGTGCTCCGGTCGAGTAGGCGCGATCATTACGACGCTAGCGGCAGGTACAACTAGAGATTGTCAAGGAACACGATGATGGCAAAGGTCCTATCGTTTTGTCGCGACGCTGGGTTGTTGAGCAGATATTTGTATGGTTGGGTTTGCACCGTCGATTGATTAAGGATTACGAAGCGTTTATGCAAACGAGTGAGATAGTTATGTATATCGTCATGATTAAATTTATACTTGTTCAACTTGAATAAAGACTTTAACTCCCTCCAAGTAAACTTTGAACAGTGTTCTGCCGGCCGAAAGAATTATCCGGTTGAACTGATGCTGTCGCCGATACAGTAACACTTTTTCAAGTAACCGTGCCATTATCTTTTATGTATTCCACACATACTATTATTTCTCGTGTCCTTCTGCTCGTTTTGATGAGCCTTGCTGTGCCGGCCTGTGACAGTTCGGACCGGATACGCCCGATTGATATGTTTTCCATCTCGGGAAAGATCACTAGCAGCGCGGTTGGCGTTGCGAATATCGTTGTATCCGCCGGTACACGACAGGAAATCACAGATGTAAACGGGAACTATAAGTTCACCGATCTACCAAGTGGTAGATACACCATCAGACCCACTGAGAGTGATCTGGAATTCACCCCAGACACCCTCGAGGTAACGCTCAATGGCTATAATGTGAAGGATCAGGATTTCATCGCCTATAAACGGGGATCGAGATTGTTCAGCGTTTCTGGAAAGATTACGGGGGATGGCATTGATGTATCGGATATCATCGTGACTGATGGCATTCATTTTGACACGACCGATAAATTGGGCTACTACGGTTTTTCTGGATTGCCAAAGGGGATGTATACGATCAAACTGAAGCGGAGCGATCTAAAATTCACCCCGGATAGCATTCCGGCTTCCATTGTTGATCGTGAGCTGACCAATAGAGATTTTACTGCACACTCCATTTTCGAAATGGTGAACATTAGTGGGGGGACGTACGTGATGGGTTCTGATAATAATGCAACTAATGAAAAACCCGCCCACTCTGTTACAGTAAGCTCATTTCAGATAGGAAAATATGAATTGACCCAGCTTCAGTGGTATCGTATCATGGGGACAAAACCGAGTACGTTTCATAACGACAACAATCCTATTGAGAATGTATCATGGTATGACGCAGTAACGTTCTGCAACAAATTATCAAAAATGCAGGGGCTTCGGCCAAGCTATGTTATCGACAAATACAATACTACGTGCGACTTCACGGCTGACGGTTATCGGCTGCCGACTGAAGCCGAATGGGAATACGCATGTCGCGCAGGGACAACAACGGATCGATACTCAGGGAATGTATCAAGATCCACTGGTACTTATTTTAAAGAGCCGAACCTTGATACTATCGCTTGGTATCGTGATCATGATCCAACAACATCAAAGGATTCCGCGCATCCCGTGGGTCTGAAATCACCAAATACATTCGGTTTGTATGATATGATGGGTAATGTTACTGAATGGTGCTGGGATTACTGGAGTGCTAACAACAGCTCTCCATATGCTGTATCCGCATCTCCGCAGATCAATCCGAGAGGCCCTTCTACTGCAGATAATCATGCTCTCCGTGGAGGATCTTGGTTCGATATGCCTAAAGAGGTGCGCTCGGCATTTCATCGCCAATACGATCCAGCTGTAACATTCAGTGGCGTTGGATTTCGCATTAGCAGATCGCTGCCGTAAACATCTAGTACGCCAGCAACCTCTCTATCTTCTCCCGTAGTTTTCGTTTCGGCAGGAAGAGATGTTCCAGTGGCCCGGCGAACGGCACCGGCATGTCGAGCGAGCCAAGCCGCATCACCGGGGCGTCCAGATCGCCGAAGCATTCCTCGCCGATCGCCGCGGCTATCTCCCCGCCGAAACCACCCGTCAGCGTATCCTCGTGAAGAATCAGGCAGCGCCCCGTCTTCCGCACCGATGCGTAGACGGTCGCCCTGTCCCACGGCAGCAGCGTCCGCAGATCGATGATCTCGATCCCCGCGTCCGGCATCTCCCCGGCCATCGCCAGCGCCCAGCCGACCCCGGCGCCGTAGGTGACCAGCGTCATCCCCTCGCCGGGGCGGACGATCCGCGCCACGCCGAACGGGAGATTATAGTATCCATCGGGAACGGTCCCCTTGACGCTCCGGTAGAGCCCCTTGTGCTCGAAGAAGAGGACCGGGTTCGGATCGATAAGCGATGTGGTCAGCAGCCCCTTGGCATCGAACGGGCTGGCCGGATACGCCACCTTCAGGCCGGGGACATGAGTAAACCATGCCTCGTTGCTCTGCGAATGAAACGGCCCCGCGCCGATTCCCGCGCCGGTCGGCATCCTGACCGTGACATTCACGCTGGCCCCCCAGCGATAATGCGTCTTCGCCAGGTTGTTCACGATCTGGTTGAATCCACAGGAGACGAAATCGGCAAACTGCATCTCCACCATCGATGCCCTTCCCCGCAGCGAAAGCCCGAGCGATGCCCCGAGGATCGCCGACTCGCAGAGCGGCGTGTTCCGCACCCGTCCCCGGCCGAACTCCTCCACGAATCCCTCGGTCACCTTGAAGACGCCGCCGTACTCCGCGATATCCTGCCCCATCAGCACCAGCCGCTCATCCCGCCGCATTCCCTGGCGCAGCGCGTCGCCGATCGCGTCCACCATCCGTCGCTCGGAGCTGGCGGCATCGTCAGGCTCCGCCAGTTCCATTGCCGCCGGCGCGTAGAGATCCTCCAGCTCATCGTGCTCGCTGGCGACGATCTCCGGCTCGTTCAGCATCGCCTGGACGCCCCCCTCGATGGCGCGCAGATGCCGGGCTCGCAGCTCGTCGATGATCCGCGGCGTCAGAATGCCGGACTCCAGGAGGAACCGCTCGTAGTTCGCCAGGGGATCGAGCCGTCCCCATTCCTCGAAGAGAGTCGGCGGCACGTATGCGGTCCCCGATGCCTCCTCATGCCCGCGCATCCTGAACGTCATCGCCTCGATCAGCACCGGCCGCCGGTCGATCCGCATCGAATCCGCCACCTGCCTGATGGTGTCGTGAACCTCCAGGATGTTGTTGCCGTCGATCCTGATCCCCTCGATGCCGTAGCCGGCCGCCTTATCCACGAACCGCGCGCAGGCGAACTGGTCGCGGTTTGGCGTGGAGAGCCCGTAGCCGTTGTTTTCCACCAGGAAGATCACCGGGAGGTTCCAGACGGCCGCCACGTTCAGCGACTCGTGGAAATCCCCCTCGCTGGCGCCGCCATCGCCGGAGAAGACCAGGGAGATCGTATCGTCACCATCCAGATTGCTCGCCAGCGCAATGCCGTCGGCCACGCCGAGCATCGAGCCGAGATGGGAGATCATGCCGATGATCCTGTACTCCTCGGTGCCGAAATGGAACGATCGGTCGCGACCTTTCGTGAAGCCCGCGCGCTTCCCCTGCCATTGCAGGAACAGCCTTTCGAGCGGGATATCGCGCGATGTAAAGACGCCCAGGTTGCGGTGGAGCGGGAGGATGTAATCGGCGGGTTTCAGCGCCATCGTGGCGCCGACCGCGATCGCCTCCTGGCCGATGCCGGAGAACCATTTGCTGATCTTCCCCTGCCGCAGCAGCAGGAGCATCCGCTCCTCGATAAGCCGGGGGAGCAACAACCCGCTGTACAGAGCGATAAGCGATGCGTCGTTGTGATTCTTCCGATCGAATTGCATGCTGCGGCGACCATGGAATGATAAACATCTGAGGCGGCGCGGCGCACTGGAGAGCGCCCGGACGCCCGGTGACGGCAAGTTACTGCCGGCGCGCTCTTCTCCGCACGATAAATCAGGCCACGCGCGCGGGAAATCGACCCACGAAAAAGCCCCGCCGGAATCATCCTGCGGGGCTGCTCTCCGTGCCGCGGAGATCGGGGCGTTATGCCTCGGCGAACTGGCTGTTGAGCGTATCCACGAGCTGCCGCTTGGAGGGGGCGCCCACCATCTGCTGCACCACTTTCCCATCCTTGAAGATCAGGAGCGTGGGGGCAGAGCGGACACCATAGTTCACAGCGATGTCCGGGCTGGCATCCATGTCCACCTTCCCGACCTTGGCGCGTCCCTCGAACCCGATCGCAAGCTCCTCCATGATGGGATCGAGCGCGCGGCACGGCCCGCACCAGACGGCCCAGAAATCGACGAGCACGGGGATATCGGATTCGAGAACTTCCTGCATGAAGTTCGCGTCGGTCAACTCTATTGCCTTGCCCATGGGATACTCCTTTCGGGTTGGATTATTGGTATCGGGTAGATCGATCCCCGCGGGATCGGGTTCTCCGCGCGGCTCCGATGCCGGCGCGGAACATGGGCCGCAAGTTACTGAAAAGCCCCGACGGAAATTAACTCCGCCGGGGCCACGATTATTCTGAGCCCAGCCGATTCAAGAGGCGATTACGCCGTCACAAGCTGGGTGTTGAGCGCATCGGTAAGCTGCTGCTTCGGCACCACGCCCACGAACTGCTGCGCCACATGGCCGTCCTTGAAGATCAGGAGGGTCGGGATGGAGCGGATGCCGTACTGCGCGGCGATTGCCTGATTGTTATCGACATCGACCTTGCCCACCTTGGCTTTCCCGGCGTATTCGACGGCGATCTCCTCCACGGTTGGAGCGATCGCGCGGCATGGTCCGCACCAGACGGCCCAGAAATCAACGAGTACGGGGATATCGGACTCGAGGACTTCGGCCGCAAAATTCGCATCGGTAATCTCAATCATTGCTCGGGAACTCCTGTCTGGTTGTATAAATGTTGTTTGGTACGCGGGCTGCCGCCCCGGCCCGGCGCTCCGTCCGGATGAACACGTCGGAGAGCTGCCGAATGGCCGTCTGTCATCGTATCAGCGGTCAACCGTCGCGCGCGCGCGACGCCTGATGCCTGCCACGTCCGGGAACTCCCGGCCATGTCCGATCGGCAAACCCAGGCCCATCCCGTCATAAATGTTCAGAGAACATATCCGCCATTGACGTTGAGGACCTCGCCGGTAATATACGAAGCCTGCCTGGAGGCGAGGAAGACGATCGCCGCCGCGATTTCATCAGGTTCTCCAGGACGCCCGAGCGGGATTGTTTGTTGTATCGCCTTTCGTGTCGAATTGTCCGCCAGCGCGGCGGCGGTCATCTCCGTGCGGACCCATCCCGGCGCCACGCAGTTGACCGTGATGCCGAGCGGCGCCAGCTCCACCGCGAGCGATTTCGTCATCGCGATCAATCCCCCCTTCGATGCCGCGTAATGCGAATGGAAGGACTCGCCGCGGATGCCGGAGGTGGAGGAGATGAAGATGATCCGTTTCGGCGCCGTGGATTCGCCGAGCGTCATCAGCCGGAGCGCCTCGTTCGCCACGATGAACGAGCCGGTAAGGTTGGTGTTGATCGTTTCCCGCCAATCGGCCAGCGACATCTTTCCAAGCTCGCCACGCTGCCAGATCGCCGCGTTCAGCACCAGCAGGTCCAGCCCTCCCCACGACTCCTCGACCCGCTTCATCATCGTTCCCACCGATCGCTCCTGCGTGATATCGGCCTTCAATACCATATGCTCGAAATGCCGGTCGCCAAGCTCCCGGCCGAACTGTTCCGCCGAATCGGCGTTCGTTCTATAGTTGACCGCGATACGCGCGCCGGACGATGCCAGCGCCAGGGAGATGGCTCTGCCTATCCCTCTGGTTCCGCCCGTTATCAGCGCGCGAACCCCGCTGAGATCCAAAACCATAATGTCTACGCTCTCTATTGATGAGGTACGTGAAATGTCACGGAGATACACCTACCCCGGCGGTGATGGCCGGAGAGGGGCGCGCCGGCAGGGGGATGTTCAATTTGCATCCGGATCGGGGGAGTTCCAAGTCATCCGTGCCGCAGTTCCGGTAGTGACTCGGTTTGAATCCACTCTTCCGTCTGCTGAACAATCATCGAGCGACGATCCATGCTTCACTCTTCAAGCTCCGTGGGAGCGCACCGGTTGTAGCAACAATGCTCCCATCTCCCGCTCAAGCTCCATCGGAGCGTACCATCCCCGCATCC
>JAQBOZ010000006.1 GCA_028287785.1 Chlorobiota bacterium
GCTTGGGCGAGGGTGATGACGGCTGGCATCATGGAGGGCATCCGGCATCTGCCTTGCCAGCCCCATCGGGGCGTACCGGTTGTAGGAATGCCATGTCTTGTACGCTCGCAAGCTCCATCGGAGCCGACGATCCCCGCACCATGAAGGATGGTCCGCTCCGATGGAGCTTGAGCGGGAAAGGGGCCATTGTTGCGACAACCGGCGTGCTCCTACGGAGCTTGAAGAGGGATGAAGGGATCGATCATCGTTCAGCGGACCGGAAGCCTGATTCACCATGCGTCACTACCTGAAATGGCCCCGACGAGTAACGCACTCCATCAGGAATTCCGCACCATACGGCCGGCATCATCCCATCCCTGCATCCTTCCGCAGCACGTAGAGCGGCGCCTCCGGCGGGCAGCCGAGACGGAACGGAAACCAATGGCCGACGCCGGATGAGGTATAGAGCTGCGAGCCTCCCTTCCGATAATGTCCCCAGAGATAGTTCTTCGGCATCCACGGCTCCAGCACACTCCTGCCGTTGAAGCCGACCTGCGCGCCATGCGTGTGCCCGGCCACCGTAAACGGAATCTTCTCCTCCGCCGCAATATCAAGCCCCTCGGGACGATGACTCATCAGCAGATGAAAGGCATCCGACGGAGCGCCGTCGAACGCGGCCCGCACCGAACGCTGGAGAAACGCGTGGTTCCGCTCGCGCTGCCCCATCATCACGGGATCATCCGCCCCTCCGATATAGAGCGCGCCGCCACCGATCGCGATGGAGGTGCCGGAACTGCGGAGCAACGGGATCGGGCCGGCATCGATGATCCTGACGATCTGCTGGATGCCGCGGAAATATTCGTGGTTGCCGAGCGAGGCGAACGTGCCGTACTTCGTCTTCAGCCCGGCGATCAGCCTGAGCGCGTCCGGCAGCATCGCCACATCGTCGGAGATATCGCCGGAAACCAGCACCAGATCCGGTCGGGTCGATTGCGCCGATTCCATGATCTTCTCAAGATCGTCCAGATCGACATAGTTGCCGATATGGATATCGGAGAGATGAAGAATCCGCAGGCCGTCAAGATCGTGATGAAGATCGGGAAAGCGCATCTCCAGCTCCGGCATTCTGACCGCGCCGTGCGAGCTGATAAGGCCGAACCCGGCGGATGCGAACGTTACGACCGGAATGGTGGCGGCCGCGCCGGTGACGAACGAGCGGCGTCCGTGATCCGGCGCCGGATCGATGACAACGGGGCCGACCGTCACCTGATTGTTCCTCCGCTTCGCGATGATCCATCGGACCAGCCGTTCGATCGTAAGCACGGCCCCGCTGAACGGAAGCGATACCGCCAGCGCGAGCGTAAGCGTCAGCACGACCGCCGATATCCCGGAGCCGATGGAGATCAGCCATCCAAGTCGCGCGGCGCTTCCCAGCGCCCAGAGAACCACCACCACGCCGCCGGCCAGCGGCGTCATCCAGAGCGCGCGGCGCACGCGAGGAATCGCCCACCACTGTCTGTTGAGCGTGACCAGCCAGATTGCAATCAGCAGCCAGAGCGCGGCCAGCGCCACGATGGTGAAGATCTGCGGAAAGAAGCTCGTAAGCATAGAAGCGTATACCTGATGACGACTGCGCGGGAGGAACCTCGACGTGCAGATGAGATGCCCGTTCCGCGCTGAACTTCGAGGAATATCGGGCGGACGGCAACGGGCGCCGGACGAGCTTCGGCCCAGGCCCTATCAGCTCGATCGGTTCCCCGCTTCCATGGAGAACGCTGGGAGAGAGGGGAGATTGTCCCGCCAGACGTATCAGTATTTATTCACCATCGGCGAATCGGTCGCGCGGCGACCCTGTAGGCATCCCGGAATACGTGACCGATTCCCGTACACCGATACCGCCCCGGTGGATGGATGGACGGGCATCGAGGCTGGTTTCGGAAGTTCGTTACAACACGATATGGTGTCGAAAAGGCTTGATTTTCGCGAAAATCGGCGTGGTCGCCCTCCTGGGGTCCCCCAGTCACCCCCCATCCGCCGCGGAGCAAATCCGGTGGCACATTCCTTGGACTACCCTTTAAACAGAGAGAGAAACTGGACCCTCTCTCACGAGGCAGGCTGGACACCTGCTTCGGATCTTCAACTCTTCAGATAGGACCCTGACATGCGGTATACTTCGATCCTCGCCTTCCTCCTCGTAGTGCTCTTCGGAGCGGCTTCTGCACTGGACCTCAGAGCCGCAACCGCCAGCGATAACAAGCCGGTGGTGGAGAAGGTGGTTCGTAAAATCGAGAAGAGTGCCCCCGCGAATCGGGTGGAGTCGCCGGTTGCCCCGGTCAACTTCCCGAACGCGCCATTGACCGCGGATACGCTGAACATGCAGACCAATCATCTCCCAAGCCAGACGACCATGGTCGTCAGCGACGACGACGCGGCAGGGATGATGTCGATCGATAAGTAATGATGATCATAAGCGGTTGGTGGAGCAGACGACCTGCGTAACGCAACAACGTTCCGTAACGCGAGAGAGTCCGACGATAGGGGTATCGTCGGACTCTTTTTTTTGCCGGTCATCCCGGCCACCGGAAGGGCGTAACCCGCGCCGTCAATTCACCAGACGCCAGCCCGCTCCGTTGAAGACGAACATTCTGCTCTGACCGGGGTTGATGATCGTCCCCGGAGGAATGCCGCCGGCATTGGCGTTATCGTCGTTCGAGATGATCAGCAACTGTCCCGGCGTCCCGGCGGCGGGAAGATTGATCAGGATCGGGACGTTGGCGTTATCGTCGGTGATCCGGAGCACGGAGACGCTGGCGGGCACATTGATGGTTGCCGCGGCAGGCACCTGAAGGAGCGAAAGAGCGGTCGATCCCGACGAGACCAGAAGCCCCGCCCCGCCGCCGCCGGCGATTTCCAGCGCCGCGCCGGGGGTTGCGGTCCGTATGCCGACCGTGCCGTCATCCCGCACCGTGAAGAGCGGGATGTTCGCGCTATTGGAAACGTCGAGCGCCGAGCTGGCGGCGGTTGTGCCGTTTCCCTTCACCGAAAGCCGCGAACCCGGCACCGGCGTGCCGATCCCCGAATTCCCGGTGGTGATCACCGAAGCCACATTGAGCGTCGTGGTGGCGCTGATGTCGATGCCGCCGATCGTCCCGTTGGCGATCTTCACCGATGTCACCGCGTCGTCGGCCAGCTTCGCGGTGGCAACGGAGCCATCGGCGAGCTTGACGGAGGTGACGGAGCCATCGGCAAGTTTGATGGAGGTAACGGCGTTATCGGCCAGCTTCGTGGTGGTAACGGCGTTGTCCTTGATGGTCGGGTTGGGATAGGTTCCCGTCAGGTCGCCGCCGGCCGTGCCGGTCGCCGTAAACGAAACCCCGGCCGCGATCTTCCCCTGCGTGATGGCGCCATCGCGGATCTTCGCGGTGGTCACCGATGTATCGGCGAGCTTCGCGGTGGTGACGGAGCCGGCAGCCAGCTTGGCGGTGCTGATCGCGCCGTCGGCCACATCGAGGCCCGCCACCGGCCCGCTGCCGTTCGTGATCGCCAGCGTGCCGCCGCTGCTCTGCACTCCCTGAATGCCGGTTCCCCCCGCGCCGCCGGTGGAAGAGATGGTGATCGTGTTGCCGTTCTTGTTGACAGTGGTGGCGCCGCCCCCCTGAATCGTGATCGCCCCGTCAAGGCTGTTGATGCTTGTGACCACCCCGGTGGCGCCGGGCGCCAGCGACTTCGCCTGATCCGCAATGATCGCACGGAACGCATACGGAACCGCCGTCAGCAGCGTCCGCGGCGACAGCTCCTGCCCCGCCGCGCCGAGCGTGATCCCGAGATAGTACGGCTTGTCGAAGCTGATCGCCGAGGGAATCGGCGTTACCGACCCGATGATGATGTCGAAAATCCCCTGCCTGAACTGAACCGACGCATGAGCTTCGGTATAGATCGGGGTTCCCGTGGGGCTCTCGGAAAGCGAAATGGTCACGGCCATCGTGCCGTTCACTGCATTCCCGCTCCCGTCGCGAACCTCCCCCTGATAGCTTATCGTCCGCGGCACCTGCGCCACCGCCCCCGACGTAATGGCGACCGACGCAAACAACAGGAGCGTGGCAAGGCGTTGCAATGTCATGGGTTCCCCCTTCTCGATTGAAAGATGTTAGCTGGCTGAGCGAGATGCGATCCTCGGCGTCCGGTCCTTACATCCCGGCGGGGGTGGGTGACACCGCTCCCGGATGGGACCGGCATTTCAGCAGATGGAACAGTCAATACGCCGAAGCCGACAAGGCTGTAACGTCATAACGTAATCAACTTCCAAGTTGTTATCAACAGCGATCATGGAACGAAGCCCTCTCACGCCTGAAACGGAGAGGGCTTTACGGAATATCAGCCCCATAAAGGCCGGCTATCGGCGGCAACGCGCGCGATCGTAGTGACTCAGTTCAACTCCAGCCTCCGGTTGGCAGCGCAATGATCCATCGATGATCCTCTCATCACTCTTCAAGCTCCGTCAGGAGCGTGCCGGTTGCAGCAACGATGGGGCTGGGAAGACGGATACCGTATATGACTCCGGGCATCATCCACGGCATCTCAACCTGAGTCACTACCAGTGCGATACATAAACAAGGAAAGGCCGGAAGATCATCTCCCGGCCCTTTATCCTGATGTAGTGGTGTTTCAAGGGACGGCCCGCCGTCCCTCTCCCTGCTGTGACACCCGGCTCCGCGCTGCGCGGCCACATCGGGAACGCCCCGCTCCCGGATTGTTCGAAACAATGAACGCTGGAATCAACGATCGGTTCCAGCCGTTCGCACACCCGCATGGAGCTTTTTCATCGGCGCGCTTCCGTTCAGGATGCCGCGGGCCGGTATGAAGAGCTCATCGCAAGCCCTCACGAGTTTCAGAAGGCCGGAGTCTGAACGAAGGGTGCGCCGGACTCCGACCTTCTGAAACATTGGCGCCACGTGAGCCGCGAGTTGAACACTCCAAGGCTCCAACGCAACGCCATTCCCCCTGTCGTCGTGGATAAAATTTTCTATGCTGGATAAATACTTCGCGCCCGGATTGGGCATCGCGCGGGGCAGGTCGCAAGGGATGAAAAAAGATCGTGGCAAACGTACAATCGGGTAGTCTCGAAATCGTGCTCAAATTGACAACCAGCCAGGGCAATCCACGACTGATAATCGGCGGTATCTGCCGTGTTTCACCGATTTCAGGCCACATCGCAATTTTTTTTTCGACGATTTCAATGTGAGCCGAATCGGATGGATGGTGGCATGAACAATGACAGGGCGATGGCGCTCCCGCCGCTGTATGCGGGGACGGAGGCGCGATAAGCGCAAGGAATATCGGCCGACCGGCCTATCTCCTCTTGAGCGTCATCCGGATGCCGTATTTCGGTCGCATGGTGATCGACGGAAACGGGACGATGGATTGATCCGGGACCAGCGAGAGATGAAACCGCTGGACGATGGACGCCAGAAGCAGCGTCGCCTCCATCATCGCAAAGCCATCGCCGATGCAGCGCCGGGCGCCACCACCGAACGGAAAGTAGGCGAACCTGGGGAGCCGCCGCGCCAGATCATCATCCCAGCGCTCCGGCCGGAATGCCTCGGGGTCGTCGAAGAACCGGGGATCGCGCTGGATCACCCACTGGCTCATGATAAGCTGCGCGCCGGCGCCGATATGATATCCGCCGATCTCGCAATCGACCGCGGCCTCGCGCCCCACCCGCCACGCCGGCGGAAAGAGCCGCATCGACTCCCGCACCACTCTGTCGGTATACTGAAGCGTCGCCATATCATCCATCCGCGGCTCGCGCCCCTTCAGCACCTCCTCGAGCTCCTCCACCAGCCGCGCCTCGGCGCCGGGATTCAGTGAGAGGAGATAGAGCGTCCATGAAAGGGCGATGGCGGTGGTCTCGTGCCCGGCCAGAAAGAGCGTGATCGCCTCGTCGCGGAGCTGGAGATCGGTCATGCGGCTCCCATCCTCATCCTGCGCGCCCAGAAGCAGCGAGAGGAGATCGCCCGAACCGTCGCCGTTCTCCCTCCGCTCGGCGATGATGCCGTAGATGATCTCATCCAGCCTGCCGATCGCCCGCTTGAACCGGCGGTTGCGCGGCAGCGGAAGCGCATCGAGCAGGCGCATAAACCCCATCCGCTCGATAAAACGCTGAAGCGCCACCTCCAGCGCCGCACCGAAATCCTCGGCGTGCTGCACCACATCGGCGCCGAACAGCGTCTTGGCGACGATGCCGAGCGTCAGGCGCATCATCTCCTCGTGGATATCCATCGTCTCGCCATCGTGCCAGCCGGCAAGCATCTCCCGCGTCAGATCCACCATCGTAACGCCGTACGACGCAATCCGGTCGCGATGAAACGCCGGCTGCATCAGGCGTCGCTGGCGGAGCCAGAAATCCCCCTCGCTCGTCAGCAGCCCGTTCCCCAGCACCGCACCGGCCTCCCTGAGCAGCCGGGGCTTGATAAAGTTCCGGTTCGATGTTACCAGCACCTCCTCCACCAGATCGGGATGGCTGAGGAGATAGGCGTCGATATTGGCGACCCTGAGATGAACGAAATCGCCGTGGAGACGGGCGCACTCGGTCATGAATTCGAGCGGCTGATTCCGCATGCGCGGAAGATGTCCCAGAAGGAAATGTCCTTTCGGCGCGGGAGGGGCTGTCATCGTATTCATCGGGAGAGGATTGTCTGTTGCACGATCGAGCGAAAACCGGAACATGCGGACATCGATGCGATCGCAATTGCGGATCACGCCCCGCTTCGTATGTTCCGGTCCTGAATATATCCACGCCCGCTTCAGCGGGCAACAGGACGTGACCGCGCCGGGACAGAGGGGAATGTTCACGGGACCGGAGCCCGCCGGCGCGACTTCACTGACTTCCATCCCCGACCATTTCCAGCGAAACAGCCCGGCCTATTTTTTCAGAATTCCATAGCGCTCATGCATGCAGTTATTTATTGGATCACGCAGTGGGGATATCCTGCGATATTCACCCTGCTCGTGATGGGCGTGGTGGGAGTTCCGGTGCCCGATGAAACGCTGCTGGCGTTTGTCGGATATCTGGCATATAAGGGAAACCTCGATTTACTGCCGGCGATTGCCACGGCATTTTTCGGGAGCATCTGCGGCATCACCATCAGCTATATTCTCGGCAAAACGCTCGGGCTGAAAATCCTCCTTAAATATGGAAAATATGTCCATATCACGCCGGATAAACTCGACAAGACGCACCAGTGGTTCGAGCGGTTCGGAAAATGGCTGCTGATGATAGGATATTTTATTCCTGGGGTGCGGCATCTTACGGCATATGTTGCCGGAACGTCGGACATGGAGCTTCCCCATTTCATGGTCTTCGCCTACACGGGCGGCTTTATCTGGTCGCTGGGATTTATCATGCTGGGATATCTCCTTGGCGATAAATGGGAAATGGTGATGCGATCGGCGCACCGCCATATTCGAATTGCATCGATGATCGCGGCGGGACTGCTGATGGTGTATCTTCTCTGGAGATATCTGAAACGGAAACCGGCGGCCGTGGAACCACCGCAGGAAATCGTGGAAATACCAACAATCACCGATGGCGCCGATGGTTCGGAATGATATTCGGTGAATATTCAGGACGATATTTTCGCGATGAAAAACATCGTCGTCACGAATATCGCATTCGATGCGATGGATCGAACCATGTTATTCCTCCACCACCACGCTGACGCTGGCGGCCAGAAGCCGATCCTCGGGATAATTCACCGGGCCTGATGCATCAGCTCTGGATGTGATGCTCACGGTACGGGATTTCAGCATCCCGCGGAGCATGGTCACAATCTGCTCGCCACGCACCCCCCCGCTACGATCGCCGGCGGGGGCAATCACGGTAAGCCGCGCGGGCCCCTCCACGGAGGTCGCGATGCGCCTGAGTGCCTGGCTGGTGGCGGCCCCGTCGCTTTTCGCGGCCCCGCCGATCAGCATGTAGGTGGAGCGGCTGGAGATGCCGCCGCGCACCGGAGCGGCGGCGGCCGACGGAAGAAGCAGCGGCAGCGAATCCCGCGCCGACGTGGTGGCGCCGGTCGAATCGATGACGGTGAGATCGGCGACAATCGGCGGCAGCATGGTATCGGAAAGATCATCGGGGATACGAAAGGCAAGCTCGGGATTGCGCGTCGTGTCGGAATATCGCCCTATCTCGCTGGCCCCCTGGCTCAGCACGATTCTCCACTCCCGCACGCCATGTCTGGCAGTGATCTCCGGCTGAAGGTCCAGCACCGGCTGGCGAAACCGTCGGGATTTCCATTCGATCCGGAGCGGCCCGGCGATATCCCCGGATGGCCTGATCCTGACGCAGCGGTCAAGGTCGCCGCCGGCCGCCATCGGTCGCGCAACGGAGAGCGCGATGCGCGCCGGCTCGATCCCCCACGATTCCTCCAGATATCGCCGCACCCGTTCGGAACGCGCCACCGCCAGCGAAGCATCTTCATCCCCCGCCGCCGATCCCGCCAGCGTGACCCTGGAAGCCGCGTGCTCCCGCATGCGGAGGCCGATGATATCGAGCCCGCGCCGGTAGATATCGGCCGGCTCCATCGCGGCAAGCGATGCGTACGAGAATCCACCGGCCCGCGCATCGCCATGAACGAACCGCGCCGGCAGCTCCGCCGACGCGCGATCGAAGAAGATCAGATCGGGAAGAGGCATCTGCCGGATCTGGGAGATGGTATCGGCGTGGAGGATCGATTCCTGATGATGCGCCCCCTTCTCATCGACCGCGTAGAGATCGATCGAGGCGCTGAGCGCGTTCCCCTGGTCGGTGTCGACGGCCACGGGTTTCGGTGGCTCGGTCGCTGGCGGCTCCGCCGGCACAACCGCGGGGGCCACGGGGGGGCTCAGATCAAACATCAGGGCAACGCTCACGCCCGCGCTGAGCCATTGCGGAAAGGATGTGAAGCCGGTCGGGCTCAGATCCCCGCGCACCACCACCGCCCCGACAAGCGACGTGGTCCGGTCAAGCCCGTAGGTATAGGATGGCGCCAGCACAAACCCCCAGTGGGAGGAATAAGGCTGTATGTTGCTCCCATCGATCGTGGTTTCGAAACCGAATTCGCTGACGCCGGGCCTGGGAATCGCATCGGAATACGTGTACCGGGTGAAGATCGGATACCCCACCCAGAGCCCTCCCCCCAGACCGAACGGCCCGATCGCGTTGTAATGAGCCATCACATCGAGCTGCGCGGAGAGGGTGGAGGATCGAACGGAGAATTCGTAGCTGTTGACCGCGACAGGGTTGATAGCGGGTTGACCGGTGATACGATCGGATTGCAGGCGACCCGAACCGATGCCGATTGAAAGCTCCACCATTCCACCGAACGGGCTCCCCGACGAGAATTCCGGAAGCGCCATGGTGGTTCCGAACCGGAGGAAATCGGAAGCGCCCCTCATTCTGTCGTTATCGCAATTGCACCAGCCTGCCGCGTTCCACGTCCGGTCGATCTCCAGCGGCCGCCCGGCCTCGAAACCGACCATGGGGCCAACCACCACATGCTGCGCGCGGATGCCGGCCGGGGCCAGCATAAGGGCGATAAGGAGTGCAATGGCGGGCGCGCCACGGCGTCGTATGCGAATCGACAGGTTCAACGCAATCCGTTCGTAAGAATTGTTCCACCGGAAGCCTGAAACGGGGCCGGCTGTTCGTGAAGAGGGCATAAACTACCACCGGACCGGGGTCGAGACAACGACGCGCCCCCCCAAATTTCGTCACGGAGATATCGCCGGGATCAACATATAAGGCCACTGTGAGCAAACGAGCGAAAAAAAGTTTATGATTGCTGTCACGTTTCCCCCGGAGAGCCGGTCACTTCAGGTGAACAGCTTCCGGAGTATCGATATTATATGAGTCAACTACTTGTGGCACTGTCCTCACCGATCGATTCGGAGCGCGAGAACGATCTTGCGCGGCCGAAGAGCCCGAATGACGACACGATTCTGCTGGATAGATTCTTCGCGGGGGAGAATTCCGCGCTCGTTGAGTTGTACGACAGGCACAACCATCGCCTGTATATCTATTGCCTGAAGCTGCTCGGCTCCCCGGAACAGGCGGAGGATCTGACCCAGGAAGTGTGGGAGCGCATCGCCCGTCTCCGCTCGAAGCCGCAGACGATTCATAATCCTGTCGGCTTTCTCCTGACGATCGCCCGCAACCTCTGCTTCAATCATCTGAAGTCGCGGAAGCGGTTCTCCCCCATCGACGAGGTGGACGAAGTGGAGGCCCGGATGGCCTCCACACAGACATCACGCGAGTTGAGCGATCTTGAGGAGCTGGTGGTGGCGGCGCTGGCGGAGATCCCCCCCGATTATCGCGAGGTGCTGGTGTTGAACCTGTATTGCGGATATCGCCTGGAGGAGATCGCGACGATGCTCGGAAAATCGGCCGATGCCATACGGAAACGGGCATCGCGCGCACGAATGCAATTGAGAACGATTGTGATGGAAAGGATTCAGACACAGGAAGGAACTGAAATGATGGCGATCGCCGCGACCGCATTCGGCATCGAGGAGGAGAAACGATGACCGATTTCGATAGAAATACCATGATCGAACGCTACATGGCCGGCAGGATGGAAGCCTCCGAAAAGAAGACATTCCTGCGCCGGGTGGAGCAGGATGAGGGGTTGCGCCGGGCGCTCTACGCGGAAACGCTGATAAGCCGGGCCATCCGCTCCGATCGCTCCGCCGTCCCCAGCCAGCCAGCCGACTCCCGCGCGCGCTTTCTGACGATGCTTGCGGTGGTGGCGCCGGAGACGGCAATCCCCACGACGGGAACCGGCGGTGGAACGTCGGCGGCGGGAAAGCTCGCGGGGATGGGAAAGTTCATCGGCGGCAGCGGCGCGGCAAAGGTGATCATCGCCGCGGTGATAGGCATCACGGCCACCGTTGGCATGATCCTCATCGTTCCAACGCTCTCCCACACGACAAGCACGCAGGCCGTATCCGTTACGGCTCCCGCGGTACGGCAGACGCAGACGGCACCCGCGGCGGAAACCGGGGAGAAGACGAGCGCTCCGGCACCCGCCGGAAATCAGTCGCCGTCGGCGCTTCCGGTCGAGGTACAGTCGCCACGGGCGGATGCGACGAGAGAACCATCAGCGGAATCCGGCCGGGTTGTGACGAACGCCGAGGGGAGAAAATCCTCGCCGGAGACGCGCTCCCCGATCACCAGCCAGACACGTGCGAAGGAGCGGATGAACGCATCCGAGACGGCCAGCGCCAGCAGGTCGAAGAAGGATAATGTGCCGATGCTTGGTGAGTCGACGGAGGTGCCGATTCACTCACATCCGGCAACCATCAGGAACGGGAAATAGCGAACCGCCTCGGAGCACTCACTATCGGTCGCGCGATGGCTTCAATGTCATCCGCGACCGTGCCTGTTTATGGCGGGTCATTACCGGCACCATCCCCATCCTCATTGCTTTCCCCCGCCCCGGAAGTATATTTCGTCACTGTTATGAGAATTCTACTCGTTGAAGATGATCAGGGCATCGCCGAGGTAATCCGGCGCGAGCTTGCCAGCCAGCATTACTCGATCGATATCGCGTACGATGGCGAGGAGGGAGAGGATCTGGCGCTGAGCAGCGATTACGATATCATCCTTCTGGACCTGATGCTTCCAAAGAAGGACGGCCGCGATGTCTGCCGCGCGCTTCGGAAGGAGGGAATCACCACGCCGATCCTGATGATGACGGCGCTGGGGGAGGCCGAGGATATGATTCAGGGGCTGGACGTGGGCGCCGATGATTATCTGGTGAAGCCGTTTCATATCGGCGTGCTGCTGGCGCGCATCAGATCGCTGAGCAGGCGGCAATCGGACCAGAAGAGCACCGAGATGACGATCGCGGATCTGGTGCTGAACACGGCCAAGCGGACGGTGACCAGAAGCGGCGTGCCGATCACGCTGACCGCCAAGGAGTTCGCGCTGCTGGAGTACTTCATGCTGCGCCGGGGAAAAGTGGTCACGCGCGATATGATCAGCGAGCATGTCTGGGATATGAACTTCGATCCCCGCTCGAACGTCGTCGATTCGCTGGTCCGATTCCTCCGGCAGCGGGTGGACAAGGGCTTCGAGCCGCAGCTTATTCATACGGTTCGCGGGGTGGGCTATCTCTTCTCCGACGAGGAGACCTGAGGCGGCCTCCGGTCCACGCGCCGGCCCGGCCGGGTTTCCGGCTCCCTTACTCTCGCACTCCGCATGTTTACGATCACAACCCGGCTCACCCTCCGCTATCTTCTGATCTTCGGCACGATCGTCAGCGCCATCGTGGTGGTGATGTACACCGTCTTTGAATCGAACGAGCGGGATTCCTTCGATGCCGAGCTTCGGGACTACGCCGAATTCCTCGTCTCCGGCGTGAACACCTCCACCGGCAGCGTTTCCGACATGTTCGATAATCTTCAGGACGTGACCGGCCAGGCGAACCTCCGGTTCCGGTCGAAATGGTTTCTGCTGATGACCCGCGACAGCGTTGTCTATGAGAGCGGGCAGCAGGATTCGATCGAGGATATGGTCGATTCGCTCCAGACGATGCTCCCCAACCGGGGCCGCCCGAAATTCCGGACGATCCAGGCCAACGGCATCACCTATCGCGCGTTTGCCCTTTCGATTCCCAACACCCAGAAACTGCGGCTCGGCATCGTCGTGGTCGGCTCGCTGGACCGGCTGGAGGCAACGCTTGAGCGGCTCCGGAACATCCTTCTGATCATCGTCCCCGCCTCGCTGCTGCTGGCCGGCGTGGGAGGCTGGTTTACCGCGCGGCGGGCGCTGGCCCCGGTGGCGGAGATAACATCGGCGGCGGCGGCGATCTCCTCCAGCAATCTCCATCAACGGGTCAGCGGCGGGAACTCCACCGATGAGCTGGCGCAGCTTGCCAGCACATTCAACGCGATGATCGAGCGGCTGGAGCTGACGTTCAACAGCCAGCGCCGTTTCGTGGCCGATGCCTCGCATGATCTCCGCACGCCCCTCATGGTGATCCAGGCCAAGCTGGACCATATCCTCACCCTGCCGGAAATCGACCCGCCGGTGCGGGAGGATCTTGAGCACTGCCTGACCGAAGTGGACAGGATGAGCCGGCTGGCAAACGATCTTCTCCTGCTCGCCAAGGCCGACGCCCACCAGCTCCGGCTGATCAAGGCGCCCGAACGGCTGGATGAGATCGTGGTGGACTGCGTCAGCAAGCTGAAGAACCTGGCCGGGCAGCGAAACATCTCCCTCTGGGTCGATGTGGATGACGCCGTGGAATTCTCCTGCGATTCCGCGACGCTGCAACGCGCCATCATGAACGTGATCACCAACGCCATCACCTACTCGCACGAATCCTCGACGGTCACCACGCGCCTTACCGCCCAGGACCGCGCCGCGCTTATCACCATCTCCGACAACGGCCCCGGCATTCCGGCGTCCGATATCCCGCAGATCTTCGACCGCTTCTACAGAAGCGACACGGCCCGGAGCACTCCCGGATCGGGGCTTGGGCTGGCAATCGCCAGGACGATCATCGAGGCGCACGACGGCACCATCGCGATAGCATCGGAGGAGGGGAAGGGGACGATAGTGACGATCGGCCTGCCGGCTGAAATAATGATGGATGCATAGCAGGGCGCTGCATTGCTTGCGGCGCCCGGACCCTTCAACAATGATCGAATGCAAAGCGACCATATCGGCGTGCATGAGATATGCTCCCGACGGTAAAGGCCAACATCGCCGGCGATGTCGTGTCATGGGGTGATTATCCCGAACTCATCTCCGTGCACCGTGACAACCGACCCCGACCGATGGTAGTGACTCAGTTTGAATCCAGTCTTCCATCTGCTAAACAATCATCGATCGGCGATCCCTCCTTCACTCTTCAAGCTCCGTGGGAGCGCACCGGTTGTAGCAACAATGCTCCCATCTTCTCGCTCAAGCTCCATCGGAGCGTACCATCCCCGCATCCGTGCCAAATGGTACGCTCCGGTGGAGCTTCAGATCATCGAAGACGTGGCATCGCTACAACCGGTACGCCCCGATGGGGCTGGAAGGAGAGATGCCGAATGCTCTCGATGAGCCCGAACAGCATGAGCCGTATCCCAACCTGAGTCACTACCCGACCGATTGGCAATTTCGCGAACAATTCGCCGCGACACCCATCACAACCCGGCAGGCCCGACGTTTTACGGCACACCACCCATCAAATTTTATTATTAAAATCCCCGTACAATATATCCGGAAAAAGCCTCGATTCCGGCCTTCCGCGTCATTTGGCCATAAGGGCCAATTGCCTTGCAACGCGGGCCGGGCAATGAATTCATGATTTTTTTATTCTATCATCAATTCATCATTTTCCCCCGATAAATTTGTATTCGTTATTCGATGTGGGCGCTGCTCCAATGATATTTCAAACCCCTTATTCATAGAAGGACAACAGAATCATGACTGCAAAGAATATCCTCTCGGCCGCGCTCGTGGCTGCTCTCTCGCTCGGCACGGTTGCTTTCGCACAGAACAAGCCGGCCAAGCCCGCCAAGACGACCGTCCAGGCCGCCCCGAAGGAAGATGGCGCCATGACCCCGAAGAAGAAGATCGCCCGCAAGCGTCACGCTGTCAGGAAGCACAAGGCTCAGACCGCGGCGACCGCCCCCGCCAGCAAGTAATATCCCGCATGAAGGGCGGATCGTGAACCGATCCGCCCTTCGTTTTCAACAGACTGTTGAACAACCTCATCCGCGGCGGCGGCAATCACATTCGGCCGCCCTGCATCTGATGGTTGTTGAACAGCCCGTTGACAGAATGGGCCGCTGGCCCGGCAACGGAGGCCCTCCCAGGGGATACCGTTACCCACTCTTCAGCAGCGAAATAGTTCCTTGAATCAGCGAACGAGAAATTTATTGTCCGGTGATCGGTAAGAGATTTTATCATCTCCCCATCATGTTCGGGCTCTAAGTTTGCATTCATCGGTTGCGCATCTATCAGCAACCGCTACCGTTTTCCAACAACAATTATAACTCAGGATTCCGACCATGAAGAAGCTCATCATCGCAGCTCTTGCTGTTGCCGTTACCTTCGGCGCTACCTCCGCTTTCGCACAGGATGCCAAGCCTGCCAAGACCACGAAGCACATGGGCCACAAGAAGGGTCATCGTCATCACAAGAAGGCTGCTGCTGCAACCACGAAGTAATTTGTTCTCCTGATCGGTAAAAAGCCGGGTTGCCATGCGACCCGGCTTTTTCATGTTCAGCCCGTTCGTATCGGGAAATATGGTCGGCCCGAAATAATGCTGAACAGTCACGGATTATTCGCCGCATGGAAATGGGCGGCATACCTGCGATTGCCGACGAAGGGAATGGGCAGGTGATCCCTGTGGCGGATATCGCCATCATCCCTGTCACTGGTGGGACGCCGGTAGGTCAGCTCCAGCAGCGCTCCTCCACCGGGACGGAGGGTGATCTCCACGGCGCGATCGCCACGAACGATCGTATCCAGCCCCACGCGCGGGGCCGAAGTCAGCGCCAGACGCGCTGTGTCCGGAAAAACCTCGCGGATATGAATGTAGTTGGAAGGGTCGCCGTCCGGGTGCGGCATGTTCAGCGTGAGGGAGATTGTCCGCGTCTCGGCGAGCGTGTCCAGCTTCCTGCCATAATCGCTCGTTGCCGATGTATCATCCGGCCGTTCGAACGTGCGACGATTGACGACGAACAGGTAGTTGGTATCGTACTGATGCCGGCTGGTATCGGCGCCCCGTTTCCGGTTGAACAATCCCAGCTCCACATAGGTCAGCGAATCGGGATCGCGATAAACCGCATTCCCGCCAACCGCCGGCTTCCACGAGCGGACGGCGTTGACGATCTCCGTTGACGGAAGCGGCCGGCTGATCGTCACTCCGGGATCGGTCATATAGGATTGCGGGACCGTGAAATGGATCGAATAGCCATCGCGCCAGCGGAGCTTCAGCATTTCCCTGCCGACACTCGGGAACCAGACCGTATCCAGCCACTGCATTTCGCGCAGGCGCACCCCCCAGCCGGTATAGAAGCTCGGCAACGTCGCGGTCTGGTTCATGCCGGTCCTGACCGTGAACGGCGAAACACGATCGGCGGTCCGGTCGGTGAAAAACCCCACCGGCCCCCAGTTGCTTCCAAATAATGTGGTGTGCCCCTCATCGATCGGAGCGGCATCGTTCATCACCTCGTCCGTATCGGAGCCCACCCACGCATAGTGTACGCCACGGGCGCCGTAGCAGAGGGCGAGGTTGCAGATCAGACGGAGCTGCGCCGCCTCCAGAATCCACTGCATGTCCGGCCTTGCCTGGATGCTGTCGCCGATTTTGAACCATTTGATGTTCACCTGCCCATGCTCGCCGATCCACGGAATCAGCCATCGTCCGGTGCGGCTGGCGGCGCGGGCCGCGTATCCCAGATCGGTCAGCTTGTCGTATTGATAGGGATAGATGCTTCGCCCCGTGTTGTACTGGCCGATGGTGGCCCGCTGGTAGACCTTTTCATACAGCTCCACGCTGTCGGCCGTCTCCCCCAGCCGCGGGACATTCCAGACGCCGCCGTCGTGCATCGCCAGCACGGGGGGCTGTTTGAAGCTGGTGTCGAACCCGAATTTGACCGCATTGTAGGCCCACCCGGCCGACGTGGGATAGAAACCCGGCTCGACGGTGGCCGCGTTGCTGATCAGGGCCTTGTGAAGCGTGACCTGATTAAGCTCATAATGCGGGCGAAGGCTCCGCGTGGTGTCGCCACCGGGCGCCGTGCTGTCGCGCAGAAGCCGGTCGATGGCGTTGAACCCGGCGTATTCCGAGAAGAGCGGCTCATCGCCGAAGTAGGCCAGCGGGATGTTCGTTCGCGGCCTGGTGGTCGGGCCGGGGGTGGCAGTGCCATAATAGAGTCGCCGCGCCGCCTTCACCAGTTGCCGGCGATAGGCAACGCTGCCGGAATCATCCCCCAGCATAAGCTGCCCGAGCGTATCGCGCACGGCGATGCTCCTGAGCGCCAGCTTCTCCCCGCCGATCCAGCGGATGCGGATATCGAAACGGTGGGCGGAGTTGTCGCCGCTGGCGGGGCCGGCAATGCCGGTGACGGGATCGCGGACAAGGTTGATCGGAAACACCGGGGAACGGTAGCGATCGAAGTCGGGTGAACCATGCGCCGTGTCCGGCTTCAGATCCGATTTCCTCACATACACCGATGTGTAGAGATAGGCAGTGTCCCGCCGCGCCGTATGAATCGCCGACCCGGCGAGCCTGCAGGTTGTGCGATTCGGAACCTCGTTCCAGATATCAACCGCGAGGAGGGTATCGGTATCGGCCGCACCGCCACCAGCATTCGCGAACAGATGCCCGGTGACGGCGATGAAATAACTTTTCGTCCCCCAGTCGCCGCGCGGGAGATGGAGAATCGTCTCGCCGTTCTGCGTGGAGTCATAGCGACCACGACCCGGCCAGCGGTAGACCTGAAGGCTGTCGTGGCCGAACACCGCCTGCTGGGCCACCGTGGCTCCCGGCGTTGTGTTCGATTTATCGTACACCTGTTCCAGCGCGCGCGCGCCCTGATACCGTTCTATCGGGTTCCTCTCGATCATCCCTCCCGACAGCGTGAGAAACCTGCACTGCCAGTAATACGATTCATACGCGTCGAACGGAAAGAACGTCACCTGCCGACCCCAGCCCGATTCCCCGGAGAACCTGTCGATCCAGGACATCAACCGTTCGTTCGGCCTGGTCGCCCTCCCCATGAGGAGCGTATCCACCAGCGCCACCGGGTTGTTCCCCCGGAATTCCATCGCGTTCAGGCCGAGCGAGCGCGCAAACTTCCAGAGATCCCCGACCGAGCCGCTCGTCGAGTTGGTCGCCATCTCCCCGCCGATGAAGAAAACCGTATCGCTGAGCCCGTGAATGGGAATCAGCGGAAGGGCGAGATCGTCCGGCAGTGGCTGATCGGGATAGTACGGCCGTTGCGCCGGCAGCCGCGCCGACCCAAGGAGCAGAAGCATGAGGATGATGGGCGCATATCGCCTGATGGTTCTCTGACGTGGAGAGTATATCGGCATGGCTCCGCGTGAAAAAGAATACCCCCTGTCAGGAGGTTGAGAAACCGGATTCTGAAGAGGAGGCATCGATCAACATATGTCGGCAGCCGTCGGCGCTTCGATTATTCTTCGCGCAACTGAATATGGAGCGGCTTCAACTGCTCGTTGGCGAGCGGCGACGGCGCTTCATCCATCAACGATGCCGCGCTCGCGGTTTTCGGAAATGCTATCACGTCGCGGATATTGTCGGTGCCGGCCAGCACCATGATCAGGCGATCGATGCCGGGGGCGATTCCGCCGTGTGGCGGCGCGCCGTAGCGGAACGCCTCCAGCAGAAATCCGAATTTCTTCTGCGCTTCCTCGTCCGACAGGCCGATATAGGAGAAGATCTTCGCCTGCGTCTCGCGGTCGTGGATACGGATGGAGCCGGAGGCCAGCTCGTAGCCGTTGATCACCAGATCGTACGCGTTGGCGCGGACCCGCAGCGGATCGGTCTCCAGAAACCCCTCATCCTCCCGCTTGTACGATGTAAACGGATGGTGCGCCGGGGTGATCGTCCCGGTTTCCTGGTCCATCTCGAACATCGGAAAATCGATCACGAAGAGGGGCGCGTCCGTGTTCTCCGGGATCAGCTTCTCGCGGCGGGCGATATCGAGCCGGAGCGCGCCAAGCGCGATGTGGCAGGTGCGCCATTCATCGGCGACGATCAGGAGCAGATCCCCCTCGTCGGCGGAGAAACGCTCGCGCATCCCATCCTTTTCCTCGTTCGAGAAGAACTTCGCGGAGCCCCCCTCCATGTCATCGGCGGTGAGTTTCAGCCAGACCAGCCCCTTTGCGCCGTAGCGCTTCGCCACCTCGGTCAGATCGTCGATCTGTTTGCGGGAATAGGCCGCGCCTCCCGAAACCCTGATACCGGCGATGGCGCCCCCCGATTCCAGCGTCCCCTTGAAGACGCTGAACCCGGTGGAGCCGAAAAGATCGGCGACATCCTGCAGTTCCACGTCGAACCGGATATCCGGTTTATCGGTTCCGTAACGGCTCATCGCCTCGTGATACGGCATGCGGAGAAGCGGCAACTGGAGATCGACCCCCTTCACCTCCTTCCAGATCCTGACCAGATATCCCTCGATAAGCTGAAGGACATCCTCCTGCTCCACAAACGCCATCTCAAGATCGAGCTGCGTGAATTCCGGCTGGCGATCGGCGCGGAGATCCTCATCGCGCATGCACTTCGCGATCTGCATGTAGCGATCGTATCCGGCCACCATCAGAAGCTGTTTGTAGATCTGCGGCGACTGCGGCAGGGCGTAGAATTTTCCGGGATGGACGCGGCTCGGCACCAGATAATCGCGCGCCCCCTCCGGCGTGGAGCGGACAAGCATCGGCGTTTCGATCTCCACAAAGCCGTTTTCAGCGAAATACTGGTGGGTAATGCCATACACCTGGCTCCGAAGCCGGAGAATCCGCTGCATCTCGGCATCGCGGAGATCCAGGTAGCGATATTTCAGCCGAAGCTCCTCCCCCACCTGACCACGCTTGCCGATCTCGAACGGCGGCGTCTCCGAGCGATTCAGGATCACCAGCTCCGTGCAATACACCTCCACCTCGCCGGTGGGGATGAAGTGATTCGGGTTTTCGCGACGGCGCACCTCCCCGGTGACGGCGATCACATACTCACTGCGGAGGTCGCCGGCCCTCTCCATCAGATCCGGGGCATGCTGCGGGGAGAAGACGAGCTGGACGATGCCGGTATGATCGCGAAGATCGATGAAGATCAGGCCGCCGAGATCGCGGCGGGAGGCCACCCAGCCGTTGAATGAAACGTGGGAGCTGATCTCCGCCGGGCGGAGCCGGCCTGCGTAATGTGTACGAGCTGGATACGGGCGCATGTCGAATATTGATGATTCCGAAGTTGGCGTGTCGTCGCAACGCAACGGCGCAATGAATGTTCAGACGCCGAAGCAGATAACGAAGCTACGAAATTGTCGTTTTCGATTCGCGACGATTCGCGAATTGCGGAATCGGACAGCATGGAAGCGTCAGTCGGGGCACGTTTGAAACGTGCCCCGACTGCGATGATTCGCAATGACAATGACAGTCATGATGATATTCCGTTTTCGATTCGCGACGATTCACGGATTGCGGAACCAGCGAGCGTTGTGTAACTTCGTGTTCTCTTGCCGATTACCCATTGCTTCCGGGGCGATCCGGCGCGTTCCGCTTCCCAACGCATACAGCTTAAGAACACTATATATATATCGTTAAACGAAGATCGTAGCACTATGAACGAAGGCAAGATTGTTCAGATCATCGGTCCGGTGATCGACGTAGAGTTCCCCGGCGGCAACCTGCCGGACATCCTCAACGCGCTCCATATCCCGCGCACGAACGCCGCCGGAAAGGCGGAGAACCTCGTGGTCGAGGTGCAGCAGCATCTTGGTGAGGACCGCGTCAGGACGATCGCCATGGATTCGTCGGACGGCCTCAGCCGCGGCATGAAGGTGATCGATACCGGTGCCCCGATCACCGTGCCGGTCGGCCCGAACGCGCTTGGTCGCCTGATCAACGTGGTAGGCGAGGCAATCGACAACAAGGAGCCGCTGGTTTCCAAGACGATGTACTCCATCCATCGCCCGGCCCCCGCGTTCGATACGCTGGTGACGCAGAAGGAGATGCTGGAGACCGGCATCAAGGTTATCGACCTTCTGGAGCCGTACACGAAGGGTGGAAAGACCGGCCTGTTCGGCGGCGCCGGCGTGGGAAAGACGGTGGTTATCCTTGAGCTGATCAACAACATCGCCAAGCAGCACGGCGGATACTCGGTGTTCGGCGGCGTGGGAGAGCGGACGCGCGAGGGGAAGGATCTCTATCTCGAAATGTCGGAGGCGAAGCTCTCCGACGGCTCCACGGTGCTCGACAAGGCCGTGCTGGTGTTCGGACAGATGAACGAGCCGCCGGGCGCGCGCGCCCGGGTGGCGCTGACGGCGCTGACCTACGCCGAGTATTTCCGCGATGAGGAGGGGCGCGACGTGCTTCTGTTCATCGACAACATCTTCCGCTTTACGCAGGCCGGCTCCGAAGTATCGGCGCTGCTCGGCCGCATGCCGTCGGCGGTGGGTTATCAGCCGACGCTGGCAACCGAGATGGGCATGCTTCAGGAGCGGATCGCATCCACCAACCGCGGCTCCATCACATCGGTGCAGGCCGTCTACGTCCCGGCGGATGACCTTACCGATCCGGCCCCGGCGAACACCTTCGCCCACCTTGACGCAACCACTGTGCTCTCCCGCGCGATCTCCGAGCTTGGCCTCTATCCCGCGGTCGATCCGCTCGATTCCACATCCACGATCATGACGCCGTCCGTCCTGGGCCAGCGCCATTTCGATGTGGCCTCGTCGGTGAAGCGGACCCTTCAGACCTACAAGGAACTGCAGGACATCATCAACATCCTCGGCATGGATGAGCTTTCGGATGATGACAAGCTCACGGTGCAGCGCGCCCGCAAGATCCAGCGATTCTTCTCGCAGCCGTTCTTCGTGGCCGAACAGTTCACCGGCCTGCCGGGTCGCTACGTGAAGCTGGAGGATACGATCGCCGGATTCGAGGCGATTCTCAACGGCGATGGCGACGACATGCCGGAGGAATCGTTCCGGTACGTGGGAACGTTCGACGAGGCACGCGAGCGAGCGGCCAAGATGAACGCGTAACCCCGCGCGATAACGCAATTGAACGCGAAGGGGCGTGGCTCTGATGAACGGCCCGCCCCTCGCCGCTACAACTACCGAGAGTAGATCCCAGGTTTACCGATTACTATTATGGCCGACAAGACATTTCATGTGGAGATCGTGACGCCCCGCAGCCAGGTGTTCAGCGGAGAGGCATCGATGGTTACGCTGCCGGGAGTGATGGGACCGTTTCAGGTGCTCTACAACCATGCGCCCATTCTGACGGAGCTGGAAATCGGAGATATCAGGATTGTTGGCGACGGACAGCGCGAGCATCACTTCGCGACCTCCGGCGGCTTCATGGAGATGAACAACAACCGGCTGACGGTGATCGCGGAGACCGTGGAGTCCGCCGAGGCGATCAACGTGGAACGCGCCGAGGGGTCGCGCCAGCGGGCGGAGGGTCGCATTCAGGAGGCGCGCCGCGCGCACGACAAGGAGATCGACATGGTCCGCGCGGAGGCGGCGCTGGCACGCGCCACCAACCGACTGAAGGTCGCCGGCAGCGCGAAAGCAGTCCGGGCATAACGGAAAACGGCCCTGTGGCCGAACCAGCCAGCCCGATACTCATCAGGAGGGAGGATGGCCCCCCGTTTCTCATACGCTCCGAGAGGAGGAGGCCGGTCGCCCTGATCCCCGAGGCCGTTATCGAGGTTGTCAGCAAGGGATACGAGGCAAAGGATCTCGAGAAAGGATGTCGTCGTCGTCAATCCCTACACGCTTCCGGTTCTTCATGTGCGGCGCGATGGGGTGAACCGGCTGACATCCCCCGTCACGATCGATCTTCAGTGCCGCTGCACCGTATAATCCCGGCTCGCCGGTTCAGATTCCGCCCCGATGCTCTCCGCCGACGGGCGTTTACGTTTTCTTCCTCCCCGCTTCTCCGACCGCACGCTTACACTTTGGGTTATCATTCCGCATGTTCTTCCCTTGCACACCTCCGCATCCCTCCCTATGTTTGTTTCTGGACTCGGTCTTAATAAGAATTCCTTGATGCACTCAATAGCGGAAAAACGGGCAAAGGAGCGGTTCACGGAGTTTCTCCGCGACGGCAACTACCGCATTACCTCGGAACGGTTCGAGGTACTGGCGCAGGTACTGAAGTACAACGAGCACTTCGACGCCGATTCGCTCTATCTGCGGCTTCGCGCGGAGGGGAGCAAGGTATCGCGGGCCACCGTCTACAAAACGCTTTCCCTCCTCCACGAATGCGGCCTTGTCTCCCGCTACATGTTCGCCCCCGGCGATTTTGCCCAGTACGAAAAAACAATCGACCGCCCCTGCCATGACCATATGGTCTGCACCAAGTGCGGCCGCATCATCGAATTCCCCAACGGCAGCGTCCGATATCTTCAGAAGCAGATCTGCGACCACCATGATTTCGAGGGGATCTATCACACCCTTCAGATCTTCGGCGTCTGCAGCGACTGCCGGAGAAGCCGCCGGAATGGATCGCGCAACGGCGTGGCGACGTTCGAAACGGAGGATCATGCCAACTGATATCACACAGCTCGTCGATGTTCGCCGCGGTACGCGGGGAACGATACTCTCCCTGCCGGAGGATTCCGAGCTTCGCTCCCAGTGCATCCGGCTCGGGATCTGCGTGGGCGCCAGCGTCCTCTGCATCGAACGCCTGCCGGGCGGGACAATCATCCTGGAGGCGAGCCGTCAGGAAATCGCTCTGGGGAGGAACCTGGCAAAGCAGATCGGCGTTGCGATAGGATAACCACGAGATGAATCCGGGCGCACTCCCAATCGCCCAAACGATCGACTACGGAACAATCCGAACATGAACGATAGCTCCTCTCTCTCCCCCGACGATATAACGGACGTGATACCGCATACCGCGCACCGTCATGTGGATACCAGCGCGGCGCAGTTCCTCAGCAAAAACAAGACGAAGCTGGTCCTCGTCGGCAATCCGAACGTCGGGAAATCGGTGTTCTTCAACCACCTGACCGGCCTCTATGTGGATGTCTCGAACTTCCCCGGAACCACGGTGGAGGTTTCGCACGGCGAAAATCCCAAATATGCCGTCTACGATACCCCCGGCATCTACGGCGTCAGCTCCTTCAACGATGAGGAACGGGTCGCCAGGGATATCATCCTGGAAGCCGATATCATCCTCAATGTCGTGGACGCCGTCCATCTGGAGCGGGATCTGTTTCTGACGCTTCAGCTTATCGACATGGGGAAGAAGATCGCGGTCTGCCTGAATATGATGGATGAGGCGGAAGATCGCGGGATCAGGATCAACGTCGAGGAGCTTTCCAACCGGCTCGGCGTTCCGGTGCTTCCCACCACCGCCATCCGAAAGAGCGGATTCGACAAGCTGGAGGCCCATATCCCGCAGGCCTGCCCGGGCCGATCGGACGCATCGCTTCACCGGCATCTTCACGAGCTGCTGAACTGCGTTGGCTCGCAGGCGGAAGGGCTGATGGTGCTGGAGGGGGACAAGGTTATCGCCGAGCGGCATGGCGTGGAGCCGGGGGGGGATCGCGAGCTGATTTATGTCGAGCGTCGCAACCGCGTCAACAGGCTGCTGGACAAGGTGGTGACCGCGACCGAACGGAAGAAGACGCTCTCCGCGCTTCTTGGGCGCATCTCCATCTCGCCGATCTACGGCTTCCCGTTCCTGGCTATCGTCCTCTACGCCATCTATCTCTTCGTCGGCCAGTTTATCGCGCAGGATGTCGTCGGCTTCACCGAGAAGACCCTTGGCGATCGCTACTTCGAGGTCTTCGTCAAGGATCAGGTATCGTCGGTGACCGGGACCACGATCAAGGTGGAGAAGATCGGCAGGACGGCGGCAGGGAACGATACCACCATCGCGGCGCGCACCTATGTATTCCCGCACGGGACGCACGCGGACCCCGTGCTGGCGGATCAGATGAAGGCGTTCAGGAAGGTGGGGCTGAACTCCATCAACTATAAATATTCATCGGCGCTGGCGATCATCTTTTTCGGTGAGTTCGGCGCGTTTTCGATGACTGTCACCTATCTGGTCTTTCTCCTGCTGCCGCTTGTCCTCGGGTTCTACCTCTCCCTGTCGATTCTTGAGGATTCCGGATATCTCCCGCGTCTCGCCACGTTCGTGGACCGCTCGCTGAACGGCCTGGGGCTCAACGGCAGGGCGATCATCCCCCTTATTCTGGGGCTTGGCTGCGTCACGATGGCGACCATCACCACGCGACTTCTCGGCAGCGACAGAGAGAAGCGGATCGCCACGGCGATCCTCCAGTTCGCCATTCCCTGCTCCGCCCAGCTCGCGGTGATCGCCGCGCTCCTGGCGACGGCCGGCATCAAGGCGACGTTGATCTACACATCGATCATCATAACGATCTTCATCGCGATAGGAACCGTGCTGGATAAGGCTCTTCCGGGAAAATCCACCCCGTTGCTGCTGGACCTTCCCCCGATGCGCCTTCCGCGCGCGCGCAACGTGCTGCAGAAGACGTGGGTGAAGACGTTCGCCTTTATGAAGGAGGCCACCCCCTGGTTCTTCGTGGGCGCGCTGGCCGTATCGATCCTTCAGGTGACCGGCATCCTCGACATGTGGGTCAACCTCCTCTCGCCGATCACGACCGGCTGGCTGAAGCTGCCGGCGGAGGCATCCACCGCCTTCGTGATGGGCCTTGTCCGTCGCGATTTCGGCGCGGCCGGCCTCTACGCCATGCACCTGACGCCAATGCAGGTGGTGGTTGCGCTGACCACGATCACCCTCTTCGTCCCCTGCATCGCGTCGCTGATGGTGATGCTGAAGGAGCGGGGAACGCGCGAGGGCTTTACGATCTGGGTTGGAAGCTGGGTGATGGCGTTCGGCATCGGCGGGCTGGTGGCGATGATCCTGCTGTAGAAACCCGTCGGCACAACGGGCGAACAATCAACGATGATAGTGAGATAAGGGTATGGCGATGACGATGTTCAGACGGAAAGGGAAGGGAAAGCCGGCCGATGGCGGTCTTGCTCTGGAGCTTCCGATTCTCGGCAACGGGGCCGACACGGAGCTGCTGCGAAAGCTGGACATGGAGGTCAGGAGCTGCCCCACGTGCAGCTATTCGATCGCCAACCCGATGAACGATCGATGCCCGCGCTGCTTTACGCTGGTTCCGCTCAGCGAACATACCAACTGCGGAGAATGCTCCCACCAGGGGAATTGCACCTATGGTGGGGATCAGCATCAGGGCTGATCGCGCGATCAGCGCCGGCGCAACAGCACTGATGCCCGACCAGCCGGAGGCCCACCCAACGGCACTCCCTGGAATTCCCCCGCACTGCCGGCCAACGCCGGCAGTTTCATTTTCAGCACCTTCGAAGCTGACGGCCCCATCCCCCGGAGCGGGCGCGGATGAGGCGGTCAGTGCACCTTGAGCTTGCTCAGGATCTTCTCGAACGCCACAATCTCCCCTCTGTGCAGCATGTTCTCCTGCTGAAGCATATCCACCTTCGTCTCCAGCAGCCTGGCAAGCTGCTCCAGCAACACTCCCCGTTCCGCCGGTTTCGCGGCCGCCAGCAGGCCTCTCACCCGCTCGATCTCCCCGGTAATGGTTTCATCGTTCTCCTCTATCGAGGGATACTGCACGGAGGAGGCGACGCCGGGATCATGTACCAGGCCGGCGCTTACCCGTCGCTTCACCTCTTCTCCCGCGCGGCTCGCGGCATACATCTCGCCATCGCCGGTAACCAGCCAGTGAACATTGCACCCCAGATTCGCCACGCGGGAGAGCACTGATGCCCCCGGCTCACGGTCTCCGCACAGATACTTCTGAAGATTCGAAGGCTTCATGCTGATTGCTTCCGCGAATGCCTTCACGGAACCGCTGGCAGTACCAAAACGAACCACCCCGAATAGACGTAGCCTTTGACCAGGATTCATGGTGTGACAAAATAGTGTACAATGATAGGTTTGCCTTGCACGGTTTGATATACTTTGATATATTTAAACGTAAACCCTTCGACAACTCTTCGACAACCAAAGATATGAAAACATCCAAACTTGATCTCCACCGGCTACCGTACCGTGGGATATTGGCTGAAATCGCTCGTGAAGATGGAGTTGCCAGGCAGGCAATACAGAAGCGGGCTAGGAAGGGAGACCCGGAAACGCTGGCAAGGATCGATGCCAAGAAACGAACCCGGGATGGGAAGCTGAGAGAATATAATAATACGCTTCGATCCAGATAGTGCCCGATTACCGGGCCCAGGCCTTTTTCTTCAAGAATCAATTCCCAACGCCTTTCCGCCGAAACCATCTGTATTCTCGATGGTTGTGATGATGACTACAATGATACACTTCAGAATTTCACTGATTTACGCATCTATACTGGCAGCGAGTGGCCGCTGACCAGCCGGAGTCGAGCACCGGCACGGAGTGGTTCTGCCTCCGCATCCGGTGCTCCTCCGGGGCCTTGTGTGGGGTTGGTCTGCATGGGATTATACCCCATGTCATATCGTGGTCTCCGGGCCGGCAGCGCCGTCCGTATCTCCGCTCCCTCGGCCATCGGGTGGCTCCCGGTGGAAATGGATGCAGCGCGCCGGCCAGGAACCGCGCCAGCCGGACCGTGGTGGTCGGCTCCGGCGCGCCGGGCGTCCCTCTCGCAAGAAAGGGACGCCCGGTCGTTTTTGTTGGATAAGGAGTACGGCGGGGATGAAAACACTCCGGCCCGCCGATGGATATCGGCGGGCCGGAGCCGCGCGCATCATGTTCATCGGTTATCAGTCGTTGGCCGGTCCATCGGATCGCGTCGCGACGCCCTTGTTGATATTCTCCTCCAGCTTGTCCAGCAGCTTGATCTCGTCGGCAAGCCCCTCGTTCTGCAGAACGGTGTTCTCGATCATCGCAACACCCTTGGCACGCCCTATCACATCGATCGCCTCCTTCCTCTTCCCCTCGGTCAGCAGCGTGCAGCCATCGCGCAGCCCGAAATAGATATTGGTGAGCGCCACGGCCATCCGCATCCCGTCGTGCGTGTAGAACTGCGTCCCCGGCTCCATCCCCGCCGTTCCGGTGTGATGAAGATCCGCGTGCTCGTTATGCGTCCGGCCACCGATATCGGTAAAACTCAGATCCCCCGAGGCCAGTTCGTCCCCCGGATGGAAGGCGAGCGGACCATCGCCATCCTTTTCGTAGCGGAGGATGATGGCGCCGTGATTCGAGGAGAGGAACACCGTGGGAACGTTCAACTCGGCATCGTGGCTGC
Source organism: Chlorobiota bacterium (assembly GCA_028287785.1). Classification (GTDB taxonomy): domain Bacteria; phylum Bacteroidota; class Ignavibacteria; order OLB7; family OLB7; genus JAFDZV01. The sequence goes on from JAQBOZ010000006.1 coordinate 27,964, forward strand.
CGGGCGTCCAGGTCGGCAGGCCGTAGACCGCCTTCAGCTTCATGCCGGCGGGGGTGGCGATCTTCACATGCAGATCGTACACCAGCGGCGTCACCAGATAATCGAACTCCTTGTCGAATACCGTCGCGATCTTCTCCGGCGATTCCAGGAAAAACATGTTCGCCCCCCGCGCCTGCGATACCTTGTAGGCAACATCCTGACCGAAGTTCGATCCGACGCCGAAAAGGCTCAGGCCGATATTCTTCTTCGAGTATTCCTCGATCGTCCCGAGAAAACTCCCCTCGCTCGTGATCCCCACGTTCGGCTGCTCGTCGGTGAAGAGGAGCATCCGTTTCATCGCGCCTGGGCGCGACGGCAGATTGTCCAGCTGCGTGTAGCCCATCACCATGCCGGAGAAGAGGTTGGTCCCCCCCACCACCCTGATCCTGTTGATCGCGGCGAGAATATCGGCACGGCGATCACCACGCGTGGCGGGGAGAAGCAGCTCGGCCTGATCATCGAATTCAACCATCAGAATCTCATCGTCGGCGGTCAGTTTCTCCGCCAGCTTTCTCAGCGCGGCCTGCACGGAAGCCATATTCCCCTGCATCGATCCGCTCCGGTCCACCACCACGACAAGCTGAAGATTGGAACGCCTGAAGCCCTCGGCCTGGACGTTGGAGTTGAGGCCGAGATGGACGAAGAGGGCGTTGGATTTATCGTCGACCGTGGGAGCGTAGCCGTAGCCGAGCGAGAGGCAGAGCGGCTCGGCGCAATCGCCGGATGGGACCGGGATATCGTGCTCGCTGTAGAGGCCCTCGGGGGAGAAATCGAGAAATTTCGGGATGGAGCCGGCGTTGATAAGCTGCCGCGCGTAGCCGATATCCTTTGCGCCGCCGATCGTGGCGCCGAGCGTCCCTCCGTACGTCCCCAGGCCACCGGCCGACGATGTAAAGCCCGGAGAACCGATATGCACCGCCTGATTGCTGAACGATCCCCGGCCGACGGCACTGGACCCGACCGACTCGAAGCTCCCGGCCGGCGTGGTGGTTCCGATCTTCGCGGTCGGGACCGGCGCGGAGAGCGCATCGCCCGCCTTCATATCCCGTTCCGTGCTGTCGCGCGCCACGGTTCCCTGCGCCGAAAGGAGCGCCGGCACCATCGATAATCCCAGCGCGAGCAGAAAAGGAAGCCCGGTTCGAAGTCGCATAGTCATCATAATCATATCCCCGGCATAAATGGAATTAAACCTGACGAGGCAAAGCGAGTTGTGAAAGCGCCATCGTCCGATGGCCGCCGCTCTCGCATCCAAGCGCTCGATAAACTAGATTGCAGACGACAAAGCGGATTGGATGTAACGCGGCGGTAAAAAGTTTGGTGGGGCGAAACCTGGCACCGTAGTTTTACGCATGCCGAAGCCAGCTTCAATTATGATAAAACGATACGATCGATTTCTTCTCACATTTGTTCCGCTGCTGCTGGCGGCCGGTTTCTCCGTCGGCATCGCGCAACCCGCCATTCCGGCCGGCGAGGCCGTGTGGCCGCCGGAGCTGTATACCGGGGAGAATGTGGTGACGGTGACAATGCCGGCCGGCATCAAGGAGATACGGACCGTGCAGACCCCGAACGTCAGGGTGGAGGGGGCCGGCGTGGTGGATTGCCGGAAGCAGTATCCGCTGAAAGTCTATGTGACCACCGCCAGCCAGACGGTGGTGCTCGATATCACCATCATCGACTGCAACAACCGGCGGATCAGGCGCCAGCTTGGGCTGCCGACCACATGGCAGCTCGACAACAATCGCTATGGCGCCGTGGAGCAGATGAAGACCGCATGCCGGGATTTCTCCGTGCGGGCGACCGGTGAGGACCCGATCTATCTGGATTCCATCTCGGTCGATGATCCCCGGCTCCGGCTGGAGCTTCCGCGCAAGCTGCCGATTCGCGTTTTTCCCAACGATAATTTCTCCTATACGGTCTGCTTCACCGCGGATTCCACGACCGGCATCTTCAAATTTCCCGTCACCACCTGGATACGCCGCCCCTATCCGTCCGGCGGAAAGACAACCTACGCCGTCGCCGATTCCGGCGTGGTCCGCGTGGTGCAGAGAAAAACCCCGCCGCCGCCGAAGCCGCCGGTGATTCCCCCCGATACGGTTCATCAGATCATCCCTCCCCTCGTGGAGGATACAGTGACCGACCCCACCACATTCCGTTCGGTGGCGGTGCCGAATGCCATCATCCCGCCGGCCGGGCATTTCTACGTGGGGGATTACGATTTTCTTGGGCTCACGGCGGGCTATTCGCTGGACGATCATCTGATGGTTATCGCGGCCGGCGCGCTGCCGACGCCGGATGACTGGGGAGGGCTGCATCAGGAGATGTTCGGCGCGTATTCGCTCGGGTTGAAGGTGGGGCTGCCGCTGGCGAATGATCTGAATGTGGCGGCGGGATATCAGTGGGGACGGAGCGTGTACGATCAGGCGGCAACGCCGCTGCTCGATTCCAGGATCACCATCAACGCCCCCTACGGCGCCATCAGCTACGGCGATGATGACAGCCGGATCTCCGCGACGTTCGGCTACGCGTTCAAGCACCACAGCAAGCCTGACCAGAAGCAGGAGTTCGATGAGAACGCCACGTTCTTCGCGGTCGGCGGCGATGCCCGGATAGCGCGGCACTGGAAGCTGGCGGGGGAGATCGTCACGGTGGAATCGCTTGGCGCGATCCCGATCGTCGCGTCGGCGCGATATTTCACCAACAGCTACGCCATCGATTTCGGCGTGGGCTATGTGGGCATCGCCACGGGAGATAACGCCGCGCCGAAGATCCCGCTGGTGCCGGTGCTGAGCGCGATTTTTGTGTTCTGAGTACGTAGTTGTCGCTGTCGCAGTCGGGGGCGGTTTAAAACCGCCCCCGACGGATGCACAGACGGACGCGCACGCAAATCACGCAAATCACGCGCGCGATATCACTTCCAGCTCATCTCCCTTCGATTCCATCTGATAGATCAGCGGCACGCCGGTCGGGATATTCAGATCCATGATGGTCCTCTCGGTATACTTGTCGAGCTGATAGAGAATCGAGCGGAGGGAGTTGCCGTGCGCCACCACCATCACATTCTTCCCGGCGCGAAGATCGGCGACGATATGCCCGGTGAAGTAGGGCATCACCCGCTTTATCGTCATCTCCAGGCTCTCCCCCTTCTCTCCGGGAGGGGCGATATTGAAACTCCGCCGCCAGATATGCACCTGTTCGTCGCCATACTTCAGCGCGGTCTCCGCCTTGTTCAACCCCTGAAGATCGCCGTAGTGGCGCTCGTTCAACGCCATGTTTTTTATCAGCGCCATCTCCGGATGGCCGGCCGCCTCCAGCGCGATCGTCGCCGTGTCGATGGCGCGGCGCAGCTCCGAGGTATAGACCACGTCGATCCGCACGCCGCGCAACTTCTCGCCGGCGCGCCGTGCCTCCTCCCGCCCCGCCTCCGACAACGGAACATCCTCCCATCCGGTAAAACGATTTTCAAGGTTCCACTGCGACTGGCCGTGACGGAGAAGGATCAGATTGGGCATGAAGGATTGCTGATTGAGGTTGTTGATTGAATCATCGCCGCGGGAGCCGGGGCCGCCGATGTTGAATGCGCCGCGCTGTCATTGGCCGGCGGTGTAGAACTCGATCGAATCGATCGTGAAATCATAGTCGGCCGGTTCAAAACCGCTCACCCACAATCCCACCCCATACATGTCCCTGCCGGTCCAGGGAACCGGCGCAGACCAGCTCTGGCGGAATTTGGTAAACGGAAAATCGAGCTGCGTGAAATCGGGATGCAGCTCGATCCTCACCGAGTGGAAGTCGTAGTTTTTCACGCCGGTGGTCATCGCGTTCAGGGAAACGCGGCTCTTCGCGGACTTGATGCGAATCCGCATGCCGGCAAAGCCCGTTACGTCGAACGGCGTGATGGCCGTGTCCAGCCCCAGCGAAATCCCCACGAAGCCGGGCCGGCCATCCTTCGGCATCATCTTCCCCCAGACGTGCATGGCGCCGTTGCGATATTCCATGTGGAGAGTGGAGGGCGAGCCCTCCTCGATAATCCGACTCCACGCCGTCCCGGCCGTGCTTCTGGCGGAGTCGGAGAAATCATCGATCAACCGTGCCGTCCACGGCTTCGACGCCGGATGGAGAAGGGCCTGGCGGTCCACGACGGCGCCATGATAGATCACCATCGCGATCTTCTGCGTGTTGGCGATATCATCGATCGGCGAGCCGTCAAGCACCACCAGATTGGCGATGCTCCCCGGCTCCACGCCGAATTTTCTGCCGAGAAAATCCCCCGCCGTGGTTGTTGCCGCGGCCAGCGCCGTCCAGGGGGAAACGCCGGACTTCACCATCAGCTCCAGCTCCCTGTGGAGGGAATATCCCTGGAACGTGCCGGGATTGCCGGCGTCGGTTCCGGCCAGCAGCGGCACGCCGCCATCGGCCAGCTTCTTCACCGAGCGGAAGAGGCTTGTCCCGATCTGCGCCTGCCAAGTAAAGAAGCCCTTCGAGCGCGGGTCCATCACCATGCTGTCGGCATAGGCCGCGATGATGGCGGGGGTGACAACTTCCTTCAGGAGCGGGCGATCGAGAAGCGCGGGGTTCCGGTACATGTTCAGCAGATCGCTCTCCACGGTCATCGTGGGGCACTCGTACGCGCGCCGCTTCGCCATCAGCGCCACCAGATCGTCGGGGATATCGCCGCCGCCGTAGATATGCGTGATGCAGGTGGCGCCCGCGTCCAGCGCCTCCCGCGCATCCTTCCACGTGCCGATATGAATCACCGTCTGTATCCCCAGCTTCGACGCGGTTTTCACGGCCGCCTCCATCGTGGCGTGGTCGATTGTCGGCATCATCGTAAATGCGTGATCGTAGACGATCTTCACAACATCGGGATGGCGTTTCGCCAGATCGGTCACGGTGGCCGTTGCCTCGGCCGGGGAGTTGATGACGCGGGTCGGCATGCCGTACTCCGTGCCATGCCCGCCGGTGCAGGTAAGAATCGGGCCGGCGCAGTAGATATCGGCGGCAAGCAGGCCGTTTGCCCGCTGCGCGTCGCGCAACCGGAAGATCTGATCCTCCGGCGAGAAGAGATCGAGAAATCCCGTCACCCCGGCGTAGAGCATGATTTTCGCGGCCTCGGCGGTGCCGAGGTATGCGATCTGATTTCCCGGAGCAAGGTTCCCGAACGAGTGAACGTGCATATCGTTCAGGCCGGGGATCACCCACTTCCCGGCAAGATCGATCACCTCCCCCTTGAAGACCGACGGCGCCTCTCTGAGGATATCGGAGATCTTCCCGTTATCGATCACGATGGCGCCGTCACGGATCTCCCGCCGGACGGGATCGACGATCCGCGCGTTTTTCAGCAGCAGCCATTGCGCCCCCGCCGGGGTGGCGGCAAACGAGAGAAGGAGCAGGAGCACGAGAGAGCGCATGCGATAGCCGTTGACATGGATGGAAAGGCGCGCAACGCGCAACCGTTTACTGCGCGGATGGCCCGCCCGGAGCCTTGCCGCCACCATCGGGACGTGTGGGCGTGGTGGCCGGCTCGCCATCGGGGAGGAGCTTGATGGCGGGGATATCGGGGATATGAAGATGATAGAATGCGTAGCGATAGAGCGCGTCGAGCGCCTGAAACTCCGGCTCCCCCATCGTGTAGTCGATCTCCCCGCGCAGATACCGCTGGTAGAACGCGTTGGCCTGCGCCGACTGCGGATGAAGCGCCGCGCGATCGGCAAGCGTCAGCACCCCCTCATCGCGGGCGGCGGTCAGATCATCCAGCGCCCCCTGCGCCACCATCGCCACGCGACCCCAGGCGACCATATAGGGGAGGGGCGCCTCCACCGCATCCTCCCATTCATCGGTCAGGTCCAGCGCGGATGTGTGCGATGACGCGGCAAAGATGGCCTCATCCCCCACCACCAGCGCGCAGTCGGCAACGGCAAGCATATCGGCGATCGAGGCATCGGGAGCGACCTTCACGATCTTCGGAACGATATCGTGCTTCTCCGAGAGGACGATGCGGGCAATCGCGATCTCAGCGGCCGTGGGGTCCTTCACCGCCATCGAGCCGAAGCTGATGAGCCCCTTGTTGAAGGCCAGCCGCATCAGCCCGGCAAATCCCCGCGTGGTGATCGCCAGGCCGGGGACCAGCGCGTAATCCACCACGCCGATGGCATGCGCGTACTCCAGCGACGGCGTCAGCGCGATATCGGCCTCCCCCTGGTTTACCAGCTCGCCGGGATGATCAGTGGCAACGATCTCCCATCCCCTTCTTCCCAGCGCGTCCGCGATCGGCTCGGTCGCGAACTCTTTTCTATAGGCGAATCTCACGTCTGTTATCCTCGGTCATGCGTTCATGGACAATCATCTATCGCAAAAATATACGGACTGACGGGCGGAATTCATTGCGCGGGATCAGCGGGAACACGCATCGAGCGCAATGGAGAAAGGAGGAGCGCGATGGCCGCGACGGAAATCCCGGCCGCTCCGGCCGCAAGCGCAGGCCGCACTCCGGCGAACTCCCCGATGATCCCGCCGATCAGCAGCCCGAGAAGGCCCAGCCCCGTCCCCGTGATCCGCATCGCCGAGCCGTCCCATCATCTGATTCGGAATCATGATCTGCTGGACCGTCACTTCGTTGATGAAGTAGATCGTCAGCGCGCAATCCCCCACAAGCTGGGCAATCGCCGGAAGCCCCACACGGAGATAGATGGAGCCCCCGGCCAGCGGAAGGAGAAGATTGGCCGCGCCGAACAGGAAGAGCGCGAGGATCATCGACATGCCGGCTCCCAGCCGACGGCCAACGCGACCTGCAATCGCCGCGCCTCCCAGCGCTCCCAGTCCTCCCAGGCCGATAAGCACCCCCACGATGATCGGATCGAGCATCAGCAGCCGGAGCGTGTAGAACCAGTAGAGCGCCCCGATAAAGCTCCCGAAGAAATAGAACGCGCCGCTTCCGGCCATCACGGAACGGAGAATCGGCGTGGAGAACGCCAGGCGCAGCCCTTCGGCGATCTCACGTCGCAGGTGGGATTGCTCCGAAGTCACGACCGGCTTCTCCGGCGTCCGTATCCTCGCGATGAAGAACGCCGACGCGAGAAACGAGACGGCATCGGCAAGAATGGCGAAAGGAACGGTGATCGTCCTGACGAGTATTCCGGCGATGGCGGGGCCGGTGATCTCGGCGATCGACTCGCTGGCGCGGAGCCTGCTGTTCGCCTCCACCAGCCGGGCGGGGGGGATCAGCAATGGGAGAAAGGAAAGATCGGCCAGCTCGAAAAAGACCGAGAAGATGCCGGCGATAAACGTCACGCAGTAGATCAACCCGATATGCAGCACGCCGAACGCGGCGGCCACGGGGATCGTCCCCAGCAGCATGGCGCGCGCAAGATCGGAGATGATCATCACCGGCCGGCGGCGAAGCCGGTCCACCCAGGCCCCCGCGAACAGCCCCGCCAGCAACGCCGGCGCAGTCCCAATTGCCGTGAGCATCCCCATCTGGGCCGGCGTGGCGGCGAGAAGCGTCACCCCGAGAATCGGCAGCGCCGACCGGGTGATATGGGAGCCGAGCTGGGAGATGGTCCCCCCGATCCACAATCTTCGGAAGTCGGGATGATGACGAAGAGCGGCCGGCGCCGTCATGATGCCGATGCCGCGCGGGGCCTGCTGGAATGCTTCATATCGCAACGTTCTCGTTGAATTCTTCAATCGGCGCGGTGCATATCCCGTCGGCGCCGGCCGCTATCGCGGCAGCTCCGCCCGCTCCACCAGACGGACCGTGTCGCGGGCTATCAGCAGCTCCTCATCGGTCGGGATCACATAGGCGCGAAGCGTGGAGCCATCGGCGGTGATCTCCCCCTCGGCGCCGGCCACCAGCTTCGCGTTCCGTTCCTCATCCAGCCGGAGCCCGCACCAGCCCATATCGCGGCAGATGCGGGAGCGGATCTCCGCCGAGTTCTCGCCGATGCCGCCGGCGAAGATAATGGCGTCGGTGCCGTTCATCTCCGCCAGGTACGCGCCGATATACTTTTTGATGCGCTGCACGAATATCTCGATGGCAAGCCGCGCCCGCCGGTCCCCATGCTCCCGCTCCTCGGCCAGCAGCTCCCGCATATCGTTGGTCAGCCCGCTGATGCCGAGCAGCCCCGACTGCTTGTTGAGCAGCGCGTCCACCTGCTCGATGCCGAATCCCTCCATCGCCATCAGGTATTCGATGATCGCCGGATCGATATCGCCGGACCGCGTCCCCATCACCAGCCCCTCCAGCGGCGTAAGGCCCATGGATGTATCGAGCGACCGGCCCCCCTTGACGGCGGTGGCGGAGCAGCCGTTGCCGAGATGGATGGTGATCACGTTCACATCGCTCTTCGGGATGCCGAGGATGGTGCGATAACGATAGGCGATGTAGCGATGCGATGTCCCGTGGAACCCGTAGCGGCGGAGCTTGTAGCGCCGATAGAGCTGGTAGGGAAGCGCATAGAGATAGGATGCCTCCGGCATCGACTGATGGAAGGCGGTATCGAAGACGACAGCCTGCGGGATGCCGGGGCCGAAGATCTCCGTGGCCGCGCGGATTCCGCGGAGATTATCCGGGTTATGCAGCGGCGCCAGCGCGATGCACTCCTCGATCCCCTTGATCACCTCCGGCGTGATCAGCGTGGAGTTGGTGAACTTCTCGCCGCCATGCACCACGCGATGCCCGACCGCGTGAATCGCCGAGAGCGAGCTGACCCCCTCGATCCCCGCCTCATCGGAGACCAGCCACCGGAGCGCCGCGTCGATCGCGCCGCGGTGATCCCGGATCGGCTGGGCCGTGCGGACGATGTTCCCCGCGGCATTCTCGAAGCTGATCAGCGCCTGCGACCCTATCCGCTCGATCACCCCGCGCGCCAGCCGCCGGTCGCGGTTGCCGGCGATCATATCGAGATCGGTATCGATCAACTGGAATTTCAGCGAGGAGGAGCCGGCGTTCAGGACAAGTACGTTCATCGTTGGGACGTTATCGGGAAAGAAAAATGAGAACGGGCCTGAAGGGATTGCCCCAGGCCCGTTGATATGCGATATCGGCAGCATCGTTACCGGACGATCACTGCATGGCTTCCTTATGGAGCGCCTGGAGCCAGTCCGCGATCACCTTCGCGCTGGCCGCCTGATTGTCGAAGGAAAAATCGCCGCGGCGACGGAGAACGATCCACGTATAGATCCCCCTGGTGCCATCGTAGCGATAGAATCCGACATCCTCGTTCCCCATATCGGCGCCGGTATGCGTGGTATCGGAGTAGCTTCCGAGCTGGGCGGACGCCATCAGGCTTTTCATCCGTTCAAGGGAATCGCGGGGGATTGTTCTGAGGAATTTCCGGTTCGGGGCGTACTCCGCGGCCAGATCATCGGCCGTATACTCGCCATTCTGATGCGGCTGCCATTCCGGCGTGCCACGGAAATCCCACTGGAAGGAGTAGATATTCCCCGCGCTGTCGATGGAGAGGCCGGAATGCGCGAAGCCCCATGCGTAGTTGAGTGACGATGCCTCGAAGAGATATTTCTGCGGAACGGATTGGGACGTGCCGGGATCGACGCCGCCATGGGGGCAGCAGCCGGGAAGCGCCAGCAGCAGCGCCAGGGCCATCAGGGTGAGTGTCGCTTTCATCGCATGCCTCGTTGAATGAGTAGAGGAAGATTTGAGAAGAGACACGGATTCCGGCGGCGCGTAACAGAGCGTTGGGGACGTTGTCGGGGGACGCTTGGGGTTTGGGGACGTTTGAAACGTCCCCCGACACAACGTTTATGTTCAGCCTTTGTATTGCCGGAGGAATTCCAGACGATCCTGAAGCTGCGAAACCGGCACCAGAAGCCTGTCCTTGCCGAAGATCGCGTCCTCCGGATGCTCGAACACCAGCTCGTAATCCCTGGACATCACGATCGCCTCCTCCGGGCAGACCTCCTCGCAATAGCCGCAGAAGATGCAGCGGAGCATGTTGATCTCGAACTTCACCGGATAGCGCTCCTTCTCCTTCTCGGTCTCCGCCGCCTGCACCTCGATGGCGATTGCCGGGCAGACGCGCGAGCAGAGGCCGCAGGCCACGCACCGCTCGCCGTAATCCTCCTGGACCAGCACCGGACGGCCGCGATAGCTGGCGGCGGGGATATATTTTTCCTCGGGATACTCGCGCGTGAACTTCGGCTGGAACATCTGCTTCAGCGTCAGCCCCAGCCCCTTGGCTATCTCGGGGATGTAGAGCTTCTCCCAGAATGAGAGCCGCTCGGCCTCCCCGGTGCGTACTGTTTTGGTTGCCATAACTCTATCGATCCAAATAATTCACTATCTCTCGAACTACCATCACGCGATCAGTGCGACTGGATCACCGACACGACGATCGCGGTGATCACGACATTGGCGAGCGCCAGCGGGAACATCACGCGCCATCCCAGATTCATAAGCTGATCGTACCGGAAACGCGGGATGGACCAGCGAACCCAGATGAAGAAGAAGACCAGCGCCACCGTCTTGATGAAGAGCGCGCCGAACTGGAGGAGCGCCCGCAGCACATCGTGCTGTTTGAAGAAGGCCCAGTTCTCCACGTCGGGGAAATGATAGCCGCCGAAGAAGAGCGTCGCCATCAGCGCGGACATCAGGATCACGTTGCCGTACTCGGCCAGGAAGAAGAGCCCGAACTTCAGGCCGGTGTATTCGGTGTGGAACCCTCCCACCAGCTCCGGCTCCGCCTCGGCAAGATCGAACGGCGCGCGATTGGTCTCCGCGAACGCGGCCACAAGGAAAATCAGGAAGCCGAGCGGCTGCACGAAGATGTTCCAGCGGGGGATGAAGCCAAGCCACGATCCCCCCTGCGCCTGAACGATCTCCGTGATGTTCAGCGTCCCCATGTAGAGCATCATCCCAACCAGCGAAAGCCCCATCGAAAGCTCATAGCTGATCATCTGCGCGGAGGAGCGGAGGCCGCCAAGGAGCGAGTACTTGCTGTTGGATGCCCAGCCCGCCAGCGTGATGCCGTAGACGCCGAGCGAGGAGAGGGCGAACAGCAGAAGCAGCCCCACGTTGAGGTTCGGCGCCACCGTCGGGACGATCACCTTTCCGCCGATCGTAAAGGCATCGGCGAACGGGATCACGGCCCAGACCGCGATGGCGATGGCGATCGAGATGATCGGCGCCAGCAGATGGAACCCGTAGTCCGCCTGCGCCGGGACGATATCCTCCTTCATCACCAGCTTGAGCACGTCCGCGAACGACTGGAGCGAGCCGCGCCAGCCGGTACGGTTCGGGCCGACGCGATTCTGAATCCATGCCGACACCTTCCGCTCGAACAACACCACGTAGGCCGCGCCGATCAGGAAGATGTGAAGCACGACGATGATCTTGACGACCAGGATGACAACGTCTATGAGCAACATTGGAACTCTGAACTATATCGAAGATGTGTGCTCGGGGCGATGCCCCGAGCACCAGGGATTGCGCCCCTCCGGGGCTTGACGAAAGAAGAGAGGGTTTCCACTTTTACTGAACCCCATGGGAAAGAAGATTTCCACTTCCACTAAGCCCCAACGGGGCGCCATGGCTTCCGCATGGGGTGCAACCCCATGGGAAATAGGGTCTGCTAGAACTTATCGTTCGCCATGATCTGCGGGCGAAACTCATGCGGGATATAGGTCCAGCCATGCGGCACCGGACGATCCCCCCTGCCAAGCTCCACGCCGTGATACTGATCGAGCTGATCGTAGCTCATCGCCTTGAACGCCGGGAGGCGATTGCTCATCTCCTCGAAGATATCCTCGGTCCAGGAGTAGTTCCACCTGGTGCCGATGGCGCGGGCCACAGCCTGGATGATCTGCCACGCCGGACGGCTGTCGCGACGCTCGCCGTGGGTCCAGCGGTCGTTGTACGCCCCGAACTTGTCGAGACGGGACATCTTCATCCCCATGATCCGCTCGTTCTCCTGCGTCACCACCGCCGGCATGAAATGCTGCACCGTCCGGTTCACGTTCACAAATGTCCCCTCCTTCTCCGCGTACGTGGAGGTCGGGAGCACCACATGGGCCAGACGGGCGATCGGCGTAGGATTCCAGGCATGGACTACCAGAAGGCTCAGCTTCGCGAGCGCGACGGCCAGATCCTCATCGACGGGAAGGTTCTGATCCAGGACGTAGAGCGCCTTGATCTTCCCCTGCTTCACCCCCTCCAGAATCCCCTTCAGATCATGCCCGGCCTTGTCCGGCGCCACCCCTGCCTCGGCCGCCCCAAGGGCGTTCGCCGAGCGGTCCGCAACGCGCAGTTTCTTATCGGCGAACGACGGGTCCGCGTAGCGCATGAAATCGATGCTGGAGGCGCCGATCACCTCGCGGGCGAACTTCGCCAGCACGTAATTTTCCTCGCATGTGGCGTGCGGCGATCCGATAAACGCGATCTCCGCCGGCTTCAGGCTCTTGAGCCCTCCGGCCACCATCAGATGCGCCTCCTCCCAGCCCACCTCGGTCATCTCGCCATCGCGGCGGATGACGGGGCGGACGATCCTCTCGTCGTTGACGTAGTGGAACTCCCCCAGGCGACCGGGATCGCACATCCAGTACTCGTTCACTTTCATGTTCACCCTCGGCTCCAGCCGGAGGATCTCGTTGTTCCTGACGCCGACATGGGTGTTGCAGCCGCGGGCGCAGCCGGGGCAGATCGATTCGTTGAAGGACATATCCCAGACGCGCGCCTTGAACCGGAAATCGCGCGAGGTGAGGGCGCCCACCGGGCAGATGTCGATCACGTTCATCGAGTACGGGTTGTCGAGCTCCGTGCCGGGGAAGGTGTCGATCGTCACATGATCGCCGCGATTGACAAAGGTGAGCACCGGCTGCTCGGCAACCTCGTCGGAGAAGCGGATGCAGCGGGAGCAGCTTATGCAGCGCTCGCCGTCGAACAGCACCTCGGGGCCGAACGGCACCCGCTTGTCCTTGGCCTGCTTCAACTCCACGAACCGGCTCTCGCCGCGCCCATGCTCGAAGGCATAATCCTGGAGCTTGCACTGGCCCGCCTCATCGCAGATCGGGCAGTCCAGCGGATGGTTGATCAGGAGAAACTCCATGATCGCCTCGCGAGCCTTGAGCACGCGGTCGTTGCTGGTATGCACAACCTGTCCGTCGGCCACCAGCGTGGAGCAGGCAATCGCCAGCTTGGGGAGCTTTTCCACTTCCACCAGGCACATGCGGCAGTTGCCGGAAACCGACAGCGCGGGATGCCAGCAGAAGTGCGGCACATCGATGCCGCTTTCGAGCGCCGCTTCGATCACGGTCTTCCCCGAAGCGCACTCTATCGTCTTTCCATCTATCGTGATTGTAGGCATAGGAGCTAGTAAGGCTTGACGTCTCTCGCATGGGAAGCTGAAGCCCCTTGAGGACGGGCATCGCGGAGCTGATATCGACCTGTCGGGGAAGACGCCGCATCCCCCGGATGGAGCGGCCCGCCGTCGGGTCAGGACCGCAAAACTACGATGATTCGGGAGATTGGAGAAGTTACGATCAGAATCAGATCGTGAGATCGCGACGCGCTTATTTGATGCGCTTGTAGAACCACCAGTTGTCCGCCACCGGCTTCAGCGTGATAAACTCGTTCCGCGATACCGGCGGAAGCGCTCCGGGATCGGGGGCGTTGATATAACCATAGGAACCTTTTTCAAGAGTTCCGGCCACGAAGAGTATCAGATCCGGGTAGCGGGGATCGCGCTCGATCCGTTTGATCCCCACCTTCCGTTTCAGCCGCTCCAGCGCCGGACGGTCCAGCGTATAGAAGATCAGATCGCTGCCGTCGATATCATCATCCAGCTCGCGGTATTCCTCCAGCTTTGCAAAATCGACATCGCGAAGGGCGAAGTCGTTCCAGAGCCGGCCCCGGGCCAGCGGGACGGCGATCTTCTCGGCGTCGGCGCGGTTCAGCCGCAGGATGGCGCGCAGGCTGTCGTCCGGGAGGAGCATCCGTTGCAGATCGGTGTGAAGAAGCCGGTACGTCGGGGTCGATGTGTCGATCTCCTGCAACGACTGACGGATCTGCGACCGCTGCAACGGCGACGGAAACCGCCGGAGCGCCTCGATCCGCCAGATCGTATCGCCGGCGCAGTAGAGATACCAGTTCTCCTTCTGCCCCCCGCTCTCCACAGTGACATAGGCAACCGCGCGACTGTAATCCCCCACCGCCCCGGCCAGCGACGGGATGGAGTCGATACGGAGATGGGCGTTGCGCGGCAGCATTCCCTTGAATGTACGGGGATCGCTCTGCGCGAACTCCCCGATCAGCCGGTTGCGAAACGCGCCCCGGTTCACCGAATCCTCCGCCGATGCGGTCTCGGTCAGAAACGAGTAGATAACGCCGCGCGGGGTTGTCCCCCTGGGAAGCTCCTGCGCCCCGCCGGTAGTGACGGAAGCAACCAGAAACGCGACGATGACAAGCGTGCGAAGCGGCGAAAATCCTCTCACGCAATCACCTCCTCCCGGAGCCGACCGGCAGATCGCCGGAGGTCCCGATTGTGATCCCCAGCTCGGCCAGTTCCTCCATCGCCCGCTCCCGCGAGCCGGCCGGCGAGCCTACGAAGCGGGTAAGGTCCTCCAGGTAGATCACCTCCAGCCCGGAATCGGCGGCATCGGTGGCGGTGTAGAGGACGCAGTAGTCCCCCGCCAGCCCCACAACGAAGACGCGCTCGATCCCCTTCGCCATCAGACATTCAGCCAGCCCCGTGGTGATGCCGTCGTTCTCCCGGAAGGCGCTGTAGCTGTCGGCATGAGGACGATATCCCTTCCGCGCGATATGCGTGGCGCGCGATACATCCAGCCGCGGGTCCAGGCTCTCCCCATCGCCCCCGATCACGCAATGGTCCGGCCAGAGCATCTGCTGATTTCCACGGGCCTCCTCCAGATAGGCCCGGAGATCATCCAGGCTGAAGGCCGCGCTTTCCGAAAGCTCCACCCCGCCGCCCCGCAGCTCATCGAGCGTCACGGCGGTGAACGGCGCGCGATGGGCATAGGAACTGGCAAAGGAGACGTGGCCGGGCGGATGATGATCCTGCGTGAGCACGACCTCCGTGAACAGGCCGGCGATCCGGTTGATCCCCTCGACGATGACATCCCCCTCGGGGACTGCCAGCGCCCCACCCGGCTGGAAATCGAGCTGCTGATCGACGATGATCAACGCATCGCGATCGTGTCTGATAGTCATGTGATCTCACGATGAAGAGGCCCCCCGTGGCTCCACGCCCGGAACAACCCCGAAGATTGGAAGCGTCCCGCAATCTAAAACCTAAACCGCAAAGTCCGCGTGGCAATTCCACCCGGTGAACCACTATATTGGATGATGTCGTTCAATTCCCAAGGCTTTCTCAAGGTACGCTCCCTTCTGGGCGCATGGATGGGGGGCGCCTTCGCCGGCGCGCTCGTGGCACTGTGCGTCAGCGCCGGCGCGCTTGGAACGGGCGAGGCGCTTTCGTTCATGGTCTTCATCTTTATCATCAACTGCGCCGCGCTCTTTCCGCTCCTGGTCCTGGTCGGGCTGCTCCTGATCCTGATACGGCGCCGCGCGCCCGGCCTGCTGGCAAACCGCCTCCCGGCAACAGCCCTCATCGGCATCGGCGCGGGGATGGTGCAGGGGGGAATGATCTTTACGATTGCCACAGTGATACCGTTCGGGCATGGCAGCGACCTGATTGAATTCCGGAGCCTGCTGGCCGCCACCGGAGCGCTTTCCGGGCTGGTGGCGGGCGGTCTGATGGCGATGAGCGCGACGGCCGCGATGCGATCGGCATCATCGCCGGTGGAACCTGGGGAGGATACGGCGGCATGAACTTCGCCGTGATCATTCCATCGGCCGGAACCGGCTCGCGAAGCGGGCGTGACATCCCGAAACAGTACGTGGAGATCCTCGGCCTGCCGGTGCTGGCCCACACGATCCGCGCGTTCAGCGGGTTTCCCGGCTGCGCGGAGATCATCATCCCGATCGACGAGCGCTGGCGCGATGTGGCAGTGCGATGCGCGGCCGGCATTGATATCGTCACGTTCGTGGCAGGGGGGAACCAGAGGGGCGCCTCGATAGCAAACGGGCTGGCGGTGATCGGCAGGGAGGTGGATCTGGTGCTGGTGCACGACGCGGCGCGACCGTGCGTATCGCGGGATCTGGTGGCGCGCGTGCTGGAGGCGGGCGCCCGTTATGGAGCGGCCATCCCCGCCCTCCCGATCAACGAGACGGTAAAGCGGGTGGACGAGCAGGAAATCATCCTTGAGACGATTCCCCGCGGCTCACTACGCGCCGCCCAGACACCGCAATGCTTCCGGCGCGATCTTCTGGAACGGGCCTACGCGCACGCCGCGCACCATGACATCGTCGCTACCGACGACGCGTCGCTGGTGGAGGAGCTTGGAGAGGAGGTCCGGGTGGTGGAGGGAGAGTGGGAGAACCTGAAAATCACCCTGCCGATCGATTTCGAGAGGGCGGAGAAGGTGTTGATGGCGCGGCTCTGTTAGCGTGCACAGGGCGATGCCCTGTGCACCAGGGATTGCGCCCCTCCGGGGCTTGAGGAGATTGTGCCGCCAACGACACGGATGGCGTTGTTCCTTCCCAGAACCCCAGACTGTTCAATAACCTATGGGCGCAATTCCTGCTGCACAGGGCGATGCCCTGTGCAGCGTCACAACTCATCGGCATCATAAAACGGCTTCGTCTCGGTGCGAAGATATTCCCCCAGGCCATCGGCGGCCAGCCGAACGAAGTGCACGCCTTCCGCGCCGACCGATCCGGCCAGCAACCCGACGCGCCCGCGGAACAGCTCGAAATCATCATCGCTCATCCCCGTCTCGAACGCCATCACGATCTTCGGCTCCTCGGTAACTCCCTCGGTGGAAACCTGCGCGATATAAGCGCGGAGGACATCGGGTCGCGATGGAAGCGCGCTCCGCAGCTCGTTCATCAGCCTGACCGGATACTCGCGCGGCTGCCCCACCATGATGCCGCCGAACGCGCCGGCATCGGCGCCGGAACTGAAGATGGAGCCGTCCAGAATGCCCCGTATCTCCGGCGGCGTAAACTCCTTCTCGTTCCTGTTCCCGTAGTTCAGAATCACCGAATCGAACCCGAGGCTTACCTCCAGCAGCACGCGCGCGGGAAGCTCCACAAGCGGCGGATGGTCGCGAAGCGAGGAAGCGGGGGCGCGGGATGTGAAGAGAAGGATGGAGCGTTTGCCGTACAGATCATACGGCCGCAGCAGAAGCTCGCCATCGCGCTGTTCTCCGGGAACCATGAGCGTTGCGGCGAGCAGCCGGCGGTAGAACGCCTCGCGAAGCTCGGGAGCGCGCACGGCATCGGCCAGAAGGGCGTCGAGCGGGTCATCGGCGGGGGAGCCGGCGAAGAGTTTGGAGAGGAAGCGCATGGGCATGACGGCACTGAAACGAAAACTCCCCGGAACGCTTCACGGAGCGCCGGGGAGTTTTGAACGATGAGCTGATTACTTCTGCGAGAGATAGCTTGCCAGGTCCTTCTCGACCGGCGTTCTGTTCTGCGTCACATCGGTGTTGATCGTGCCGGCAACCTTATCGCCGTTCATCACGATGAACATCGGGGCGTCGGTGATCCTGTACTGCTGCTTGACCGCATCGGCGATGCCGTTGAGGCGCGAGTCGGTAACGTAGAGGATCACGTGATCGTGCGGGATGCCGGCGGCATCGAGCGCCTTCATGATCGGCGGCATCCAGGTCTGCGTGGTCTGGCAGCCGCAGTTCGGCTTTACGGCCATCACGATCGTATGCCTGGACGGATCGAACGATGACTTGATCGTGGCGACCGACTGATCGAAGGTCGTCTTCCCCTCGGTGGAGGGATAGGAGTCGTATCCGGTCTGATACCACGCCTTGTAGCCGGTATTGGTCAGAAATTCCTCGATCGTGGTCTGGCCGAGCGTCGTCGTCGTTGTCGCCGTCGGGCTGCTGGTGCAGGAGGCAACTAGGGTAACAAGCGCGCAGAGCGCAAGGGTAACAAGAGTCCTCATGGCTGATCTGTTCTCCATAATATTATTCATCTGAGACAATTCGCTGGATATTCAGGACGGGTTCTCTCCCCCACAGAAGCTTGGCGCGGAGGAGATCAAAATATGTTGTCGACGGCCTTTTAACAAGGGATGCTTTCTTCTCATAGCGCGTAATTCTGATCCGCGCGTTCATCGGCACGGTTCTGTGAATCTGCCCGTCGGCATAGACCCGGACAGTATCCTCATGGCGCACCGATGTTGCCAGGATATCGAGCTCCGCGCTGTCCGGCACAACCACCGGCCGGGCGGTAAGCATGTGGGGAGCGATCGGGGCGATCACCATCACACGGGTGTTTGGCGCCACCACCGGCCCCCCGACCGCCAGCGAATAGGCGGTGGAGCCGGTCGGCGTGGCAAGTATCAGGCCGTCGGCATTGTAGGTGCCGAGATAATCGCCATCGATATAGACCTCCAGATGGAGCATCAGCGCGCCATCGCGCTTATCGATCACGATATCGTTCAGGCCGATCAGCGGCTCGATCTCCGGATGGTCCGGGAACGTCGCCTGAAGCAGCGTCCGCTCCACGATCCTGCATCCGCCGTCCACCAGGTCATCGATCGTCTGTTCGAGCGATTCGACCGAGAACTCCGCCAGGAACCCGAGTTTCCCCAGATTGATCCCCAGCAGCGGCACCCCGGAGCCGGCCAGAAGCCGGCTGCTGGAGAGCATCGTCCCATCGCCGCCGAACGCGATCACCACCGTCGTCCGCGTCCGCATCTCCTCCGCGGAAATGAACTCGCCGATCCCCGCCAGCTCCGGGAACGCGACGGCGAGCGACTCGTGGAGAAGGAAGGGAATCGATCGCTCGTTCAGAATCGCGACAAGCCTCCGAATTCCGTGCACGCACTCCGGCTTGCCGGTGTTGCCGATAATGCCCACGAGCATCTCATCACGTCCATCACTCTGGTTGGCGTGGGCCTGGAAAGGCGAACTCATGAATTCACCTTACGCCACATTATCGGGGATCTCCCCCCCGGTGCCGGGCGGAAGTTCCGTATCCGCATGGGGAGATGATGGATTTTTATCTCTATTGACCTCGGCGACGTAATTAAGTCGCAGATCGCGCAACGCGGTGGTCAGCATCCGGCTCTCCTCATCGGTGAGATTTCCGCTGGTCCGCTCCTCGATCATCGCCAGCAGGTCGATCATGAACTGCGCTCCCTGAAGCTCGCGGTCCACCTTCCCGGTCATCGGGTTGGCGAGCTTTCCCATTGCCATCATCGCCTGCGAGTTGAACATCATCACCATGCTGGCGAACATCATCGACGATTTTTCCGAAGGTGTCTCCATTGTTCCTGCAACGCTTTCTATCTGAGAAATATTGATTGTTCGCGATATCGCGCCGGAAAATAACGATCGGCATGATATCGGGATGATCCGATTTTTTTCCGCGTTCAATCCGGCCACGGAGCCGGCGGCAGGGAACGTGGCTATGAACGGTCCCGCGTCATCATCCAGTACCTGCCGAAGCTCACCACGTTGTTCATCAGATCGAACGTCGCGGCCAGCACACCGGGGACGCCGTCGCGGATGCCACGCTTCAGGAAGAGCCGTTCCAGCCAGCGCCTGAGCGGACGGACGATCATATAATGGCGGATTGTCCTCGGGGTGATCGGCACCCCGCGCGCGGCCAGCCTGGACGCCTCGAAGCTGGTGTAGAACTCGAATTTCCGCAGCCAGATCTCGAACGTCGGATACGGGAAATGATCGAACGGGACGCTCAACTCGCCGATCGCCCCATCGATCTCCACCCGCTCGTGATGCGACCGGCCGGGAAATCGTCCCTTGCCGCGACGGAACAGCCGGAGCTGATGATCAGGATAGTTCCCGCCATGCCTCAGGGGAACGCCGAAGTAGAAATTCCGCCGTGGGATCTTGAAGCCGTTCTCCGGGGGATTTCCCGCCACGATTCTGACGATCTCCTCACGCAGCTCCACGGGAATCACCTCATCCGGGTCCAGGCAGAGGAGCCATTCCCCGTGCGCCAGATCGAAGCTGATATTCTTATTGACCTCGGGAGTCAGATGATTGGGACGCGAGTGGACAGCGGCGCCGCATTTTTGCGCGATGGCGACCGTTGCATCGCTGCTTTCGCAGTCCACGACGATGATCTCATCACTCCATCCGCTGACCGAATCCAGCGCCCGCTGGATGGTATCCTCCTCATTCCTCGCCACCATGCAGACGCTCAGGGAGGGGCCGTGGGAGGGCGGTCGATCGCTGCTCATCGAATGCCGGTATCGTAGTTGAATGTCACGCGGCCGATCCCGTCGTCGGGAACAACCACACGCTGCGCGGCGGGGGGAGCGGTATTCGGCATCGCTTCGAGCGGCAACGGGGTCAGCAGATATGTCCCCGGCGCCAGCACAAGGGCGAACACGCCCGATGAATCGCTTACGGCAACGCCGAGCTTCTCCCTCCCGTCCAGTTCAACGGAGATCTGCGCGCCGGAAACGGGGGCGGAGTTGTCAACGCCGGCGGATGTCATCGGATAAATCGGAGAACGGCGCACCTTCCCGATGATCCCCACATGAAGCCTCGCGGCATTCACGGGCCTCAGTCCGCCTCCGGTCGATCCGGCGCTGCCGCACCCCGCGAGAAGAAGAACGCCCATAACCACCGTCGGATAACTCAATCGGCTCATATCAACGATCCCGGATCAGGTTGGAGACTCAGCGTATTCCCGTGTCATAATTCAGCCGCACGCGCGTGATTTCCCCCTCGGTCACGTAAATCCTCACCGGCGCCGGAGGATGCGGAAACATCGCGCCGGGGAACGGCTGCGGACGGAGATAATGCGTCCCCTCCTGAAGACGGACGAAGAACCTCCCCGTGGTGTCACTCGTGACGCGGGCCACCACCTGCCGGCTCCTGTCCTCGATCAGGATCAACGCACCGGCAAGGGCCGAGGAATCGATCCGCCCGTTCTCATCCACCGGACGGAGAGGCGAACGAAACACCTCGCCGGCGATGCCGGTCCGGCTCCGAACGCTGTCCATCACCGCGATGCTGTCCGCCGCGTGAAGATCATCGTCGGTCAGATCCCGCGTGGGCCGGTGGCAGGCCGGCAATATAGCCAGCGCCACGACAATGATGAGCCGAAGTGAAAGCCCGTCGCGCATGATCATGATTCAGTGATATTGAAGTGCCCGCCGCGCCGCCATCACGATTCGAGCGTGGTGACGGGACGCTGGCATGTGAAGTCCTCGCAGACGTAGGCGGCTGCCAGGCCATCGACCGGGCTCATTCCCAGCACCGTTTCGACGTGCGCTGCAAGCCAGGGATCGGCTCCCCCCGGTTCCACCAGGAGCAGCGCGGTTCCGGGACGATATGCCCGCCGCGCCTGATCCACCAGACGCGCGGTCGATGCCGCATCGTCGGACGCGGCGATGACGATCTGTCGTGGCGGCTTCGATGCCGCCAGCGCCGCCGCGACCATCATCGGCATGGCGATCGGGTGCTGCGCCACGCGCGCAAGGAAAAGGGAGATGGTTCGCTCCGCCCTGCTTATCCGTTCGGCGTCGTAGAACAGCCGCCCCAGGCGGAGAAGGTTCATCGCCATCACCGAGTTCCCCGCCGGCTCGGCGCCGTCGTGATCGCTCTTGGAACGGACCAGCACACTTGGATCATCCCCCGCCGTCATAAAGAATCCCCCTCCCTCCTCATCCCAGAGGAGCGTTTCGGCCTGGCTCATCAGCCTCTCCGCCTCCTTCAGATATTCCACGGCAAACGTCGCCTCGTACAGATCGATCAGCCCGGCGATCAGGAAGGCATAGTCATCGAGATAGGCATCGAACCGCACCTCGCCATCCTTCAGCCGGTGCATCAGGCGTCCGTCGGGGTTCATCGTGGCGATAAGATGATCGGCCGCGCGACGGGCCAGCAGGGCAAAGGCCGGATCGCCGAGCGCCGCCGAGGACTTCGCCAGCCCCGAGATCATCAGCCCGTTCCAGGCTGTCAGTATTTTCTCATCGCGATGCGGCCTGATGCGCCCCAGCCGTTTGGCAAAGAGCTTCTCCCGCGCCGATCGGAGAAGGGCATCGACCTCATCCTCGCTTTTTCCGGTCTCCCCGGCAACCGAGGCGAGCGTCGACGTGGTGTGAAGGACATTCTTTCCATGCTCGAAGTTCCCCTCCCCGGTGATTCCATAGCAGGGAACCAGAGCCGCCAGCTCATCGGGGGAAAGGGCCTCCCGGAGCTGCGCGAGCGTCCAGACGTAGAACGTTCCCTCCTCCCCCTCGCTGTCCGCATCCTCGGCGGAATAGAAGGCGCCGCTTGCATCCATCAGGTCCCGCTCGGCATAGCCGATGGTCTGCCGGATGGTATCGGCAAAGCCCTTGTCGCCGGTAATCCGGTAGGCATCGGCATAGGCCGCCAGAAGCTGTCCCTGATCGTAGAGCATTTTTTCGAAATGGGGGACGCGCCATTCGGCATCCACGGAATAGCGCGCGAAGCCGCCGCCGAGCTGATCGTACATCCCGCCGGCCGACATGGCGCGAAGCGTATGAAGGGCCATCGCGAGCGCCGCATCGTTTCCACGCTCGTGATGGGCGCGAAGAAGAAATTCGATGATAACGGGTCGCGGAAATTTTGGCGCCGCGCTGAAGCCGCCACGGCGCTGATCGTAGCTCCGCTCAAGCTGCTGGAGACAGAGGTCGATGATCGGCGCGGTATCGACGCTCTGATCGGCGGAGGCGGCCACAACCGAGCCCTGGGTCACCGCGCGCATGATCGCCTTGGCGGAACGGAGCACTTTCTCATGCTCGTTGACCCATGCGTCGTGAAGGGAGAGCAGGGCATCGCGGAAGCTGGGGCGACCGTATGCCGGCCGCGGCGGAAAGTACGTGCCGACGTAGAACGGCTGGAGATCGGGGGTAAGCCAGGCGGAGAGGGGCCAGCCACCGCTATGGTTGATCGCCTGCGCCGCCGTCATGTAGACATTATCCACATCGGGGCGCTCCTCGCGATCGACCTTGATATTGACAAAAAGCTCGTTCATCAGCCGCGCCGTCTCCTCGCTCTCGAACGATTCCCGCTCCATCACATGACACCAGTGGCATGTGGAGTATCCTATGGAGAGGAAGATCGGTTTCTCCTCCCGTCTCGCCTTCTCGAACGCCTCCTCCCCCCACGGATACCAGTCTACGGGATTATGGGCATGCTGCTGGAGATAGGGAGATTTCTCGTTGATAAGGCGATTCGCGGGTTGATCGGAACTGCTGGTCATGACCTGATAGACATATCTGGGGAGACCCCGGAGGCGCGCTCCGCGGGAAATTCCATTGACGGGCTGACGAAATGATTACGCCGGGGTTGCCGGAAGCTCTGTTCCCGCGGCTGGCGCTGCTGTGCAACATACCACTCCGCGGAGGGCTCGCATGAAAAAAAAATCGGGGCCTTCCTTCCACAGGATGGCCCCGAAATGTTCCACGGCCCGATGCCGCGGAAAGAGTATCACCTACGATCAGCGGACCACGTTGACCTGAGTCGAGTAGACCTGGCCGCCGGTGACCATGCGGATGATGTAGGCGCCGTTGTTCAGACCCGCGACCGAAAGATCGGCCGTGTAGTTACCCTGGGGATACGATCCCTGCGCAAGGTTCCGGACAAGCTGGCCGTCCATGCCGAAGAGGTCGATCCTGACGTTCGACGGCTTGCCGAGCGCGAATGGAACGCGGGCATCCTTCGTCACGGGGTTCGGCGAGACAGCACCGAGGCCCTGAGCCGCGATCTTGTTGCCGAACTCGGCACGAACGCCGTTGAACAGGCTGACGCTTCCCCAGAAGTTCATGCTGGCGTCATAGACCGCATTGAGCTTTCCGAAGGAAAGGAAGCTGGCGGCGCTGGTAAGGGAGTCATGCTTGCCGGTCTGGCTGCGGAGAAGCAGCACGCCGAAGCTCTTGTAAGCCTCGATCGGGTTGCGAAGCGTATCCGCAGGATCACCACCACCGGTACGATACTCGAGCGTTCCAATCATGCGCTGAACCTCGGCATCATCCGCGACCGGCTGCTGCTGTGCGGGTGCGTCAAGGTTCTCGTACATCACGATGGCGGACTCGCCGTTGGCGAAGCTGAGCGGCGTATCGAAGGTGAGCAGGGTCGGGACAACCACATTGTTGTCGTTGTCGATCGTGGCTTCCAGATCATCCGGGGTCAGCTCCTTCTCGTAGGCCACGGACTTCTCGAGCGTGGCACGGCTCAGGTTCTTGATCCCGTTTGCCTTGTATGTGGAGCTCTTGAAGTTGGTCGTGGTCTTATAGACAACGATCCGGCCGCTGTTCGCCGCCACCAGGGAGTTGGGGTTCTTGAACACCGAGAGGCGGATCGAGTCGATCGTGAAATCGTGGGCGTCCTTGAACTGATCAATATAATCCTGATCAGTCAACGCGGGATCATCAAACGAGAGGATACCGCTGTTCTCGTTGTAGATGCTGCCGCTGAAGAACGAGTAAAGCACACTCGGGGCAAAAATCTGACCGACGCCGCGCATTTCGATGAACGTCGTGCCGGCCTGATTCGTTGGAATTACGATCGGAACCGTAATGTCCACGCGGTTGGTATCACCGGTTTCGCCGAAACGGCGAAGGATATTGGACCACCAGCCGTACCCCGACTCCGCCAGAACCGATCCCGACCCGACATTCGGAGCTTTGACGGTTGAGGCAGCTGGGAATGGAATGCTGGTACGCTCTCCCGGCTGGCCCTGATCGGCCTGCTGCGCGAGCGCGACGCTCGCCACGGCGGCAAAGGCCATGGCAGTTGCTAGCATTTTTTTCATGATCGATAGATCCTCTAGGTTATGAGTAAGTGTATTGGGAGTACTCTATGATATTGAAGGCTCCACCGGGCCACAGCAGCATAAGCCAAGGCCATGGGGCGATATTGATACGACATTCTGAATAAGAACAACAACGAAGATAAGAATTCTTCTCATCGGCCTGACAAATCAGGCTCGAATTGCCGCCATCGAGGGATATCACCTGCCATGAACGAGCGTTTGTACTACCGAGGATGCCGTGCCGGACGCTCCGGTTACAGTCAAACGGCAGAGATAGGCTCCCACCGGGAGATCGCCGCCGCTCAACATCGCGGTTTGCCGCCCGGATTCAACAGGCCCGTCAACCACTGTCGCAACGGTCCTGCCGAGCAGATCGATCAGCTCCAGCCTGACATTTCCCGCCCCGGAAGGAACTGAGTATCGGATGACGGCCGAAGATGCGAACGGATTGGGAGAAATATCCACAATAGCAATTCCGGAGGCCGAACCGGCGATATCGACACCTCCGATCTTTCCGCCGCCGTGGAGACGGACAACCGCCGATTTCGTGGCGTTCGATGCCACCGTCAGCGAGGCGCGGTCATCCGCATCGGCCGAGGGAGTGTAGGAAATGGGGAGATCCCACGAGGTTCCCGGAAGGATCTTGTGGGGAAGCGTGATGGAAGGGTCCACCTTGAAGCTCCCCGCCGCGGTCCCGCTGATCGTCAGCTTCGTCACCGAGATGGTATCGTATCCCGCCGTGTTCGTCAGCATCGCCGTGTTCGACGATCCCGCCCCTCCCGCGGCGAACTCCACGGTATCGGTGGCCGCAAGCACCGGACGGGTGCCGGTCCCCCCAAGCGTCACCATCGCGACGAACTTCGTCGTATCCCCGACCCTGTTATGCCGGAGGTTAAGGACGGCCGTCTCCAGCGCGAATCGGGAAGGACGGAACGATAAACGGATCGCGACCGAATCCCCCGGAGCGATCGTCACCGGAAACGCACCGGATGCCGGACGCGCCTGAAAATCGAGCGAATCCGATCCCACGATGGCGCCGGCCGTGATCACCACCGGAACAGGGCTGGTGTTGTGTACCCAGGCATCGCCGGTCAGCGTCATAAACCGCATTCCCGAGCCGAAATCCATATTCATGATCGAAACCGACACAAGGGTGCCGAGGCGCATCTTCGGGTCGCCGATCACCACCTGCCGCCATGCGATCAGCGGCGATGCCGACCAGTAGCTTTCCGCCATGTTGAACCCGGCGGTATAGCGATCGAAGAGGATATCCGGCTCCGCCATCACGGTCAGATAGGGCTCATCGGTATAACCCTTCACCGCCGAGGCGCCCTCCGCGATCCAGTCCGCCACCAGCGACTGGCCGTAGCCGGTGCCCGGCTGGAAGCTTCTTCCCCCGGTGGAGACATAGGTCTCGGCAATCGCCCCGTTCAACCATGTGTTTCCCGGTTTGGCAGCCTGGCCGCCTCCCGAATGGCCGTCATTGCTCCCCCACGATGCGTAGCCGATCACCCCTTTCGCCGCGTGGAGGTAGGTATCGGTGGTATCGAACAGAATGTTCATCCCCTTGCCGGAGAGGACCGAGTCGGCCCCGCGCAGCCAGTCATTGCCGATCTTGTATCCGCTGCTCCCATCCCTCCCCGGATCAACATCGAGCACCCAGAGCCCCTCGCCGACAAACGCAGGATTCTCCGCCTTCACGATATATCCCTTCACCTGATCCACCGTATAGCCATCGAGCCGGGTGACCAGGTAGAAGGGCATCGTCGCCTGATCGTGCTTGAAATGCTGGGTGGAACCGTAGTAGCGGGAGCCGTAGAACTGCGTCCGCGGGGTGAGCATGGCGTTGGAATCGCTGCCGTTGATCAGCGCCAGGCAATCCTCGAACGAGGCCTGACCGCCCAGAAGATTGGGAAGCTGATCTCCCTGTCGCGTCGCCACACGGAGAGGGCATCCCTTCGTGGTCACGATATAATTGATCCTGTCCACCAGATTGTTGGACTGCATCCAGCTCTGGAGCTTCCATTTCAACGGGACAAACGCGGCGGAATCCATCGTCTCGGTGGTATCCATTCTGAGATGATAGATATGATTTGCCGGTATCCCGCGCCGCGAGGCGAAATAATCAGTGATCGTTACCGAGTTCCGGCTGGAATCGTTCACGATCAGGAGCACATCATCGTAGGAAACATTCTGGGCGTGGAGCGCCGTCGCCGCCAGGACCAGGATAGCGGCGCTCAGAAGGAGTTTGCAGGTGTTCATGAACACAATTGGTTGTATCAATGGACCATCACGTATGAATCCGGGTAGATGCTTCCGGCGGGGAGATAATCTCACGCCCCCCCGCGCAGCCATGCCGTTCCGGAGCGGGAATCAACGGGGTAAAGGACGGAGTTCGGCGCAGATCGGCGGAAGCGGGCGCCCGGCACGTTCGCGCTCCGTGGGAGGAATAAACGGTATCGATACCGGCATGCAGGCGGAAAGATGCCTGTCACCGGTCGGGAAGTTACTAAAAGCTGGTAACAGAACAGGCCGTTGGCCGGTCAGGGGAGAGCATTCCAGGGCATTTTGTTGCGGGCATGGTGGTGGAGCTGCCGGCCGGCATGGTCTCAGGCGGATATCCCATCGGCCGGCACTTCCTCCAGGCTCCCCACGCGCACCTGCCGCTTGAAGATTTCCTCCATGAGATCCTTCTTTCTGTTCGCGCTCCAGAGCTCGAACGTGGGGGAGACCCCGGCGGGGGAAGTCACCTTGAAGGTGATATTCCGGTCGTCGAACGCCGTCTCCACTGATGCGATAGAGCCCTTATGCGTGCGGTCCAGCCCATCGGCGACGCGGAGGATGGCGGAGAGATAGCGCACCCGCTGCTGATCCGCGGCGCGGAGCTGCGCGAACGCCGGATGCCGTCCCTTGGGATGGGATTTCCGATGATAGCGGGCCACGTTGGCGATCACGGAGATCTCATCGATCGTGAAGCCGAGCGTTTCGCTGTTCTGAATCAGATAGTGGGAATGCTTGTGATGCGATGCGTGGGAGATATAATAGCCGATATCGTGAAGGAGCGCCGCCGCCTCCAGATGCTCGCGCGATTCCACATCCATCGCATGCAGCGGCTGGAGGGCATCGTAGATCGAAAGGGCAAGATCGGCCACATGCCGGCCGTGAGCCTCGTCGAAGTTGTACATCCGCCCGATCTTCATCACGCTCTCGTAGCGGAGATCGGAGAGATGCGCCAGCCCGTTGTGCTCCCCCTCATGCTTGGTGATCGTGTCCAGGATGATCCCCTCCCGCAACGCATAGGTGCTGATCGTCAGCTCCCTGAAGCCGCACTCCTCCATGATCGTCTCCATCGTCACCGCGCCGGCGGCCAGGATATCGGCGCGACGGGGATCGACTCCGGGGATGGCGGCGCGTTCCGCGAACGTCCTGGCCTTGATGATCCGCTGGGTGATATCGGAAACCTCGCGGCGCGTGATCGTGACCCCGTTCAGCGATTCCGGGACCGAGCCCCCGCGGGCGGTAAGCGCCATCGCCGCCACCGTCTGCGCGGTGCCGCTTGAGGCCACCACATGCCGGGGGAAGGCGCGACGGATAACCTCGGCCACGTGATAGATCTCCCCCCGCAGAAACAGCCTGCATCGTTCAACCTGCTCGGCGGAGACTTTTTCGTCGGGGAAAAACCGCTGCGTCATCCGTATCGCGCCGATCTTGAAGCTGTTCGCGTAGCGTATCCCCCCCTCCTCACCGATCAGAAACTCCGTGCTTCCGCCACCGATATCGAACAGCGCGATCCGATCGTTATAGACCGGAAGGGCCTGAAGGATGCCCAGATAGATCAGCCTGGCCTCCTCGAACCCGGAAACCACTTCAATCTCGATACCGGTCCGATCCAGCACTTTCCGGATAAACTCATCGCGATTGGCGGCCTCGCGGACGGCGCTCGTGGCAACGGCGCGCACCGGCGAGGCGGTTCTGGCCGCAACCAGCGCGAAGAGCTTCATCGCCTCGATTCCCCGCTCCATCGCCTCCTCCCCCAGATGCTTGATCTGCGATGGGCTCTCTCCAAGACGGACGGTCATCTTCTCCTTGGCAATCACCGAGAACTTCCTGTCGCCGAGCAGGCGGACGATCACAAGGTGAAAGCTGTTGGTGCCGACATCGATCGCGGCCAGTGTTTCCGGTTGCTCCGTCATGGCGTACAGGGAATCTGTTAGGGATACATTGACCAGGAAGATACGCTGGGGTATCGCAACCGGCGTGTTAAGATCTCAGTACGGAAACGGTACAAACGAAGGTCCAGTTTTCCGTCATCCGGGAAAGGGCCGGGGAGGGACTCAATCCTTCAGATCACGATAGCTGGCATCCTTCACCTTGGAGTAGTCGATGCCGGAATTTTCCCGTTTCTCGACCACCGGCCTGGCGGGCCCCTTCCCGTCGAATCGTCGATCGCGACGTTGTCTGGGAGGCGCGAACAGCCGCCGCCAGGCCCCCTTGAGGGCCCAGTAGAGAAGAAAGACGGCGAACACCACTGCAAAAAGACGGAACATGGGCGGATGCGATCTGGATGGAGCGACATCGGATGGATTCCTGCGGCGTTTCCGCGACGGGAATGGGACACAATATACGTTCAGGCGACATGGAAGAATCGGAGTCGCGCATCCGACGGACGGGTGATCTCCTCAACCAGCTCGTCGAAGCTCTCCTGATTATTCACGAAATCCATCCCGGCGGTGTTGACGATCAGGATGGGAGATGACGTGTAGTGAAAGAAATACTTGGTGTACGCCTCCGAAAGATCGCGGAGATAGCCCACGGTGATCGATTCCTCCATCGCGCGGCCGCGCCGGTGAATGTTGTTGATCAGACGGTTCAGGCTGCACTGGAGATACACGATCAGATCCGGCTTCTGCACCCTCCCCTCCAGCGCCGACACCACGGCATCATACAGCGTAAGCTCATGCTCGTTCAACGTGAGCGATGCGAAAATCCTGTCCTTGTCGAAGATGTAATCGCTCACCACATGGTCGTAGAACAGGTCGAGCTGGTGGAATTCCTGCTGCTGGCGATATCTGCTCAGCAGAAAGAAGATCTGGGTCTGGAACGCGAACCGTTTCGGATCGCGGTAGAAATCGGGAAGGAAGGGATTGTCCTCGAACCGCTCCAGCACCAGACGACCGCGAAGCCGCTCCGCCAGAAGCGTTGCAATCGTGGTCTTTCCGGCGCCGATGACCCCCTCGATCGCGATATATCGCGGGCGTGCCGCCGGGGCGATATGATTCGGCTGGTTGATCATGGATTACAGATATGGTCGGTCTTCCGCGTTGCCGGCCATCCGGATTCCGGCGGTATCGGGGAGGAGATCGAGCAGTTGGCGCACGGTACGGCCAAGCACGGGATGAACCGCATCGGGGGCGATCTCCGCCAGCGGCAGCAGGACAAACGCGCGACGCCCCATCTCCGGGTGTGGAATGGTGAGGAGGTCCGAGGAGATGACAAGATCATCGAAGAGAATGATATCGATGTCGATCTCCCGCTCGTGCCACCTGGGACGGGCAATCCGCCCAAGCGACATCTCGATCGCGCGCAGCAGGCCGAGCAGTTCGCGCGGCCCCACATGGCTGCGGACGGAGGCGGCACAGTTGAGAAACTCCGGCTGATCGCGATACCCCACCGGCTCGGTGGCATACATCGATGAGGCCGCGAGCAGCTCGATGCCGGGCGTGGCCGCGATCATCTCCAGAGCACGCGCCAGCGTGGCGGCGCGATCGCCGATGTTGGCTCCCAGTGAGAGATGGGCGAGATGTCCCTCACGGGATTCGGCTGCCATATGCTTTCATGATAAAGAGGATGCGGGAGGGGGCGGGACGCTCCATCGCGGCGCGCTCGGGGGGCATTTCATGCTTCGACGGCCTCCCTCTGCAGGCGCGTCTCCACCTCCACCGCCCGGATAACGCCGTCGATCGGCACGGAGAGTTTGCGGAGGCGGACGGTAACGGCCAGGGCAATTGGGAAACGGTCCATCAGCGCGCGGGAGATCTCCGCGACCAGGGCTTCCAGCAGCCTCCGATTGGTGCCGGTGAGGATATCGCGGGCAAGCTCGTACGCATCCTGATAATTGATGGTATCCTCCACATGGTCGGTCATCGCGGCTTTCGTGATATCGGCGTCGATTTCGATATCGAAGCTGTACCGGCCGCCGATCGCCCTCTCCTCCGCCCCAACGCCGTGACGGGCGTAGATCTCCGCTCCAATAATGCGAATTGTCGAGACATTCGGCATGCACCACCTCGTTTATATTCTGATAACCTGGGCCTGTCCGCCGCAGCTCAGGAGCGGAGAGAATAGAACATCTGAAAGAACCAGCGGTTATGCCGGGCAAGCTGCGCCACGCTCACGGGACGCCGACGGAGGATGATATCCCCCAGCCCGGCCATGCCAGCTCGCGCTCCGCGGAGGACCCCCCCAGCCCCCCCCGGCTTCCCCTTGACGACCGCCGTCGCCAGCCGCTTTGCGGTCTGGAGCGTGGCAACCAGGAGGGCGAGAGGAATGGGAAAGTACTTGAACGCGATCCAGATGTTGTTCCGGGTGTCCACCTCGATTGCCCACGCCGGGGTCACGGCGCGCGCGGCATGCCGATGGATCAGGAAGAATCGGGGATCGAGAGCCACCGGGATATCGTGATAGAGAAGCTCCATCGCCAGGCCATGCTCCTCCGCCCCCCAGAACATCGTCTCGTCGTATCCGGCAGTG
This sequence comes from Chlorobiota bacterium, assembly GCA_028287785.1. Taxonomy (GTDB): domain Bacteria; phylum Bacteroidota; class Ignavibacteria; order OLB7; family OLB7; genus JAFDZV01. The sequence goes on from JAQBOZ010000006.1 coordinate 59,564, forward strand.
CGCTGGATTGCCTCGCGACGAAAGCACATCCCGGCGCCGACCACAAACATCCCCTCATATCCCCCACCGGCCAGCCTTCTCCGCGATCCGGTCCCCATGTTGCCGAACTCCGTGATGCCGGAGTAGAGGTTGACGCTTCTGAAGCAGACGGCGCCGAAGTAGGAATTGCTCTCCAGGAACTCAATCACCGCGCGGATGATGCCGGGAGTTCCCGGCGCGCAGTCCTCATCGAACGAAAAGATATACGGCTCCGGCCGGGTGAGCATCACGCGGTTGCGGGCAACGGCACCGAGATTTTCCTGAAGCGCCATCACCTCCACTTCATCGCCATACCGATCGCGGACAGCCTTCGCGGTGCCATCGATGCTGGCGTTATCGATCACGATCAGGCTGACCCTGGAGCGCGGATAATCGATCGCGCGGAGGAGTTCGAGCGTCGTCATCACCTCATCGCGGCGATTGAAGCTCAGAATTCCGATGGCGATCGCCGGAAGCTGTTCGTCGGAACGAGGGCGAGGAGGATTATGAATTGCCGTTGACAATGCGGATCGGGATATCGTGTGCGGAGCGGGCCGGGCGCGGGGAAAGATAGCGGGGTGCGCGGTCACGGCAAAAAAAATCCCGTGCGGGAACCCGGCACGGGATGGGAATCATCGAACATCGTCGTATCAGCTTTTGGCTTCCAGAAGCACCTGGCGCACCTCGCTCAACTCGGCAACCTCCGGGAACTCCACCACGAACTCGTCGCGAATGCCGGGATCGAGACGGATGGCGTTCTGAAGGGAAGAGGCCAGCTCCGCGTAGCGTTTCATCGCCAGGAGCGACTTGGCCCGGCCGTAATGGGATTCGCTCCACTCCGGCTCCAGGCGGATCACGTTGTCGAACGCGGTCAGCGAGTCATCGAACCGTCCATCTTCATAGAGCGTCTCCGCGTATTCGTACCAGCATTCCACATCGGAGGGATCGATCTCCGTGGCGCGCCGGTAGCAATTGATGGCATCGGCCACCTGTCCCAGATTATAGAGGGCATCCGCCCTGGCGAACCAGAGATCGGGGTCCATCGGGCTGATTGCCAGCGCCGCGTCGTAATCCTGGACGGCCTGCTCGAACTGCTCCAGAGCATCGTAGCAGCTCCCGCGACCGAAATAGGCCTCGTAGTTCTCGGGGTTGAACTGGAGGACCCTGGTAAAGCACTCGATGGCCTCGGTGAACTCCCCCATCTCCTCACAGGCATTTCCCAGGTTGAACCAGGCGGAGGAATCCTCCGGCTCGAATCGGAGGGTCTCCCGATAGCAGACGATCGCCTCGGGGAGCCGGGCAAGGTTGGCAAGGCTGTTCCCCTTGTTATACCAGGCGGCGGGGAACTCCTCATGAATCGCCAGGGCCATATCGTAGCTCTCGATCGCCTTCTGGAAATGCCCCTTCCGGCCCAGGACGATTCCCCGGTTGTACCACGCGTTGAAGTTATACGGGTCCTCATCCAGATATCGCTCATACGCATGAAGCGAATCATCCAGCCGATCGAGATAATCGTAGCAATAGCCCAGCTCGTACCAGCATTCCTTGCCGAACATCTCGCTTCCGGTAAGGGACCGGAAGAGCGCCACGGCCGGCTCGTACTGCTCGGTGCGTTCCAGGGCAATCGCCTGATTGAACAGCGCCTCCTCGTTCTCCGGCTCACGCGCCAGGGCCCTCTGGAAGCACTCGATCGCCTGTTCGCCAAGCCCGAGCGAATCGAGCGCGACGCCACGGTTGATCAGCGTATCGATATCGGACGGATGGAGCGCATCGGCGCGATCGTAGCAGGCCAGAGCCTCCTCGGGACGGCCGAGATTCGTCAGGACAATTCCCTTGCGGAGCCACACGGCATGGCTGTATGGGGCGAAACGGATCCAGTGTTCACAGAGTCGCAACGCCTCATCGAAGGACTCCTCCTCGATACACTCCTCGACCAGCTCCTCCAGCACTTCCACATTCGGTATTGATATATCATCATCGCCGGCATCGCCGTTGAGGCGCTGACGAAACCGGCGGATCATATCGTTTCGGTCCTCGGGGTTAAGTCCCTCAGAGAGGTCGTCGTCACCAAAATTATACGTATCCATCAGGGAACGTTCCTCTATTCGGGTTGTCGAAGGCCGGCCCGGTGCATAATGGGCGCAGCTCGGGCGGCTGAGTTACACATCTATATTACACCCGCCCCTCCCTCCATGCAAGGACTATTTCCCCCTGGAGATCGGGGTTCATTTCGATCCATCCGGCGGGCGGAGAGTGCGAAAAAGGCTTAAAAACAAGCAATCCGTTCATGTTACCGGATGACCGGCGCAATCGGCGGCGGAGAGGCTCACGGGTAGGCCGGATTTCGTAAGTTGCTTCTCCCGAAGCGGCATCCCGCAATGACCTCTGCCGATGAGAACCGCTTCGTTCGTACAGACGATTATCCCGGTCGATTTATGCGCTCACCTGCCGTTATCAGCGGAAAAGTTTTCAGCACCGGATTTCTGGCAATCGCTCTCCTGGTTTCCCCCGGCTGCGGGAACGGCAAAGGGAACACCGCGACCCTCCCCGGACATACGGACACCATCCCCCGGAACACCGAAAAGGCTCCCCCGGCCGCCTTCGATTCCGTCGCGATCATCGTATCGCGCCAGCAGAAGGACACGGCGCTCCGGACTATGGAGGGCTCGCCGATTCCCGAGGCGGAGCGGGGAACGTTCCCCGGACTTCGCTACTATCCTCCCTCGCGAGCGATGGTCTTCAATCTGGCGATCGAGAAGATCACGCCGCCGGAGCCGGTCAAGATGCCGGCGACCAGGGGAGATGTCAGGACGTTCCATCGCTATGGCAGGTTCTCCTTCAGCATCGATGGCACGCCGTGCACGCTTACCGCGTTCGTCTCCGATGAGCATCCCACCTCGCTCTTCGTCCCCTTCAAGGATGCCACCAACGGATCGGAGACCTATGAAGTGGGGCGCTATATTGATCTGGAGGAAACAGGCGACGGCCATTATGTGCTCGACTTCAACGGGGCCTACAACCCGTACTGTGCCTACAACAGCGCCTATACCTGTCCCATCGTTCCGGCCGAGAACATCCTTCGCGCGCCCATCCGCGCCGGCGAAAAGCTCCCGGCGACGGGCTCGCACTAGATATCCCCGGCGGCCTGAGCGTACGCTCAGGATCGGAAGACGATCTCCGACCATATCCCTGGGGACGCTAACTTTCCAGAATCCCGCGCCGTCTCGTACCAACGGAACAGGGCAAAGCAGTCGTTTCATCGGCGGAGGCCGGCCCGAACTATCCTGGCAATCAACAGACTCATTCCCTTTGACAATCGCAATGAACCGTTCGTGGAGGAGAGATTCACTCCGGCTTCTCGCGCTGATCCCCGTTGTATGGTGGATTGGCTGCACCGGAGCAAGGCAGGCCAGGCAGACAAACGATATCGCCACCGGCCGACCGCCGGTAACGCTGTCGTCGGATCAGATCCATTCGCCGAGCGGAGATATGTCGGCACGGGTGCCGCAGGACTGGGTGACGGTGGACGCGGAGAAGCTGGAGGCGCCGCAGGTCTTCTCGATGGTGTGCAACCCGGACTACACGCTCTCGCTGATCTTCACGGAAGTGACCCTGGACAACGCGGCGCGCGGCCTTTTCTCCCGCGACGGATTGAAAGGGCTGGCCGAGGCGAGCTTTCAGCGACGGTTAAAGCGGAGCAACGGCCGGGCGGTCATGACCGGCGATGTGGAGGAATTTGCAATAGGCAAGCGGCGGTTCGGGGCATATACCTACACCACGGACTCGATGAAGACGCTGACGCGCGTCGCCATGTTCAATACCGGCGCGCACATCTACGAATGCGCGATCACCCACCTCGATTTCAACGATCGAGCGCTTCCACCCCAGGAGACGCTACGGAATGTTCACCAGATTATTCTGGGGAGCATCGAGTGGTAACGAGCGATAGTGAGACATCATTTGCAACGCATGCAATGGGGCACCACTCCGGCGGATACCGAAGTCTGGGATGAGTCCACCATCGCAGCCGCGCAGTCGCGCTCAGGCATTGGCAAGGCCAACGCCTCGATCCCGCTGCTGGAGCCAGTACCCAATCCGCTCAAGGAGTTGAGGAACCCTGAACGGTTTGTTCACCAGATCGTTGGCATGCGTCTTTTCGAACCGTTCCCTCGTCACCTGATCCGCGGTAACGATAATCACCGGGATGCCCTGGGTTTCGGGGTTCGCCTTGATGGTCGCGGTAAGGGTTCCGCCATCAACCCGTGGCATGCGAAGATCCATCAGGATAAGATCAGGCTTCCAGGCCTTGATCTCATCGTAGACCGATTCATCCTCACACCACTTCGTCTCATAGCCCGCACGCTGCAACGCGAACTGCATCGCCTTGGCGATGGCAGCATTGTCCTCGACAACCATAATACGGTACCGTCGAGCACCCTTCCCGGTCATCTCGCTTTCGCTTTGCATACGTCTGTCAATTTGCCATAACATAAAATCCTCGGGAACTAGCTTGATTGCTTCAAATACTCTTAGTTCCTCACGACACAAACCATGCCTAATTTCGGGATCGCTACAAAAGGAAATGTCGTGAAGTTCCGAGGACTTGAGGATTATCATGAACCGTTATCATGCCGGGGAACGCCCGAGGAGGGGGTAAAAAGATTGCCCCAGGCTTTTACATGGGAAATGGCAGAGGGGGAGAAACGAAAAGGCCCGACTATGGAGAATAGTCGGGCCTTGAAGTACCGCGTACGAGAATCGAACTCGTGCTACCGCCGTGAGAGGGCGGCGTCCTAACCGCTAGACGAACGCGGCATGCCGAAATACCGGAGACCCGGCATTGCAAAGCGTTATCAGATCTTTCAAATGCTGCCCCGCCAGGGCTCGAACCTGGACTCTTCTGATCCAGAATCAGACGTGTTGCCAATTACACCACAGGGCATTTTCCGCCGAAAGGGACAACAAACTTACAACAATCACTCCCATGAGGGCAAGAAAAAAGTGGACCCGATCGGGATCGAACCGACGACCTCTAGAGTGCGATTCTAGCGCTCTCCCAAACTGAGCTACGGGCCCCCGTCCAAGGAAGGACGGCAAAGTTACATTCCATCGCCCCAAATGGCAAATAACCGCTCGTTGAAAAATGTTGCGGGAGGCGAGTTGGCGGCTCGGCGCCACTTCGCTATGTTGATCGTTTCCGTACGCCCGGGGCGACGGAACGATATTCTTTTCCGACATTTTCATCTGGAATCCATGGCATCGGAGATCATCTTCACGGAGTCGGCACCGCTTCCCATCGGGCCATATTCGCAGGCTGTCCGCGCGGGCGGGTTTCTCTTCACCGCCGGGCAGATCCCGCTGAAGAATGGCGCGCTGGTCGATGGCGACGTGGGGGATCAGGCCCGGCAGGCCATCCTCAACCTTCAGGCTATCCTGGAAGCAGGCGGCGCATCGCTGGCAACGGTGGTCAAGACAACGATATTCCTTCTGGACATGGAGGATTTCGGGGCGGTCAACGCCGTGTACGCGGAGTATTTCGGGAACAACTCCCCGGCGCGATCCACCGTGCAGGTCTCCAGGCTTCCGAAGGACGCGCGCGTGGAGATCGAGGCTATCGCGATCGCCGAATGAAACAGGGACCGGCATACCTCCTGGCGCTCCTCCTTCTGCCGGCGGCCACGCTCATCTGCCGTGCCCAGACGGACACGTCCGCCCGTCCCCCCGCGCCGGTCGATACCGCGAAGAAGGTCGCCGCGCCGCGCCCGTCCGGCTACGTGATGACCAGGAGTCCGACCACGGCGGTGCTCCTGTCGATCGTCCCCGGCGGCGGACAGTACTACAACCAGCAGTACTGGAAGGTTCCCCTCTTCGCCGTTTCCGCCGGCTATTTTCTCTTCCAGGCTATCCGCTACAATTCCCTCTTCGTCGCCAAGGCGAACGAGGCGGATCAGGCCGGGCAGAGCTCCACGCTGTATCCGGCGCTGAAATTCCAGCGGGAGAGCTACAGAGATAATCGCGACGCGAACTTCGCCTACTTCCTCGGCGTGGAGGCGCTCGGGATGATCGATGCGTATGTCGGGGCCCATCTCTTCGATTTCAACGTGGATGACGATATCTCATCGCACATTTACCTGGACCCCGGCGGCCGGAGCATCGGCCTGAACATTCGATTCTGATGGTCCCCTGGATTCCCCGGTGCGGCAGCCACCGCCTCCGCAAACCTATCGTTACCGATTCACTCCCCGGAACGGGCGAAATTCCCGCCGTTCCATAGCTCCTCCTTTCGTAAGTTTGCACGCTGCCGGCAGCATGCACGTCATACGTATCTGAAATATTCGATCAGGATGATAGAAGAATACCTCCCCGTAATAGCGATGATCGCGGCGGGCCTCGGCTTTGGGCTCGTATCGGTAAAAGCCCACGAATGGCTTGGACCGCACCGCATGACGCAGGAGAAGCTCTCCACCTACGAGTCCGGCATGCCGCCGGTCTCCACGGCGCGCGATCGATTCTCGGTGAAGTTCTATCTGGTGGCGATGCTCTTCATCCTGTTCGATATCGAAGTTGTCTTCATGTATCCCTGGGCGGTCACCTTCCGCCAGACCGGACAGTTCGGGCTGATGGCGATGCTGCTCTTCATGGTGACGCTCTTTGTGGGGTATATCTACATCGTGAAAAAGGGGGCTCTGAAATGGGACTGACAGATCAGCTCGAACGGGATGGTTTTCTGACCACCACCGTCGGGGCAGCCATAAATTGGGCACGAAAGAATTCCGTATGGCCGATGCCGCTCGGCATCAGTTGCTGCGCGATCGAGATGATGGCCTTCGCCGGCCCCCGGTTCGATGTGGCGCGGTTCGGCTCCGAGCGCTTCAGCTTCTCCCCACGCCAGTCCGATCTCCTTATCGTCGCCGGCACGGTGACATATAAGATGTCGTGGGTGGTCCGCAAGATCTACGATCAGATGCCCGATCCGAAATGGGTTCTCTCGATGGGAGCCTGCGCCAGCTCGGGTGGGATGTTCCGCTCCTATTCGGTGGTGCAGGGGATCGATCAGTTCGTCCCCGTCGATGTCTTCGTCGCCGGATGCCCGCCACGCCCGGAGAACCTGATCAAGGGATTGATGGCGATTCAGGATAAGATCCAGAATTCCAGGGGAGCCCTGATCGAGCGCTCGCCGCTGGTCATCAGCTAGATCAGCACGATCGGATAACCGTAAGATCAAAGCGTCGGCCGGGACCAGCCCGGTCGACGCTTGTTGTTTCCTCCATCGCCATCACCCGTCACTCTTCACGCAGCGGAGAGGGCCCCTCGGACGGAGGGGTGAACATGAATGATACCCCCAGGTGCAGCTCGTGCGATTTCCAGTCGATGCCGGAAACCGGCGCGCTCAGCGAAAGAAGCCCCTCCACCTCGGGCCGGATCGAGAGCTTCGGCGTCACCTGAAGATCATATCCCAGGCCGACAAGGATTCCCCCGCCGATCTTGCTCACCTGCTGAAGATCCCCGGAGTTCTGATTTCGCTCCGTTGTCCCCTCGGTCTTGTAGGTGAGCCCCTGCGGGGAGACGAGCTTCTCCCCCTGGCTGTAGGTTCCCCCCAGCACGTAGCCCAGATGCGCCCCAACCGAGAAGAGGAGGGGGAGCTTCGGCCCTATCCAGTAGCTTATGGTGGGGTCCAGGCTTACCTGCGTCACCTTCGCCTCGACGGTATAGCGGGAGATCGCCGGCACGATGGTCCCCTTCGCGTCGCTCACCTGGCCGATCTCCTCGTCCGCCTCGAACTTCGTGTTCGATGAGGAAAAGGCCAGCTTGACCGCCCCGCCCAGATGGCTCGTAAAGCTGCCTCCGCTTCCCGGCCTCAGCCCGACCACCGCCCCCACGCCGTATCCTCCGCCCGATCCTCCTTCGAACGAGGAGGATTTTGTCACCATCCCCAGGCAGTTGTCAACCCCGGGGAGCTGAGTGAATGATGCCGTCGGTGCGTTGATGATCCCATAGCCGCACACGCCGAACTGCATCAGGCTATGCCGCATCGGAACGTCCGCCTGCGGTTGCGCCCGAAGCACAGCCACTCCCGCGATCATCCCGGCACCCGCCAGCACCAGCGATCCCAGCAATCTTCGTGTCATGTTCAGATTCATCGTGATATATATGCTGATTGAGAAATAATGATTTCGTGTTTCGTTCCGCTACTGCGTCAGAAGGAAGGCGATACGCTGGCGACTCCCACCACGACGTACCTCGCAGATGTACAACCCCGAACTCAGATCCTTCCCCGTCAACCTCACCTCGTGCGTGCCGTCAACCACGCTCCCTCGCCACACCCTCC